>JAVRCJ020000001.1:0-413519 GCA_034530875.2 Nostoc sp. DedSLP01
CGATCGCGCTTGAGCCAGTCGTCTACTACGTCAAACCACCCTCTTGTACTTGGGGCGCGTCCAACTGCGATGGTCATCGGACTAAAATCCTCTTTTTTTACTAAAATTGCAACGTTTTTGAACCAGCGCCGCCTTACTTAAAGCTCTTGCTTTCTTGGGCGACTACCGTGAGGAATTAACGTTTTTTTTTGACAATCTCAACAGCCTAAAAGGAACTGAGATTCTGAGAGCTAGCTGTCTACTAAAGTCAGCATTTCTCAGGGCTATGCCATTACACGTACCACTGCGTAGTAACCTAGCTTGTGGTAACTTAATGATTCTTAACTTATCACATTAGTTCGGTTTTGGCCAGACACACGCAAGCGAATCGGGTATTCAACACGAACGTATATTAATAATATGAATATCAGAAATTTTACAATTTGACACAAGTTTTCTCAGAAATCTAAACAATTGGGGTTGGGAATTGGGCATGGGGGAAGCAGGAGGTGTGGGTGGATGGGGAAAAAATCTTTCCCCTCTCACTCCCACATTCCCTATCTCCCCTGCTCCTCTGCTCCCCACACTTCCCACACTTCCCTATCTCTCCATCTCCCCATCTCCCATGCCCGATGCCCTAATCCAGTTGCAAGATATCCCGATTAAATGGCAGACTCTTAAAGAGAGTATCTCACAGGCCAAGGTAGTTCAATGACGGCATCAACAACGATTAACAAAGGCGATCGCCTGCTGCATCAAAACGTTCTCGGTTCTCGTCGGTTTAGCAACTACTGGTGGGCAACTATCGTTACCTTGGGAGCAACAGGCTTTTTACTGGCTGGCATATCCAGTTACCTAAAAGTTAATTTACTCATAGTTACCGATCCAACTCAACTTGTATTTGTCCCTCAAGGATTGGTAATGGGATTGTATGGTACCGCTGGCTTATTACTAGCTACATACCTGTGGTTAGTGATTTTATGGGATGTAGGAGGCGGTTACAACGAATTCGATCGCGAAACCAGCACATTCAAAATATTTCGTTGGGGATTTCCCGGCAAAAACCGCCGTATTGAAATTGACGGACGGATAGAAGACATACAATCTATCAGAATCACGGTCAAAGAAGGTGTTAATCCCCGTCGCTCGCTCTATCTCCGCGTTAAAGGCCGGCGAGATATACCCTTAACACGGGTTGGACAACCTGTATCCTTAACAGAGTTGGAAACAGAAGGCGCAAAGTTAGCCCGGTTTTTAGGAGTATCGCTAGAAGGGCTTTAGGGAATTGGGGAGTAGGGAGTAGGGAGTGGAAAGTTAGAACTGGCGACTAGAGAAAAGTTTTTTGGATACCCAATCCCTATTCCCTATTCCCTACTCCCCACTCCCCTCTTGAAACGATAAGATACTTAAGTTGAATCAGTAACTAGCAATGCGGTTGAAAATTTCACAATTTTTGCTTTCTCTTGCGATCGCCAGTGCCTTGATGTTGGGAAGTTGCTCAACACAACAAGTCGCTTCTAATACTTCTTCTGCAACATCGACAGCTACCTCGACTGCAAGCGAGGGAGGCGTCAAGACAACTACTGAAGCAACATCTGTATCTCAAACTACTAATGAAAGTGTTCCGGGAATCGCAAATTTACCAAGGCTCGACGGTAAGGCAACTGTTGTACTTACAGTTAAAGGTTCGCCAATTACTATCGAAGTAGACGGTACTAACGCCCCAATTACAGCTGGTAACTTTGTCGATTTAGTGCAAAAGGGCGTTTATAATGGCTTATCTTTCCACAGGGTTGAGCGCGGAACTCCCGACAAACCTCAGCCGTTTGTAGTTCAAGGTGGCGATCCTCAAAGTAAAGATCCCAATTTTCCAGCAGATCGATTGGGAACAGGTAGTTATGTCGATCCAAAAACCGGAAATATTCGCTACATACCTTTAGAAATCAAACCAAAAGGTTTAAATACGCTGGTTTATAATAAACCATTTGATGCTACTGCTCAACCTGTTGTATTACCTCATAAGCAAGGTGCAGTAGCAATGGCACGATCGCAACAACCAGATTCCGCTTCTTCACAGTTTTATTTTGCTCTAGCAGATATCGGATTCCTCGATGGTAACTATGCCGTGTTTGGCTATGTCACTCAAGGCTTCGATGTAATCAACAAAATTCAGCAAGGCGATCGCATCGAGTCTGCCAAAGTTACCCAAGGAGCAGAAAATCTGAAAGTGCCAGGGCAGTAGGAGGATAGGGAGCAGAGGGGCAGAGGAGCAGAGGGGACAATAATAAACTCCTCATTTTAAACTCCTGGTTCCAAATCTGTGAAAGTAGTTGTTACTGGTATTGGTCTTGTTTGCGCGTTAGGCGAAAGCTTAGAAATTAGCTGGCAAAAGTTGTTAGCAGGTAAATCTGGAATTAAATTGCATCAACCATTTCCAGAACTTAGACCGTTTCCTCTGGGTTTGATTGGTCAACAACCAACTGAGTTGGCAAAATTAACTCAGCTGGTTGTTGCTTCTGCTTTGGAAGATGCTGGCTTAGTTCCACCTTTAGCTGATTGTGCTGTAGTAATTGGCTCAAGTCGCTCTTTTCAAGCATCTTGGGAAGTCCTGATTCGGCAGATGTATCAAGACGCAAAAAATTTCTCCTCATCCCCGCGTCCTCCTGTTTTTGCTTCCTATCTGGAAAATTGGCTGGATACTTTACCTCATACAAACGCGATCGCCACTGCGCGACAAATTGGTGGATCTGGCATAGTTTTGGCACCAATGGCAGCTTGTGCTACTGGAATTTTATCTATTGCCCAAGCAGCTTTACTGATACAAACTGGGCAATGTCAAAGAGCGATCGCAGGCGCAGTGGAAGCACCAATCACGCCTTTGACTTTGGCAGGATTTGATCAGATGGGCGCTTTGGCAAAAACTGGGGCTTACCCTTTTGACGTGCATCGGGAAGGCTTAGTTTTAGGCGAAGGTGCAGCTGTGTTTGTCTTGGAATCAGCAGAGTTGGCAAAACAGCGTCAAGCAAAAGTTTATGGTAAAATTCTCGGTTTCGGCTTAACTAACGACGCACATCATACGACTTCACCACAACCTCAGGGAAAAAGTGCGATCGCTGCTATTAAACAATGTCTCGAACGCAGCTATTTATCGCCAGCCGACATCAATTACATTCATGCTCATGGTACAGCTACCCAGCTCAATGACCAGATGGAGAGTATGGTAATCCAGCGTTTGTTTCCCCAAGGCGTGGCAGTTAGTTCTACTAAAGGAAGCTCAGGCCATACGTTAGGAGCATCTGGAGCTTTAGGCGTAGCTTTTTCTTTGATGGCTTTAAAGCATCAAATTTTACCACCTTGTGTAGGATTGCAGCAGTCAGAGTTTAATTTAGATTTAGTTACAGCAGCGCGTATCAGTAAAATTAGCCATGTCTTATGTTTGAGTTTTGGCTTCGGCGGACAGAATGCAGCGATCGCTTTAGCAAATTGATTGTCATTTATCTCAAACTTAATGCATATCTATCTACATAAAACTGTAACAAAAACTACAAAAATCCTATTTTTTTAAAAAACAGGCTAAGCTAGGCAATATATGAAATCCGGTTATGGAATAGACCAGGATTAGGAGAAAATTTTATGAGTTTAGCATCTGCGTTGCCGTTGGAAGCTGCTTCTCCAGCGCATATTTGTCCGTTCGATCAAGCTTGTAGTTACTTGGAAGCTGCGGCTAAGGAATTAAGGTTAGACCAAGGATTGTTGGAAATTCTTAGCCGTCCGCGCAAAGTAGTAACTGTTTCGGTTCCTGTGAAATTAGATAATGGGGACATACAAGTTCTCGCTGGGCATCGGGTGCAGCACTCTGACGTTTTAGGCCCATATAAAGGCGGAATTCGTTATCATCCGGCTGTGACATTGCGGGAAGTTTCGGCTTTGGCAATGCTAATGACTTGGAAATGTGCGCTGTTGGGTATTCCTTACGGTGGCGGTAAAGGTGGTATTGCGATCGATCCGAAACGTTATAGTGTTAGCGAACTAGAACGCATCAGCCGTCGTTATATCAGCGAGTTGATTAAAGATATCGGGCCTTCCGTTGATATTCCCGCGCCAGATATGGGTACCTCTGCTCGGGAAATGGCTTGGATGATGGATACCTACTCTGTAAATGTCGGTCATGCTGTACCAGGGGTTGTGACTGGCAAGCCAATTTCTGTTGGTGGTTCCAGGGGACGCGAAATGGCAACTGGACGCGGAGCGATGATTGTTGTACGTGAGGCGCTAGCAGACCAAGGTAAATCCTTGGCGGGAGTGCGAGTAGTTATTCAAGGTTTCGGTAATGTTGGCGCTGCCGCAGCTGAATTACTATACCAAGCCGGAGCGAAAATTATCGCTGTTTCTACAAGTGCTGGGGGAGTATTTTCCCAAGAGGGTCTTGATATTCCCAGTTTAAAAGTCTACGCTGCCGAAAATCACAAGAGTATCGTGGGTTTTCCCGGAGCAGAAACAATTAGTAATGCAGATTTATTAACTTTGCCTTGTGATGTCCTGATACCAGCAGCTTTGGAGAACCAAATTTCTGAAGAAAATGTGCATCAGGTGCAAGCGCAGATTGTCGCGGAAGCAGCTAACGGCCCTGTGACTCTTGAGGCTAGCTTGGCTTTAGAGGCGCGGGGTGTAACGGTGCTACCAGATATTTTGGCCAATGCTGGTGGTGTTGTGGTGAGTTACTTGGAATGGGTACAGGGTCTTTCTTACGTATTTTGGGACGAGGAACGCGTCAACCGCGAAATGGAACATTTGATGGTGCAAGCTTACCGCCAAGTGATTCAACAGTCGAAGAAGCGGCAAGTATCTTTGAGATTAGCAGCTTATACGCTGGGGGTTGGTAGAGTGGCTCAAGCACTCAATGATAGGGGTCTTTATCCTTAGGACTTCTTGCACAAGGAGGGAAAGGCTAAGAAACGGTGTTGCTGAATTGCGTTATGAATAGATACGTAGAGACGTTGCATTGCAACGTCTCTACAAGGATTTTGATATCATACACAATCGTTTTCATACATGAAATCAGCCAAGATCCGCGTTACCCCACCCCAATTTTGTCTAAAGCCAAAATCGCCCCTCCCCTTGCCAAGGGGAGGGGTTGGGGGTGGGGTAAAATGCCTGTGGGATAAGTGTTTGAGCTTAAGTTGACACTAATACACAGCTGTGTACCCTACTTTGATGATTTTAACTTTTGCGTAGCGGTACTAGACACCCGCAGCTTCAGGAGTTCGATTCAACATTGAAGGATCGATGGAAATGCCTAATTTTTCAGCTATACGCATACCGTAGGAAACATCTGCTCTAAAAAAGTGGCAAAGTTGACGCATCTGGATGTCTTGCCTTGCTTGACTGAGACTACCAACGATATTTTGCACGAGGCGTTCTTGCTGTTCGGGAGTCATTAAGCGATAGAGGTCGCCTGCTTGAGTATAATCGTCGTTTGCTTGACGATGGTCATAGCGATCGACGGTGGTATCTCCCAAATGGCTGGGTGGCTCTGCATAAGCTGGATTTTGTTTAGGCGCACCTTCAACACTATTCGGTTCGTAATTAGGGGCGCTACCGCCGTTATTTCCCAAGGCCATGAAGCCATCTCGCTGGTAGTGCATGACTGGACATTTAGGCTGGTTGACAGGTAGTTGTTGATAGTTACCGCCCAAACGATAGCGTTGAGCATCTGGGTAAGAAAAGATGCGAGCTTGCAAAACTTTGTCTGGTGAGAAACTCACGCCAGGAACTACTGCGCTAGGACTAAAAGCGGCTTGTTCGACTTCGGCGAAATAATTCTCGGGGTTACGATTTAGCTCTAATATCCCGACTTCGATTAAAGGATATTCTGAGTGTTTCCAGACTTTTGTCAAATCAAAGGGATTATCTCGATGTTTTGAGGCTTGCTCCTCAGTCATCACTTGAATACACATCCGCCATTTGGGATAATCGCCTTGAGCGATCGCTTCAAATAAATCCCGAGTTGCACGATCGGGATCTTCTCCTTTAATTTTGATGGATTCTTCCTCTGTCAAGGTTTGATGGCCTTGTAAAGTCTTAAAGTGAAATTTACACCAAATGCGATCGCCCTGAGCATTAATCAAGCTAAAGGTATGGCTACCAAAGCCGTCCATGTGTCGGTAGGTTTTTGGAATTCCCCTGTCTGAAAACAAAATCGTTACTTGGTGCAGCGATTCGGGACTCAGCGACCAAAAATCCCATTTTGCATTGTGTTCTTTATAATTCGTTTGGGGATTTCGCTTTTGGGTATGGATAAAATCAGGAAACTTTAGGGGGTCGCGGATGAAGAAAATCGGAGTATTGTTACCTACGAGATCCCAGTTACCCTCTTCGGTGTAAAACTTGACGGCAAAACCTCTGGGGTCGCGCTCTGCATCTGCTGAACCCTTTTCTCCGCCAACTGTCGAAAAGCGCAATAAAACTTCTGTTTTCTTGCCAATCTCAGAAAAAAGTTTGGCTTTCGTGTAGCGAGTAATATCATTAGTTACCGTAAAAGTACCAAAAGCAGCCGCACCTTTGGCATGGACAACTCTTTCCGGAATGCGTTCTCTGTTGAAGTGAGCCAGCTTTTCTATGAGGTGAAAATCCTGCATTAATACAGGGCCGCGTGCCCCCGCAGTTAGTGAGTTTTGGTTATCGGCAACAGGGATACCGTCAGCAGTTGTCAAGTTGTGGGATTCAGTCATAGGTAAATAAGTTCTCCGTCCAGTTACTCAAATTTTCCGCAGTACATTTTAGTCAGTAGATACACAAATACCTGCTGAATATAATTACCTAATTCATAGTCATTACGAGTTTATAAATAAAGCATACTCGAAATGACTATGAATTACAAGGGCTTTTTTTGGTATTTTTGGGAGTAATATTTAGGACTGATATAAAAATCCGGCTTGATTTTGGAATTCAGGCGTTATGGCACAATCACCTGAGCAGAATTTCCCCACTGACTACTGCTGATTTAAATGTTTGAGAATCAACGAGCAAACATCTGTGGCTTCAATGATGTTTGTATCAATAAGGTGAGTTTGATGGGTGATAAAGAGAGGCCCTTCATCGCTAGAAGTGGTAATGTGACCGTGAGAACCACGTACTAGAGAAGCATCTAGAGGAATCACATCCATGAGGTAGCGGAAACCAAGTTGTTTCTTTAGCAGCTTGAGAGCGATTTTTCCTTGAGGAAACTTAATTTGCGGATCTAAGAAAAGTTCTACAGGGTCGTAACCAGGTTTGCGGTGAATATCTACAGTTCTAGCAAAATCAGGGGCTTTGTTATCATCTAGCCAGTAATAATAGGTAAACCAAGCATCAGGTTGAGCGATCGCTACTAACTCTCCCGATCTGGGATGATTGAGATGGTAGGCTTGTTTACCTTGTTCGTCTAATACTTCGGCTACGCCTTCAGTGGCTTCTAAAAGCGATCGCACTTTTGGGATGTAGGCTTCATCATTAATATATATATGAGCAATTTGGTGATCGGCTACAGCAAAGGCAATACTAGCACCAAAATCTAACAATTCTCGTCCTAATTCTTCCCGTACAGCAATTAGATTATTTTTCCTGAATATGCGGTTTAAATCTACAGCTTTGTTAACTGGAGTAATGCCATACTCAGAAAGAATAATTACTTGAGTATTTCGTGCTTGAAAATATTCAATTAAATCGCCACAAACAGCATCGATTTCTTGTAAATCTCCTTGGATGCGTTTTTCATCGCGACCAAATTTTTGCAAACAATAATCTAAATGTGGTAAGTAAACTAGCGATAGTGTCGGGCTATAGCGTTCTTCAATCCATTTAGCAGAATTGGCAATCCATTGACTAGAATTAATTGAAGTTTTCGGCCCCCAAAAATCAAATAAAGGGAATTGACCTAAATCTGATTGAATTGGCGATCGCACATCGCTAGGCTGGGTATAAATATCAGGTAATTTTCTGCCATCTGCGGGATACATTGGACGAGGTGTAATGGCATAATCTACCGTAGAATACATGTTGTACCACCAAAAAAGGTTGGCACAAGTAAAGTTTGGATCGATTGATTTAGCTATTTCCCAAACTTTAGGAGCCTGCACTAATTTATTAGATTGTCGCCAAAATTTTACTTCACATTCATCTCGAAAATACCAACCATTAGCGACGATTCCATGTTCGTTAGGTAATTTTCCTGTTAAATAAGTAGCTTGAACAGAACAAGTTACAGCAGGTAAGACTGTTTTGATTGCAGATACTTGACCTTTAGCAGCCCAAGCAGATAAAAACGGCGTGTTTTTTCCCAGTAAGCTAGGTGTTAACCCTACAACGTTTAGAATAACTGTTTTTTTCATCAATTAAATTCCTTAAAACTTTAAGAGTTTAAACCTCAAAATATTCTGAATTCAGAATTCTGGGTTCTGAATTCTTACCTAGTTCTTTTAAAACCCAGCCATATTCTCGCTCAATAGAAGTCAGCAAATCTATTTTCATATCTGCTGGCAATACATCCCACGTATAAGTCTCAATTTCTAGATGCGAACAAGCATGATTTGTTTGAAGTAGATGTAAAACAGTGGCGATATCATCTTGTGTAGACTGCAAAATTTGATAATCACGAATAAAAATTGGGACGTGGAAGTGAGTACGCCATTCTTCAGCTAGAGATTCTTCTAGATGTGGTAATGCAGCGATGAGATCGGGATAGTGATATAGCGTACCATCGCTACGGCGTTCGATAACTTGGTGAAGATAAGTAGACTCTGCAAAAGGACGTAAGCGTTCAACTATCAAACTACGTTTCTCAACTTCAGCCGGAATTTTTACTTGAATTGCCGCACTAATTTGAACCTTGCCTATTTTAATTCCTGCTGATTGCAAACGCTTAAATACAGAATGTGGCTGCTCGTATTCAACTGAAAAATGGCAGGTATCATAACAAAGGCGAACGTGTTCTAGCAATTTAGTCTCAGCTAAACTTGGTTCAATATTTAATTTTTGAGATAAATAATTACCACCAATTGGTAGCAACCAATCTTGAAAAAACTCAATTACTTCTGAAGTATTTTCAATTAATCCATCTGGCTCAGGTTCTAAATCTATATGAAGTAATTTCCCTGTTTTTTCCCAAATACGAATCATTTCTGCAACAGCTGATGCTAGATGAAAACAGCTATTTTTCAAAACTGTCTCAAAGTTTGCTTGGTCTTTTTGCCACCAAGGTTTATACGATAACGGAAGCGTAGAAATTCCACCATCGAGTCCTAGAGGTAATAGAGTTGCTAAAATTTGTGTCAGATTTAATGTGTAATTTAGTCGTTCTTCTGTAGACCAATCTGGTGCATAAACTTGGTCTTTTACCACCTGCCGATGGAATCCACCGTAAGGAAATCCATTTAAAGTAAAAACATATAAATCTTGTTTGCTTAACCAATCTTTGAATTGAGGTAAGTTGTTACCTTCTAAAAGTTCTTTGGCAGATGTATCTGCTAATCTCAAACCAATACCGAAAGGTTCTGTCGGTGACAAACGTGATTTAAGTTCGGGAATATATTGCTGTAAATTTGCAAACACTTCTATCCAAGTTTCGCCGGGATGAATGTTACTGCAATAAGTTAAGTGAAAGTTGTTATTTTTAGCAATTTTCATTTTCTGGTTCCTCTGTTATTTATTTGCACGCAGAGACGCAGAGAGAAGTCGGAGCGGCGGCTTCCGCCGATCTGAACTTCGGTGGGCGCGGAGAGGTTTTTGAAATTCTATAATAATTGTAAAATATTCTACATCACTCAATCTTTCTCTCTGCGACTCTGGGCCTGGAGTGTGAGCTTAAGTAACCGCAAATAATTGCGCTAATTTCATAGAAATTGGCAATAAAATTAGGACTGCTAAACCGTAATACAAACCAGCAAAACCAGATGCAACTGTTGCATCTAAGACGATTAAAGACAACACGCCTATTTTTACAGCACTACGAATATTTTCTGCTAATGGTTCCCGTGCAGCTTTGACAAAATTAGGTAGCACTCGGATAGCTAGAAAAACTGCAAATGGGAATGCTGCGATCGCTGTATACTCTGGTAAAATTCCTAATGCTAAAACTGCCGTTAAAACTATTGCAATCAGAACTAGTGCTAGTACTCCGGTAATCTTCTTTCCTCCGCGAACTTCACCCTGACTAATTGCAGTGATAGCAGCAATATAAATAACAGGAATCACTGCTAAATACCAACGTTCTTCTATGATTCCTGGGACAGCACTTACACCCAATAATAAGTTACTGCCACGGCATAAACCCATATTCAACGGGCCAAAAAAAGGATGATGTTTTGCAATGGAATTATACAGCAGTGTAGAGAGAGTGATGAAGATAGCGATCGCCCCACTCAACCAAGACACTTGAAAAGCTGCTGCAATGCCGATTGCGAATAATATACTGCCCAACAAAGTAGCATTTTGCAGTGGCACGCGACCGCTAGGAATTGCTCTATTTGGTCGCTCTTTGGCATCTAATTCAGCATCAAAAACATCATTAAAAACAATACCGCCGCCATATAAACCAGTTGTTGCTAATAACAACCAAGCTAATGGAATTAGATTCGCCAAAGTTGCTTCGCCATTGATGACTCGAGCAAAAATAATCGCAGAACCAGAAGCAGCAAAGCCAACCAAAATATCCGCCCAAGCCGTAACAATATTAGCCGGACGCATCAATTCCAAATAACCCCGCCAGTTTTGAAAATTCAAGTTAGCAACATTCACTTATGTGGCTCCTTAGTAATCAGTTTGGATTTTTCAGGGAGTGGGGAGCAGGGAAGTAGTTCCAGCAGTCTTTCCCCTCTGCTCCCCTCTGCCTCTTCCCATGCCCTTCTACTCAATCAATACTGAAAGCGAATTAATACCTGGTTCTTGTCCTCGCAACACAGAATTACCATTAAATAGCTGACGCTGATCGATAGATTGGGGATTTAGCCAGTCTGATGCTTGCATTTGTCCGGTTTGACTGTAAGCCGCCAGAGCATTTTCATAACAAACTGCTTGCACGTGTTCTTCTGGAATGCCTCTTTCTAACATTAACTGAGCCGTTTTTGGCACTGCTAATGGATCGCTAATTCCCCAATCAGCACTACTATCGACAATAATGCGATTGAATCCATATTTACGAACAACTTCCACCATCCTGGCATTACCCATTTTTGTTTGGGGATAAATCGTAAAAGCTGCCCAAAAACCTCTTTTTAGTACTTCTTCAACAGTTTCCTCGTTGTTATGATCGATAACTACTTGTGAAGGATCTAAACCATATTCAATACACCGATCCATACTCCGACTAGCGCCTGCTTTCTTATTACGATGAGGAGTATGAATTAGTACTAACATATCGAGTTCTTTGGCTAATGCTAACTGTTGACAAAAGTACTTATCTTCTACTTCTGTCATATCGTCGTAGCCAATTTCGCCAATGGCAACAACTCCTTCTTTGCAAGCATAAAGCGGTAGCAATTCCAGCACTTCTGCTGCTAGCGCCTCGTTGTTGGCTTCTTTAGGATTTAAGCCGATTGTACAGTAATGTTGGATGCCAAACTGACTAGCACGAAACCGTTCCCAGCCTACAAGACTGCTGAAATAGTCTTTGAATGTACCGGCGTTAGTTCGCGGTTGCCCTAACCAAAAAGCTGGCTCAATAACGGCGACAATACCATATTCTCGCATTACTAAGTAATCGTAAGTAGTACGGGAACACATGTGAATGTGAGGATCGATATACATGATGGTGTGGTTTAGTAAGTAGGGAGAGACGCGATGAATTGCGGTACGGACTGGAGAATGGGGATTTAGTATTTGGAATTTAGTATTTGGGATTGGAGGATAATATTGTTAAGCTTATTTCCCAGTCTCCAGCTTTGAATTCCTGTTAGCGATCGCGGCTAAAACTGCTCCAAGTCAGGTTACCCTGTTCAATGGATGAGTGCAAATCTGGATAATTTGAAAGTAATGCTTGCGCTTCGGGTAAACCTGATTCAGCACAGGCTAATGCTGCTGCTTGTTGCTCGGCTATATCCCCATTAGCGAGGACTTTTTCTAAATCTGCAACTACCGTACTATCAGCGAATTTACCTACGGGTCGCCACAGTTCTGGTGTAACTGGGCGTTTAGCTGCCCAACGTTCGTGGGCATAGTCTGTCAACATCTTTGCTAATTCTGGGTTGGCGCGACGATCTAAACCCCAAATTAGATGCAACGGACTACCAACAAATACGGTCTTCAATACCATCTGATTCCAAGCAGCGTTATCTAAATAGTTTGCTGGATAAGGGTTACGCAGTGCTATGGCTTGAAAGACATTGCTCATATTGCTGCGAATTCCCTCAGCAGCGCGCTGGCGATGTAATTCTGGATGTGGTAGTAAGGGTAAACTCTGATAAAGTGCAACTAATTCGCCCATATCGGCACTAGAGAAGACTTTATCGAGCGTTTGCACGTAACTCTCGGCATCATCGTGTGGTAAAGCTAAAACCAAGAGTGCGCGGCCTGCTTGGTCTACACTCCAATTACCAGGATTCCAACCAGCAATTACTTCATCTGCTGCTTCCAAATCTGGCGATGTTAGCTGCAAATTTTGTTTACCTAAATAACGCGGCACAGCACTAAAAGCTGTGAAAAACACTCGTTCAGCAGCTCCGTTAGCAATTTGTGTCTGTTTCTGTTCCAACCAACTAATAGCTGTGTCTGAAACAGACTGTAGTAACCACTGATCTAGTAACTTGTTTACTTTACTCATGATAAATTCAGCAGAAGTTGTCCAACTTTTTTGCGACAACTATGTATAATTTTTAGCACTAAATTTGATACTTTGTTATTCAACTAGTTATATAGTATATTAATTACCAAATAACTTCATTGAATCTATAAAAATCGAGTCTTTATAGATAAGATAGTGTAAAGATATGATTTTGAACTGATAAACTCCAAGTGAAGCTACTGAAAAAAAATTAGAATTTTATTTAGATAGAGCATATCAACTGCCCAACTTAGATATACAATCTAAGCATGAATAAGCTTGCAAATAAATGTAACTTGAGATAGATCCAACAATGGATAGATGCACAGTAAATAAATAATTTATTAGCTCAAATTATCTGGTAAATAATTTGAATCTCAAGTGGAATATTTATATTGTTCAAATTAGCGCTAATTTAAATTCAATTAGCGTACTTATATCCAATTAGTTCAAAATTAATAATATTAAATATGTCTCTTCAACAAAAGACTGCTCTCAACCTACAACCCATTAATCAATGCATTCAAGTAACATTCAAGTATGGTGTTCATTTTACTAGAGGTTTGTTTGACTTAGATAATCCTTTATTGGCACAAACGATCGCTGGAAATAGGGAGGCAACTCCCAAAAAAGTACTAGTAGTGGTAGATGGAGGTATTTTACACTACCAAAAGGAATTGCTCAAAAAATTATCAGGTTACGCACAGCGTTATGCAGATGCGATCGCTTTGAGTGGCGAACCGATGATAGTTCCTGGTGGAGAAGCAGTCAAAAATGATTCTACATTCATAGAGCAAATTCATCAGGTAATCGATGCAGTTGGATTGTGTCGCCACTCTTACGTGTTAGCAATTGGAGGCGGGGCCGTGCTAGATATGGCAGGATATGCAGCAGCAACGGCTCATCGAGGAATTCGGTTGATACGAGTACCGACCACAGTATTAGGGCAAAATGATTCGGGTGTAGGGGTAAAAAATGGAATCAATGCCTTTGGTAAGAAAAATTTTCTTGGTACATTCATGCCTCCTTATGCTGTATTGAATGACTTTGATTTTCTTATTAGTCTTGACGATCGCGATTGGCGATCTGGAATTGCAGAAGCAGTCAAAGTGGCACTGATTAAAGATGCAGATTTCTTCAATTTTATTGCCACTTATGCTGATAGATTAGCTAATCGAGATATGGAGATTATGGAACAGCTAATCTATCGTTGTTCTCAATTACACTTAGAACATATTGCTGGTGGGGGCGATCCTTTTGAAATGGGTTCATCGCGTCCTTTAGATTTTGGACATTGGGCTGCTCATAAACTAGAACATTTGACAAATTATAGCTTACGTCATGGTGAAGCTGTGGCGATCGGCATTGCTTTAGACGCAACCTATTCATATTTAACCGGCGAACTTTTACAATGCGAGTGGCAAAGGGTTCTCAGTACGTTAAAAAAATTAGGCTTTACTTTGTTTGTACCAACACTAACAGAGTATTTAGATAACCCAGACCATCCCGATTGTATATTTAGGGGACTTACCGAATTCCGCGAACATTTAGGAGGTAAATTAACAATTACTCTTCTAGAAGGTATCGGGCAAGGAATAGAAGTTAATCAAGTTGATTTGTCTTTGTATAAACGCGCTATTCTCCTCCTGCAAGATTGGGAAATTTTGCATTAATTATTAATCGATAATATCTCTCGCGATCGGGTAGGGGCGCACAGCTGTGCGCCCCTAAAAATTTCTATAGATTTTCACAAAATACTTGATATAAATAAATACGCTTGGGTTGAGGAACGAAACCCAACATGTTCGCTGCTTTGTTGGGTTTCACTTCGTTTAACCCAATCTACAATTTTCCTTAGAAAATCTGAATTTTGTTAGCGCAGCTAAGCCGTGTCCGCGTTCGCGCAGCGTCTCGTAGAGAGCGTCATTTTGAATTTTGAATTGGTATCATATCTTTGGAATAGTATTTGCATAGTTTTTTTCATTAATGAGAAAATATTCATGAGATACAAACTCTTGGGCAAAAGCGGTTTAAGAGTCTCCGAACTCTGCTTGGGAACCATGACCTTTGGTGAAGATTGGGGTTGGGGTGCTTCCAAAGACGAAAGCGGTAAAGTTTTTAATGCTTTTGTGGAAGCTGGAGGTAATTTTATTGACACCGCCAATGGTTATACCGATGGTAGCAGTGAAAAGATTGTTGGTGAATTAATTGCTAAAGACCGGGAACGCTTTGTAGTTGCGACGAAATATTCGTTTCCCTTGCGGATGAATGATAACAAAGGCGACCCCAATGGTAGCGGTAATCATCGTAAGAACTTAATCCAGTCTTTAGAAGGTAGTCTCAAACGGTTGAATACCGACTACATTGATTTATTTTGGTTGCACGCTTGGGATTTTACCACGCCTATTGAAGAAGTATTACGATCGCTTGATGATGTAGTCCGTCAAGGTAAAGTACTTTATATCGGCATTTCTGATGCACCAGCTTGGATTGTTTCCCAAGCAAATACCATTGCTCAATATCAAGGATGGACGCAGTTTGTTGCCCTGCAAATTGAGTATAGTTTAATTCAGCGAACGCCAGAACGCGATTTAATTCCGATGGCTAAAGCTTTCGATTTAGCTATAACGCCGTGGTCGCCTTTGGGCGGTGGCGTGCTGACAGGTAAGTATAATAAACCTCCTCAAGAAAATAGCGAACAGGGAAGGTTAGCAAATCCAGGATTAGGAACTATTTCAGAAAAAAGTTTGGCGATCGCTGAAGTTGTAAGTCAAGTTGCAGCAGAAATTGGACGCACGCCGTCACAGGTAGCAATAGCTTGGTTACGCGCTCAAAGTGGAGTCATAATTCCGATTATTGGGGCGCGTAAATTAAGTCAATTTCAAGATAACTTAGCTTCCTTGGATGTTACTCTTTCCCCAGAACATTTGCAGCGTTTAAATGAAATCAGTCAAATTGAGTTGGGTTTTCCCCATGACTTTTTGCACAGCGAGATGATTCGCGATCGCCTTTTTGGTGGTACTTTTAGTGCCATAGACAACCATCGGATTTAATTTTATTATTTATTAGTCATTAGTCATTAGTCATTAGTTATTTTTGATATTTTGCAAGGTTCTGATATTTGCAAAATTCGATACTTGATACGAAGAAAGCTACAGAGTTTGAGTATTGCATTTTGTTCTTCGCTAATGACCGCTGACCAATGACTAATAACTAATTAATAGTAAGAAATTCTCAATCCAAAATTGAGAATTATTTTCTTAAAAATTGTATCAATTATAAACAATAACACATTCAGGCTTGAATTCAATCTATCGTCAGAGAGTTTCGCATCACAAGCCAAAATCTGTAAAGTAAATTGTAATAGGCATTAAGATAAAATCATGAGCGACAACACCCTTTCATCACGTCTGTACCCTACCCGCATCGACATTCCTGCTGAATCACGAGTGCAAATTGTGGTCATTCTTAACCAAACCCTCGCAGCTAGTTTGGATTTAAAAACCCAAGTAAAGCAAGCGCATTGGAATGTTAAAGGCACCGATTTCTACCAGCTACACGAACTATTTGATGAAATTGCTGGTGAATTAGAAGAATACGTTGATATGGTTGCCGAACGGGTAACAGCTTTAGGTGGATATGCTGTAGGAACAGCCCGTGCTGCTGCTAGTAATTCTATTCTTCCAGAATATCCATTTGATATTTTGGACGGTAAAGACCACGTAACAGCTTTAGCAGATCGTTTTGCACCCTATGCTAAACATATCCGAGAAGCGATCGATAAAACTGATGAATTAGGTGATGCTGATACAGCGGACCTTTACACTGAAATTTCCCGCACCATTGACAAACGACTCTGGTTCTTAGAAGCTCATCTGCAAGTAGCAGAAATTAAGGGAGAGAATGGCAGCGCAGGTGCTACTAAAACTCAAAAGACAGCTGCTGGTGTCAGATAAGTATTTATAAATGAGGGGATAGTAAATCTTAACTTGTAGTAAGGTGCGTTAGGCTTTAGCCTAACGCACTATATTATATTGGCATCAAATCCAAAATTAACAATACCTGGTTTGATGGTCTGTAAAACGTCCTTGAATTAAGACGCGACGCCAGTCGCTACAACGGGGAGCCACTGCGTTGGACGGGTTTCCCGGCTTGTTCGCCCTTGGCGTTCCCGAAGGGTAGCAAGTGGCGTGGGAACCCCCGCAACGCGCTGGCTCATGAATCGCGTCTCTACAAATGCTCTATTTATCAAATTATTTTTTAAAATTGGTATTAATTTTTGGAAATATAATTTAGAAATTTTTTGATTTTTTGGTACTAATAAAATTATCCTATTTCCTGGAAAAATCCTGTAATAACTCACAGTAACTTTTTGGTAACTATGGCACTTTTAAGTGCGTACTTTTCATTTTATCTGTATATACTTTACTATTTAAATAGTTGAAAAATAGATTGAATACATAAAAATTCTGAACGCTTCTAAAAACAATTAACAACGAGGCAAATCTATGTCTAAAAATACAATTACCCACTTAATTCACGATCGCAATGCACGCGGTCACGTTCAAACAGGCTGGCTTGATAGTTATCACACATTTTCCTTTGGTAGTTTTTACGATCCCAATCGTATGGGATTTCGTTCTCTACGAGTCATCAACGATGACCGCATCGCCCCTGGTGGTGGATTTCCTACCCACAGCCATCGGGATATGGAAATTCTCACTTATGTATTAGAAGGTGCCGTAGAACATAAAGACAGCTTGGGTACGGGGTCGGTAATTCGTCCTGGTGATGCACAAGTCATGAGTGCTGGTACTGGAATCAGCCACAGCGAATTTAATCCCTCGCCAACTGAACCATTGCACTTATTGCAAATCTGGATTTTGCCCGACGAACAAGGGTTAACACCAAGATACGAACAAAAAGCTTTTCCTCTAGAAGAAAAGCGCGGTAAATTACGTTTGATTGCTGCTAAAGATGGGCGCGATGGTGCTGTAACAATTCACCAAGATGTTGATTTATACGTGTCTGTTTTAGACGGAGGTGATGCTGTTAATTATCAAGTCAAAAGCGATCGCTACGCCTGGTTACAAGTAGCCAAAGGTATAGTCAACTTAAATGGTGAAGAACTCAGGGCTGGCGATGGGGTACAAATCAACGGTGCAGAACAGCTAGAAATTAGCACCAACATCGGCGGTGAAATCTTACTTTTTGATTTGGGCTAATATTGCAGCGATTTTTAATTAAATGATTGTCAGGGCGCACAGCTATACCAATTCAAAATTCAAAATGAAGAATTTTAAAATTCGAGTTAGTTGTGCGTCCTTACGTGCTTACCTAAGCGATCGCCCCGCTGTAAAATGAATACTTGAAACAGCCGATTATTATTACTGATTTCAGCAATGCCCTTTGGGTATGCCTAAAATTGCGAATTGGTATAAATCCTGTTAACAATCGATTCCGGAAAATTATGGCATTATATCTAGACTCGGCGATTGCATCGGAAGCTGAAATAGTCAAGCATTGGGGTTGGGTAAAAGGTATTACAACCAATCCCACGCTTTTAGCTCAAAGCGATACTCCACCAGAAACGACGCTCAAAAAATTAGTTACCTTGACAAACGGCCCATTATACTATCAACTCATGGCATCTGATAAAGCGGGAATGGTAGCTGAAGGTAGGAAAGCTTTTGAGATTATTGGTTCGCAAACAATTTTGAAAATTCCTGCAACACCTTTAGGCTTTGAAGTAGTAGCAATCTTGTCCTCAGAAATTACCTGTTCGGTAACGGCAATTTACAGTGCAGCACAAGCAGCAGTTGCAAGGCAAGCGGGAGCAAAAATTGCCATAGCTTATGTAAATCGGGCTACTCGGTTGTTAGGTGATGGTATTGCTTTAGTCCGGGAAATGGCTAGCGTACTCCAAGGTAGCGACACGGAAATTTTAGCAGCTAGTATTAAATCTCCCCAAGAAGCAGCCGCTTCCTTGCAAGCAGGAGCAGATCATTTGACTTTACCATTGGCAATGTTGCAAGCGATCGCTACTCATGAATTATCACAAAAAACAGTTGAAGAATTTGCCCAAGGGGGCATAGGTTTAAAATAATTCGTAATTTTTAATTCGTAATTCAGATGAGTTTTTCAGATTTGCCTAATCTTTGGGTTCCTTTGGTGCTTTTGGGTTTGATTGTTCTAGCTGCTGTATTTTTCAGTCGCAGTAGTTAAACTAAATATTTGAGTCGATCTGTTGTGTTGAAAACCTCCTGCATCATTTTGAATTTTGAATTTTCAATTGGTATTACTTCCTTGTTTTCCTTCAGCTGCTTAAACTTCAATTAATCGCTAACTAGAACGATTCTAGGTAAAGATAGGGGTTCATTTTCACCAAGTTCGCCAGCCGTAATCTTATCTGCTCCTATTTGTTGCAGCGTCTTCAACAAGGTTACGCTTTGACTCAATAATTCATCTACATCAACACCGCCGTAGCTAGATGGGTAACGCCGCAGACGATTGCTACCTTCTCCCAGCAGAATTACCGCACCTCGCCAGTTACGATTTTCCAGATGATACAGTGCCACAGCAATTTGCAGAATGCCTTGATAAAAGGTTTTTTCTGGTTCGCTGGCTTCAATCCAAAGAGCCTCTAAAGTGTCATGGCAGGCATAAAACTGACCAGAATTGAACTGTTCTACGCCTTGCCAAAACTCTTGCGGCATGGTTTCGCTCATCCCATGCTGTCTCGCACTTCTTTTATTGTTTGGAGAGTAATTTCTTGTTTGTCTCCAGCAAACTCATTTTCAGGGGTGAGGAACAACATACAATGACATTCTTTACGTTCTCTCATGGGTACGCAGGGACAGTTCCAATATGTGGCGTGAACCTCGGCTTCTTTATCTTCGTAGTGCCGACAGGGACATAAAGGCGAACCTAGCTCGTCTTTATGTTTGGCTAGTCCTTCAATTACTACTGCCGTAACAGAAGGTTCAGAACAGAAGTATGTTCCAGTACGCTTAGCGTATTGTTCGGAAAAATGCCGCATTGCCTCTAGGCTTTTATCGCTGGATTTTGTGTTAGCTTCTGATGCGATCATGTGGTTCGGGCGCTCATAATTTAAATATTTCTTTGCATTGTACCTCAGTCGCAGTAGGGGATTACTGGGTGTATTTCCCCAACCTGAGCTGCTTAGCTTGTTTTACCTTTGCTCAAAAGGCTTATAAGTCTCGCGTGCTGGGATCGCGGGCAATCTAGGAAATCAGAGAAGCTTAACTTGGGTGGGGAGATGAAGGGCAGGGGAGCAGGGAGCAGGGAGATGGGGAGATGCAGGAGTGGGGGGGGAAAGATTTCTTCCCCATCCTCCCACACTCCCTGCTTGTCCTATGCCCCATACCCGATTGTTTTTTGCAGTTGGGCTTGTAGCGGGCGATCGCTTTGCAAGACAATACCAGGATGTTGCCAATTGATGACTTCTGGTTCTGCTGGTGAAGAAATATTCTGCCACAATACCCAGCGACTACCTTGAGGCAGGGTAGAAAGGCTATGGGAGTTTTGAGTCAGCCAAATCAAAGCATGGCTTTTGGGAGCTACTGCGCTGGCATCTTCTAAGGTAGTTGTAGCTGCTAAGGTTTCTAAAACAAAGCGTTCTCCTTGAATTAAACTTGTAGCTGCTGTCCACAGTTGCACTTGTAATTGCTGTTTTTGTGCATAAAAATACAATGAGGCTGCGGCGATTACTGCTTGTTCAAAGTTTTCTTCTTGCCAATTGCTAGCACTGTCAAGGGCAATAACTATTTCTTGTCCGCCAGTCACCATTTCTAACTCCCGCACCCTTAATTCTCCGTAGCGGGCGCTAGTGCGCCAATGAATTAGACGGGTGGGATCTCCAATGCGGTAAGGACGTAGCGATCGCACTAGCCCAGTTGTGGCTGTCTGCAAGGGTTTACCAACAGAATCGCTTCTTTTGCTTTCTTCTTGCCCCATTTCATCCACTAGAGGGCAAGTAGCTAAGGGTAATACTGTCGGATAAACAATTGCTGTGGCAGCACAATCACGCTGACGACGGCACCAAAATAACCCCAAAGGCGCACCAGAAGCAAGTTCGACTCTGTGCCAGCGATAGATGCCCCGACGCTCGGTAGGGTGGTAATATACCCAACGGTAGCTGTCTTGACTGGGAATTGTTTCGATCGCCTTTTGTACTGGTTTTCCCAAGACAAAAGGCAGCATATCTTCGATTTGTAACAAACTTACAGGCTGCTGTGTCTGATTGCAGATTTCTAATTCTACTGTTAGTTCGTTGCCTGCTGACACAGGCTCAATAGGACGGCGGGTAACGGATAAATTTGTCAGCGATCGCGGCGGTAAGACAGCCGCTACAGCCAAAAGAGCAAAACTAATGCCGCTAATGGCGTACAGCCAGCCAGCCATCGTATTGATACCTGCGCCAAAAAAACAAATAGCCGTAGCCACTAGCACCCAACCGCCGTATGCAGGGGCACTGGCGCGGGTTTCTAAAAAGTTGGTGAGGGGTTTGATGAGTTTCATAGTTTCTTTTTTAACCCAACACCACCTTAAATTCACAGTCTTTTCAGGTTGGGCGATCGCTATTAGCAAAGATGACAATCTCAGCCCTCTGACTTGTAAGTGGGGAGTAGGGAGTAGGGAGTAGGGAGTAGGGCAAAGACCACTTTCATACTTGGTGGTGAAACTTGTTTCATCCGGACTGCCTTCTGCCCCCTGCCCCCTGCCTCCTGCCTTCGTTAAACCCCATTCCAAAAACTTTGGACGAAGTACGGTTTTAGACCCGATTTTTCGATAATTTGCTGCCAATTTGTAAAGATAATTGCCCAACTGCAATCTATTTTGCCTTTCGTGCTGATTTAGGGGGTGTTCGGTGTGCGCCGAAGTATTTCTCGCTACGGTAGCGCAACCACACCCGCAACTGTTGCGGTATTTGTTCTTTTTCTTCTTTGCTGAGTGTGTTGTATAGGGCTAGGGCGCGATTGCGCTCGCCCCGACAGGCAGCATTGTTGTGAGCATCCCAGTAGCTACGGGCTACCCGAATCCGACGACAAACTTCTTTAATTAGTGCTTCTCCCTCGAGTGGAGCCTCTTGCTTTGCCATACTCAGATGCTATAAGTTTCTAATGCCATCGTAGCGAATCATTACTATACGAATCTGGTTTGATTTGTGAATTTACTTGCGTAGACAGGGAGTAGGGAGTGGGGAGTGGGGAGTAGGAAAGAAGCCTTGTTTGGGTGTACTGATTTTTTTCACCAATTCAAATATGAGTCCTATATGTAGCTTGCGATCGAGTTATCTTTACACAGTTTGGTTTTTTCACCTAGCTCTACTTTGGGTAGTAAAATAAACCAAAATCTAAAATTTAAAGTCCAAAATTGAATGCCAAATCAACGCTTCTACCACATTGGCTTCGGACAAGATGATTTAGGTTCATCGCCTCTGGACATAGCCCTATTATCTGGCGACCCAGAGCGATCGCGTTTCATTGCTCAAACTTATTTACAAGATGTACGCTTGTTGTCCGAAAATCGCGGACTTAATAGTTATTTGGGATTTTTACCCAATGGTCGCAGTATCTTATCAGCTACTAGTGGTATGGGTGCGCCTTCATTAAGTATTGTTGTTAACGAGTTAGTACAGGTAGGAATTCGGCAAATTATTCGCATTGGAACTTGTGGTTCCATTCAACCCCATATCAGCGTTGGTAGCGTTGTGATTAGCAGTGCAGCCTTATGTCGCCAAGGTGCAGCAAATGACATTGCACCTGTGGAATATCCAGCCGCAGCCGATCCTTTTCTCACTGTCGCCTTAGTTCAAGCCGCACGAGAATTAAAAGTTGAACATTACTTAGGAATTACGGCATCAGTTGACACTTTTTATGAAGGACAAGAACGCACTGATTCGGCAAATCCAAACTTAATGCGATCGCTGCGTGGAATTACAGAAGAATATCGGCAGTTAAATATCTTGAATTATGAGATGGAATCCGGCACGCTATTTAAAATGGCAGGAGTCTATAATTTTGCTGCCGCAGCTATTTGCGGTGTAGTTGCTCGGCGTACTGTGAGTGAAAATATCAATTTAGAACAAAAAGATATTGCCATTAAAAATGCGATCGCCACTGCTGTACGCGCAGTTGGAATATTTAAGTCAGGTAATTAGGATTTAGTTAAACCTTCTACTCTCAGTAGTTTTATCGTGTCTTTACCTAATCTTTAATTTTTTGCTCGGTAATTTTAGCTAATATAATTTTAAATAATAAAAATATAAATATTAATAAATGCCGACAAAATGGAGAATTAAAATAATATGAATAAACTTTTAAAGTATGGGATTAAAACTATTAATTTAACTGCGATTGCACTCATGCCAGCGTTGGGGTTTTTAGTATTATCTAATCGAGCATCTATTGGAGATCCGGGAGGGTGTTTTATGGTAACTTCCTCTGGGGAAACCGTTGAATTATCAAGGATTTGTGCTACTACAACCGCTACAACCTCAGATGTACCTTCAGAAGATAAAGTTTTTCGAGTTCCTATCAAACGCCGCTATGGTGGAACTCCTATAGTTGAGGTGACTTTTAACAATAAAAAAACCTTTGAGATGATTGTAGATACAGGTGCTAGTGCGACTGTAATTACAAGAAATATGGCCAATAGCCTGCAACTCAAAACTACAGGAATTATGGAAGCCCAAATTGCTGATGGTAGCGAAGTTCGGCTTGCAACTAGTAAGGTGAAATCGATTACAGTCGGTGAAGTTGTAGCGAATAATCTTCAAGTAGCGATCGCTCCACAAGCCGACATCGGGCTGCTAGGTCACGATTTTTTTGGTAAATACGATATCAAGATTTTAGAGAAAGAAGTAGAATTTTATCATCGTTAGTTGAACTTTTAGGGGCTTTCTAGTTTCATGCATAATGTTTTTATGCACTGCCTCCTGCCCTTTGACCTTTGGGGGTCAAGTCTGGACACCCCAATTCGTGGAAGAAATTAACCAAGATAAATGTATTGGCTGTGGTCGATGCTTTAAGGCTTGCGGTAGAAATGTGCTAGTAGTACGAGCATTGAATGAAGATGGTGAGTTTGTGGATGACGAGGAAAATGAAGAAATCGAGCGTAAAGTGATGTCCATCGTTCATCCAGAGTATTGTATTGGCTGTCAAGCTTGCGCTAGGACTTGTCCGAAAAATTGTTACACCCATAGTCCACTGTAACTAAGTTAATGTAGTTTGTAGGCAGCTTGACAAGCACAAAATCATAGAGGAAACCTATAAAATTAACGTTTTACACGCGGTTTTCTAGCTGAGTCAAAGGGATGACTTTCTGTTCGTCCACGTAAGGACTGTTATTGTTAGTTAAAGTTTCTGTAAAAGCTTCTCGACCTGTAATCAATCTAGAGCGACGGTTACGAGTGATATAGTTCCAAGCCCACTGAAAGACTACTAACAATTTAGTGTCAAACTCGATTAAGAAGTAGATGTGAACTACTAGCCAAAATACCCAAGCAAGGAAACCTGTGAGTTTGATGAAGCCTAAATCTACAACAGCTAAGTTTTGCCCAATCATTGCCAAACTACCCACATTGTTGTAATGAAATTGTGGTAAAGTCTGACCTTTAAGCCGTTTTTGAATGAGTCTAGCTACATACTCTCCTTGTTGTTTGGCTACGGGTGCAACACCAGGTAAGGCTTTAAGATCTTGATGGGAGAAGTTGGCTAAATCTCCAATTACAAAAATGTTTTTATAACCCCTGATAGTCAAGTCGGGTTCTACAATCACACGTCCGGCGTGGTCGCATTCTACATCGGTACGTTCTGCTAGAATTTGCCCCATTGCGGAACCTTTTACACCCGCTGCCCACAATATAGTTTGCGAGCCAATTTCTTTAATTTCACCGCCTTGCTTGAAAGTAACGATGTGATTTTCAATATTTGTCACCCTGGTGTTGGTGTGAATAGCCACACCCAATTTCTGTAAAGATTCTGCTGCTTCTTGGGATAAATCTGGCGCCATGTGTGGGAGGATGCGATCGCTCCCTTGCAAGAGTAAAATCTTTGTTTCTGAGGTGTCGATGTTGCGGAAATCTTCTTTGAGGGTTTTGTATGCCAACTCGGCGATCGCACCTGCTAATTCTACACCGGTAGCGCCACCGCCCACAATCACAAAAGTCAACCAAGCACGGCGTTTTTCAGGATCGGTTTCTTTTTCTGCTGCTTCAAATGCACCAAATATCCGGCGGCGCATTTCTATCGCATCTTCAACAGTTTTCAAGCCAGGAGCATAGTCTTTCCAATGATCCTTACCAAAATAGGAATGGTTAGCACCTGTGGCCACAATTAATGTATCGTAAGGTACTACTCTATCCCCCATCATTACTTGTTGTGCTTTGGGATCGATATCATTTACTTCTCCTAGCAACACCTGTGTATTCTTACTTTTGCTGAATACAGCTCGCAATGGTGAGGAAATGTCACCTGGTGATAGAGTACCTGTCGCAACTTGATATAAAAGCGGCTGAAATAGGTGGAAGTTACGTTTATCGATCAGAGTAACATTTACATTCGCATTAGCAAGATGTTTTGCTGTATATAGTCCACCAAAGCCACCACCAACGATTACAACCTGATGAGGTGCGTTATTCTCAAGTGCAACGGCCATAATCAATATTTCCTTGTGTTAAGACATTTGTAACTTTTCTTAACAAATTTGTAACAGTATTATGATAAAAGTTGCCGCTTATTTGGAACAATTTAAAAAATCATAAAAGTAGCGAAAGTTAACTTTAGTTCGACAACTTTATGCAGGTACAACAAAGCTGAGACTTCTGTAAAAACAAAAAATCAAGAGTGTCTCAGCTATATTCGTAATTGTATCTGGCTGTCTGTGGAATAAAAGTACACGATAGTACAGCGAGCGTGAAAAGAAATATACTATTTGAAATGCCTAAAACTCTTAGGTAACAGTAGGCTATATTAGCCAAAACTTTGAATAACGTACATATCATTTCCTGTATCGCCGACTAAAAACAAGCTACTGTCATCGCTTTCGATGTTTTTACTATTATTAATACCTTTTTGTAGAACTTGAATTAGTCTTTGGGGGGTGAAAGATTCCAATTCTACAAACTTTCCTGATTCTAAAAATTCTATTTCCTCAGAAGAGAAATCTTGACGGATTTCTGTAGTTAATCTTTTAGCTAATTGTGCCGATTCGGGAGAGGATTGAATGAACATTGTACCCTTAGCAGCAATAATTTGACGCGGTGTTAGCCCGATATCGATAATTATAATATTGCTATCTTGAAACCATTTAGGGCTTGTGCGTAGATGGTGAATTAAACCAATTCCCTGAGGGCTGCAATCATGGAAAGCATAGACTTGCAAATCGGGATTGCGACGTAGCATTTGCATCATAGTTTCAAAAATCCCTTGAGGATAACCATTGATGCTCAAAATTGCACAGTTATTTTCAAAATGGAAATTATTAGCGATTAATAGTTGAGCGATTGTAGCGCGATCGCAAACCACTAATCTATCAAAACTGTAAGCAGTAACATCAGGATTAAACGTCTTCAGTGTATTGTCTTCCCGCGGGGGAGGAAGAATTTTGGCGATTAAACCATTAATTTGTAGCCAGCGATTTACCCAATTTTCAAACTCACTTGGAGAAAATAAAAATTCCTGGGTTGGTAGCCCTGGTTTTTGTAAGTATTGAGTTCCCAAGTATATCGATACCATTCCCATTAGAACGCTTAAAGTAAACGCATAAAAGGAATTTATCATCATTATACTCGTATAAATTCCTCCACCAAGAATGATGATGCCAATAAATTGTAAAAGTCTGGCATTAGCTCTACGAGTTTTGGGGCTAAGTTTCCTAGAATCGTTAGCCTGAAAAACTCTAAAAATATAAAAAGAGTTAAAAATTAACAGAGCTAAGGTAATAATCTCTTGATTCCCATTAGTAAAACTAGCCGAACCAAAAGCTATTACCAAGCTCCAAAATAAATATACAAATAATAAACCGAATACTGAAGAAAATGACTTTTTCCCCAGACGCAGATTTAAAAAATAAAATAGTTGTTTAGGTGTAAAGAATATTGTGTTATTAGCAGAGATATCAGATAAAACCTTGGCAAACATCGGGTCAGTAATTTTTAGCTGACCCATACTTGTTGGTTCAAAAGCAAAAGGATGATTGCATTTTATACACCGACCTTGATTAGCTGTCCGGTCTTTTAATTTATTATCAGTTCCGCATTTAATACACTTCATAATTTTTCTTGAATATTAAGTGAAATTTTAGTTATCCAATACCTGATTCGCCAGCAGAACATTGTAGTTTTCCCGCTGGCGAATCAGGCGATGTCTGCCATTTTCTAACAAGACTTCCGCAGGTTTAGGACGGTGTAAAAAGTGGGATGACATAGCATAGCCATAAGCACCCACATCTAAAATCGCAATAATATCGCCAATTTCTAATGCTGGGAGTTGGCAATTTTTCCCTAAATAATCTCTGGAGTAAGTTGTGTTACCACAAACATCAGTTGTAAATAGGGAGTGGGGAGTGGGGAGTGGGGAGGTGTGGGAAGTGTGGGAGGTGTGGGAGGTGTGGGAGGTGTGGGAGGTGTGGGAGGTGTGGGAGGTGTGGGAGGTGTGGGAGGTGTGGGAGGTGTGGGAGGTGTGGGAGGTGTGGGAGGATGGAGAAGAAATTTTTCCCCCCTCACTCCCCACACTTCCCCCTGTCCCCTTGTCCCCCTGTCCCCTTCCCCAAGTGATGATTTCTCGGTAGCCGCCGTGGACTGAAGGTACTGAAAGATTGGCGACGGTGGTATCAACTCCGAGAATTTGTTTGTCTTGTTGCCATTTTACAGAAACAACTTGAGCAAGCATTGTTGCACATCCAGCGATCGCAGCTCGTCCCGGTTCAATCACTAAATCAATTTTCCTTCCTAAACGCTCAATTCTCTGGCTCAACTCAGCGCCAAATATTTCCCAGTCAAAAGCTGCTTTATTGTGATGATAGGGATAACCGAAGCCACCACCAAAATCTAAATATTCCCAATCTGGTAACAGTTGTGCTGTGGCGATTACCGTGTCAATTACCTCGGTGAAAGCTGCTGTAGCGTTGGTTCCCGTCCCCCGATAAAAATGTAAACCACTCAACTTCAGCCCAGCCTCACCAGTCAAAGCGATCGCCTCATCAAATTCCTCAGGACGCACGCCAATGCGACTATCTCCTGTAATTTCCGGCAAATTCAAGCGTAAACCTAACCTAATCTCTTTCTCTTTGCGCCTCTGTCTTGAAAAGTTCAGATCGCCGGAAACCGGCGCTCCGACTTTTCGCTGCGTCTCTGCGTGCAAAAAAATTTCGCAGCATAACCGTAACTGATCCAAACTATCTAAATTGAGAGTTGTGACTCCCCAATTTAGAACCTGTATCATCTCTGCACGGTTTAAATTGCTACCACTATAAACAATCTCACTGCCATCGAAACCCGCTTGCAATCCCAGATAAATATCTCCTGGCGTATTGGCGTGGAGTCCCCAGCCAGCCGAGCGAAAAATTTTTAACAGCGCAATGTTACCATTAGTGACGCTGGCAAAGTGAAAGTGCGTCCGGGGATAACTCACAGCCTGAGTAATATACTCGATAGTTTCGCGTAAGCGATCGCCATCATAAACATAAAGCGGAGAACCGTAAGTACTGACTAACTCCTGCGCCTGTTCCCAAGCAAACGGCGGACTAAGAGAAGTTTGAAAGTTATCAAATTTGTGACCCATAATTAAAACTCGGTTCCTCCGTCTATAAATTACGAATCACGAATTACGAATTACGAATTACGAATTATTTTGTAACTTTTCCACAGCCAACGAGGTAACCAAAACGGATGGTTCCAAGATTGTTTGCGGAGTTTTTCATTTAAGAAGTGCGATCGCCAAAGTTGCCACATAATTAATAACCAAAGAATCTCACCAATCCGACGGCCTTGAATAGCTGCTCCCAATTTCCCTTCGACAATTTGGGCGGCAATGTCTGGATAAAAATGATTGTTAGCAGTAAGTATTTCTGGATTTAGCCAAACACCAATTTGATGCCAAAAATCATTTAAACACCAAGAAGTTAAAGGAACTCCCATACCGCGCTTTTGTCGCCAGACAATTTCGGGCGGCAACCAATTTTCTACAGCACGTTTGAGGATATATTTTTCACAGGCTCCCTGTAAGCAGAGTTCTCCAGATAAGGCAAATGTCCACTCTGCTAAATCTAGGTTACAAAAAGGCGATCGCACCCACAATCCATGAGCCAACCCCAAAGCAGTAGCACGAGGATGGATATTCTGCGCTCCTTTGAGCATCAAACTAGCACGGCGCAGGCGATGCAGCAAGGACGGACACTCTGTAGCATCGAGAGCCGTTATCAGCCAATCTTGAGGATGTAAATTCTCTATCTCAGCGTATATTTGTGGCTGATAAACTTGAGATTCGTATCCCCAAAGACGGTGAAAAGTGCGGAGATATTGCTGAATAAAAGTTTCCTCTCCGGCGGGATTTTGTGACTGATAAACACCTGCGGCAATTAAAGGTTTATTCGTCCAACCAGCAAATAATTGATCTCCACCTTCCCCATTAAAAATTACTTGAGTTTCTTGACTAGCCTTTTGACATAGAAGATACAGCGGAACGCACACCCCATCTCCAAAAGGTAAATCCAATGCTTGCACCGTAGGCATTAAAGCATTTTCGATTTGCTTTGGCGTTGCTGCCACTTTTACCAAAGGGATTTTCAGAAATTGCGCGACTTGTTCGGCGTAAGGATATTCTGGAATGCCTGCATTACCAAAATCCAAAGTGTAGGCGCGAACTTTTACCCCTGCTTGCACCAGCAGCGCCGCCACCACAGAAGAATCAAGTCCGCCAGAGAGAAATACCCCGACAGGTTCATCTTTTAAATCGGGGATTTGTTGTTCGATGGAATTTTTCAGCAGGATTTGTAATTCTTTAATTGCCGTAGCTTCATCTGTTAGCTGTTGTGGGGCTTGTCGCCAGGAATTGATATTTTGAGATTTAGGTGTTTGCAGCATACCTGAATTGCGATCGCTCTGCCAAATCAATTCAGTCCCCGCCGGAACTGCAAACACTCCAGTCACAGGCGTTAAAGGTGTCGGCAGATATGAAAAACAGCTATAGCCATATAAGCCAGGAATGCTAACATCTCGTTGTTGCAAAATCGGTAAAAGTAATTGCAACTGAGTTGCAAACCAGATGACTTGCCCTTGTACAGTCCAATACAAAGGCATCTTTCCAAAAGGTTCTCTACCTAAAATTAAACAATTATTTTCCTCTAGACTCACCCAAGCATCAAGCGAAGTGAATATTCCCGACGCCGAAACACCAGCAACGTGATTTTGTAAAAGCCAAAAATTGTTATCCAGTCCTATACAAATAACATTCCAAACAGGAACAATATGATTTTCTTCTAGAGAAAGCTGACTTTTTACATCATCTAGGGCTAACCCCTGACTTGCCATAAAACTGGAAAAAGCCTCTCCCATATCAAAAGAGAGGTTTTCCAAGACGCTATTTAACAGCGCTTCCAACTGATGTTGAGCGCCGTAACCCCAATATCCAAGAAAATGGCGTGGGATACTGTCCATAGTTGGACTACTTCACTTCAAAGGTTGTATCGCTAATTGGACGACCTTCCAACAACATTTGTACCTGCCATTTGCCAACCTTTGCGGCTGAATTAATCGCGTGGCGACATTGAGTATTCCAAACAGAAGTATTAATTTCGCGGGTTTGATAGCTGTTTTGCTTGACAATTTGACCGCTTGGGTCAATCCAATTACAAGAAAGAGCCAGTTTTTTACCCAAGGGTGCATCCTTCAAAGTCACACGGTAAAAAACTTCTGGATTAGTTTGGCGGGAAATTGTTTTTAAATCGCCGCTATTATTTGATGCTAAAGTGATGCGGTCTTGTTGAGCAGAAACACGAGCAAGTGCAGAGCTATGTTGATGCATAATAAATATTGTCGATGCACTCACCACTGCTAAGAGTGCTACCACTCCAGAAGTAATCCATCGATTTCGGTTCTGCTGCACTGAAAGCGCTTGCCGACGCTTCAATTGAATTATTGCCTCATCTAGTAACTCAGGCGGTAAATTCATCTCTTGTAAAATTTCTTTAACCTGCTGTTGGTCTAGTTCTGCTTCTCGACGCGTTTGCAGACTTTCTACTTCAGTTACTATTTGTGCTAATTCCTCTTGAGTCAATCGCGGCGTCATAGCTTAACTCCTGTTTAAAAAAGTTGATGGCGCTTGTTTATAATTTGCAATACAAAGAGTGCGTTAAAGAAAATACCCTACTGGATTGCAAGCATTTACTATATATAGGGGTCTATCAAATCCTTAGCTACAACTTTAGCTTGTTGCTTTTCGGATTCTTTTGCAAAAGTTTTGTAAAATTTCCAGTCACTAGTCAGATTTTCGGCGCTTTCCCATTACCAGATTAAAACTGATTTGTAAAGACGATATTGGAGATATTTAGTTCTAGGAATATAATTCTTTATTTTGACAAATGTTCGTTGCGAGCAAGCGATCGCATCTGAACAACAACAAACCACACCCAACATACCTATTATTATTAAATCCAGTCCTACCATAGCCTTCATAAACAAATTAACTTTATCTGGAAACACTTGATAGTCAAATTAACTGTAGAAATCCAATTGAATTTCCCATCGCTTTTAAATAAAGCAAACAGGGAATAAAGTGTACCTAGTTTGCTCAAATCAAGTAGAATTCCTATAGTTCCTATGATAACTTATTAATAAAATTAGTTAATTATGTTTATGAAATCTATGGAAAAAAATTGCAGAAATTATTAAAAATTTAAATTTCTTTATTTCCACCAATAGCTAATTCTTTTTTGCTATGTTTTAACTGTTTCCAAAGCACCCTTATTTGTTCGTAAGCTTCTTCGGTAGACAGTTTTCCACCTGTTTGTAGACAAGTGATATAACTAATTTTTTGCGCAAATTCTTGGAGATTTGCATTGAACACCAAATTCTCTGGCTGGAATTTACCATAATAGCGGCTACGAGGGTAAAGAAAGTTATTTTTATCTTGTGGATTAGAGTGTGTCATGATTTTGCTTTCTAGAATTGCTACTAGAGTTATAGACTAAATTTCAATCTAAGTCTAAATACACACCACAAGTTTAAATTCCAGAAACTGCCCAGAACCGTTGCTATTGGGCTGATGAAAGGACAAAGGGACAAAAATGGGCACAGAAGAGGGCTTTACCTCTGCCTCTCTTCGCAATGCCCAACTTATATTATTTTTTTGCAATCTCTTCAAAGTCTGTTATCGCATAAGCAAACTCCCTAAAAGCTGTCTTAATGAGAACTTCTTTAGTTCCTCTTTCCAGAGAAGAATTGCGTATGAGGTCTGTTAATTCTATAAACAGCAGAGAAAACATGAAACGATCTTGACGGTCAACTTGTTTCAAACAAGACAATATAAACTCATAAAGCTCCGTTTTTCTCGGCTTAGTTTGCTCATCCCATATCTGCAACCCAAGCCGAAAAGTCCTCAAACGGATTTCATTAGTGTTGTAGGACGCGTCTTTGTAGCGCACTGATACGCGTTGGGGTAAGTCCATGAGTTTTAGTTATGCATCTTTAATGTAAGGTAATTATTCAGTTATATTTCGCCTCATCCGGAAAAATTTTTGATTAGTCATTGGTCATTGGTTATTTCTCTCCTTGCCTCCCCACCTCCCCACCTCCCCATCTCCCCATCTCCCCATCTCCTCACCTCCCCATCTCCCCACTCCCTCATCTCCACTCGCCTTGTAGAGTGAAAGCTGCCCAATAATAAGGTGAGGTATATTTTTGAGTGCGCCAAATTTCTAGCTGGGCTGTTCGTAATGCTGCGGCAGGTTTTAATCCTTCTTGTAGCATCTTTTTATAAAAGGCTTTCATCAGTTCCGATGTTGCCTGGTCATCTACACTCCACAGACTCACTACAACTCGCGGACTGCCTGCATACATAAAACCTCTAGTTAATCCTACTAATCCTTCTCCTCTAACTTCCTCTCCCAGTCCGGTTTTACAGGCGCTAAGAACCACTAGTTCTGCTTGGAGGTTGAGGTTGAAGACATCGTGCAAGCGTAAAAAGCCATTTTGTGGCATTCCTTTGTCGTCAAATAGCGACAAAACTATGCCTGATAATTCTGGATGTTTGCTGTTAAGAATGCCATGAGTAGCAAAATGAATGATGCGATATTGACTCAACTCGTTGCTAGTGGCAGTACTACGACTAGCGGTAAAGTCAAAAGCTGGCTTGGCTTTGTTAGCTGGAACAAGGGCAAGAATTTGCTCGGCTTCGTGACGTGTAAATTGTAATCGGTCAAAGCTAATTTCTGAGTCTCTAGCAGCTCTAGATAAAGCCAAGTTGTTTAAATTCCCTTCTGCTACAGGTGGAGGAGACACTTGTTCTTTATTTTGCAGACGCTCATCATCAATACTAAAAATTGGATCTGCTAACACAACTAATGTTTTAGTAGCAGGTTTGCGTTTTTTATCTTCGCTTCTGAGAATAGCAACTGTAGAAGCTGAGGGTAAAGTAATAATTTCGTGGTTAATTAATAATGGTTCGTAACTGGTATTTTTTTGAGAATTAGGTTTAGTCAGGGCAGCAAATGGTACGTATTGCAAAGCTCCATCGCTGACAACTACTAAGCGTTTCTTGTCGAGTTGTGCATTTACTGGTGCAAGTATAATTTTGGATAAAGCATCTATAGATGGACTATTTTTGAGATATGGACTAGTGATTTCTTGACGCAATTTTTGAGCGATCGCTTCTATATCTGCACGCTTGGGTAGTTCGTAACTAGTTATACTCTTATTAGTAACTGCCCACAGATAACTCCGACTTTCTCCTAAAGAATATTCTAAAAGTAAGGTGTCATCATCAAGTACTTGCTGTTGAATTTCGGCAAGTGAAAGAGGTTGAGGTTGAGTCAAGGCTGCATAATGCGGGCTGGTAGCACGTATTTTCACCTGGACTTGCTCGTATTGTTCTAAAGCTGCTTCATTTTCTTTTTCTAAAGCTTGTAGCTGGGCATTCGTGTAGTTTCCTCCTAATAGTTGTATGCGACGTTTTTCTAAAACATCAAGTTGTTTTTGTAAGTCGCGTTCTTGAGAAAGTAATTTTGGTTCTACACCTTGGCGAATATCAGCTTTAGCTTCTGTCAAAAGTTCCAAAAGACTCCGGGCGCGGGCGCGTTCGCTGGTTTGCAGTGCCAGAACATCATATCCTTTCGATGGTTGCTGCTTGTGCAGCTGCATCAACAAATCAATATAAAATTGATAATAATTTTGCACTGTCGCAAAATAGGAAGCCCGAAGTTCTTGAGAGTTAATTTTGGTACGTAAGTCTTCAACAATGTTGATGACTTTTTTGATTTGATTCAGGGCTGCGTCAAGATTGCCCTGTTTGCGTTCAGCAGAAGCAATCTTATAAAGAGTCAGAGCTTCTCCTCCTCTATTTCCTACTTTTTGATATAGAGATAGAGATTGCTGATAATAATCTGATGCCTTTTTTTGATCTCCTAAATCTGAGTAAATTAGACCAATGTTACCGAGGTTAGCTGCTAAACCTAATTTATTTTCCACAGCTTGAAACAAAGGTAAAGATTGCTGGAAGTAATCTAAGGCTTTTTGTTTTTCTCCCATTTTGGAGTAGACATCGCCAATATTATTTATAGTCCGAGCTTCCCCTCCTTTGTCCCCTAGTTTCCGAGTAATAATTAGAGATTTTTGAAAATAATCAAGAGCCTTTTGGTGTTCTTGCAAATCTGAGTAGATAGTGCCAATATTGTTAAGAGAGATAGATTCTGCTGATTTGTCTCCCAGTTCTTGGCATAAAGCCAAAGATTGGAGGAAATAATCTAGTGCTTTTTGTTGTTGCCCTAAATCTAGATAAATCATGCCAATATTATTAATAGTGCGGGCTTCTCCTAATTTGTCTTTTACTTCACGTCTGAGAGTCAGGGATTGTTGAAAATAATCTAGTGCCTTTTGGGATTCGCCTGAGTTTAAATAAACATTGCCAATATTGTTAATTGTACGGGCTTCCCCGACTTTATCTCCTATCTCTCGCTTAATTAACAAAGCTTGGTGAAAATAATCTAGGGCTTTTTGTAATTCTCCTATATCTGAGTAGACGTTACCAATATTATTGAGGGTAATAGTTTCTCCTGTTTTATCTCCTATTTCATGTCTGATTAATAGGGCTTGATTCAAATAAAGAAGTGCTTTTTGCTGTTGTCCTAAATCTGAGTAAATTTTGCCGAGGTGAGCAACGGTAAAAGCTTCTGAGGGACGATCGCCAATTTTTTGATACAGTGGAAGTGCTTGTTCAAATTTAGCGATCGCCTTTAACAAAGATTCCCCTGTTCCTTGCTCGTATAGCTTTTTCCCCTCTTTATATGCCATATCGGCAGCAGCACTAATTGCATCATTGGTCTGCGTTGTCTGTGCAATATTTACCGGATATTCTTTAGCAATTGCCAGATTTGATTCTGTAAATAATAAAATGCCGATAAAAAAAAGAAAACTGCGACTTGCCACAAATGGTAAAAGTTGCCATTGTATTGAGTTAGATATTTTTAATTTAGTCATATACATCTGCGTTTTTCTAGCTTCCTTGATTTAGGATTCCCAAAAGGAAGTAAAAAATAATAAATTTCCTCGTTGTATTCCAGAAGTTTGTACGCGCTGATACAAGAGTGATGAATTTATATCCGCGATCGCAAAACCTAAAAACCACGTTAAATAACTTACAGTTTGGAACTAGTAAAACTTTATTACATTTTTATGCTACACGTAGTACTCAAATATCTCTATGTCATAATTATTGAAACCAAAAAATCTACAGTGTAACCAATTTTTGTAACAACAATGAAATCTTTAACCTTTACAATCGAGAAACAATTGAAGCATTTTGGTATTTGTGATGCCTCTGCAGCAGTTCCTTTAGGAGAAGATTATTTTATTGTTGGTAATGACGAAGCCGATGAAAAACTAGGTAATGTCCTGAGAGTTTATGCTTCTCATACATCAGGCCCGCCTATTAAAATCGGCTCATCCGAGCAGACAAGTATCGATATAAATGGTTATTTTGAAAACAATCCTAAAAATAAAGAAATTGATTTAGAAGCTGTTTCAGAACTGAATGGAGTAATTTATTGGATTACTTCTCATGGAAGAAATAAAAAGGGAAAATTTAAACCAGAACGCCATCAATTTTTTGGTACGAGAATCACTCAAACTGACGGTTCGATTCTGGAACAAGTTGGGAAATCTTATACGCAATTAGTATTGCGAGATATGCTTGAAGATAGCAAACTTGAGATTTTGAACTTCAAGGAAGCAGAAACTTTAGCACCGAAAGCAAAAGGTGGTCTATGTATTGAGGGATTAACTGCAACACCTGAAGGAGAGTTATTAATTGGTTTTCGCAATCCTATTCCTCAAGGTAAAGCCCTATTAGTAACTTTAAAAAATCCTCACGAGCTAGCGAACGATCCTGATACAGCAAGGGCAGTTTTTGGAGATACTATTGAACTTGATTTAGGAGGATTAGGAATTCGCAGTATCGAATATTGGTCGTCAATTGAAGCTTATTTAATTATTGCCGGGCCCTTTGATGGAGGTGATGAATTTGCTTTATATTCCTGGTCAGGTAATTGTCAGGATAACCCTAAATTGGTTGAGTCACTTCAATTTCCTGAAAAGTTCCGTCCTGAGTCAGTGCTATTTTATCCACATCTTAAAGATACATTTCAAATCTTGAGCGATGATGGTGCTGTTTTGAGAGCAAACGGTCAGCCATGCAAAGATATTCAAGATAAAAATCATCCGGAAAAATACTTCCAGAGTATTTGGGTAAAAGTTACCTAAACCCTTGTAGAGACGTAGCAATGCTACGTCTCTACATTACATTTTCGCTCCTATGTCTCAATACCTGGGAATAAAAAGATTAGGCTGGTTGTATTTCTGGATTACCATCTGTAACTACAAATGAAGCCTTTTTGCTAATAGTGCCAAATTGAGTCGTTACCTCTGACACTGCAAGATAATCTGTTTTCCAGGTTGTGGGAGTTACCGCACAGCGAACATATCCTCGTCTATTGTTGTAAAACTTAACCTGTGGGTTTTCTGCGATGTAACTGGGGATAGTGTCTGAGCCATTTCCACCGGAGGATATTGAAGTACAGACGAATTCACTCCCCACCGTAGGAGATTGTGGGTTATTAAAGTCAGCCTTTAAATTTATTGCCCAGTGGTTATGGACATCGCCTGTTAAGACTACTGGATTAGATGGTTTACGCTGTTCTAAGAAACGCAAAAGGCGATCGCGGGAAGCCACATAACCATCCCACTTATCCATACTATAGGTTGCGCCTGGCCCGGCTGTTCTGTCTATTTGAGCAACTATAACTTGCTGAGCTAAAACGTTCCACTTAGCCTGCGATTTATTTAAGCCGTCATATAGCCAATCCTCCTGTGCTTTACCGGTAATGGTTCCATTCGGTTCTAGTCCACAAGGACGCGGTGTAGTACCATCACCACAAGGCTGATCGGTGCGATATTGGCGGGTATCTAATACATGGAAGGTTGCTAACTTACCAAAGTTCAGTCGGCGATAAAGTTGCATATTAGGGCCAACCGGACGTTGTAACGGACGCAAAGGCATGTGTTCGTAGTAAGCCTGATAAGCTACAGCCCGACGTTGCAGGAAGATTGCCGGGTCTTGGTCTGGTTCTGTATCAATTTCCGAGATGTCGTTGGCGTAGTTATTTTCTACCTCGTGGTCGTCCCAAGTAACAATCCAGGGAAATGCTGCATGAGCTGCTTGCAGGTTGGTATCAGTTTTATAGAGGGCGTGACGGTTGCGGTAATCTTCTAAGGTGAAAATTTCTGCACTATTGTGTTGTCTGGGGCCAGTGGTTGAGATTCCCCCTTCATAGATGTAATCGCCAACATGCACTACTAAATCGAGGTCGTCCTGTGCTAAATATTTGTAGGCGGTGTAGAATCCCTGCTGATAATTTTGGCAGGATACTAGGGCAAAGTTCAACTTATTCAAGTAGCCATTTGCCAAAGGTGCTGTACGAGTGCGACCAATGGGGCTAGAGTAGTCCTTAACAAAAAAGCGATACCAGTACCAAGTATCAGATTGTAGTCTTTCTACGACAACTCGAACCGAGTGACCTAGTTCTGGGGTTGCCACTACTGTGCCTCTGGAGACAATGCGCCTCATCTGTTCATCAGTAGACACTTCCCAGTGAATTGGTACATTCTTCGGTGGCATTCCACCTCCATTTAAGGGGTCGGGAGCCAGACGAGTCCAAATCACAACGCTACTGGCATCGGGGTCGCCCGATGCTATACCCAAAGTGAAAGGATAATCGGAAAATCTGTCTTTAGCAATCGCTGTTTGATGAGAAAATTGATTGGCGATCGCAAAACCACTTAACGCACCTGCACCAATAATTAAATTGCGTCGTTTGATTCGAGTATCCAAAAAACGCCCCAAATCCCGATAATCTACCATTTTTTACTCCTGGTTAACTGGTAATTTGTCATTTTTGAGTTAAAAATAAACAATGATTAATGACTAATCACCAATGCTTAATTACAAACAATGACTAATTCTTGAAATTGTTTAGTATTAATTATTTTCGTGTTAATTAATACATTGTCTTGTTTAATTTTCTAATCAGTAGCTTGTCATTGCTGATTACGGTGATGAGAATAAATATTTGGCAATTCAGCTTGAAAAACAAAGAGACAAGTTTTCCAATGCTTGAAACAAACATATAGTAAATTTGTAAGTTTAAGCAAAGTTTAATCATTGGTAAAAATTGCAGCAAATTTGTTTTGCTAATCAAAAAATTACTCAAACACAAAATATTTTTGTAAAAGAATTTTTGTTAACTTTTGCTGATATAATCTCAGCCTAAAAATCTGTTTTAATGATTTACATCAAACTACATACTGTAGCCTCTAAGCTTTAGAACTGCGACTTTTGAGAAAACTCCGGTATCTGTGTCGATAAAGCCTCATTCTGCTGAGACTTTGTAGTTGATTGTAGTTTAATGTAAAGTTTCAGCCTGCTTTTGGGAATACTTAATTTAGTCAACCATCGTTGGCAATTTGAGCTACCTAATCTAGAACCAAGGCATTTTGAGATAAATATGAAATTAACTAAGCTATCTCAATATTTTGTAATCTTTTCTTTACCATTATGTTTGAATTTTGCTCAGTCTAGTTTTACGGCGCGGGCAGAAGCTCAGTTATCAAATCCGGGCAAAACTTGGCAAATTAGTCAAACATTTAAGCCACCAAAACGGGGGGCGCCTCCGGTAAGTGCTGGCGGTTCAACTCGTGGAGGCTCTTGTCTGGCGCGTAAAAAATTCATTATTCCCTTAATGCCTCAAAATAAGTTAGGGCTAACAGTTAGCGAACGTCCAACATTTTTCTGGTATATTCCTGAATCTTCAGTCAAAACAGCGAAGTTTTTACTTTTTGCTGATAATGACGAGACATTATTGTATGAAAAATCTTTTACACTTCCAGATAAACCAGGAATTGCTAGCTTTACACTTCCTAAAAATGTTCCGGGATTGACAGTAGATAAAACTTATCACTGGTACATGACAATTGTTTGTAATTCTCAAGACTCTAGCAATAATCCGATTGTAGATGGTTGGGTAGAACGAATTAAACCTGGATTAGCATTGTCCGAAGCATTAGCAAAAGCAGATTTACGACAATTACCTAGCATCTATGCAGAAGCAGGAATTTGGCATGAAGCCCTGACTAGTTTAGTGCAATTACGCCAAACCGAACCGAATAATTTAAAAGCGAGACTGGGTTGGAGAGAATTTTTCAAATCAGTTGGTTTAGATGCGATCGCTTCAAGTCCATTAATTTAAAGCGACTGGGGACTGGGGATTAGGTACTGGGGAAACAGTGAGTGTGGGAGAGGCCGGAGGTATAAATTCTCTTTCTCCCCACACTCCCCATCTCCCCATCTCCCCACACTTCCCACACTTCCCACACTCCCCACACTCCCCATCTCCCCACTCCCCACTCCCTACTTATGATGTGGAAAAAGCTCAAACCCCGAATTTGGCAATGGCGGGGTGTTTTATTGGCAGTTCCCAATATTACAATCCTGGTAATTGGACTACGCTTAACTGGATTACTACAATTATTGGAATTGGCTGCACTAGACCAATTTTTTCTCCTGCGTCCGCGAGAGCCAGTTGATAGCCGGATTGTAATAGTTGAAATTAATGAGGCAGATGTCCGCAAACAAGGACAGTGGCCGATGTCGGATGCAGCGCTTGCTAGTGTATTAGAGAAGATTAAACAGCAGCAACCTAGAGCGATCGGTTTAGATATTTATCGCGATCTACCTGTAAATCCCGGCCATGAAGCTCTTGTGAAAGTCTTTAAATCTACCCCAAATTTAATTGGCGTACAAAAAACATCTGAGAGTTTCGATAGTTCTTCGGTTAACGCATCTCCAATACTAAAAGAACGCAATCAAATTGGAGGAAACGATTTACCTTTAGATGGTGATGGCAAAATTCGCCGGGGATTACTCTATCTGAATTTAAAGAATGATGAAGTTCTAGAAAGTTTTGCTTTGAAGCTGGCATTGTTGTACTTAAAACCTGAAGGCATTACCGAACAACCAGCTGCATATAACTCTAATTACTTACAGCTAAAACGAGGTGTTTTTCCTATTTTTGAAAGTAATGATGGCGGTTATGTTCGAGCAGATGCAGGCAGCTATCAAATACTTTTAAATTATCACGGACGGATACAACAATTTTTGAAAATTACCCTTGCAGACTTACAAGAAAACCGCATTCCACCAAATTTAATGCGCGGTAAGGTGGTATTAATTGGAGCTACGGCCGAGAGTTTGAAAGATTTATTTTATACGCCTTACAGCAGTAATTTATTTACCGCTACGGAACGGATGGCTGGCGTGGCAATTCATGCTAATTTAATTAGTCAAATTTTGAGTGCGGCTATGGATGGCCGTGGAGCGATACAGACTTTGCCTGAATCGATAGAATGGTTATTAATTTTGGGCTGGTCAATTATTGGCGCGACTTCATGTTGGGTACAACGCCACAGTAATCACCAGAGAATTTTCTTAACTGTTGGCGTCGCAAGTGGCGGCTTACTCGGTGGGAGTTTTTTGGCATTTCTAGCTGGTTGGTGGGTTCCTGTTGTACCTTCACTGCTAGCTTTAGGAGGTTCTGCGATCGCAGTTACTCAGTATATCGCTCAAGGTTCTGCCCAGATGCGAAAAACTCTCGGTCGTTATCTCACTGATGAGATTATCGCCAATATCCTCGAAACTCCTTCTGGCTTAAAGTTAGGCGGCGAACGTAAAAAAGTTACAGTTTTGGTGTCTGACTTGAGAGGATTTTCGGCTATTTCCGAACAATTACCCCCTGAAGAAGTAGTCAGAATTATCAATCTTTATTTGGGAGCAATGACAGATGTAATTAACTACTATAAAGGTACGATTACTGAGTTTATGGGTGATGGAATTTTTGTAATTTTTGGCGCGCCAGTTACTCGCGTAGATGATTCTCAAAGAGCGATCGCCTGTGCTATTGACATGCAATTAGAAATGCAAAAAGTCAACGAAATCAATCGACAAATGAATTTTCCCATTCTCGAAATGGGAATTGGAATTAGTACTGGCGAAGTCGTAGCTGGAAATATTGGTTCTCAAAAACGCGCTCAATACACAGTAACCGGCTCTCATGTAAATTTAGCTGCCAGAATTGAAACTTATACTGTGGGCGGACAGATTTTAATTTCTGAAAATACCTATAAAGATGCCAACATTGACCTCAAAATTGCGGGAGAATTAGAAATTAAACCCAAGGGTATAAAAGAGCCAGTGAAGATTTTTGACATTCACGGCATTGGCGGTCAATATAACTTGTTTTTGGTTGAAGATGATGAAGCAATGGTCGCTCTCAATCCAGAAATATCTTTAGAATACAATATTTTGGAAGGAAAACAGGTCAGCGGAACAGTATTTCCAGGAGCTTTAGTTTACCTGTCAGAAAAAACAGCACAATTGCAATCTTCTCATTTATTAGAACCTTTGAGTAATCTCAAACTCAAATTATTAATTGAGCCAGAATTAACGGCAGAAGGAGAACAAATTTACGCCAAGGTAATTAAACAGACTGATGCTGACAAGCAACTTTTCCTGATTCGATTTACAGCTATTCCTCCAAAAGCGATCGCATTTCTCAATGCACTCCGTCAGTCGGGAAATTGAAGAATACACAATACACAATTAATCAGTAGAGGATGCCTTGTAGCTTCTTGCTATTATAGGCTGATTATTCTACCTTTTTTATAAAAAATTACATCTATCTTTGATTATAAATATTATAATAGCAATTTGTAATTATAAATTATTTTCTGTTAAAAGCATTAGTAGATTGGATTGGCAAAATCGCTGTTTGCTTTCTCAAAATACCTGTTTTTTCAATTTTTTACCGCTTTTCACTCAATTGTAGCAATGCCTGAACACAATGTTAGTCGTTTGTATGTTAGGTATAAAATTATAGAAACCTGGAGAAAACGATGACATTAGAAACACAGACACTACAGGCTGGACTATCAAATTCTACCTTTGAGACACCTGAAAATAACCAAGAATTTAACTGGAGACAATGTTGGTATCCTGTCTGTTTTCTGCAAGATCTGCCAGCAAATCGTCCTTATACTTTTTCGTTATATGAAGAACCTTTTGTTTTGTTCAAAGACCAAAATGGAAAGTTTGTCTGTTTAACAGATCGTTGTTCTCACCGTGCAGCTAGACTTTCTGATGGACAAATTATTGACGGTAAAATAGAGTGTTCGTATCACGGTTGGCAGTTTGGCAATAGTGGTCAATGTCTGCACATTCCTCAGTTACCAACTGATGCTAAAATTCCGGTGAATGCTTGCGTCCCATCCTTTAAAGTCGTGGAAGTTCAAGATATTATTTGGATGTGGGCAGGGGAAGCCCAAACGGCTGTTGATGAGCTAATTCCATCTTTACCAGATTGGGAAAAACCGGAATGCTTCAAGTTAGATTATCTACGCGACCTACCTTACGACCAAACCTATTTTATTGAAAACATTATCGATCCGGCTCACGTTCCTATCAGTCATGATGGCGTCATGGGAAGCCGTAAAGATGCCCAAGCGTTGGAAATAGAAGTTATTGAAAGTAACATTCATGGAATTAAGGGAAGGTGGCGGCGAACGCGCACAGCCAATTCACCTTGGATTTCATTAGATTTCATTGCTCCTAATTTGATTCTCTACAAATTTGGTAACGAACAGCAAGGTAGGGTTGGAGGCACAGCCTTATATTCCATTCCATTAGGTAAGGACAGATGCCGGATTTTAATCAGAAATTATGGTAACTTTTTTACCCAAAAAACCAAGCTGATGCCTCCCTGGGTAGATCATATTTTGATGCAAAACAAAATTTTAGAAGGTGATTTGCAATTAGTTGTCGAACAAAAGGCACAAATTGAGCGTTTGGGAAAAAGCCTCAAAGAAGTATATTTGCCGCTGAAAACTTCCGATCCATTAACGATCGAATATCGCAAGTGGCTAGATAAATTTGGGTCGGGTTTACCATTTTATCAAGGTTATTCTACCTCCAAAAATATTGGTAGTAGCGAGAGCGATCGCAAGTTGATGACCTTAGATCGATTTTCGCAACATACACTTATTTGTCATTCCTGCAATCGAGCTTATCAGGCGACAGATAGACTCAAACAAAGTTTCATCGGGGTAGCGATCGCTTTCGCAGCTGTAGCGATACTTACAGATAATTCTGGAATCAAAATAGCAACAATATCGCTTTCTCTAGCAGCAGTTGCAATGTCGGCTATCGCCCGCAAATTCAAAAGTTTCTTTGAGCGTTCCTACACTCGTAACTAATAATAAAGGCTGGGAAGTAATCTAAGTATATGTAGTGGCGCGATCGCCAAGAGGATGGCATCAAAACCTTTGGATAGTACGTTAAGTCCTATAGTTTGATTTATCTGGTTTGACAAGTTCACTCTATAAATGTTCTATCTCTGGAACTAAGCATTTACGAATCCAAAGGAATAAAATCATAAAAACCTGGAAAAAACTATGTCATTAAAAACAGAGATACTACAGGCTACACCACCAACTTCTGCCTTTGAGACACCTGAGGAGAAGCAAGAATTTAACTGGAGGCAATGTTGGTATCCCGTTACCTTTGTGCAAGACTTGCCTACTAACCGCCCTCATAGCTTTTCCCTGTACGATGAACCTTTGGTTTTGTTCAAAGACCAAAATGGACAGCTTGTCTGTTTATCAGATCGTTGTCCTCACCGTACAGCCAAACTTTCTGATGGACAAATTATTGAAGGCAAAATTGAGTGCTTATATCACGGTTGGCAGTTTGGCAGTGATGGCCAATGCCTGCATATTCCCCAATTACCAACAGATGCAAAAATCCCAGCTAATGCTTGCGTGCCATCCTTTAAGGTTGTACAACGCCAAGGCATGATTTGGGTGTGGGCTGGCGAAAAAGAAACTGCTATTGATGCAAATATCCCAATTCTGCCAGATTTAGATAAGTCTGGATTCGTTTGTGCAGATTTTATATTGGATCTGCCTTACGACCAAACATATCTAGTAGAGAACGTCATCGATCCTGCTCATGTTGCTATTAGCCATCATGGTACGAGGGGTGGTGGCAATCGCAAAAATGCCCAACCGCTAGAAATGGAAGTGTTAGAGAGTTCGGTTCGGGGAATTCGAGGCCGGTGGCGGGGAATTAATAAATCAAATGAAGCCTGGAAGTATGTTGATTTTGTCGCTCCAAATCTTCTTCTCAACAATGCTTATATTGAAGAACGAGGTTGGACATTTGGACTAGCTTTGTATTCGATTCCTTTAGGCAAAGGGCGATGTCGTCTTTTAGCTAGAGGTTATCGTAATTTTATGACTTGGGGAGTCAAGCTAAGACCCCGGTGGCTCGACCACTTAAATACAAATAAAATATTGGAGCAAGATTTACCTCTTCTAATGGGACAACAAGCAGAAATTGAACGCTTGGGAACAAGTCTCAAAGAACTATATTTGCCGCTGAAAACATCTGACACATTAGCGATCGAGTACCGCAAGTGGCTAGATAAGTTTGGGTCATCTTTGCCTTTTTATCAAGGTTATTCTACATCTAAAAATGTTCAGAATGACGAGTTGAATTCAAAGCCAATTTTGCTAGACAGATTTTCGCGACACACGCTTATTTGTCCTTCCTGCAATCGAGCTTACCAGGTGACAAACAGACTCAAACAAAGTTTTATCGGAATAGCGATCGCTTTTGCAGCTGTAGCGATACTTGCAGATGATTCTAGAATCAAAATAGCAACAATATCGCTTTCTCTAGCAGCAGTTGTAATGTCAGCTATAGCCGGCAAATTCAAAACTCACTTTGAGCGTTCCTACACACGCCACAATCATTAGACTTCTTGCAGAAGTTGGGAAAAGGGGAAAGGGAAAGGGGGAAAGGTTTGGTATTTTCCTTTCCCCAATAAAGATGCATCTCTTTGACCACAAGAGTGCAAAAAACACTTTTGCAAGAGGTCTATTCGTAATACTCGCCTCCGGCGAGAAGCAAGCTACGTAATTCGTAATTAAATACGTACAACCCGCTTGATTCATCAATATAAATATAAAAACGGGTAGTATTATTATTTCAAGTCTACGACTGAAGTTATAGGATAAAATTACGAATTACGAATTATTAAGTGTTTATTAAAGAAATACCAGCTTGAGAAACTAAAAGTTGTAATATTTCCAAGCGTGGATTTGTAAAAACTCCCACAGATAAGTCATTTTCTAAATAAAGTAAGCCAATGAATTGCCCTTGATGAATTAAGGGACAACAATAGACAGATTTTGGTTGAGTTTTGAGAATATAAGGATCGTTAATAAAAATGCCCTCAACTCTTGCATTATTTAAGACGATAGTTTTTTGCGTTCTCTCGACATAGTTAATCACTGAAATCGGCAATTCTGGTAGTGATTCTGCGATTGTAAGTGAAGATAACAAGCGTACCTCATGTTCCAGAGATGTTGATTTCGATGTTATTAGTTGGAGTTGATTGTTAATTGGAAAATCTTGGCGATCGCTAACAGCTACTGGTTCTAATTGTCCAGCTTTTGACAATAATAGAACGCCTTTAGATGCACCAGCATACTCGACAGTAATAAGCATTAATTGAGCAAGCAATTTGTCAAAGCTCCTTTCAAATGCAATTGCTTGCAAAGCTTTGGCAATTGCGGCTACATCCAGCGCGGCTGTCTGTATTGTTGATTTAGCAGTAACTATTGTGTGGCTAATATCCCGGTTAATATTTTCTCGTTGCAAAATTCTGCAAAAGAATTCTGGATATCTTAATTCTAAATCTTTGACTTTTGCTTTTGCTCCCCAGCGAATATAGGCATAGTAAGACTTAATTAAATAAACTTCAGCTAGAGCCTCTTGATTGCTAGCAAAATAAAACTCAGCTACTAACTCATTGGCTAAAGCTTCTTCCTGAATATAACCAGATTTAGCAGCTGCTTCAATGGCTTCTTTGTAATGAGCGATCGCTTGCGTATGATTTCCTAAAACTCGTGCTTTTTCAGCTTCAACTAATTCATATTTGTGCCGATAATTTTCTGGAGCTTGTTCTGCCCAATTGCGCATTTTTTGCTGATTAATTTCCACCTTTTGTAAAAGCTGATTTTTAGCTTTTGCATTCTGCTGCTTTGGATAACTAGCTAACAACGCCAAAGAATAATAAAAATTGTGTGCTGCTAAGGTTATAAATCCCAGAATATTTGCCGTATATCTTTGTGCCAATTCTGCCTTTTCTACAGATTGGTCGTACTCTTTAAACAAATACAGCAGCATTGCTTTATAGAAGTAAGTCATAAACAATGAAGTCATGACATTTGCCGCCTCAAAAACTGGCAGCATTTCTTGTTCATTAAAGCTATCGCCAATTAAACGGCAGGGATTGGCTGATTCACCTAATAAATTAGCTTCCGTTTGTCTGACCGTACTAATTGAATGAATGGCATATTCTTGTTTCAGCTTCCGCATTAAATCAATATAGGGTTTTTGGCAAGCATTAACATTATCTAAATGCTCTCCCAGTAAAAATGTGTAGTGACAATAATTAATACTGCTGTAACCTGCATATTCTATATCGCCTGCTTCTAAACTCATTTGCAGAGCGTCTACAAAAGCTGGAATTGTTTCTCTAGCATGTTCTTTCCAATGGCGAACAAAAGCATTAAATATATTCACAACTTTGCATTTTAGTTCTGAATTTTCAAAACGCTCTAGCAGCTTCATCGCTAGCTGTCCAAATTCATATCCGGACTTAATATCTCCAAACGCACCACATAGCAGCCAGCCATAAAGAGCATATCCATAAGCAGCCTGGGGCGAATTTCCATATCGCACACTCAGATTAACCATCTTAAATGTGACGAGGGGGAATAAATTAGGAGTTGTTAGATAAGCAGGAATAAGGACACTAATTAAAATCCGCATTGCCGCGATTTTATAAGGATCTGTCATCTCTGGCAACTGGGCTAAATTATCAATTCCCTTAGCTGCGACAACTATTTTAGTTACAAGCGAACTACTGTTAACTGCACATTTACTAGGTGCTTTCGGCAGAGAAATTCCCAGAATTTTTAATGCCTCTAAAGCGGTATCTATCGCCTCTAACATTTGGTTTTGAGCGACATAGACTTGAATTTTTGTCTCGTAGACCTTAATTTTTTCTAGAGGTTTTTTAGCTTTAGCTAAAACAATATTTGATAGTTGTTCGGCTCGCTCATAATTGGTGTTGAGGTACTCAGCTTCTACCATTGTGGTATAAAGATTAAGTGCTAGCTCGTAATTACTAGACCAAGCTGTTTTAGGAAGCAGTCCTAAACCAATATTTAAATACTTAACAGCGGCTTCATAAGCTGTTGCTTGCTTAGCTTTAGAACCAGCAATTAAATTTAACGAGGCTAGATGTTCTTTGTCTGTTGGTTGAGTTATTAATTCCAGCCCGATATTAAGCTGGTTGACAATATCAAAGATATTTTCTTCTAGGGCTGAATCAGGTGTCTTATGCAATAACAAGCGGCCGATACTTAAGTGTGTCTTTTGTTTGTCGTCATCGGGAATTAGAGAATATGCTGCTTGCTGCACGCGATCGTGGAGAAATTTGTAAGCAATTTTGACATTATCTACTTGGCAATGCTCCTGTTCCGATCTTTCTACAAACATAGGAATTTTGTATGCTTGGGAGAGTGGCAAAATTAAGCCAGCTTGCAACGCTTCCCACAGGGCATTAGCAGTCTCTTGTAATGATTTCTTATAAACAACTGCTAGATTTTCTAAAGTAAATTCATGCCCCATACAAGCCCCTAATTTTAAAACTTGCTGGGTTGCGTCTGGTAGTTTTTGGAGGTTTCTGGCTACCAATTCGACGACGCTATAATCTGTAATCCCTAGCGCTTGAATTTGCAGAATTTCCCACTGCCATTGTTTAAGACTAAAGTTAAAATGCAACAAACCTTCAGCATAAAGTGTTTGCAGCATTTGAGTCAGGAAAAAGGGATTGCCCTGGGTTTTGTTATAAATTAATTCAGCTAAATTTCTTACCTTTTCTCGATTGTTTTCTTGTACGTAAAAGCTTTGGGGCGTTAGAGTTTTATTGAAGGTATCGTTAATTAATTCACAAATATTGTCAAAGTTTAATGGCTGAAGCACGATGTTATGCACTACATCTTTACGGGAGTAAATTCTTTCAATTGTAACGATCGTGGGATGAGTTGGGCTGACTTCATTATCTCGATACGCACCTATCAACAATAAATATTTACTATCTTTATTGCAGATGACGTTCTCAATTAATTTTAGCGATGGAGCATCTGCCCACTGTAAATCATCTAAAAATAAAACAAGTGGATGTTCTACCTTAGCGAAAACATCGAAGAATTGTTGAAAAACTCGATCTAAGCGATTTTGAAATTCGGTAGCTCCGAGTTCAGGTATAGGCGGTTGAGAGCCAATAATGTGTTCTACTTCTGGAATTACGTCAATAATTACTTGAGCGTTTGCACCTAAAGCTGTTAAAAGATTTTGTTTCCAAGTGGCAATTTTTTCGGGGCTTTGTGTTAGTATCTGCTGAATTAAAGCTTGAAAAGCTTGAATTAAGGCTGCATAAGGAATATTTTTCTTAAATTGGTCAAACTTACCAGAAATAAAATATCCACGTTGTTGCAGAATGGGTTTGTGGATTTCATTAATGACACTGGTTTTACCAATTCCAGAGTACCCAGAAACCAGCATCATTTCTGTAGTACCAGCGCTGACTCGCTCAAATGCTTGTAGTAGCGATCGCACTTCTCGAGTTCGTCCGTAAAGTTTTTGGGGAATCAAAAATTGGCCGGATCGATCTAAATCTCCTAAAGCAAATTCGGTGATTTCACCTTGAGATTGCAACTGATATAAGCAAGTTTCTAAATCTGCTTTTAAACCCAGAGCATTTTGATATCTATCCTCAGCAGTTTTCGCCATTAACTTCAACACAATATCTGACACCGCTTTCGGTATTTCTGGGCTAACTTCGTGCGGTAGTCTGGGATTTTTGGCTATATGACAGTGTACTAATTCCAAAGGATCGATTGTTGTAAAGGGTAACTGACCCGTCAACATTTCATAGAAAGTAACACCAAGAGAATAAAAATCTGTGCGGTAGTCAACAGACCGATTCATTCTTGCGGTTTGCTCTGGGGAAATATAAGCCAGGGTTCCTTCTAACTTTTCAGGATTGTTAATACAAGGATTTTCTTTAGAAAGTCGAGAAGCAATACTGAAATCAATTAATTTGACTGTCAAGCTATCGGGATCTAAAAGGATATTTTGGGGGTTTATATCTTTATGAATAATGTGGTTTTTATGTACGTTATGTAAGATTTCAGCTAACTGAATAGCAAGCGGAAGAAACGACAAAACTGGCAATTTCCCTAAAGTCAATAATTTTTGAAAAGATATACCCCAAAAATCTTCTAAAATTATTGCCGAACTGTGGCCGTAATGCTCCAAACTCTTTACTTTTGCTATTCCTTTGATATCCGCTAAAACCTCAAGAATTGTATATTCATGGCGCAGCCTTGTAATCTCTTCTAAGGTTGGATATTCAGCGTTTATAGTTTTGATAATAACTGTAGAGAAGTCTGACTCTCGCCGAGCACGATAAATAGCGGTATCTATACCCTCATGCAAGCATTCGTTGAGTAAGTAACCAGGTAGGTTGACAACCATTTTTCTATTAAGTTTCTATTATTATTCGTAATTTTATTTGCCAATTGTGAGTATTTGATGAAGATGAAATATTCAGTAACAAAAGTTTATGCGTATGCGATCGCTAAAAAGCTTTATCTGCTGTGCATACTATTGTTTTATCGCTAGAACACTGATTCTATATGCACTGTTGGGGTATGGGCTGCTCAGCATTATGGGTAAAATTTTTGGCAATGATTAAGAATCTGAAGCACACCTTTGTTAAGTAATTTTTAAGTAATATTTATTACTAAATATGTAATGAAACAAGTATAGAACCAACAGTGGGCATATCCTAAAAATTACAGCTAATACCAATTAAAAATGGCGTTGTTTGATGGATGCGGAGAATGGTAAATTATACTCATTACCTGTTTGCTCTCCAGTTTCAACCTGACGATAAAAACTAAAAGCAGCTACAAAGTTCGTAATTGCAACTCTTACGAATAGAAAATGGCATAACTTATGAAACTTCAGACATCACTTGTTGCAACTATTTTCTCTTTAGCATCAATTGCTATCTCCTTGCCAGTGAAAGCGGATACCGTTAACGCTCGCTGCGATGTTTATCCCAAAGGGGAAGATCGGGCTACGTCTTCCACTCCCTGTACCTTTTCCCAACGGCAGGGTGCAATTGGTATCGAATTGCAAAATGGCAAACGCTATGACTTACGTCCCGTCGGTAATAAACCCGGCAACTATCAAGATCGAGATGGTCGTCCTGCCTATCGACAGTCCGGACTGGGTGACAGGGGGCAAATTTATCGCCTCGCCAATGAGTCGATTTATGTCTACTGGGATACTGCTCCGTTTCGACAAAATTCAGGTCGTACAAATCATCGCAGGTCTTCTACTTCTAGTTCCCATCCTGATGCTGGTACATCTGTCTCTGGCTTGAGTGATTTGGTGGGTGCTAGAGCAGGACAGGCAGAAAACTCGGTGAAAGAACGGGGCTATCGGTTCTTCAAGAGTTCTCCTTCAGCTGATGCCGTCTATAGCTATTGGCGTGAAGCCAATACCAACTACTGTGTGACGATCCGAACAGAGCAAGGACGTTACCAGTCGATCGCTTATGCAACTCCTCTTGATTGTAATAAGTAGCTTCTATAGCTCAATACACTTGGGTTAAGGAATTTGTCTGTTAAGGCAGGGGGGCAGAGGGAGCAGAGGGGGCAGAGGAGGCAGGGGGGGAGAAGAAAGCTTAACTGAAGGTTATTGTGCTATGGGACTCATATTTGATTTTTGCGAAGCTAGGTATACCTTTATTCCTTCTTCCCAGTCCCCAGTCCCCAGTCTCTACTAGTAATTCTCCGAATCAAATCGGATTGGTACATAATTCACAACAATTCAAAATATTCTCTTTGCTCCCAGCTAGTTACTTGCTTTAAATACTCTTCTGGTGGTATCTCGCCAACTGACTGCAAAAAGCGATTAATTTCGCTCTCTTTCATCTTGACAATAAAGTTTATGAACTGCTGCCCCAGTTTTTGAGTAAAAAGTTCGCTTTCGCTCAAATATGAAATTGCCTCTGGCAAACTTTTGGGCAAGGTGGGATTTTCTGTATTGTAAGGTTCCTCTGTTGGCGAACCAGGATCGAGTTTATTATCTACACCATCTAAACCAGAAATTAATTGCGATGCCATGTAGAGATAGGGATTGGCTGCTGGTTCTCCAATTCGGTTTTCGATGTGGGTAGTGGGGTCATCAAAACCGCCTTGCAATCTAATCATTGCGCCGCGGTTTTCTAATCCCCAGCCTGCACGGTCGGGGGCTAGGGAATAAGGTCTAAATCTTTTGTAGCCGTTAATTGTCGGGGCTGCGAACACAGAAGCAGCATTGGCATGTTTGAGAAGGCCGCCAATAAAGTGTTTGCCTAAATCCGACATCAAGGTTTGGGAGTTTGCAGACATGAAAGCGTTTTCGCCTGTGGTTTTGTCTACAAGGGATTGGTGCAAATGCCAACCATTAGAAGAACATCCTTGCAGTCCTGGGCGACACATAAATGATGCAATGTAACCTTGTTGACGGCAGATTTGCTTGGTTGCCATGCGGAATATCATCATTGTATCCGCAGCTTGCAATGCCGGAATTGGCTCGAAGGTAAATTCAAATTGACCGGCGCCGCCTTCGCTTTCTACACTCCTTAAAGGCAATTCCATTTCAACTAAGTTTTCTGCTAGGAGACGCAGTAAATCATGAATCTCTGGATTGGGAGATTCTAAAAGGTATTGGTAATTATGCTCTACGGCGCTGACTTTGGCAGGTTCGCTGGGTTTACCAGAAGTACCAACATTAGCGATCGCTAACATCGGATCTTCTAATTTTGCCAGATACCACTCGACTTCTAAGCCGACAATATGCTCTAACCCTCTTTGATGTAACTCTCGCAATGCTTGGCGCAAAATCCCGCGACTGGAAAACGGCATTGGCTGACCATTTTGAAAGTACTCATCGCAGAGAATAAACCCAGTGCGTTTTGCCCAAGGCACAATTTTAAAGGTATGAGGATCGGGAATAGCGACGAGATTTGGCGCACCTGTCATCAAAGGCATGTCTAAGCTACCGCCGGGAACGAAAGGATTAAATACGATCGCCCCACCAGTATCAAACAAAAATGTCCCCGTGCTGATTTGCATACCGTTTTCCAAGGCGCCCAAAAACGCTTGCGGTAACAGCGACTTACTGCGAAGAATGCCATGCTGGTCTGTCCAAGCAGTACGAATCAATAATAGATCCTGCTCTTTAATAACAGCCTTAATCTTTTGTGCTGCTTCTTTTTGGATGTCTGTCCACAGATGATGGCGATCGATAAATCCGGGTCTTTTCATTTGGCTTACCTAATCACGTTCAAGAGATTGTGCGCTTAGTTTCAAATCAGCTTTCATCAGGCGTTTCCATTCTTGGTGATAACCGCGAATTGCTAACTCATCTGTTACAGGCCCGCTGATGACACCATCTTCATCTACCTGATGGCGATCGCTAATCCCAAACCCGCGATTCGTTGCCACCCACTCGATTTCTGGAATACTTAACCCCCGATGACATTCGGCAAAATTCATCATATCGTCAGGAATCCCAAAACTGGGAAAATCTTCTTGGCTTCTCATCCGCAAAACGTTAACTTCATCGGGTACGCCAGAGATGGTAGTCGCATAGATTGTTAATTGAGTGCGATCGACAGCTAGCGGTTCAATTACTTCAATTTGATTGCCAAAAATCAGCAGATTAGGGAAAATACTTAAATTCATCTGCGAACCAATAGATAAATCTAACCAGTAAGGCGCGCGATCGCCCCATTGTTCTCTAATCTTTGCTTCATAAGCTTCCCGTCCCGGCTGCGGTCGTTGTTGTTGCCAGAAAGCGCCGTCTCGTTTTTCGTAACTGGGGCGCTGGTCGAGGAACGTATGCCCATGACCGAGGTACTGTACGTACATCGGCCCCTCATCAGGATTGTGGGCAAAATATTGCATATCTTTGTCAGGTTCTAAACGATTGGCCACAGCCAGCAGAGAACGGTGTGAAAAGGCGACATGATAACCATCAGCGGCATTATCGTAGGTAAATTTCCAGTTACCTTGATAAATCATTTTATGGGCGCTGCTTCCGACGGTAATTTGAGCATTAGGAAAACGGTCAATCCACTGGTCTAATAAATCCTTGGCTCGTCCGAGATAAGTTATTAAATCTGGTGCTTCATAATTCAAAGTCCCAAAGATAAAACCGCGATAGCTTTCTACTCTGGGAACTTGTCCCAAGTCGAATTCTGGGCGCTGCAAGTTAGCAGCGTAAGCCTTTGCCCAAGGAACTCCTGTGAGTTTGCCCGTGTTGCTATAAGTCCAGCCATGATAAGGACAGGTAAAAGTTTTGGCACAACCACGAGGTTCGCGGCAAACCGTTGCACCTCTATGGGTGCAGCGATTGAATAAGGCGCGAATTTTATTTTGGCGATCGCGCACGATAATAATTGGACGATGCCCTAAATTAGATGTCTTAAAATCGTTGGGGTTGGGTATTTCGCTTTCATGAGCCAGGTAAACCCACGTTCCCCCAAAAATCCGAATCATTTCTTCTTGGAAAATTCTCGCATCCGTATAAACACAACGGTGGACTCGTTCTGGTTGAATTAGATAATCCCAATCATAGTCTTGCCTAATTTCGCCGTTTCTATGCAGCATGGTTAGCTTTTCTCAAAATAAATTTGATGAATAATTGATGTAATATTGCTAACTTTAAGCTAATACCTGTCTCAATTACACATTTTTTCCCCATTTCTAACTTCACCGAATATATTTCTTGAGAGACTACAGCCTTAACGGTGAATCGGGTGAAAAGAGAGTAATTTTGTCAAAGTCTCACTATAGTAAGAAACTGAGATTTTGATGACCTCGATCTGCATCAATTAAATTCACTTGCTTGAGAGCTATTTTCCATTTGCCATCCTGCTGCTGCAACCTATGTCCGTACCAACCGGCATAGGTTTGCATCCGTCCTTGGCGAAATTCATGAATGAGGAAGTTAGAACGAATGTTAACTTCTTCTTCCTTGGCACTAGAAAATATTTCAATGTTACTGATGATTCGGCTAGTACGCGATCGCGGTGTTTGAGCATAAGCAAAACCACACTGCAACCAAAATACTTTATCTTCCAAGCGTCTGCGATCATCGAAAGCGATGGATACTTGTTTTCTTGGATCTTTGCCATCTAGGTTACTAGGAATCCAATAAAGACATTTACTAGTAAATAATGCCAACCAATCATCAAATTTTCCATCATCGAGTAAGCGTGCTTCCTGAAACAGCAATGCTTGGCACTCTCGCTCAATGGCTGTAGCGACTGGCTTTCCAAGATTCTCCCACTCTGGAAGTCGATTAATTAATTCACTATAAAATTGTTCGTCGATGTAATAGGAATATCGCGAACTTTCGGTGTTTTCTTCTTTATTAACTGACACAATTTACTTCTTTAAGTTCTGCGGTTTGATTTGCATTTGCAAGACCAATTCTTGAGCTTGCACCAATAATCATTAGACCTGCCTTAAAAATAGGGACTGGGGAAGAGATATTTTTATTGTTCCTTGTGAGTTCCACTAATGGAGTCTCTTGCAAAACTCTTTTTGCAACAGAGGGCAAAGGGAAAGAATTTTTTCTTATCTCTTCCAGGATATTAGATGGCGGACAAGTCTAAGGAAAAAATGCGCTCTTAGCTGGCACAACTGGCTCAATTAGCTGGAATTAAGCAAGCCAAAGAACTCAGTGCTGCATTATTGATGTTGGTTGATGGAGTGTTTGCACAGCGCAGATTGTTCAACACGCATAACAATGGAGTCAGGTTAGCAAAAGCCGCAGCAATGATGATTGAGGCGTATTTGACCAAGCTAGATGAAGCTGATTAATTTATTCTTTGGAAGTCCTTGTGTAAAAATCGATAACAGCAGAGAATCCTGGGTCAGCGGCGCAAAACCCAGGCGAGACAATTATATATTTGAGTATTTGGTGAGTAGTTGCTTGATTTATGATAATATATTGCCTATTCTCCTTCTAATTGAGTTAAAAAGTTACAGCAGAGAATTTGCATTTCCCTGGTGCAGCGTTCTCTGCTTATATTACTGTTTTAATTTAGCGATAAATCGGGGAAAAATAGGGGAGAAAATTTAAATTTGAGAAAAAACTGCTCTAAGTCAGTCGCCGAGAAAAATTCAATTGGATAAAATACGCCGATTGGTAACGATTTTACAGCTGTGCATTGGTGTCAATTTAACATGAAAGTCTGATGAAAACGTGATGAGCGAGTTCTACCCACTTACCATCAAGATCCCCATCACCCCACCCCAGTTTTGCTGACGCAAAACCTCCCCTCCCCTTAGCAAGGGGAGGGGTTGGGGGTGGGGTAAAACGCCTATGGGATAAGCGTTTGAGTTTAAGTTGACCCAATGACAGCTGTAAAGCCCCTACTGGGGATTATCGTTTAAATAGATGAAAAACGCTCTAAAAAATGCGATAGGTAAATAAGCATAAATCTTTGCGATAAGTGAGTCGATGTGAAAAAATCAAACTATCTTAAGAAAGATTAATCAAGGTAAAATTTTCTCCCCTATTGCCTACTGCCTTATCCTGACAATAAATATTCACGACGACCTACTTATATAGTTTGATTAATAGCCAAGTACTACAACAAAATGAAAATTACCAATTAATTAGATATAAGTTTAATTTCATGGAAAGATGCATTTGCTGAGTTTAAACTGAATATTTTACATCAGTAAATTAAAAATTATAGTTTATTAATCTAGAGGTAGACCAAGTTTATCTCTAGAGGTCGATGAAAATCAGCTTTTTATATGTAGCAATAATAGTGTAAATGTATCTAGCAGTAATTTTTAATCAAGCTATGGAAACCCAAGTACAACAACTAGAATACGCTAATCCTAGCTCCCTAGATAATGTGGCAATAATTCAAGATTCTGAGCCAGGACAATTATCAACGATATCACCTCAAAAGAATTTCACTAATCCCTTGCCAAAAATCAAACAAAAATTTTCTGATTTTTCCGAAAGGTTACCGCGATATATAATTGATTTCTACAATGAGTACCCATTCCCGATTATTAGCTTTACTTTACTTGTTGTCACAGTAAATTTGCTTAAGATATTACTGGCAGTCACAGATGCAATCAATGATATTCCATTCGCTTCTCCAATTTTTGAATTAATTGGATTAGGTTACGTCAGTTGGTTGGTTTTTCGCTATTTTTTCAAATCTGAGACTCGCGAAGAAGTAGCTAATGAAATTGACTCGCTTAAAAATCAAGTTACTGAAGAAAAAGCCTGAGGTTAAATTTATACTTGCTAACCCTGATGTTTAGTGAGAATTTAACTAGCGATCGCAACCTAATTCATGTCGGCGATCGCATTAATTTTATGACGAGATTTTGCCATCAGCACTCCATCTCTAGCAGCCGCTTCCTAAAGCCCATCATAAATTTTTTTGGGAGCAAGACCTAAGTAGTAGCGCAAAAATTCAATAAAATTATGCGGTATCGGTCTAGGATAATCAGAAAATTCGCCGCTAACAATAATAAACCCAATAATAAACGCGATTATCATCCCTAATATTCCCATCGCTATTGATGCACGTTTTTTCATCCTGACACGCTGCGCTAACTTGAACATGATGTATCCGCTAGCGGTAAATAAAACCAGCATTATAGGCGCTACAAAAAAAATTAAACTCAACAAATTAGCTGAGGCATTGATTCCAATATCATAGTAATTCCAGTAAGCAGAAATTAGATGAATAAAGAAAAGTGTTGTGGGAAGAGAAATAATGCCATAAAAGCATATATTCATAAATATCATCCTTGATTTTGAAAGCAATTATTTATTATTCCCAAACATGGTTTTGGATTAATGCGATCGCCTTTATTTCTTCAATTCTTAGGCATTTACTAGGAATAAAAACAATAACCCAAGGGCAGAAGCTTTTATCCATTCTAGGAAAGCTAACTTTTCCTACTGCTTCAGCCTATTGCAGGCATATTCAAACTCTGTCTTGGCATCGAAATCTAAACATACCTTAGGAGAGAGGGATGTTTGTAATTAGGAAAACACTATTAGAAATAGCGTAGTTTTTCAGACATTCGATGTTATTCAGCCCAAAAATTAATTTGTGCGACAACCTAACTAAAAATTTCGGCTCGATCTACCTAGTGAAAACCTACGCTGGTTTATCCATACTGCATTAGGGAATAATTATGCTCAAACGGACTTTAGTAACTATTGTTCTGCTGATAGTCGGATTCTTTATTTCACTAGGGTATTCTGCATTACAGCCGAGCAGTAACATAGTCAATGCTCAAGTAAATCGAACTGCACCAAGGCAAAATAACCAAGTTAACGAAATCGATAGGCAGTTCGTTTTAGATGCAGGACAAGCAAGCGTAGGTAATATTGCTTTGGGGCAATTGGCGTTGCAACGTGCAACTAATCCTCAAGTCAAACAATTTGCCACAGCAGAGATTGAAGAACAAACACAAGTGAGAGTTGATTTGTCACGCATTGCCCCGCAGCTAGGTGTAACTCCTTCGACAACTCCCGCACCAAAACACCAGGCTGCATTAGCACGACTATCTCAGCTAAAAGATAATACTTTTGACCAAGCGTATATGGACGAGGGTGGCGTTAATGCTCATTTGGAGAATGCCGCTATTTTCCAACGCGAAGCAGCATTTGGGCAAAATCCCAATCTCGTGGCGGTGGCAAACCGAGGATTGCCAATTATTAACAGGCACTTCAACACTGCTAGCAGCATCACCAATTACCGATTTGCTCAGGTTGCACGCAGATACAAAGATTTAGCTAATAATTCAGATGCATCAGCACCTCAACCACAAACTAGACCTGGAACATCTGCTAATTAGAAATAGAGACGTTGCATTGCAACGTCTCTACAAAGATTTTGATATAATACACAATCGTTTCCATCCGTGAAATCAGCAACGCCGCAGTTTGCTGTATTTCTCTAGACTGCAAAGATTATCGAAACAATCGGGTCTAAAACCGTACTTCGTCCAAAGTTTTTGAAACGGGGTATAAATCCTCGTTACAAAAACGGCCTCCTGCCCCCTGCCTCCTGCCTCCTGTCCCCTGCCTTCGTTAAATGTTACAAAATTGAAAAACTATGAGCTTTAAATTTCAAGCTTTGCAACTTCCCACTTTGCAAAAAAGCTCGGAAGGGCTGGCTGTAAGTGCTTGGCAACAATTTCTTTTAGATAATGACTTTCCTGTTGCTAATATTGATGGAGATTTTGGCAATATTACCTATCAGGCGACTCGTCAATATCAAATTAAGAACGCTTTGACGGTAACAGGAATTGTCGATACTGCAACTTATAAAAAAGCCCTAGAGCAAGGTTTCGCAATTGATTTTGCAATTTATACTGATGCAGCTAAAAAATTATTAGCTTATTTGAATTTTGGAGATGAGCAAGTTAAAGACTTACAACAAAGCCTGAGTGCGATCGCTACGTTAAATCCACCTTTGGTAGTTGATGGCGATTTTGGCTCAAATAGCCAAAAAGGATTAGCTGAAGCATACAAAAAAAGAGACATTAATTTCCGACCCGAGTTAGCACAAAAACTTTCTCAAGCAACAAAAACCAAACTTGGCAGTGATTTTGATTTAGCTTTAGAAAATATTACCGAATACGCTAAAAGATTAAGAGAACGACTGAGTGGCAAGCACTGGATTAATGCTTTTCCAGAAAGCGACTCAATTGATGATTTAGCTTCTCCTTTTCGCCAAAAAGTACAAGCTTTTGAACGAGCGTTAACAAATGCTGGAGCTACTATCAATATAGCTTCGGTATTGCGCCCTCCAGAGCGAGCTTATTTGATGCACTATGCTTTTAGAATTAGCACAAATGAAATTGCAGCTAAAGATGTTCCGCCTCTACCCAATGTAAACATTAATTGGGTGCATTATACGAATGCTGGTTCTGTACAAGCTGCTCAACAAATGGTGTCTGCTTATAATATTGCTTTTCGTCCTGTGTTGGTTTCTCGCCATACCCAAGGATTAGCTATTGATTGGGAAATCTCTTGGTCGGGAACCTTAAATATCAAAAAGGCTAATGGAACTATGGTCAGTATTAAAGAGCCACTAACTAGCTATGAAAACCCAAATTTATGGGAAGTAGGTCGTTCTTACGGCGTCATCAAATTATCTAGCGATCGCCCCCACTGGTCTAATGATGGGCATTAGTACAATCGATAAAATTATATTTAACAATATTTTGTCGCGTCTTCACCACAGACATCGACTAAATACAACAAACACTTAAAACGCAGACCAACTACTTGTTCGTAAAGAGGATTGAGTTTGCACAAAGGTGGAATGCGAAAAAGCGTGCGACCTTTAATTTTGACAATTCTTTCAAAAGGACAATTAGAAGGGATAATTTTGCATAAGAGTTTAGCCAAATTATAATCGCGTATTTCTATAGCCTCAAGCTGATATCGGATATGGTTTAATAAACTGTTATTCCCACTGGTTGTATTTAATAAGTTCATAACTTAAATTTCCTACATCAATCTTTGCTCCTTTAAAAATACAACTATATTCTGAGAAAAACATAGTATAACTACCAAACTATTTTTCCAATTTTAGAAAATCAATTTAAATATCAGTAATCTTGCTGAAAACAGTAAAAGTACTGAACTTTTACTCAAAAATCTAGGGGGAAGATATAGAGCAATACCCTTGGCCGAACAGCTAATTTCTACCAGCCAGATTCGCTACTGCTTTCACCAAATCGGTTGGCTCAATCGGCTTAGATAGATGCAATTGAAATCCAGAGTTTAATGCTTGCTGCCTTTCTTCATCTTTAACATAAGCTGTGAGTGCAGCAGATGGAATCTGCCCACCTTCACAAGCAGGTAGAGCGCGAATTTTTTGTAGCAATGAATAACCATCTTCCAATGGCATCCCGAGATCGCTCAACAAAACATCTGGTTGCCATTGCCTAAGTACTTCTAGCGCCTGGGCTGCTGATGTTACTGCTTTGACATCTGCACCGTTAGCTGATAATACCATAGTCTGATAATTGAGTGTATCGGCTTCGTCGTCTACAATTAGCACTTTTAATCCAGCTAATGTAGGTAAATTTACAAATGGATCGCTATTATTGTTTGATACTCCACGCTGTGGAACTCGCCCAGGTAATAGTACGGGTATTTCACTAGGTAGGTTTACTGTAAATTTTGCACCTTGATTTTTACCAGCGCTTTCTACGCGGACTGTACCGCCATGCAGTTCAACAATATGATAGACGATTGCTAAACCCAGCCCTAAACCACCATAAGCTCTAGTAATTGTGGCATCAGCTTGGCGAAAGCGCTCAAAGACAAAAGGCAGAAATTCCGCTTCTATGCCGATACCTGTATCGCTGACAGTAATTTCTACATGGGAATTAACTCTATCCAACTGCACTTGGATGCGTCCGCCTGTGGGGGTAAATTTAATCGCATTCGATAATAAATTCCAGATGACTTGCTGTAATCGCCCTAAATCGCCTTTAACTGTTTCGACTCTGGGATCTAATAAACATTCCAATTGAATTTGCTTGGCATCAGCTACGGGACGAACTGATTCAATTGCTGTTTGGACAATTGGAGCAATTTGCAGGGATTCCATTTTTAACTTCAGTTTGCCCGTAATAATGCGCGATACATCGAGTAAATCTTCAATTAGCTGTGTTTGCAATTTAGCATTGCGCTCGATTGTTTCTAAACCTTTGATTTTGGTCGCTTCATTGATGCGATCGCCTCGTAGTACGATAGACCAACCAAGGATGCCATTGAGGGGCGATCGCAATTCGTGGGAAACTATCGCTAAAAAGTCGTCTTTCATACGGTTGGCTTGCTGCAACTGCTCGGTTTGTCGTTGCAAAGAAGCCATGAGTTCGGAGCGATGCATGGCGATGGCAATTTGGTCGCATATTGTTTGCAGTAAGGCGATTTCCTCTGCTGTTAAACTAGAACGGCTGCGGCTGCCAAAAGATAGAGTCCCTTTCACTTTCCCTCTCACCCGCAACGGCTGACAAGAATAAGTTTGGATGCCGATGGAACGCACAAGTTCAGTTTTTTCGTCTGTGATTTGTTGGATATTAGCGATCGACATTTGATAGCCTTCTAATGCCACAGTACCGCATACTTTTTGGCCTAATTCCAACCACTCAATTTCTTGAGCAAGTTCTTCACAAATCCCACCCGCAGATGCCAAATGCAACATCTGCCTTTGTTCATCAACTAAGTAATTGAAGTAAGTATCCAACCCAAGGGGTTGAAGTTTGGCAAATAAATTTTTAATTAGTGCTAGTGGTTGTTCGCTTGATAATAGTTCGCTGGTTGTTTCTGATAGCAGTTGCAGCCTTTGGGTACGCTCAGACAGTGCTTGTGTACGGTCTCGCAGCTTCTTTTCCGTGCGCTTGAGATGGGTGATATCTGATACCGCAACGCCAATTCCTAATATTTCTCCATCTTTTGTATAAACTGGATAGTAGTTTGCCAAAGCGTGTTGTTCGCCGCGCTCGGTGGCTTTTGTTTCTCCGCTAATTTCTATATTGTTAATTGCTTCTCCAGTATCCAACACTTGGCGCATCAACGTTTCTACTTGATTTGCAAACTCTGGTAGAAACTCTTGCATTGTCCTACCGATGGTCTCGGTTAAAGACACGCCATTGACCCCTGCAATATATTGATTCATCCGCAGGCAGCGTAATTCTTTATCAAAGAAAGCTAAACCAACAGGGGCGCTGGCTAATAATGTATCTAGCAATGCTAACGATTCATCAGCTTGTTTGCGGGCAAGTTGCTCGCGGGCGAGGATTTCGGCTTTTTCTGCTTCTGCCCGTTTGGATTCGCTGATATCTCGGGAAATGCCGAGGATACCAAGCGTATTTCCCTTCTCATCAAGATACGGTGTTTTTGTCGTTGAATATGTTTTAGTAATACCTGAGGCTGTAACGGTTTCTTCGTATGTCCTAGAAGCACCTATACAGAGGATATGGCGATCGTCTGCAATAATTTTTTGTGCTGAGTCAGGTGCAAATAATTCTGTATCCTTTTTACCAATAATGTCTGCTACTTGCTTGCCAATAAAATTAGCTCCAGCAGAATTAATTAATAGATAATTACCTTGAATATCTTTGACAAAAATAGCATCGCTAATGCCTTCAATCACAGCATTGACCAGAGAGTGACTTGTTCGTAATTCTTCCGCCATTTTGCGTTCTGTCATGTCCCGCGTCACTTTTGCAAAACCGCACAGATGGCCATTATTGTCTCGTAATGCTGTAATTACCACATTTGCCCAGAAATACGAGCCGTCTTTGCGAACCCGCCAACCTTCATCTTCAATCCGACCGTAATTTTCTGCGAGTTTTAGTTCCTGTTGGGGTTTACCTCGCTCAATATCTTCCGAACAATAAAAACGCCCAAAATGTTGGCCGATAATTTCTGCTGCTTTATAGCCTTTAATGCGTTCGGCTCCAATATTCCAACTAATAATATATCCTCCAGGATTGAGCATAAAAATTGCGTAATCCTGTACGCTTTCTACCAATAAGCGAAAGCTTTCTTCACTTCGATCTAAAGATTCTTGAATTTGAGTATTTAAGCCTAATGAAGCCATTTTTATTATAAGTTTTAACTCTCAAAATTTTTTTCAATTAACAATAGCACCAAATGTCCGTACCTATAACATTTGATAGATGTTTAGTCTTATATAGCGCTTCTCAATTGAGTAAAATACGCCAATTCGTAGGGGCTTTACAGTGTAAAGCCCCTACAGCGTATTGCATCCAAACGAGAATCGCTATAGTTATTCGTCAAATAAGGCTGCCGGCTGTAGACCGATGAAACCTGTGTTGAGCGAACTCAACAATTAAAAACTAACAAATCGTAGCTTTTTGTGGAGGCTAGTACCAAGAGTGCTTTCAAAGCAGAATGTATAAAAATATACTTTTCTGCTTAGACCCTAGATCCTAGTTTCCATCGGATTTCAAACTGCGATCGCATAAAAATTTTTCATTAGACATTTTATTTTCTGCTCCCTAAAATTGCTCTTTCAACGTCTTACACTTTTCTTGCAGCTCTTATATACGAAAAAATACATGCATTTTTGTAGCCTTTATATCTTAGGAAAGAAATAAAGGCCTGAAGATGGCAACAAATCTTTAAGTCCCTTCCCCTTACCCGCTTTCCTACCAATTCCCTAAATCACATACATCCGTATTATTTCTGACTTTGTGTAGCGATTAAAGAGTGATAATAATGAAGAATGTTATACGTAAGCATCTTGTTTGGATGCCACTCATGAAAATTTTGTTGGTAGAGGATGACGTTTTAGTTAGCACTGCACTAGTGGAATTGTTAGAGGCAAATCACTACACTGTTGACTTAGCCAACAATGGGCAAACTAGGCTAGATTTAGCAATGTCGTCTGAATATAGCTTGATTTTGCTCGATTGGCTAATTCCAAAATTAGATGGGATCGGTCTGTGTCGAGAACTGCGATCGCTGTGGGGCATAGCCCATTCTGACTCCGGAATTCTGCGGTAAAATTTAGCCTTTGAACAAGTACTTTAATTTTAAAGTTATTACTAATCATCAATTATCAAGTTCAATTCTATTTATCTTCTTGCTAATTTGTAATAATATTAAAAATCTGATTTATTTTACGTGTAGATACAAATATAGTTCGCATTAGTCTGTTTTTTATCCCCTCTGTTTACCGTTCCCTGTGAAGAGTTTTCTTACTTGAAGAGAGGAACTTTGTTAACCCAAACGTATTGGTTGAAATACAGCAAATATGATGAAAAATTTCACAGTTCAGCCAAAATTAAAGTTGAGGGCAATAAAAAGAACTTTGCACAAAAATTATCAAAAATCCATTACAAAAGAAATGGTATTGTCAAAGCATATATCAGCCACAGACTTGATAGCATTTGACCGCTTACAGACTCCCATTTGGATTTACGATATTGAGAAATTGCAGATGTGGTGGGCGAACAAAGCGGCGCTTCATATTTGGAACGCTCAAAGTCGAGAAGAATTGCTCAATCGCAACTTCAGCGATGTTTCTGAACCTACTCGCATTTCGCTACAAACTTATCTCCAAGAGTTTGAGCAAGGTAAAACCATTGCTGAAAACTGGACATTTTATCCACAAGGTAGACCTGTTTGTGTTCGCTGTCTGTGTTCTGGGATTGAAATTCAACCAGGGCGAATGGCGATGCTGGTTGAAGGTACGCCAGAAGTTGCTAATCAGATTGAGCGAAAAACACTGCGGTCAATTGAAGCAATGCGTCATACCACGGTGATGATCTCGCTTTATACGATAGATGGCGTACCGTTAATGCAAAACCCCGCAGCCTTGAGCTGTTATGGAAATATCCTGCATCTGAACTCGTCAAGCGAGAATACTTTTTTGGCACACTTTGTTGACAAAAATGTTGGGCTTCAAGCTATCGAAGCGATTAATTCAGGTGAAATTTTTAGTGTTGAAACCCAGGTGTTGACAAACCAGGGCATTCGCTGGCATGAGATGGATATACGACGCACCATCGATCCGATAACGGGTAAGCCTACAATCCTCGTCAACGAAAAGGATATTACCAAGCAGCAAATTGCACTAGAAGAACGCCAACGTGCAGAAGACGAGTTACGCTGGCAAGAAGCTTTGTTGCGTTCTATGACAGAGACTTCTTTACTGGGATTCTTTGTGGTTGACAATCGCACCGATGAAATTCTCTATTTCAATCACCGCTTTTGTAAAATTTGGGGCATTGAACATTTAGAAACTCAAATGCGCCAAGGCGCTTTAAAAAATAATGACATTATTCCTGAATGTATGCGGTTGGTTGCGGATTTACCAGCATTTATAGAATCTTGTAAACCATTACAGTCTAAAGAAAATTGCACCGTAGTTGAAGATGAAATTTTATTTGTTGATGGGCGAACGATTCGACGTTTTTCTAGCCAAATTCTGGATAGCCAAGATAAATATTTTGGACGGCTATACATTTTTGAGGATATCAGCGAACGGCAAGCCGCGCTGTGCGAACGCAAGCAGTTAGAAAAATCCCTGCGTTTGGCTGATTACTCTTTTGAAAGTATTGGTATTTGTGCAACTTGGGTAGATAAAAATGCCCGGATTTTGCGCGTCAACAATGCCTCTTGTCAAAGTTTGGGTTACTCCCGTGCTGAGTTAGAATCCATGCACGTTTATGATTGCGATCCTAATTTTCCCAAGTCAGCATGGCCAGAACATTGGCAAGAGCTAAAAAAACACAAACATCTGACGTTTGTTTCGCAACATCAAACAAAAGATGGGCGGCTTTTGCCGATGGAAATCACTATTAACTATGTAGAGTTTGATGGCGAAGAATATAATTTTGCCATTGCCCGAGATATTAGCGATCGCCTCCAGACGGAAACTGCACTCAAAGAAAGTGAAGAACGCTATCGTTCTGTAATTACAACCTTGGCAGAAGGTATTGTTTTGCAGAAAGCCGACGGAGAGATTACTGCCTGTAACGACAGCGCCCAAAGAATTTTAGGGTTAACAACCGATCAAATGATGGGGTTAACTTCTATCGATCCGCGATGGCAAGCTATTCACGAAGATGGTTCCGCTTTTCCAGGCGAAACCCATCCTACTATTGTCACCTTACGCACCGGACAACCCCAATTTAATGTAGTTATGGGAGTTTACAAACCTGATAGCAGCCTGTCGTGGATTTCAATTAATTCTCAACCACTGTTTAAACCAGATGAATCAAAACCTTATGCAGTGGTTACCTCGTTTACAGATATCACACCCTGCAAACAAGCTCAACTGACATTACAACAGCAGGCTCAACGGGAACGCGTGATTGCTGCCATCGCTGTGCGTATTCGTCAGTCCTTAGATTTGAACGAAATTTTGAACACAACTGTGGCCGAAGTCAGACAATTTCTGCAAAGCGATCGCGTTATTATCTACCGCTTTAACCAAGATTGGAGTGGTGTAGTTCTCACAGAGTCAGTAGCTAAAGGTTGGCTGCCGATTTTAAATATGGAACTGACAGACTCCTACTTTATCAACAATCAAGGAAAGTTCCAGCCGCAGGGAATAATTAAAGTCACTCCAGACATTTACACCGCAGGATTGAGTGCTTGTCACGTGCAGTTATTAGAAAAATTGCAAGTCAGAGCCAAGCTAGTCGTATCGATTTTACAAGGCGATCGCCTTTGGGGACTGTTAGTGGCGCATCATTGCAGCGCCGCGCGTGAGTGGCAAGCTTGGGAGAGCGAATTACTTCAGCAATTGGCAACGCAAGTGGCGATCGCCATTCAGCAATCAGAACTTTATCATCAATTACAGCTTGCCAACCAGCAACTTGAAAATATAGCGATGGTCGATCAATTAACTCAGATTGCCAATCGTCGGCGTTTTGATAGCAAGTTGGAATGTGTATGGAAATATCTTTTACGCGAACAAGGTTGTGTCTCACTACTGTTATGTGACATTGATTATTTCAAACAATACAACGATACCTACGGACATGCCGCTGGAGATGAGTGTTTGCGCCTTGTTGCCCAAGCTTTACAACAAAGCGTCAAACGTTCTACAGATTTAGCTGCTCGTTATGGCGGAGAAGAATTTATAGTGATTTTACTGAATACTGATAGTGACGGGGCTTCTCTAGTTGCCCAAAAAATTCATCAAGCTATTAAACAGCTAAATATCCCTCATGCTGCGTCAACTGTGAAGCAATACGTCACATTAAGTATTGGAATTGCCACCGTCATTCCTACGCCTGACATGGTTCCTTTGGATTTGATTGAGAAAGCAGATCGAGCGCTTTACCAAGCGAAAGCACAAGGACGCGATCGCTCTTGTAAGTAAGCGGACGCTTATTTAAAGCTAAATTTACACATTGGCAAAAAAGCTACGTCTTTGGTTTTAATATGGATAGCTTTGCGCTTGTCATTTTACCCAACAAACTCTTAGGATTCGCTAGCTTCTCCCAAACGCTCGGGATTTTGTACTCCAATTAATCGATTCCAAAGTTGATAGCTGACCTCACTCTTAGGTACATACCAGTTGTTATCGGTAGCTTCCATACCACCCATTGCTGTAAACTCCTGACGTTGTGGGTCATTCAGGTCAAGGTACTTCGCGCCTTGCTCCAATCGGCTGCCAACTGCTAAAAGAGAGAATTTAAACTCTGTTCCCCACAGCAAAAGTGTCGATCGCTTCTTGAGATATTAGTCTATAGATAGATTTTATTCCCAATAAAAACTGATGCTATTTGTGAAGAAGAAGGGAAGGGAAAAGTATATAAACTAGGAGCGATACGAATATTTCTAGGTTTAGCGATCGCTCTTTAATTTATCTCATTTTTCAGTGCAATTTTTATCACATTTGAAGGGGGATTATTTCTCGCTAAATCCCAAAAGCATCAATTTTTTGAAGAGGCGTAAAAATAATAAAATCGAAAAATCTTCTTTAGAATTTCGTATTTGTAGAGTTTTCTAACCTAGTATTAACCAGAAGAATTTTTTAATCGATTTTGAGAGAAACAACTCCTATTTAACAATATTTGGTTGCATCTTCACCGCAGACATCAACTAAATACAACAAGCACTTAAAACGCAGACCAACTACCTGTTCGTAAAGAGGGTTAAGTTTACACAAAGGTGGAATCTGAAAAAGTGTCCGACCTAAAATTTTCACAGTTCTTGCAAAAGGACATTGGGAGGGAATAATTTTACACAAGAGTCTGGCTAGGTCAGAATTATGTATTTCTACAGCGTCAAGCTGATATCGAAGTTGGTCTAATAAAGTGTTATTTAAGCTGGCTTGATTTAATAAGTTCATAACTCAAATCTCTCTGCATAAATCTTTTCTGCTTTAAAGATACAACTATGACCAGAGAAAAACATGGTAGAATTACGAAACTATTTTTCCTATTTTGGAAAATCAATTTAAATATCAGTAATCTTGCTTAAGAACGCGTACAAGTACTTAGTTACGACCGATTTATAAAGTGCGATCGCTGTCTTAATGTCTTGACATCAAGTCCTGGTAATTGCTGATGATGACAGTGGAAACCCATCAATGTCAGTTCATAGAGGTACATGGGTAGGGGCTTTACAGCTGTCATTGGTGTCAACTTAAGCTCAAACGCTTATCACACAGACGTTTCACCCCACCCCCAACCCCTCCCCTTGCCAAGGGGAGGGGCGGTTTTGGCTTTAGACAAAACCGGGGTGGGGTAACGCTTGATGGTAAGTGAGATAGCTCAATATCACATCTTTACAAGGGTTTCACGTTAAGTTGACACCAATGTTCTGTACCTTACCCATGCGGGAACCGCTATATTATTTACTTTCTTTCATTCCAAAGGTGCGCCGGAAAAGCGACTTCATCAAACTAGGAGATAAGTTATAAATTGCGTGCCAAAGGTTTGTTGTACCGACAAGAACTTCAGAACGCTGGTCTTTAACTGCACTCCAAATTGATTTGGCTACATCTTCTGGCGTTTCCAGTACGGGAGTATGAACTGCTGTATTTACCAATTCTGAACGTGCGTTAGTAGTTTCTTCATCTTGACCGCGAAAAATTGCTCGTTCCATCAGTTGAGTCCTGATAAAGCTAGGATAAATACCGCTAACGTGAATACCTTTAGGTGATAATTCTGCGTGTAGCGATTTTGTTAACCCAGTTATGGCGTACTTGCTAGTTGTATAAGGAATTTGGTAAGGAATTGCTTCTATCCCACCAATAGAACTGACATTGACAATGGTTCCTTTACCGCGCTCTAAAAAATGCGGCAGGATAGCATTAATAGTATGGATATAACCCCACAAATTAGTATCAATTATTTGATGCCAATCATCTAAGCTAAAATCTTCCACAGGCCCTAAGCCAAATATGCCTGCATTATTAATTAATACATCTACACCATCGAAGCGATGTATTGCCTTTTGAATCAAATCGTTTACTTGTAAAGGATCTCTCACATCAACAGAAATGGCGATCGCTTCTTGTCCCATTTCCCGTATTTCAGCGGCGGTAGCTTCTAAGCGATCGAGTTGGCGAGCTGCCAATACAATATTATAGTCGTGACGCGCAAATAATAATGCTGTGGCTTTGCCAATGCCTTGAGATGCGCCTGTGATAATTACTGTGTTAGTCATTAATGTCCGTTATTTTTAACTAATTACTGCTGGTTTTTAATTTCTTGAAGTAACTCCTCATCAGAGTAATTTTCCTCCCATTTGTCTTTTAGCTTTAGCCGCACAGACTGCGCGCCGCCACTGGGAGTACAAACAACCCAATAAGTATTTGCTTCGTCTTTGACTCGAGCTGCATCTTCAGCTTCTGCGCGATCGGAAAGACCTGAAAATGCTTGAATACAAGTCCACGTAATTCCATCTGAATCTTGAATTTCTCTTTCCATATCTGTTTTAAATAAGGGAGTGGGGAGTGGGGAATAAGGAGTGGTGTTGAGTAGTTAACGCGAACTAGGTAAAACCTCTGGCTCATCATCTAAACTGAGGAGGAATTGAATTAAATCTGTCTGTTCTTGAGTTGTGAAGCCTGCTTTTTTATCTACCCAGTAAGCGTGTCCAGTGCCATCTACATTAGACTTTTGCAAATCTGGATGAGCTTGGTTAGCTGCAATAGTTGCCTCACGAAGGTTGCGGTCAACTAGCACCCGCAGGCTGGCTTCTGGGTCGGGTAAAATATTTTGCTCTAATGTACCAGCCATCCCCAACTCTTGAGGTTTTGCGACTACAAATTGTCCGTCCTGTTCGTTTTGCTTGAGTGCTGAAGCACTAGCAGCCACACCGCCATCGTGTAAATAAGGCGCAGTTAAATACAAACCAATTAAACTTGGTACTTTATAACCGCCGGCGGGATTATTAATACCAAAAGCTAACTGTTGTGCTTTCTGTGGCGTAATATCTGTAGGCACATCTAACAGTGGAGGATTAGATGGTAAAGGGACAGAAACGCTGTTCGGGTAGGTTTGGGGTTTAGTGAAGTTCTTCGCAAATACTGCTAATGTAGGAGCGCGTGATGGTTGAGTGCCAATCTCATTTTGAGCGATGACATCATGATTAGTAAAGTAGCGTCCGCTATGGCAGTCTATACAGCCAGCACGAGTAAATACAGTCGCGCCTTTTTCTAAAGAAGCAACATCGCTAATTTGAATCGGTGGTGGTGCGAGAGTATTTTGCCAAGCAGACATGCCATTTAATTGGTCGCCAACGGGGTAGCCTGGAGAAGATGCCATTAACCCATCTAACATAAACGGCGAACCTTTGGGATATCCAGGCATCCGAATCACTTGATTAATTGCAGGTTCTCCTGGAGTGGGATCGATTTTGTCAAAAAATTCTGATGGTTTTGCGCCTTGGGGTAACCTAAACGCTGGATTGGCAGCATTTTGCAGAATCACTCCTAAATAAGTTTCTTTGTCAATACCTAATGTGGATTGGCTGGCATCAGCGCCATTTGTCGCGTCTGAGTTTGTGGCGTGGACGTTGCTATTTAAAGTAGTTAAACCGTGGAACCAACCAACGGCGGAATGACCACTCCAACCATAAGGCCAGGCATCAAAAGTATAAGACGAGGGAATTTGAGAGGGATTATTTACTAAAGTGCCGCTAGAATCAAAGTTTCCTGGCGGCCAAGTTAATAGTTTGGCGTCAACTGCATCTTCTACAGCTTTGGCATCTGGTAAGCGGGATTTTTCACCATCAGCATTAATGTAACTATGTTCTCCCGCTGCAAATTGCGTCGGGTTAACATCTGTTTGGCGAAACATCGCTGCGGAATTGGTAGCAAACGCCAGAACCAAGCCAGTATCAAGGTCGTTGTTTGGTGCGCCTTCTAAGATGCGTCCGGTTTCTCTGTCAACTGTGGTATGACATAAAGCGCAGGTAATCCCAAATCTCAGTTTCCCTTTAGTTATGCTGGCACGCATACCCAAGGGGACAAGGGAATTGGGAGGTACATCTAAGCCTGTATTCAATAATGTGCCTGCTTTGAAAGTGCGTCCGCCAATTGTCACATCTTCATTGATGGGGATTTGCAAATTCGTTGTGTGCTTCCCTGCAAGTTTGGCGATCGCTTGCCCCACAGTTATCATATTTATCGGGCCATTCAGCGCTCCTACAACATCGGTTTGGAAGATTTCGTTCCCAAAAGTTTCGGAATAAAAAGCATCTCGTCCTAGCTTTAATGTTTCTTCTGTAACAGCAAACGCGCCATTTTCTGGGGATAGTTGTTTGCTTAGAGCTTCAGTTTGCAATAACCGTGTAGCTTCATCTTTATTAATGGCGTACCCCAACACATCATAAGACCCTATTTCCTGGGGTGCAGCTTGTGTTATGGGTGTAAAAGTCTTATCGAGGCTGGGAGTTTTACCTAAAACAATTTCTAATCTATAAGCGAAGAAACTAACAATAATAATTAAAAACAACAGTATGCCAATAGTCCGCCATTTCTTTTTTTGAGGCTCAATTTGAGGCGGCTTGGTATCTATAGTGATACTTGAGTCAGTTTTCATAGTCCGAGTTTTACTCAATGCAGTTACATTCAAGCGGAGCATGAAACTAAAAGCTTCATCCTTATAGATGATGTCCGGTTGAGCAAAGGAGTAATTTTTGGGGAAAAAGGTTTAATGTTAGCCTTGTTTGGCTTTAAGCACTCGGCGTATACGTCCAACAAAGGTAATTTGGTAAGAATGGAAAACAGTCTCTCGATTAGAGTAACTAGCCAAAATAGGACTTACGCAGCAATACGAAAAATCAAGGGTTTGAACTAGGGGTGTAGGGTACACAAATGGAAGGGTGTAAGTTACCAAAACCTTTACACCCAGTCTCAACATTTGTCAACGCAGACAAATAATTTGGCAATCGACAACATTTAAAGCGGGCGATGGGACTCGAACCCACGACGTTCACCTTGGGAAGGTGACATTCTACCACTGAATTACACCCGCGAGTAGCTGTTAACTAAAACTTTAATATCATACTACAGCATACCATTATTTATAGGCGTTTTCAATTGACTAAAATACACACAGTTTTGCAACTGGCGATATTTTCAGCAAAGCTTTGATAAGGCACTTAAGCTTCAACAGAGCCAAAGACGCTCCGCCTTTGCCCGATATCTAACACTGTATATAGAATCACTCAAAATCCTACACTGTGCCAAGGAAACTCAATGTAGGATTATCCGACTTATAGAACAATGTCTTCACCTCGCTCAGTGAAGCGAACCTCTTTAATATTCCATGCAGCATTACTTGTGAGAGTTTTGCGGAGACTACCAAACAAAGCAAACTGTTCGCAACTAGAGAGAGAAGCTATTTGCCGCTTAGACTCAGGCGATATCCGTAAATCAACTGTAGCAACCCCATTTTTGACGTTAACCCGATACCCAGACAAGCTAAAGTCACTTGTATCTCGTTTTTCTATGATTTTACCGACTGCATTTGTAACTGGTTCTTCAGCTGGTACTGAAACTTTTTCTGGAATTAGTTTTTGACAGTCAAGGTCACTAGTGTAAATTGTAACGTTTGTAGTTTTGTTACTGGCAACTTTAGAAGGTGATGGAGAAGCGGTATTTTCCGCAGGAGATTGTTGATTTGCAGACTTTTCTCTCAACTGTGCGACGGTAGGAACTTGTCTGGAAGTCTTAGAAGACGAGGTATTTGTCGGTGTTGGAGTCGGTTGTGGAGTTAATGTAGTTGTCGGTGTTGGAGTCGGCTGTGGAGTTAATGTAGTGTTTGGTGGTGTGGTAGGGGATGGTGTTTGAGTCTCAATATTATTAGTGGCGGGGTTAGAATTACAACTGCTCAAGCCAAGAACCATTGTTATAGCAATCAGGGGTAAAAAATATCTTTTGGTTGTCTTCATAAATTTGCTCTTAAGTTAGATCGCTGCTATGAACTTCAATATTGCTGGTATCAATTCCGTATGAATTTGTGAATTTTGAGCCAGTATCTAAAGTGTCAACTTAGCATCTGTTAAGCCGAAATTACGTTAACGGTATAAAAATTAAAACTACATCTTTCTTAAGGATCTACTCGATCGCATCCAAATGAGTTTAAGTAGAATCCCAGAACCTGAGGTCGAGAGATATTATTCTCAAGAATGATGCCAAGTAAGTGGATTTCAGTAATCATTAGAGAAAATAAACCAAATTTTAATGATTTTAAAGACAAAAAAATGAATAGAGGCTCTCAAGAAAGAACATTAAGAAGGCAAAATACGATTCTCGCTGCTAAAAATTTTTTAGCAGAAATGAATAAAGATGCTAGTTCGGAAGAACTGAGATTTATTGCTGATAATGTGGGTGAGATTGCACTATTTTGGCATTTGATTGAAAATCCAGAAGAAATTTCTTTGCTGGAATTGCAAATATAGTCGAAGCATTGCATTGCAAAGAGGCAGTAGGGATTGGGTAGAGTAGAGACGCGATTAATCGCGTCTCTACTGAGTGCGGGTGCAACAATTTTTATGCTCTTGCATTCTGAATTCTCCTGTATTATCAAATTAACTTCATATTAGAGGAGAGGCGACCTACCATTTCTGCGCGAGACGAAACATCAAGCTTGCGGAATATTCGTTTCAAAGCTTGCTTGACAGAATTTTCCGTAATCCAAAGAGTTGCGCCAATTTCAGCATTTGTTAGTCCTTGTGCAACTAATTCAGCAATTTGAATTTCACGTTGTGTTAAGGGATTAGTACTCAGAGAATTGAACAGTGTCGATCGCAATTGTAATGTCGCACGCCAAGTTGAAATATGCAGACACAAGGCGCTTAAATCTGCTAATTCTTGTGCATTAAAGGCAGGAGCGTTTCGAGTCCGAGTCAGACCGATGGCACCAAGTAGGTGGCCACTACCGACAACTGGCCCAACCATCACATGATAGTGGTCAAAACGCGGACAAATAACCTGCCATTCTCCAGGCGATAACAATAATTCTTCGTGAACTACAGCGTGATGCTCGACTAAGTAACGCAAGACTGGATTATGCTCCAAAGAAAATGCTAATCGCACCACACGAGGAATGTTTTTCTCAAATTGCCAAAGCTTATCGAAGAAAAATATCCCCGAACGTTCGGCAGCAAAATACTCACTCAATTTACTAATGACTTGCGATCGCAATTCTTGCTCATCACTAGCACGAGCGATGGCATCAAATAAAGATTGTAAAGAATTCGCCATAATCTTAACTGCAAAATGTACTCGTTCGAGGACTAGGCGTCGTTATAATCCAGACTTTATTCTACCTGCATAACAATTGCAGAATCAGGCAGAATAAACATGTCTCAATATATACACAGCAATATACTTGTCGATACCCAGTGGATATTTGAACGCTTGAATGACCCCCATATCCGTTTGATTCAAGCAGACATGAATCCACACGCATATAACACCGGACACATTCCTGGCGCTGTCTTTTGGAATGTTACTACTGACCTTCTACTACCCGATTACCGCATTAATTTTGACCGAGCTGCATGGGAAAAACTCTTGGCTAATTCTGGGATTACAAGTAAAACTACTGTCGTTGCTTATGGTGATTTCCCTGCGACAAGTGCATGGTTATTTTGGCTTTTCAAAGTCTTCGGTCATAGTGATGTGCGCGTTTTTAACGGTAATTATCAAAAATGGTTGTCCGAAGGTCGTCCAGTAGCCATAGAATCAGAAGCGATCGCACCAACCGAATATCAACTGCAAACTCTTGATGCAAACTTGCGAGCATTTTCTCATGATGTACGGGAATCTATTGGCACAGATAGCGTTTTAGTGGATGTCCGCACGCCTCAAGAGTACAGTGGGGAATGGTTTTTCATGCAGCCACCTCAAGGAACGGAACGTGCAGGTCATATTCCTGGTGCAGTGTCCGTGTATTATGAGTTAGCTCTCAATGAAGATGGGACTTTTAAATCAGTCGAAGAATTGCAAAAACTTTATACCAGCAAAGGTATTACTTCCGATAAAGAAGTAATTACTTACTGTGCTGTTGGCGGACGTTCAGCGCATACTTGGTTCGTCTTGAAATATTTACTTGGTTACTCAAAAGTCCGAAACTACGATGGCTCATGGAATGAATGGAGTCGAATATCGAATATGCCCATTGAATAGCTGTTAATATACAGCAGAATTCTGAATTTTTCTTCAGCCATAAACTGTTGTTTGCTAAGGATTATTGGGAAACATAGAAATGAAGTCAACTTCATTTACTTAGCTGGCAACTAACAACATTATGGTTAGTAATCTGATTGCTGTAGATAAAAATATTTATGAATCACTGCAACAAGAATTAATAGAACTGCGTCAGATAGTTGCCAGTTTACAAGGTGCTAAATCTGCCAATCCTTTAAAACCTAATCTAGAGCAGATGGGTTTGTTTATCGAACATATCCCTGCGGCGATAGCTATATTCGATCGGCAAATGCGCTACGTCTTGATGAGTCGGCGTTGGCGCGAAGATTACGGCCTCAGCGATAAAGAAATCATCGGTTGCTCTCATGCTGAAATCTTTCCAGAAATTTCTCCGTATTTGCAGGAAATCCATCAACGTTGTTTGGTAGGAACCATTGATAAATCTGAGGAAAATATTTTCCCTTTTAGAAACGGGACAATGGATTTGGTGAAATGGGAAATCAATCCTTGGTACGAAGAGTCCGGAGAAATTGGTGGGATCGTCATCTTCTCTCAAGGGATTACTGCTGAGAAACAAGCACAAGAAACACTACAACATCTCTATCAGGAGCTAGAAGCCAAAACCGAGGAGCATACAGCAGATTTACAAGATCCCGAAGCACGATTCCAGCGGTTAGCTGACAATGTGCCAGGAATGATTCATGAATTTTGTTTGTATCCTGATGGTACGATGTCCTTCCCCTTCGTTTCTTCTGGATGTCGAGAAATCTTTGGAGTAGATCCCGAACAAATCAGAAATGATGTATCTCTAACATTTGCTTGCATTCATCCTGAGGATGTTTCAGATTTACACAAAGCAATTATGCGTTCTGCCGAAACTCTGGAAAACTACGAGCATGAGTGGCGGATAATAACTCCCACTGGTCAGTACAAATGGCTTAAATCCATCGCTAGACCGGAACGCCAACCAACAGGAGAAATTCTCTGGTATGGTTATATGGTCGATATTAGCGAACTGCAAACGGCAATCTGCGATCGCCAACAAGCCACAGCTCAACTACAAGAGAAAGAGCAGTTCTTACGCAATATTTTTGATGGCGTCGCTCAAGTAATAACCGTAATAGATGTTTTGGAAAACTTTGAATTTCGTTATGCTGGCTGGAATTCAGCAGCAGAAAAAATAACAGGAATTAGCAACGCAGAGGTTATTGGTAAAACTCCAGAATATGTACATGGCTCTGTTGAGGGTCTAGAAGTACGTCAACGATTCCAAATCTGTGCAGAAAGTGGTATCGGTCTAAAGTATGAAGAATGCCTGACTTTTCACGGTCAAAAAACTTGGTGGTTAACTACAATTAATCCTTTAAAAAATAGCGAAGGTCGAATTTATCGACTAGTAGGAACAGCCTTAAATATTACAGAACGGAAACAAGCTGAAGAAGCACTCCAAGCCAGCCAACACTTCATTCAACGCATTACAGATTCTTCCCCTAATATTCTCTATATCTTCGATTTAGAAGAACAGCGTAATATTTACGCCAATCAAGAAATTGGTAAACTTCTTGGTTACTCTAATGAAGAAATTCAACAGATGGGAACACAAATTTTACCCACAATTACTCATCCAGATGATTGGGAAAAAGTTGTAACTCACCTACAAAATTTTACTAAAGCCAAGGATGGCGACATTTATGAATTTGAATTTCGCGTCAGAAAACCAAACGGTGAATGGTGTTGGCTATACACTAGAGAAACAGTATTTAGTCGCAGTATTGATGGAAAAATAAAACAAATTCTTGGCGTTTCAACTGATATTACCGAGCGCAAACAAGCCGAGATGCAATTACAGCAACAAGCTCAAAATTTAGAAAACACACTCCGGGAATTACAACGTACCCAAAGCCAACTTATCCAAAGTGAAAAAATGTCTTCGCTTGGTAATATGGTTGCAGGTGTTGCTCATGAAATTAATAATCCCGTTAATTTTATTCATGCTAATCTGATTCCAGCCAGTGAATACACCCAAGACTTATTACGTTTGGTAGAACTCTACCAACAATATTTCCCCTATCCCCCAGAAGAAATTCAAGCAGAAATCACAGCTATTGACCTTGATTTCCTCAAGGAAGACTTTGTAAAACTCTTCCAATCCATGACTTCAGGAACTCAGAGAATTCGTGAAATCGTTCTATCATTGCGGAACTTTTCCCGACTTGATGAAGCTGAATTTAAAGATGTAGATATCCATGAAGGTATCGATAGTACTTTGATGATTCTACACAACCGCTTGAAAGCTAAACCAAATCATCCAGAGATTTGTGTAATTAAAGAGTATGGTAAACTTCCCGCTGTAGAATGCTATCCTGGTCAATTAAATCAGGTGTTTATGAATATTTTAAATAATGCTATTGATGCCTTGGAAGATTTATCTTTAGAAAAACAAGGACAAATTCGCATTTACACTGAAGTCGATCGTAGTAAATGGGTAATCATTAAAATTTCAGATAATGGTGTAGGGATTCCTCAAGAAATACTGCCAAAACTTTTTGACCCTTTCTTTACTACTAAAGATGTCGGTAAAGGTACAGGACTAGGATTATCTATTAGTTACCAAATTATAGTAGACAAACATCAGGGAAATTTGTCTTGTAGCTCTACATCTGGACAAGGAGCAGAATTTGTAATTCAAATTCCTATAAGTCAATCCTAAAATAAAAGCCATAATAGAGAATTTTCTAATTTGTAATAAGTCACAAATACCCCAATTATTAGAAAATTAGGGGATGTTATCTCCGATGAATAATTTAGATTTGTTATAGTTAGGTTAAGTTTAGGGGTAAAAAAGTAATGTTACTTGAACTCAATCAACTAATTGTACCTGTTGGTCATCAGTTGTTGATTAAAGGTATATCGTGGTCAGGGTACAAAAATATTTTGGCGGAATTGGGTGAAAATCGTAGTTCTCGGATATCTTACAGTCAAGGGGTGCTGGAAATAATGGCTCCATTACCAGAGCATGAAGTAGGTAAAGTTATTATTGGGGACTTAATAAAAGTTATCCTTGAAGAACTTGATATTGAATTTTGGAGTCTAGGTTCTACGACTTTTGACCAAGAAAAAATGGATGCTGGGGTAGAACCGGATGATTGTTTTTACATCGAAAACGAAGCTGCTGTTAGAGGTAAGGATAGAATTGATTTAACAGTCGATCCGCCGCCAGATTTGGCAATCGAAATTGATATTACTTCCCGCACCCGTTTTAATAATTATCAATTATTGGGAGTACCGGAATTGTGGCGATGGAATGGCAATAAATTAGAAATTAATGTTTTGATTGATGGAAAATATATAGAATCTAATAACAGTCGGATTTTTCCTAGCTTACCTATTGCTCAAGCGATTCCTGAATATTTAAAGCGGTGTAAAACGGATGGCAGGAATGCAACTATGAAAGTATTTCGTGCTTGGGTGAAACAGCAAATATAATTGGCTGATGCAGAGATGCAAAATTGAAAATACTTTTAGCGCCTAGTTTTGAGAATATCAGACTGGCGATCGCACTTATATAAAAATGATTTTTCCGCGAACATGTTGATTCTGCCAAATATTACACTATAGTACATTCGTGCGATCGCAGTTACTCGCAATAATACACATTAAACCTGCCTTGAAAATAGGGAGTAGGGAATGGGGAACTCGGGGCCCCCACGAAGTGGGGATTAGGGGCATGGGGAATAGGGAAAAGAAATTTTCATTGTTCCTTGTGAGCGCAACTCATGGAGTCTCTTGCAAAAAGAGTTTTGCAAGAGGGGGCAAAGGGAAAAGGTAAAAGGGAAAGGGTTTTTGTTATCCCTTTACCCTTTCCCCCTTACCCTTTTTCCAACTTCTGCAAGAAGTCTATTAAACTGGCTGAGTACGGTTATAATATCGGCTGACTCTTTCTTAACCTGAGTACTCCAAAGTTTTTTGGACTTGCTGAGGAGATTATAAATACTTTACCAAACAATCGGTATTAGCTATAGTAGCTGAGTTTTAAATATTAACGAAAACGAATGACTAAAAGACGACAATTTTTCAAAGGAGTAATAGCACTTTCTAGCTTGTCTTTAACGAGTTGCGGTTGGAGGCTAGCTCAAGTACGTGCTAATTCTAATTTTTCTAGTCGCAGCGACCAACTTTATATCTATACTTGGACGCAATATACTGATAAACAATTACTAAAAACTTTTAGTACTCAAACTGGCATGAAAGTGCTGGCAGATGTGTATGATTCTAACGATGTGATGCTGGCTAAGTTGCAAGCTGGGGGTGGTAGCGCTTACAGCATTATCTATCCATCTGATTATATGGTACAGAAGATGGTAGATAAAGGTTTATTAACAGAAATAGCTCGCGATCGCCTAATCGGTATCGAAAATTTATTTCCTCGATTTTCTAATCCTATTTATGACCCCAATAACCGTTACAGCATACCTTTTAATTGGGGTACAACAGGTTTTATTTATAATTCTGAAAAACTTAAAGAGCCGCCCCAAGATTGGGATTATCTTTGGCAAAATCAAGGCAAACTTAAGAAGCGAATGACTTTGCTCAATGATGTACGCGAGGTGATGGGTGCAACATTGCGGATGTTAGGTTATTCTTATAACTCCAAAAACGAATCAGAAATCAAACAAGCTTATGAAAAATTGAAACAGTTAAAACCTGCGATCGCTGCTTTTGATACAGATGCTTGGCAAAATCAAATTCTTGGCGGAGATTTACTCTTAGCAATGTGTTATTCAGCCGATGCAGTAAAAATCTCTAAAGAAAATCCTAAATTAAAATATGTGATTCCTCGCAGCGGTTCTTCATTATGGACAGATACTATTGTAATTCCTAAAACAGCCCCCAATTTAGCTGGAGCCTACGCTTGGATTAATATGATTTTGCAACCAGAGGTAGCAGCCGAAATCAGCGAACGCTTAAGTATTGCTACGCCTAATCGTGCTGGATTTGAGCAATTACCACAAACGATACAAAACAATTCTAATTTATTTCCTCCAGAATCACTTTTAGTAAATTGTGAGCGTATCAGTCCTGTAGGAGAATTTGAAGAAGTTTACGATCGCTACTGGACTCAATTAACCAGCAGCTAAATAGATTTGGGAGTTAAGAGTTAAGAATTAGGAGTTAAGAGTTAGGAATGATTAATTTTAAAAGAAATGATATTTCTGAAATAGAAGAATTGCATCAACAGCAAGCAAGTTGGCTGCAACCTTTAGTATTACTTGCACCGTCAGCAATTTGGTTGTTACTTTTGTTGGTGCTGCCAAGTTTAATAATTTTCGAGTTAAGTTTAGTTGCAGACATACGGCCGGGAGATATAGTTAATCCTAATGGAATCAAAAATTATATCCGCATCTTCGATCCTCTTTACTTGCAAGTAATCTTGCGATCGCTATATTTAGCTTTTGGCACTACAATTATTTGTTTGATTTTAGGTTTTCCTGTAGCTTATTGGATTGCTGTAATTGCACCAAAGCGTTGGCAGAATTTACTGCTATTAGGCTTTGTTTTGCCTTTGTGGACTTCTTCGTTACTGCGTTCTTATGCTTGGATTACAATTCTTCGTCCTACTGGTTTATTGAATAGTTTGTTAAGCTATTTCGGTTTACCGCCTTTGGAAATACTGAATACAAGTCAAGCTGTATTGATTGGTATGAGTTACAGCTTATTACCCTATATGGTTTTAATTTTGTATGCCTCTCTCGAAAAGTTAGATAAGCGTTTGCTAGAAGCAGCAGCAGATTTGGGTGCAAATCCGGTGGAAGCTTTTTTCCAAGTAACTATACCGCAAATTTTTTCAGGAATTGCAGCCGGTTCGATGCTTGTATTCATCACAGGTTTGGGAGATTTTATCGACCCCGAATTACTTGGTGGTGCTTCTAGTATGACCGCAGCACGATTAGTTTATAACCAGTTTCTTGGAGCAACTCAAAATTGGGGATTTGGTTCGGCTTTGAGTATGACATTAATTTTAGTTGTGAGTATTGCGATCGCTCTGTTAATTAAGTTTGGTGAAGCTACGCCCAAACGCTAAACATTTGCCCACTCACTTATAATAAGGGCATCGAACGCCACCGAGACAAAGGTTATGCTTTCACCCGATCTCAAAAATGCGTTACCAACTACTGATGAACTTCCCTGTTCGGACGATACACCAGTGGATAACGAAGACCAAAATTTTTTACCCAACATTTTACTTTTTTTGCTCAACTCCATTTGGGCAAATCGTATGGATTGGTACTTTGGGGTAGATATGGGAGTCTATCACACTACAGGAGTAAATCCTAGAGTTCCTGTAGTGCCAGATGCTTTTTTAAGTCTGGGAGTAGAACGCAAAAAAGGTGGTAAATCCCGCAAGAGTTACGCAGTTTGGGAAGAAAATGGAGTAGTTCCAATACTCACATTAGAAATGGTATCCCACACCCCAGGAGGTGAATACGAAGAAAAGCTAGATATATACAAAAAACTTGGTGTATTGTACTACGTAATTTATAACCCTGAATTTTGGCGGCGCGACCAACACCAACCATTTGAAGTGTATAAATTGATAGATGGGAGTTACCAACTACAAATAGGTGAACCTTATTTCATGCCAGAAATCGGGTTGGGTATTGGCCGACAGCAATCTGTAATTGCGGGAATACAACAAGAGTTTTTATCTTGGTATGATGAGCGAGGAAATCGCTATTTGACAGACGCAGAACAGGCACAACAAGAACGGCAAAGGGCTGAACAAGAACGACAAAGGGCTGAACAGTTAACCGAGTATTTACGTTCTCTAGGTATAGATCCAAATAATCTTCCTCTTTAAAAAAAAGTAACTGACTCTTAAACCATTATTTTAAATTTTGCCTTATTTTGTAACTAATGCAAACATTACTGATTTGCCGCTATAAGTACATGATTCAAATTTTCTGTATCGCTGTTAATTAAACCTTTAATCGTTGTCAAAAATTCATGTTCTAAATAAGGTTTAGTTAAATAAGCCTTAGCACCTAATTCTTGGGCAAGCTGGCGATGTTTTTCTGCACTGCGAGAAGTCAGAATCACCACGGGTATTTTTGCAAAATTTGGATATTGGCGGAAATTCGTCAATAATTCAAAACCATTCATCCTTGGCATTTCTAAATCGGAGACGACAACTTCAATTTCTGGATGTAACTGCAATTTTTCTAAAGCTTCTACACCATTTTGAGCTTGTATAACTTGATAACCAGATTTTTGCAGGGTTAGAGAAATAGTTTGCCGCAGGCTAATTGCATCGTCTACTACTAAAATAACTTTTGGTGATTGATGATTTGGCTCTAGAGAATAACTAGGTTGAGTTTTTATAGTATCTGTAGAAGTAGAGGGAGTGATTGATGGTGTAGGTGAAAACGTGTTTGTTGATGATATCGGGACAGATTTTTTATTTGGTGAAGCTGTAATATCGAGTGTTTTTTGCGGCATTTCGCTCAACTCTGCCAAAGATAAAGCATCAATCACTAAGATGAGATTACCATTCGGTAAACTACTACAACCATAGATATATTTTGGTGGTGCGATCGCATTTCCTAAAGGTCTAATTACTAATTCGTGTTCGCCAATAATTTGGTCAACTTCTAAAGCAAACATTCCTTGATTTCGCCGTAGCAAAAGCACCGGATTTTTAGTTATATTTAAATCGTGAGTATTTGTTCGATTGTATTGATTATTACTATTAAATAACGAACCATGATAATATATCAACTCTGAAAGTTCACGGAGGCTAACCATAGTTTCATCTTGGTCTGCATTCCAATGTAAAACTTTTTTACCTTCCGTTTCTTTGATTTGGTCATCAGCAGGAATTAAGATTTTTTCGATGCTGTCTAAAAGTAAGGCATAAACAATACCTTTGGCTTGAACTAGCATTAATTTTTCTGTAGTCATAGAAAAAGGAATTTTGAGTATAAATTTTGTTCCTTGGTTGGGTGAAGTTTCAACTGAAACTGAACCATTGAGCGCCTGCATTTGAGTACGGACAATATCTAACCCCATACCGCGTCCAGAAATTTCGCTCACTTGATTGGCAGTAGAAAATCCGGGAGAAAATATCAAATCTAAAAGTTCGGATTCTGTTAATTTAGAAGCATAGCTTCTGGCTTTTTCTTCGCTTTCGATATTCCCGAGTTCAACAGCTTTTCTGCGAATGCTGTCTAAATTCAATCCCTGTCCATCATCCCGAACTTCGATCACAGTTTGACTACCTTGATGGTAAGCGCAGATTTCAATTAAACCTTGTTCTGGTTTGCCAAACTCCCGGCGGAAGTGTGGAGGTTCAATACCATGATCGAAAGCATTACGTACTAAGTGCAACAGAGGATCGTAAAGTTTTTCGGCGATCGCTTTATCAACTAGTACTTCAGTACCACAAAGTTTTAATTCTACAAGTTTTGCATAAACATTCCCCAATTTATTTACCATGTGGGGGAAGCGATTCAAAATATTGCCCAAAGGCAACATTCGTGCTTCTACTAAGTTATCTATAATATTGAGAGTTAAATTCTCTTTATTACCACTTATTTGAGTAGCTTGGTTTACAAGCAAATCAAGAGATTCTGTAGTTTCTTGTAGTTGCAGTGTCTCTTCTATTGCTTCATGCAGTGTCATCTGAAATTCTGTATATACATCCATTTCCAGAGAGTCAAATTTCACTGCCAAATTTGGTGTTTGCTGCGAAGCGAAATTTTGTATTTGTAATGGTAAATCGCGTAATTCATTTAAAATTGTTTGATGTTTAGCAAGTCGCTGCATTAATTGCTCAATTATTTCTTGAATTTGTTCATCTTGTAAACTCCGGCGCTTTTGGTTAATCAACAATTCTCCCGCGAGATAATTGAGGTTTTGTAATTTATCTGTATCTACTCGAATAAAAGAAGGCTGGCGAGTATTTTTAATTGGCAGATTTTCTGCTTTTTTGTCTATTTCCTTGTTAAATTGTGGAGATGAATTAGGAATATCTTCACTAACTGTTTTAGGAGTATCTATCTGCTCTAACTCACTTTTGTTAGTTTCAACTTCAGCCGTCAGGTTTTGGTCAGGTTCTTCTCCCCATATCACTTCTAAAAGAGGATCGGTAATTTCGGAAGATATAGATATTTCTTTAAGAACTAACAGGGTTTGTAACTTGGGACTATCAAGCCAGTTTTTCTCTTTGGCAGTAACAGGAGGATAGTTTTTATATTTTTTAGCTAATTTATAAATCTTATTTTGCAAGGCTTTAACTACCAGAAGGTAATTATGCGATTTATCAACATAGTATTGGAATTTTGCAACTGCAAATAAAATAATTAAAATGATACCTTGACGATAAATACACAGACTTTGGCTATCTTCGTCTTCCCGAACAAAAAGTAAGAACTTGTTCAGCCAGCTTTCAATATAATTGAGCAATTCTTTTTTAGGTAATTTAGGAACAAGTAAGCTCAAATTCAGTTCTGATTCTGGTATTTGTATTTCGTGATTAAACCAGCCAAAAATATAACGAATTACTTTTAAATAAAATTTAGCAGTTGTTGGTTTGACAGCTTCATTTTTAGTGTCATCTGATGTAGTTAAGAAGAGATAAAATTGTTCTTCGTTAAAGACAAATTTACTAGGAAATGAATTATTTGGTAATTCTTCAGATTCCTCTTGATTTTCTAAGTTAGCCAGTTTTTGCAAACTTGCAGAAGCTTTTCCACCAGAAGTGCGATCGCCTGCTAATACGGATTTTTGTGCTTCTTGCAAATCTGTAAGCGCAATTTCTGCAATTTGCTGCACTTGTGTAGGATTTACTTGTAGTGCTGAGATAATCGTTTGGGAAATTTCACCTAATCCAGGTAGTTTGAGAGATTCTGCTAAACCGAGAAACACCTCAGCTTGAGAGTTGATAAATTCAATAAATTCGGCATTATCTGGAGGATTATTAATAGCTTCAGCAATACTGTTTAAACGCTGTTCTACTCCGACTTCAAAAACAGACTGTACAATATCAAAACCTAATTCTTCCGAAGTGGGAATATGAGCTTCAGCACCAAAAGCATCGCCCAGTTTTTCTTGCAGTTGGGCAAAAACTGAAGTCGCTCGTTGGAGTAGTTCTTTATTATTAACAGTACTTCCGATTAGTTCGGTATTTAATGCTATGCTAAGACATTCATAAGCATGTATTAAAAGTGTTTGTAATTCATCGTCAACTACAACATTTGGATTATATAGAGCCTTAAATACATCTTCTAAAAAATGGGCGATGGTTTTAATTACTTCCAGCCCAACATTGGCTGCGCCACCTTTAAGCGTATGGGTAGCTCGCATTAAATTATGAATTTTGGCAGTACTATAACTTTCTGATAAGCTAAATAATTCTTGCTCGATAATGTGTACTAATTCAGGGGCTTCTGCCAGAAAATAAATGTATCCTTGTTCGCGAATTGAAGTGTCAGTAATCATAATGAGGGAGTGGGGAGTGGGGAATGGGGAGTGAGTAACCGAGTGGGGAATGGGGAAGGGAGTGGGGAGTAGTTAATATTTAAATTCCCTACTCCCTACTCCCTATTCCCTACTCCCTACTTCTTTATTATCTAAAGAACGAATCAAAGCGCGGAGTAGTCTTCCTACAGATTCACATTGCATCAAAATTGGACTGACTACTTGACTATCTGTAAGTCTCACGTTGGCTCTAGCCGATAGTAATAAGTGAGTTTCTAACTCTTTCAGAGAACCTTGTGCAATTCGGAGATATTTGATATATTCTGGGCGATACTCTCGCCCATAACCCTCAGCAATATTTGCTGGGATTGATGCAGCTGCTCGACGAATCTGTGAAGTCATTCCGTAAAGTTCCTCTTTCGGAAATGCAATCGTGAGTTGATAGCAAGCTTCGGCTAAATTCATACCTTCTTGCCAAACTTTCAAATCTTTATAAGAGCGAATTTTAGAATCTGTCATTCCCTACTTCCCACTCCCTATTCCCTATCTAATTCACTTTGAACTTACTTGCAGTCGTTAATAAATCTTGCGCCATTCCTGATAATTCTTGAAACACAGTAGCAATTTCTTGAGATTCGGCAAAAGTTTTATTAGCGATTTCTGCAACGTCTTGCATTGATGCAGTTACTGTTACAGATTGCGTCATTTGTTGTTGAGTTGCTGCGGTAATTCGCTCGATTAACTGACTAATTTCGGCAGTTGCAGAAACGATCGCATTTAAGTTTTGGCGAGTATCGCTGACAAGATTTGTGCCTTCTACTACCTGCTGAATACCAGTTTCCATCGCTACTGCAACTTCACCTGTTTCTGCTTGAATTTCTTGGACTAATTTTTCAATTTCGATGGTTGCTGCTGCTGACTGTCGAGACAAAGAACGGACTTCATCCGCCACAACTGCAAAGCCTTTGCCATATTCACCTGCGCGGGTGGCTTCAATAGCTGCATTCAAAGCCAGGACGTTTGTCTGCGTAGCAAAATTACCAATCAAATTCACGACTTTAGAGATTTTTTGCGAGGATTCACTCAGGCGTTTAATCTTTTTGCTGGTTTGGGCGACGGTTTCACGAATTCCTTGGATGGCTTTGACAGTCAAGTTCATCGCGGTATCGCCAGACTCTACAGTTTGGTTGGCTTGTTGTACTGCTACTTGCACCAATTGGGCGTTTGCTACCACAGCTTGAGTCGAGTCCACCATTTGTTTAATATCTTCCAAGGCTGCCGTAATCTCTTCAGACTGATGTTGAGCTAAATTTGTCAGTCCTGCCAGCGAACCATTGCTATCGCTGGAAGTTTGAGCAACTTTTTGGGCTGCTGTCTGTACGTGAGTCACTATTTGCCGCAGTGCTTGCAAAGTATTATTGTAAGCGTCAGCGATCGTGCCTAGTTCGTCTTCTGTAATCGGCGCGCGTACTGTTAAATCGCCGTTGAGGGCAGGTCTTAGGGCTGTTAGAAGTTGAATCGATCTTTGTTGGAGTAATTCCTTAGCTGCTTTTTCCCGCGCTGCGGCTTCTGCTAATTTTGTTGACTGTGCTTGTAGCTGTTGCATATATTCAGTTTGTTGTAATGCTATGCCCAACTGGCTGCCAATGCGTGCTAACAAACTGACTTGCGATTCTTCCCAATGACGCGGGCCAGAATTTTGATAAGCTGCCAGCAAGCCCCACAATTTTTCCCCAGAAAACACAGGGACAATGACATAAGCTTTAACTTCAAACTGTTCTAATATTTCAATATGGCAGGGGAAATGATTTGCTTCATAGATGTCATTGACAACAAAGTTTTCACCTTGGGCATATCGACCCCCATGAGTTTCTTGCAAATGCGTATCTTCCCAAACAGTTTTGATATCAGGGCCTACCAGTTTTACCCAATTGTGACCCACAGATTCAGCGACAAATTCACCACTCCAATTAGGATGAAAGCGATAGACAGCGACGCGATCGCATCTTAATAATTGGCGCACTTCTAGAGTAGCTGTTTTAAAGATTTCTTCTACATCTAAGGATTGTCGAATGCGGTTAACTATCTTGGTAATCGATTTTTCTTGTTCTGCTATCTGAACTAATTGTTGAGATTTTACCCGCACTTGTTCGAGATATTCTGCTTGCGATATTGCTACACCAAATTGCAAGCCAATTTGAATTAAAAAGTTGAATTCCCAGGGCTGCCAATCACGAGAACCTGAGTTTTGATAAGCTGCTAATAAGCCCCACAATTTTTCTCCAGAAAATACAGGAACAATTACATAAGCTCTCACTTGCAATTGTTCTAACATCTCAATATGGCAAGGAGAATGCCCTACTTGATAAATGTCGTTAGCAACAAAGCCTTCACCTTTGGCATATCTACCTCCTTGGTTTTCTTGCATGTAGGTATCTGCCCAGATAGTTCTAATGCCAGGCCCTACTAATTTTGTCCAATTATTACCCACTGACTCAGCAACAAATTCACCACTCCAATCAGGATTAAAGCGAAAAACACCAACGCGATCGCATTTTAATAATTGCCGTACTTCTTGAGTAGTTGTTTTAAAAACGCTTTCTATATCTAAGGATTGCCGAATGCGATTGACTATCTTAGTTACTGTTTTCTCTTGTTCAACTATCTGCGAAAGTTGTTCGGATTTTGTCTGCGCTTGCTCGAGATATTCGCTTTGTGAAATAGCTACACCAAATTGCAAGCCAATTTGAGTTAAGAAAGTTTCTTCCCAAGGCTGCCAATCACGAGGGCCAGAATTTTGATAAGCTGCCAGCAAGCCCCATAATTTTTCTCCCGAAAAGATTGGCGCAATGATATAAGCCATCATTTGGAACTGCTCTAAAATATCAATGTGACATTGAGCATGGCCTGTTTGATAAATATCTTTAACAACAAAACTTTCACCTTTGGCGTAACGTCCTCCTTGGGTATCTTGGAGGTGGGTATCTTCCCAGACCATTTTAAAATCAGGCCCGACCATTCTTACCCAACCATTGCCCACTGACTCGGCTACAAACTCGCCACTCCAGTCAGGTCTAAAGCGATAAACACCAACGCGATCGCATTTTAATAGTTGGCGGATTTCTTGAGTAGTTGTTTGGAAAAGTTTATCGACATTTGATATCCGTAAAATCTTGTCGATGACTTTAGCTACCGATTTTTTAGCTAGTGTCTGTTGTTGCAGTTCTTTTTGAAATTCAAAGCCGTGAAATCTGTAGCTTAATTCAGTAGCAATTTGAGACAACAAGCTGATTTCTGCCTCTTGCCATTGCCGCGCACAAGAGCAATTATTTACTGCTAATAATCCCCAGACTTTACCTTCTACTAAAATTGGTAAACTCAAACTAGCTTTGACTTGAAACTTTTCTAACAGTTGCTTGTGATGGGGTGTCAGTTGTATCTGATCGATATCGTCAATAGCAACAGACTCTAAATAGTCTTGATTCGTATATAAGCCAAAAAGAATTCCCGGAATATTTTCGCTTAGAGTCGGCGTCCAACCTAGCGTTCGAGATTCTGCTAAAACATTACCTACCTCTCGGGAAGTAAATTGGTAAATTAAGGCGCGATCGCAACCAATTTTTTCTCTAATTTGTGTTACAGTAATTTTAAGTAAAGTATCAAAATCTGAAGCTTGCTGCATGTGAATGGCGATATCTTGTAACTGTCGCCGCCATACCTTAAATTCTTGAGCGATCGCATTTAATAAAGAAATTTCATCCCTAGCAATATTGGCTACATTAGGGTTACCGTTTTCGTTTTCTACTTCACAGAGTGGATTCTCATTTTCGCGATCGTTGTGATATACAAATGTCATTAGTTAAACCTCAAAATTTATTATGAGTAATAATTTGATAATTCTGCGTTTCAAAACCATTTGGTCTTAGATAATTACCAAATTTTCAATTATGAATTCCCCAGATGGTAGCTTGGATGATAGCTAACGCATCTAAATTGAGTATCATTTCCTTTGAATCATTAATAAAATATCCGTCCAAAAAAGCTGACATTTTTGGATCGAATAGTTCGCTATTTGGCGGTTTTATTTGCTTAGTATCTAACCATTCGATATCCATAAGTTGTCTCACCAATAATCCCAAGGACTTATTCTCATATTCCAAAACAATCGCCATCATTTTTGAAAGCAAATTTGAGCCTTGAGAAATTGGAGGATAACCTAGCATTGCTTCTAAATCTACTAACCAAAGCATCTCGCCGCGCCAGTTATAAATACCCAAAACGCAACTCGGCATCTGAGGTACTCCACATATTTCTGGCAATGATACTTGCACAACTTCTGTGATGTGTTCTAACGAAATTACGGCTGTATCTCTTATTCCCAAATGAAAACTTAAAAATTTTTGCTTGGTTTCCAAAGTTAACAATCCTTTGCGATAAATAATTTTTATTGAGCTATAATTTGCAGTTAAGATTGAAAATTATTTAGATAATTAGAGACAGCAATTTTCGGTTTTTGTTTTATATGAAGAATTAATTATTAGTTAATTGTTTGAGAATTACTAATAATTCTTCTCGATTGATTGGCTTTGATAAATAGCCGTCAGCACCCAGCATGTTACCCCAAATTTTATCTACATCGCTATTTTTTGTAGAACAAAAAACTACAGGTATTTTGCTAGTTTTGGGATTATTTTTGAGTTCTCGGCAAATTTCAAAGCCACTTTTACCTGGTAAAATTACGTCAAGAAATATTAGATCTGGCTGATTTTTATTTATTTTTTCTTGAGCCTCTTCACTACTTGTGGCGCTAATCACAGAATAACCTGCCTGTTGTAAGTAACGGCTGATTATTTCCATATCAGTTAAGCCATCTTCAACAACTAAAACAGTATTCATGGTAATTACCTATCAAATCTTTCTAAGAATGTAAAAAAACTGAAATATCTAGCCAAATTAGATATACAAACCCTAAAGGATTTGCATACATACTGCTACCTTCAGGGTTAATACAGATGTCCAAGAAGGGAAGCAAGAAAATTGATTTATATCAATTATTTCGTGAAATGGTATAAGCCTTTTGCCATAACCAATATTCCACAAATAAAATAGAATTGCTATAAATACAAAAATTTGTACCTATCTAATTTTGATTCAAGCTTTATATATCAACCTCAGAAAAAGTACGTAACCAACATAATTTAATACTTTTATATAAATTGAAAATACTTTTATTAGTTAATATTTTGTTAATTAAAATCGGTATAGTAATTAGTGGACTATTTTATAAATAATTAAATTGAATTTTCCAATAAAGATGTGATTTGCAACAAATTAGGTGGGTGTCGAACTCCACCTAAATTTTTTGTTGGCAATTCTAGAATGTGGCTTTTATTTATCACTCTAGGAAATTAGTTTTTTATAAAATCGTGAAGTTTATAGTTGGTTAATTAATCTCCTAGTGTCGATGTCTATAATTTTATAATTGTTGAGATCGTCTAAAGAGTAATTATTCTTAATAATTACTAACTAACTTTTTGATTTAAAACCTCTACATTTGATTTACTTTTATCAATAGATACACTTGGTGTAGGTAAATATTTTTTTACGATACCCATCACCTTATCAGCCACTACAGGTTTAGTGAGAAAATCTGTAGAACCGACCACCTTAGCACGAACTCTATCTAAAAGCCCATCACTGCCTGTTAAGATAATTACTGGTGTGTTGGCAAAAGCAGATATTCGTCGCAATTGAGTGCAGATTTCGTAACCGCTGGCTACTGGCATAATCAAATCTAAGAAAATCAAATCTGGTTTATCCTGAATCAGAGTTGGTAAAGCTTGTACTGCATCTTGAATTTTGACAAACCTCAGTCCATTGCCAGTAATAATTTCCTCAAGCATTTTACAAACCTGTGGGCTATCATCTACACAGGCTACTAATGGAACAGTCGGCTTCTTTGCTTGTTGTGGTGTGGTAAATTTATTGTTGGTGTCAGCCATTAATAATGGTAAGTCAGGCACTTCTACTAATTCAATGATTCCTTTGAGGATATAAGGAAGCAAAGAACGAGTCAGCGGTAGTACGTTCTGCTTCATTTTCATGGCTAAATCTCGCAGAGTGAATTTACCATTGATTAAATTCACAAAGTTTTTGTAGACAGATGGACTTACTATCTGTTGGAGTTGTTCTGGTCGCCGCAAAACAGGTGCTAAGTCGGGAGAAAAATTTGCTAAACCTGCTTCTGACCAACTTTTCCACGAGTCTTGCATCTGCCTTACAGACATTTCTGCACTCGTGAAGCTCATTGGTGTTTCTAAAATAACTTCTTGAGTGCGATTGCAAGTTACAGAAGCAAAATTTGCTTGTAAAGCTAGGTCAAACAGTAGTTCTGATATGGTATTTTCGGCAATAGATTGAATCTGTTCTCTTTGGATTTTCTGCTTTTTATACAAGATTTCTATTAGGCGATAGTCCCAGTAATCTATTGAGATATCTTGCGATCGCAACTGCAATTTATCAAGATCGATTTGCGGGCAATTTTGAGCAATATGTCTGCGCCAGCGCCGAAAGGGATGAGTTCCGCCTGTTGCCCAAACTATACGTCCCAGGCGATAATAAAAAGTCCATTGGCTACCCTTTGAACTTTTAATATTTAATTTGCCATTGTATTGCAGTTGAGTACAAGTTTTAAATTCATTAACTAAATCAGTTGAAACTATCACTTCCGTATGGGCCATATTTTATTCCTTTTATTAAAAAGCTAGCTCTTGAAAACCCACACTAGCTATATACTGGTCAGCAGACACGCTAATAATTGCTAATATATTTATTACATAGCAGTCTCAAACAAAATTATTTAAAACAGGGTAAATGAGTAGATAGTAAAATCCTTACTAGTTAAGTTATTTAGCAGAAAATTTTTGCTTATTAAACTCGATTTTGATGCTAATATTAACTACTCAACTAGTTTCATATAGTCTACATCATTTAAAATTTATTCAGTATTGATATATCATTGTAATGATTATGATAAAAAATCATATCCGTACAAGTCCTGAATTATTGTTGAAAAAATACCAGTTTCCATCCCAGATATTATTTATATTGATTCTGAAATATGAATAAATGCCAGAAAAAGATTAATTAAATTGAAATAATATTAATAAATTATAAACAAGCTGCGATCGCCGCTAGGGGAATGTTGAATTCGGCAGCTATCCTAAAAACTAGAAATCAGAAACTAGTTGCAACCAAGCAGGAAACCTGCCGAAGTTCTGATGGTTAGTCAGCAAATAAAACTTCAAAGCAGGTGTCCCGTTTTTTAATTGTTTGAGAAAAGTTAGCAGCAATACACCAATTATCAGGCTTATTTGTGGTTTTGATAGCTGACAACAGCGGCTCTGAGATTACCTTGATGTTCGGCAAGAAGGCGATCGCCTTCTTCTTTTTCTAAACCAGTCCAGTGCATTAATAAGGCTAACTTCACCCACTTACCACTACGTTCTAATAAAAAACCAGCAGCTTCGCGGCTTAAACCTGTGAGGTCTTGCAAAATTCGCAAAGCGCGATCGCGTAACTTTTGATTTGTGACTGCCACATCCACCATGCGATTGCCGTAAACCTTACCCAGCTTGACCATTACCCCAGTTGAAAGGATATTTAAAGCTAATTTGGTGGCTGTACCAGCTTTGAGGCGAGTTGAACCAGCGATGATTTCTGGCCCTGTCAACAGGCGAATATCAACATCGGCATCAAACCTAACTTGTTCGGTGGGAACGCAGGCGATAAAAATAGTAGCGGCTCCTCGTTGACGAGCCGCATTGAGAGCACCGTGGACATAAGGCGTTGTACCGCCAGCAGTAATGCCAACTACGACATCTAGCTGTGTGATATGTCGTCCGGCGATCGCAGTTTCGCCATCTTCAAGCCTGTCTTCTAAATCTTCAGAACTGCGTACCAAGGCACCAGCGCCCCCAGCGATAATCCCTTGTACCAACTCTGGCGGCGTGCAAAAAGTAGGTGGACATTCAGCAGCATCTAATACCCCTAACCTGCCACTGGTACCCGCACCAATATAAAATAGGCGTCCTCCTTGGTGCAAACGCTCTGCGGTAAGTTCGATTGCCCGTGCCAACTCAACTTTTGCTGCTGCAACTGCGGCGACTGCCTTTTGGTCTTCATGATTAAACAGCTCCACCAACTCCAAAGAACTCAGCTGGTCTAAGTTCAGACTGTTAGGATTTACTAGTTCAGTTAATAGATGCCCGCGTTCCTGTAGATTTGTCATTTCTTGTTTATCCTAATTGTTACAAAGTTCTGTTCGCTCTTAGCGTTGGCGTATCTTTATGGGGAAGCAAGCTAGCAAGAGCGTCTCGTAGAAAAGCCAGACGCTCGCAGACACGGCGAATCGCTCTCATCGCCTCAAGCCGGCGCATCCTGACAGGATCTTGCTACAGACTTTGCGCTTTGTCATTTTTCTTCTGTTACCAAGTTCTGGCGCTTCTGGCAAGTCGTCCTCTAGATTTCGATGACCGGAGTCAGCGCTGAAACTTTGTGCTTTTTCCTTCGTCAAAACCAATGACCAATGACTAATGACCACTACCCAATTACAATAATCCTTCCAATTTGCGACGAATTTTCTCTAATTCAGAATCAGACAATTCTGATTCTTCTGGTGGCTGTTCGTTAGGATAGGAGGTGTCTTCAAGAGTATCCTCTGTTTGGGCGTCTGGTTGCCAGTCGGTTTGTTCGACATTAATTTCTGGGGGAGTAATAACTGAATCGCTGTTTTCTGGGATGATTTCCCAGTCATATCCGGCACTTTCACAAAATCCCTTAATTTCTTCAGCATCCATTTCCTCTGGTGTAGGTGTGGGGAAATCTTGAGCTTCTAGCATCAAGGCAAAGCGCGTGGCGTCGTCTTCTGACTCGAACATCAGAATTGTATTGCGTAGCTTGCCGCCTTCGGCATCGCCCTTGAGAATCGTGTGAATACCTTCATTTTCGGTTCCGGCATTAAACATTAACACAAAAACACGCATAAATTTGCTTATCTAATTATTTTTCAGATGTAGATCTTATTTATATTAAAGTTCTAGGTTATGCCTCAGGGAAAGTCACATTCATAATTTTCACTTTATTCCGATTTTCCTGAAAGTACTAACATCATTCAGCATAAGTATTGGATCGAGCAAATGCCGTAACTTAACCCATGAGGTCTTGGGTTTAGTAACGTATCCTGGAAATGGCATACTGAATCAATCTGTCAGTTAATGCTTGTGTGTCCTAGTTGCATCCGGCAATTAAAGCAGTGAAAGGAAATGACTAAATCTCCCAATCAAAACCATCGATCCCTTTCTCCTATTCGTAAACGTCCGTGGTTGCTGGTGTTGAGTCGCGGTGGCATTGTTTTGGGTGGAGTTTTGTTGATTGGAATTTTCGGTGGTATTTGGCGGTTGTGGATTTTTGTCCAAAAAGAGTTAACGCCCTTGGCACAAAAAAGTCTCACTACAACACTCAACCGTCCAGTGCAACTCGGAGAAGTCAGACAATTTTCCTTGACAGGAGTGCAGTTTGGTGCGTCAGCTATCCCCGCTACACCCACAGATCCAGATCGAGCCGCAGTTGAATCTGTAGAAGTGACTTTTGACCTTTTGCAGTTAATTTTTAACCGCCACCTGAAGCTAGATGTCACCTTAATTAATCCAGATATTTATATTGAACAGGATGACCAAGGGCGCTGGGTTTCTACTAGCATCGCATCGTCAGGTGAGGGCGGCATAATTAAAACCGATTTGGATAAACTGCGGTTTCGCAATGCCAAGCTGGCGTTGATGCCGCAGAAGAGGGATGAGGAGCAGGGGAGCAGGGGAGCAGGGGAGCAGAAGAGCGAAAAAGAAAGTTCTCAGCCAGAACTGAAAACTCAGAACTCAGCACTCAGGGAAAAGTTTGAGCGCCAGCTTCCCCCTGCCGCAGGGAGCAAATCTTCCGTGGCTCAGAATCCAGTATCATTTTCCCAACTCAACGGGTCTGCTCAACTTTTAGCAAACAATCAGCTGGTTAAGTTTGAAGTAGGGGGTCAAGCAGACAGTGGTGGTAGTATTGCCATTCAGGGAGAAACGCGTTCCAAGGAATTAGCAGGGAATTTACAGTTGCGAGTCCAAGATTTCCTCGCTGCGGATATTACTCGCCTAATTGAGTTACCAGTGAATTTACAAGCGGGTCGAGTCATCAATGGCGACTTATTGGCTCGGTTGACACCACAACAGCCGACTTTATTGTTTGGCAGTGCTGTTGTTGCAGGGGTAACGGTTGAAGTGCCGAAAGTGCCGCAACTGTTGAGCAACACCCAAGGAAACCTCCGCTTTCAGGGAACGCAATTGCAGTTAGATAATGTTACTAGTAACTATGGCAAAATTCCTCTGGTGGCTACGGGAATCATTGACACTCAAGCAGGCTTCAACTTAGCAGCACGTGTAAATGCGGTGAGTTTAGCTAATGCGCTAAGTACTCTCAAGGTAAAACTACCTGTACCGGTAGGTGGACAAGTACAAGCTTCTTTGCAGATTACTGGATCGACTAAACAACCAATTCTAAGAGGTAAAGTTGCCACGCTCCAAACTGCCCGAATTGATAAGCTGGATTTTAATAGTATTAGTAGTAAATTTGAGCTTGTTACTAGTTCTTCTTTAATTACTCTCAAAGATATTCAAGGGTTGGCGCAAGTTGGTGGTGAAATTACGGGCGCTGGTACAATTGCAATTGGTAAAACGCCGCAACTAAATTTAAATTTTGCGGCTTCGAATGTTCCAGGGGATGCGATCGCTAAAGTTTACGAAACAACACCCAGTTTCAAAATTGGCAATCTCTCGGCTACAGCACAACTATTCGGCGCTCCTACTAATGTCCAAACTGTGGTACAGTTTCAAGCTCCTAACGCAACTTATCCGGGAACTGGGGAAGTAGCAATCGGGAGCGATCGTACCATTTCTTTCCGCAATGTAGCTCTAAATGTTGCTGGTGGTACAGTCCGGGCAACTGGTAGTTACGCCAATGAGCGTTGGGAAACTGTTGCTGTTGCCTCTGGGGTGGAGGTGCAACGTTTTGTAGACACAAAGCAACTGCAAAATGTCTCTTTGGCTGGCGCACAATTCAATGGCCGTCTGATTCTCTCAGGTAGCACAGCACCATTTGAAATTGCCACTATTCGTTCCCAAGGTGCAGGAGTGACAATTGGCGGCGGTACAGTTGCAGTTTCTAATATCCAACTCCAAGACCAAAATTTTTCTGCTCAACTTGTAGCTAATAATGTGCGGCTGGGACAAATATTGAAACAGTCTCCCCCAGCTTTAAATAATCCTTTGGCGGGTACGTTTCAAATTGCGGGCAACAGAGATAATTTCAGCTTGAAAACTCTGCGTGGTAGTGGCGAAGGTCGCCTTGCAATTGGTGGCGGTACGGTTACAGCCAAAAATATTCAACTTGTTAATGGTTTATATCAGGCGCAAATTCAAGCGAACAATTTACCTGTACAGCAGTTGGCAGCAGTACCAAAGCAGTTTCAAGGTGCATTAAATGGTGAAGTGAATGTGGCTGGTTCTGTTGAATCTTTCCAACCGCAAAGCATCCAAGCCAGCGGTCAAGCACGGATAAATGTTGGGCGTGGAACAATTACAGCCTCTAATATCCAAATCGCTAATGGTGCATACGAGGCAAAAATTCAGGCTAACAATGTACCTGTGCGCCAGTTGGCAGCAGTACCACCGCAGTTTCAAGGTGCCCTAACCGGTCAGTTCAACGTCGCGGGATTAGTCGATTCTCTTCAACCCCAAGCAATCCAAGCCAACGGTCAAGCACTGATAAATGTTGGCAGTGGCACGATCGCAGCTTCTAATATCCGAGTCGGTAATGGTGTATACCAGGCACAAGTTCAGGCAAATAACGTACCGTTACAGCAGTTGGCAGCAGTACCACCACAGTTTCGAGGAAGCTTAACTGGTCAAGTCAACGTGGCGGGTTCTGTTGAGTCCTTCCAACCACAAACAATCCAAGCCGTTGGTCAGGGACAAATAAATGTTGCAGGTGGAACAATAGTAGCTTCTAACATCCAAGTAGCCAATGGCCGCTATCAAGGAATTGTTGATGCTTCCGGTCTGCAATTAAATCGCTTCAATCAGCAATTGCGGGGTCAATTTGGCGGCAATTTGCAATTAGCTGGGACGCTGGCATCATCCCAATTAGCCGATGTGCGTGCTGCCGGACAGGTGCAGTTATCCCAAGGTATCCCTGGCTTTGAGCGACCGCTGACAGCTGCGATCGCTTGGAATGGTCAAAGGCTAACCATCGAGCAAGCAACTGCCCCCGGTTTAAATGTTACAGGTAACATATTAGCCAATGCCAAACAACCAGGGATACCGGAAATTACTGCTCTAAATCTCAACATCCAAGCGGAGAATTACGACTTAAAACAGTTACCAATTAATCTGCCTAATCAAGTTGCGGTAGCGGGGAGAGTAGATTTTAACGGACAAGTCACTGGCAAGTTACCTCTACCTAACGTAGTCGGACAAATTAATTTACGAGACTTCGTTGTTCAAGATATTGCTTTTGAGCCGCTATTAACTGGAAATATCAACACAGCACAAGGGCGTGGGTCGAGTTTGAAGTTAGCGGGAAATCGCGATCGCCTGGCTTTTAATTTAGATGCCAATAATCGCCCGCAATCCTTCTTAGTCCAATGGCAGGAAGCATTGGCATCAGGTAATGTCAAAGGAAATGATTGGACGCTCAAAGTTGGCAATTTCCCCTTACAAATCTTGAATTTGACTCCGCCACCGAGTACTCGTATTGGTACTGGAAAAATAGCTGGATTGTTGACAGGAGATTTGGTTTTTAATCAGCAGACATTTGCAACAACTGGAAATTTAGCGATCGCCAACCCAGAAATTGGACGGCTCAAAGGCGATCGTTTAGCAGCTCAATTCCGTTACAGTGATGGTAAAGCTATACTTACTAGTAGCCAATTTATCAAAGGTAATAGTAGTTACATTGTTGCTGGTACTTTTGCCCAAACTCCTCAAGGTCCTCAATTAAAAGGTAAAATCAATGTCAACCAGGGCAAAATTGAAGATGTTCTCGCCCTAGCACAGGTATATGATTTACAGGATTTTCAAGGTGGTTCGCCCCCAATCTACGGCACAGCAGCCGATCTGAGTACAAACTCCCAAGGCTGGCCAAATCAGCCATTATTGACCCAACTCCAGCGGTTTTCTGAAATTGAAGCATTGGTAGCAGAACAGGAACAACAGCGGCTTGATTCCAGTCCCATACCAGATTTAGCAGACTTAAAAGGCACTTTCAACGGCGAAGTAGCTCTAGATACAACTGCTAGTAATGGTTTAGCAGTGCAATTTAATTTGAATGGAGAAAACTTTGCCTGGGGTAAAAAGGAAGAACGCAGTCGTTATTATACTGCCGAAAAATTGATTGCAGAAGGTAACTTTGAAAACGGTGTTTTGAGTTTGCGACCTTTACGAATCCAATCTCAGAACAGGCTGATTGCCTTCACTGGAAACATCGGCGGTGACGAACAATCTGGTCAGTTGCGAGTGAATAATTTTCCAGTACAAATATTAAATAATTTTGTCAAACTGCCAGTTGGCATTACAGGTAATGTAGATGCTACGGCAGCTTTAGCAGGTAGTATTGCTAATCCCCAAGCTAGAGGGGAATTGCAAATCACAGAAGGAACATTGAATCAGAACCCAATACAATTAGCAACAGCAAGTTTCAGCTATGCTAACGGACGCTTAAACTTCGGTAGTACTGTAGCAGTTGCCGGGCCGCAACCGGTGGATATTACTGGCAGTATCCCTTATAAATTACCTTTTGCAACGGTGGCACCAGACACCGACCAAATCAGTTTGGATATGAAATTAGAAAATGAAGGATTAGGACTGTTAAATGCGTTAACTAATCAAGTCGTGTTTGAAAAAGGTGAAGGACAAGTAGACTTGAAGGTGCGTGGAACATTGCAACAACCACAGGTAGAGGGAATTGCCACCGTTAACAATGCTACTTTTTCAGCCCAGGCTTTACCAGGTAAGCTCAGACGTGTTACAGGTAAAGTGCTGTTTAATTTTGACCGAATCTTAGTAGAAAATCTTCAGGGTAGATTTAGCCGAGGGAAAGTAGAAGCTGCTGGAGAAATTCCCATCTTTGACAATGAGAAAGTAACAATTAACAATCCTCTGACCATTAATCTCGAACAGCTAGCCTTGAATCTCAAGGGACTTTACCAAGGAGGCGCTAGCGGTAATTTGCAAATTACTGGTTCTGCACTCAACCCAGTAATTGGCGGAAGGGTAGATTTGTTTGATGGTCAGGTGTTGCTAGCGGAATCTACCGACACAACTACATCTGCAAATGATAATGGCGTTGATTTTTCATTTGCAAAAGCCAATAAGCAAAGTCAAGCGGAAACAGGCAAAAGAATAGGAAATGGGATTGCCAGATTTAATAATCTAGATTTAGAACTAGGTAAAAACGTCCAAATTACCCGTCCACCTATCCTCAGCTTCCGCGCCACTGGAAATCTCATTGTCAACGGCTCAATTAATCAGCCCATACCCGATGGTACTATCCGATTAGAACAAGGGGGAGTGAATTTATTTACTACCCAATTTAACCTTGTTCGTGGCTACAAACATACTGCAACTTTTAGTCCCTCACAACCCCGCGACCCTAACTTGGATATTCGGCTATTTGCTAAGGTACTTGATGTCACTCAAGGTAATGATTTCAGCCGCATAAACACTACAGGTTTATCAGCTTTAGAGAGTGTTCGAGTCGAAGCTACCATCAACGGTCTGGCTAGTAAATTAAATGAAAATCTAGAACTAACCAGCAGTCCTTCACGCAGTCAAACCGAAATTGTCGCTCTTTTAGGAGGTGGATTTGTAGACACCCAAGGACGCGGTGACAGTACTTTGGGTTTGATTAACATCGCAGGTTCAGCTGTATTCAATAATTTTCAGTCAACTTTTAACCAAATTGGTAGTACCTTTGGCTTAAGCGAACTGCGGATATTTCCTACAGTTATTTCTGAGAATCCTGAAGCAGGAAGAAGCAATTCAACTTTGGAATTAGCGGCGGAAGCTGGAGTTGATATTACTTCTAAAATTTCGGTTTCTAGCATCAAAATTTTAACAACAAATGACCCTTTTCAATGGGGCGTTAATTACCGGATAAACGATCGATTCCGTGTACGTGCTTCTACAAATTTAACTGATGATAGTCGTGCCGTAGTAGAGTATCAAAGTCGGTTTTAATTCAATAAAGTTCAGTTAAGGATAACTGTAGCTTGCTTCCACGAAGTGGTACGCAGTGAAACCCAACAGGCTTCGGGAAATGTTGGGTTTCCCTTCGGGAAGCCGCCTCCGTCGGCTACGTTCCTCAAACGCCACTTGCTACCCTACCCTGCGGGAACCCTCTTCTCCTTCGGAGACGCTAACGCGAACGAGGGAATGGGAACGCCAAGGGCGAACAAGCCGGGGAACCTATCCAACGCAGTGGCTCCCCAACCTATGCCAAATCAAGTTTTTGATGCTAACTGAACCTTATTGAACTATATTTCTACAACAGAGCATGTTGGTCAACTCTAGTATCTTTAAGGGAAATTACCTCAACTGTGCGGAATCCCAGCACTGCCAAGAGATTATTTTCGCTGAGCTTGACTGGAGCAGGTTGCGCGCCGTGACCTGGAGCCGGAAGAGGATAGGCAGTCGCCGCAGCGGTGTGGAAGCGAATATTGCCTTCGGTGTGCTCAATCACTTGATGGATATGCCCCGTTAACACTGTGACCGATGCAAAACGAGATAGCAGTGAGAGCAACTTTGCCGAATCGGCAGTTGCCCATCCCCATTTGGGATAAAGGTCATATAGGGGAATATGGCTGAAAACAACTAGAGGTGTATCCTTTTTCTGCGCTGCCAAATCTTTGGAGAGCAAGTCCAATTGCGCCTGACCTAGTTTGCCCGTACCAGTTGCCCCAAAGTCCAGCACATTGGTCAAGGAGACAAAGTGGATTCCCGCCCAATCCCAAACCTGTAAGCCTTCTTTGACATCCTTGCGGTTAAAGGCTTCCTCGTAGGCTTTGCCGCGATCGCCAATCGTATCGTGTTCCCCTGGTAGGGTAAACAGTGGAACTTTCAATTGAGAAAGTAGTTGTTTGGCCAGATCGAATTCTTCTGGTTTAGACAAATGGGAAATGTCTCCCGTGTGAATGACAAAAGCAGGTGGAGTGGGTAAGGCATTGATTGCATCGATCGCTTTCTGGAGCGTATCGGTCACATGTTCATTTGCAGGTTTTTTGAAACCAATGTGCGTATCGCTAATTTGAACGAAGGACAACGGTGAAGCCGTGGATGATTTTTGAGTGTTTGGTTCTCCCACCTGACAGGCAGTTAATAAGCCATTTCCACCAACAGCCCAGACAATGCCCAGCCCTGTCCAGCCTACGTGTTCAAGAAATTTTCGGCGTTCCATTGGTATTCCTCTGGTTAGTTTTTCTGATTTGTTACCGTCAGCGTGCCTTTCATAAAAGGATGAATTGAGCAAATGTAGGGATAAGTACCTGGTTTAGTGGCGGTGTAGTTCCAGGTTTCATTGGTATCGAGTGCTTTAGAGTTGAAAGTACCATCCGTAGCTGTAGCTGTGTGGGGTTCTTCATCGACATTGATAAATTGAACAGTTTTACCAACAGCAAGTGCCAAATTCGCTGGCTCAAATTTGAAATTACGGATTTTGACAGTAACATCGGCAGGTTGTTGGCTGGTTTGGGGTTGTTCGATCGCCATTGGTTGCATAGTCGTTGTCTTAGGGTTCGGACTACAGGATGACAACGACAATAGGATGACCAGAAAGGCACTGGCGATCGCTATGAAAAAATAAGAAATGTATTTCATGGGCGTTCTTCCATCCGCTTTGGTTGACGGCGTTTAGCAAATAGTCCAGTCATGCTCGCTCCGGTAGCCACTAAGCCAATTAGACCTAGCCCATTTAAAACAGGCACAATGGCATCGAGTTTGAAGATTTGCCAGGTGTGAACAGCGATTAAAAATCCAGCCAGCTCTTCTTGATGCAACCATGTGTCGGCGATGGCAATGCTAATACCAGTAACAGCAGTAAAGAGTAATGGCAAACAAAAGAGTGTGGCAATTAGCCGATGGTACTTGCGAAATGTGTTTTTCATTATGTTAATTTTTAGTCTTGTGTAAATCCTTGCAGTTGCTCTTCAAGGTTATGGCGATAGGCTCGATCGCTGAGTGTTTGCTCAGGTAGTCGATTCGCTTTAACAGCAGCTTGAATAATGTCACCAGCTGCGATCGTTCCAGAAGCGATCGCTGACATCAACGCACCATTGCTGGGAATGCCTTGGTCTTTTAAGTAGCCTTGATACGCAAGAGTTGCCAGATTAAACGAATTGAGCTGATTTGTAGAAAGTTGCTTGGCCGCGTAGGGATTGAAGCTGGTTGGTGCGCTTTTGGTCTGCGCCGCAGCAGGCAAAATGGCGGTAAACAGCAGCGATGTTGTTAACACTATAGAAATAGAGCTTTGCATAGAATTACCTCTAAGATTGGTTGTTTAGCTACAGCGGTTTTACTGACCTTGAATGCTGGGATGCAGCACAAACTTTGAGACAATTTGGTTGAATCCAAACTGCCAAACAAGAGCGTTGCTCCCTTGACGATATAAATTTCGTCGGGACATTGCAGTGCAATGGCCAGTGTTAAAAGCTGTAGGAGTGAGTAGGTAAGCAATTAGTGCAATAAGAAGAATTTAGTTGTAAATTCTGCCTGTAAAGAATGCTAACTGGGTTACTTACTTGTCTCTACTTTTAAAACGACTGAGAAGTAATTTTGGATTTAAACTTTTCAAAAGTCCTTACTAGACTGCTGTTCGCGGTTCGTTCGGTTTGGGGTGAGAGTCGATCGCAACGAAATAACCGACTTCTAAAAAATTTCGCCGCTAGACTCATCCAATTAGCTTCATCAATCGTTTTAGAGATGAGAGTAAATTTGCTCTATGTTTAAAAAAGTTGTGAAATCAGGAATGGCATTCACCTTGCAAGATGCATTGGGCATTTGTGCAGAAAAATTATCCCCAGTCTGTTCGCCAGAATCTATGGATCTAAGTTCTCCCGATCGCCATTCATCAGAACCGTCATCCAAGAGTGATGCCGTACTCTTGAACGATCTAGAGGCAAAGAAGCCAGCAGCTTTAGGGTGTCTTTACGATCGCTATGGCAGTGTGGTGTATGGAGTAGCGCTGAAAGTATTGCAAAGCCAGCCGGAAGCCGAAGACTTGACCCAAGAAATTTTTCTGTCGCTATGGCAGCGTCCGGTTGACTCAGATCGTCACGGTCATTTGATGCGCTACCTGATTGCCATGACTCGATCGCGGGCGATCGACAAACTGCGATCGCGCAGCCGCATTCTTAATTTAATACAACGTTGGGAGCAGAACGTCACTACTGCAACCCCCGCGCATACTCCGGTTGAGCAGGCTATTTTAAATGAGCGATCGCAGCTAGTACGGCAGGCATTGACCCAGCTTAGCGATCGGCAACGACAGGCGATCGAACTGGCGTATGATGCCGGACTGAGCCAATCAGAAATTGCCCAACAACTGCATAAACCTCTGGGAAGCGTGAAAAGCTGGACTCGCCAGGGACTCCTGAAACTAAAACAACTTTTACAACACTCCATTGACTAAGGTTATGACTGAACCCCTTACTCCTCAAGCAATCGAAACCTTGGCAGCAGGCTATGTCGTGGGCGATCTCGATGCCACCGAAGCAGAAGTTTTCGAGCAACTGCTGGCAGAAAATCCAGCATTAGTGGCAGAAGTGAAGCGGCTTCAGGCAACCTTAGACGAGGTAGTTTACAGTTTAAACAGCGTGGAACCGCCTCATCATCTCCGAGAAGCTATCCTGGCTGCCGCTACCACTAGTTTCCAACCCTCAAGGCACAAACCGTCTCGGCTCCTCTGGCCGATCGTCATGGGTAGTGTCGCTGCACTCTTGATTCTGTATTTAGGAGTAGATAACTATCGCTTGCGACAGGATTTGGCCATAGCTAGTGATATCAATACCCTACTGCAACAGGAGAAGACGCAGCTTTTTTCTCTCAAGGCTGTGAAAGCATCGGATACTGCTGCGGGTAGCTTTGTTGTGAATCTAGGACAACGGCAGGGAATTCTAGCCGTGCAAAATCTGGTAACTCCACCCACAGGTAAAGTCTATCGACTTTGGGCGGTAGCTGATGGCGAAAAAATCCCCTGTGGCACTGTGAAAATTAATCCTCAGGGAAAGGTGTTAGATAAATTCTGGATGCCTGCCGACTTTTATGACACAGGTATCTCTGGATTATTCGTGACGTTGGAATCCTCTGAAACTAGCCGTTATCCCACTGGAACTATCGTGATGCAGAGTAACTCATCTACCTTCCATGAAACGCTATGACTATTGTCATCACTTTTGATAGCTGCATCCTTGATTTTTCTTTAGTCCACCTCCGTGGACTACCCTTCGGGAAGGCTTCGCCTACATTTGTGTAGTAACGAATTCCATTTGCCCAATACTTTTCAAACATCTTTTTATATCAGATGCTAATATTATCTCCTCGCTGAGGATTGACTGAGAAGCGCAAAATTGATAGCCCTAAAATTATCAAAAATAACACGAGTCCAATTGTACAAGCATAGCTAATTTCCAAATTATTGAAGGCTTGTTCGTACAGATAATAAACAATAGTTTTCGAGCTATTGAGTGGCCCTCCTTGAGTCATAATATATACTTCTTCAAAGACTTTGGTGGCAGAAATAGCTGAAATTACAGCTACCAAAGCAAGATAAGGCTTCATTAAAGGTATAGTAATGTCCCAATGTTTCCTAATACCATCAGAGCCATCAATTGCTGCGGCTTCGTACACATCACCAGGAATTGATTGTAATCCTGCTAAATAAATTACCATGTAGTAGCCTAAACCTTTCCACACAGTAACAGCCATAACGCTAGCAAGAGAAATTGGTACAATGCCAAAAAGTTTAGCTGGGCTAGTTAGCCAAGGAATACCTTCTGAAATAATACCTAAGGCTTTAAAAAACTGGTTGAGTAATCCATTTTCTGCATACAACCATTTCCAAGCTATCCCAGCAACTACCATAGAAATTACTACTGGTGTGTAGTATGCAGATCTAAACCAATTCATCCCCCGCAGTTTTTGATTTACCAAAATTGCCAGCCCCAAGGGAGCAATTACCAAAATTGGTACTACACCCGCAAGATATAAAAAAGTGTTTTCCAAAGTTTTCCAAAAAACTGCATCTTTCCAAAGCTTGAGAAAGTTAGCAAAACCTATCCATTGCGGCGGTTGACCTATATCTTCATAGCTAGTAAAGCTGAGGTAAAATGCTTGCAGTGCAGGCCAAAAAACAGTTAACCACAAAAGAATCAAAGCGGGCAGTAAAAATAAATAAGGAGTCAGCCGCTGTTTGAGTAACATCCAAGTTTGAGGTTTCAATTGATTCATCGGAAGTTTAATAGTTGTTTTTGCTTTGTAATAATTTGTGAGAACTAGGATTTAAGCTTCAATATTTTAAGGGCATATATTCCTTTGTCAACCAATAATAATGTAGGAAATCTCAAGAAACGCTAAAATCAAGTCAGCCTTTGTAATGTAGCGGTTGTGTCCCACATCAACCAGAGCGCTGTTCACTGCATAAATCCTGATTGCCAACGTCCTTATCCTCAACCTTGGGGAAACAAATTTTGCAATAGCTGTGGCGCACCGCTACAGTTGTTAGACCGCTATATCCCAGTTGAAAGGTTGGGTTCGGGAGGATTTGCTCAAATTTATACGGTTTGGGATCGAAAAACTCAAATTGAGAAAGTGCTGAAAGTGTTGGTAGAAGATTCGCCAAAAGCACTAGAATTATTTACCCAAGAGGCGGAAGTTTTATGTAGATTAAAGCATCCTGGTGTGCCAAAAGTTGATGCTGATGGGTATTTTCAGCTAAATTTATTCAATCCCAAACCGCACCAACTCTCTTGTCTGGTAATGGAAAAAATTAATGGGCGGACTTTAGAGGAGATATTAAAAAAGTATCCGCAAGGGTGTCCGCAGGATTTGGTTTTAAACTGGTTCGCCCAAGCTGTAGAAATTTTACAGGAATTACACAAGCGTCAAATTATTCACCGAGACATTAAACCTTCTAATTTGATGCTGGATACCTCTTCGTCAACTTTACCAGCGATCGCAGGCCAAACAAAAGGCGATCGCCTGGTATTAATTGATTTTGGCGGAGCAAAACAAGTTAGCGCTTCAAAAGTGGGTTCTAGGTCTAGTTCCACCCGGTTATTTTCTTCTGGCTACAGTCCACCAGAACAAGTCACTGGGGGCATTGTGGGGCCGAGTGCCGATTTTTTTGCCCTTGGTCGAACGATAATCGAACTACTAACAGGAAAGTATCCGCCGGAGTTGGAAGATCCGCAAACAGGGAAGTTGCTGTGGCGCACTAGGGTGAATGTCAACCCGCAGTTAGCAGATTTGCTGGATGAGATGGTCGCAGAGAATGTGCGATCGCGTCCCGAAAATGCAGCTATGATTCAAAAGCGTCTAGCTAAGATTTCTCAACCATTACTGCCGCAAGGGTTATTTTCTCAACTGCGCGACAACATTAAGCAAGCCTCAACCCAAGCCTCCCAGCAGTTTACACAGCTAACACAGGGCATTGAACGAGTTTTAGCTAAATTTGGCCAAGGTGTAAATCAAACTCTTATATTTATCGTTCAGACAATCTGGAAAATTATCGCAGCTTGTTTGGCAACGATTTGGGCGATGGTGCTGACTTGTTTGGGCGCTTGTTTTGGTGCTAGCGCGGGTTTTATTTTGGCCTATCGCACAAGCTTGGGGCGTCGGGTTGTGGAATTTCTGTTAACTCAGGCAAACTTATTAGTTCCCAATACTCAACCCACCTTCGGGGCAGATATTTTAATCTTTATCGTTGCGGGTTGGGGAACGGCATGGGGATTGACAGTATGCGGATGTTTTGGTCAACGGCGGCGGTTTTTAGTAGCCTCGGTGATGGGGATCGTTAGCTATGGCTTTGGCTGGTTAATTTTGCAATTGATGACAACAAAAGATAGCGGCGAAGGTTTAATAGCAGCGATTTTAATGGGAGTTTCCTTACTGACTTTGAGTTTGGGACTCCGCAGCCATCACATAGTTTACGCTGTGTTCGCTGCCTTTGGCAGTGCGATCGGCTATGCTGTTTTAATTCTTTTAAATTTCGCACCTCCTATATTGCAATTTTCGAGTCAACCAGGCTGGTTAGAGTTATACAGACCTCTAATTTTTTTTGGTTCTGTAGGCTTGTTTCTCAGTTTTTGGTTAGGAGTAAGTTTCTATCTAATTGTGCCTGGGTTACGCCTTTTAGGGTGGCGGTAAAAGAACCCAGATGTAGAGACGTTGCATTGCAACGTCTCTACAAGAATTTCGATATTATGCACAAATGCCCAAATACAAGATCCCCCTAGCTCTTTTTTTCTTTGAGCTAGGGGGATCGCATATGTGGTAGTCTATAAATGATTCGGTATAGTTCCTTACGACTCGATTGTATAGCCAATATTTCAGTTTGAGTAGTCCTACCACGAGAATTTATATTATATTCATCGCTTCTTAATCAATGCTTCATTCTGGTTATTCACTTGACTAGTCTTATATGTAAGTATGACAGTACCCAGTGTAAATTACTTGTCATCCTTGTAAATATCTGTAACGAATATGAAACTTAAGATTGTCACCACTCTCGTCCTGTTAGCTTGTTTTGGCTTTGCAGGTCGGACTTTGGCATCAAATGCACAAGACTTGGAGCAGTTGAAGGCAACCAATGCTTGTCCCAGGTGTGATTTGAGTGGTGCTGACCTAACTCAGGCCAATCTCACTGGAGCAAATCTGCGAGGGGCTAACTTAAGCGGTGCCAAATTATCTGAAGCTAATCTCACGAATGTCGATTTGACTGGTGCAAATTTAGAAAATGCAATTCTCGATTCAGCAAACCTCACTCGTGCTTCCTTAACAGGTGCAAACTTAAAATCAGCATCCCTAGAAAAAGCCAATCTTTCCTACGCTGGTTTTATGAGCGCCAATTTAGAAGCAGCAAACTTAAAAGATGTGACGTTGCTGTTTACTAACTTTCGGGCGGCAAATTACCGTTTAACAATTCTAGATAATGGTGTTGTTACATCTGATAAATCCTATGGTTGGTCGTTAGAACGTCCAAATACCAGAGAATGTAACCAGTTCAAACCCGAAAATACTCCCGGCACAACCTGTTACGGAAAATAGAATTGGGGCATTGGGAAAGCAAGGAGTGTGGGAGGTGTGGGAGGATGGGGAAGAAATCTTTCCCCCCACACTCCCCACACTTCCCTATCTCCCCATCTCCCCATCTCCCCAGACCCAATCCGCAAATATATCAGTTTTTTGTTTGTTACAGTTCTTTATCATAGAAAGCAAGCCTATAGATTAATTGATATCGATGCTTGCTCGTATTAAAGACTTAGCAACAAAACTAGCGCCCCGATTAATTGAAATTCGCCGCCACATTCACTCTCACCCAGAACTCAGCGGTCAGGAGTACCAAACAGCTGCTTTTGTAGCTGGTGTTCTGTCTTCCAGCGGTTTGTATGTACAGGAAGGCGTTGGTAGAACAGGTGTCATTGGAGAATTGCGAAATAATAGCCAAAATGAGCGTTTATTGGCAATTCGCACCGATATGGATGCTTTGCCAATTCAAGAGGGCACTAATTTGGAATATGCCTCTCGTGCAGATGGCGTCATGCACGCTTGCGGTCACGATGTCCACACCACAGTCGGATTAGGAACGGCAATGGTACTGTCACAAGTGGCAGATGAGTTGGGCGGTAAAGTACGGTTTTTATTTCAGCCAGCTGAGGAAATTTCCCAAGGGGCAAGCTGGATGGTAAAAGATGGGGCGATGGCAAACGTCTCGGCTATATTAGGGGTTCATGTTTTCCCTTCTATACCCGCAGGTTCTATTGGCGTGCGTTATGGGGCTTTGACTGCTGCTGCTGATGAATTAGAGATTTTGATTATTGGCGAATCGGGACATGGGGCGCGTCCCCATGAGGCGATTGATGCGATTTGGATTGCATCTCAAGTTATTACTGCATTGCAACAAGCCATCAGCCGGACACAAAATCCTTTGCGTCCTGTAGTTTTGAGCATCGGGAAAATTAATGGTGGTAGAGCGCCAAATGTAATTGCTGATAAGGTGCAGTTATTGGGAACTGTGCGATCGCTCCATCCCGAAACCCGCGCCCATCTACCCAACTGGATTGAAAATATTGTGGCTAATGTCTGCCGTCCTTACGGGGCAGGCTATCAAGTTAATTATGGTCAAGGCGTACCCAGCGTTCAAAATGATTATGCGCTGACACAATTGTTACAATCAGCCGCAGAAGAAGCTTGGAGTAGCGATCGCGTCCAAGTCTTACCCGAACCATCCCTTGGTGCTGAAGATTTTTCTATATATTTAGAACACGTTCCGGGTTCAATGTTTCGCTTGGGTGTCGGCTACAAAGAAAGACTAATTAACCACCCATTACACCATCCTCAATTTGAAGTTGATGAATCTGCCATTCTCACCGGAGTTGTGACCATGGCCTACGCAGCTTACAAATATTATGCTGATTCTCAGCAATAAGCAAAGATTAGACTTCTTGCAGAAGTCGGGAAAAGGGGGAAAGGTTTGGTATTTTGCTTTCCCCAATAAAGATGAGTCCCTTTGACCACAAGAGTGCAAAAAACACTTTTGCAAGAGACTCCATGAGTCGAACTCACAAGGAACAATAAAAATTTCTTTTCCCCATTCCCTACTCCCTATTTTCAAGGCAGGTCTTTTGTAAGTAAAAACTCCCAACACTATGTGTTAGGAGTTCTTCTATTTTTCTAGCAATTTGTTATCGCAACTAAGCTAGATTAATTAAGCAAAATTTTGTATTTCTTCCACTGTTAGCTAGATTTTAGATTCGTTAACAACACCTAATTTTTCTTGAATTTTTGCTTTAGCAGCTTTGAATTCGGTAGCGAGTTGCTCGCTTTGTTCGCTGCTCAAGTTGTTGCGAATTCCAGCAAACAGTGTGCTTTCTTCTTGACGAACGTGGTCGCCAACAATGTCCATTAGCTCTTTGATTCGATCTTTGAATTCAGGTGCAGAAGGGCTAATAGATCTAATGCGATCTAAGCGACGTTTCATGTCAGCTTGCTCGTCATACAGTTCTTGGGTGTTGTCTTGACCGTAGAAAGAACGTACTCTTGGGTAGACAACTTCTTCTTCAGCTTCAGCGTGAACTGTCAGATCTTTGTAAATTTGACCGAAGTATTCTTGGATCTTTTGGGGATCGTTGCTTTGTAATAGTTCGGTAAACAGAGTATTTACTTTGTTGTGATCTAGGCGGATAACATCTTGGATATTCAGATCCTTTTTGTCGGTGTTTTGGGTTACAGCACTACCGACTACACCAGTTACCGCAGCCACAGCATCTTGAACGCGCGCCCAAATTCCTTGATCTGCATCTTGGCCAGTTAGTTCGCGGACGCCCAGAATTTCAAGAATACCTTTGAGTTGTTCTTGGTGAGCGCGGTTTTCAAAGTTAATTGTATTCAATGGCCCGATCGCTACCATTACGTCAGCACCGACTTTTTGAGCAGCTTTATGAACTATCAAACCACTCATAACAATTTGATGTTTGAGCAATTCATGCTGAGATACTTTCTCATATAAGCTCAACTCGGAACCTTGGAACAATTCTTTTGCTCTTTCAATGAATTGTGTCACATTTTGTTTAGGTTCAGCCTGAATGCCGTACTGAGTAATGACAGTTTCCAAAACGCCAAGATTTTTTTCATCATCTTTGATGAAATTGCGGATGCGATCGCCAATTTCCGCATCGAGACCTTGTTGTAAAAGTTGTTTTTCGTTTTCAAGGACTAATTCTTGTAATGCTTTGATACTTGCTAATTTCACAGCAATAGCATTGCGTTTGGTGTCATCTAAACTAGATACCATTGGTGGTTCTCCTGTGCAAAGTTTTCGTAAGGATTGCTAATATTTAGACTGACACACACTAGATGGATATTCCATCTTTCTTTTGAGCGATCGCTTTGCACGACTCTGGGTAGAAAAACATCAAATTTCAGCGTTGCGAACGAAAAATACCAATTCCAGCCCTCGCTTTAATTCATAATTCCAAAAAAAGCAACCTAATACTACTTTTCAAGTAGCGATCGCGTAGTTGGCAACGGGAAAATTTAGTATAGGTTGAAGCCTGAAGTAGTTTTAAGCCTAGCTTGCTACCGTAGGCATCCCTCAGATTGTTCGAGCAGACATTCTGGTGGTATATTTCCACATCTCACTTTGTCAGAGGTAGAAAAATTCTATATTATTAAATAATCGAACAGACATAGAAGATTCACTAATGCAATTAGTCAGTCGAGAGCATATTGCAATCGCTCCTGATGTGCGGAGTGGAAAACCCTGCATTATCGGTACTCGCATTGCTGTAGAAGATGTGGCGGTGATGCATTTAAAGCTAGGGTATTCTTTGGTAGAGATTGCTGGTAAATATGACCTGTCACTAGCATCTGTTTATGCAGCAATGGCTTATTACTTCGATCGCCGAGAGGAGATAGATCGCCGCACCGCCCAAGAGGATGAGTTGGTTGAGGTACTGAAGCAAAATTCTCCCTCGCGTTTGCAAGAGAAACTCAGACAATTGAGGAATGAGTGAACGAATTCGCTTTCATCTGGATGAGAACGTCGATCCGGCGATCGCGCTTGGCTTGCGTCGTTATGGAATTGATGTCACAACAACCAATGATGTGGAATTACGCACTCAAAGTGATGAAGTACAGTTAGCGTTTATTCAGGAAACACAGCGAATACTGTTTACTCAAGATGCAGATTTTTTGATTATTGCAAGTTCTAAATTCGACCATCCTGGTATTACCTACTGTAAAAAAGGAACTCGTTCAATTGGTGAAATCATTGAAACTTTGGTTTTAATTTATGAGGTGATGACACCTGAAGAAATGGTGGGACGTGTGGAGTTTTTGTGAAATTAAAGCTACCGAGAGACGAACCACTGTAATTCTATGTTGCTAAGAAAGCGATCGCTTTTTGTAAGAATACCTGCTGACTAGTGATGTTTACGACAGGCTAAGACTAAGCCCAAGTTTGTCAAGTAAGCATTCTTGTCTGGTTTAATCTATAACTTTGTAATAGTTAGAATAACTGTATATGATTAAATTATGGAATGTTAGGTAGAAGGTAAAAATATGACAATTACTACCAAATTAAAACAGCTTTATGAAACTGATGATAGTTTATGGCTAGAAAAAACTATTGAATTATTAAAACAAAAACAGTTTAACCAACTTGATTTAGAAAACTTAATTGAGGAATTAATCAGTTTGGGTAAAAGAGATTTAGCGAAAGCCAAAAGTCTTTTAAGGCAAATTATTATTCATATATTATTACTCCAATATTGGCAGATAGAATATGAAAGAAACTATCGTCATTGGCTTGGAGAAATTAAAACTTTTAGATATGATTTAAATAATCATCTAACCACCAATTTAATGAACAAATTACAAGATGATTTAGAGAATATTTATCAAAGTGCAGTTGGTTTTGTACAAGTTAAAACCGATTTAACAATTTTTCCAGAAAAATGTCCTTACACTCTTGCACAATTATTGGATGATAATTATTTGCCTTAAATATATCAGTTTTATCTGATTTTTGTGAAACCAAAATCGCACTAAAAAGCTATGCTGCAAATTGGCGATGTCTACGACAGGCTACGCCTACGCAATGTCACCAATAGTCATAAAAATTATATTTTTGAATACAATCAATTTTTCCGCTGTAACCAAGCAAAAATTTCATCAGCAGTAAGTGTCAAATTTATATCTTCTAACAGGCTGTGGAAGGATACTGATAACTTTTAATTATGTTATACTGTTAGCACTGGCAACTTAGAATAATTTAAATGCATCATTCAGTGCTTCATTCTTAAGAAAAGCATTATCTAGTTAAATTCAATAGAGATTCACAAAAATCTGATTTACTGCAATTAGTTAATCCCGTTCTTAAATACTTAATTGAGAATTCCTTAAAGCCTGGGTACTCGTTTAAGAAAATACGGTAGAAAGTAGCCTGATCCCCAGAGAGAATATAATCTTCTATGCCACCCTGACCAGCATAGTTAATCCAACGTGCCTGAAACCTTACTTCTAAGAAATATAGTGTTGAGTATTGCTTCCACTTTGGATCAAGATTATTGTCGTATTGGTATAAAGCATCTTGCCAAGTACCACTGGAAATTATAAATGTTGGAGAACGATATTTTATAGCATTTTCAGCCATGTGGATCTTTTCAAGACTGAAGTAGAATCCTGCTGTTCCATCCGAAGACTTTGGTACATAATATTCACCTAACTTATTTAACTGAACATATATAGGGCCACAATAAGTACGGTGGCGAGATGCAAATGGTGTTTTAGGTAGGGAATTTGGTGTGTGATTGAACCTTGTTTTTGAATTCTCTATTAAATAATTTTCGAGTTGAGGCAGGAAAAGTACTAGCTCAGATTTAGGCATTAATGGTGCTTGCCAATAGCGGATTTTGACATCTTCTTGTCCACACTCTTCGACAAGTTGCTCAAAGGAATTTTTTCGATGATGTCCAATAAAACGAGTTTTTAAACATCCTGCTTGGCCTATATAAGCTGTAGGTTCTTGATCTGTACCTATAAAATAAATGCCTCCGCATGTGGGAAGCGATTTTTTATCGATATATAAAATCCAGGGAAGTTTAGTTATGTTAATAGATTTAGCAGTAGCAATAATTTTAGAGGGGTATACTTTCTGTTTCATTGTTTGATGTATAGCTAGCTATATTGCGAAAGATTTCAATCAGCCATTGCTATTTCTAGAATGCCCAAAATTTCCTCACGTATAACCCAATTCATTGCTACACATCCTACAAAATTAATTTCTAAGCTACATACAGCTATGGAGTTTAAGTGTATAAAGCGTTGTCATTTAATCCCTTAAAAAGGATATCAATAACAAAATAAAAAGCCCACTAATGTGGGCTTCTTAGATTAATTCAGAATTTTTACTTACCGTTTCGCTAACTTCTTCGCCATCTTCCGCAGACGAATTGATTGCGGTGTAACTTCCACTAATTCATCAGGGCCGATGTATTCCAAAGCACGTTCTAGGCTCATGTCTATTGGTGCTTGCAACTGCACGAGTTCATCGCCACCAGCAGCGCGGTGGTTGGTTAACTGCTTGGTTTTACAAACATTCAATTCCAAGTCTTGGGGACGATTGTGTTCGCCGACAATCATGCCTCTGTAAACTTTGGTGCCAGGAGTAATAAAGAACGATCCTCTATCTTCGGCGTTTCTCATGGCGTAGAAGGTAGCAACGCCTTCTTCAAAGGAGATTAAAACGCCTTTGTTGCGGGCTTCAATGTCGCCGCTGAGTTGACGGTAGTCGAGGAAGCTGTGGTTCATGATGCCTTCGCCGCGAGTCATCCGCATAAATTCACCGCGGAAACCAATCAAACCACGGGCGGGGATGACAAACTCTAACTGAGTACGATCGCCACTACCGGGTTGCATATCTTGCATTTCGCCTTTGCGTTGTCCCAAGCGTTCGATACAGCTACCCACTGCATCAGCAGGTACGTCTAACACCAACAGTTCGTAAGGTTCGCAAGGTTGGCCGTTGACTTCGCGGTAAATTACCTGTGGCTGAGATACCTGAAACTCGAAACCTTCGCGGCGCATGGTTTCAATTAAGATACCCAAGTGCAATTCGCCACGACCGGAAACGAGGAATTTATCGGGAGAATCGGTTTCTTCTACCCGCAATGCCACGTTGGTTTCTAATTCGCGGAAAAGGCGATCGCGCACTTGTCTTGATGTCACCAATTTGCCTTCTTGACCTGCAAAAGGCGAATCGTTCACCCAGAAGGTCATTTGCAAGGTTGGTTCGTCCACTTTAATTAGTGGTAAAGCTTGGGGTTCGTTGGGGTCTGTAATTGTTTCGCCAATGTTGGCATCTGCAAAACCAGCAACCGCGACAATATAACCTGCGGATGCTTCTTCCATCTCCACCCGCTTCAGCCCTTCAAAACCTAACAATTTGCTGATTTTAGACTTGACAATTGTGCCATTTTCTGTAACCAAGGCCGCTTGTTGTCCGGCACGAATTACACCGTTGTGAATTCTGCCAATAACAATTCGTCCGAGATATTCAGAATAATCTAAAGTTGTGACTTGCAATTGCAGTGGTTTATTGACGTCGCCTACGGGTGCTGGGACATGCTGGAGAATCGCTTCAAATAAAGGCTGCATGTCTACTGATTCTGCGTCTAGGTCTTTTTTGGCGTAACCTGCTAGACCTGAGGCAAACAGATAGGGAAAATCACACTGGTCTTCATCTGCGCCTAATTCCAAGAACAGATCCAATACTTTATCGATCGCACCGTAGGGATCGGCTTGGGGACGGTCGATTTTGTTGACGACAACAATGGGGCGCAGCCCTTTTTCTAAGGCTTTTTTGAGGACGAAGCGCGTTTGGGGCATGGGGCCTTCGTTAGCATCAACAATGAGGATGCAACCGTCAACCATGCCGAGTACGCGTTCTACTTCGCCACCGAAGTCAGCGTGTCCGGGTGTATCAACAATATTAATCAGCGTTTCTTTGTAGCGAACCGCTGTGTTTTTAGACAAAATTGTAATTCCCCGTTCTCGTTCGAGGGCGTTGGAGTCCATGACGCAATCCGGAACGTCTTCACCTTCACGGAAAATGCCGGACTGTTTGAGGAGTGCATCAACCAGGGTGGTTTTGCCGTGGTCAACGTGGGCGATAATTGCGACGTTGCGAATTGGGAGCGTCATAGAAGCTTTGGGTGAACTTTTAAGGGAGTTTATAGATTTACATTGTGAATGCTAGGCTTTTCTAACAGAATTGGGGAAGATAGGCAAATTCTGTAAAGAACCTTTAATAATTCTAGCGTAATCGTCACAATTGCGGAGAGTTTTATCTGGTGACAATAGCAGATGTGGGGTAATTGCGGTGTTAAGAAGATGCTGAAAAACTTGTACTATCGGCAAATAGTAGTTTAGAAGGCGATTTTTAGCACTCAAGCATTAATCTTGCTAGCGATCGCAGCCTATCTTTTGCTGGAAAATCAATTAGTTTGAGCAGAGTTAGCAAGGTAGCGCTTGCACCTTTGCTTTTGATGCATGTAGAAACGTTGCAGTACAAAGTTCCTACTGAATTTAAGGTATATTTTAAAAATTAATAAAATAATACCAATAAAATAATTATTATGATCTGTTGTATAAATCCTAATTGCGAAAATCCTCAAAATCCTGACGGAGCAAATTTTTGTCTTAGTTGCGGGGCAAAGTTGGTGCCTTTGCTCAGAAATCGTTATCGGATTCTCGGAATGTTAGGTAGAGGAGGATTTGCACGCACATATATTGCAGAAGATATAGACAAGCTCAACGAACAATGTGTAGTGAAGCAATTAGTTTTAAGCCAATTTTATGGCTCTCAAGGTACTGACGCACATAAAAAAGCAACTGAGTTGTTTGAGCGAGAAGCCAAACGTCTCAAAGAACTAGGCGAACACGTGCAAGTTCCTAATTTATATGCATATTTTAAAGAAGGTGAATATCTATATTTAGTGCAGCAGTTTATTGAAGGACAAAATCTGTTGCAAGAGTTGAAACAGCAGGGGGTTTTTAATGAAGCAAAGATTCGAGAATTTTTGCACGATTTATTATCTGTGCTAGTAGCAATACATCAACAAGAGATAATTCACCGAGATCTGAAGCCAGAAAATATTATTCGCCGTCGCAATGATGGAAAGTTAGTATTAATTGATTTTGGAGTATCAAAGCAAAAGAGGGAAACTACAAACACTGCTCTGGGGACAATTATTGGTTCCTTGGGATACGCACCCATTGAGCAAATGCAATTTGGTAAAGTCTTTCCATCCAGCGACCTCTACAGTTTAGGAATAACTTGCTTTCATCTATTAACTAATGTCTCTCCGTCGAGTTTGTGGATCAAACAAGGCTATAGTTGGACTTCTAGTTGGCAACAACATTTAAATCAAACCATCAGCCATGAATTAGAGTTAATTATCGATAAATTAATTCAAGAAAATTACGAACAGCGGTATCAGTCTGCACAAGCTGTATTGCAAGACTTAAATAACTTACCGAGTTTGAAACAGACATTACCTCCTACGGTGCTTTCGCAGTCTGGAGTATTACAAACAGAACAAAAAGTTCAACACAAAATTCAACACAAATCAACTGCACCTGGATATATACCATTATTCTCTAATACTCAACTCTTATCGGGAGCAGTAATTGCTGGAACTGGGAGTTCTTTTTTGGCGATCGCTCTTATTAGTTTTCTCGGCACTACTTGGATTAGTTCGGGATTGTGGTTGCTAATTTTAGGAGGGTTACTATTTATTCAATCTCGTTCCCTTGTGGAAAAAACTTATTTAATTCTTATTGCAATAATAGTAAATTTAATTGTTATATTAACTTTTAAAAATTTGCTAGCTAAGAATCTTTTACAATCTGGTATAAATGGGTTACTACTTGTATTTTTATTAATTATTCTTGCCGGGGTTTTAACAGTTATTATTGTCGGTATATGGGAAATAATAAATAAATTGATTTCTACATATTTTTAGTATTGGTTAATATTAAATATTATCTTTTTGCTTTTGAAAAACTTTGTAGGATTTAGGAAATTATTTATGACAAATAACAAAGAAAATTTTAAACTTCTGATTTCTTTAGGAATAGCTGGAATCCTAGTAGCAGTTCTTTTCTGGTTAATTAGCAAACTTTCTTCTACTATTGTACCAGTATCAAACCCAATATCAACTTCATCTTCAATACCAAATAAGTCTTCATTCATGAATTTGGGGACAAAAATTCTGGTAAAAGTACAAACATCTCCGGAAAAAACAGATGGAGTTAAGGCTTTTGAAGAAAAAAAATTCGCCACGGCTGTAGACAAATTTACTGTATCTCTGAAAAATAATCCCAACGATCCAGAGACTTTAATTTATTTAAATAATGCCAAAATTGCTCAAGATAATTCAGAAATTATCAAAGTAGCAGTCATTGCACCAATTAATTTCGATCAGAATTTATCAGAAGAAATTTTGCGTGGTGTGGCTCAAGCTCAAAATGAAGTTAATTCTCAAGGCGGAATTAATGGTAAAAAATTGCAAATTGTAATTGCCAGTGCTGAGAATCGGGAAGATTTTGCCAAGCTAGATAATGAATTAGTTGAAGACAAGACCCTTGTCGCCGCAGTAGGCGTGAGACGCGATCCTGCAATTTATAATCAGAAAAAGCTGGTATTAGTCTTGCCTGTAGAGCGTCCAAATCAAGCAGAAAATACAGAAAGGTTAGAGCAAAATTCAGTAAATAGTCAGCAGAATACTGCCAAAAATAACTACTTGTTTCATGTAAACCCGCTATATGATACTTTAGTAGATACTCATGCTCGCTACATTGCTAGACAAGCAAGAAATGTTGCTATTTGTGGCGATATTCCTAGCTCGAGAAATAATTCAAGTTTTTCATCTAATCAGGTTCTTATAGAACAGTACGCCCAAGCTCTAGAAAAATATGGAAGTAAAGTTATTAGTACGCCTTGTAATTTAGCAGATAAGAATTTTGATTCTAGAGCTTTTGTGGATAAAGCTATAGAAACAGAAAATACCAGTGGTTTTTTACTACTACCTTCATTCAGAAGTATATATTTTGCTACTAAAGTTGGACAAGCGATTAGAGGCAGAAAACCACTGTTTGCTTCCGAAAGTATGTATAGTGCAACAACTTTACAAAACGGTGAAGATGTCCAAGGAATGGTACTACCCGTATATTGGCATCGTGATGCGAATAAAAATAACCCATTTGCGGAAAATGCTTTTCGGCTGTGGAATGCACGCGTAAATCAGAGAACAGCAGGAGCTTATGACGCGATGCAGGTAATTATCGCTGGCTTGAAACAAGATACCACCCGCGAAGGCTTGCAAAAGGTGCTGTCTAATCGTGATTTTTCAACTTCTGGAGCCACAGGAACGATTATGTTTTCGTCTTCAGGTGAGCGTCAAGGAGAAGCTTTGCTAGTTAAAATTGAGCGTTGCGAACGCTGTTCTTCTGGAACTGATTATGATTTTGTGCTGTTGAACAAGAAGTAATTTGGAAGTAGAAAGAATTTAACATTTATCAAACAGAATTCAGGAGTCAGGAGCCAGAATTCAGTTGGGTATTTTGTACGACTAGCGGATAGGACTATTAATGAATGTTCTGGTTTATATAGTAGATATTCCAGAGAAATAGGCGAACCGAGGTAACCAAGTAAACGGCACATGATTAAAGTATCTGCTCCCAATAGTTTTATAGAATAAACTTTGTTAGTGAGAATGAGCTAATTTCTTAATATATTTGCCCTATTCTCGCAAACAAGTGCTGCCTCATGTTATCTTATTCGCCTCCTAACCATCCAAAAGATTTAGCTAACCAATGGTTTTACGTAAACTTGTATTACATCTGTTATAAATACTAAAAATAGCTATATTTTGACCTAATTTTCAACTAGGGATAAATAAACGAATGTTTACGTAACCTTTTATATGGATATTTCACCATCTATCAAAAGAATAGTTGAGCAACAGCCTTATCCGCTTTTATTTGCTACGATTAGCGGTTCTCATTTATATGGTTTTCCATCACCAGATTCGGATTATGATTTGCGTGGCGTGCATATTTTACCAGTACCAGAAGTGGTGGGATTAGATACTGGGACTGAAACTATTGAAATCTCAGAAATTCGCGAATCTTTAGAAATTGATTTAGTAACTCACGATATCAAGAAATTCTTTTTGCTGCTGCTAAAAAAGAATGGCTATGTATTAGAACAACTTTATTCACCTTTAATATTAAAAACTACACCAGAACATGAAGAATTAAAAATTATTGCCCAAGATTGCATTACTCGCCATCACAGCCATCATTACTTTGGATTCGCCACAACTCAATGGAAACTTTTTGAAAAAGAACAGCCACATCGAATTAAGCCGCTACTTTATATTTATCGAGTAATGTTGACTGGTATTTATCTGATGCAAACAGGAAGTGTAGAAGCTAATTTAGTTAAACTGAATGAAGTTTTTAATTTACCTTATATTCCCGATTTAATCGCACAAAAATTGGCAGAGGGAGAAAAGTCTACTTTGTCAAATGTCGATTTAGCTTTTCATCAACAAGAGTATGAACGATTGCGCGATCGCTTGCAAGAGGCATACGAAGCTAGTACCCTACTTGAAGCACCTACGGCGAAGGTAGCTTTACATAATTTGCTGCTAAAGTTGAGAGTTAAAAATTATTAGTTAGGAGTTAAGAGTTTTGCATTCATTCGCTTGCAACTCTTGACTCCTAATTGTTTTACAACTTCAAATTCCAAGCAGCAAAAGCTAAAGCACCCCAACCAATAATAAAGGCTACGCCGCCTAATGGTGTAATTGCTCCTAAGGATTTTATACCAGTTAAGCTCAGAGCGTATAAACTTCCTGAGAAAATAGCAATACCAATGATAAATAACCAGCCACTCACTACAAGAATGGGTTGAGGAAATTCGGTGCGACTAATTAATAATGCTACGAGAAAAAGTGCTAGAGCATGATACATTTGATAACGAGCGCCAGTTTCAAAAATTTCTAGCGATCGCTCGCTAATTTTGTCTCGCAAAGCATGGGAAGCAAAAGCACCAGCAGCAACTGACAAACCGCCTAAAACAGCAGCTAGGCTTAAAAAAATTTGCGTCATTACACTTAGCTCTCAGATGGGCATTGCGCATTGGCCATTGGGTATGGCGTATTAGTTTTAGACTAATGACCAATGACTACTATTGTACAGACGCGATTAATCGCGTCTCTACTAATGACTATTAGACATCAAAATGATATGATATAGCCCCTTCTTCATTGACTTTAAAATTTGCATTGAATTCTTTAGCTTTTTTGTCTAAATATTGTCTGGCGTCAGCTGCGGGTAGTTGTGATTGCATAGCAAAGGCTAAAACAGTCACACGCCCTTGATTTTCTAATAGCATCTGATAAAAAAGAGATTGTAAGCGATCGCTGCGTTGTTGATTAAGTGCTTTTTTCTCTTGCCGACTTTGACGATATAATCCCAATGCTAACCATGCACCCAGCGTGAAACTAGGAACGCCAAAAATTAGACCACCAACAGCAGTATTATCATTTGCATAAGTAGGATTTGGTGCAGGAAAATCAGTCCCCTCTGGTACTGGAATGGCCGTTCCACTGGTAGCAAATTTTTCTAATGCTGCTGATGCTGATAGCGTTAAAAACATGAATCCGAGTGTCAGTAGCCAACCAGCAGCCAATTTTTCAGCAGTTTTCATAGTTCCACTTCAGATTTACACTTTGCTTGCTAGAGATTCTAACCTGACTTTAGTAGAGGTTCCAGTATAAAAATCTATTCCCTAAGACAGTTTTTTAGCGACGTTGTGCCCCAGGCTAACGCACCGTACTTTAACTATAAGAATCGGGTTGGATTTGGAGAATTTATTTGTGTAGACAGGGAGTAGGGAGTAGGACAGAAGCCTTGTCTGGATGTAGTGATTTTTTTCATGCAATCAAATGGGAATCCTATATTACTAAACTAATTTTTTTTGATGGGGAGATTTGATAATAAACATTCATGTTCTACTCAAAAGATGAGGGAGCATTAAAACTAAAAATTTCAAGCTCTGAAGTTCAAAGTTGTTCATCTCCCCTTTGTCCCTGAAGCGTTCCCCATTCTCCACTTGCTTATTCCCCATCTGACCTAACACTCGTATGATCGAGATATCAGCAACGTATAACAACCAGATTTTTACCGTAAAACATGGGCAGCATTTGGGAAATAGATTTTTACTCTCGTCCGATTTTAGACGCTAATCAAAAAAAAGTCTGGGAAGTCTTAGTCTGTGAAAGTCCTTTGGATATCAAGACACAACCAGATTCTTTGTTTCGTTATGCTCAATATTGCTCCAGTAGCGAGGTAAATTCGGGCTGGCTGCGGACGGCGTTACAGGAGGCTATTAACCAAGCTGGAAAAGCACCAATTAAAATTCGCTTTTTCCGCCGCCAAATGAACAATATGATTACCAAGGCTTGCCAAGACTTGGGCATTCCCGCCCAGCCTAGCCGCCGCACTTTCGTTCTCAACCAATGGTTAGAACAGCGGATGCAGGAAGTGTATCCTCAAGAACCGGGATACCAAGGCGGAACTAATCCCTCTGTCCGGTTAGAGAAACCTTTACCGCAACGTTTACCAGATGCTTTGGAAGGGCAGCAGTGGATATTTGTCAGCTTAACAGCTGGGGATTTGGCGGAGATGCCAGAGTGGGAAATTGACTTTGGCGAAGCTTTCCCGCTAGAGTTTGCCCAAGTATCCCCTGAAACCCGTATTCCTGGTGTTTTGATTTTCTCACCTAGAGCGTTGCCTTTGGCGGGTTGGATGTCTGGTTTGGAGTTGGCTTTCTTGAAAGCTGACACTAGCCAGGAGGCAAGATTGCTTTTAGAAACTGGTGTTAGTGAAAGCTGGATTGTGGCAAATCTCAAAAAGCCTCAAATTTTAGCAGAAGCCAAAGGTTTTGAAGAAGCCAAGCAAAACGCGAATGGCGTACATTTTCTGGGCATACAGTCCAATCCGCAAGCGCAATCATTTGCTGGTTTTTGGCTCTTGCAGGAGGTTAATCTTTGAGAATGGGGAATGGGGAATGGGGAGATGGGGAATGGGGAAGTGTGGGGAGTGTGGGGAGAGAGGGGCAGGGGGGACAGAGGGGGCAGGGGAAAACTAATGACTAATGACTAATGACTAATGACCAAAAATTGCGATCGCTAACAAACGTTAAGACATGGCAATGATTTGGGATAATTATCTGCGTCCATCAGCGTCGATCGCTGGTTGAAAATTGCAACTGCGATCGGGTGCTGATGATTTTTGGATAATTATCTGCGTCTGTTGGCGTTGATATGGGGTTCAAAATCCACAATTCACTAAGGGTCATGGGTTCTGAAAATTTGTCAAAAGATACACTAGCAGAAGAACTGCTGGAACTAGCGATCGAATCTGGAGCAGAAGCTGCTGAGGTGTATCAGTCTCACTCGCTTTCTCGTCCAGTTTTTTTTGAGGCCAACCGACTCAAACAGCTAGAAACCAGCCAATCTGAAGGTACAGCACTGCGGCTTTGGCGAAATGGGCGTCCAGGGCTGACGGTGGCTTACGGTTCTGTCCCTGCCCCTGTGATGGTGGAGAAAGCTTTAGCTTTGAGTCAACTTAATCAGCCGGAACTAGTGGAATTAGGCTCTAATTTTCAGCCATCCTACCCAGATTTAGGAGAAAGTGTGCCGATAGAGGTTTTGGTAGACTGGGGCAAGGAAGCGATCGCCTTAATCCGCGATGCCTATCCGGATGTTGTCTGCAATGGCGATTGGGAATGCGATGTTGAAACCACTAGGTTAGTCAACACTAAAGGTTTAGATTGTTACTACACCGATACTACCCTCAGTTGCTATATGTCAGCAGAATGGGTGCGCGGCGATGATTTTTTGAGCGTTTCCGACGGTCAAACCCAACGGGGCGAACTCCAGCCAGACAAATTAGCTAATCAAATTTTACAGCGGTTAATTTGGGCCAGAGAAAATGTTTCATCTCCCACCGGCCGCGTCCCGGTTTTATTCACTGCTAAAGCTGCCGATATGCTTTGGGGTACCGTGCAAGCAGCTTTAAATGGCAAGCGAGTTTTAGAAGCAGCTTCCCCTTGGGCGGAACGCTTGGGCAACCCAGTCATGGCATCTAGTCTCACCCTCTACCAAGATCCAGAAGCCGGCCCTTACAGTTGCCCTTTTGATGATGAAGGCACTCCGACTCAATTTTTAGTATTTATCCAAAATGGAACCTTAGAGAATTTTTATGGCGATCGCACCACCGGACGGCAACTGAATACTCACACCACAGGAAATGGTTTTCGTCCTAGTTTAGGCAGCTATCCCACCCCTGGTTTATTTAATTTTCTCATCCAGCCAGGTTCGGCATCGCTACAGGAGTTGATCGAACAGATGGATGATGGCTTAATTGTGGATCAAATGCTGGGTAATGGCGGTAGCATTTCGGGAGATTTTTCCATCAATGTTGATTTAGGCTACCGCGTCCAAAATGGCCGTGTAATTGGACGCGTTAAAGATACGATGGTTGCAGGTAATGTTTACACAGCCCTCAAGCAAGTAGTTACCCTCGGTAACGATGCTGATTGGAATGGTTCTTGTTATACTCCATCTCTCATAGTGGAAGGGCTATCCACGACGGGGAGAAGTAATTAAATGGGCATTGGGCATTGGGCATGGGGCATTGGGCTAGAGGAGTGGAGTTCAAAGCCTCATTCACGAGTATCAAAGCCTCATTAATGGAGTTCAAAGACTCATTAACGGAGTTCAAAGACTCATTAATGGAGTTCAAAGCCTCATTAACGGAGTTCAAAGACTCATTAATGGAGTTCAAAGCCTCATTCACGAGTATCAAAGCCTCATTAATGGAGTTCAAAGCCTCATTCACGAGTATCAAAGACTCATTAATGGAGTTCAAAGCCTCATTCACGAGTATCAAAGACTCATGCCCAATGCCCAATGCCTCATGCCCAATGCCCCATGCCCCATGCCCTAATTGCCAAAAACTATGTCTCTTTCTATTCTCAATCAGCGCTTTCGCAGTTGGTGGCAGCCTAGAAGAGGTTTAGCGATCGCGGAAGCTTGCGTTATCGGTCTGGTTGCGGCGTTATCTGCGGTGTTGCTGAAGGTGGGTTCGGGATGGCTGGGGACGTGGCGAGTCCACAGTACTAGGCTTTTACCTGTATGGCTGGCACTACCGCTAGTTGGTCTTGTGCTGGGGTTTGTGGCTGGGACTTTGGTGGAAAGGTTGGCACCAGAGGCTTCTGGTAGCGGTATTCCACAAGTCAAAGCTTCTTTGGCGAATGTGCCGATGAGATTATCTTGGCGGGTGGCTGGTGTGAAGCTACTCAGTGCCATTATTACCATCGGTTCGGGTATCACTCTGGGACGCCAAGGCCCCACTGTGCAGGTAGGGGCAGGTTTAGCAGCAGGTATGAGTCGCTGGGTTCCGACTTCCCCAGATCATCGGCGGCAAATGATTGCAGCAGGCGCGGGTGCGGGTTTGGCAGCGGCTTTCAATGCGCCGATCGCAGGTGTATTATTCATCGTGGAAGAGTTACTCCAAGATTTATCGGGGCTAACTCTGGGAACTGCGATTATTGCTTCGTTTATTGGTGGGGTGATATCGCGGCTTTTAGGTGGTGGTAGTTTAGACCTGAACTTGCAATTAGCAAAATCTACGAGCCAATTTTCTATCCCCGAAATTCCTTTTTTCCTGGTCTTGGGTATCTTGGCAGGGTTATTCGGTGGATTGTTTAATCGCGGAATAATTTTTAGTATTAAATGTTATCAACGATTGCATATTAGTTTGCCGCTACGGGTGGCTTTGGCTGGATTTATCTCCGGCGTCGTGGTGGCAATGCTGCCTGCATCATTCCGTGATAATACTGGGTTAAGAGAATATGTCATTACTGGAGTCGCTCATCCTACCGTAGCAGCGATCGCTTTTGGAGCGCAGTTCGTTCTCACACTGGTAGCATTTGGTTCGGGAGCGCCAGGAGGTCTATTCGCTCCCAGTTTGATTTTGGGTTCTTGTTTAGGACACATCATAGGTGTGTTTGAGTTTTATCTCACAGGAGATGGTTCGCCGACTACTTATGCCTTAGCGGGTATGGGTGGATTTTTTAGCGCTGTTTCCAAAGTGCCAATCACAGCGATTGTGATTGTGTTTGAGATGACTACAGATTTCAATCTGGTACTACCTTTAATGATTGTCTCTGTAGCAGCTTACTTGGTTGCAGATAAGGCGGCGCCTGGTTCGCTTTATGAAAAACTTTTGGAATTAAAAGGTATTACTCTGACCAAAGAAATTGCTGTAGAGGGAGCATTAACCAAATTAACCGCCAAAGATGTGATGCAAGAACGTGTAGAAACTCTGGATGCACAGATGAGTTTGGAAGAAGCAATGCAAGCTTTTGCTCGTTCCCATCATCGGGGTTTTCCCGTAGTGGAAGATAGCAAGTTAGTAGGAATTGTGACGCAAACGGATTTACTCAAAATTCGTGAGAGTGGAAAGCACACGCTACACGATCGCAATTTAGCGAGTGAGATTTCTTTAAAAGAAATTATGACATCTCCCCCTGTGACAGTAACGCCAATCCACAGCTTGAGTAATGTATTGTATTTACTCGACCGCTATCAAATTAGTCGCTTACCAGTGGTAGATGGACGAAAACTGATTGGGATTATTACTCGTGCAGATATTATTCGGGCGGAAGCAGGACATCTTAACGCCGACGACCGGAAACCCAAGCTGCGACGAGAACCTTCGTATATAGTTTATCAAACGCGATCGCCAAGCATTGGTAGGGGTAGATTATTAGTACCAGTAGCGAATCCAGAAACAGCAGCTATTTTATTAGAAATGGCAGCAGCTATTGCCCGCGATCGCCATTATGAAATACAGTGCATCCAAGTCATGCAGGTATCCCGCCACAGTTCCCCATCTGAAACACAAGTCAGAACTGCGAAAAGTCGCCGCTTACTCCGACAAGCGGAAGTTTTAGCAAAAAAGTGGCAAATTCCCCTGCACACGCAAATTCGAGTTACCCACGATGTCGCCCAAGCAATTTTAGAAACAATTAACGAAGAACATATCGACCTCATCTTAATGGGATGGAAAGGTAGCACATCTACCCCCGGCCGGATTTTTGGCAATGTTGTAGACACCATAATTCGTCAAGCCACCTGTGAAGTAGTTTTAGCTAAATTAGGCAAAACTCCCCACTCCTTCAAACGCTGGCTAGTCCCGATGGCTGGCGGCCCCAATTCACGAGTAGCAATTAAATTGCTTCCGGCTTTAATTACCTTGGAAAACGAACCAAAAATCCGCCTGACACAAGTATTTCAGCCATCGGAATTAAAACCAAATATGACGGTTTTAGAAAATGCTATTCGCGAGTTGATGCGTCGCCGTCAATTATCTAGTACAGTTGTCGCTTTGCCAGTACAAGCTGATTCAGTTGCCGAAGGTGTGATTAAATTAGTAAAAACTGAAGGTTACGATGTTGTAGTCGTAGGCGCTTCTCGTGAGGGATTGTTGCAGCAGGCGATTCAGGGTAATATTCCAGAAGCGATCGCCTCTGGTGTAGAAAGTACAGTAATTCTTGTCAGGAGTGCCATTAATAGCTAAAGATTAATTAATGATAAAATACACCAATAATCAGCGTAAAAATTATTGGTATTAAGATTGGAATGGCAACTACAAGCCCCCACTTACCAAACTTAATTTCCTCACCCTCAGACTTTAAAAACGCAATCCAACCCCCAACTCCCATCAATACCCAAATAAACCCAAAAACCAGAAATATAACAAATACTGAATCTTGCATTTTTCCCACAACCCAATTATTTTACTAAATTAGCCACTAATGTAACTAATATAGTACTCATCTTCGATTCCGTGAAAAGATTAGACCTGCCTTGAAAATAGGGAGTAAGAAATGGTGAGTGGGGAATAGGGAAAAGAAATTTTCATTGTTCCTTGTGAGCGCAGCTCATGGAGTAAGAGTGCAAAAGTCCTTACTTTGCGTTCTCTTCTCTGCGCCTCTGCGTCTCTGCGCGATCCAAAAAAATATTTATGCAAGAGGTCTATTGAGTAAAGTTAAAAAAGTCTTCTTTTCTATTCCTTATTGCCTATTTCCTATTGTCTGTTCTCTATTACCGACTATACTAAACAACTTTCCTAACCTTGTACGAAACTGCCTGAATTCATAAGCTTCAATAGTTTTTCGTTGCAAGTACTCTGGTTGATAAACCGCCGGATTAGAACAATTCCCTTGCAAAATCTGAATTAGACTATCGGCAATTTCTTCAACATTATCAGGGTCTACTAAACATCCTAATTTACCATTAGCTAATGGGTCTATAGAACCATCTCGATCGCCAGCTAAAACAGGTTTACCGCAAGCTAAAGCTTCTAGATAAACAATACCAAAACCTTCACCTTTACTAGGCATAGCAAAAACATCGCAGAGATTGTAATGATCGGACAATTCATTATCAGGTACAAATCCTGCAATAGTAATACAATCTTCTAGATTTAAGCTATGAATTAAGTCTTTAATTCTAGGTAAATCGTCGCCTTTCCCGACAAGAATAAAGCGAACATTTGGGATGTGCGATCGCACTTTCACCAAGGCATGAATAATTTTGTCATAACCCTTATATTTTGCCATGCGTCCCAAGCGCGTTACCGTCAAAATTACAGGCTGTTCGTCTGTTAAGTTATATCGTTTGAGTAAATAGCTAGGTTTTGGCTTGATTTGAAATTGTTCGGCATCAAACGTATTCGGCAAAACCACTATTTTGTCGGCATCAATATTTGTTTCTTGCAGCAACCGCTGGCGAGTGTAATTACTAACACTAATTACTCGGTCTGCTTTTTCTAATGCTAATTTTACAATTTTACTCTCAATATCCCAAACTTCTAAACCATGAGCCACAACCCAATAAGGAACCCCCGTTATCAGTTTGAGAATATAACAAGCGGTGGCGTAATTAACATGAGTTGATATAACTATAGTGGGACGCTGAAAAATAGCGACAATAATTATTTTTATCGCAAATAAAATAGTTTGTAATAATCTAGGTAAATGTCCAAAATAATGAAACTTAGTCGAATGTAAAAATTGTAAATTTACCTGCTGCTTTGATTTAGGCTTATCGTATTTGAGAAACACATCATATTTAGCTTCAGGATATAAATCTTGCAAGGCTTGCAACAAAAATATTGAGTAAACTTGAATACCTCCTTTAAAACCAAAGATATTGGGAAATATCAAGTTAAAACGATATTGATTTTTGGTATTTGTTTTCAACATTGTCACTAATTTAATTGCTTGATTGCATGACAAAATCTTTTCGAGAATTTATAGCTGCTGCCAGGAAATAAAACTCAATAGTTGTAAAAGTATAATCTTCAGCGAAAAAATCTGGGATTTGAGAAGCTAAAAACATCATAATCGGAATCGTCGTTATGGGATTAGTATGTTTAACTTTAGATGCTATGGTTACTAAAAAACTAGTAAATATAAATAACCCAGTAATTCCTAGTTCTACTAACACATTTAGAAATATATTATGGGCGTGAAAACCTTTAGCTCCAAACACTTTCACACCTATATGTTCTGCAAAAACTCCTATACCTATACCAGTAAGCGGTCTTTTAATAGTTTCAGCGATCGCTGCGTGCCAAAGAGCAAATCTTGACAAAGCCGTTCCTACAGGACTAGGAAGCACAATTGCGCTTGGATTTGGTAAAAACAAATTAATTAATGGAAATATTTTACTATCTCCTAACCCAATCCTATATGTAGATACTGGTATAGTTACAATACACAAAAACCAGGCACTCAGAAGAAAAATTATTTGTTTTAAATTAACAATTTTATATAAAAACAGAAGAATTATCCCAAAAATAAAAATTAGCCAAGCATTTCTGCTAGCAGAAAGAGCTAAAGAAACTAAAAATAAAAATTCACTTATATATAATTCAATCTCAGAAATCTTTTTTCGTTTTTCTAAAATTAGACTTAAACATAATCCAATACCCATTATTACCCCGAACTGATTGGGATTTTGCATTATTGAACCAATCTGAGGATAAAAGCTAGGAAATTTTAATAATTCAAAAATCCAGTGATTGGGAACTAAAGCTTCTAAAAAACCCAAAACTGCAATTATTTGTAATAAGTACAATATGCAACGATAATAAAAGTTCAAAGATGAGTTTCTCTGTTCTCTATAAGTTAATACTAGAAAAGTAATAAATAATATAAAGTAAGTAGTATATTTGATACTATAAGTAATAGCAGTAACGGGGAATGGGCTACTTAACGAGCATACCCACATCCACAAATACAACATTCCGAAAATTAGCAAAATAATTTTATTTTTCTTGATAATTTCTACCGTATCCTTTAAAGACCAAAATATTATACCAGAACTGAAGGCAGGAAGTAGTAAATAATGAATTCCAATATTTAACCCAGGAAATTTAATTCGCCCTAAAAGCGAAGAGAATAGTATGAGCAGGAAAAATATATTCATCATAAATTTTTAGTTTCAGATAAGTAGAAAGCAGAATGAATAAGGCAGACGGCTCCAAGAAAAAAGCATCATCCTATCTAGATTCTGGAGTTGCGTATTTTACATTTAATTCTGCCTAGCTACTTAATTTCTTCAAAAAATATCAAACCTAGATTTAAATCCAGATTTGCACCCAGAAATAGATCTTTCCATATTCTTATACATAAAAATCTTAATATTAACAATGACTTTGTTTTTGTAGTTTTTGTATTTTTTTTAGGTTAATAGTTTTTGTAGGTGAGGTTGAGCAAACACAAACTCAACCTATAAAAACTTAAGTAAAGCCAATTTCTGCCTTGCTTTGAAAGCAAACAGTCTTCTTTTGTCCATTCCCAGACTATACCTTATTTTTTGAATTTCAAGGTTTTTTACTGAACTATTTGCCAAATTTTTAGAAGATTTTCACCACTTCCACCACCAGCAATAGTATGTCCATCTGGGCTGATGGCAACTGCATAAATATATCCAGAACCCGTTTGTAAAGTGCGGATTTTTTCACCTGTTACGGGATTCCATAATTTAATAGTTTTATCGCTACTGCCACTCACAAGGATGACATTATTTAAAGATGTGCTTGGCAAAAAGGTGACGGAGTTAATCTTATCATTATGTCCTTTTAAAGTGTGCATTAATTTTCCCGTCTCCAAATTCCACAATTTAATTGTTTTGTCATTGCTACCACTGGCAAGGGTTTTACCATCGGGAGCAAAAGCAACTGACAGAATCGAACCACCTTTTCCGTTTAAAGTGCGGGTTAACTTTCCAGTTTCCAGATTCCACAGTTTAATTGTCTTATCCCAACTACCACTAGCAAGGGTTTTACCATCAGGGCTGAAGGCTACAGATTGAACCCCATTGGTGTGTCCTTCGAGAGTGCGAATTAACTTTCCTGTCTCCAGATTCCACAGTTTAATTTTCGTATCCTTACTAGCACTACCACTGGCGAGGATTTTGTTATTAGGGCTGAAAGCTACTGAAGTAACTCCATCGGTATGTCCTTGGAGAGTGCGAATTAACTTTCCTGTCTCTACATTCCACAATTTGATTGTCTTGTCTGCACTCCCGCTAGCGAGGATTTTGCTATCAGGACTGAAAGCTATAGTCCAAATCCAATTGGAATGCCCTTCTAGGGTGCGAATTTCCTCTTTAGTTGCCAGATTCCATAATTTGATTGTCTTATCATCGCTAGCACTACCAAGGGTTTTACCATCAGGACTGAAAGCTACAGAATTGACGTCACTGGAATGTCCTTTAAGAGATTTTGCAAGATAAGAATCTTCCAAGATATTTTTTTGCGAAGCCACAGGCTGAGAAATCGGTTCAGAAAAGTCGCTAATTTCATGGGGACGGGTTTGAAAATACCAAACTCCCCCCAATACCAACATCAAAATGCTACTGCTTAGCAGCAGCGGACTTTTGAGCTTGCGATTTGGTTGTGGTAAGACTGCTGTCGTGCTTGGCGAAGCACTGGTAAATGTTGGTGAAAGTATAGTTGGAGGAATTGATGGCAATGGTGGTGGAAGCTTGCGAGTTAAGTCAGCGAGGACTTCATCAGCCGATTGGTAACGCTTTTGGATATCTATTTGCAACAGCTTATCCAAAATTTCAGCTAACTCCATAGATACATAAGCACCGTTCAAATATTCTCGCCAAGACTCAACCCAGCCATAACCCTGCTTTATCCACAGTTGAGACGGGCGAACCCCAGTCAGCAAATGAAAACAAGTTGCTCCCAAACTAAATAAATCGCTAGCTGGGTAAGCTTTGCCATCTTGCATTTGTTCTATTGCTGTGTAGCCGTGTGAGCCAATGACAGTGCCTATTCTAGTTTGCACTGTTGCTGTGAGCTGCTTCGAGGCTCCAAAATCAATTAACACTAATCGCTTGTCACTTTGACGGCGAATAATATTTTGTGGCTTAATATCGCGGTGAATTACTGTGCGTGAATGAATAAACTTCAGTACTGGCAGTAAATCTAGCAAAAGTTCTCTAATCTCTGTTTCGTTATAGTTTCCCCGCCCTTCCAATTCCTTGAGCAAGTTTTGTCCATCAATAAATTGCTGTACTAAAAATAAATAGCTATTTTGCTCAAAACAAGCCAATAAAGTTGGAATTTGCGGATGTTCTGCTAGTTCTTGAAGTCGGCTGGCTTCTTGTTTAAATAATTCAATAGCTTTTCTTAGCGGCCCGGTTCCTTGAAGTTTTGGCGCAAATTGTTTGACAACACAGCATTCATTTAACTTATGTACATCTTCCGCAAGATAGGTTCTACCAAATCCGCCTTCATCCGATAATACTTTAACCGGACGATAGCGACCTCCCAGTAAGGGTATTAATTCCGCTAGACAATCATCACAAGACTTGTTGTTATCTGGATTTAGAGGTTTTTGGCAGTCGGGATTCACGCAACAGAGCATACTGGGAATCCATTTCCATATTGGGGTATATATTCATCTTAAGTCATGCAGTATAATCTCTGTTGTTAGTTAATTGTACTGAGATGGGATATAAATAGCCAATTTCCTTACCTCATCAGGTATTCAACAATTTAGATAATTTGAACAATGCTTTTTGAGGAAATGATAGAAGTCAATTTCATATATTGATATATGCATTCTCAATTTACGAGTATGGCAGCGTATAGCTAAGTTTAGGAAAAATATTGCGATAAAAATTTACAAATTAGAACTGAAAAGTCAAAATTTAGAACAATTAAAGAATTAAGGCGTCAAATTGCAACTTTATTTAATTACGTTAAAAACAGACGACATTAAATTTATTCCCTAAATCCCGAATTTTTAGCAAAATTAGGAGCAAAAACATGCTAGTAGAAAAGAAAAACTATCGTCGCAAATTAAATCATTTTTTGATGTGTTGCTTGAGTAGTAGTTTGCTAATCGCAAGTAATGGGCTGCCTATCAGTGCTTTAGGAAAACCTCAAAATTCTCAAAACTTTTTAATTGCCAAATCGCCAGATGAGAGACAACCAGAAGCAGTAAAGAAAGGAATTGAGCAAATTCCAGCTTCTAGTGCGGCGATACCTGCAAAACGGAAACAGCCTGTTGAGTCACCAATACAACAGAATCGTCAGATATCTTCTGGTACAGAAAATTCCCCGCGTTCCTCTAGGACTTCAAGTAATAGTTCTGGTTCTAGAGCATCTGCACGCAGAACTGCTTCTAGCTCAAATGTCAGTCGTGCCAATAATAGCTCTGGTTCTAGAACATCTGTGCGTAGAGCTTCTAACTCAAACGTCAATCGTTCTAATGTTCGCTCAGCCAGAGTTCGCAAGCCAAGCTCGAATGTAGCTACAGTTAACAGCCAAAATGTTCAGGATTCACCAACACCTAATTACAAGGAAATTAACTTTGTAGATGTGGCATTGGGTATTTTGGATAAAAAGGACTTTCAGTCTCAAGGTAGATATTTTAATTTCTACGAGTTTGAGGGTAGAGAAAATCAATTAGTTCAAATTAGGCTTGTTGGCAGTAACGATACGCGTAGAACAAATAACTTGAGTTTAAAACCTTTATTATTTCTGCACGATCCTGATAATAATATTATCGTCAAGAGAAGTACTTCAGATAAAAGCGGTGATGGCGATGATGCGTTCATTTTCGCACGATTACCTGTGGCTGGGACTTACAAAATTGCAGTTACTAGCCAAGATCCTGGAGAGGTGGGGCGTTATAGTTTGGCTCTAAGGAACGATAGAGCTAGCTATACTTTAGATGAATCAGGCCAACTAAGTGCTAAAAGTTCAACGTTAAAACAAAACGGTGGAGCTTACAATGTTTCTAATTTTCAAGGTAGAAAAAATCAGCTGATAAGTATTCGTGTAGATAGCATTGATGAAGAATTTTCTCCTTATATCACCTTGCTCAATTCTAAAGGACAGACGATCGCTATAGATAAAAACAAGGATAAAGGTGACGTCTATACTGCTTTAATTGACCGAGCTAGGCTACCTGAGGATGATACTTACTATATAGTTGTTACTTCCAAGAATCCACAGGAATACGGTAGATATAGGTTGACTATTTTCTAAAGGGAAATCAAGTATGTAGGTAGAGGCGCACGGGTGTGCGCCCCTTACAATCTGCTATATCTAACTAAGCAATTTTTTGCTTGACTGCTATAGTTTTAATAATGTTTGTAGTTTTTTCAACTCCGGCGCAATCAAAACTAATTTTAGCGTGCTCTTCTTTGAGGTAATTGATAATTTTAATCGCCAAGTAGTCGGGTTGTAGATCGTAAGGAGCAAGAAGCTTGACGATTCCTAAATCGTTTAATTTTTCGACTCTGATTGTTTGCTCCCGATCTTCTTTGTTAGCTAAGGGAAGAATCATAGCTCGTACACCTGTGTTTAAAATATTCATTGTGGTGTTATAGCCAGACAGATTTATCGAAAGCTCTGCTTTTTTCATGTAATGTAGCAAGTAAGGAGTATGGCGTCGAATGTTAATATTTTTAGTATCTTTTGCTATTGCTTGCAGCTCCTTAAATTTTGAATCTGGTATAAATGGGCCGGTAAAAACCTGAATAGTATGGGGCAATCCTTTCTCTAAAAAAGCTGCTGTTCTGACTACACAATCAAGCAGTTGGTGGCCAAACCTGCCACCTCCAATGCTGACTAATATTAGAGGTTTATCTGACTTAATAATTTCTCTATCTTCATAAGTGAAAACCGGATTATTCGGTGGCTCTTGTACTATATATCCGGTGTAATATACTTGACATTTGAGGTCATGGACTCTAGAAAAGGTTTGTTCTAATGGGACAAAACCAGGGTCACCATGAACCAGCAACATATCAAAATACTTATCGATCAAGTTGCAGACTTTATCTTCATTTTTTGCCTTTTTATTTTGTTTGGTAATTACAATATCTCGTAAGCTACAAACGACTTTTGTTGAATTATTTGATTTTGCCAATTCTAATAAAGGAATTAATTCAAAAGAAAAGCGTCTTCTGCCAAAAGGAAATAATTCTACAATTAAAATATCAGGCTGGAATTCATTAAAGATTTTTAAAAGCTGATTTTTACGGATTTCTTTGACTTCATTCAGGCTAAAAGCATCATCTACTACTTCTTCTTCTGTAAATTGTGGATCGGTTTTAATAGCAGGTAAATTGATGACTTCTACACCAGCAGGAATTTCAAACCCTTTAATGATTTCACCGCCGTTAATAAAACAAACTTGGAAGTCTTTAGTTAAACCGCGTACAATTTCCCTGCTGCGAATTAGATGCCCCATGCCTAGAATATGTTGGCAGTAAAACATAAGACGTTTCATGGAAATTTTACCTCTGTCAGTTTGTATGAGCGAACAAATTAAAAGTTGAAAAGCAAAAAGAAATATGAAATAAATCTTTTTTTACTTTTTCTTCCAATTCATAACTAAATTAAGTAATTACTACGATCGCCAATCGTAAAATGAAATCGGGATATTATTTTTTACATGTAAGATGAATATGCTTTGGCGAATTTTTGGCGAAGCATTGAGATTAATTTTGGGAATGTTAACCTGTAGAATATACAGTTCTTGTAGCAGCGATCGCCGATAAAATTAACTCTGAGCCTAATCTTACTGTTACACAAATTTTTCTCTGCAAGTACTTAGCAGACATTTCAGCCGATGTCCCCCGATTTAAGTATGGTGTCCTTATATAATCCAGACTTTTCGGTAGTTGAAATCTTTGCAACATCGGTAAATCAGAAAATACTAGAATAGGAACTTTCGCAATTAAATCTAGTAAGGAAGTGCAGGTTTGCAACATTCTAGAAATATTACCGAAACCAATTCCATAATTCAAATATACTATCAGCCTCATGGCTAAGTTTACCTCAATTATTCAGTGCAGTTTGTTCTTTTTTGTCAAAATTAAAGTATGTAGAACTCACGGATAAATAAGTAGGTCTTAAGCCAATTTCAATTGTTAACTGACAATTTTAAATTATGATTTAACTATATTTTCATTATTTGATGAACTTTTAATGAAAGTTTTATGAGAAAATTCTCATAAAATATTATTCCAGCAAAAATGAAACTGAACGCATCAGTTTTTCCCAAAGAGCGATCGCTCGCATGAGCAGAATGAAAGACTTCACATTCGTGACTCTCTACCTATGCAAATAAATTCAGAAATCACAAGAAAATACTATAGCAATTTGTCCATTAAATATCAAGCTATTAAATACACAAAATAATATTTATTCCAACAATCTTTGCAACATAGCGATCGCTTTTAGAAACGCACAAATGTGCGTCCTTAACCACTGTATTTGTCATATTATTTTTGGTATAACTTCCCAAGCTATGTATTAAGCTCTTGATACAGTAGGGGGATGTAACACCCTTGCAAAGCGAGCAAAACTTTGCTTATAAATTCTGTATTTTGCTGTATAAATCATTATTGAAATAATCGGGTCGAAAACCTGGCCTTTTAAGGCGAAAAGTTTTTGGAATAGGGTATAAATTCTCGTTACAAAAACAGCCTCCTGCCCCCTGCCGATGCTCGCGGACACGGCGAATCGCTGCTCTATCCTGCCTCCTGCCTTCGTTAACAGTTTGTATCTTTGCTACTCCATCGTTTTTCAGGAGATTTCCTTTGTTGGCTACAACGTAATTCTTCTAAGGCTAATTGTAAGCGTTGAGTTTTATCATTTAACTCTTGTGTACGCTCCCGTACTTTCTTTTCTAAGACTTGGCTGTATACTTCTAGCTGCTCGTTAGCATCCTTTTGAGCTTTGATGAGTTGCTGAACTTCCTGGATCAGACGATTGAGAGAAGCTGCTAAAATACCAACTTCATCATTAGTTGTTATGGGCGCTTGTAAATCGAAATTAGATTCTTCTGTAACCTGTTGGGCAATATGAGTAACTGCTTGAATGGGACGGGCAATGGCGCGACTAGTGTAAATTGCGAGTAATGCGGCGATCGCAATTGATAATGACAGGCTACCAGCGATAATATATAAGCGTAATTGTTCTGCCGTTTGTAGTTCCTGTTTTGCTTGCTCGTAGTCTTTGGCTGTCAGTTTCACCAGGTTTGTGATGTCATCAAGAAAGTCATCCATCGAAAAAACTGGAGAGCCATGCATGAAATTGAAGAGTTGAGTTCGTGCTGTCTTAATTTCAACTGGTGATAATTTTTTGGGATTATGAGCTTCAAAAAAAGCTTCTGTACGCTGTAAGTAAGCACTAAAACCTTTATAGTTCTCAGACAAAAGGTAGAATGCTTTTTGCTCCTTTACAGTATCGTGTTTCGTCAGCTTCTGAATGCCGTAATTCCCTGTTAATTCAGCCCAGGCTTGTCGGGCTTGGGCAACATACTCTGATAATTGAGTATAATTTTTTTCCCATAGTTTTGGTCTATCCATGTACAGAAGCAGTTGGTGTTGAGTGGTGCGTACATAAAACAGACTCGTTTTTAATTGCGATACCTGATATAATTCTTCAAATGCTGTATCTTCTCGTTTTTGTGCCTTGTGCTTGTAACGATCTGCGATCGAAAAACCTATACTAGTTCCTAGCACGGCAATGCTGACAACGAGACCATATCCAATAGCTATTTTTTGACCAAGTTTCAAATGACTTAACCAATATCCAGAACTGCTTGTTTGTGGGTTTGAATTTATTGGTGGTTGGAGGCGACTATTGGAGCAGCTACAAGGCAGTTTATCAAAATTCTTGTGCTGTTTCATACTCAATCACAACCTTAAATGGGTTTGTATCAGTGCGAGCAAATCATATTTATTTGCTCGAATCTCAAAGGCGATCGCTTCGTGGCGCTCGTCTTTATAGACTTTGATGATAATAATAGGAAATCATATTATAATCAATAACCATCGCCTTTTGGATAACTGAGTCCGGCGCTATTTTTAATTACATCAAAAGCCAGCACTTTTGATGAACTTAATCGAATCTAGCACGATAAAGATTGCCCAATTGTGAATTCTAAATTATTCCTATTGTGTCCGCAAGCGATAACCGATTCCTCTAACTGTTTCAATAATGTTGCTGCCTAATTTCTTGCGGAGATAACCAACATAGACATCAACAATATTAGAACCTGGATTATAATCGTAGCCCCAAACGTAATCTAATAGTTGTTCTCGACTAATAACTTGTCCGGGATAACGGCAAAACATTTCTGCCATTGTAAATTCACGAGCAGGTAATTCTACAAAGCGATCGCCTACTTTCACTCGTCGAGTCCGCAAATCCAGTACTACACTACCTGCTGTCAGTATAAACTCTTGGGTATCTGTGGCTGGTCTAGCAGTTCGCAAACGCAACTTGATCCGCGCCAGAAGTTCTTCAAATCGGAAGGGTTTAGTAACATAATCATCCGCGCCTCCTTCCAGTCCCGCAACTTTATCGTGAATGTCACTCCGAGCCGAGAGAATAATTACAGGCAGATTTTCTCCCTGTCCGCGCAGTTCTTCCAATACCTGCAATCCGTCTTTTCCAGGCAATCCCAAATCCAAAATTAGCAAGTCAAAGTTTCCACTTTGGACAACATCAACCACATAAAGTCCATCGGCAACCGTTGTCGTCGTAAATCCTTGCGATCGCAATCCTTTTTCAATAAATGAGGCAATCCGGGGTTCATCTTCAGCGATAAGAATGTGAGGCATAGGAATTTGTGAAGAAGAATTCAGAACTCAGAATTCAGGATTCAGTATTCAATCTGTGAATTTTACGTTTAAAATCGAACTTTAGCTTTCTACGCGAACACCTTTAATGGGCGAAACTAGTAATATTTTCTCTGAAAAGTGTATTCCTAGTTTCAACAATTGAGAGTACTCAACCTGGCACTAGTGACTTTTCACTTTATAGATACAGTATTCTGACTCCTGACTCCTGAATTCTGTTTTAAGTAGACGAACATAATTAAATGTAAAATCCAAAGCAGCATAAACCTCTTGCCCCCTGCCTCCTGCCTTCTACTTATATTTTGGGAGGATCGAGGGGTAAAACGATAGTAAACATAGAGCCTTTTCCTAGCTGACTACGCAGCAATACTTGTCCGTTATGTGCCTCAGCGATCGCTCGGACAATGGACAATCCCAATCCCGCACCCTCGGAACGACGACGACTGTTAGAAGTCCGAGCAAAACGTTCAAAAATCCGTTTTCGATCTACTATGGGAATCCCTTCGCCTGTATCGCGTACCCAAAAACGTACCTTTCCTTTAGCGATCGCAGAACCGATGGAAATCGTATCACCCTTGAAAGTATGCTGAGTTGCATTTTGCGCCAAATTCATCACGGCCTCAGTAATTCTTTGGCGATCGACTATAATCTGACCCCTCGCCACCGTATCTAGTTGCCAGTCTCGCTCTCCTAGTGCTTGAGCTTTGATAAATAACTCTTTAGTTAACTCTGCTACATTCACCGTCGCCAGCTGTAAAAAATCTAAACGTTCTGCCTTTGCCAGCAAAATTAAATCATCTACTAGACGGCTCATCCGGTCTAATTCTCCCATCACCAATGCCAAAGTTTCCTTTTGTTCTTGAGGATCGTCTCCCATCAGTTCCAGATGTCCGCGAATGATAGTAATAGGAGTCCGTATTTCATGCCCAGCATCGTTGACAAATTCCCGCTGGGTGGCAAAAGCTGACTCTAGCCTGTCCATCATTTCATTGAATGTCGTTGCTAGTTCTGCCAGTTCCCCCTTCCCTTGTACGGGTAAGCGCTGGGTCAAATCTGACTCGCTAATTGCATGGGCAGTACTAGTAATTGTTCGTAGGGGAGCTAGCACCCGTCCTGCTGCAAACCAAGCTAGAATTAACGACACTACAAACACTAAACTAGAAACTTCAATAATCACCGAAACTGCTTCTAAAGTCTCTGCCCGTTGCCCGGTTGTATTATGGGCAACCACAAAGACTCCCCGAATTTTTCCATTAATTTTAATCGGTTCTACCATGTAAAGAATCTTACTCAGTTCGGGGTCTGAAAATTCTTTTTCTCCCTGCTCGGGTTTGGTTTGTTTTGCCCACCGTTGCATCAGTGGTGATTCCTTGGCAAGTGCTTTAGGACGCCCTCTAGGACTGGATTTATAAAATTTACCATCCACAAAAGTGATAAAGTAAGAGTCATCCTCTGGTAACCGATATAACAAATAAGCTCTCAAAAGCCCCATCAAATCTTCTTTAGAAGTTGGAGGAGCGATTTGTTTTTTCCCTGCGAGCAAAGATTTTAATTGTTCTGAACCAATGACTATTTCTTCTGGGTCATCTTCCTCAGCCAGAACATCATCTACAGCAATGGTATTACCTGTAATCAACGCATTGAAAGCTGCCATATCTTCTAACATGTCTTGGCGAACGCGTTCGTCAATACGCTGATAGAGATGGTAGCGAAAAGCCGGAATGGCGATGAGAAATGTTATCCCTAAAATTAGCAAATACCAGAACAAAATTCTGGTACGTGCTTCTCCAAATACTTGCTGCCAGCTCAAAAACAGCTTTGATATTTTAATCCCAGGCCGGCGATGGCTGGCGATACCACTCATTTTTATCCCTGCTCGCTCCTTGAGACAGTTTACCGCAATTGGGGGCTGGGGATTGGGGATTGGGGACTAAGAACCAATACGCTTGGCTTTGTGGAATTTATCTATTCAGGTAGGCAGAGGGAACTGCTGGCGGGAATAGCTCAATTAAATAACCGCCAAATTTTAATAGTATTGTCATCGCTACCGCTGACAAGGATTTTGCCATCAGGGCTGAAGGCGACAGAGGTTACAGTGTTGGTGTGGGCTGCCAATGTGAGAATTTCTTCTCCGGTGGCAATATTCCAGAGTTTAATGGTGCGATCGCGGCTGGCGCTGGCAAGAATTTGACCATCGGGACTGAAGGCTACGGTTGTGACTGTGTTAGTATGTCCCACTAAGGTGCGAATTTCCCTTCCGGTGGTAATATTCCAGAGTTTAATAGTGCGGTCGCGGCTAGCGCTGGCTAGAGTTTTACCATCTGGGCTAATAGCTACGCTTGTTACTGTTTGAGAATTTCCCTCTAAGGTGCGAATTGAATACCCCTTTGCCAGATTCCAAATTTTGATGGTTTTGTCAAAACTGCCACTGGCAAGAATTACGCCATCCGGACTGATAGCAAGCGATCGCACCCAAAATGTATGCCCTGTCAGCGTCTTAATTCGCTCTCCGGTTGCTAAATCCCAGATTTTGATGGTGTTGTCATCGCTACCGCTAACTAAGGTTTGGCTGTCAGCACTGATAGCTAAGGTATGAACTGAGTCTGAATGCCCTGTGAGGGTGCGAATTTGCCGTCCTGTTGCCAGAGTCCAGATTTTGATGCTGTTGTCATCATTACCGCTAACCAGAGTTTTACCATCTGGGCTAATAAGCACAACGTTTACTTGACCGGAATAGGTGTTAATTGAAGAGATTTGTTTTCCTGTTGCGAGATTCCAAAGTTTAATTTTGCGGTCGTCGCCACTGCTGACTATGGTTTTACCATCGGGGCTGATGGCGACGGATAAAACTGAGTTTTCGTGCCCTGGGAGAGTATTAACTAAGGAAACGTTGCCTAAGGTAATTTGTGGCGCTTGACTTAAAAGTGGGTTGTTTCTGTTAGGACTATTTTGCTGAATCAGCCGAGAAGACAAACCCATTTGAATCCGCCGAAAATGTTTATACCAAGATTCACTAAATCCAAACAACATAATAAAAGCACTTACCAAGATTAAAATCCTCAGTAAGCTATAACTTTTTGGTAAATGTGATGCTTTAGTTACCGGGATTGTAACAGTTGAATTCCTAGCTGGCGGTAATGCCAGTGGTTGTTTTTGCATCAAGTCTTTAAGAACTTCATCAACTGACTGGTAACGTTGTTGAATGTCTTTTTTTAAAAGCTTATCGATTACTAAATCCAATTCAGCATTTAATGGAGTGCGTAAATATTGCCGCCAATTACTCACCCAGGCGTACCCAGATTCCATCCACAATTGAAAGGGAGAAGTTCCTGTTAACAAATGAAAACAGGTAGCCCCTAAACCGAACAAGTCACTGGCTTTAACAGCTTTGCCATCTCTAATTTGTTCTAAAGGAGAATAACCGTGCGAACCAATGGAGGTGCCAGATTTATTGTGAACTCTAGCAGTGAATTGCTTGGAGGAACCAAAATCAATCAAACTCAATCGCCCATCGCTTTTATTGCGGATAATATTTTCCGGCTTGATATCTCGATGAATAACATTGCGATCGTGAATAAATTTGAGTACTGGCAATAAATCCAGCAAAATAGCTTGAATTTCTCTAGCACTATAAGGCTTCTTACGCTGTTGTAACTCCTTTAATAAATTGTCGCCATTGATAAATTGCTGCACTAAATACAAGCAGCCATCTTGCTCAAAATAAGCCAACAGAGTCGGAATTTGGGGATGTTCCCCCAGGTCTTGGAGTCGCTGTGCTTCTTGGGCAAACAACTCCATCGCCTTTTTTTGCGACCAAGTTCCTTGAAATTTTGGAGCTAATTGCTTGACTACACAACGTTCGTTGAGTTTGTCTATATCTTCTGATAGATAGGTTCTGCCAAATCCCCCTTCATCCGAAAGGACTCGGATAACACGGAAGCGATTTCTCAAAAGTGACACCAAGGGAGTGCCGCAACTTTGGCAAAACTTCTTTCCATTGGGGTTTAGGGGATTTGGGCAATCGGGATTTAAGCAGCAGATCATGATCTGACAGGCGCGACTGCATGACAACTTAAGCTAAGTTTGCCCCGTATTTACCCTTAAAAAATTAACTCTCGCTGACTTTTGGTAGACAAATCCTGTTCTAGGGATTGGGGAATTACTTAATTTTGTGGAAAACTACGAGAGCCTTTATGATTAATTATTCTTCCGATTATATAGTAATCGGAAAAATAATTTTTTCGGAACTCTTAGCTCTAGTAATTTTTCTTGTATATTAACAATCAACAAGCAACTAAGTATTAAAGTCTAAACCCAATTCATTAACCATTACTGACTATAAAATATAGTCAGAATTCTTACTAAATCGTTTTTTGGGATTTTCTAATTTCCACGATTATTTATTCATTTGATACTTACTGAGCTTAACCGTGCAACTTTTTAGAGCGAATTTAAAAAATTAAATTAGCAAATTTTTAGCTAGAAGGAGATTATTCTGATTGTTCTTCCCCTACTCCCTCTGCTCATACCAATTCACAATTCACAATTTGCAATTCGCAATTCGCAATTAAAAAACTTAGACACAGCAAAGCTTTTAGGGTTTACATCTGTATCAGATTTTTCGTGAAATGGTATCAGACAGTGATGGTATATTTTTTAATTGGAAGTATCCTATTTTTGTCTTGCTTTCCACCTGCGAATAGCATCAGCAGTTCTGGAAATAGGTGGGGCGTATACATCAGAATTATCTTGTTGCGTAATTTGGGGATGTTTAACTTGGTGATATGTAATTTCGCTGTCTGTAAAGCCGTGATGTAGAATACCTTTTTTGTTCAATCTTTGGTTTGTCAGGCAGTTTTCCAAGTCAGAAAAATAATTGTCTTGGTTTAAAGCTTTTATTACTTCATCAGCAGTTTGAAAGCGGTCGTGTAAAGAAAATTTCACCATTTTCCCTAAAACTTCAGCAAAGCGATCGCTAATATTTACATCTTTTTGCCAACAAAGATCGCCAGTAATTGGGTCTTGGTCAAATTCTAAAGGACTTTTGCCAGTCAACAGATAAATACAAGTTACACCGAGGGCATAAATATCACTTGCATAAACTGGACGTAAAGAAAACTGTTCTGGTGGTGCAAATCCCATAGTTCCCACAAAATTGGTGTTGGGAGATACATTTATTGAGTTTTCATTAGTATCAATTAATTGTTCTTTCACTGCACCAAAATCGATGAGTACTACCCGTCCGTCATCTTCACGCCGTAATAAATTTTGCGGCTTAATATCTCGATGAATTACGCGATGTTGATGAAGATACTGTAATACTGGCAATAGTTCCTGTAAAAATTGTTTAACGGCAGCTTCACTTTTAAGCCCTGTGCGCTTGACTTCGCGTGCCAAAGTCGTGCCTTTTACGTATTCTTGAACTAAGTAAAACTCCCTATCTATTTGAAAGTAGTCCAATAGCATCGGAACTTGAGAATGGCTACCGAGTAAAGCCAAGGTTTGTGCTTCTTTTTGAAAGCGCATACATGCTTTTTGCCAGCTTTGACGGCTAGTGGCTTTTGGCGATAGCTGCTTAATGACACATAAGGGATTTCCTGGTAAGAGGGTATTTTTAGCTAAATACGTGATGCCAAAACCACCTCTACCTAAAACTTGGAGTATTTTATAGCGATCGCGCAATAATTCCTTGCCACCAGGCATCTGGTTTAGCTCAATTTTTCGGGAAATGCTATCGTAAGAATCCGTAATTTTTTGAAAAAAGCCATTCATTTGTAGAGAATACCTGTTCTTAAGTGTTTTTAATTCTACGATAAATCTCTAGTGGCAACAGTAACATTACTGAAGCTTTGTCAAATCATTACTGCTCTATCAGCAAAAATTTAAAAAGCACAACTCAAACACCTATTGCTATTGCAGCTGATTTAGGAGTGCCTCCTAACTCCTGCCTTTGTTGGTAATTCGATCTGGAACGTCGAGCCTTGACCTTCACGGCTAATGACATGAATTTGACCGCCGTGAGCCTGGACAATTTGTTGAACGATCGCTAATCCTAACCCAAATCCGCCGCTATCTCGTGCCCGTTGTGTATCAACCCGGTAAAAGCGATCGAAAATATAAGGTAAATCTGCCTCTGGAATTCCAATTCCGGTATCGCTTACCTGAATCACTGCTCGATCTGAGTGAGGTTCTAAGCGCAACCATACCGTTCCACCAGAGGGAGTGTATTTGTAAGCGTTATCGAGCAAATTTTCAACAGCTAGCCGCAGCAAATCACAGTCAGCCCACAAGTGAATGGGTTGTTCTGGGAAATTGGCGATCGACTCAATCGACGCTTTTGCAGCAACACTGGTATAGCGAACGGCTAAATTCTCTAGCAAGCTAGTAAGATTAACCTTTTTCAGAAATTCAGGAGTTAATTTTCCCTGATGCCTAGCTAACAGCAGTAGGTTATTGACCAAGTTACTCATCGACTTGGCGCTATCAATGATGTTCTCCACTGAAGGGTGAATTGGGGAATAGTCTGCCGCTATTAATAACCCGACTTGGGCATTAGTCAAAATTGCAGAAAGGGGCGATCGCAATTCATGGGAAGCATCTGATGTAAAGCGTTGCAGTTGGTTATAGGCTTCCTGAATAGGTTGCATAGCTATGCCACCGAGTACCCAACCTGTAAGTCCAATGAAGCCCAGTGCTACAGGCACAGCTACGGTCAACATTAACTGAAATTGTCTGAGATCGTTTTGAGTCTCTTCCAGGGGAATAGCCACTTGCAGATAGCCGATGATGGAATTTCCTCCTTCAACAGGTAGTGTAACTTGACGCAGCAAAAGCCCCTCGTTTGTCAGGGTATCGGCAGATTTAATCGTGAGAAACTCAGATCCTATTTCTAACTGTTCTGGAGGTGGAGTCCCAAAAAACCGCTTGAGTTTACCATTCGGGTCATACCAGCGAACATAAACCAGTTCAAGATCGGCAGGGTGAGAACCATTACCCAATAGCGGTATATTGCTCAAATCGACTTGTTTTTTTCCTTGATACAGCCGATACTGCGAACTAGCTGCCATCAGTTCTGCTCTTTTATAAAGCAGTCGATCTAAGGCGTTGAGTTTGTCTTTAACCTCAATGTGATAAATTACCCCAGCAAAGAGAACGAGAATGCACCCCATCGAAAGGGTAAACCAACGAGCTAAATTACGACGACTGCGGTTAAACACAACTGATGCTAATTCGTAATTACTGACTTGTAAGTAGGGAGTAGGGAGTGGGGAGTAGGGAGTGGGGAAAGGCCAATTTCATACTTGGTGGGGGAACTTGTTTCATCGGGACTGCCCTCTGCCTTCTGCCTTCTGCCTCCGGTTCAAGTTGCTTCTGGAGGGTTGAGGCGATAGCCCATACCATAGACAGTTTCAATCCAATCGGCTGCTGCTACTGTTTGCAGACGTTGGCGAAGTTTACGAACTAAAACGGTGATTGCATTGCTCTCCGGCTCTTTACCCCATTCCCATACAGCTTGCTCAATCTGGTTACGAGTCAGGACTTGGCGAGGATGACGCATGAAATACTCTAGTAACTGAAATTCTTGACTGGAAAGGGAGACAACTGCCCCTTGTCGCTTTAAAGTTAGCGTGTCGAGGTCGAGGTCGAGGTCTGCCAAGCGGAGGGTGTCTCCTTGCCAAAGGGGCGATCGCCTCCTCAAAGCCCGCACCCGCGCCATAAACTCTGTAATATCAATTGGTTTGACTAGGTAATCATCTGCTCCTGCATCTAAGCCCATGACTTTATCAAGCGTGGTATCTTTTGCCGCGATCATTAATATAGGAGCTGTTTTTCCCACCGCCCGATACTGTTGACACAAACTCACCCCACTAATTCGAGGTAACATCCAATCTAAAATCAACAGGTCATATTCTTTTTCGGCCAAGAGCCATTGAGCAGTTTCACCATCCTTGACACCATCGACGCTGTGTCCAGCCTGAGAGAGAACCGTTTGTAGTGGCATTAATTGTTTTGGATCGTCCTCTACCAGTAAGATTTTCATCACCGTTATAAACTTGTGCTTGTTTACAATAATGGATTGAAGCGATTTCAGCGTCCTTCATTAGTCACATTTGAGAAAATTGTCTATCCTATTCGGATATATAGCAATCCTAAATGAGTTACAAACAAATCTACTCCCCATTCCCTACCCCCTACTCCCTCCCTTCATGAGTAGTTTATAAATCAAATAGGATTGTTATATATCGAGTGTGACCTAGCAAAATCACCAAGCAGGTGCCCGATGTGGCGTATTAGTAAACGTTGGCTGCAAGGCCTTGGATTAGAGTTTTGGTTGCCTCTACCACTAGTAGCGGTTGTATTTTGGCTTGGCTGTAATTTCCTAACTGCCCAAGAGTTAAATCGACCCAATTCTACAACAAATAAACTTCAGTCAGATACCCAACTCGAGGCACGAATATCAGTCAATGTGTTGCTGATCAACGCCGCTGTCAATCGAACTCAGAAAATTACTCAGGTTGAAGTAGAAACAGCAGACCCCATCCTGAAGCGATTGGAATTAGAACTTCCAACAATAGAATTCAAGCAAATAGAAGCGACAATTGCCCAAGAATTAGGTTTACCTCGCCAGGATGTTAGAAAGTTAGTACGCTATGAACTTGTCGAATAACATCCTCGATAGTCTGACTAATCATCAACTTTTAGTTTGAGGATAAATGCGATCCAAAAGTGAAATTTGAGTAAGAGCAACGATTTATTCACTTTTCGTTCACATTTATCAGTAATCCTGAAATAGAGGCATATCTGCCAAACTAACCCAACTAATACCAATTCAAAATTCAAAATTAAGAAATCTTTGTTTTACAAGGGTTTCTGGATTTCGATCTGTTTCAATCTTTTAGTGAATTGGTATAAGGTGTAAAACTCATAGCCGATCCTATACGGCTCATCGCACTACAAAATTATAGTTTCCTACTCTTTGGATATTAATAAAACTGCGTTTTCAACTTACTTATTTTATAGGAGACGTTGTTATGAATTTTCATGCAGTTAAAAATGCAATGGGCATTATTTCTACGCGTAAAGCTGCGGAACAGGTGCTTGATGAACTCACAGCAATTGACTTTCCCATGCATAAAATTTCTGTATTTACTTTAGACTCTAAACGCGAAAATTTGCACGACGATGCTAATGCGGATAAACATAACATAACTCCCCTAGAAGGTGCTAAAGCAGGCGCAATTACAGGAGGAACAGCTGGAGGCTTGCTAACACTCACAGCCGGACTTGGCATATTAGTGATTCCCGGTTTCGGGCCGGCATTAGCCGTTGAATCTGTGCTGAGTACGCTGCTAGCAGGTGGAGCAAGTGCGATTTTTGGCAGTATGTATGGTGCATTTCAAGGTTGGTTTGCTCCCAAAAGGGTAGCTAGCCTCTCTGAAGTAAATAGCTTACAAGAAGAATTTTTGGTGCTGGTAGAGGGAACAGCAGATGAAATATGGCAAGCAGAATCAATTCTCCGTTACTGGGGTGTGCGAGAGTGGCATGTTTATGAATTTAACAAAAGATTCTCGTATTAATAACAATTGAAAAAAGAAAAGTACAGATTCAAATAGATAAATCCAGATTAAATCTGATGAGTCTTAATTACGAATCAATTTAACTGTTACTTGAATTTGGAGACACAGATGACAGCAGAAACGATCGCTACAAATACTTATGCTGATTCCACACAAGATTTACTCAACTATGAATGGCATACTCTGACGGAACAAAAACTTCTGCAAACCTTAGCCAGCCATCCAGAAGCAGGTTTGACTCATCAAGAAGCTACCAGACGCCATCAACAGATGGGTGCAAATCAACTAACTACTAAAGGTGGCAAAAGTCCTTGGTTAAGATTTTTAGAGCAATTTAATCAACCACTTCTATATATATTGCTGAGTGCGGGAGTGGTGACTTTGCTGCTGCAAGATTGGATAGATGCAGGAGTAATTTTTGGTGTCACCCTAATTAATGTCATCATTGGCTACATTCAAGAATCGAAAGCAGAAGGTGCGATCGCTGCTCTATCTGAAGCTGTGACTACGGAAGCAACTGTGATTCGCGATGGCCAAAAAACTCGTTTGGCTTCGACAGAAGTTGTTGTGGGTGATTTGGTACTACTGGCATCTGGGGATAAAGTACCTGCGGATCTGCGGTTATTAAGCGTGCGTGGGTTACAAGTTGACGAGTCTGCTTTAACAGGAGAATCGGTTCCGGTGGAGAAAGCAACTCCATCGCTGGCTGTCGAAACCCCATTGGCCGAACGCAGCAATATGGCATATACAGGAAGTTTCGTCACCTTTGGACAGGGAGAAGGGATTGTAGTGGCGATCGCAGATGCTACCGAAACAGGCCGGATCTCGCAGTTAATTGAAAGCAGCACAACTGTGAAAACACCCCTGACACGGAATATTGACAAATTTAGCAAAACGTTGTTGTATGTCATCTTAGGTTTGGCTGCTCTCACATTTGCAGTCGGGTTAGGACAAGGCGGATCTTGGATTGATGTTTTCAAGGCGGCTGTAGCTCTGGTAGTCAGCGCGGTTCCGGAAGGATTACCTGTAATTGTCACAGTCACCTTAGCCATTGGAGTTTCCCGGATGGCACGACGTCACGCGATTATTCGCAAGTTACCCGCAGTGGAAACATTGGGAAGTACCACCGTTATCTGCTCTGACAAAACTGGCACGTTAACTGAAAATCAGATGACGGTTCAGAAGATTTATGCAGGCGGACAACACTACACCGTCAGCGGCATTGGTTATGCCCCAGATGGAGAAATCTTGCTGCATCAGCAGCCGATTGATTTGAATGCAGATGGAAATGATGCTGTTTGGGAATCTTTAACAGCGGGATTGCTGTGCAATGATTCTCACATCGAATGGCGAGATGGAGAGTGGAACTTAGTCGGAACCCCAACTGAGGGGGCATTGATTGCAGCTGCGAATAAAGTAGGATTGACGGCAGAGAATCTAGAAAAAGCATTACCGAGAATAGATACGATTCCCTTTGAGTCGGAATTTCAATACATGGCGACTTTGCATAAATTAGATGCAAAGCGAGGGCTGAATGTGATTTATCTCAAAGGTTCTGTGGAGGCAATTCTCCAACGATGCGATCGCATTTTCGACGCCCAAGGACAACAAACTGCGCTCAATCCTAGCCTAGTGGAACGGGAAGTTGCTGATATGGCAAAACAAGGGTTACGAGTGCTAGCTTTTGCGAAAAAAGAAGTTGCCGCTAAACGCTCTTTAAATCGCCATGATATCGATGGAGGATTGATTTTCCTGGGGCTTCAAGGCATCATCGATCCCCCCCGTGAGGAAGCGATCGCGGCAGTCAACGCCTGTCAATCTGCTGGGATTCAGGTGAAGATGATTACTGGAGACCATGCCCTCACAGCAGCTGCCATCGCCCGCCAAATGGGAATTTGCTCCAATGAAGAACAAGTTTTCACAGGACAGCAATTAACTCAGATGGATGAAAAAACATTTGCCCAAGCAGCTGAGGAAGGCATGGTATTTGCGCGAGTTGCTCCAGAACAAAAGTTGCGTCTAGTGAAAGCGTTGCAGAACGAGGGCGAAATTGTTGCTATGACTGGAGATGGTGTCAATGATGCCGCTGCTCTCAAGCAAGCAGATATTGGTGTAGCGATGGGTCTAGCTGGGGCAGAGGTTACCAAAGAATCTGCCGATATGCTTCTAACTGACGATAACTTCGCCTCAATTGAAGCTGCTGTGGAGGAAGGGCGGGGAGTTTACCGCAACTTGCGAAAAGCGATCGCTTTTTTGCTGCCCATCAATGTTGGAGAATCGATGACGATTTTAATTGCCATTCTCCTGGCAACTGCGCTTCCCATCTTACCAATCCAAATTCTCTGGCTGAACATGGTTAGTTCGGTAGGCTTGATTGCTCCTTTAGCCTTTGAGCCAAAATCTGGACAGGTGATGCAACAACCACCGCGCAACCCCAGAGAAAAGCTTTTATCGGGTGGGTTACTCCAACGCATCTTGGCGATTTCCGTTTTCAATTGGCTAGTAATTTTTGGCATGTTTCAATGGATACTTCAAACTACAGGCAATGAAGCTTTGGCTCGCACGATGGCGATAAATGGGTTGGTGGCAGCAGAGGTGTTTTACCTGTTAAGCATTACGCAGTTTTTACCATCTTTAGTTGCCAGAATCAAAGGTAAACCCACGCGCATAGCATATCCACCTGCGATCGGAATTGTAGTTGTAGTGACTTTACAATTTCTGTTCTCTCAGTGGAGCATCATGAATCAGTTTTTTGACACGACACCTTTGACATTGACCCAAGCTATCATTTGTATGGGTGTAGGTTTGCCAATAGTGTTGATAGCTCTAATCTTGCAGCATTTCGATCCGGTTAACTAAGGATGGTGCTATTAGCCTACAACGAAATCCCCGACTGATTTAAAAAGTCGGGGATCTGAGGCTTGCAAATTGTACAAATTAAAAAAGTTCTAAGGCACTTCGATGGGAATCAAAGCATTTTCTGGGTAGTAGTTGCAAAAACGTCCTTCATCTGCAAGCACTACAATTAGGCGCAGGGGATAATCTGGCGGAACTTGTAAATCTGCCCAGGGTACTGACAACTCTAAACAACTATTGAAAGCTGCTTGGGCGCGACTCACGCGGGGATGCCATTGAAAATTGTCTCCAGCTTCTCGAAAATAAACCGATTGCGTCAGCAAATTAATTTCTAGAAGATGGTGAAAATGGTAATTCATCGGGGCTAAATCTGGAACATCAGCCAGGGGAACTGGGCTGTTAACCATTGTTTTTTCTGGATAGTACCACAGCAAATTTAACTCTGTTGGCAAATTCCGCCCCGGTGTAGCACCGCTTTTAAAGTCCACTCGCAAATAGAAATTTAGGTGATCTACCCCATACCAAAGTCGCTGGACAACACTACTGTTGTGCATGGTTCCCCGCGCCCCACCAACTTCTATGCGTCCAGCTTTGTCCCAATCTTGTTCGTCACCTTTGCCATCAATGACTGGATGAATAAAACTTTGCGGGCGGTGGTCTGCTTGTGCTTGGTGAACCTCGACTGGTTGTTTGAGATAAGGCGGTACGGGTTCATTCAAGGCTTTGTAAATGCCAAACAGATGTTCTCGAAACAACTGGTCAAAGACGGCATCTTGATTTGAGGAGTGGCCGACGCCAAACCACCAGAACCAATCGGAACCTTCTGCGGCATACAATGCTTCCCAAGCTTCTGGGTTGTTTTCTTCCGTTGCTTCTGGATGACTCGCCAATAAATCCCTCGCTTGTGTGAGGTAATCCCAAGCCCGATTTTTGGCAGGATCGCCAATCCAAGTTGTGAAACTGCCATCGACCCAAGAACCGCTATGTAATTGTCCTCCGGGGATAGTGGCTGTGGGTGGAAATTGTTCGATAAATTCGGAGACGGTAACGAGTTTGAGGTGGGGTTCGTTGCTTAAGGTTTGATACAAAGCTTCTAGGAAGGGTTTACCGTCTTGGGGGTAATATTCCCAGCAATTCTCGCCATCCAAAGCGATGGTAACTAGCCAAGGTTCTTGGCTGTGGCTTTCTCTTTGCATTTTGGCGATCGCTTGCAAATGTCCCACTAAGTCCGCTGCTGCCTGTTTTGCTGGCATCGCGCCGTAGGTAAAGCCAATCAAATCTGATAATCTATGATCGCGAAACACAATTGACAACTCACCTGCTGGAGTTTCCAAGCGATACGGGCGATACAAGAGTTCTGGTTGCTCTACGTTCCCTGCCCCATCGCGATGGAAAAAGTGTTTTAGCGTCCATCCCAAAACTGCTTCATCTGAGCATATCCACTTAAAGCCTTGGTCAATAATATACGGAAGTATTTTCGGGCTTACTGACTGTTCTGAAGGCCATAAACCACGGGGTTTCTGCCCAAAACGGTCTTTATAAAAGTCCCAGGCTTTCCTTAAATGACGCGGGATATCTTCTGCCCACTGAAAACGGTGTTGAGGTAGCGTCATATTGGGCACAGCTACCCGACCGGAGTTAGTATCAGCTAACAAAGGTAAAATCGGGTGAGTGTAAGGCGTGGTGGTCACTTCTAACTGTCCCGCCTCCTGCATTTTCCGATGTTGGGGAATTATGCGGCTGAGGATTTCTCGCTGTTTGGAATAAATACGCTGGCGATCGCTTAAAGTAAAATTCCGACCCTGCTTTAACCAAGCAGCAATTTCCGGGTCATCCCAAAACAGCGGATCGATCCAAGCTAAATTGTGCCAAGCCAACAAATCAGCATAATCTGACAATCCCCAATTTGCCAAACACCAACTTTGCCCTTTTTCCTGCCTTTGATGATACAACTCGGCATAACGGGGATGAGGATCTATGAGGGTATGGTGATTAGCATCAAAAAAATGTTGAATAATAAATTCCCGCTGTTGCTGGGTGAGTTGGTCTTCTGGCGTCAAACTAGCTGTGAGGTAAGGGTCAAAAGCAGTGCCAGCAATATAATCTTCGAGTTGTAAAATCAGCGATGGAACTAAATTCACCGTTTGGTGTAACTTAGGATACCGTTCGAGAATTAATATCAAATCTAAATAATCTTTAGTGCCATGCAAGCGTACCCAAGGCAAGCGGTACTGCTGGCTGTGAGATAGCGAAACGCCGCTGCCAGGAGATTTGTACAGCGGCTGGTGTTGATGCCAAATAAAAGCGACGTAAAGTGGGTGAGACATAAGAATAGCCAAGAGTAAGGAGTAAAGAGTGAGGAGTTAACTTAATACTCATAACTCCTAACTCATAACTCCTAACTTTTACACCACTTGTTCAACTTCTGCAATTTCGGGAATCATTTCCCGCAGGCGGCGTTCAATACCCATTCTTAAAGTCATTGTAGAACTTGGGCAAGAACCACAAGCGCCTTGCAACCGGAGTTTGACAATAGGGCCATCGAGTTCTACAAGTTCCACATTGCCACCATCAGACATGAGATAAGGGCGCATTTCATCTAAGACTGTTTCAACGTTGTCAATTGTTAGTTCCATAGTTTTAGACCTACTCAGTTAAGGATGGGCATTGGAAGAGGCAGGGGCAGGGGGCACAGGGGCAAAGTAGAAAGATTTGCACTAATAACTTCTCCCTTGCTTCCCCGGTCCTCTAGTCGCCAGTTCATGTACGCTATGCGTGGTTACTCACTACCCATTATCCAAAATTTTGTTTTCCAGCTTTGTTAAATCGATCCTAAATCTAATTGTTACTAGATTGTTAGCTGTCAAATTTTCATGACTGGTAAAGGGGACTGAGGAATGGAGAAGTTGCAGCAGTTTTTCCTCTCTGCCTCTTGCAACACCTATCCTTAACTTAACACTTCTTAGCACTAGCAACTTTTTGTGGAACCGCCATCATTAGATGAAACTATCACTGGTTGTTGATATAGGGGCACGGTGAATGTGACTGTTGAACCGAGTCCTTCGCCGAGGCTGTAGAAATGTACTTCCCCACCCATTGCTTCCACTAGTTTCTGGGATATTGCCAGTCCTAAACCCGTACCACCGTATTGGCGAGTGCGGGAACCATCTACCTGAGAAAATAATTGAAATAGTTTATCTTGTTTGTCCAAGGACACACCAATGCCAGTGTCTGCTACGCGCACTCTTACCATACCTGGAAATTGCTGTCCTTGAAATTGCGTCTTTGCTTTTTTGAGCACTAAATCGGCGCTGATGGTGATACCGCCTTCATGAGTGAATTTGATGGCATTGTTCACCAAATTCAGCATGACTTGTAACAAGCGTTGATAATTACTTTGGACGATGATTTCATCGGAGGTAGCTGGCATTTGCATCTGGAAGCTGAGGTTTTTCATCTCTGCTTGCGGACGCATGAAATTTTCGACATCAGTGAAGAGTTCGCCTAACTTCACTGGTGCGTAAGCTAGTTCCATTTTGCCAGCTTCAATTTTGGCAATATCTAAAATATCGTTGATGATATTTAACAAATGTATTGATAGCTGATGAGCTTCTTGTAAAAACTGATTTTGTTCTTCTGGGTCATCTGCCATACCTTCCAGAATCAGTTTTAAAAAGCCAATCATCCCGTTGAGGGGAGTACGAATTTCGTGGGACACATTGGCGAGAAACTCGCTTTTAAGACGCGAAGCCTCTTCAGCTTTTTGACGTGCTTCTTCTAATTCTTTATATAAAGTAGCATGAGCGATCGCTGTTCCCAATTGATCGGCTGCTTCTTTAGCTAATTCTAGTTCTGCTTGTGTCAATGTGTAGCATTCATCTGGCCAACTCAAAATCACTAATCCATTAGCTTGGTCTTGATAGCAAGTTGCAACTACTAAACTTTTATGCCGCCCAGACTCAGTGTATCCTGACACGTCCATAACAACTGGCTCTAAGGTTGTCAAAGCTTGAGTAAAAGCACCTTCGCTAGCTATATCTATGTCTGTGCCCAGCATTGAGGTGAGTTGTGGCTGATGATACTCAGCCTTCACCTCTACTTTGGAACTACCAGGCTGATAAGGACAAATAATGCAGCGTTCTAACCCCAGTGCTTTCCCTAAACTGTCAACTGTTTGCTGCCAAATAATATTTAAATCTAATGTCCGCCGAATATTTCTAGTAATTCGATTTACTAGCTTTTGATGTTGCTGGGAACGTAAAGCCAACTCGATTTGTGTAGGTGCTTTTGCTCCCCCACCTGTTTGTTTTTTGTTCAGTGTCGCTTGCACTAAGCGACCCATGACTAAAACTGTAGTGGCAGCAGTTCCCACGCTTGGCATAATCGGACTAATTACTAAGTCCAACTCAAATAATTCCTGATGATAGCTAAACCAACATTGAAACCTTTCTGGCACCAAACTTGTTAAAATTCGGTGCAATCGCTCGAAATAAGCTACCTTATCCACAGGAGCGAAGGCTTGATTTTGGTTGAGTTCGTCAACTATTTTTTCCGTCTTTAACCCCAGGAGTTCGCTGTACTGCCAATAAAAGGTCAGATAGCGCCCCGCCCCATCTTGCGTGTACGCCAACTCGGCTCCTAGAGTTGGCAATGAGCCATCGATTTTACTGGTTATGGATTCCAGATTTTGGGGAAATATATTTGGCAATTGGGTATTGGCAGTAATAGTCATTAATTGAGTTGGATATACAAAAGGTATCCGACCGTAATTTTACCAAAGCTGTTTAAATTTTGGCATAAATTTTTACAGCTTTCCCATTTTTGATTGGGTATTTTTTGGTGTTGCAAAATTCAAGTTGGCAAACTTTACTTTTGTTAACTAGAATTGACTGTTGATTGACAATCAATCGTTCCATTCACCGCGAGCAGGAACGGGAGTACGTATAGGTGTGCGAGTTAGTTCATCATCTCTTAGTATTTCACCCCGCAACCACTGGCGAATTGCCACCTCAATCACTTTGCTGGGATCGTTAGTAAGATGCTGAATTTGCTCTAGTAATTCCGAGTCTAAGCGGATAGCAATTTCTACCTTATCGGCTCGTGTGTTATCCGCATCGGTAGGTTTGTGTTGCATATTCATAGGTCTGTATACTCTGAATTGGTTTGGTTTAAAGCTTTGTAAAGTAGTTATATTCATAATTTGGGCAATTCACTTAAGAATTTTCGAGGATATAGCTACATAATTCCCCGAAATAGCACCAAAGTAACAGCTTTAAATTTTAAGTTGCATTTTCCATATAACTGACTAGACAAGAGCGTTATAGAAGTTTTGCCGATGAATCAGTGACTCCGGACAATTACCGATGGCAATTGCCCACGATCCCTACATGTACTTATTTATATTTATTGTACGCTTCTCGCTGATGAATACTAGCAAGTACAAATAGACTTTCATAATATTCTTAAAAGTACACCCATTTATATGCAAAGTTAAAGATGGGGTGAAGAGGGTATGGGGAGATGGGGGAGTGTGGGGAGATGGGGAAGTGTGGGGAGAAAGAGAATTTATGCCCCCCTCTCTTCCCACACCTCCCACGCCTCCTGCTTGCCCAATGCTCAATGCCCACTAAAACTAGGAGCGTCTTGGCTAAGAAAGCATTAAAATACATGAAGTAAATTGCTCTTTTAACTTTGGTTGCTGCTAAGGCAAAGATAGTATATGACTGACGTTCCCGCAGTTCGCATTCGCAATTTTTGTATTATTGCTCACATCGATCACGGGAAATCAACCCTTGCCGATCGCTTGCTACAAGCTACTGGCACTGTTGAAGACCGACAGATGAAGGAACAGTTCCTCGACAATATGGATCTAGAACGGGAGCGCGGCATTACCATTAAGCTGCAAGCTGCCCGGATGAATTACACAGCCAAGGATGGTCAGAAATATGTGCTGAACTTAATTGATACACCTGGGCATGTGGATTTCTCTTATGAAGTATCCCGTTCTTTGGTTGCTTGTGAAGGAGCGCTATTAGTAGTAGACGCGTCTCAAGGTGTGGAGGCGCAAACTTTGGCAAATGTATATTTAGCGTTAGAAAATAACCTGGAAATTATCCCGGTTCTGAATAAGATTGATTTGCCTGGGGCTGAACCAGAACGGGTTATCGGGGAAATTGAAGAAATTATCGGTCTAGATTGCAGCGGTGCAATTCTCGCCTCTGCGAAAGAAGGAATTGGTATTGATGAGATTTTAGAGGCAGTTGTTGAGCGAATACCACCACCGCCCAATACGATAAACGAACGCTTACGGGCGTTGATTTTTGATAGCTATTACGATAGCTACCGGGGAGTAATTGTCTATTTCCGGGTGATGGATGGCACTTTGAAAAAAGGCGATCGCATCCATTTAATGGCATCCGGTAAAGAATTTGACATTGACGAATTAGGCGTCCTTTCTCCCACTCAAAAGCAAGTCGATGAACTGCACGCTGGGGAAGTAGGCTATTTGGCAGCGGCAATCAAAGCTGTGGCTGATGCACGGGTAGGAGACACCATTACCTTAAGTAAGGCGAAAGCAGAGACACCCTTACCCGGTTACGCAGAAGCCAACCCGATGGTCTTTTGCGGCATGTTCCCCATTGATGCCGACCAATTTGAAGACTTGCGGGAAGCCTTAGAAAAACTCAGACTCAACGATGCGGCACTGCACTACGAACCAGAAACTTCCAGCGCGATGGGATTTGGTTTCCGTTGCGGGTTCTTGGGCTTGCTGCACATGGAAATCGTCCAAGAACGTTTGGAAAGGGAGTATGACCTGGATTTAATTATTACTGCACCGTCAGTAGTTTACCGGGTAACAACTAACAAGGGCGAGGAACTTTATATTGATAATCCCAGCCACTTGCCTAATCCTAACGAGCGCGAAAAAATTGAAGAACCCTACGTTCAAGTAGAAATGATTACGCCGGAAACCTACGTGGGTACGTTGATGGAGTTATCACAAAACAGACGCGGTATTTTCAAAGATATGAAATATCTTACCCAAGGGCGAACCACACTTACGTATGAGATACCCTTGGCGGAAGTTGTCACCGACTTTTTTGACCAGATGAAATCGCGATCGCGCGGTTATGCCAGCATGGAATATCACCTCATTGGTTACCGTGAAAATCCCCTGGTAAAGCTGGATATCATGATCAACGGCGATCCTGTGGATTCTTTAGCAATGATTGTCCATCGAGACAAAGCTTACAATGTCGGGCGATCGATGGCTGAAAAACTCAAAGAACTAATTCCCCGCCATCAATTTAAAGTGCCAATTCAAGCCTCTATTGGCACTAAAGTGATTGCCAGCGAACACATCCCTGCTTTGCGAAAAGACGTCCTAGCCAAGTGCTACGGTGGTGACATCAGCCGCAAGAAGAAACTTTTACAAAAGCAGGCAAAAGGTAAAAAACGCATGAAATCCGTAGGTACGGTAGATGTACCCCAGGAAGCGTTTATGGCAGTACTGCGTTTGGATCAAAGCTAATTTAATTGTGTTTCATCCCTAGATTCCGATTGGCTGCTTGCGGCTATATCTGAACCTCTGCCAATAGCAGGTTAAACTGTAGAGGTTCGGGTTTGCTGCTGGCAGATTTTGTTTTTAGAACTTAGAGTTTTAAACGGATAAAACCTAGCTAGTTGAAATTGAGCAGAAGAGGACAAGTAAAGGAGATAAAATTACTTTTAGTTACTTATCTTCTGCGAGAACTTGCTGTTAGCTCAACTGTTCTTCAATGTGCTTCTAATGCAGGATTTCTGGCATTAACAATTATACTTGATTGTAGAAATTCATTCACATTATGAATCGCAAGCAGGCCCAAGAAGAACTCTCTGAGGCAGAGCAGAATTATCGGATTTTGGTAGAACAAATTCCGGGCGTTGTTTATATTTCACCAATCGATACCACTTCCAATGTCGCCTATATTAGTCCGCAACTAGAACAATTGTTAGGTATTGCCCCTGAAGATTGGGAGCCTGGTTTTTTCAAGAGTTGGTCAGATTATACTCATCCAGACGATCGCGATCGCCTTTGGCAAGCTGTCAACACTACAATCTCCACTGGAGAACCTTTGAACATCGAGTATCGGATGATTAGGCGCGATGGTACGATAATTTGGGTACGAAACCAAGCCAATTTCATTGTCTGTGTTGATGGGCAAACTCAGCTACTCCAAGGTGTAGTATTTGAGATCGGCGAACGCAAGCAAGTGGAAGCAGCGCTACAACAAAGCGAAGCTCGTTATCGTGCTATTCTCGAAGACCAAACAGAAATGATTAGTCGAGGTTTGCCTGATGGTACTGTGACTTATGTTAATGAAGCTTTCTGTAGATTCTTTGGACTCAAACGAGAAGAAATTATCGGCAATCACTACGAACCTATCGTGTTTGAGGAAGACCGAGAAGCTGTTGTTAACCTGGTAAATTCGATCGGCTTAGAAAATCCTGTTGTTAACTTTGAAAATCGGATTTTAGTTGACCGACAAGTGTATTGGACGCAGTGGATTACGCGAGGTATATTTAACAGCCAAGGTAATCTTGTAGAACTGCAAGCGGTGGGACGAGATATTACTGGGCGCAAACAAATAGAAGAAGCCTTAAGAGAAAGCGAGCAAAAATTCCGTGCTATCTTCAACCAAACTATTCAGTTTATGGGATTGCTTCAGCCCAATGGAATTGTTTTAGAAGTTAATCAAACTGCGTTGGAGTTTGCGGGAATTACAAGAAAAGAAGCAGTCGGCAAGGTATTTTGGGAAACGAAATGGTGGACAATTTCTCCCGAGACGCAAGCACAATTAAAAGTTGCGATCGCTGCTGCCGCAAATGGTGAATTTATTCGCTATCAAGTAGAGATTTGGGGTAGAGATAAGCAAGCGATCGCTATTGATTTCTCCTTACGTCCGATACTCGATACAACAGGGCGCGTGACACTAATTATTTCTGAGGGACGAGATATTAGTGAATGGCAAGCGGCCTTACGCGAACGCCACAAAGCTGAAGAAGCATTGCGTTCGAGTCAAGACTTTCTAGAAAAAGTTGCTAACACTGTACCGCATATTTTATATTTATTTGACCTGTTACAAGGAACAAGCGTTTATCTCAATCAGCAAAGTCTTAAAGTTTTAGGCTATTCTCCAGAAGAAATTTGTCAAGCAGATCCCGAATGGTTTATCAATTGCTTTCATCCAGACGACAGACACCTCTGCTATGAACTACCAACTCGCTTCGTTAATCTCAAAGACAATGAAGTTCTTTCCACTGAATACCAATTTCGGCACAAAAATGGCGAATGGCGCTGGATGAATACACGAGAAGTCGTGTTTGCCAGAGATGCTGATGGTAAGCCAACGCAGATTCTTGGCTCAGTTGAAGATATTCACGCTCGCAAACAAGCAGAAGAAGTCTTGCGACAACAAGCAACGGGGGAGAGGCTAATCACTCAAGTAACTCAACAGATTCGGCGATCGCTAAATTTGGATGAGGTGTTAGATACAACGGTAAATAGTATTCGCGAGTGTTTGCGTTCGGATTGTGTAGCTATTTACCAATTAGGAGCTGACGGCAGTGGTTATTTTGTCGCCCAATCAATGCCTGATGGCTATCCTCAGCAATTAAAACAGACAATTCTGCCATTTTGCATTAAAGGCAATTTCAGCCATTATCACCAGGGTTTACCCACAATTTTGCATGATATTCAGCAGTCAGATGTTTCAGCCGATGTTTTTGAGTTATTGCAACTTTATCAGGTGAAAGCTGCGATGATAGTGCCGATTTTAAATGGCGAAAATCTGTGGGGTTTGCTCATTACCTACCAGTGCGCTACGCCTCGTCATTGGCAGCCATTTGAAGTTAATTTGTTGCAGCAATTAGCTTCTCAGGTGGCGATCGCCATTCATCAATCATTACTCTACCAGCAGCTACAAGCCGCCAACGAAGAACTACAAAGATTGGCTACCTTAGATGGCTTGACTCAAATACCCAATCGCCGCCGTTTTGATGAATATCTTGAAACTGAATGGCATCGACTCAAACGCGAGAAAATACCACTGTCGTTAATTTTGTTCGATGTTGATTTTTTTAAACTCTACAATGACACCTACGGCCATTTAGCAGGAGACGATTGTTTACAAAAAGTTGCAAGTGTCTTATTAAGTGTTATTAAGCGTCCCGCTGATTTAGTAGCCCGTTATGGCGGAGAAGAATTTGCTGTAATTTTGCCAAATACAGAGATTAAAGGCGCGATTTATATAGGGCAAGCAATTCGACAAGCAGTACATGACTTAGCGATTCCCCATGCCCAGTCTAGTGTGTCTGACTATGTAACTGTCAGTCTCGGCGTTGTCAGCACAGTCCCAGATTCCGAAATGTCTCCACAAGACTTGATTAGCGCAGCAGACAAAGCATTATATATAGCTAAACAGCAAGGACGCGATCGAGTTCGTGCTGTTTGCTGTTCGCCTCTTTAGTAGGTATGGGGCAGGGGAGATGGGGAGATGGGGAGATGGGGAGATGGGGAGATGGGGAGATGGGGAGATGGGGAGATGGGGAGATGGGGAGATGGGGAGATGGGGAGCAGGGGAGCAGAGGAGAGTTATTGTACAAGTTCTTTCTTCCCTGCCCCTTTGCCCCCTCTGCCTCTCTGCCCCTCTGCTCCTGAAATGCAGGTCTTATATCCCTAGCCCATAGTTCATATCCTTTGGTAAGCTTTAACAAAATAACTATTAAAAAATCTAAAAATTTGAGTAAATGCACTCAATAGAATTGGCAGGCTGAGATTTTTAGATAAGTCTAGTTTTTTAGATATTTGTAAAGTTTCGGGGAATCTAGCAGATGAAGATACTGGTACTGAGTTGGGAGTTTCCACCCAGGATAGTTGGAGGAATTGCGCGTCATGTAGCTGAGTTGTACCCCGAACTGGTAAAGCTAGGGCATGAAGTCCATTTGATTACAGTGGAATTTGGTCAGGCATCGATGTATGAGGTGGTGGAGGGAGTAAAGATACATCGAGTGCCGGTGGGATATAGTCATGACTTTTTTCACTGGATAGCGAATCTTAACGAAAGCATGGGACATCATGGCGGGAAGTTAATTTTGGAGGAAGGCCCGTTTGATTTAATACATGCTCATGATTGGTTAGTGGGAGACGCAGCGATCGCCCTCAAGCATAATTTTAAAATACCATTAATCGCCACAATTCACGCTACAGAATACGGACGTTATAACGGTATTCATACTGATACGCAACGTTATATTAATGGTAAAGAAACCTTACTGGCTTATAACGCTTGGCGGATTATTGTTTGTAGCAACTATATGCGAGGGGAAGTAGAACGAGCGCTACACAGCCCTTGGGACAAAATTGATGTTATTTATAACGGTATCCGAGCCGAAAAGAAACGCCATCACGAAGATTTTCATGCTCTGGATTTTCGCCGCCAATTTGCCAGCGATGACGAGAAAATCGTTTACTACCTCGGTCGCATGACTTATGAAAAAGGCGTACCTATCTTGTTGAATGCTGCACCCAAAATACTTTGGGAAATGGGCGGTAAAGTTAAATTTGCGATCGTTGGTGGTGGAAATACCGACCATCTCAAACGCCAAGCTTGGGATTTGGGAATTTGGCACAAGTGCTATTTTACTGGTTTTCTCTCAGATGACTACTTAGATAAATTTCAAACTGTTGCTGATTGTGCCGTATTTCCCAGCCTTTACGAACCCTTTGGCATCGTGGCTTTAGAAAGCTTTGCTTCGCGCGTCCCCGTAGTTGTTTCTGATACAGGCGGTTTTCCGGAAGTCGTGCAGCATACTAAAACAGGGATTGTCACTTGGGTAAATAATGCCGATTCTTTAGCTTGGGGAATTCTGGAAGTGTTGAGAAATCCAGATTATCGGCAATGGCTGGTGGATAATGCTTATGAAGATTTAGAAAGGCGCTTTAGCTGGCCGAAATTAGCCAAGCAAACCGAAGACGTTTATCGGCGAGTCGTGCAAGAGCGATCGCAAGTTCCCTGGTAACGATATCCTGAGTTAGAAGTTAGGTACAGACGGGATTAATCGCGTCTGTACGATTACTACAGCAATAATAGGTATGTTTTTCGTTTCTAATTGCTGGCAACGATGGCGAAAAGATTCACAGATAAAATAATTTAATCAGCGCTATTAGTTATTTTTAATAGTCGGTAAATATTCGCAGCAATTATATAAAATTTAGATACATAAATACTTTCAACTCTGTTTAAAATTCCCTGGTATATCTAAACAGCTATAACTAATACTTAATTTATTTTAGTTTTTATTATGGAAAAGTTAACCGCTACAAATAATGTGGAGATTTTGACAAATTAATACCAACTCCAATAATCTTTGTAATACATCTATTGTCAGTAGGGATGCACAGTTATGCCATCATATCTACTGTAGTTGTCACATTCTTTTTTCAAATTGCGATCGCCCAGAGAATAAATGATTACTCTGCATTATTTTGCATGAAAAAACAGTACAAGTCCTGTACGCTGGAATTTAAAGTTATGTAATGCCAAAGTTAAGCTAATGCGCGTCTAAATTGCTTCAAATTGTCCTTGGTCATGTGTCGTTTATAAAGGCAAATGGTGGATGACTAAGGACAACATTCATCAGTAAACGAGCAATTCAAATGCGTAACAGCTTAGCAATACTTGGAATTTGCATCAGAACTTTAGTATGACAAAGGCATTCCCAAACATAGCAAGCCGCTTGAAGGGTAGAGCGATCGAGTTGTTTAAAATGGGAATCTTCCTTATAGCCCGTTTTATAGCAAGCTGGAAACGTTATTTCTTAGGCGACACTGTTGAGGTTCGCCCCTCTCCCTCTTTCGATGTCCGTCCTCCCTCCTTAGCTGGCCCGGTTTTGAGCTTGGGTGGCGGAGGCCCTGATGTGGAGGACGCTATTGAGTGGATGATTAATGAAGTTAGAGGAGGCACTAACTCTAGCACGAAAGTGAATGTTGTTGTCATCCGCACTTATGGCAATCACGATTACAATCGCGTGATTTCTGCTATGAGAGGCGTTAAGTCAGTAGAAACTTTAATTGTTAGCAATCGGCAAGAAGCAAACAAAACTGAGATTGTTCAAAAAGTCAGAAATGCTGATGTGATTTTCTTTGCTGGTGGCGACCAATGTCAATACATTCGCAGTTGGAAAGACACAAAGTTAGAAGCTGCTGTGAAGTCAGTTTATCTTAAAGGAGGTGGTATTGGTGGCACTAGTGCAGGTGCGATGATCCAAAGTGAATGTGTCTACGATGCTTGCGCTTCTTCCGAGAAAGGTATTGAAACTAGAGATGCACTCGAAGATCCTTATCGAGACATTACTTTTACTTACAACTTTTTTAACTGGAACTATTTGAAAGGAACCATTGTAGATACACACTTCGACAGACGGGAAAGAATGGGCCGAATTATGGCTTTTATTGCCCGTCAAATTAAAGACGGTGTATCTAGTAGTGTTTTGGGTATTGCAATTAGTGAAAGTACATCGGTTGTTATCGATAAATATGGTCTGGTAAAAGTTCTAGGTAGAGGTGCAGCATACTTTGTACTAGGCGATCGCATTCCGGAAGTATGCGAACCGCGATCGCCTTTGACGTTTTCCAACTTCAAGATTTGGAGAGTTCCTCGTGGTGATACCTTCAATCTGAGAAACAGGCCGACATCAGGATACTATCTCAGGAGTGTTAAAAGAGGACGGATTGATTCAAATCCCTATTAAATCGTAACTGGGGACTGGTAACTGGGGAGTTAGAAGTTATTGATGAATAGGTATTTGGATTGAAAACTCAGTACCTTGATTGGGTGTTGAAAGACAATTTAACTTTCCACCATGTTTTTCTGTAATAATTTGATAACTGATAGACATCCCCATTCCAGTTCCATTACCAATAGGTTTAGTGGTAAAGAATGGATTCAACATCTGTTTTTGTACTTTATCAGTCATTCCGATACCGTTATCTGCAATTGCAATTTCGATCCAATTAGTATCGATGACTGAGGTACGAACAATAATTTTGCCAGGGTTTGCGTGTATTTCTTTACAAGAGCGCATCCTATTTTTTGCTTCTATTGCATCAATGGCATTTTGAAAAATATTCATAAATGCCTGATTTAATTGTCCTGCATAACATTGTATTAAAGGTAATTTGCCATAGTTTTTGATAATTTGAATATCTGGGTATTCCGCTTGTCCTTTGAGGCGATGTTGTAAAATTAACAGCGTACTTTCTATACCTTTGTGAATATCAACTTTTTTAAATTCGGCTTCATCAATGCGAGAAAAAGTCCGCAGTGATAAAACAATTTCACTGATGCGCTCGGTACCCACTCTCATAGATTGGAGAGTTTTTGGTAAATCTGTTTGAATAAACTCTAAATCAAGTTCATTCAAGAAGTCTTGAATTTCTGGGCGATCTAAATTGTGTTGTTGATACAGGTTCGTCAACTGCAATAAATTTTGTACGTATTGTTCTACATAGCTAATATTGCCATAAATGAAACTGACCGGGTTATTAATTTCATGTGCTATACCTGCTACCATCTGTCCCAATGCAGACATTTTTTCACTTTGTAACATCTGAAGTTGGGTACGATGTAATTCTTCTAATGTATTTTGCAATTGGTTATTTTTTTCACTCAATTCTTGGGTGCGTTCTTTAACTTTGTCTTCTAGTACGAGAAAAGCTTGTTCTAAAGCTGTGTATAGACGAGAATTTTCTAAAGATATTGCTGCTTGAGAAACTAATAAATTCAAAACCTTTAATTTATCAGTTGTAAATGCTCCTATAGTCAGGTTATTTTCTAAATATAGTATGCCAATCAATTCACCTTGCTGCATAATAGGCATACACAATATACTCTGAGGTTTTTGCTGCTGAATATATGGATCGGCGCTATATTGATTTTGTGTATTTATATTTTTAATAACCAATGTATCTAAAGTATTTTTAACATAGTTAATAATGCTATGAGGAACATCATTACTATCTTGTAAAGGAATAGATTGTAAAATAAAACTTTGATTTTCTTCGAGATTAGCAATTGCTTCGATCGCTAAAGAATTGTCTCGTAATAGCATTAATGCAGATTTAGTAGCACCTGCGCTTTCGATAACAATCTGCATAATCTGAAAAAGTAATTTTTCCAGCTTAATTTCACTTGAGATTGCTTGTGATGCCTTGAGAATTCCTGTTAAATCGAGAAATGATGAGTTATTTATGGTAGTTGAATGAATGGTGCGTGTAGAATTCAAGCCCAAGGTTTCATTAGTTGGAATGGGATTGCATTCCTGTTGCAGGATGGGAGTAAGTAATTGGGGATAATGTTTTTCTAAGTCTGCTATTTTGGCTGAACTGCCCCAACGGGTATAGCAGTAATAAGCTTCCTGCATATAGACTGCGGCAATTTTTTCTTTGCCCCATTCGAGATAGAATTTTGCTGCAAGTTCATTTGCTAATGCTTCTTCGTTAACATATTCGTTTGCCCTAGCAAGTTTGATGGCGCGATCGTAATTTTCTGTGGCAGCGGTTTTCTGACCTAAAACTCGACACTTTTCTGCTTCTACCAAATGAAACTTATGTAAATGATTCATCGGGGCATGTTCTGCCCATTTTTTGAGTTTTTTCTGGTTTGCTATTACACGCTTGAGAATTCGTTTTTTGTCTGGAGAAGAAGCTTGGCTAGCCAATGCTAAAGAAGTCAATGAATCGTAAAAATAGAAAATAACTGATGTGACTAAACCGACACCTGCTTCTAAATTCTGTCGGGCTTTTTCTAGAATTTCGGCTCCATACTTGAAATCTGTAAATAAGTAACTCAAAATTGCCTGATTCACATAAACAATAAATAGTGCCCCTTTGTCGTTGTTTGCTTGTTGCTGCGGCTCCATACGGCTGAGGGAATACAAATCGCCTTCAAGTCGAGATGGTTGAGTTGATTTGCCCAGTAGGTTTAGCACTGTTTGATAGTAAATATTGTGAGATTGCAGTGCTGTTTCTTGGTTAAGTTGAGTAATTGCTTGTTGATAAAACTCAAATTGTGGCTCCATATCTGCCAGATTTGTGCCAATAAAATAGCTATGAGCGCAGTAACCAAAAACTGACCAAGCTGCAAATTCTTTATCTCCGCTATCTAATCCTGCTTGGTAACTTTCTAATAATGGTTTTAGGGTTTCTTGAATATGCTTTTGCCAAGGATGAATAAAGCAGTAAACAGCATTGACGACGCTGGCTTTAATTTCCTTAGCATCAAATTTTTCTACCAGCCTGAGTGCTAATTCACCAAATTGATAGCCGGATTTAATATCGCCGACAAAACCACAAAGAATGACTCCATACCATGTATAAAAATATGCAGATAAATTAGTATTGCCATATTTGGCAAATAAGCAGATTGCACGAAAAATTAGCAATGGTAATAAATTGGGTGCGCCATTAAAGGCAGCTGATATAGTTTTTGACAACACTTGAGTCACAATGATTTTATCTGGTGCTGTCATCATGGGTAATGCTTCTAGAGATGCGATCGCTTTACCCATTAATGCCAGTTTAGTTTCTATTAAGCCCAGTAAAATCTTTGTTGTAGTCGGCTTTTGAGGGAATTTGATCCCAAATTTTTCGATCGCTATTAAAGCAATTTTCACTGCTTCTACAGCTTGTCCTTGAAAAATCAATGCTTGAACTTTGGTTTCGTAGACTTTAGCTGTGTCTAGATGAGAGCGTCCATTTTCTAGGACTAATTTGATAACTTGCTCCATCTGGGGGAAATCACCAGACAAAAATGTGGCGCGTGCTAATTCATTCGCAGTCTCTAAAGTTAATGAATATTGACTTTGCCAGCAATCTGTGTATAGAAGTTTTTGGCAGGTGTGGAGATAGTCTACACCTGCAACATAAGCAGTAGAAGCGATCGCTTTTTTTGCAGCTTGCAAATTTAACCTAGCAAGTTGCTCTTGTTCTAACTTATCGCTAATTAGGGGCAATCCAAAATTGAGCTGATTAGCGATGGCAAAAATCTGTTCTTCTCGTTGCGCTGCGTCAAGATTTGCCAGTAAAAGTTTACCGATTTTAAGATGAGTATGTTGTTTTTGCCAGTCGGGAATGAGGGAATATGCGGCTTGTTGTACGCGATCGTGAAAAAATCTATACTTAGGAGTTTGGTGAGTATGAGTTGAAACTGTTTGTAAATCTGTTGGAGTATCAGCTTCCTGATAAAACTTATAAACTTCGCTAACTGGGAGTATTAAACCTTCTTGTAAAGCTGTCCATAAATTTGTTGCTGTTTCTACTAAAGATTTTTCACAGACAATTGCCAAAGTTTTTAAATCAAATTGAGAACCAATACATGCAGATAACTTCAATCCATTTTGAGTTTCTAATGGCAATTTTTGCAATTGTAATGCCATAAACTCAACTACATCATCAGTAATTGCCAAAGTTTTGATTTGAGCCAGGTCGCAAATCCAATATCTAGCATCTAAATCAAACTTAATTGCCCCATCTTCAGCTAATGACTTGAGGAACTGCGTACTAAAAAAAGGATTACCTTGAGTTTTTTGATATATTATTTCTGTCAGAGGTTGTGCCAGCACTACAGAACAATTGAGGGTATCTGATATTAGTTGATTTAAATCGTTTTTTGGGAGTGCAGCAAGAGTAATAGTATTTATATTTCTGCCAAATTTCTGAATTTCAGCTAAAGTCAGCATCAAAGGATGAGCAGGTGTAATTTCTTTATCTCGGTAAGCACCAACGATTAACATATAAGTCGAACTAGCTTCACTCATTAATAATTGCATTAGTTTTAAAGAAGCCAAATCAGCCCATTGCAAATCATCTAAGAAAATCACCAATGGATGCTCTTTAGTTGTGAAAACTTGGATAAACTTCTGAAGTAACAAATTAAATCTATTTTGGGCAGCTGTTCCTGAAAGTTCTGGTGCTGGTGGTTGTTCGCCAATAATTTTCTCTAATTCAGGAATCACATCAATAATTACTTGTCCGTTTTCCCCCACAGCTTCTAAAATCTGACTTTTCCATTGTTGGATTTGAATATCATTTTCACCCAAAAATTGCCCCATCAAATCGCGAAAAGCTTGTACAAATGCCGAGAAAGGAATATTTTTTTGAAATTGGTCAAATTTTCCTTTAATAAAATATCCTCGTTGCCGTACTATCGGTTTATGTACTTCATTGATAACGGCAGTTTTACCAATTCCAGAGAAACCCGCAACTAGCATGATTTCGCTCTCACCAGCAGCTACTCTCTCAAAGGCTTGTAGTAAGGTTGCTACCTCTTGCTCCCGGCCATAAAGGTTTTCTGGAATCAAGAATCGGTCGTTAATATCTCGGCTACCTAATCTAAAATCTGCGATCGCACCTGTACTTTGCCATGCAGATAAACAAATTTCTAGATCGTACTTTAATCCTGCCGCACTTTGATATCTATCCTCGGCATTCTTGGCCATTAACTTAGCAATTATTTTGGAGATAATTTGAGGAATATTAGAATTAATTTCATAGGCTAGCGGTGGAATTTTGGCAATGTGCGAATGCACTAATTCCATAGGATCTTCAGATAAAAATGGTAATTCACCTACAATTAATTCGTAGAAAGTTATGCCTAAACTATAAAAATCAGTCCGATAATCTATAGCCCGATTCATTCTGCCGGTTTGTTCGGGAGAAATATAAGCAAGAGTACCTTCGAGGACATTAGGATTTTGTAGTTGTGGATTTTCTCTGGGTAATAGGGAGGCAATACTAAAGTCAATTAATTTAATTTGGTGGTTTTCGAGATTAATCAAGATATTAGTAGGTTTAATATCTTTATGAATAACTCGATGACGGTGTAGTGCTTCTAAGATTGTCGTTATGGCAATAGCAACTGTTAAAAAATTACTAATAGAGAATTGCTGATTTCCTACTCTCCATTCTTTGAGGGAAATACCGCCAAAATCCTCCATGACAAAAGCGTAACCATTATGATATGGTTCTAAGCTAATGGGTTTGATGATGCCTGGTAAATCTAAGTTTTTAGCGATAGTGTACTGATTGCGGAACTGTACCAATTCACTGAAACTGGGATAAGGATTTTTCAGCAATTTAATTACTACAGGCTTGTCGTCAATTTCTCTGTATCCCCGATAAACCAGAGTTCTAGAACTGTTGTAGAGTTCTTCATGGAATTGATATCCCGGAATTCTAAACATACCAGCAAATTCTTGAGACTTTCAGATTTAGTGTTCCCAGATATAGCAATTCTCAAACAATAAGATCCCTTGAGGAGTTGGAATTGTACGGCAATTGAAAGTGCCTATCGATTTGCATTGCTAAAAGGTTACGGTAAAAGTGTAATACCAATTCAAAATTAAAAATTCACTCCAGGTAAGTTATGATACCTGCGGCAAGACGCAAAGCGCCTACGGAGTAAACCTCGCAAGAGACTTTCTTACCTCTGCTTCCTGTCCTCACAGTGATGGTATATTTTTATAGTTGCAAGCCCCTTAGTTTTTCCGTTAGCCTTTACTCCACCAAGTTCTCTTAGTTAACTATTAGTTACCAAAGAATGCAAGAGGCAGGAGGTTAAACATTTGCAGTTAATTTCTAGCAAAACGAAATTGATTATTGAGTTTTAACTTTTAAAATTACTCACTAAAAAATTATTCTTAGTAACTCTTACCTAAGAAATATAACAAATAATACTATCGTAAGGGTGATTTAAATCCAAAATTATTTATATCAGGAAAAAGGAAATGTTTTAAGTTTTCCACTTGAGGCTACTATTTATTATTTATATCCTTCTCAAGGACGATAGAAAACGATAACAATATAGATACCATAGTTTCTAATTAAATAGATTACCTTCTAAGTTTCTCCCTAAAAAAGTTTAAATTTTGTACAAGTTTTTCTACTCTATTGCATAGATATTTTGTAGTAGCTAAACTCACCAGATACCTGTTTAGTTGCCAAATGTAAACCTCAAAAAATAGGAGTATTTACAATGAAAGCAGTAGTTTTTCATGGAATTGGAGATATTCGATTAGATAACGTACCAGAACCAAAAATTAAAGAGCCAACAGATGCAATTATTAGACTGACTTCTAGTGCAATTTGCGGCACAGATTTACACATGATTCGCGGAACATTTACGGGTATGAAACCCGGCACAATTTTAGGTCATGAAGGCGTTGGTATTGTTGAAGAGATTGGTTCTAACGTGCGGAATTTGAAAGTAGGCGATCGCGTTGTTGTTCCTTCGACAATTGCTTGTGGCTACTGTTCTTACTGCCGCACAGGATATCACGCTCAATGTGATAACGCCAACCCTCAAGGACATACTGCTGGGACAGCTTTCTTCGGAGGCCCGGAAGCTTCTGGCCCCTTCGATGGATTGCAGGCAGAATACGCTCGAATTCCTTATGCCAATGCAGGGTTAGTCAAATTACCAAAAGAAGTTACAGACGACCAAGCAATTCTCTTATCTGACATCTTCCCTACGGCTTACTTTGGTGCCGATATTGCAGAGATTACACCAGGCGATACAGTTGCCATATTTGGTTGCGGCCCCGTTGGACAGTTTGCCATTGTTAGCGCCAGATTGTTTGGTGCAGGACGCATTATTGCAGTGGATACAATTCCCTCCCGTTTAGAAATGGCACGCGATTTAGGAGCAGAAATCATCGATTACAATGCCGAAGATCCAATAGAAGCAATCCGCGAACTGACTGGAGGAATTGGTGTCGATAGAGTAATTGAAGCTGTTGGCGTAGATGCTAATGCACCCGACAGCGGCCCGGCTGCCGAAAAAGCTCAAAAAGAAGCACAACAATTTCAGCAACAATTACAACAAATTGCTCCTAAAACTAATCCGCAAAACGGCAATTGGCATCCAGGAAATGCTCCTTCTCAAGCATTAGAATGGGCAGTTGAAGCATTAGCAAAAGCAGGTACGCTCTCAATTATTGGAGTTTATCCCCCAACCCATAATTTCTTTCCCATCGGTACCGCGATGAACAAAAATTTAACAATCAATATGGGTAATTGCAATCATCGTAAATATATTCCGACATTGGTCGATTTGGTTCGTAATGGTACAGTAGACCCGACAAAAGTTTTAACCCAAGTCGAACCGCTAATGTCGGTGATTGATGCATATAAGGCTTTTGACCAAAGAAAACCAGGTTGGGTAAAGGTGGAGTTAGTGCCTGGAGCGACTTTAGCTAACGTCTAGAGTCTTTATCAAAACTGTGTTGCCAACTAAAAATTCCATGTCAGTAAGTGAACTAACTTGTTGATATGGAATCTTTATTTTTGCGCCATTTTACTATTTGAAGTTTTGAGAGATATTGCTGTTTACCCTGGTTGATTCCATCAAAAATGGATAAAGTCGAGCTTAGACAATTGAATTATTCTTTCGTACTAAGTAGACAGACATAATTAAATGAAAAATCCAAGGGAGCGAAACCTTTTACTATTGAGGGTTTTACCTTCTGCCTCCTGCCTTCTACTTATACAGCGATCGCTATTTACAGGGTCTTTGCTCGAAAGCCTTATGAAAACATCCCCAATATCCCATTGGTATCAAGAAAATCTTGCCACATTGATTCAAGCAACTGGCTATATCCGTCAATACCTAGAAAATAAACTCGAAGATAAAGCCCTACAGCCACTCCCTCTCGAAACAATATCACCGACATCCGCCTTAGCGAATTTATGCCGCCTGTTTTACCTCACTGAATTTGAACGGGATATTCTCCTTTTATGCGTTGCTTTGGAGATTGACCCTACCCTTGCGGAATTATGTGCCAAACTCCAGGGAAATCCGCAACTAAATTATCCTACCCTTGCCTTAGCTTTAACTACCTTTCCCCAAGCTAGTTGGTCTGTGCTTTCTGCCCAAAATCCCTTACAATCCTGGCGATTAATTGAAATTGGTACGGGCTTTACCCTTACCCAAGCCCCCCTCCGCATCAATCCACGAATTCTCAGCTATCTCTTGGGAGAAGCGGCTTTTGACGAACAACTAATGAGTTTTGTCCATCCCCTTCCCCCTCACCTTGAGCAAATATCCTTACCTCCCTCCCAAGAAAAGATAGTAGAGCAATTAGTTGCTATTTGGTCTGAGCTTTCTTCCTCCTCTCCCGCCTTGCAACTCTGTGGTGGGGAAATCAGCGCTAAATATGCCATCGCCAAAGCTGCATCTGTTCGCCTTGGCTATAACTTGCATGTTATGTCTGCGGCAGTACTTACCCAATCGCCGAATGAAATCCACCAAATCAAACAACGTTGGGAAAGGGAAGCGTTATTAAATAATAGTGTGCTTTTACTTGATTGTGATGATATTTCCCCGAATGAACCAAAAGCTGCTTTCACTGTTTCCCAATTTTTGGAATATCTGCAAACACCCGCGATCGTTTGTAGTGGAGAACGACTACAGATTAAACACAATCATCTCATTACCTTTGATGTACCCCAACTCAGCTACCAAGAACAAGCAGAAATTTGGGCAAGCCATCTTGGCGCACAAGCCAACCAACTCAATGGAGAGATTACCAAGTTAGTATCTCAATTTAACCTCAGCAACGCCACGATTCAAACAGCCTGTCTGCAATTCAAACTTCAAAAAACACACCACCCCAATTTACTTTGGGATTTCTGCCGCCATCAAGCCCGCCCTCATATCGATGGTTTAGCGCAACGCATAGATACATCTGCCACTTGGGATGACTTAGTGCTACCGGAACAACAACGCCAAGTACTTGCAGATATAGCTGCTCATCTTAGACAACGGGCTAAAGTCTACCAAGAATGGGGTTTTGCTGGTAAAGGTAGTCGGGGGTTAGGGATTAGCGCCCTATTTCACGGGGAAAGCGGAACTGGTAAAACTATGGCAGCCGAGGTATTAGCAAATCAATTTCGCCTCGATCTTTACCGCATTGACCTGAGTGCCGTAGTTAGTAAATATATAGGTGAAACAGAAAAGAACTTGGGGCGCATATTCGCCGCTGCCGAAACCGGAGGAGTAATCTTACTGTTTGATGAAGCAGACGCCCTATTTGGCAAACGTACAGAAGTTCAAGATAGCCGCGATCGCCACGCCAACGTAGAAGTATCTTATTTACTCCAACGTATGGAAGCATATCAAGGTTTGGCTATTCTCACCACAAACTTAAAAAATGCTTTAGATTCTGCTTTTTTGCGCCGTATCCGCTTTATGGTTGCATTTCCATTCCCAGAAGCCCCGTCACGTAGCGAAATTTGGCAGCGCGTTTTTCCCTCTCAAACACCCACCCAAGGGTTAGACTACCAAAAATTAGGACAACTCAAGGTTGCTGGCGGAAATATCCGCAATATTGCCATGAATGCCGCTTTTCTCGCAGCCGACGCCGACGAACCAGTGATGATGAAACATATACTGCAAGCCTCACAACAGGAGTATCTGAAATTAAAAAGATTATTGAATGATGAAGAAACAAAAGGATGGATATAGTATCCTTTTGCCGAATTCAAAACTCGTCTGTAACAAGGTTTTTAAAATTACACAAATCATTTTTCATTCTCATCCCTAAAATCAGCAACGTCAATAGTTTAAAGATATATTTCCACTAAAAATAAAATGTAAAGATATATTTTGTATTTAACTTGACAGACAAGGTTGTTGTTATACTCGCGGCTATTGTTTCACTAATAAATAGTCAAAAAAATTTGATTCCTTTCCTTTGCTAAGTTAGAGATGATTTATAAAGTAAACCTTAAATTTTAGGGTAGGCTATAGCAACTTTAAAGCACCGACAAATATGGTGTCCTACGGCTAATCCTCACTCTTTTAAACTTTCAAATCTTTGCATAGCCGTAACAAACCCTAATTAACATTTACTTGATAAATAAGCTCTTAGCTTCCAATTAGTTATCAAAAGCAATTTTGATAGCTAATAATTGTCATGTTCTAGAAATCTTAGTAATTATTGCCTATGATAGAGCATGTCCTTTCATTCCTCAAGGAACAACTCAACACCTACATCCGAGTAAAAACGGGAGCGCAGGACTTTGAAGTTGTATTTGTTAACGAACGAAATCAGAAAGAAGTTTCTTTCCAAAATGATGCCATTACGACCTTATTAGTCAACCTAGAAGAAGACTATACTTTTCGTTCTGGCGCAGCCTATGAAAGAATACCCAATCAAGGAGGTAACCCACCAAAAAATCCTAATATTTACCTCAATTTATATATTCTATTTGCCGCAAATTTTACCGATTACAGGCAATCTTTACAATTTTTATCTCTAATTCTCAAATTTTTTCAAAGTCATCGCTTATTTAATCAGCAGAACTCTCCAACCTTAAATTCTGAGATAGCAAAATTGACCCTCGAACTGATTAATTTATCTTTTACAGAACAAAGAGAGGTTTGGGCTGGTTTGGGTATGTCTTACATGCCTTCAGCAATTTATAAAGTCAGGATGGTTGTGTTGACAGATGCGGATACCGTGGAACTTGGCTCTGATGTAACTGAGAACGTAGTTCTGACATCAAATATCTAGTTGTTCCGAAATATAATACCAAAATTCATTTAAATTATGCCTTATAAACAACTATTTGAATTGAGTATTATTCACGAATATTACGGAGATAAAATATGTCCTGACTTCAACATTGAGCCAACAAATCAATGTCAAAAGATACTTGACGGTCATCGTTTGATTCTAAAAAATAAAGTTAACGGAATAGTTGTAATTGCACCAGTCTCTTTGGAAGATAGACCCTGGATAGAACTTGCTGAAAATTTGCAATTTAGCTTTATTTTAAAATTAAAAAATAAAGATTTTATAGATTTTACGCAAATTAACTGGAAACCAGGGGATGAGATTTATCAGTTTAGCAATCAAAATAATACTAATATTGAAACCTCAAATTTAGAAACAATCCCAGCAAAGTTATCTGAGTTAAATTTGCCTAAAGGACAAGATATATTTGGCATAGTAAATATTTATAATAACTCCTCCATGCCCAAAGTTTTGCATCAATCGAGTGAATATAAAATGAATTTTTCAGCTAAAAAACAACAGTGGTATTATTTCTTGCTTACTAATGGTGAGATTAATGACTGTGAATTCTCAATTAAAGATAAAGATACAACTAGAAAATCAGAAATTAAATTTACCAGATTTACGAGTGCCGAAGCTGAAAAAACAAATCCAATATTCTCGGTTCTCCAGCGACAATTTCCTCAATCTCAACAATATCTCTTTATATCTGACTCAGAAATTGCTTGCCAGCAAACAGGAATAAAAAATATCCAACTTTTGAAGCAGAAAAAAAGTGAAATCAGCAATCCAATTGTGTGGATAGAGCATTTACCTAACCCCCCTAATTACAATGGCATCCAAGTAATTAATGCGCTCAAATATCTATAAAACTTGAAAAATCAGGATTGAAACATGGTAACTTATAGAACTCCTAACGTTTATGTCGAAGAAATTTCGACGTTTCCGCCCTCAGTCGCCGAAGTATCTACAGCAATTCCTGCCTTTATTGGTTACACAGAAAAGGCTCAACAAGGCGATGAAGATTTAACTAAAAAACCAACTCGAATTAGTTCGCTACTCGAGTATGAAACTTTGTTTGGAAAAGCTCAAGCATCCAACTTTCAAGTTACAACTGACGCAGACGCAATTACTAGTATTAGCACTCCTGAACTCAAATATTTAATGTATTATGCCTTGCGCCTGTATTTTGATAATGGTGGCGGTAGTTGTTATATAGTTTCTGTGGGTCAATACAGTTCAGAAGTTCTGAAAAAAGCTGATTTTGATGCGGGTTTATCAGCTTTAGAAAAAGAAGACGAACCTACCTTAATCTTACTGACAGATGCAGTCAATTTAAGTGAAGTTGATTATTACGGGCTTTGCCAGCAAGTTTTGAAGCAATGCAATAAGTTAAAAGATAGATTTGCTATTTTCGATGTTTTGGAAGAGAAAAAAGATAAGACAGGGGGAGTTAGTAAATTCCGAGATGCTATTGGCACAGAAACAGACGAATTAAAGTATGGTGCAGCTTATCATCCCTACTTACAAACCTCACTTAACTACTATTACACCGATGATTCTGTAACTATCAAAGGAGTTGAAGAAGCTGCCGACGCACAACCTCAAAAGCTGACAAATAGCAAAACCCAAAACACCAATCTCTACAACAAAATTCAGACTGAGATAGGTAAAAAACGAGTTGTATTACCTCCAAGTGCAGCTGTAGCTGGAATATATGCCAGAGTAGACAGGGATAGGGGAGTTTGGAAAGCGCCTGCTAATGTTAGCTTGGCATCAGTACTTGCTCCTACAATAAAAATTAGCAATGAAGAACAAGAAAATCTGAACATAGATCCCACCGCAGGTAAATCTATTAATGCTATTCGCAGTTTTACCGGCAAAGGAACCTTAATTTGGGGTGCAAGAACTTTAGCTGGTAACGATAATGAATGGCGGTATATACCTGTGCGCCGACTTTTCAATCTCATTGAAGAATCAATTCAGAAAGCCACAGCATTTGTTGTTTTTGAGTCGAATAATGCCGTCACTTGGCTAAAAGTGAAATCTCTCATTGAAAGTTATTTAGAAGGATTATGGCGTCAAGGTGCGCTGGCTGGTACTACACCAGAACAAGCTTATTTTGTGAATATTGGACTCGGTAAAAGCATGACAGCACAGGATATTTTAGAAGGACGAATGATTGTAGAAATTGGTCTTGCGGCAGTTCGTCCGGCTGAGTTCATCATCCTCAAATTCTCCCATAAATTACAGGAAGCATAGGAAAAAGTCAAAAAAATGTAGTTTTGAAGGTGGCGCTGTCCACCTGATGAAACTTAAGTCAAACTATACCTAAAAAAGCTAAAAATACTCAAATTAAGGGCAAATAAATCATGGCAACATCAACAGAAGAAATCAAAAATAATTATCCAATTCCTGTATTTTATTACCGAGTCACAATAGATGGAGATGATTCTCACGCTTTCTCAGAGGTATCGGGATTAAGCATTGAATATGAAACTATCACTTATAGAGATGGCATGAGCTATAAAGATGGGGCAAAGTACATGCCAGGATTAAGCACTCCCGTTAACTTAAGCTTAAAAAAAGGCATAGTCAGAAAAGACAGCTATTTATTTAGCTGGATTAGTACAGTTAAATTAAATACTGTTACCAAACGCGATATTCGGATTGACTTATTAGACGAGACGGGTACAGCAGTTGTCTCCTGGACAGCTATAAATGCTTTTCCTAAGAAATTAGATGCACCCTCATTTAATGCGACTAGCAATGAAGTTGCTATTGAAAGTTTAGATCTAATGGCTAACGATCTCAAGATTGACTATCCGGGATAATCGCTCATCTTTACTCTTTCCCCTAACTTTTGCAAAACTTCTAATGTAATGGCAGATAAATTTCCCATTCCAGAACTTACTTTGACAGAAAATCCGCCTGTTGGATTTTATTTTATGGTGGTTTTTTTCATTGCCGGAATTTTGCCTAATCCGTTAGATATTCGTTTTCAAAGAGTATCGGGAATTTCTGCGGAAATAGAGACAACAGACATCCGTGAAGGTGGTGAGAATATATTCAGACATCGTTTGCCTACTCATGTCACTTATAATAATCTGGTTTTAGAAAGAGGAATGGTAACTGGCTCTCTTCTGAATGCAGAGTTTAATGTTGCCATGAGTTCTATGAAATTTACACCTAGCAATGTTTTAGTGATGTTGCTGAATGAAAAGAGTGTTCCTCTTTCTAGCTGGTTATTTAAGAGAGCTTATCCCGTGAAATGGACGGTATCTGACCTAGATGCTAATGCTAATGCAGTAGTTATAGATACCCTAGAATTAGCCTACGCCAGATTTCAAACTATGAGTATTTAGTTATGCCTGTAGAAATCAAAGAATTAATTATTCGTGCCAACATTGTCGATAGTAATAATGCTAATTACGAATCTACAATCGAAGGCAATTCTGGAGAGAAACAAGAAATTATTGCTGCTTGTGTGGCACAGGTGCTAAAAATTTTGGAGCGCAAACAAGAAAGATAAGGGAAATGTATGCTTAAAAACCCTTTTAAATTAGAAAAACTGAAGATTCGTGTTTATGGTAATAGGCTTCGGATTGGTTTACCCCAAGAAACCTTTGAAGCTATGTTTAATCCGGAATCTTATTCCTTAAAATACGAGAATGTTTATCAAACTTATCAGGGGATTAATACCACTGGGCGCACTGCAAAATATTCTCTGAGCAAACCTCAAAATTTATCACTCAAGTTAATTTTAGATGACACAGGGGTAGCAGATTACGGACTTTCTGGGTTTGCAGGTGCTGCATTTATTGGCAAGTTGAAAGGGACGAAAGACGTTTACAGCCAGGTAAATCGCTTTCTTCAGTTAACAACTTATATGGATGGTAAGAGCCACGAACCTAAATTTCTCAAAATTGAATGGGGTGACTTAATTTTTGATTGCCGTCTGCAATCTGTTGATGTTAACTATACACTTTTCAATCGCAGCGGACAACCAATAAGAGCTGAGTTAGATACGGTTTTTATCGGCGATATAGAAGATTCCAAGCGCATTAAACAAGAAAATAAAAACTCACCAGATTTATCCCACTCTAGAACTGTTAAAGGTGGAGATAAATTGCCTTTGATGGCTCAAGAAATATATGGAAATTCTGCCTATTACATCCAGCTGGCTCGTGCGAATAATCTCAATAACTTTAGAAAGCTCAAACCGGGAAACAATATAAAATTACCGCCAATTAAAGAAGTATAAGAATAATGAGTGGTGTTGTCACGGTAACAATTTTGAGTGAGGGGTCAAAAATGAACCCTGAATACAATGTCATGTCAATTGATATTCTCAAAGAGGTGAATAAAATCGCGATCGCTCAAATAATTTTACTAGATGGCGACGCAGCCAAACGAGAGTTTGCAATTAGCAATACTGACTTTTTTCAACCTGGTAAAGAAATCGAAATCAAGCTTCGCTATGAAGGCGAACCACAAAACGAAGCCACAGTTTTTGTAGGTATCGTAGTTAAACATTCCCTGCAAGTAGATAGATATGGTTCGCTACTAACTGTTGACTTAAAAGACGCAGCAATTAAACTAACCAATCAAAGAAAAAGTGCTGTGTTTCGAGATTTAACAGACCAACAAATTATCAGCAAGATTATCGATACTTGGAAATTGCCAGTTACTTCTATTGCTGCAACTAAAGCAAAGCATAAAGAAATGGTGCAATATTACTGCACGGACTGGGATTTTATTGTATCTCGTGCGGATGTCAATGGCCAGTGGGTTTTAGCTGATGATGGCAAAATTACTGTAGAAGCACCTAATCTCACCGGGTTACCAAAACATACCTTTGAATACGGCATCAGCGATATTTATGAATTTGAAATGTCAGCTGATATTCGCCATCAGTATGCATCTGTAGAAAGTACAGCTTGGGATGTGAAAGCACAAAGTATATCACCGCTACAAAAAGCCAAAAATGTCTCTCTCAGTCAGGGGAATTTAAAAGCAGAAGAATTAGCAAAAACTATTGGTGCAGACAACTACCAATTGATTGCTTCGGGTCAATTAGATAGCCAAGAAATACAAGCTTGGGCTGATGCAAAATTACTTAAAAGCCGTTTATCAATGTTTCAAGGTCGCCTCAAAATTCCTGGATTCGCTGATATTAAACCAGGAGAAGTTATGGAAATTGCAGGTGTCGGCAAACGCTTCAATGGTAACACACTAGTAACGGCAATTCGCCATCAAGTTAACGAGCAAGGCTGGCAAACAGACGTACAATTTGGCTTATCTGGTGATTTTTTTACTCAACAAAATCATAATATTATCGATACTCCAGCAGCAGGATTAGTTCCGGCAATTAATGGTTTACAAATTGGGATTGTTGATAAGTATGAAGATGATAAAGATAAACAATTTAGGGTCAGAGTCAGAATTCCTTCAATTGAAAAAGATGGTATTATTTGGGCTAGATTAGCTTCTTTAGACGCTGGGAATGAAAGAGGGATTTTCTTTAGACCAGAATTAGGCGATGAGGTCATTCTCGGCTTTATCAATGACGATCCTAGACAAGCGATAATTCTAGGCGCAGTGCATAGTGAGAAAAATGCTTTACCCCCTGGTGTTACAGTAACCGAAGAAAATCATAAAAAAGGGATTGTTACTAAAAAATCGCTAAAAATACTGTTTGACGATAAAAATAAGTTAATTGAACTTAATACACCGAAGGGCAATACTTTAAAGTTATCGGAAAAGGATAAAGGTATTAGCTTAGTCGATGAAAATGGTAATACTATGATTATGGACAATACTGGATTTAAGATTAAATCGACTAAAAATATTGTAATTGAAGGTAAAAATATAAGTATTAAAGGTAAACAAGTAAATATTAATTAATATCTTGATATAAAAATAAATTATGGAAATAAATAACTCTTTTTTAGGAACAGGATGGAGTTTTCCTCCCACATTTAACCAAGATACTGGAACAGTAGAGATGGTTTCGGATGAAGAAGATATTGTCCAAAGTCTGGAAATTATCCTCTCAACTCGTCCAGCAGAAAGGATTATGCAGCCTGATTTTGGTTGCGAATTAAGTCAGTTTCTTTTTGAGGAAATTAGTCAAGGTTTAATTACTAGTATTAAAGGTACGATTTCTGACGCTCTTTTATATCACGAACCGCGTATTGATGTAGACGATATTAATATTGATGAAAGCGAAGAAGAAGGTTTATTGCTCATCAGCGTTACTTATACTGTGCGAGTGACTAATTCCCGATTTAATCTGGTTTATCCTTTTTACATTAATGAAGCCCAAATGGTTTGATGGTTTCTTAATAAATGGGGGAATTTTAAATAAAGCAGACCTGAAAATAAAAGAGGTATGGCGTTATGGCAAATGTCGGTAAGCAACAAGTCTCATCAAAACAATTAGCAAATATCGGTCAAAAAAAGAGCATTTTTGAGCCAGCTAAATTTCCCCAGCTCGGTCAAAATGTTACAGCACCGACAGCTACAACTGACTTATCCGACTACCGCCAACCGCAGCCAGGGGAAGCGATCGCTAATGTAATGAATAACCTCTTAACCTCAAACTCTTTATCGCCACCAAATCATATAACAAAAGGGCAATTACAAGCACCTAAACGCCACGAAAGGGAACCTAACATCGCCTCAGTCACCCAGCTAAAAGCGCCACCTCGAATAAGTTCGCCACAGTCTGAAGTTGTCCAAAAGCAGGAAGCAGGTAGTCCTAATCAAACAGGATTACCCGATGCTCTAAAAACAGGAGTAGAAAATCTATCGGGATATTCCCTTGATGGTGTCAAGGTTCATTATAATTCACCAAAACCAGCCCAATTACAGGCATTAGCTTACACTCAAGGGACAGAGATTCATGTCGCGCCCGGACAAGAGAAACATTTACCCCATGAAGCATGGCACGTTGTCCAGCAGATGCAGGGAAGGGTAAAACCAACAATGCAAATGCGAGGAAACGCACTAAACGCTGACTCTGTTTTGGAGCGTGAAGCAGACGTAATGGGAGTGAAAGCATCTCAAAATCAAACGGCAAAGAGTGTAGAGGTTCATAATAACTCCAGTTCATTGTCCAAGACCGTTATCCAACCAAGACTTGGATTTGAAATCGAAATGCTAGTGCTTGTAGATATCAATGGACGCCCCATACCTGAGAAAGTCGATTTGGGCACTGCTGGCGTTCATAATGTTGAAATGACTGTAGATCACGGGCCAGCTGTAGCTGCTGCTACGCCGACACCAGCCCGACTAGCAAATTTCTCAATCCCTGGTATGGGGCCAGCATTAATCGGTGGTGGACGCGGGCCTTTAGATTTAAGAGCTTATGATACACCTGTAGGAACAGAAACCAAGCTGGATTTTCCGGGGGGTGTGGTTGGAGTAGATCCTCGCGCAGGTGCGGCTGTCAACCTTCTCAATTGGGCTAATTGGTCAAATGCTACAGTCGGTATTGATAGAACCAGAACACGTAACCCAGATAATAGACCTATTGTACAAATTGACAATATTTTGCAGAACTATAATTATCAAACGCTTTATGATAATTATGAAACGACTGACGCACAACTGGTTCTGTTGGGTGTAAAGACTCAAATAGATCGTTGGCAAGCTCTTAATCCAAATGCCAATACTCGATTTGGACATCTGTTTAGTAACACTGACCGCACTACTCGCTACAACGCAGCTCATGTGCAGATAAATGCTCTAGATGCAGAGGTTCTGGCGCAGCAAACAATGTGGAGGAATAATCCAGCGGCACCTGGTGGTATGGTGCGCCATTATCGGCAGCCTGGTGGTCTTGGTGTTATAAACCCGTGGAACGCGGCTCATCCGAGGTTTCAACCTCAAGAAGGTATGGGTAAGGATCGGTATGCTTCAATTCTAGAAATAGTGACACCAGGAGGAGCTGGATTTGAACCAGAAACACTTGCAGGAAGGGCAAATATTATCGGAGCCATGACAGATGCGGTGAATCTTGCCATAGCGATAGAGACTGCCACTCACAATTTCGCCGATCGCGTCTTACTCAGCGGCGTCACTGGAGTCAACAATGTGACCAATCCGCAAATCCATGTAGGCAATCCTCAACAGCCCAACCAGACGACTAATGCTAGCATACAGTCCACGATGGCAATCGATCTTGCCCAAATTGCTTCATTTTTCAAGAGTACCGTTGGTACGCTGAGTCCACAAAATTTGTTTGAATTGAAGCACGCATCCGATCCGGTTAGTCAGCATATACCACGGCGTGCCAAAACTGAAATCGCTCGGGCACCCAGGGTAGCGCAGAACATCATTCGTAATCGTATGGCTAGTGTAGCAGGATGGGACGGGAATGTAACTCATCTGCGTGGCTTGATTACGCTCATCTGTCAGTATCTAATGATGGGTAAATATTCGTTGTATCAAGGTGAATGGGGATTGGATAAAAATATTGTGCCCCTTCTATCTCGCAACGATCTAGGAGCTGTTATTTTTAATGAACTCGTTCCACCAGCGGAACAGACACTAGTGGCGACCAGACAACTCCGACGTCCTCTGATTGCTGCAATTCTGGCGGAGACAGGCCGAGAGGGCGACATGGCAGTGTTTAACAAAGAAGACGATGACATTCCGCCATTTTTGCCAGCACCATTCGACGTTTCGTGTCGTCAGTTTATCATAAATGTACTGAAGGGTCAGCCAGATGGAATAACTGGACACTTGGGCGGTTTTCGGCAGTTCCGCCATCCGGAAGGAGTAGATCCAACGGGTGCAAGGGCTGGTGACTATCATCGTCACGCTGCTACACAGAGGGAAGGTGCTATTTTCGAGCTGCGTAACATGATTCCGTCCGAGCTTTTAATCAACACTTTAAATTTAACTACAGACCGTTTTCCCCATAATCAATGGGTTGCTATAGCAACATATATGAGCAATCTATTGGCTGCTCTCAATGCCCGTACTGTAGCGGATTCAGCTAGGGATACACGCTATTACCAAAACACACGGCGACTCCAAAATGAGTTAGCAAACTGGTAGTGCGATCGCCGATTTTTTAGATACCCAACCAAGCCTGCTGTAACCATTAATTGCGTTATTTACTGTTGGGTTTAACAAACTGAAACCCAACCTATATTTATAATTGCGATCGCTCTTCTGAACTCCATTAGTGCAAGGTAAATATACCGCCTATTAGTTAAAGCTAAAAATTAAAATACTCTTATGAATACAAATAAGCAAATTAAATATCGGATTTTTCGAGATGGTGTTAGTCAACGCGATCGCTTACTCAGAGAACTAAAACCAGATTATGTTGCAGTCGATGAGCGCGACTTATCAGATTTACTCACTTTCGTACAAGAATATGCTACAAAACTCAATTATTACGATGAGTCCAATACTATAAATGGTGATTGGTCGCCTTTCTTTGCGGGAGATGTAAAGCAGATGGTTGCTTATATTAATAATCCCGAAAGCTTTGCCGATGATGAATCAGCACTCAGACAATTATCTCAACCTCATTTAGTTTTATTATTTACATTTTTACAATTATTGCGTTATCCTCAGCAACAGTTTAGAGGACTCACTCAAAGATATCTGGATTTTTATTATCAAGAGGTATTGAAGTTAAAGACAAAAGCCGAAGTTGCAGATAAAATTAATGTCATTTTTGAGTTAGTTTCAGGAGAAGACACGCATCTCATTCAAAAGGGTACTTTACTGGATGCAGGTGAAGATACTCAAGGTCTTAATCTCAATTATGCTACTGATGAAGATATCATCGTTAATCAAGCTCAAATAGCCAGCGTTAAAACTTTATTTTTAGAAAAACAATACATTAGTTTAGAAGATATTCATCAGCAAGACGATAAAAGCGATCTCAGTTTTGAAAATATGCTCCGCTGGGCGATCGGTAGCCCAAATCAAGGAGATAGTTTTCCCGATTTTAACGGCGATGCTGTTGATATTAATTATCTCAAACAACGTATTTATCAACCAATTAAAAATACTCAACAAATCTCTCAAGAAGCAAAAATTTATATTGAAAATCAGCTATTCTTTGATACAGTAGAAAATTTTCAATATTGTTTTGATATACACGATCGCCAAATCAATCAGGTTAATCCCAACGTTAAAAAACCTACAGAATTAGAATGGCAAGAAGTTTATAAGATAGTAGAAAAAGCCTACAGAAAAAAAATCACTTTTACTAGGCGTAATACTTTAAAGCAAGAACGAGAAAAATCTGGCTTTGACAAAATGATGAATTTGGCTCTCGGTAGTCCTAATCCTGGCGATTATTTACCGGAAATGCCAAATAATTATCAAACTCTCATGCAGATATTTGATAATATTACCCAACAATCAGTTATTACCTATATCAAAGAAAAGCTTTATATGAGCGTCGAAGATTTCCGCAAGATTATGGAAATCCAAGCTACGACGGTAAATCCTAACTGGGAAGAAGTTTATCGCCTCGTTGAAAAAGCACAAACCAAGAAAAGAAATTTTATTTATCCTCCTATTGGCAAAACTGAAATTAAAAATATTTATCCCAGTTCTCCAGTTGATATAAAACAGGGACAAACAACTAAATCGCAACGTTTTAAAACTTTTGGCAATATTACTCCAACTGTACAAAACTCTCTCGGTTTTGCAGTGACTTCTCCTATATTTTTGTTGGCAGAAGGTAAGCGTACTCTTACACTTACCTTTGCATCTGAAGGAAAAACGTTGAATCGAGATAATTTCCAAAAGATACTAACTGCTAATATTCAACCTTTTGAAATTTATTTGAGTAGCGAAAACCAATGGATACAACCTCAATCATTTAATTATGAAATTGGCGATTTTATTCTAGAAGAATCAATTAAATCCTATAATAATTCCGAAATATCTTTAGATACTCCTCAAAATGGTCAATTTACAAGTGTGTTTTTGACGGCTAATAACGATACATTTAGTTCCAAAAATCTAGGGCAAATTCTTATTTGGAATGATAGTAAAATATTTGAAATTACAGAAATACTAACAAATAAAAAAGCTAGTATACAGCAAATTGGTACGGGAAAATTTCCTCAAGGGTTTGTTAGTAATGACAAAATTAAATTATACGAAACTTCTGCTGTTTACCTCAATAGCTTACAGTTTAATTTAACTCTCGATGCTGCTTTACCTGCTATTTTGCCACCAAAAGCTGAAGAGTCAGATTATTCTATTACTACTTCCTATCCATTAATCAAAATTCTATTGAAACAAATATCAGAATTAGAAGAGCCTCAAGAAGAAACAATTTATTATCAAGAATTTCAATCGGTAATTTTAAAAAAAGTCAACCTCAAAGTTAAGGTGGAAAATCTTCAACAACTACAATTGCGGAATGATGACTCACTTCTAAATATTAAAACTCCTTTTCAACCCTTTGGTAATAATCCCAAAGCAGGTTCGAGTTTTTACTTTGCCAATACAGAAATTAGTTACAAAAAATTAGATAGTCTGGCCATCAAAATACAGTGGATGGGACTGCCTAAAAACTTTGGAGAATACTACAAGGCTTATTCGGATACCGGGGTAATTACAAAAGTCGATAATAGCAGCTTTCAAGCTAGTTTGAAAATTCTGAATAATAGAAGCTGGGTGAATATTGAAACTTCTAAATCTATTTTCTCTCAGGATGGGAGCAATTTAATTAATTCCATTAATCTCAAATATCAATTTAATATTTCTGACTATGCTCTCAACACTTTTACTGTAGAAACCGATACAGACGATCCTTTTGAACAAAGTAGATATTTCAAACTCGAATTAGAAAGTCCTGACTTTGCACATAATCTATATCCAATAGTATTAAATAAGGTTGCTTTGGCAACGGATGAGAAGAAAAATCTCACAGTTTATCCTCCCTACACCCCTCAAATTAAAACTATTTCCCTCGACTATACTGCTTCAGTGGAAGTTGACTTACAAGCCTCCTCAACGAATACTGAAACCAGTCAAATCTTCCATCTTCATCCCTTTGGTTATGCAGATATTCAAAATTGCGATCGCGATAACTCCACAAATAACGAATATTATCTTTTACCTCAATATCAAGAAGAAGGCAGTTTATACATAGGTATCCGCAATCTCCAACCACCGCAAAACATTTCCATTCTCTTCCAAGCGATCGCGGGAAGTGGCAATGGCGAACTAGCTCCGCCACAAATTCGCTGGAGTTACTTGAGTGGTAATAATTGGCGAGAATTTCAAGATACAGAGATACTTTCTGACAGTACTAACGGCTTAGTAGATCCGGGAATTATTCGCTTGAGTATTCCAGACAAAGCTTCTACCGAGCATAACTTGTTACCCAGTGGTTTACATTGGTTACGAGCTACTGCCAAGGAAAATACCACCGCCATTCCTGATACTTTGGACATCAAAACTCAAGCAGTTAGAGCCACTTTTATCAATCGGGGTAATGCAGCCGAGCATTTCAGTAAACCTCTGGCAGCTAATTCCATTCAAGGATTTGTCACGCGAGATCCCGCCATCAAAACAGTACAACAGCCTTATACATCATTTGGTGGCAAACCAAAAGAAGATAACCGCGCTTTTACTACGCGGGTAAGCGAACGACTCCGCCATAAACAAAGGGCGATAACTCCTTGGGATTACGAACGTCTAGTACTGGAACATTTCCCCCAAATCTATAAAGTCAAATGTATTACTTCTGCTGCTGGCTCAAATAATCCGGCTGCTGCAAAAGTGACAGTAGTAGTAGTTCCAGATATTTCTAATACTGCACCGTTCTTTCCCCTCGAACCCAAAGCACCTTTGTATTTACTCAAGGAAATCGAAGTATATCTACAAAAATATACTTCCCCATTTGTACAAGTTGTAGTGAAAAATCCCCGCTACGAACGCATTAAATATAGAGTGGCTATTCGTTTTCGTGACGGATACGAACAGGGTTACTATATCAATCAACTCAACGAAGATATTAAACGCTTTTTGTCTCCGTGGGCCTATGAAGAGCAAGCAGACATTACCTTTGGAAGTTCAATTCACAGTTCCTCACTCATCCATTTTATTGAGAACAGACCATACATTGATTATGTTGCCAATCTCAAATTAATTGAGCAAATTGGTATCAAAGCTGGTTCTCAAGGCAAGTTAGATACTTATTATCGAATAAACCAATCTAATCTCGCCCAAGTACAACACTTAGATTCGATTTTGGTTTCTGCACCCGAACATATTATCGACCTAATTGGTACAAAAAATTATGATGAGGAGGATTTTGAGGGGATTGGTTACATGATTGTTGGTATTGATTTTATTGTTAGTTAAAAGTTAGTTAAAAGGAGTAAAGATTGTGGCTCAAAAGAGTAGAACTGAACTGCAAGGATTATTTAAAACAGGAACAAAGCCTTCTCAACAGGATTTTGCTGATTTTATTGAATCCACCCTCAATATTAAAGATGATGGCATAGAAAAGTTGTCTGGGACAGATACTCCCCTCAAGATTACGGCACAAGGTACGGATGAAAAATTATTAGATTTTTATGCAGCTGATACAAAAACCTGGAGTATTAATCAAAAGCCTGATAAGGACAAAATAGGTTTAAATATCTCTAATTCTGGAGGTAGTAAGCTTTTTATTACCAGCACTACTGGGAATGTGGGAATTGGGACGACGACTCCAGGAGCGAAGTTAGAAGTTAATGGCGATTTAAAAGTTACTGGCGCAATTACGGGTAAAATCGATACAGCAAATATTACTTCTGGAATATTAACTGTTGACCGGATTCCTAACTTATCAGCTGACAAAATTACTTCTGGAATATTAAGCGTTGACCGCATTCCTAGCTTATCAACTGATAAAATCACTTCTGGAGTATTAGCTGTTGACCGCATTCCTAACTTATCAACTAATAAAATTACTTCTGGAATATTAACTGTTGACCGCATTCCTAACTTATCAGCTGACAAAATTACTTCTGGAATATTAACTGTTGACCGCATTCCTAACTTATCAGCCGATAAAATTACTTCTGGAATATTAGCTGTTGACCGCATTCCTAACTTATCAGCCGATAAAATTACTTCTGGAATATTAACTGTTGACCGCATTCCTAATTTATCAGCCGATAAAATTACTACTGGTACTATTTCAGGAAGTTTATCAGTAACAGAAAGTCTTCGTTTTGGTGCATCTATAAGACAGATGATTAACTTGTGGAATGAAAATTATGGCATTGGCATACAAAATTCCACTCAATATTTCCGCACTGACAAGAACTTTGCTTGGTACAAAGGTGGCGCTCATAATGACACTGAACTAAGCCCTGGTGATAAAGGAACAGTACAGATGGTCATCAAAGATAGCAATGTCGGGATTGGCACGGCGGCTCCAAGCCATAAGTTTCATGTTCTAGCATCAGACGCAGTAGGCTTATTTGAATCAAGCGGCAAAGAAGCTTACTTACGACTTTCAAGCAAAGAAGGATTTGATAATCGGGTAGAAATTACCAATCGGCCTGGTGGACGATTGAGCTTGTGGACAGCAGGAGGAGGTGACGTATTAAACATCACAAAAGATGGCAATGTGGGTATTGGGACAACGAGTCCTGGTGCAAAGTTAGAGGTGAATGGCGATTTAAAACTCAAGACTAATGTGAATGAATTGACAATGTACGTAGATGGCGACGGCTTACTATTTAAAGTATTGAACTCATTTCAAGGTAAAGCTAATAGCAATAGAGTAATCAAATGGGATGGTGACAATAATTGGGATTCTGTCTCTGATGTCCGATTAAAAACAAATATCGAAAATGAAGGTAATATCTTGAGCCGTTTAATGCAATTAGATGTCAAAAATTATCATTGGAAAGATAATCCTGATGCTCAAACTAAAAAAATTGGTTTCATAGCACAAGATGTTCAGCCTTTATTTCCATCTATAGTTGGCGAAATAAAAAATCAAGAAAGTAGTGAAACAACGCTAACGTTAAAATATTCTGAGTTTGGCATATTAGCAATAGGAGGATTAAAAGAGTTTAAAACTGAAATAGATTGGCAACTTGCAAAAATCAAAACTGATATGAATGATGAACTTAATGAACTCAAAAATCAGATTCAAAAATTGAGTAATTTAAGTAATATTAAGATATAAAAATTAAAAAATATGAAAAAACAACTCGAACAACGCCTTGCACAACTCAAATCCGAATTTGCATCAGGACAAAAAGTCCTCGCAGATTTAGAAGCCAAACAAGTAAACGTCCGGGAAACTTTACTCCGCATTCAAGGAGCGATTCAAGTATTAGAAGAAGAACTAACGAAAAATAATGCTGCTGCATCTGAAGAGGTTTTAGAAACAGAGGAAACAGGGAGTTAAATCGCTAGCCAAAACTATATAATTACTATGACTGAACACTTGACTATCTCCAGTAGTCTCCCAGAACATCCTGGGATGAATTTTGCTTTGTTGCGACAAGAAGGTATAAAGCACATTGAACGCCTAGCAGGGAAACTGTGGACAGATTACAATACCCACGATCCTGGGATCGCTATCCTAGAACAGCTCTGCTATGCCATCACGGATTTAAGCTATCGGCTTGACTTCGAGATGAAAGATTTGCTTGCACCTTCTCCTGAAGAAAACAGAAAACAGTTTTTCACAGCCAGAGAAATTCTCACTGTTAATCCCCTCACAATTAATGATTATCGGAAACTATTAATTGATATTGATGGTGTTAAAAATGCTTGGTTAGAACCCATCAAGAATCCACAACTTCCCATTTATTACGATTTAATTCTTCATACATTAAGTTTTAAAGCTTCTGATTTCACTGAAGAAATCAATTTAAATGGGCTTTATCGGGTAATGGTTGAAAAAGAAAAGAATATATCTGATGAAGCCAGTTTATTAGAAAAAATAAAAACTAAACTTAATCAACATCGTAACCTTTGTGAAGATTTTGCTTCAATCGAAATACTATCCATTGAAGAAATTACCATCAAAACTGAGATAGAAGTAGAAGAAGGCTTTGATGTCAATGAATTAATGGCAAAGATATATTTTGGTTTAGATAATTTTATTTCTCCTAACTTACAGTTCTTCACTTTAAAAGAACTATTAGACCGAGGTAAAACTCCTGAAGAAATTTTTGATGGTTTTCCGCTGGAGCACGGCTTCCTTGATGACGAAAAAATTGAGAGTTTCAATAAAAAAGATGAACTCCATAGTTCTGATTTGATTAAAATTATTTTAGATATTCCAGGAACAAAAACAGTTAGAAATATTAGTATTTCAAGCAACAATTCATCAGAATTAGAAGAATGGGCTTTAGCATTAGATCGCAATCTAACACCCCAACTCAAAGATATAGAGAGCCTGGCAAATAATATTACTTTTTATAAAGGACAAATTCCGTGTAATTTGAACCTGGCTAAAGCCAAAATTTATTTAGAATTATTACAACAGCAAAATACAAAATCTGGATCGACTACACAAATAAAAGATATCCCCATCCCTCAAGGACAATATCGAGAATTATCTGAATATGAATCAATCCAAAACGATTTTCCTGCTAATTACGGTATTGGAGAATTAGGTTTACCTGCTTCCGCTTCTCCTTTACGCAAAGCTCAAGCGAAGCAGCTGCAAGCGTATTTAATGTTTTTCGATCGCCTTTTAGCTAACTACTTTGCTCAATTAGAACGCGCTAAAGATTTATTCGATTTTCAAAATAATAATAAGATAACTTACTTCTCTCAAGATATCTCTCAGATTCCAGGTGCAGCCGAACTCTTAAAGATTGATAATAATTCCTCAGCAGTTCAATGGAATGACACCGATTTAGAAAGAAAAAACCGTTTTCTGAATTATTTAATAGCACAGTATTGTGAAAAATTTACAGATTATTCTTTACTTTTATATAACTCAACCCTGGAAGAAAAGCTAATTAATAATAAAGTTACTTTTTTACAAAACTATCCTCAAATTAGTGCCGAAAGAGGTAAAGCATTTAATTACACTGATTCTAGTCAAGTTTGGGATACAGACAACGTATCGGGACTCAAAAAAAGAATTTGCAGTTTAATCGGGATTCCCTACAAGCGGCAAACTTTAGCTCTCTCTGATGAATCGAATCAAACTGAAGGATTCCATATAGTCGAGCATATTTTACTTCGTCCTTATAGCAACCAAAATTCCGAGCAAAACCCTAATTTTTTAAATTTTGGTCATCAAATTTCGGAATTTAAAGCCAGCACAGTTTCAAACAAAATAGTAACTTGCGTTTCTCAGCAACACGGACTCGATAACAACGAGCAAATAGAAATATTTGACACAGATAATTATAATGGAATTTATTTCATTACCAATGTTCAACAAGATACATTCGATATAGAAATAGAAACGGGATTTACAAAATCAGAACAAGGACAATGGGTAGAAGTAAACCGACCCCTAGATCCTTACTCTTTCCAAATTAGTTTTGTATTCCCTAACTGGAGGTTTCAAAATGAAAACTTTAGAAAACTAATTTATAACATTATCAGTGCAGAAATACCCGCACACATAACTCCTTATTACTACTGGCTAGATAAATCGGAAATGCAAGATTTTGAGAGGTCTTATACTTATTGGTTGAACACAATTGTCAATAAAGATGCTTCACCTGAGGATATTAAGAGTACAAGTAATAACCTGATTAAAGCCTTGAAAATTGCTAGTGTTGAGATAAGAGAATTTAGCGTTCTTGGATATATGACTATCGGTACTGATTTTGTAGTGAGTTAATTAAAGCTTTTGCAAGTGAATCAACAACGACATTTGATTAAAAAACAGGTTATAGAACTTAATTTGAGTTCGCAAGAAGGTGCTTTTGAACTGCAAAATGAATTAAGCAGAATATATCGCTATAAAATTATTGGTCTCATCGATCGCGTGTTGAGTGAGTTCAGCAGTGCAGAGATAATATACAGAATTAATACATTAGAACTTAATTTAGGAAATATTGATATTAATAATCTTGAAGATGAATTTATTAATAAATTCATAGAAAAATTTCGGCAACAATTACCAGAAACAATTCATATATCAACTTCTATATTGTCAGGACATACGCAATCTAACACTAACTTACACGAATCTTCAAAGCTGGTTCTTAAAACAGCGGTTTTGTCTAGTGAAACAGGTGCAGAGAAAGCGAAAAATCAACGAGAGAATCAAGTCAACTCTGTGGATGTAACTTGGAATGAAAAACTATCCGATCGCCATCAACCCAGAGTAGCAGAAACCGCCGATAAAAAAGCTTTAGAATTAGAGATTTTTAGCTACTTTATTCAAACAGGTATGCTACCTTGGTGGAGTAAAAAATTAAGCAAACAAGAGTTAGAAGAATGTTGCGATCGCCTCATAGCAAATTCCCCAAATAAAATTAAATCTCTTCTCGAGCAAAATTTTAAAGATATCAACCAATTGCAGCGCCTTATTTACCAATTTTCTGATGAAATCCTCCTGAAAATAGTAAAATTATTTACTGCTGATTTAGTCCAGTTTATTGCAGACTACAATACAGACACAAAGCTTATTTTTCAACGGTTAGAGCAGACTAGAAATATTCCAGAAGCAAAATTGAGATTGGAGAAATGGCAAGGAATATTTGTCAGCCTAGTCTCAGAGACTAATATTCAACTAAATAAACTTAAATTAATCCAAGCAAATTTATTACACATTGCTACAAGTAATGCAATTAACTATTCTGAGCTTATAAACAGCCTTGTTGCCAAAATTGACTATCTAATCAAACAAGGAAATCACTTTAACAGTAACCTTCCAGAAATATTAACGTTAATCCAAAAACCTAGCGAAGATACACAGATTGTTAGAGAATACCAACAAGCAAAGCTATTATTAAGTGAGTTACAAAAACTAAGCCTCAATCGCCAGATATCACTGCAATATACACAGCAAATCAATCAACTTAAGCATGAGATTCAAATATTACTCAGTGAGATAAAAAATTCTGTTCTACCACAGAGCCAACCCTACCATATAACAACACATTTGAATCAACTTTTGCAAATTACTCAAACTCTGAAAATTAAAGTTAAACAAGAAAGTAATTCCCAACAAATTACAATTACAAATACTATCAATACTTTTAGCGATTGTAATGAATTTTATATTTACAATGCCGGATTAATTTTGTTATGGCCATTTATAAATCGTTTTTTTGTCAAAATAGGACTCGTACAAGAAAATAATTTTATTAACATCATATCTAGGAAACGAGCAAGCCTTTTACTTCAGTATTTAGCTGATACTTCAATAGAATCACCAGAACATATTTTACCCTTAAACAAAATACTTTGCGGCATAGATTTATTAGAACCTATAGACGCCAATTTAGAAATTACTGCAAGCGAAATAGTAGAATGTGAAAATTTGTTATCTGCTGTGATTCAAAAGTGGCCGATTTTAAAAAAAACATCTGTAGAAGGGTTTAGAAAAGCTTTTTTGCAGAGAAACGGTATTTTGAGAGTTCATGATAATGGATGGCTGCTACAGGTTGAACGTGAAACTTACGATGTTTTGTTAGATAAAATTCCTTGGAGTATACGCGTTATTAAACTGCCGTGGATGGACAACATTTTATACGTAGAGTGGTAGAAAGATGGCGATACCGAGTTGCGTTCAAAAATATTAGTTTGGGGAAGCAGGGGGAAAAATACTACATTTGATTGCAACTTGGTATAATCAATAATTTTTGGGGGACAACTGGTGGGGCTGCCATTAAATGCACTTAGACCTGATGCTTGTCAGCATACCTTCAGCACATGGGCTATTACTAGCTGTATTACTTGTGGCGTCGCAACCTAGTTGATGCTGAGTACCCTGATTTTTGATGCCGGACAAGACAAGCTGCTACTTAAATGCTACTTATAAGAATGAATTAACAAGTCGCAAATAGATTTATAAAATATGACTAACTTTATTAAACAAACTCTTGCTAGTTTAATTGGCAGCTTACTAGGACTAATTATTTTCGCCGGTCTGGGAACCAGCGGACTGTTTTTCTTGCTGTTGGCTGCTACCTCCTCTAAAGATACCGGGCCGCAAGTCAAAGATAAGTCAATGTTGGTTTTTGATTTGTCGATGAAAATTAGTGATGGCGAACCTAATTCTGGCGAATTCTTTCAGAACGCACTCTCAAATGTGGGCGAAGAGAGAATGACACTGCGCAAAATTATGGAAACCTTGGACAAGGCTAGACGCGATCCGCGAATTGTAGGTATCTATCTGGATGGGAGCCGCACAAGTGACACTACTGGTATCGGTTATGCTTCTTTGAAGGAAATCCGCGAAGCTCTAGAGCAATTTCGCGCTAGTGGGAAAAAGATTGTCGCTTATGGCAGTAATTGGAGCGAAAAGGAATATTATCTCAGTTCGGCAGCAAATTCCATCATCCTTAATCCCTTAGGGTTGATGGAAGTTAACGGTTTGAGTTCACAGATGATGTTTTTAACGGGAGCATTCCAGAAGTATGGTATTGGGGTGCAAATTGTGCGGGTGGGCAAATTTAAGGGAGCTGTTGAACCGTTAATCCTGACAAAGTTGAGTCCAGAAAACCGCGAACAAACTCAGAAATTATTGGATGATGTCTGGGGAGAATGGCGCAATGTTGTGGCTGCGAGTCGGAAAATTCAACCAGAAAAATTACAGGCGATCGCAGACGAACAAGCTGTGTTAGAAGCAACACAAGCAAAAAGCAGCGGTTTGGTAGACCAAGTAGCATACCCCGATGAAGTGGTAGCTGACCTGAAAAAGCTAACAAGTAGCGACAAAGAAGACAAAACATTCCGGCAAATTAACTTGAATGATTACGCCCAAGTTTCCGGTAAGTCTTTGGGTGTAGAACGCGACTCAAAAAATAAAATTGCCGTTGTTTATGCTGAAGGCGAGATTGTCGATGGTAGAGGGGAAGATGGCGAAATAGGAGGCGATCGCTTTGCGAAAATCTTTAACAGACTGCGGCAAGATAAAGATATCAAAGCAGTTGTCCTGCGAATTAATAGCCCCGGTGGTAGCGCTACCGCAGCCGAAGTTATACAGCGAGAAGTGAAATTAACTCGCCAAGAAAAACCAGTTGTAGTATCGATGGGCGATACCGCCGCCTCTGGTGGTTATTGGATTGCTAGCGACTCTAACAAAATTTTTGCCCAACCAAATACAATTACAGGTTCAATTGGGGTATTTGGGGTACTGTTTAATGGACAAAAATTGGCCAGTGACAATGGTATTACCTGGGATTCAGTAAAAACAGGACGCTATGCAGACGTACAAACAGTTTCCCGCCCGAAATCACCCCAAGAGTTAGCACTTTACCAACGCAGCGTTGACCGAATTTATAATATGTTTCTCAACAAAGTTTCTCAAGGTCGGAAACTCCCAGAACAAAAAGTTGCAGAAATTGCCCAAGGACGAGTTTGGTCGGGTGTGGCGGCCAAGGAAATTGGTTTAGTGGATGATATTGGCGGTTTAGATGCTGCGATCGCTTTTGCTGTTAAAGAAGCCAAACTAGGAGAAGATTGGGAATTACAAGAATATCCTCGTTTTAGTAGCTTCGGAGAACGCTTTTTTGGACGAGCAACTCAAGAGGTACAGAATACTTTAGAAATTGAGCCAACCCAAGTCAAAAAATCTAATCCTCTGAATGCTGAATTCCAGAAATTGCAACAAGAAATCCAAATTCTGCAAAAAATGAACGACCCACAGGGAATTTATGCCCGTTTACCTTTCAATTTGAAAATTGAGTAGTGCTAAAACCACTACGCAGATATCTTCTCGGTAAAGTATATCAGTTATCAAAATTACCGATTTAGAGATAGATGCAATGTGGGGTGTCTACAATAGCACCCCAGATTATCAAGATTTCTAATGTCAGTAGATTACAAAGTTCTCTGTTTAGGCTGGGTGTAGGGTGTAGGGAAAAGACATCTCCAGAAATTAATTCTGCGTTACCCGAAATACTTGTAGAGACGTAGCAATGCTACGTCTCTAAATTCATTTTCACCAAATGTCTCTAATTAATTTTAAACAACAGTAAAATTGCTGTTGGTTAATGATAGCCCAGTAGATAGTTGTGCAAATTGTACTTTATTGAACGCACCCGCACTACCATCAGAGTCAAAGAACAATGCACCTGTAGTCGAGTTATAGATAAATCTCTGAGCGCCCGTGGTTGCAGATGTACCGATTGTAAATTGACTAGCTTTGAGTACGCCTAGTGATAAGCCGCCACCAAAACCACTAGCCGATACTCGAATGACTTCGTTAGTGGCGTTAAAGTCAAAAATGCGATCGCTACCTTCATTGAAACTATCGAAAACAAAGGTATCAATACCACTTCCTCCATAAAGGCGATCGTTACCTTTGCCACCTGTGAGGGTATCATTACCATTTCCACCTTTGAGGGTGTTTTTACCAATGGAATTAAGCGCGATGAGAGTATCATTTCCATCCCCACCATCGAGTAAATTATCACCTGATGAAGAGTTAACAATCAAGCGATCGCTACCTGCACCACCGTTGAGAGTGTTATTGCCAGATGTCCTACGATCCATCTGGTTATCAAAATCGTAATAGTAACCAGAACCTGCGATCGTATCGTTACCATCGCCACCATTGAGTAGGTTATCTCCTGTTGAATAATCAAAATTCAAAGAATCGTTACCAGCACCACCATTGAGGGTGTTATTACCATCTGTGGTATGGAAACCTCCTTGGATGTCGTAAGTGTAACCAGAAGCCGAAAGATAATCGTTGCCATCATCACCAGACACCAAATTATCGCCTTCTGAAATGCTGATATTCAAAGTATCATCACCAGCTCCACCATTGAGGGTATTATTACCGTAAGTGCGATCGGTTCCTCTAAAGCCAGACTGTATCCCAGAGGCAGAGAGATAATCATTACCATAGCTACCATTGAGTACGTTGTTGCCTCCTGAATAGTTGGCAATCAAACTATCATTACCAATGCCACCATTGAGGGTGTTATTGCCGATACTATTTGAAACGCCAAGAAAATCATTGCCATCACCACCATCCAGCAAATTGTTATCTTCTGAATAGTTGGCTGTCAAAGTATCATAACCAGCACCACCATCAAGGATATTCTTGCCAGAGGTCACATAGCCTCCACGTTCGTTAACGTAGAAACTAGACACAGAAAGCACATCGTTGCCATTACCTCCCAGCAGTAGGTTGTCCCCTGCTGAATACCCAGCATCTAATGTATCGTTACCAGCCCCACCATTGAGGGTGTTGTTACCTAAGATGGGATCGACTTCTATGAAGCCTCCTGAGCTATCCACTAAGCCAGAGGCAGATAGAAAATCATTACCATCGCCTCCATCTAGCAAGTTATTGCCTGTTAAGTCAGCGGTCAAACTATCATCACCGCTACCACCAACAAGGGAGTTATTGCCTGCATCACCACGCAGTATGTCATTACCAATACCACCAATGAGAGTATCATTCCCCGTACCACCTCTCAAAAGGTCGTTGCCACTTTTGCCATCGATTTTGTCATTACCCCCCTGACCATTTACCACATCATTTGAGTTGTCTAAACCTGTAATGTTGTTAGCGAGGTCATTGAGGAAAGTTACCGTATTCTTGATGCCGATGCTTGTTTCAGTGGAGTTGGCATCCAGAACATTAAAACTATCGGTAATGCTACTTTCTCCATCAAAGATAATATTGCCAATGGCTGGTTTGTTACTAGAGGCTTTCAGGTTCTCTAAGTTTTCTAGTTTGAAGTTTTTCAGGATAATTTTCGCGTCATCTACTCCTTCAAAGCTAATTTCTAAGGTTGTGCCATTCTGGGTGAGCAGCAAATTTCGTACAGTCAAACCACTGCCAATGAATTTGATGGTATCGACTTCGGCAATAACTGCTGCTGTTGGATTTGTTCCTTTACCGATGCCACCGAAATCAGTAATAGTATCAGTGCCGTCACTCAAGTTATAAACAAATTTATCCTTGCCACCACCACCAGTCAGGGTGTCGTTGTCAAGGCGGCCTGTGATGGTATCATTCCCGGCTTTACCATTAATTGTGTCGCTACTGTCAGTGCCTATTAGGGTATCATCTGACTTAGTTCCAATGATATTTGACATAACTTTTTCCTAACTGAATCGATGTTTTGGAGTAACTTTTAGTTCTCAAGGTGCTGTAAAGTTATGACCTGAATGTAAGTATTCAGGAGCCAGAATAGTTAAAAAATCAGAATAAGATTTGATGAATGAATATCGAAACCATACTTAATTCTGACTTGGTGACTTCTGGGTGCTGAATTCTTACATTTGAATTAACTTTAAACAACGACAAAATTGTTGTTGGTTAATGACAAGCCAGTAGATAGTTGTGCAAATTGTACTTTGCCGAACGCACCTGCACTACCATCAGAGTCAAAGAACAATGCACCTGTCGTTGAGTTATAAATAAATTTCTGCGCGCCAGTGGTTGCAGATGTACCGATTGTAAATTGACTAGCTTTGAGTACACCTGTTGATAAGCCGCCACTAAAATCAACTGATATCTGAATTACTTCATTAGTGGCGTTGAAATCATAAATCCTATCAACACCTTCATTCAAACTATTGAAAACAAAGGTATCAATACCACTTCCTCCATAAAGCTTATCATTAGCATTCCCGCCTATTAGGGTATCATTACCTGCACCACCAATAATCGTATCACTGCCAGAATAGCCCCCATCGAGCGTATCGTTGCCATTGCTACCTACAATGTAGTCATTGTATTCTCTGCCTGAGATATGTAATCTTTCGATATTCTTGTAGCTAACCCGAGATGTGCCCTCTGTAATTTCTCCGGTGTTTGTAGTGGAACTGAATGTCGAAGTGATTCCTTGTGGATTATTGCTGTAATTTACTATGTAATCAACGGACAATAAATCGTCACCCTTACCCCCGTCTATGGTATCTTTGCCACCATAGCCTGTGGAGAGCGTATCGTTGCCATTGCTGCCTACAATGCTGTCATTGTAGTCTGTACCTGTGACATTTAATCTTTCGATATTCTTGTAGCTAACCCGATATGTACCCTCTGTAACTGAGCCAACATTAGTAGTGACATTGAATGTTGAAGTGATTCCTCCAGGAGCATTGCTGTAATTGACTCTCAATAAATCTTCACCCTTACCTCCGTCTATGGTATCTTTGCCACCACTGCCCGTGGAGAGCGTATCGTTGCCATTGTTGCCCACAATATTGTCATCGTAGACTGTATCTACGATATTTAATCTTTCGATATTCTTATAGCTAACCCGATATTTGCCTGCTGTTATTTCTCCAATGTTAGTAGTGGCATTGAATGTCGTTGCGATCGCTCCAGTAGCATCTGTGTAATCAACGGACAATAAATCATCACCCTTCCCCCCATCTACCGTTTGAGTTGCAAAAGAAGAGAGGACAATATCTGGAGATGAAGTCCTTACATAGAATGAATCATTGCCATCGCCACTAGAAAGTAAGTTATTGCCTGTTGTATACTCAGCACGCAATGTATCGTTACCAGCCCCACCGTTGAGGGTGTTATTACCTGAGGTGGAATTGTAATAACCACTAGTAACTGCGAAGAAATCGCCAGAGACGGAGAGGTAATCATTGCCATCGCCCCCAGAGAGTAGGTTATTGCCTGTTGAATACCTAGCAAGCAATGTGTCGTCACCAACGCCACCGTTGAGGGTGCTATTGCCTGAGGAGCTAAAACTATAGTAAGATCTATATACATCGTAGCCAGAACTGGAGAGATAATCATTGCCATCGTCTCCAGAGAGGAAGCTATTGCCTTCTGAAGACTCAGCACGTAAAGTATCGTCACCAGCGCCACCATTGAGGGTGTTAGTGCCTGAGGAGCTAATTAATTTGAAGTCTCCGCCAACAAAGTAAGAAGCGTTAAGAATATCATTACCATCGCCCCCAAAGAGTAAGTTATTGCCTTTTGAACCCTGAGTATACAATGTATCGCTACCAGCACCACCGTTGAGGGTGTTATTGCCAGTTGAAAAATTAGTACTCAAGTAATCATCACCAGCATTTCCATTGAGGCTGTTATTGCCAGACACATAGTAATAGTTAAAGCCTGCAATTTCATCTCGGTAGTACCCAGAGGCATAGAGGGTGTCATTGCCAATACCCCCAATGAGAGTATTATTGCCAGTACCACCCCGCAGCAAGTCATCGCCGCCTAAGCCGTCGATTTTGTCATTACCTCCCTGGCCATTAATCACATCGTTTGAGTTGTCTAAACCCGTAATATTATTGTCCAGGTCATTAAGAAAGGTCACTGTATTCTTGATGCCAATGCTCGTATCAGTAGAGTTCGCATCTAAAACATTAAAACTGTCAACAATGCTAGTGTCCTCATCAAACAGAATATTACCAATTGCTGGTCTTGTTCCAGAAGCTTTAAGGTTTTCCAAGTCTTCTAGTTTAAAGTTTTGCAGGATAACTTTTGTGTCAGCTAGAGCAAGTTTCCCTTCAAAAGTGATTTCCAAGTTTGTACCATTTTGGGTGAGCAACATATTTCGGGCAGTCAGCCCAGCGTCTTGGAATTTAATCGTATCAACTTCGGAAATGACTTCTGCTGTGGGGTTTGTTGCTTTACCGACGCCACCGAAATCTGTAATGGTGTCAATGCCGTCATTGTCATACAAGTCGTAAACAAATATATCCTTCCCACCGCCACCTGTTAAAGAGTCGTCGCCTTGATTACCTGTGATGGTATCGTTGCCAGCTTTACCATTAATCGTGTCAGCGCTGTCAGTACCCACTAGGGTATCATTTGCCTTGGTTCCAATGATATTTGACATAACTTTTTCCTACCTGAATCGATTTTTGGAGTAAATTAAGTTCTCAAGTCGTTGTTAGTGCTGTTGGAGTGCGCAAAAATTCGCCGAAATATGATGCTTTCGGCATACCTGATATCACCTTGGAGGGTTACGAATTTTTAATCACAAATCCCCTTGGATTTGCTTGTAAGTAGTATTTTTCCAACTATCTATGATATGATGTCCGCCTAATCACCCATAATAAAAACCTCTCCGCGTCCCCGCGTCTCCGTGTCTCCGCGTCAGCCTTAACTATGGGTCTTTAACCGGACATGATATGACTATTTATGTCTTAAGCGCTGTACAAATTTGTGAGGGTGTAGATTCACAAAAACAACTAGTTTCACAGTTGTTTCAAGCATCCTCCATATATTAGTGTTAGCAAACATTTAGCGTAGACATTACTGAACAAGGCTTGAAAAGCCAAGCTGGAATGCGCCAAACAAAAAGCTGATAGCTTGGTTGGTTCAATGCCTAAGCCGCACTAGTTTAAAAATCAGGAACACTTGACACAAATGAGAGAAAGAATCTTTATGCTTTTTTGTGGGCGATGCCCTTGGATATTTGGCTTCCAAATAGTTAATATTCTACTAAATTAATATAGAATATTTACTTACATATTTGTATGTATACAGATATCTTTGCATAATCTTTATATTAATTGCTAATAAATCTATACATAAGTACTAAATATTTTGAAAATCAAAGTATTTGCACAAAGCACTAAATAAATATCCTCTGAATAAATAGATGTTTTGCTTAGCGATTCCTACGGTTTTTGCTACCTTACATGATAATGAAAATAAATTCTATCCGAACCACAATTGTTATCGATCGCCAAATTATCAACCCACAGATAGATGCAATATGAGGTGCAATTAAACATTGAAATCAAAATTGCGATCGCTACCTTCATTGATACTATTAAAACCAAAGGTATCAGCACCAGCTCCCCCATCTCCCCATTCCCTATTCCCTACTCCCCTCAATTAATGAAAAGACTATTTCAAACAATCTTTGATGAATACCGCGTATTTTGGGCTGTTTTGCTTTTTGGCGTAGGGCTGCTGGTTACCCTAGCGCTATCGCTTTCCCAAGGAGCAGTACCTTTGAGTATGTCTGAGTTTTGGCAAGCCATTCTTCGCCAAGGAGATCCGATTAAACAGACAATTCTCTGGGATTTGCGTCTGCCGCGCATTTGTGCGGCTGTGCTTGTTGGCGCAGCTTTGGGGATGTCAGGAGCGCTGCTACAAGGAATGTTACGCAATAGCCTTGCCGATCCTTTTATTCTCGGGATTTCGGCGGGTGCGGGATTAATTGTCATTTTAACGATTGTCTGGCAAATATTCCCGATCGCCATTCCTCTGGCGGCTTGGATAGGTGCAATCTTGACTTCGGCGATCGTAATTTTACTCGGTCGTGGGACGTCGGGAATTTCAGTCGAGCGTTTGATTTTAGGCGGAGTGGCGGTAAGTTCTTTATTTGGTGCCGTGCAAAGTACCTTGCTGCTTTTAGCTGAAGACGGTCAAATTCAAATTGCGCTGAGTTGGTTGATTGGTAGCCTCAACGGACGGGGTTGGCAAGAAATTTTTACTGCTAGTCCTTATATTATCGTTGCATTAGTGGCAGGATGCTTGTTGGCGCGATCGGTGAACGTGTTGGCTTTGGGTGACGATTTGGCCGTGGGATTGGGGCTTTCGCTAACGCGATCGCGCTTATTAATTGGTGGTGTCGCCACGTTATTAGCTGCAAGTGCTGTCAGCATCGGCGGCTTAATTGGATTTGTCGGTCTTGTCGTCCCTCACGGCGTCCGGCTGCTCGTGGGTACAGATCATCGCTTTGTTTTGCCACTTTCTGCCCTTGCAGGTGCATGGTTGCTAACCTTTGCAGACTTACTCTCTAGATTAGGAGCAGTAGAACTTCCAGTAGGTTCGGTCACCGCCTTGTTAGGTTCGCCGCTGTTTATCTGGTTACTTTATCGTCGTTCTGCTGGCTTTAATAAATTGTGATGTGGCAGGAGGTAAAAGTATTACCATTCGTGGCATTCAACCTTTCAAAATGTCCTAACATATCTGCCTACTGCTATACAAATACCAGGTGAGTTTCTCTAAATTTTTATTCTTTGCGAGTCTGGTTATAATTCCGGACAAACAGGGTTTTGAATTCAGAATATCTGTATTCTTTTTTAAGAATTTATTATGAAGGAATTCAAGCATTCATGAAGTTTATTTAAATCTTCAGCTAACTGTCTTAACTGTCTTATCTGTCCTTGCATTTTTATTCAAAAAGTAAAACCATATTGACTAAAGCTGAAACAAACACACAAAAGAGGCTCAATGTTAAACAAAAATAGCTCTTTTTGAGCTTAATGTTTGCCCCTCTTAAGTATAAGTAAAAGGATTTACGCCAAATTGCAATTTATAGAATGCGTTAGTCCTGAGTTGGCTTTTACCATTAATTTTGAATAAAAACTATGACAAATCAGCAAATTCCCCAGATAGAAATTACCAATATTGTCTACAAGAATCAGGTCAAGAGAACTCAATCTGACGAATACGTTGAGATTACCAATAAGGAAAAGACAGCGATCGATGTATCTGGTTGGCAAATTGCTTCAGGGGTAGGGCGCAACAAAGCATTCACTTTCCCCCAAGGAACAAAATTAGCCCCAGGCCAGAGCGTGCGGGTTTATACAAATGAGGTACATCCAGAGTCAGGCGGCTTTAGTTGCGGTAGCGGTGTATCCCTTTGGAAAGATTCAGGAGATGAGGGTAGACTATTAGATACTCAAGGAAATGTTGTATCAGGTTTAGCATACGACAGTAACGGCAATTTCACGAAAACAACTACTACTAACGGTAAGACAGCACCTGTAGAAACAGCTAGTACAGATGCAAAACTGAATGAGCTATTAAACAAACCTGTTTTCATTGAAAACCAAGAGACAAAACGCTATTTATTTGCCACAGGAGATCCAATCAAAGGAGAGCGAGGAGATGAAGGTGGCTGGCTAGCATCAAGCGGCTTTGAAAGCCCTAAAGTCGTTGGCGCTGATGCCAATTACTACAATCGTGCCATCTGGAAGATAATACCAAGTGGTGATAGTTTTCTCATTGAAAATCAAGAGACAAAACGGTATTTGTTTTCCGATGGAGAGCCAATCAAAGGAAAGCGAGGAGATGAAGGTGGCTGGCTAGCATCAAGTGGTTTTGAAAGTCCTAAAGTTGTTGGTGCTGATGCCAATTACTACAACCGTGCTTTATGGAAAATAATACCAAGTGGTGATAGTTTTCTCATCGAAAATCAAGAGACAAAACGGTATGTATTTTCTGATGGAGAGCCAATCAAAGGAAAGCGAGGAGATGAAGGCGGTTGGCTAGCATCAAGCGGCTTTGAAAGTCCTAAAGTCGTTGGCGCTGATGCTAATTACTACAATCGCGCTCTGTGGAAGATTACAACGGTATAGTGCAAAATCAAGTCTTTTTGGTCTCAGCAATACTGTAGCTAGATTCAATCAAACTTCCAGAATCTTGCTTCGATTATTGTTTTCCAAAAGTGACAAAACAGCGATAAAAGGGCATTTAGTATAAATTGGGGTCAATAAAATGGTGCGTTAGCCTTTGGCATAACGCACCTTACCAAAATTTGTAGAGACGCGATTAATCGCGTCTCTACAATATTTTTTTACAGCGCACAACTTAACTCGCCAGCTTTTTGGGTGAAACGGCGATTTTCACGATAGTCTACAGGACAATCTATAACTGCGGGTACATCTTGGGCGAGGGCTTCTTTGAGTATGAGAATTAAATCTAATGCAGATTCAACTCGATAGCCTTTTAAACCCATGCTTTCGGCTAATTTGACAAAATCAGGATTACCAAAATGCACAAAGGATGAGTTTCCTTTACCAAAATGATTTTCTTGTTTCCACTCAATTAATCCATAGCCCCCGTCATTAAAAATAATGGTGACAAAGGGCGTACCGACGCGCAAGGCTGTTTCTAATTCTTGGCAGTTCATCATGAAGCCGCCATCGCCGGTGACAGCAACAATTTTGCGGTTGGGATGAACGAGTTTTGCTGCTAAGGCACCAGGAATCGCAATACCCATTGCTGCAAAACCATTGGAAATAATACAAGTATTAGGGCTATGGCAGTGATAATGACGCGCCATCCACATTTTATGGGCGCCAACATCAGAGATGACGATATCATCTGGCCCCATCACTTGCCGTAAGTCATAAATTAACTTTTGGGGTTTAATAGGAAATCCATCATCATGAGCGTACTGTTCGTAATCAGCACGAATATTTGCTCGTAAACTGATACCAAAAGGATCGGGTTTACCTTGTCGGTCTGCTAATTTTAAGATTTCATAGAGGGAATCCGAAATGTCTCCCACGACTTCGGCATCGGGAATATAACTACTATCAATTTCTGCTGGATTTAACCCTATATGCACAACTGGAATTTTACCATCACGATTCCATTTTTTGGGAGAAAATTCTATCAAATCGTAGCCGATCGCGATTACTAAATCTGTATTATCAAATCCACAAGTAATAAAGTCTCTTTGCTGCAATCCCACTGACCACAAAGCTAATTGATGGGTGTAGGGAATCACGCCTTTACCCATGAAGGTATTAGCAACAGGTATATTTAGCAATGTGGCAAATTGCGTTACGGCATCGCTAGCTTGAGCGCGTATTGCCCCATTTCCTACTAAGATTAATGGGTTAACTGCTTGGCAAATTGCGGCTGCTGCTGCCCGAATGCTAGCAAAAGATGCATAGGTTTTTTCGATATTATCCTTACGCAAAGGTTTGCCTTCTACAGGCATAGCAGCAATATTTTCTGGTAAATCGATGTGAACTGCACCAGGTTTTTCCGATTGCGATCGCTTAAATGCTTTTCGCACTACTTCTGGTGTAATACTCGGCCTAACAATTTGCTTATTCCATTTAGTAACAGGTGCAAACATCGCCACCAAATCTAAATATTGATGGGATTCAATGTGCATTCTATCTGTTCCCACTTGACCGGTAATCGCCACTAAAGGCGCACCATCGAGGTTGGCATCTGCTACCCCAGTCATCAAGTTTGTGGCCCCAGGGCCAAGAGTAGAAAGACACACGCCGGCTTTTCCGGTTAGGCGTCCGTAGACATCCGCCATGAACGCTGCACCTTGTTCGTGACGAGTCGTAATAAATTTAATTGAAGAATGTTTTAGTGCTTCTAAAACATGCAGGTTTTCTTCACCTGGAAGTCCAAAAATGTATTGTACTCCTTCATTTTCTAGGCATTGCACCAAGAGTTCTGCTGTATTCATTATGATTTCCTAATTAGCGACAATATTGGCGGCTGGGGACTGGGGATTCGGGACTGAGGAATGGGGACTGGTGATTGGGGACTGGGAAATGGGGAATGAAAATATCTTTCCCAAAACCTAATCCGTAATCTCTAATTGTTAATTCCTAATCCCAATATTTAGTTCCTAATACCCAGTCCCTAATCCCCAGTCCCCAATACCTATCACTTCACCCACACAGTTTTTACGTTGACAAACTCATGTATACCCTGGATACTCAATTCTCTGCCATATCCAGAACGCTTAATGCCACCGAAGGGCAAGCGGGGGTCGGATTTGACCATACCGTTAATAAATACGGCACCGGCTTGGATTTCTTCAACTAAGCGATCGCGTTCTTGGTCGTTGGTTGTCCAAGCGCTTGCACCTAAGCCAAAGGGGGAGTCATTAGCGAGTTTAATGGCAGTATCGATATCTGGAACCCGGAATAATAAAGCTACCGGCCCAAAGAATTCTTCTTTGGCAATTGGTGTGTCGGGTGGGATATCTATGATAATGGTTGGCGGATAAAAGTTCCCTGGACGATCTAATAACTGATGTCCACCGATGAGGACTTTACCACCACTTTTGGTAGCAGTTTGCACTTGTTGGTCTAAATCCTGGAGAATCCCAGGAGTTGCCAAAGGCCCTATATCGGTGTCTGGTTGCATCGGATCGCCCACTTTCAGCGCCTCGAATTTATCTAACAACAGTTTTTCAAATTTGTCAGCGATCGCTTCTGCGACAATAAAACGTTTCGCTGCAATACATGATTGCCCGTTATTTAACATCCTTGCTGTAGTAGCTGTGACAACTGCTGCTTCTAAATCAGCACTTGGTAACACAATGAAGGGGTCGCTTCCTCCCAATTCCAAAACGGTTTTTTTAATTTCTTTACCGGCGGCGGCGGCTAGGGATGCGCCTGCTGGTTCGCTTCCTGTTAAGGTGGCAGCTTTTACCCTCTCGTCTGCCATTAAGCCGGCGACTTTGGCAGCGCCAATCAATAAAGTTTGAAATACACCTTCAGGAAAACCTGCGCGGCGAATAATTTCTTCAATTGCCAAGGCGCACTGTGGCACATTGGAGGCATGTTTGAGTAAGCCGACATTTCCCGCCATGAGTGCCGGTGCCACAAAGCGGAAAACTTGCCAGAAGGGGAAATTCCACGGCATGACTGCCAGAATCGCACCTAAGGGTTGATAGCGTACAAAACTATGGCTGGCATCGGTTTTTACAGAAACATCAGCCAAAAAACCGGGGGCGTGTTCGGCGTAGTAGCGACAGACGGTGGCGCATTTTTCGACTTCGGCGATCGCAGCTAGAATCGGCTTACCCATTTCTAGAGTCATCAACTTGGCAAAGTCTGCTTTGTCTTGCTCTAAAATCTCGGCAGCTTTTGTTAACCATTGCGATCGCTTTTGAAAACTAGTCTGGCGATAGCTTTCAAAAGCCCGATTTGCCAAATCGAGTTTAGCGTCAATTTCTGCATCGTTGAGTGGCTCAAAAGTTTGAATAGTTTCCCCAGTGGCGGGATTAATCGTGGCGATCGCCATTACCTGCCTCCCGTTAAAAAATAGCTTAAGTGTTGGCTTCCTAGTGTTACACACATCTATTTTGGAAGCCACCACCAAAATTCTAGTCTTTTACTCAATAAGCGGTTGCTCAGTATTACAATTTCGCAATTAAAATTGAACTAATATATACAATTTAATGATGTATTTATACTTAAAAATCTGCTATTTATCAGTAGTTAATTGGTATTAACTACTGACTAATGCCTATAACTAGCTGCTTATTAAGTAGAAGGCAGAAGGCAGGATAGCGCAGCGTTAGCGAGTCCGCGAGCGTCGGCAGAAGGCAGAAGGTAAAACCCTCAATAGTAAAAGATTTCGCTCCTTTGGATTTCACATTTAATTATGTCCGCCTACTTATTACAATTGGTTAACTATTTTTGGAATAAAATATACCAATCAAGAAAAAGTCAGAATTCAGAATGGGTTATGCCCCACTGTGGTAACAAAATTCTAGGAATTAGCCATAACTCAAGCCTTACGCAAACTAGTTACATTTGATGAATTCGTTGCTAAATATCCAGATAAAACAGGAAAACGTTACGAACATAAACCAGAAGTGACGGAAATACCATAGCTTAGGATGCTGATTTCTCTTACTAAAGTTACAAGTATGACAAGCTACGACAGTAAAGCGATCGCCTTTTGTAATCGATTTTGAAATGAAGCGATCTAGAATTATTTGTTAACGTTTCTGGTAAATATGAAACTTTGACAGTAAAAAGTTTTTCATAAGTTTTTTATTCCCTTCTATGCCAATCTGTTCAAATCCAGACTGCTCCATCAATTGTTTTGTTTGATTGCTATCAAGAATTAACAAATCAGCAGTTGTATCGCTAATTATTTCACCATTGTTTTCTCTGAGCCATATATACTGCTTCTTAACACCTGTATCTGTTTTTGAAACTTTGACCTGATGGATTATGTCTCCTGGTAATTTTTCTACTCTATCTATATGCATACCTTGAGCACTCAGAACCAATAGACCATTCATTTTGAGATGTTCAGCAACACGCCTTAATGCTATTACATTATTCTCAATACTATTAATACTACTAGATAGTAAGTATTCATTGTCGTTATTTGTATCTAAAAAAAACCAAACGCCGCTATTTGAATAAGCTAGATCGAAACTCTCTTCCAGTTGCATATTAAGAACATCAGATTCGACTAACTTAATTTTATTTCCCAGTCGTTTTTTTGCTACATCTAGCATTTGTTTAGAAATATCAATTCCTGTAAAGTTACAATTCGGTTTTAGTTTTAAGACTCTTTCTGCTACTAAACCTGTACCTACTCCTATCTCTAGGATATTATTAGAGTCTCTAAATTATAGGAAACAGAGATTTAACAACTTCATCGTGGTACTCAGTGTAAATATATTGAAATAATAAATCGTAATAGTTTGCTGGATTGTCGGCAAATTTATTCATAAAACCCTCGTCAAAGTCGCCACTCGAAGCGAAGAAATTTTATAAGTAGGTATTAATTATACTGGACTTTAGACTAAAGTCGATTGCTTTAGCATGTTTGAAGATTTGTAATTCTACATCCATTACTCTACTTAACTTTTATTTAGAAGATGATAGAAGAGAGTTAGAAACGTTGCAATTGCAACGTCTCTACATCTTGATTTATACTTTTCTCTTACCGCCGAATGCGAAAACCTTGTTTTCCATTAACTTGGTCAAAAAGTACATCGTATTTATCAAAAAATGCAATTCCAGGATTTACAAATATACCCAGTTGTGACTGTGGCGATACACTCAAATTCCAGCGATTAAAGCCGTCGCGGTTTCCTGGTTTTAGACTGTAATCAAAAATGCCATTCATTGCAACTTTCACAGTATTTGCTGCACCTAATACTCCTGGTTTGAGTTTTCCGGCTGTGGAAGCTGATTTGAATTCAGCCAAACCATTAATACTTCCAGTATCAGCGATCGCTGTTGCATTACAAGAGTTTTTCGCAGAACTGCCAGCAAGAGTTAAACAAACTTTGCTCAGTCGAGAGTCCCATCTATTACCGGGTACGGCGTTAATTTGAGGTTGTTGAGTCCAAGAAGCCATTTTGAAACCTGCTTGATTTTCAGCAGTTAAACCCAGAATTAAGCTGCCATTTTTGTTAGTACCGCCATTTCCCGTGACGATAAATCCGTTATTCAAATTGCCTGCTAATTTTCTCAACGGGTTATAAGGAAGTGACTTTTCAGAATAGTTGACACCAATAACGCCGGAAAATGGTACGCCACTATTAGCCGAACATTTAGGTTTTTGGGGAGTACATTGGCGGCTAGTAACAATTTGTACGGGAACGGGTTCGGCGGTGGGAATCAAACCAAACCGGACGTTAGCATAAACTAGTTCGCCTTCTAGGATAGTACCATCGCTTAATACCTCCTTGATGTTTTCACCTGTTCTTTGGATGGGAGAATTACCTAAAAACTCTTGGGGAACTCTCAGCCCTGCTGACCCTGTATCTAATAAAACACGTTTTGGCTGACCATTGGCGATCGCCACTTCCAAAAAATAGCCCCGAACGCGTTGGCCGAGGGAAGGTTTTGGATATAAAGGCAAGGATACCGTATTAAAAGTTGGCTGGCGGGGTGTATTTTGAGAGATATCGCGCACTGCCGAATTGCGAAAAAGAGCCGCAAATATCTGCTGGCGTTGGTCTGCTGGTTCGGGTGCGATATCCCAAAGGCTTTCGTAGTAGAAAAAGCCGATACCTAAACCGCGCTGTTGCGCTGCTGCTACCTGGGATTGGATTTGTGCAATGGAAACTGGGCGATTTCGTAACCCTGCCATAATACCGATACCAGTCGGGATAACTTGCTGGGTTTCTAAAATTTCTGGGCGGGTAATTTGACCGATAAAACTTTCTAAATCGTTACGGTACACCTGCATTACCAATTCATCGACAATGCCCAAGCGTACCCAGTTCAGCCAGTCTTGCAGTTGTAGCTTGTAAGCAAAATCATAGTAATTGGGAGCAACCGAAAAAATTGCATTCGGTTTTCGGGCTTTCACACTTTGGTAGAGGTCTACCATGAAAGCAGTAATTTTATCTGCCCGCCATTTTATCCATGCTTGGGCTTGGGGATTGGGTGGAGGAGGATTGCCAGTTTCTTGAGTATATAGATTAATTGTGTACTTATCGTAACCAAAATCTACGGGTAAACTCGTATGGTCGTCAAATTGAACGCCATCAGGATTGTATTTGCCGATGACTTCGAGGACGAGTTCGCGGATAAAGTTTTGCACTTCCGGGTGAAAGGGATTCAACCAAGCTACTTCACCGGCAGCACTAATTGAAGTTTGAGTTCCATCCTGCTTTTGTGTTAGCCAATTTGGATGTTGTGATGCCAGTTCCGAGGTTAGAGGAACCATGAAACCAAATTCAAACCAGGGTATTGCTAGTAACCCTTGGCTGCGGGCTTGGGCGATAATGTCTGCAATTACATCTTGCCCCTCTGCTCCTTTGAAGAAAAAAGGAATGCCCTCTTTCTGCATGATGGCGCTGGGGTATTGGGTATAGCCATCATTCCAAACTACGGGATAAACAGTATTAAAGTTTAATTGCCGCAGTTGGCTCATCGCTGCTTGCACCTGGGAACGATTTCTAAAAACGCTAAAATCGTTACCACTGAGCCACACTCCCCGAATTTCCTGACGAGGTAGTTGGGCAACAGCAGGAGCAAAGCTGTTAAGTTGCAATACTGCAAGGAATGATATCAGACATAATACTGGCAGCAGACGCTTTCTTAAAAGCCACCAAGCCTGATGCATCAAAGGTAATGTTAAACATATAAGTACCCTTCTGCGAATAGGCTGAAATAGGAAGTTATTTAGAGTCGCACTAATTTCTCTGCTTTTTTCCCAAAACTGAGTTGTCATTACTTCTAGTTACTCAACGTCGGTTAATTGGTTACATTTGATTCCATAAAAACATTAAATTGCTACACCAGGGAAACTGATACAGCAATTTAGCAGCGAAATAGTTGACGCAGTTATCGGGTTAGTAGTGCCAATCCTGCTATATATAGCAAGGAACTGGGGAGAGGCGGAGATGGGGAGTGTAGGCAGAAACAGAATTTATGCCCCCTCTCTTCCCACACCTCCCACACCTCCCACACTCCCTGCTTGCCCCATATTCATTGATTAATAATTGTTGATGCTGGGTGCAATTTTGCTTGATAAACTTTCACTAATCGATCGATACCTTTAAAGCGATAATCTCCCATTTCTTGGAAGCCTTCGGGGTCTGAAATCATTGCATAAGTTGCTTCACTAATGACGCATTCACTTGGAGGACAAACTCCTTCCATACGAGCTGCAAGATTAATTGTTGCGCCTAATGCTGTATAGTCTACCCTTTGGGAACTACCAACATCTCCGACAACGGCTTTACCACTATTTATTGCAATGCGTAGTTGTAGGGGTTCTTGCCAAAAGTTATTGGCATTGAGATGTTGAAGGCGAGTTAGCATTCCTTTGGCAGCAGCGACGGCGCGATCGGCGTGATCGAACTGCGGTTCTGGAGCGCCAAAAAATGCCATGATACAATCGCCAATATATTTATCTAAAGTGCCGCCGCAAGTAAATACTTCTTTGAGCATTTCTTCAAATAAATTATTTAATAGTTGAGCGATCGCAGTTGGTGTTAATCTTTCTGAAATTGCTGTAAAACCGACTAAATCTGCAAACAAAATACTAATTTCACTCTCTGCTGGCGCTAAACGTCCATCTGGCGAAGCACCTACAGCTATCAACTGCTGTACGACTGCTGGAGAATGATAGCGTTCTAGTCGATGACGAATTACTTCTTCAGTTTTCAGTTTCTCTGCCAGCAACCAACGCTGGACGCTAGAAGCCACAAGGTTGGCTAAAGCTGAAAAAAAGCTCAGTTCTTCCTCGCCTTCATTTGCCCAATGGTAAGAGGAAAGATTGGCATCGGCATAAAGAACGCCCACAACTTTATTTTCATCCCATAAAGGCACTGCCATTGCACTGCGAATGCCTTTGACTAAAATACTCTGTTCGCTAGCAAACCGTTCGTCCTGATGAGTATCGCCGGTTTGAATCACGACTTTTTCTTCAAATACCTTTTGACAGATGCTACGACTAATCCAACTGCCATCGGCGGGAAGATGTTTTTGTTGGGCAACATTCCTCGTAGCAGCATTCACTAACTCTAAGTGTCCGCCACTATTGACATCAATTAATAATGCCAAGCGTTCGATGCTATCAAGGTAACGAAATACAACTTGTTGAACTTGGGAAAAAATCTCTTCTATAGATGCCGCCGCACAGAGATTTTTGGCGATATCAACTAAATCCTTGAGGCGGGCAATGGTTTTATCTTTATTGCTGATGTTGCCATCTTTACTATCGGCTGCAATCCACTGCTGTTGTAATTGTTCGACGTTATGAAGAATTGTTCTTTGCTCGTTAGTGTCCGAATTTGAGGCTAACTCTGGTACTGATGTCGATTGGGAAACAGGACTTGTGAGCAGCACTACCAGGCTAACATTACCGAGCCAAACAACATCGCCGTGATGTAACTCTTGGGGAAAGTTTACTAAATACTTATTTACTTGCGTGCCGTTTTTGCTGCCCAGATCTTCAATAGTCCACCTCCCATCGGTCGTTTTTGAAATACGAGCATGGGTGCGGGATACTCCACCAAAAGGTAAGTACAAGTTACATTCTGGCAAACGACCAATTGTAAATATATCTTGGTCAACTGCGATGGTTGTCTCAGTATCTCCCTCTTGTAGGCGTAACGTGAGTTCAGTCATGAGCGTGATAGATCCATTGAAGCTACAAATGCAAGCAACTCTTGGCTAGGTTATAACCTACAAGTTAACTCTTCACCTTTTCTTTATGACACTGTTAACCGCATTCCGACAACTGTGTGTATTTAATCTTACAATAAATATAATATGAGCATTTCTAGCCGAAAATTAGTGTCAACTTCAGCTAAAATCCTGTAAAAGTCTTGCTAAATCTCGTTTATAGCTGTTGGCAAACTGGCGATCGCTACCTTGCCTATGCCAATAACTTTGAAGTCCGTTAAAACTATTCATCATAGCTTGATAAATTCTTCATAAATTTGAGGAATATAAGCCAGTAGATATAGCATTCGTCTTTTATTGAGACTTTTTACATAAGTTGCAAAAGGCTAGAAAAAATCTTTTCCCAACTTCTTACTGACTTGGAGAGCCGGAAGTCTTAACAGGGAACAGATAAGAAATAGTTACATACATAGCGATCGAAAACTTCTTCATCGCGACTACCTACTCTCTACAACAACAATCTCTCAACCCCTTGCTTGCAAAACTTGGAATGCGATGTCATTAAGTAAGAAAAGTAAGAAAAGTAAGATCTTTTGTCAAACTAATTTACTAAGCTGTTGATAAGCTGTATGTTGATATATAGGATAGGTAGTAAGTGATAGACAAAGTTCTTCTTTAGAGGATGTTTTAAAAAGGTGGCTAAAATATCCAAAATTTTAGACACCTTTACCTCTTTCCTTCCAAAAATAGCTGATATTAAACTTACCAAAATAACCCATTACAAAGAAATTTGTAGTTACTGCATAAATAAAAACAATGTGGTTAAGTACGAGAGGAATTAAGTTTTTTAACGATCGCGAATATAGAGAGTATACAAAAGCTCTTGGTTTGCCTTCCCGTTATGAAATTCGGAGTATTGATTCTTGGTGCAATCCACACGTTAGTTATTCGCACAACTTTCACCTAGATTCAGCAGACCGAGTTTGGGATTTGCTCGATTGGCTCCCTAGTCCGGCTTCTAGCCAACAATATTATCTCTTGTTTGCAAATCCTAAGAAACACAATATTCCAGAAAATCACCCAAGATTAAAGCTACTGGGATACGATTTAATAGATATCGAGGGCAAGTCATCTTTGTGGCACTATCGACCTTGGATAGGAATGTTAAAGCCCTCAATTCAAAAAGTTAATCAGTATGGACTATTAACTTTACCAGATGCTATAACTGCTCAAAATATTCTGCCCCAGGCTTGGCAGAATCACCCCCGTTCTATTGTGAAGATTTGTACTTTGTTTGAAGTCTTACCTTTAAAAGATTTCCAAATAATTACTAATTCGTAATGGGCTACGCCCCGCTACACTAACGTAATTATTGAGTTTTAGTTAGCCACCAAAATCTCCAATTTGGTAATATTGAATTAGGAGGGGCATAGATTCCCAACTAATTCAATTACGAATTACGAATTATTTCAATTTGGTGGTATTTCTAAAGCTATTTCCCCCAATAGTCCCTTGCGAAAATCTGTTAAAAGTTGCCTTGCAGCTCGCTCGACATCACCTTTATAACGATGCTCTGCCAAGGCATGTAAATATGCTTCTCCAGTTTCAGATGTGGAATCGAGCTGATAGCGAGACTCTAATGGCTTTTTCGGTAATAAATCTGTGGCTACAGCTTCCAAATAATTCAGTAAATCTACTAAAGCTGCTGCTACTAGCTGATTATCGTAAGATGCCTCACCGATATCATCGCAAATTGCCAATTTCAATGCTGCGTCTTGGTCTTCTAACCTAGCGGGAATAACACCAGGGGCATCAAGTAATTCTAAATGTTCGGAAATTCGTACCCAGCGCAGTTGGCGAGTGACTCCGGGACGAGCTGCGCTTTCTACTACTCGCCTTCCTAACAGACGGTTAATCAAAGCCGATTTACCGACATTGGGAAAACCAATTACCACAGCCCGCACTGGACGGGGTAACATACCGCGATCGCTTCTTCTTTTATTGAGTTCGACTCCAGCCGCTTGTGCTGCCCGTGCCACTTCTGCTATACCTTTACCATGTTGAGCATTGGTAAAATAAGGGACTTCTCCTTGACGTTTAAACCAATCTACCCATAGCGATCGCATTTGCGGCGTAATCGCATCTACTCGGTTGACTATCAATACCCGTGTCTTCCCCTCCACCCACTCAGCTATTTGGGGATGATGAGTCGCTAAGGGAATTCGCGCATCTCTAACCTCAAACACCACATCTACCCGTTTGAGCTGTTCTTTGAGGTTCTTTTCAGCTTTGGCAATATGACCTGGATACCACTGAATCAGGTTTAACTTATAGTTCTGATTTATACTCATTTATGATTTACCCTTTATTATTCGCCCTTCGTCAATTATCTTTTGTAAATGACCAATGACTAATGACTCCCTTTAGCTTGATATAAAATCAGACGATTACCATCGGGGTCATAAGCATAAATTTCTCTGCCGTGGTCAGCAATGGAAATCTTTCCTGGTGGGGGATAGCCTAAGGTGGTTAGGTGAGCGATCGCATCTTCCAAATTACTCACCTTTAAGCATAAACTTATCTTACTTTTGGCGCGTAGACAAAGCGGCGAGTCACCAGAAATGACTCCAAATTCCGATTCATTTGTCTTCTTTGGTTTAAAAATACCCAATCGCATACTAATCAAATGAAACTCAGCATAGACATTGGGAATCAAAGTAGCTGGCTTTTGCTCGAATAATTTTGTATAAAAGTTCACTAAATCTTCATAATTAACAGATGCTATGGTGACGAATGCATCAATGTCTGGGAAAACCATATTACTCAATATGTCGGTGGATATATAGTATTCCAATTTGATTTATAAATATACTTACGTAAGCACGCAAGAGCCAAAAAGCATAATAATTTTTTCACAAATCAAATAAGATTTCTATTATTAAATATAAAACGCAAACAGGCACAATCAGCTTTCTAAGCAACTTTTACGTTTTTTATTTCAGATAGCAAGCTTATACTTATTGCCTTTTGAGCTTTTCATTTTACGTAGCATAAAGAGTCAAAATGCTTACTTTACAATAACTTGTTGTAATAGATTGTGCAAATGATGCTACAGTACACGTATTACAGATGTTAATTCTTTGTTAAGAATCCAAGCTAGTCTAATCAATGAATGATTCTAATTCTGAAGTTTTGACATGCTAAATATTAAAACCAGTATCTTCCTCATCGCAGTTATCTGCATCATTGCTACAGGTTTATTAATGTATCTATTGGGTGGCGTTAATCCAGTACAAATTCAAACTTGGCTCAAAGCTGCTGGTATTTGGGCACCAATTATTTATATTCTTCTGTATGTTGTAGCAACTGTATTGATTTTGCCCTCAACAGCACTCAACTTGACTGGTGGTGCAATTTTTGGCCCGGTATTAGGAACTATTTGGACTAGTTTAGCTGCAATTATTGCTGCAATTGTTTCTTTTACTTTTACCCGCACTGTTGGACGCGAAGCAGTAGCCAAAAGATTAGCTGGAAAATGGGAAGCGATGGATGCTGAGGTGCGTCGGGCAGGGTTATTTTATATGTTTGCTATTCGATTGGTAGCAGTTATGCCTTATGGTTTAGTAAACTTCACTGCTGGGCTAACTTCAGTCAGTTTTAAAGATTATGTTCTGGGTACAAGCCTGGGTACAGTTCCTGGAGTTCTACCTTTTGTATTACTAGGTAGTTACGGCTTAAAAGCTTTTAGTACAGGTGATTTTTTGCCAATGATTCTAGCTTTGTCACTAACTGGCGTATTAGTGGTAGCAGCAACATGGTATCGTCGTCGTCGCACATTTCCCTCAAAACAAGTTGAAGCTATTAAATCATCAAAAAATAACACAGATACTCAAGATAAATAAACCAGATTATTTTCATAATTCAAGAGATATTTTATGCCTGTTTCCTCAATTTTCTAATAAATTAGGAGGTTTAATAGATGGCTTTAAATAAAAATGTAGAACTTTCTGTAGTAGTTCCTATGTACAATGAGGAACCAAACTTAGACTACTTGTTTGAGCGATTAGTATCAGTATTAGCTCGTTTGAACATGAAATATGAGATTGTGTGTGTGAACGACGGTAGTAAAGATAAGACTCTTCAATGTTTAGTTGAATATCATTACCGTAACCCTGCAATTAAGGTAGTTAACTTATCTCGTAACTTTGGCAAAGAAATTGCTCTCACGGCTGGTATTGACTATACAACAGGTGCAGCAGTAGTTCCAATTGATGCGGATCTCCAAGATCCACCGGAATTAATTGAGGAGCTAATTCGTAAATGGCGTGAAGGTTATGATGTGGTTTATGCAACTCGGCGATCGCGTCAAGGAGAAAGCTGGACTAAACGCTTCACAGCTAGCGCTTTCTATCAAACTATAAGTAAATTGAGCCAGATTCCCATTCCTCCCAACACGGGAGATTTTCGTTTGTTGGATCGATGCGTAGTGAATGCTCTCAAACAAATGCCAGAACGCAATCGTTTTATGAAGGGTTTGTTTGCTTGGGTTGGTTTTCGGCAGACCTCAATATTATACGATCGCCATCAACGTTATAAAGGAAATACTAAGTGGAATTATTGGAAACTTTGGAACTTTGCTATTGATGGGATTGCTGCATTTAGTTTAATTCCCTTAAAAGTTTGGACTTATCTTGGTCTTGCTATCTCCTTAATTTCATTTTCATACGCCAGTTTTTTAATAATTCGGACTTTGCTTTTTGGAATTGATATTCCTGGTTATGCTTCTTTAATGGTGGCAGTATTATTTTTAGGGGGAGTGCAATTACTGAGTCTGGGAATGATAGGCGAATATCTTGGAAGAGTTTATGATGAAGTAAAAGCGCGGCCGCTGTATTTAGTTCGAGATGCTTACGGGTTTAAGTCTGAATCTCTCAATGAAAAATCTGTTTCTTGTAATTAGCGATCGCCTGAGAAAATCTTCTATAACAATTACTGGATATTATATTAGCAGCTATAACAAAGTAGCTGTTTTTGCACGCATTTAAAACTGAAATAGCACAATATCTTTACTGAATATCTACAATCGCAGATGATATAGACCTATTATATCTAAATATTTTTTGATAAAATAAAAATTGTTTTTGTAAGATATAAAACAATAATCTTATCATACAGCAGTTTTGATTTGCATGAGGTACAAATTAACTGGTTTTGAGGCAGGATAGCGCAGCGTAAAGCCTTCTCTACGAGAGGCTTTGCCAACGGCATGGCTTCTCTACGAGACGCTACGCGTAGCTTGCTTCCCCGTAGGGGTACGCTTAGAGCGAGTCCGCGAGCGTCGCGTCGGCAGGCGGCAGGAAGTAGAAGAAGAATTTCTATATTTAATTCTCCAGTTGTGTACCTCATTTAGTTGCAACCTGCTGTAATTTTTAGAGAGAAATTGCTTAGTATCAGAAAATTCAGTTAATTACTCTGAATTGATATATTGCAAATAATCTTATTCTTGTACATTTAATAGCTAAGATAATGAATACTAAAATTACAAAATTTAATTTCATTGAAGAAATACCTACTTTATTAATACTTTTAATAGTTATTACATTAACCTCATTTTCTTTTTCACTCTATGGAATGAATTGGTCAGATACAAGTCAGATATTTCATTTTGGCAATAGAATTTTACATGGTGATTTTCCCTACAGAGATTTTGACTATCAAACTGGATTTATTGGTATTTTTATTGATGCCTTTTTACAGAAAATATTAGGAGAAACTTACTTAACTAGTTTAATTGCTAAATTTTTAGTAAAGATTACTACACTATTGTTTTTTTATTTATCTTGTAGGCAATTTACTTCAAGGTTAATCTCGTTATCTGTCTCTAGCGCATGGGGATTCATGCATCCTGTACTTTATCGAGGTGGAAACGATAATTATGTCAATTTATTTTTATTAATTTCTACTTTTTTTATAGTTATCGGCTTGAAACGGCTAGCAGGAAAAGCATCATTTTTATATTTAGCAATAGCCGGTTTTTCTCTAGGTTTAGTGATGGCAGCACGCCAGAGTAACGGAACTATTTGTCTAATAGTTACATTGGCGATTCTTTTTCTCTATACCTGGAGAGATTTACAAAAATATTTATTGTTTATTGTAGTTCCATTTTTAATAGGTATTATTTTAGCTTTAGGATTGATAGTAGGAGTATTATTATGGAATAACGCATTATCACAAGCTTTTTACCATCTTTTTATTGGTGCAGCAGAAAAAAAACATGTTAGCGGCTTCTCAAGCGTAATAGACGCTTTATCAGGTGGAACAATTTCCAGTCATTCTTCTGTTAGAGAAATTGTTGTATATTTAATTTTTCCATTAGTTTTATATCTAATAGCTTTTCTGCTAATCGAAAAATTGAGAAAATTTGTAAATTATAAAAAATTCGATTCAACTAATTTAACAATACTAGTAATTACTGTTTTACTAATTGGTGGTGGCTTTTTTGGAGAAAAAGTTTTAGGCGCGAATAACATCATAAATTATGACATGCCTAGAACATTCTTTAGTCTAGCTTTGATTGCCAGTTGTATATTTCCTAAACAGAGTAAAGAATTTTTAGGATTACCGTATCCAATTTTCCCATTAATAACAGCTCTGACATTAGGGACAACTTGGGCTATGCAGATGTCCTGGCCGGGTAGACTCTATATAGATGACGAAACATTAATTTTATCGTCAGCACTGACGATTATTATGTCAACTAAAATTTCTAATACTTGGAAAAAAGGCTTGGCATTAGGGTTTTTATTGTTTACAGTAATCATCTTTTCTGGGTATGTAATTCGCAATTCCATTGGTGCAGAAGCGAAGTATTATATTCCTGGTTTCTATGAAAGTACTCGCTATCCTCTAGAACACCCAATGACAAAATTTGTGAAAATAACGAAAGAAAAAGCACAAGCTTTTTCGATGCTGCAAGAAAATATTAATCCTGGCGATTCTTGTTTTATATATGGCTCGGCATCAGTTTTATATACTTTACTACATTGTAAAAATCCAACACATATTGATATAACTAACTCAGATGCTCTGACTTTAAAAACTGCACGCAAGGCAGTTGCTGTTTTAAAAGCCAACCCACCAAAATGGATTGTCGATACAGGTAAAGGAGGTTTTTATATTTCAGATGTTTATGATGGTTCGCCAAATTTTTATGGTGCTTTCAATCAATTGGCTCCAAAAGAGTTACATACAGGTTTGCAAAGTATGATAGGTGATTATCAATTAGTAACTTCTGTTAAAGAGCGATTTCCCCAAGGAGAAAAATTAGAAACTAGAGACCAAGATAAAGTATTTAGATTTCGTTTGTATAAGCAATTTAGAGAATAAAATCCGTTGACTATTAACTTTCAACAGCCATCAATCAATATTCATAAACTTTATTCTTTCCATACCAGAATAGACATTAAACCTTTCTCCACGCAGGAATCCAATTAAGGTAATTCCGAATTCTTTGGCTACAGACACCGCCAAACTGCTGGGAGCAGAAACAGAACAGACGATAGGAACTCCAGCAATTGTAGACTTTTGCAAAATTTCAAAACTAGAGCGCCCGCTGACTAAGACAATACGATCGCTCAAAGGTAATTCATCACTGAAAAATGCCGAACCAATCAATTTATCTAAAGCATTGTGACGTCCAACATCCTCACGCAGATTTAATAATTCTCCTTGAAAATCGAAGGTAGCCGCAGCGTGCAAACCCCCTGTAGCGTTGAAGATACCTTGAGCAGCCCTAAGCTTAGCTGGTAGGCTGGAGATGATTTCAGGTGTTACTGTTAAGCCAGCAGGAATCATTGAACATCCGCGCAGATGTAAAGCTTCAAGGCTAGCTTTACCGCATACCCCACAGGCACTACTAATATAGAAATGACGCTCTAAAGGCTGTAAGTCGGGAATTAACCCGTGCCGGAGTTCTACATTTATAATGTTATGGCGTTGTTCGCCATCTACTGATTCATCTACACAGTAACTGATACGTTGGATATCTTCCCTGCGGCTAACAACTCCTTCGGCATAAAGGAAACCAGCGGCGAGTTCAAAATCTGCACCAGGTGTCCGCATGGTAACCGCTAGAGTTTTTCCCAAAGGAAGGAGGCGAATTTCTAACGGTTCCTCAGTGGTGAGATGGTCTAAACGCGATCGCATCTTACCATTTTCCACAACCCAAACTTGTGCTTTGGTTTTGCTACCAGGTTGTTTATTCACAATCGATTTTTACAAATTATCCGGATCTATATTTAATTCTCGCAATTTTGCTGCTAGGCGATCGGCTTTTTGTCTTTCTTGTTCGGCAAGTTGTGCTTGTTGTTCAAAAGCTTCTTCCGGAGTGGGAATTAGTTGTCCATCTTCGGTAAAGTAACGCAATTTATTTTCACGAACGCCCAAATACAAACTTAGCTGCTGACTCCACAATAATCCTTGAGGGTTGGGTTCTAGCGGTTGATACGTACCGCCAACTAAAATAAACCCAACAAATTCTAGATTCTTGGGGTCAAACCAGAAATATTCAGGAGTGCGAAAAATATCTTGATAAATTTGTTTTTTTAAGCCCTTGTCAGTCGCTGCGGTTGAATCTGAAAGCAGTTCTATAATCAAATTCGGATATTTGCCGTCCTCTTGCCAAACAACCCAACTATCACGAGGTTTGCGTTCAGTATCTAACACAACAAAAAAATCTGGTCCCCGGAAGTCTTCTGATTTTCGTTGGCGTGGACTGTAATAAATGCTAAGATTCCCGGCAGCAAAAAAGTTGTTGCGATCGCGCCACCACCAATCAAGGCATTTTATTAATAGCAGCATTTGCTGCAAATGTAGATATGTTTCCAATGGTGGTTCGTTACTTTCTAAATCTCCTGGAGGAAATATTACATCTTTTGGGGGTTCAAATTCTTTGGCGACAGACATGACTGCAACTTTTCAGGTGATATTAAGTTTAGCGTAGCATCGCACTCGTGAATTGTTTTGCGATAATGCGATCGCCTCAATCGTACTTTTATGTAGTGACACCCTAAAAACATCTAGTATCAGCTACATTTTTTTTATTTTTGACACAAGCTGCTGCTTTTACAAATTATCCGGATCTATATTTAATTCTCGCAGTTTTGCTGCTAGGCGATCGGCTTTTTGTTTTTCTTGTTCGGCACGCTGCGCTTGTTGTTCGGCACGTTGTGCTTGTTGTTCGGCACGTTGTGCTTGTTGTTCGGCGCGTTGTGCTTGTTGTTCGGCACGCTGTGCTTGTTGTTCAAAAGCTTCTTCCGGAGTGGGAATTAGTTGTCCATCTTCGGTAAAGTAACGCAATTTATTTTCACGAACGCCCAAATACAAATTTAGCTGCTGACTCCACAACCAACCTTGGGAATTAGGTTCTAGCCGTTGATAAGTACCGCCAACTAAAATAAATCCAACAAATTCTAGATTCTTGGGGTCAAACCAAAAATATTCAGGAGTGCGAAAGATATCTTGATAAATTTGTTTTTTGAGTCCTTTATCAATTGTTGCTGTAGAATCAGAGAGCAGTTCGACAATTATATTGGGATATTTGCCGTCCTCTTGCCATACTACCCAACTATTACGCACTCTGCGTTCGCATCCCAGCACGACAAAAAAATCTGGGCCGCGGAACTCTTCTGATTTTCGTTGGCGCGGACTGTAATAAATTGTCAAATTACCCGCAGCATAAAAATCATTGCGATTTTGCCACCACAACTCCAAAGATTGTAAGAGCAAAATTATTTGGCGTAGATGTAATTCGCTTTCCAAGGGTGGTTCATCACTATATAAATCTCCTGGAGGAAATATTACATCTTTTGGGGGTTCAAATTCTTTGGCTACAGACATGGCTACAAGTTTTGGATGATATAAGTTTAGGGTAGCAGTAAAGGCTAGAGATGCTGTAGATACTGAGAAATTTAGATTTTTTCTAACCAGGCGATCGCATTATAATCAGGAACGCCTTCAAGCGATCGCTTACTTTTATCTAATAGTATATTTCCTTCCGGCCAATGTATTTGCAAGTTACCTGATTGAATTGGTGCAATATAAACTTGTCCTTGAAATTCGCCTAACTGATTTTTCAGAATTACTCGATCCCCATTTTTTAAACCTAGCTTTGCCGCATCAGCAGCATTGATTAACACTGCCTCTCGCACTGCACCGGTAATTGCATCTGTGCGTTCCTGAACCATACTATTAAATTGTTTGCCCCGACGAGTTGCTACTAAAAAACAACCCTCCGGTAATTTTCGCTGTGGTGGCAATAATACTCTAAAATGTGCCTTTCCATCGGCTGTGGGGAAGTTCCAGCCAAAGCACAAATGGGAACCGCCATATTGAAATTGATCGCCTGCTTGTTGTAAGTGTTGAATACCTGCATATTGGGGAACGACTCGCCCAATTTCTTGACGCATTGCAGATGTGTCAGCAAAAACCAGCTTGTCTGCTAAGTCTGGCCTGACGCGTCTTGCCAATTCTAAAAATACTTCCCACTCTGGACGCGCTTCGCCAATACGCGACCCTGGGATTTCTGGACTGAAAATTACCCGGCGTTCGGTGTTAGTTTCCGTGACTCCCCCTGGTATTTCGTAGCGAGTTGTCCCAGGCAAAAGCACCACAGTATCAGCAGGTTCTACTAACATCTGACTGGAGAGAACAATATCGAAATGTACTCGCAGCGGTATTTGCCGGAGCGCACTTTCCACATAATCTGGTTCTGGGAGTACTTCGAGAAAATTTCCCCCCACCGAAAATAACACATCCAATTCTCCCTGATGTGCAGCATGAATCATTTCTGGAGCAATTAAACCTTTAGTTGTTGGCACTTCAAAGCCCCAATGCTGGCTTAATTGGGCAGCATTTTCTGGGGTAATGGGTTTACCGCCAGGAAATACCGTCGCGTAACACCCCATCTCTGCACCACCCTGCACTCCAGAGTGACCGCGAATTGGCATTAAACCGCAACCTTCGCGACCGACAAAACCTTTGGTGAGGGCTAAGTTGATAATACTCCGCACGTTATCTTCACCGCACTCATGCTGAGTAATGCCCATACTCCAAACAAATACTGCTTTGTTGGCTTCCCCAACCATTTTGGCAAAAGCGTACATTTCCTCGCGAGATGCGCCAGAAAGCTGTTCTAATTCTTCCCAAGATTGGCTTTCTAAGGATGCCTCCAGTTCTACAAAGCCGACTGTATGTAAATTAATAAATGACTCGTCTAGCCAGTTGTTGGCAATTATATGTTTAAGTGTGCCATTTAAAAATGCGATGTCGCCGCCGATGTTAATTAAAAAGAAGTCTTCGGCAAACTTAGTACCGAAAAGGGCACTTTCTACAATTGAGGGTACCCAGTAGCGCTCCATTCCTGGTTCGCGGTAGGTGTTAATTACTACAATTTTAGTGCCAGCTTTTTTAGCATAATGCAGATATTTAACAGTAACAGGCTGATTATTGGCAACATTAGAGCCAATGAATACTAATAAATCAGTACCAATCCAGTCTTTATAAGAACAAGTAGTTGCGCTTGCACCGAGGGCAGCTTTTAACCCGGCTGTACTGGGAGAATGACAAATACGAGCAGCGTTATCTATATTATTGCTGCCCATTGCCCGCACAGCTTTTTGCGTAGCGTAGTAAGTTTCGTTAACCGTGCCGCGACTGGTAACATAAAAGCTGAGGCGCTCTGGTGTGGTAGCGCGGATGCGATTAGCAATTACCTCTAAAGCTTCATCCCAGTTGACACGGCGAAAGCCTTTTTCTCCTCGTTGACGAATCATCGGGTAAGGAAGCCGCCCCAAGTCTCGCAATTGAGCGCTTTTTTGCTTTTGCAATTGGGAGACATCCTCTAGTAACACAGGGTCAAAAGCTGGCATAGTGTTCATCCGCAACAACCGCAACCGGACATTGCACAGATGAATGCCATCTAAAGTCCAATCTTTCATTCCGGTTGTTCCGAGAGCACAACCATCGCAAACACCCTGATTCAGGATATTCCACGCATAGGGCAATTGGTCGCGAGAGAGCCAAATTGCGCGAAATACCTCCCAGTAGTTATTCGGGTACTGTTCGCCAATGCCAAAAGGCTTCCAACTCGCCCAGTGCTGGGGCGTCCAAAATCTGTTCGGTTTGGGCAACATAACGCGCTATGGGTATCGTGTGTTGGGGTTTCTTTTACATTAGCGTTAAGTAGCATTTTAAGTAGCATCGCTTCTTAAAAATCCGGACATTCGGCGCTGACGATTTCCGGGTGACAGTAGTAAGTTAAGACCGTCTCGACGGTATCGCCAATCCAGAGGGCAACTTTATCCGGCGATATCCCAGAGCTAATTGCCCAGGTAGCGAAGATGTGCCGCGTGGCGTAGGGTTTGAGGTAGGGAATTTTCCCCGCGATCGCTAATTGTTTGACCCCGCCGGGATATTTAAATATGCCTTCACCTTAACCCGAATTCCACTCGTTCCAAAACCCGAACATAATGCCGCTATTCATAGGGCGTCCGGTTTTGCTGGCAAATACTAAATTGTGCGTCCCCGATTGGGGCGGGCAGATGAACCGTTTGCTCGATTACCGGACTGATTTCTACTGGCTGGGTGTGACATTTTACGAACTGCTCACCGGACAACTACCATTTCCCACCACAGACGTGCTGGAGCTAGTCCATTGTCATTGGTGAGAGGTTAAGATAATCTTACTTTTGTCAATTAGAAATTATGCTGAAAATTTGGGGAAATCTGAGGTATTAAGTTGACTATTGTACTGAACTTATAGAGCAAGAATAAAGATGCGTATTCAGATGACGCGATCGCCCGCTCAAAAATTGTGTTTCCAACTCCGATTTTCAGCCATATTTTAAGTACTATTGCTTATTGACAAATGGTATCTGACCTTAACCTCTCACGAATGATCCATTGTCATATTGCCAAACATCCTATTCCGCCTCATGAAATAAATACAACGATTCCCAAGCCAGTTTCAGATATCATTCTCAAACTGATGGCGAAAAATGCTGAAAATCGCTATCAAAGTGCCTGGGGCATCAAAGCAGATTTAGAAATCTGTGCTGAACAATTAGCAGAAATCGGTCAAATCTCTAGCATTCAACTGGCGCTTCAAGACGTTTGCGATCGGTTTCAAATTCCCCAAAAACTTTATGGACGGGATAAGTAAGTTGCAATGTTACTGGCGGCGTTCGTTCGCGTAGCGTGTCCAGAGTCAAATCCCGTTGCTGCTTTACCAAACAATTCAGAAACAACTTCACAAACCCAACAAACGGGCAACCCAAAATTCCAAGTCGAAATGATGTTGGTATCTGGCTATGCTGGCATTGGTAAATCTGCGTTAGTGCAAGAAATCTATAAACCAATCACCCAAAAGCGCGGCTATTTTATCTCTGGGAAATTCGATCAATTTCAGCGCAATATTCCCTACAGTGCGATCGCGGTTGCCCTGCAAAAATTGGTACGGCAATTACTTAGTGAGCCAGACGAACAAGTGCAACAGTGGCGATCGCTCATACTTACAGCTTTAGGAAACAACGCACAAATCATCATTGATGCGATCCCGGAAGTTGAATTGATTATTGGCAAGCAGCCGCCTGTACCGTCCGTTGGAGCAACTGAAGCTCAAAATCGCTTTCACCGGGTTTTTGGGCAATTTGTGCGGGTGTTTTGTTCAAAAAAACATCCCCTGGTGATATTCTTAGATGATTTGCAATGGATAGACTCAGCAACGCTGAATTTAATTGAGTTGATGCTGCTGGATGAGCAAGCCCAATCACTATTTTTGATTGGAGCTTATCGAGATAATGAAGTGAAGCCAACGCATCCATTAGCATTAATGCTAGAGAGACTGCGAAAACAAGGGGTAGTACTTCAAGAAATTAACCTAACACCATTAACGCTTGAGCCGTTGAGTCAGTTAATTGCCGAGACGCTGCATCGGAATGCAGACATCGTTCGTCCCTTAGCTGAGTTAGTTTTACGTAAAACTGAGGGTAATCCGTTCTTTGTCAATGAATTTTTGAGAATGCTGTATAGCGAGAATCTGCTGACATTTGATGCTGAACACTTATGCTGGCAATGGAACATAGCTGATATTCAAGCCCAGGATATTACCGATAATGTTGTAGAGTTGCTACTGATTCAGTTAAATAAATTACCAGCAAACACACAGCAAATTCTCCAGTTAGCAGCTTGTATCGGTGCTGAATTTAATTTAAATACGTTAGCGATTGTTTGCGATCAACCAGCTGAAACGGTTTTTCAAGATTTACTAGCAGCCATACAAGTTGGATTAATTCAACTACTATCTGAATTAGATGAAAACTTTTTAATTCAAGAGTATAAGTTCTTGCACGATCGCGTCCAGCAAGCTGCTTATGCCCTAATCGATGAATCCAAAAAACAGATGGTTCATCTTCAAATCGGTCGCAATCTGCTTGAAAAAATGTTGCCAGAGGAGTTATCAGAGCGGCTGTTTGAAATTGTCGATCATCTTAATCATGGAATTGAGCTTGTCACAGATCGACTAAAACGCAATGAAATTGCTAGATTAAATTTAATCACAGGACAGAAAGCAAAAGCTGCGATCGCCTATAGTGTGGCTCAAAACTATTTAGCCAGAGGTAGAGCATGGCTGGCAGACTCCAGTTGGCAAACTAACTATGAGATGACTTTAGAGTTATATAGAACCCATTTGGGATCTTGGGAGAGAGGGTAAAATAAGAAATAAATGCCGTACTCTAGCAGTTTAAGCGATAAAGAGTGGGAAATAATTGAACCACTGTTGCCCCAGAAAAAGCAAACCAGACCGCCGAAGTGGACAAAGCGACAAATTTTAGATGGCATCTTTTATCAACTTAAGAACGGGTATAACTGGTGCGATTTACCTAAAGACTTACCGCCCTACTCAACGGTGTTTTGGCACTACAAACAGTGGCGAGAAGGGGGAGTGCTAGAGCAGATGATGATGACGTTACATGGGAAAGTGCGCTCCGACGCGAAAAAAAACCAAAATGGACAACCCTACCGATCGTTGACTCGCAAGCGGTGAAGAATACATGCAATGCTAGCGTTATGTCCAAAGGGTTCTGTCATTACAAATGCACTAATGGCATCAAACGACATCTCGCCGTTGATACACTCGGCTTACCATTTTTTACCCACTGTACTAAAGCGAATGTCAGCGATGACCAGGGCTTAATTGAACTACTGAGCAATAATCTGGATTACTTGCGAGCCAAACCCGTGAATATCCCGAAGATTACTATCCTCCTTGACCACGGTTATCATCCAGACAAACTCACACTCGAACTACAAAAGCTCTACCCTCAAATCATGACCAAGATTCGGTTTCAACTCGCACCCAAGCCAACCAAAGCAGAAATTGCAGCCCTTGGGAAAACTGGATTTGTACCTGTAGCTACCCGGTGGGTGATTGAGCGGTCAAATGCTTGGATGGAACGCTGTAAAAGTTTGGTCAAAAACTTTGAGAGAACCCTCTCCCATGCCACCGCGAAGCTTAATCTTTGCTTCATCAGACTCATGCTCAAGCGACTGGCAAATGGGTAGATCCCAAATGGGTTCTATAAGGCAGCACCGATCGACTTTAGGTATATCGCCAATGCAATCCTTTCTACAGATGAAGTTGTTGCAGCAATAAAGTAATGTCAAACTCATTAATTTTACAACACTTATGAAAACATCCGCGTTACTCCTGGCTTTGCCAATCAGTATCTTAGCTAATTTTTCCTTAAGAGCTTCTGCTGACTCTACAGCTGGCCTCATCCTAAGTACGAAATGCCAGGGTGGCTACAACATCAATATTTGGCAGAATTATAATTCCGGTGAACTACTCTATCGCGCAACCAATCCCAACGGTAATTTAAGTTTGGGCAAAGGAACTAGCCAAGCGACAGAAGGTGTTCGAGTGTATAAGTTTCGCAATAGAAATTATGAATATTGGGTGTGGGATGGTACGTTGGATAACCCGCAGTCTGGAACTTTAGAGGTGTATAAAAACAACCGGATCTTGATGAAGCAAGCTTGTACGAAAAGTTGAATCCTAAGCGCGGGTGTTATGCACTTTTTTGAAACCCAGTTACAGCAATAAAACTGCTCTGGTTGAACGCAGTTTAAACATGATTGGTGGCGGGTGCATTAATCTCGTCTGCATTCCTACTAAAACTATGGTGACGAGTGCCAATGTAGCAAACATAGTGCGAAACACTGCCACTTATGGTGTTAAAGCCGATGCACCCACCGTTGATTTAGCAGAGGCGATCGAACGTAAACGAATGGTTGTGCAAGGAATGCGTGAAATGAACTTGCACAATTTAGAAACTGCTTTGGGTCACGAACTGATCGTTGGTACAGCCCGCTTTGTTGCTCCCAAAACGATTGAAGTAACGACGGCTGAAGACACCACTCGCTTACTCACCGCCGACCGGTTATTTATTAATACAGGCACACGACCGTTAATTCCATCGATTCCCGGACTTACAGAAGTTGAGTTTTTAACGAGTGAGTCAATTATGCAGCTAGAACACCTGCCTGAACTCCCGATCGTTCTCGGTAGTGGCTATATTAGTTTAGAGTTTGCCCAGATGTTTCGGCGCTTTGGCTCTGGCGTTACTGTCATTGGGCAAAGTGAGCAAATCCTGTCACAGTAAGATCCAGATATAGCGATCGCAGTTCAAACACTGCTAGAACAAGATGGTATTGAATTCTTGCTAAAGGCGAAGGTGTTGAGGGTTGCTCGTACTGATAATGAAACCATCCTGCAAATCCAAGTTGGCGATCGTGAAATCACCCTCCAAGGGTCGCATTTGCTCGTCGCCGTTGGTCGTGCGCCCAATACCGATAGCTTAAATTTAGCTGCTAGTGTAGCAACCGATACACGCGGATTTATTCAAGTCAACGCTCGCTTAGAGACGAACATTCCGGGAATTTGGGCGTTAGGCGACATCAACGGTGGCCCGCAATACACTCATATATCGCTCTCATTACACCAGCTTTCGATCTGATTTTCTGATTTTTTAGCCCCTGACCCTTCAGGGGATTTTTGTTTGTTAGCTAATTACTTAACTTATGAAGAGATAATCGCGATCGCAAACACAATAACTCAACTTACTCAATCAACCTCAAATGCCGATGGAAAACCTCAACCGCATTTGCCACCCCATCCTCACCTCGAATCTTCTCACCCAACTCCTGGGCTTTAAACTGCATCCCCTTATCACCCAGTACAACTTCAATCGCTGCCGCTAGAGTTTTTTCTGAAACTTCCTTGTAAGGCATGGGTTTGGGGCTGACTCCTAGCCGCATTAGCACGACTACCCAAAAACAGCAAGGGCGGCAATTTTAATGTTTCGGTTCTCAAGGAGTTGAGCAGCTTTCGATACCTCTGCCAGTAAAGTAACTCTGCAATGAAGTAGCTTGCATAATTGATAACTTTCTTGAGCGGATTTGTTGTTGTTCGAGCGAATCTCAAAAATCATCCGATCTCAACAGAAAATCTTTGTGCATAAGCCCTGATGGTGAAAGTTACCAATACTTGGGAACCATAAGCTTGACAACCCTTGTTGAGCTTATGGAGACAACAAATGCAGCAAACTACGATAAAGCGGCAATTCCTAGCCAAGTTAGATCGTCCATTTATCATAGCTGCACTAATTATTCCAATTGTTCACCTCGGACTTGGATATATAGGTTTATCCATGACATTCGTTGGTGGTGCGTCAGCAATTTGGCCTTCGTTTGGGGTGTTCTTAGCAGGAATGTTATTAGTAGGGTACCGAGTCTGGCCTATCTTATTTTTGAGTGATTTTGCTGTTAGTTATATTCTTTTTTTTAAAAACAATCTTGTACTCAGTAGTATTATTCCTGCTATTAATTTAATTACTCCTTTTGTTGCAACTTTTTTGATTCAGAAGTTTATCAAGCGGTACAATTTCTTAGAGAGATCGCAAGATATTTTTAAATTTATAGTTTTAACTATACCTAGTCCCCTCATCAGTTCCATACTAGCAGCACTAACACTTTGTATCAGTGGTATTGCACCTTGGGCAGTATTTAGCAACGTTTGTCGAACTTGGCTGACATCAGACAGCACAGGCATTTTAGTTATTACACCTTTAGTACTGGCATGGTTGCAAAAGTCGCCATCGCCAAGAAGCTTTCATCGGCGACAAATTCTCGAACTTATATTTGTCTTACTGTCAATAATGGGGATTGTTCGGGTTGCCTTTTCAGGAGGATACCCAATTGAATATACGATCGTTCCGCCGTTAATTTGGGCTGCATTTCGATTTGAAGCGCGGATATCGACTTTAGCTGTACTCATTGTGTCAGCGATCGCAGTTTTTGGGACTGTTAATGGCTTCGGTTCGTTTGCCAAACAACTATCACCCAATGAATCGCTTATTTTGCTGCAATCATTCATTTGTGTGATTGCTATTACTACCTTTGTGATTTCTGCCGTCACTCATGAAAACCAGAGATCGGCCGCGATCCTCCGACAAGCCAATGATGAACTAGAGCGACGAGTTGAAGAACGAACGGCCCAACTCAAAGAAGCAAAAACTGTTGCTGAAGTTGCTAATCAAGCCAAAAGTGAATTTCTCGCCAACATGAGCCATGAACTACGCACACCACTAAATGGCATACTAGGCTATACTCAAATCCTGCAAAGGACTGAACCCTTAACAGACAAAGGACAAAAAGGAATTGAAATCATCCATCAATGCGGCTTTCATTTATTAACTTTAATTAACGACGTGCTGGATTTGTCTAAAATCGAAGCCCGCAAAATGGAGTTGCATCCAATCGATTTCCATTTGCCTTCATTTTTAGAAGGAGTCGTCGAAATCTGCCGTATTAAAGCCGATCAAAAAGTCATTGCTTTCAATTATCAGCCCGACACTCGACTCCCTGTTGGTATCCATGCTGATGAAAAAAGACTGCGGCAAGTTCTGATTAATCTTTTAGGAAATGCTATCAAGTTTACAGATAAAGGAGGAGTAACTTTAAAAGTAGATGTCATTAGCCAAGAAACACAACTAATAACTAATTATAAAATTCGTTTTCAAGTGAAAGATACAGGGGTTGGGATGACATCAGCACAATTGCAGAAAATCTTCCTGCCCTTTGAACAAGTAGGAGATATAAAAAGACAGTCCCAAGGAACTGGATTAGGATTAGCTATTAGCCAAAAAATCGTCAATCTTATGGGCAGCAATTTAGAAGTTGAAAGTCAACCCGATCGCGGTAGTATTTTCCACTTTGAAGTGGAGTTACCAGAAGCAAAACAATGGGCTGCAAATTCTAGAGTGATGCAACAAGGAGCTATCACAGGCTATCAGGGCGAGCAACGTACTATTTTAGTAGTAGATGACAAGTGGGAAAACCGTTCGGTAATTCTTAATTTATTAGAACCGATAGGATTTAAGTTAATCGAAGCTAGTAATGGACAAGAGGCGATCGATAGAGCTATTGCATCTCAACCTAATTTGATTATCACTGATTTAATTATGCCTGTAATGGATGGCTTTGAGCTAATTCGGCAAATTAAGCAATCCGATGGTTTCAAAAATGTAGCCATTATTGCTTCTTCTGCAAGTGTATTTGAAAACGACCAAAATCAGAGTTTAGATGTCGGCGCAGTTGCTTTCTTATCTAAGCCTGTTGTCGCTGAAAGTTTACTAGAATTACTCCGATTGCACCTAAATTTAGTATGGATTTATGCACCAAAATCAGAAATTATTGCAAATCAAAACTCAACTAATTTCCAGGTGAATTCTCAAAATATTTCTTTACCTTCTCTTGAAATATTGACTAGCTTATATGAGTTGGCAAAAGATGGCAATCTCGATGAAATATTGCAGAAAGTAAATGATTTGAAAAATGAATGTCCTACTTATTCTGATTTTGCTCAAAAAGTAATTCAACTTGCCGAAAATTTCCAAATCAAGAAATTGCGAGATGCATTAAAACAGTGGATGAATCAAGCCAAATAATTTGTTGATATTCCATATTAAACAGCGATTTTTATCTTTTCTATAAAAAACTATATTTCGACCGATGAAAAACTTTGATTTTGTTTTAATTGTTGATGATAATCCCACTAATTTGTCAGTACTATCACAAGCGCTAAAAAGTGCCGGGTTTGCAGTTCGAGTTGCCGAAGATGGAGAAACTGCAATTGACATGGTACAGCATAAACAACCTGCTCTAATTTTATTAGATGTGCAAATGTCTGGAATAGATGGGTTTGAGACTTGCCAGAAACTCAAAGCTGACCCATTAACGCAAAACATCCCCATTATTTTTATGACTGCGTTAGCGGATACTGAAAATAAGGTGAAAGGATTTTCGTTAGGAGCCGTTGATTACATTCCCAAACCTTTTGAACAAGCAGAAGTCATTGCCAGAGTGCGAATGCATTTACAACTCAAGCAATTGACCGACAATCTTGAACAAAGAGTGACAGATAGAACAGCAGCTTTAGAACAGGCACAAGTGCAGCTGGTACAACAAGAAAAGCTGTCTATGCTTGGTCAATTGGTAGCAGGTGTAGCACATGAAATGAATAATCCTATTAGCTGCATTACTAGCAATATTCATCCGGCACAAGAATATATTGCCGACCTCACCGAAATCTTGCAATTATGTCAGCAAAATTATTCCCAATTACCGCCTGTAATTCAAGATGCGATCGCACAAACAGATCTAGAGTTTATCTTAGAAGATTTACCAAACCTCCTCAACTCGATGCAGGTTAGCACACAACGAATTAAAGATATATCCGTATCGCTGCGAAACTTTGCCCGTACTGACACTTTCGGAAAAGTTAAGTTTGATGTCCATGAAGGACTTAACGATACATTATTAATTTTGCGACATCGCCTGAAAGGAGTTGGACAGCGACCGGAAATTCAAATCATCAAAAAATACGCTTCCTTACCAAAAGTTGAGTGCTATCCGGGGCAACTTAATCAAGTGTTCATGAATATTTTAGCTAATGCCGTTGATGCTTTAGAAGACATTTGGCAGGAAGGAAAGCGAGTCAATGATTCCCTGGCAATCAACATCTGCACCGAGGTGTCCAGTCCTAATTATGTCACGATTCGGATTTGTGATAATGGCATTGGCATGACAGAGGAAGTAAGACAACAGATTTTTAATTATCTATTCACCACGAAAACAGTTGGTAAAGGTACTGGACTGGGATTAGCGATCGCTAATCAAATTGTAGTAGAAAAGCACGGAGGAGCAATTCAAGTTAATTCCACACTCAATCAAGGAACTGAATTTGTCATCATGTTACCTTTGCAATAACAACATGAGTTGGAACATAACGCTCCTCCAGCAGATTCAAGAAATAAACCTAATTCAAGGGCAATATAAGTGTAAATTCTGCTCTCGATCCTAGTTCTGATATTACACTTAGTTTTCCTTTATGTTTCTCAATAATGGAATAGCTAATTGATAACCCCAAGCCCGTGCCTTTTGAATTGATTTGACGCTACAGCTTGTACCAATGTCATTCTATCGAGTCCCTGCTGATAGCGCTGGTGAGGCTTGTTTGTATTTCATCCTGTCTGAACTGAAGTTAGGTAAGCAAGCTACTGGGTATAAAACTGCTCAGAAGATTCTCAATCGGTTCAGTTGACCTGTTTGGTGAATTCGCCAACGGTATCCGTTTCTCGGCTCAATACCGTTCAGTACTGTAATACTTAGGTAAATTACTTATTAAATAGAACACAACAAAACTGACATAAAGCATTTGTAGCGGGGTTAATAAAAATTAATTTAGATAAAGTGTAATAAATAGAGATGGAACACAGATTATTTGTATAGCATTAGATAACTTTGTTGTTTTTAATGCTAACTGAACTTATCTGAACATTAGATTTTCTCTATGTTCAGCACTTATTACTCAAGATTTTTTTTTAAATTGGAAATTAAATTCTTACGGTAATTACATAGAGGCTGGTTGATCTAGATTTACAAAACAATAGTATATTAGCCGATTACAATCAAGTTTTATAACCAGTAAAATATAACAAATTAATCTATTACATGAATTTTGTAAGAGTATTTTAGTAAATGTAATTTTAAAAAACCTCATATTTATGTAAATAAAAAATCAACTGTTATACTCGAAATTAAAATACAACAACTTATTAATTTTTATATCTATAATATTTAAAAGTACATTATCATATATTAACAATATAAATATTCAACCAGTTCAAAAATATTCTTTAAAAAAATAACTCAAATAGAAAACAATGGTTACAAGCTTTAAATATAATAATCTAAAAAAAATTTCTGACAGTCTAGAAACTGTTGTTTATAGAGCATACGATACTGCAAATCAGAAAAATGTTATTTTAAAAAGTCTTAAAAGTGAATATTCTAATCTTGAATATGTTACAGTATTTAAACATGAGTACCAAATTTCTAGCTCTATAGATTTGCCTGGTATTATCAAAGTATACAGATTAGAAAATTTTCAAAATTGTATTACTCTAGTTTTAGAGGATATTGAAGGGCAAAATCTAAAACAATATATAGATGATGTTAAACTTAATGTCATAGATTGCTTAAAAATAGCCATTCAACTTGCTGATATTATTGCCAGCTTACACGAAAAACATATTATTCATAAAGATATTAAACCACAAAATATAATTATTAATCCTAAACTAATGCAAGCTAAAATAACTGATTTTAGCATTGCATCACGTTTATCAAAAGAAAATGCAATTATCAGTAATCCGAATTTGCTCAAAGGCACACTTGCTTATATGTCTCCAGAGCAAACAGGGCGGATGAATAGGTCGATTGACTATCGTACAGACTTTTACTCTTTAGGCGTAACTTTCTATGAGCTGTTCACCTCAAAGTTACCATTTTATTGCACCGATCCCTTAGAAATAATTCACGCTCATATTGCAAAACAACCTCTACCCCCTCATCAAGTTAACCCACAAATTCCAGAGGCATTATCTAATATAATAATCAAATTATTATCTAAAACTGCTGAAGAAAGATACCAAAGTGGCTTAGGGCTAAAAGCAGATTTAGAAACTTGTCTTAAACAGTTAATAACTAATGGCAAAATTGACAATTTTATTCCTGGCCAATTAGATAAATTTAGTCAGTTTACTATTCCTCAAAAACTGTATGGGCGCGAACAAGAAGTAGCATGTCTTATATCAGCTTTTGACCGAGTAAGTGCAGGAACAACCGAGATGATGTTAGTCTCTGGTTATGCAGGGATTGGTAAATCTTGCTTGGTTAATGAAATTCATAAACCCATTATCCGACAACGCGGGTATTTTATATCTGGTAAATTCGATCAATTTAAGCGTAACGTTCCTTATGCAGGTTTAATTCAAGCATTTCAGGAATTAACCCAACAATTATTAACAGAAAATTATGAAAAAATACTTATTTGGAAACAAAAACTTTTAAAAGCATTTGGCGACATTGGTCAAGTTATTATTGATGTTATTCCCGAAATTGAAAAAATAGTTGGTCAACAGCCATCTGTTCCACAGCTAGGAGCAACTGAATCACAAAATCGCTTTAATACGGTATTTCAAAAATTTATTCAGGTGTTTACTCAGAAAGAACACCCACTCGTTTTATTTTTAGATGATTTACAATGGGCAGATTTAGCATCGCTAAAGTTGATTAAGATGCTGATGGTTGAACCTGGTAGCCAATATTTATTAATGATTGGAGCTTATCGAGATAACGAAGTTATCTCGACTCATTATTTGTTTCAAACTTTAAATGAAATTCAGCAATCAGGAACAGTTATAAACAATATCCTCTTACAACCTTTAAATCTTGTAAATGTTCATGAATTAATAGTTGATACCTTCCATATCACTACAGAAAAAACAAAAGCCTTAGCTAATTTAATTTTTAGCAAAACTCAAGGTAATCCTTTTTTCATCAACCAACTACTCCAAACAATGTATCAGGAAAAGCTATTAAATTTTGATTTTAATAGTGGAGTATGGCAGTGGGAAATCAATCAAATTCAGACGGTTGGTATTACAGATTATGATGCCATAGAATTAATTGCGAGAAATATTAAAAAATTACCTAAAGAAACGCAAGAAGTTTTAAAATTATCTGCTTGTATAGGAAATCGCTTTAGTATAGATATTCTAGCAATTGTCAATGAAAAATCTCAGTCAGAAACCGCATCTGATTTATGGGAAGCACTGCAAGCAGGTTTAATTTTGCCACTAAGTGAGAACTATAAAGCTCCGTTGTTTTTTGACGAAGGCACATCTAGCTCTATAGCTTCCCAGGAATTAAAAATTTCATATAAGTTTTTACACGATCGCGTCCAGCAAGCAGCTTATTCCCTCATCCCAGAATCCCAAAGAAAACAAACTCACCTAAAAATTGGGCAACTATTATTAGATTCTTACCAAACAGGAGAGATTGAAGAAAATATTTTTGATATTGTCAATCATCTAAATTTTGGTACTGAGTTTATTTGCGAACAGTCCAAAAGAGATAGACTAGCAAAATTAAATTTAATCGCTAGCCAAAAAGCAAAAGCAGCATCAGCATACGAAGCTGCTTTGAGTTATGCAACAGTTGGACTAGAATTGCTTAACTCATCAAGTTGGGAAAGTAACTACGACCTGATGCTGGCACTGCATCTAGAAAGCGTAGAATTACAATACCTAAATGCTAACTTTAAACGCGCAGCCATCCTAACTGAAACAGTTTTAGAAAAAGCCACTAATCTGCTGGATCTAGTCAAAGCTTACCAATTACAGATCCAGTTTTATATGGCTCAAAATCAGATGCTTCAAGCCATTGATGCTGGACTAGAAGCGATCGCCAAGCTAGGAGTATCTCTATCAGAAACACCAAACAAACAAAGTACTATAGCTAATTTACCTCAACTCCAAGATTTAGAAAATTATCCAATTGTTACAGATCCTTGCATCCTAGCGGCTTTAAAAATCCTTGTTACCATTGCTGGTGCTGCTTTTATTACTAACCCAACAAAAACAAATTTTCCTCAGATAATCTTGACTGTTGTCAATCTCTGCATTAAACACGGTCATTCACCTTTAGCTGCCCACGGGTACGCTTATTATGGTATGCTTTTGTGTGGCTATCTAGAAAATATTGATGCTGGATATCACTCTGGTCAAATAGCTTGGCAGATATTAGAGCAATTCCAAACTATTGAACTTAAAAGCAAAGTATATGCCCCATTTTATGGTTTTACTATTCATTGGAAAGAGCATATTAGAGAAACAATTGCTCCACTCCAAGAAGGAATTCAAACCGCATTAGAAATCGGAGATTTAGAGTACGCTGGCTATTGCTCTGTCCACTACTGCGGCCATATATTTTTTAGTGGAGAACAACTCGAATTAGTAGCTCAACAGCAGGCATCATATATTGATTTGCTACAAAAATTTCAACTAGATTTCCCTATCAACTACATTAAAATTTGGCATCAACTAACATTAAATTTACAAGATTTGTCACAAAATAAATATATTTTAGTTGGCGATAGTTTTGATGAAGTATCAATGGTTGCATATTTACAAGAAACGAAGAATGCTACTTCTTTGTTTGTTGTTTATGTTGCCAAAATGATTCTGCTTTACTTATTTAAGGATTACGCTCAAGCAGTTGATAATGCCAAATTAGCTTCAGAATATATAAATGGTGTTCTGGGAATGATGTCAGTTGGCATCCACAACTTATATTATTCTTTAGCCTTGATTGGTTTATATGCCAACGTTGAACCCGACATTCAACAAGAATATCTAGATATTATCAATGCCAATCAGGAAAAAATGCAGCTATGGGCTAGTCATGCTCCTGCTAACTATCAGCATAAATACTATCTAGTAGAAGCAGAAAAAGCCCGAATCTTAGGACATACTTTTGTCGCAATGGAGTATTATGAGCTAGCGATCCAAGGAGCAAAAGAACAAAGATTTCTTCAAGAAGAAGCACTAGCCAATGAATTGGCAGCAGAATTTTACTTTTCTCGCAATAGAGATAAACAAGCGATTTTCTACCTCAAAGAATCTTATCATGGTTATGTACGTTGGGGAGCTATTACAAAAGTCAATGAATTAGAATCAAAATACCCTGACTATTGTCCATTAAGAATAAATCATGAATCATCTAGTTTGAAGTCACCTCTACCCACTACTTCAAGCAAAATAAGCAATTTAGCATCTTTTGATTTAAATACAGTCTTTAAAGCCTCGCAAGCTATTTCTAGCGAAATTATACTAGATGATTTGCTAGCAAAATTGATGACAATTGTGATGGAAAATGCTGGCGCACAAAGTAGCTGCTTACTTTTAGAAAAAAATGGGCAAATGGTGATAGAAGCTGTAATGGGCGTTAATCACAATAAGCTATTGCTAGAAACATCAATACCTTTAGATAATACTCGATATTTGCCAGTATCAATTGTTAATTATGTTGTTACGACTAAAGAAAGTGTTGTTCTTGGTAATGCTAGTTGTGAAGGCATATTTGTTAGCGATCCTTATATTATTAACCAGAAATGTAAGTCTATTTTATGTACGCCGATTATTCATCAAAGTAAACTCATAGGTATTATGTATTTGCAAAATAACTTAACAGCAAATGCATTTACTACGGAACGTTTAGAGGTTTTAAAAATTCTTGCCTCTCAAGCAGCTATTTCCATTGAGAATGCAAAGCTTTATACTAATTTATCTAAATTAAATGATAATCTGCAACAAGCTAACCAGGAATTAGAGAATTATAGCAAAAATCTGGAGCTAAAAGTCGAAGAAAGAACACAGGAATTAAATGAAAAAAATGTGTGTTTAAAAGAACAAGCACAACAGTTAGAACTCACACTAAGGGAACTACAAGCTACGCAGTTACAGATGGTTCAAAAGGAAAAAATGTCTAGTTTAGGTCAACTAGTTGCTGGTATAGCTCATGAAATTAATAACCCAATTAACTTTATTTATGGAAATATTACTCATGCAAGTGAATACACTGAAGATATATTACGCATAATCAAAATTTACGAGCAACATTCACCTAATTTAACTCCTCAAATGCTGGCAGAACAAGAGGATATCGATCTTGAATTTTTGCTTGAAGATTTACCCAAATTGCTATCTTCTATGAAAGTCGGGGCTAATCGCATCCGCCAGATAGTTCTAAGTTTACGCAACTTCTCCCGTTTGGATGAAGCAGAAATAAAGTCAGTGAATATTCATGAGGGTATTGATAACACTTTACTAATCTTGCAACATCGGCTCAAAACTGATTCAGTAAATTCTAAAATTCAGATTATTAAAAATTATGGCACTTTACCATTAGTAGACTGTTATCCCAGTCAACTCAATCAAGTATTTATGAATTTGTTAGCTAATGCTATTGATGCTATAGAAGAGTCTAACTCTGCCCGTTCATCAAAAGAAGCTGAAATAAATCCAGGTTATATCAAAATTACTACTGAGTTATTAGAGCAAAATTGGATTTCGATCTGCATTGCTGATAATGGACTTGGCATGAATTCAGATATACTTGCTCAGATTTTTAATCCTTTCTTTAGTACCAAACCTGTTGGTAAAGGTACTGGTTTAGGATTATCTATTAGTTACAATATTATCGTGGAAAAACATGCAGGTAAAATCAGTTGTTCGTCAATACCAGGAGAAGGAAGCGAGTTCTTAATTGAACTTCCCGTACATCAGAAGAACTTCTAACTGAATCAAGTAAAAATTTTACACAAAAGGAATCTTTATGATTAATAATTTTGCAGGTACAGATGTTGCTAGTATCTCAATTTCTGAAGTTTTTATGGCTTTGGTAACAGGAAATATACTAGATGAACCGTATGAACCATCAAGGATTGGAAAAATTTCCTGGCTCACAACGACACAAAGAGATTTATATCTGGATAATATGCTTCATCCAGATAATACTGTTTTCAGTTTAGGATTATCGATAAAGCTGCCACAAAATTTAGATACATATACTTGGGAACAGGCGATAAGAATAGTATGTCAAGAAGATGACACAATTAAGACTAAGTTTATTTTTTATCAAGGTGAAGCTTTTCAATTTGTAGATAACAATGCTGATATTCATTTTGAATTTATAGAAATAGGTACTAGAAATGCTGATTTTAATAGTTTAGAACAGGTTGTAAAAGAAAAAATTAAAGTCAAGCTAGAACTTGACAAAAACTATTTATTTAAAAATGTTTTAGTCAAAGATGGACAGGGTGGTTATACTGCTATTTTAGGTGCGCCTCATATTCTTTTTGATGGATATTCTGGCAAGGTTTTCTTTGAAAGAGTTGCAAAAGTCTATTTAGATTTAAAAGCAGGCAATATTACTCGAAAATTTAAATATAGTTCTTTTTATGATTCTATTCAGGAGCATTTGCTTGAATTTGATACTCAAGAAATTCAGCAGTACTGGCAGGAATCTTTAAGTAAGGTTATTCCTGTCACGTCTTATATAAAATCCAAAGAAGAAAACAAAGCTCAATCTAGAAAAGTACAAATTACAGGGAATGACCTAGAACATATTAGAAAATATTGCCAAATAAATAAATGTAATATTCCAGCTTTTTTTAGGGCTGTGTATGGTATTTACTTGAGCAAGTATTTACAAGCGTCAGGAGATTTTGTCTTTTATGATATTATCGGTAAAAGAAATAAGCAAACACTTAATGTTTTAGGTTGTCTATATCAAGTAGTTCCGATTATTATTCCTCAAGATAGCCTAGAAAAAAATAACAATATTGGTAATTACCTTTCATATATAACTGATTATCGCAAAAATTTAAATCATTATCAAAACATTTCTGTTTTTTTACAGAAAAAATTTATAAAAGATGAACAATTAAAATTTTTCTATAATTTCTATAAGTTCAGCGTGCTTAATCTGCCTGTTGCCGAAGAAAATACCAGATTAACTGTTTATAATTCTTTTGCAGATAATGAAGTTCATCTTATAATTAATGAGTTTAAAGATAGTCTAGAAATAGAATTTTTTTATAACGAAGCTTATTTCGTATATATAAAAACTTTAGAAAGATTGCTATTTATAGCTAATCAAATTATTCAAGGTTGTGAATATTTTGAGCAATTGAAGATATTACCAGAAAACGAACATCAAGAACTATTAGAAAGCTGGAATGATACCAGTAAGAATTATGCATTAGATAAATGCGTTCATCAGCTCTTTGAAGCGCAGGTAGAGCGATCGCCAAACACCGTAGCTGTAGTATTTAAAGAGGCAGAAAATAACCGCGAACAATCTTCACTCACTTACCAACAGCTAAATCAGCGAGCGAATCAGTTAGCACATTATCTGCATTCGCTAGGCGTGAAGCCAGATATGCCTGTGGGAATCTGTGTCGAGAGAAGTCTAGAAACGGCGATCGCAGTTTTGGCGGTTCTCAAAGCTGGTGGTGCTTACGTACCATTAGATCCAGCGTATCCTAAGGATCGTTTAGCTTTCACGATCGAGGATACGCAAATATCTGTATTGCTCACTCAGCAGCAATTACTACCAGAGCTTCCCAAACATCAGGCACAAGTTATTTGTTTAGATACCGACTGGGATAAGATAGGCCAATACAGTCAGGAAAATCCCTCTACAGAAGTCACAGCAGAGAATTTAGCCTATATCATCTACACCTCTGGTTCAACAGGCAGACCAAAAGGCATCTGTTTAGGCCATCGTCCTTTAGTGAATTTACTCGAATGGCATCTAAATTCACTATTAACAGGTGTCCGTACCTTGCAATTTGCCTCCTTAAGCTTTGATGCCAGCTTTCATGAAATGTTTGCTGCTTGGTGTTCGGGAGGAACTTTATTTCTCATCTCAGAAAACTTGCGTCGGGACACCACAGCTTTAGCTTACTTCATTCACAACCAAGAAATTGAAAAAGCGATTTTGCCTGTTGTCATCCTACAGCAAATGGCAGAACTAGCCACATCTGGGTTGAAATTATTTACCAGCCTCAAAGAAGTTACCACCACAGGCGAACAACTGCAAATCACTCCTGCCATTGTCAAATTATTCAAATCCCTGCCACACTGCTCATTTCACAATCACTACGGCCCATCAGAAACCCATGTAGTAACGGCTTTAACATTAGATCCAAATCCTGATTCCTGGCCTGCTTATCCCTCCATAGGTCGTCCAATAGCTAACACTCAAATCTACATACTTGATACCGAGTTAAAACCAGTTCCTATCGGTGTTCCGGGAGAACTATATATTGGTGGCGTTAGTTTAGCTAGGGGTTATCTCAATCGGCCAGATTTAACTAACGAACGCTTTATTGCCAATCCCTTCCAAAGAGGCAGAGGGGCAGAGGAGCAGAGGAGGCAGTGCGGTCTTGGGGGTTTCCCCCATGAGCAACTGCCGTCGAGCAGAGGGGATGGAGAAAGCTGCGATCGCTTGTATAAAACAGGCGACTTAGTTTGTTACTTACCAGATGGGAACATTGAATATCTCGGTCGGATAGACCAACAGGTGAAGATTCGCGGCTTCCGCATTGAGTTAGGGGAAATCGAGACAATACTCTTGCAACATCCTGACGTGCGCAAAGCCGCAGTCATAGCGCGTGAGGATGTAGCTGGAGAAAAGCGCCTAGTTGGTTATATTGTTTCTAACCTAATTCCAGAACGAGTACCTTATCAAAGTCTTTGTCGAGTCGAGACTGATGATAATCGGATAGTGGAAGTACAAACAGAAGATATCTCCAATGGTGGCGTGTGCTTAGTAGAAGTGCCATTTAGTTGGGCAAAAGGTAAACGAGTCCGTCTTTGTCTGAGGTTGCCAGTAATATCAGAAGAACTTTGGATAGACGGTTGTATTGCTTGGTGTCAGGGTAAGCGGGCTGGTGTTGAGTTGACTCTAACACCTAGTGAAAAAGTCCTCTTTAACCAAAGCATAGAGTATATCTTAGAAACTCAACATTTATGGAAAACCTTGCAGCGGACAATAAGTGGCAATCTTCGGAGATTTCTCCAACAGAAGTTACCAGACTATATGCTGCCTTCCAGTTTTGTGATGTTAAATGTATTGCCGCTAACACCGAATGGCAAAGTAGATCGTCGTTCCCTACCAGTACCCGATCGCAACCGATGGAATCAAGAGCAAGATTTTGTTTCACCCCGTACTGCCGTTGAGGAAGTACTAACAAAAATTTGGCTGAAAGTTTTGAAGTTACAGCAGATTAGCATCCACGATAACTTTTTTGAGGTTGGGGGACACTCACTGTTAGCGACACAGGTAATTTCTCGGATTCGAGATACCTATCAGTTGGATATACCATTACGGCGTTTATTCGATGCACCTACTGTTGCTAGCTTGGCTGAAAGTATCGAGGTGCAACTCAACCAAAATCAAGAATGGCATACTTGGGCGATCGCACCTGCAGGGCGCAACCAAAACTTGCCCCTTTCCTTTGCCCAGCAGCGATTGTGGTTCCTCGAACAGTTGTTGCCTGACAGTCCCTTTTACAATTTCCCCCAAACTTTTCACCTGTTTGGTCAGGTAAATGTGAAAGCTTTAGAGCAAAGCCTCAACGAAATTGTGCGACGGCACGAAGTTTTACGCACCACTTTTGCTTCATTAGATGGGCAGCCCGTACAAATTATTATTCCGGCTCTAAGTGTACTTATACATCTGGTAGATTTGCGTTCTTTATCTGAATCAGAAAAAGATACAGAAATTCAACGATTACGGATTGAAGAGTTCCAACAACCTTTTAATATCAACCGCGGCCCATTATTGCGAGCAGCCCTAATACAGATAGATGCAGAAGAATCTTTACTGCTTTTGAGCATTCACCACATTGTTTTTGATGGTTGGTCTGTGAGCGTATTGTTTCAAGAACTGACATTGCTGTATCAAGCTTTTGCTAATGGTTTACCTTCTCCTTTGTCTGAATTGCCCATTCAGTATGCAGACTTTGCTGTTTGGCAGAGACAATGGTTGCAAGGAAAAGTCATATCAGAGCAACTGAGTTATTGGAAGCAACAGCTAGCAGATTTACCCATTTTACAGTTGCCAAGCAATCGCCCCCGTCCAGCCATCCAAACTTATCGCGGAGCGCGTCAACCTCTAGCATTCTCCAAATCTCTTAGCGAGGCAGTAACTCGGTTCAGCCAACAAGAGGGATGTACCTTGTTTATGACCCTCTTAGCAGCATTTCAAACGCTGTTATACCGCTATACGAGTAGTGAAGACATCATAGTAGGCTCGTTAATTGCCAATCGCCATCATCAGGAAATCGAGAGTTTAATCGGATTCTTTGTTAACACTTTAGTACTACGCAGTGATTTTTCTGATTCTCCAACGTTCCGCCAGCTGCTCAAGCAAGTACGAGAAGTTACTTTAGAAGCTTACGCTCATCAAGACGTACCCTTTGAAAAACTGGTGGAGGAACTAGAACCAGAGCGTGATTTGAGCCGCCATCCTTTATTCCAAATCTGCTTTGCACTGCAAAATGTACCCATACAAGCTTTGGAACTTTCCGGTTTAACAATCAACCATCGCTTAGAACACAATGGTACAGCCAAGTTCGATTTATTCCTAGAATTATTTGAAACGCCAGATGGAATTAGTGGTTGGTTTGAGTACAGCACTGACTTATTTGATGCTGCTAGTGTCTCTCGGTTAGGAGAAAATTTCCAGACTTTAGTTGCGGGGATTGTCGCTAATCCAGACCAGAGAGTGGCAGATTTACCGCTTTTAACATCTGGTGAACGCCAACAATTATTAGTGGAATGGAATCAAACTCAAGCACACTACCCGCAACAAACTTGCATTCATCAACTATTTGAAGCCCAAGTTAAGCGCGTACCTGACTCCATAGCAGCGATATTTGCAGACCAACAAATAACCTACCGTGAATTGAATGCTAGAGCCAATCAGTTAGCCCGTCATTTACAAGCTTTAGGTGTAGGGCCAGATGTATTAGTAGGGATTTGTCTAGAACGTTCTTTAGACGCGATGATAGCTTTACTAGGGATTCTCAAAGCTGGTGGGGCTTATATACCTCTAGATCCAGCCTATCCCCAGCAGCGTTTATCTTTGATGGTGTCAGATTCGCAGCTATCAGTACTCCTAACCCAGCAGCATTTGTTGGCACAACTTCCTCAACATCAAGCGCATATTGTCTGTTTGGATAAAGACTGGCAGGATATTGCTACACAAAACCAAGACAACCTAGATACTAATGTTAATCCTGACAACTTAGCTTATGTAATCTACACCTCCGGTTCCACAGGCAAACCGAAAGGCGTACAAATTATGCACGACTCTGTAGTTAATTTCCTGCACTTCATGGGTCAACATTTGGAACTGACAGAGCAAGACACACTGCTTTCCGTTACTACCTTATCGTTTGATATTGCCGTACTCGAAATTTTCTTACCCATTACTCTCGGTGCGCGTGTTGTCACGGTCAGTCGCGAAGAGGCTATGGATGGCAAAGCGTTAATTGCAAAATTAACCAATGGCATTACCGTTATGCAAGCTACTCCAGCCACTTGGCAACTGCTTCTAGAGGCAGGTTGGCAAGGTAGTAAAGATTTGAAAATCTTCTGTGGTGGGGAAGCTTTGCCGAGAAAATTAGCTAAACAATTGCAACAGCGATGCGCTACTTTATGGAACGTTTATGGCCCGACTGAAACAACCATTTGGTCAGCAACATATAAAGTTGCATCTGAAGACGGACAAGTTCTAATTGGTCGCCCTATGGCCAATACTCAGTTCTACATACTTGACTCTCAGTTACAACCTGTACCTGTAGGTGTGCCAGGAGAACTTTACATTGGTGGTGCTGGTTTAGCACGCGGTTATCTCAATCGCCCCGATTTGACGGAAGCTCGGTTTATTCCTAATCCGTTTAATAACTCAAAAGCAAGCGATCGCCTTTATAAAACTGGAGATTTAGTTCGTTATCTTCCTGATGGCAATGTCGAGTATCTTAGCCGTATCGACCACCAAGTGAAGATTCGTGGCTTCCGAATTGAGCTAGGCGAGATTGAAGCCGTTTTGACGCAACATCCCTCAGTCCAGAAAGGTGTAGTCATAGATCGGGAAGATATACCCGGACAAAAGCGTTTAGTAGCATATTTAGTGCAGAATCAACAAGATGAGAATGTCCCATTATTAGCAAATTGGCAAACCGAACACCTTTCCCAGTGGCAAACAATCTACGATCAAACCTACAAGCAAACTACTGAGGAACAGAACCGCGTATTTAATACTATTGGCTGGAACAGTAGTTATACAGGTATGCCTATTCCTGCCGAAGAAATGCGCGAGTGGGTAGATTGCACTGTTGAACGCATTCTTTCTCTGCAACCCAGCCAAGTACTAGAAATTGGTTGCGGTACAGGTTTGTTGTTATGCAAAATTATTTCCCATTGCAGTAAGTATTGGGGGACTGATTTCGCACCGGAAGCATTGCGACAAATCCAACAGTTGCAAATGTCCGGTCAAGATTGGCCGCAACTGACTTTGTTGCAAAGACCTGCGGACAATTTTGAGGGTATTGAGACAGATGCCTTCAATACAGTAATTATCAATTCAGTAGTTCAGTATTTTCCTAGCATTGACTATCTGCTGCAAGTTTTGACAGGAGCAGTCAATGCTGTGCAGCCTGGTGGTTTTATATTTATCGGAGATGTACGCAGTCTACCTTTACTAGAGGCTTACCACACTTCTGTAGCCCTGTATCAAGCATCATCTACACTTTCCACGATACAGTTACAAGAGCGCATTCGCCAACGCCTCAACCAAGAGGAAGAACTGGTAATTGACCCAGACTTTTTTAGAGCATTAGGACAGCACTTGCCTAAGATAGGCCGCGTTCAAATTCAAGTCAAACGAGGTCAGCATCATAACGAACTGACAAAGTTTCGCTACGATGCGATTTTACATATAGGAACTGATACTGATAGCACTGTCGGAATTACTTGGTTGGATTGGCAACAACAACAGCTAACTTTGTCATCTGTTCGTCACCTGTTATTAGCAACTGAGCCAGAGATTTTAGGAATCAAAAATGTACCCAATGCCAGAGTAATTCAGGAAATCAAGACTATAGAATTGCTCAACAGTCCAGAAGGGCTGAACACAGTAGGCGAAGTGCGATCGCATTTAGAACAACTTCCCCAGATTGGCATCGATCCGGAAGAATTGTGGAATTTAAGCCAAGATTTACCCTATTTGCTCGATATTACTTGGTCAGAATCGAGTGTGGTTGACTGTTACGACGTAGTTTTCAGACATAACCAAAAAGAAGGGGTGACAAATGTGATCGCTAATCGAGATACAGTTGCTCTTAAACCTTGGAATTACTATGCCAATCAACCTCTACAGGGCAAATTTACCCGCAAACTGGCAGTAGAACTCCGCCGCTTTCTGGAACAAAAGCTACCAGAATATATGATACCTACAGCTTTTGTCAGCTTAGAGAAATTGCCATTAACACCTAATGGTAAGTTAGATCGGCGATCGCTACCTGCACCAGATCAGTCCAGAAGCAGTCTGGAAGCAGCATTAGTTACACCTCGTACTCCTACTGAGTCAAAAATGGTTGCTATTTGGGCTAAAGTATTGGGTAGCGATCGTGTGGGAATTCAAGATAACTTCTTTGAACTAGGTGGTAATTCCCTATTAGCAACCCAGTTAATGATGTATCTACGAGAAACTTTTCAAGTAGAACTGCCTGTAAGATATATTTTTGAGCAGCAAACTATAGAAGGACTCAGCCAAATCATTGACAAACTGCATCAAAAAGGCACTGCTGTTCTGGATACTGTTGTTAATCTAAAAGCTGAAGCAGTACTAGATCCAAACATTTATCCTCAAGGAATCCTTGCCCAGGATATCACCCAGCCAAATCATATTTTCTTAACAGGAGCAACAGGCTTTTTAGGTGCTTTCTTAATCCATGAATTACTAGAGCAAACTCAGGCAAAAATATATTGTCTCGTGCGTGCTAAGAACGAAACTGAAGGGTTGAAAAGGCTACAAAAAACCCTAGAAAAATATTTAATTTGGGATGCAAGCCAAAGTTCTAGAATCATCCCCATACCAGGAGATTTAGCTTTACCTCGTTTTGGAGTTTCTGTAGAGCAATTTGAGAAGTTAGTACAGCAAATTGATGTTATTTATCATAGCGGCGCTCAAGTCAACTTTGCTAAACCATATTCTGTAATTAAGGCAGCAAATGTTCTTGGTACACAAGAAGTTCTCAGATTAGCGTGTCAGCATCAACTCAAGCCAGTACACTACATCTCAACAATGGCTGTTTTTGGCGCAATGGCCAGTATAAATGGGTTGAATGTCCTTTATGAGGATGACGGCATTGATCAGAGTGAACCTTATCTTTCTCAAGAGATTGGCTATACACAAAGTAAATGGGTAGCTGAAAAACTTGTTTGGATTGCTAAATCTAGAGGAATCCCTGTAACAGTTATTAGATCGGGATTTTTAATGGGTCATCCTCAGACTGGTGTCACTAATACAGATGACTTCATATCTAGATTGATTGTAGGTTGTATACAAGTAGGTAGTTTTCCAGAACTAATCAATCAAAAACAAGATTTAATTACTGTAGATTATGCCAGTAAAGCCATTGTTCAAATATCTCAGAAAAAAGAATCTTTAGGAAAGGCGTTTCATATAGTGCCTTTAGCATCGGAAAACATTGATTTAATTAAATTATTTGAGTTGATATCAGCTTGTGGATACCAACTTCAGAAAGTACCATATTCCCAATGGACAGATAATTTAATTAATCAAGCTCAGTATTCCCAGTCAAATCCCTTATTCGCTCTTTTACCTATGTTCACTGAAAAAGTGAATCCAGAACAGGCTGCATGGGAGCTATATCAAAACACTGCTAATTTAGACTGTCGCAATACCATAAATGCAATTGCCAATACATCAATTAAATGTCCATCAATGGATGCGGAATTAATCGGTAAATATTTAGATTATTTTCAACGCAGCGGATTTTTGAGTATGTAATAGACTTCTTGCAGAAGTCGGGAAAAGGGGGAAAGGTTTGGTATTTTCCCTTCCCCTACAAAAGTGCTTTTTGCACTTTTGAAATAGATCTAATATGCATAAGCTGTCACACATTTAAATTGCACATTTTATCGTGTTTGTTGTTAACTATTGACGGTTGACAGTTAATCGTCATCGGTCAATAAACTTAGGAAGTGACTGTACAATTTAAGAGCCGAATAGCTTAGTAGATACGGTTAATATCTACTCATGAATACCTAATTTAATAATAATTAATTTTCGGTATTTTTGAGTAGCTTAACTTATCAATAAAATCTGATTAATTTAAGTGTTTTTATCAATTACTGTAAACATTAAAACAGCTAAATTTAAATTATACATAGATGCGGGCTTTTAATATGCACCTCACAGAAGAACAGTTATTAATTTACAAAAATCAAGGATTTCTCGTATTACCAGAATATTTTTCTCGCGGTGAAATTGAAGCGATGAAAGCAGAATTATCTAGTTTATCAGCAGATAACTCACCCAAAAAAGTTCTGGAAAAAGATGGTAAAACTGTACGTTCACTGCATGGTTCGCATACAACAAATGATGTTTTTAATCGCCTAACACGACATCCGTTTATTGTTGAACCTGCAATGCAAATAGTTGGGAGTCAAGTTTATATATATCAATTTAAAATTAATCTTAAAGCTGCATTTAGTGGCGATATTTGGAAGTGGCATCAAGACTACATCTATTGGCGTAAAGAAGATGGAATGCCAAGACCGCAAGTAGTCAATGCCATGTGTTTATTAGATGATATGAACGAATTTAATGGGCCGCTATTTTTGATTCCTGGTTCTCATAAAGAAGAGATGATTGATGTTACGGCTCATAGTTCTAATGAAAGTCAGGGATGGATATCGAGTTTTAGTGCTAATTTGAAGTATTCTCTCAACCAGAAATTAATTACTGATTTAGTATCAAAATATGGAATTACTTTTATCAAAGCTGCGGCAGGTTCATTAGTGTTTTTTGATAGTAATATTGTCCACGCTTCTAGCAATAATATATCACCTTTTGGACGTTCAACAGTAATTATTACTTATAATAGTATTGAAAATATTCCTTCTCCAACTATAAACCCACGACCACATTTTCTTGTTAGTCAAGATTATCGACCTGTTATTCCTTTAGCATCTGATATGTTATCTCAGCTTTCTAGCCAGGGCAACTGTATATAAATATTGATGTGTATAACAAAGCAAGAGGCTTGATAAACTTCAGTTCTCCATCTCAAGTTCTCACAGTACGACTAAAGTTGTTTACTTGGTTAATAACGGCTAAATCAACATCCGTCATATTGTGCTGAATCCAGATTTTGCTATCTTTAATATCTATATGAATAAAACAGTTATAAATACGTGCCATCTTTTTCCAACCTATATCTATTAACTGATAATGGTCATGTTCTGTATCAAAAACTAGCTGAGACTCAACGTTAGTGTTTCTCTCATCTAATACCAATTTTATATTTGGAGTTTAGACTAGACAGTAAGAAAAGACCCAGCAGGGCTGAGTTGAAGAAAAACGGGTACATCTCTGCCATTTCTTCGAGGGTTTTTAGTTCTTTTTCAACCCATTTAGTACACATTAATAAATCTCCGAAAATTCATCAAAATAGGATTAATATTTATAGTGGCGACTCAAAGGTGAATCGCCTTTGCCGCATGACAGCACCAGGGCGAACGCAACAGCGTGAAGGCCCCTACAAGAGTCCACCAGATAGAAATTAAGATTGCCCATTGAGTTGCAAGAAGTCATTTTAGTCACTATCTAAGTTGTTTTGTTCGTATCGATGACTTCATCATTGTTGAATCATTCTTAATTTCCATTAGGAGACACTGTGATTTGAAATAAAAAATCTAAACCTATGACTCCTGTGGTACAGCAATTCCCAAAAATTTCTGGTTATACCTTGGTTGAGCAGCTGTATCTAGGTTCCAGAAAGGCTGTCTATCGAGGAGTGCAAACTTCGCAGCAATGTCCGGTGGTAATTAAGACACTGCGGCACGAATATCCCAGCTTCAGTGAATTGGTGCAGTTTCGCAATCAGTATGCGATCGCTACCATGAAATTTATCAAATTATTAGAGCAAACTTCGTTATCTTTTTAAAAGACATAAATCCCTCGTAAGTCAGAGACGCATTCTGTGGGTTGGTAGATGATTTTTTAATTTTACTCCACTATTCTAATTAATCAAATTGTGAGATAAATCCCAAAAATTATGGTTTTTATCTTAAACAAGATTATTTCCAACCTATAAACAAAGAATTCCGAAATAAGAATATGAACAAATCTAATAAAGCTAACAATAAGTTAATTCAAAATCAAAAAGGTACTGAAACTAATATGGCTTCATCATCTGACGAAACTAAAGATATCCCTAAAACAATTAATATAGATGGTCAGCGTCCAGTCGATCCAAGTAACATTGACATTAAAGAAACAATTGATATAGATGGGCAACGACCGATTGTGAAAGATGAAAATAATTCTGATGAAACAATTGATATAGATGGTCATCGGCCGATCGCTAAGAGCGCTTTTGAAGACTATGACAAGCTAAATGTAGATGGCAAACGTCCAATTGACCCTAGCGATTTAGAGGTTGGGGCTATTCTTGATATAGATGGTCAACGTCCCATCGCTAAGAGTAATTTTCAAGTTGAAGATACTTTAGAAATAGATGGTAACCGCCCAATAGTTTCAAATAACCCTGTTGATTCGCAAATCCCAATGGATTATTTAGAATAAAACCAGGAACTTAAAAAGAAATTACTTTGCGATCGCGCAAAAATTTACCATTTATATTGCGTGGAGCATCAGTAGCCAACCAGATTGCAGTATCGGCTCCTTGTTCTGGGGAACGTGGCGCTGATGAACCACCCATATCCGTTTTCACCCACCCCGGACAAATAGCATTGACAACGATTCCTTGGGAGTGCAAAGCTTGTGCCAGCATAATTGTCGCCCCATTTAATGCCAGCTTCGATAGGCAGTAACTTGGAACATCCCAAGACAAGCCTTCTAATGCTCCATAACCGCTAGAAACATTAATAACTCTCGCATCTGGCGATTTTTCCAATAGGGGTAAAAATGCCTGCACCATCCGAATTGGGCCAAACGTGTTGGCGTTCATTGTAGAATCAAGCAACTCGCGGTCAATGGTGAGAATATTTACATCTTTGTCTGGATAGACGCCGGCATTATTAATCAAAACATCCAAGCGATCGCTATTTTGGTGTACGGTTTTAACTGCTGCTGCGATAGAGCGATCGTCACTGACATCTAATTCGATGGGAGTTACTTTTCCTTGTAGTTTATTTGCCGCTTCTTTGGCGTTATCAAGCGATCGCGAAGTAATAATTACTTCATAGTTTTTTGTCAGTAGACCTTGGGCGATCGCAAATCCAATCCCTCGGTTACCACCAGTAACTAATGCCCGTTTATTTTGTCTAGATTCCATCTGATTTTTAACCTTTGGTCAAGGATGCTGCGCTGGAAATTTGAAGATTTATCAACTTTTTCAGAGTTGCTGATAAAGGAAAGTATTTAGTGGGAATTGTCCTCATTATCAGGTTTTTACATGATTTTTATGATATAAAATATTATCTGAAGGTAGATACTTAGCTCAAATTATATTGAGTTATGAAAACTTCGCTCATTTCAATAGTTAAAACTTGATAATGAATATTGAATTTATCCGTTTGAAAAACATTAAAGTACAACAAAATAATATATTAGAAGAAATTTTTCATTTAGCCTCGAATCCTAATTACAATCCAAGTGAAATAAAACAACTACATCAGACTTTAATTACAAAAGCTACAATAATTGAAAAAATATGTACTCAGCAGCAAGCAAAACCAGCAAATCTAACTCATCAATCTCGGAAAATATACTCCTGGATAAAATTTTTGACAGATGAATCTTATCTACAACTCCATCTGCAAAATACTCGCTATTTGCTAGAAACTGCTAAACATCTTCTGAGTATACGCCAACAACCACTGCAATTAAAGATTGGAATAACTAATTTATCTGGGCTATATCAGGGTAAAAGGTCTGCCACAGCAGCTAATATTATGATTAGTGAAGGTTTTATAAATGCACCAAATGCAGTATTAGAAGCATTAATGGAATCTGCTCTTTTTGGTAAGAGTCTACAGAATACACAACTTATTAGGTCATTTGCTAGTACAGAAGAATACAGCAATGTTTTGTTAGAGCTTGATTTAATTGCCGAGGTAGTGGCAGAAAATCCACAAGGCAAATTTTATAATCTCGATGAATTATTTGATAAAGTCAATCATGAATATTTTGCTTCCAGTTTAACCAAACCGCGTCTTGCATGGAGTCGAATTAATACGTACCGGAAATTAGGACATTATGAATCAGCTAGAGATAGGGTAGTAATCAGCTTAACTCTCGATAATGCTAAAGTACCTGGGTTTGTAGTTGAATTTATCTTATATCACGAATTGTTGCACAAGTACCACGGCACGAAATGGGTTGAAGGAAGAAGAATGGTTCATACTAAAGAGTTCCGTGCCAGCGAAAGTAAGTTTAAATTTTATAGGGAAGCATCAACATGGTTGACAAAATTAACATCTGTTTGTAATTAAAAACAGTTTATAAGTCGCGATCTGGAAAGCGATCGCAACCAAAATAACAAGCAAATAATATGACAGAATTATCTGATGAACTCATACAAATCTGGTTGCAAGATGGACAGCGTATCAGCGAACGCTATAGCGAACTAGTGCTAAAAGAAGGAATTTCATCAGCTAAAAGTCTTGGTGAGAGAGAAGCAGAAAGAAATTTTCAATTTTTTGAAAAACTCTTTGAAGGTGTAGTAATAGAGCCAAATGATTCGGTATTGGATATCGGTTGTGGTAAAGGAGAACTGCTGGATTATTTAACGTTGCAGTTGCTAGATATCAATAATTTAAACTATTTAGGTATCGATATCGTTCCTGCTTTTCTATCAGCAGCTAAACAGAGATTTCCTTTAAAAACTTTTGAAAACTATAATTTTATTCATCCCTCATTTGTTCCAGAAAAACAATTTGATATTGTGCTAGCTTTGGGAGTATTAGTTACCAGAGTCAGAGAATATAACTTATTTTTTGAGTATTTTGTCAGAAAAATGGTCAAGTGCGCCAGAAAGTATGTTGTGTTTAACATCATCTCTGAAATTGAAGTTACTTCTGGTAATTATTCACAGCCAAACGCTGTTGGGCACTCTACAGTTTTGAGTGCCGAAATTTTAGAATCAATAATTAATAGCCTTGATTGTAAAGACTGGAGAAAACAACATTATAAAATTTTTCCAGATGCAACCGATATGTTTGTATGCATTCAATTACAGTAGGTTGGAATTAGAGCGAACAACTAACTGGAGATGGTCAAAATTAAGTGCGCTATTTAAAACTGATGCTATATGCAGCGCGAACGAAAGCTTGAAAAATTCTTTGATTACCAGGCTCAACAGTTGAAAGCTCAGGATGCCATTGTACGCCAATTGCCCAAGGATGATCTTCGTGTTCCACAGCTTCAATGACTCCATCATCCAAAGCATGACCAACAACCCGCCAACCGGATGGTACTCGATCGACTGCTTGATGATGCCAAGAAACTACTGAGATATGAGAATTCTGCAAACACTCAGCTAAACGGCTTTTTACATCTATTTTGACGGGATGTTCTGTAGGTAAACGTCTTCCCAGTTCAGGTTCTAGACGGTGTAACGCACAAGTACCGTAAATATCTGGAATGTGAGGAATTAGAGTACCCCCACAGGTGACCATGAGAATTTGTAAACCCCGACAAATACCCAAAATCGGCAAATGCTCTTCGAGAGCATACTTAGCAAGCTGCAATTCAAAAGCATCGCGTTCTTTATCGACACCATAAATAGTCGGATGAGCAAAGCCGTTGTAGCAAACAGGGTCAATATCTCCACCACCGGAAATGATTAAACCATCCAAAGGATCTAGAAGTGTGGCAGGCTCATTTTCTCCTGGCGGCAATAATATGGGAATGCCGCCTGCCGCACGGACTGCATCTATATATTCACTTGGCAAAGAAAATGGCAATGCCGCTTGCCGACCGTAAGTTGTAATGCCAATCAATGCTTTTCGAGATTTTCTAACCATCTTGATACTTTTTACAAACTCGAACGATAATTTTTTTGTCTATATTACGACTCCTTCTTCTCAAGTCCACTGTAGCAAAGTCTACCAATTACAGCGATCGCTCAGTTCTTTTAACATCCCTGCTAGCTTGAAAGAGCAGGGGAAGCACGGGGAGAAAGATACTTTCATTCAAGGCTTGTGAAACTTGTTTCATTGGGACTGCCCCCTGCCTCCTGCCCCCTGCTATACAGTAAAATATTAGTAGCAATTGTGAGGTCGCTATGACGGCTGAAAATCGCCTGCTTGCTGCTATGCCTCAAGCTTTATCTGAAAAACTCGCCCCTGACCTGAAACGAGTTGTACTGCAAAGAGGCGATCGCCTGCATGACCCAGGTGAAACAATCTATCACCTCTACTTTCCTCTAGATTGCGTTCTTTCAATCACCATCGCTATGCGAGATGGCACAACTGCTGAAACGGGGTTGGTTGGCAGGCGCGAAGTGATTGGTATCAACGCTTTTATGGGAGGTAAAGAAACCACGCAAACCACGTATATCGTGCAGATTCCGGGTAATGCTATGAAGATCGATGCTCAGATTTTGCGTCAAGAGTTCGATCGCAACAAAGACCTGCGCGACGTGATGCTGCGCTACACTCAAGCCTTTATTGCCCAAATTTCCCAAACTACTGCCTGCAACAGCCTCCACAAGATAGAACAGCGCTTGGCACGTTGGCTGTTGGAAGTGCATGACCGAGTTGAGGCGGACAAACTAGACCTGACACAAGATTTGATGGCAGATATGCTGGGGGTGCGTCGTGCCGGGGTGACCCAAACAGCCCAAAAGCTTCAGGAGAGTGGTTTGATTAATTACCATCGCGGTCACATCCATATCCTGAATCGCCCCGGGTTAGAAGCTTTCGCCTGCGAGTGTTTTCATACGGTCAGAGATGAATACGATCGCTTGCTGGGAAAAGATTCTATAAGACTACCGTGAAGTTACTTTTTCAGGCAAAGCAGGCAAGAAATGAGTCAGAAACCACCGAAATTGACAACCATCTTGCTCGTCGAACCAGATGATATTGTGCGTCCGATTCTCAGAGATAACCTCCGCCGTTGGGGATATAACGTAATTGTGGCACTTGATGCAGCAGACGCGCTCCAACGAACTAGAGCTGGAGGAGAACCCTTTGACCTGATTTTGCTCAATCAATTCGGGCAGACCATCGACGAATTTGTTAATATTGGGCGTGACATTCGCCAACAAGCAGAACTTTCTAGCCGCATTCCCATTGTGATTATGGCTGAGAGATACGGAGTCGAGTTAGAAGGCCAAAATATCCTCTTAGGCGAAAGTGAGTATGTGACCTATCTAGAAGATGGGCAGCAGTTAAGAAATCTTCTGCATCAACTCTGCCCAGTTGAAAATAGTTGATACACTTTTAGCCCAGAATGTACTTAAGTTCGTTTTTGAGTACGAAACTGTACCGAACTCTTCTTCTGTAACTACTACTGTATATATTGGGTTGATATTTAAACTCGCTGCTGCTTTCTTATGTTCTAAAAAAGCATCTATTGTTCGTTTTGTGTCACATTGTCCCTTCTAGCATAATAAATTGCTTCAGATATGTGTCATCCTGCCTTCCTGCGGAAAGGTTTACGAATACTGGTAGTGGATAGTAATTGTGATTCTTGTGCGCTACTAGTAGTATTGTTTGCTCAATATGGGATTAACACAACCACAGCATTTTGCATCAGTGAAGCTCTTGAAATGATTCAACAAACTCCACCAGACCTGTTGATCGGCGAAATCATACTGCCCGATGGCGATGGATACTCGCTCATTCGTCAAGTGAAAGCCTTAGAAGCAACTTACGGCCTTGACATTCCAGCAATCGCACTGACTGTATGCGCTAAACAGAGCGATCGCAATCGCGCCCTCGCGGCTGGATTTTGCAGACACTTAACTAAACCAATAAACATCGACGAGTTAATTACAACAATTGCTTACATTACCGGGGAGGCTCAGCAATCTCAGCAAATGCCCGTCAATAGCAAGCTTTAACCTTTCAAATAAAGCATGTGTTCTATGGAGAGCCATTCTTTTAACCTTTCTGAGGCTTCCATGAACGCTAAAAATCAAATACTGGCTGCTCTAAGTGCTGATGTGCGCGATCGCCTTACGCCTCATCTGGTTCGTGTCACCTTAGCTCAGGGTGAGATAATTCATAGACCAGGTGATGTGTTGATCCATCTTTATTTTCCCATTGACTGTCTATTTTCTATCACCATTACCATGCACGATGGTGCAACAGCAGAGGTGGGGATGGTTGGTAATCGGGAGGTGTTGGGCATTAATGCTTTTATGGGCAAAAGCGAAATCACCCAAACAGAATACGTCGTTCAAGTTGCAGGTAGCGCGATGAGAATTGATGCCCAGATACTGAGACAGGAATTCGATCGCAATGGCGAACTGCACGACCTACTGCTGCGTTATACTCAGGCTTTTTTGGCGCAAGTATCCCAAACTGCGGCTTGTAACTCCCTCCACACCTTAGAACAACGCCTACCGCGTTGGCTGTTGGAAACACAAGAGCGAATCGGCTCTAATGAGTTAGCACTGACACAAGAGTTTATTTCCATAATGCTAGGTGTACGGCGGGCAGGAGTGACTCTAACAGCACAGAAACTGCAAGAGCGCAAACTCATCAAATATCGTCGGGGTCACGTCCAAATTGTCAACCAATCTGGGCTAGAAGCCTCGGCTTGTGAATGTTTCAGAACAATTAAAACTGAATACGATCGCTTGCTGGGGGAAACATAACGATACAACTTATCGAGTTTTGCTTATCTATTATTCTCCCTAGCCAAAATTATGAATCAGCTACGCACCACATCACCTTGTATTTTCGTTGTTGAACCCGATGACGATGTTCGGCCTGTGCTGAAGTATAACCTGCAAACTTGGGGCTATGAAGTAATTATCGCCGTTGATGAAGAGGATGCCATTCAACGCACCCAACGAGGACGCGATCGCTTTGACTTGATTTTGTTGAACCAGGATGCGAAATCCATCGATGAAGCGATCGCGTTCGGAGCGCAAATTCGCCAAAGCACCCAACTGGACAGCTTCATACCAATTATTATTATGGCCGAGAAGTATGGGGAAGATATGGAAGGGCAAAATATCCAGGTGGGCGACAATGAATATGTGACTTATCTAGAAGATGGGCAACAGTTGAAGAACATCCTCTATCGCTTGTGTCCGATGTATTAAAGTTGGTTTTGTTTGAGTAAATCAGCAATTGCTTTGATTAACACCTCTGGCTCAACAGGTTTGGCAAGGTGCTGCTGAAAGCCTGCTGCAATTGCCTGCTGATAATTAGCATACCCCCCATAGGCAGTTAAAGCGATCGCCAAAACTTGTCCGCCCTGTTCTGGTGGGAGCGCTCTGACTTGCTGCATTAGCATATAGCCATCCAGATCTGGCATTCCAATGTCGCTAATTAGCACATCGGGTTGAAATTGGGTGAATAGTTGCAAAGCTTCGGCTGCGGAAGTGGCTGCGATCGCATTTGCTCCGGATTGTTCCAAGACAAAAGCAATGAACTCTAAGGAATCCGGCTCATTATCTACTACTAAAATTTTAGTCCCCTGCAAATTAAAAGCACTCTCTAAAGGTTGGCTATCTTGCTGTTGAACAACTTGGGTAGGCATCAGCGGCAATCTCAGGGTAAAAATTGCCCCCTGTCCTTGACCGGGACTTTCTGCCCACACCGTTCCGCCATGAGCTTCAACAATCTGACGCACGATCGCCAACCCTAAACCCAGTCCTCCAAATTTGCGGGTAGTTGCACCATCGGCTTGCCGGAAGTAGTCGAATACATAAGGCAAAAAGTTGGGATGAATGCCAATACCTGTGTCGCTCACGGCGATTTGAGCATAGCCATCAATTTGCTCTAACCGCACTTCGATCCACCCCCCTTGGGGCGTAAACTTAACCGCATTAGAAATCAGGTTCCAAGCGACTTGCTGTAAACGGGTGGCATCTCCCAAAATAGACACAATTTGAGAATCGAGCCTTGTGTTTATTTCAATCGATTTAGCTTGGGCTGCCAACTGTATAGTTTCAATAGCAGCCTGAATGATTGTCGCCAGATTGACTTGCTCTACATTGAGACTGAGCTTCCCTTGCAGAATGCTAGAGACATCGAGGAGATCGTCAACCAATCTCGCTTGCAATTTGGCATTACGCTCGATTGTTTCCCAAGCTTGGGCGATTTGGGCTGCGTTCAAATTACCTCTTTTAATCAATTGCAGCCAACCTAAAATGGGGTTGAGGGGCGATCGCAATTCGTGGGATAGCACTGCCAAAAACTCATCTTTGATGCGGTTTGCTTCCTGCGCTTGGTGGTAGAGTCGGGCGTTAGATAACGCTAATGCTGCCCGATGTGCTAATTCTTCTGCCACTGCCAGGTCTGCCGGAGTATAGTGGCGATGGGAGTCTGCGGTTAAGCAAATAGTTAAAGCTCCCAGATGACGACCATGAGCAATCAGAGGTACGGCGATCAGCGATCGTACCTGAAACTCTTCGATAAATTGCAGACAATCAACACAGGCCGCGTTAGTTTCCAGCCATGCCTGGGTGATATGAGGCATAAAATTAGCCTTGCCAGTGACAAGCACGTTCGTAAAGGGATGGCTTTCATAATTTGGCGACGGCGCATAACGCTGTAACTGCTCAAACCAATTGGGTTTTGTTGGATTGCGGTGATGCCAGCCTACTCGTTCGATTTGATAATTGGAATTGAGGATATCAAAGAAACAAAAGTCAGCCAGAAATGGTACGGCTAGTCGTGCAATATTAAACAGTGTGGTTTTGTAATCGATCGACCCCGCCAAAACTTTAGTGGCATTTGCCAGAAAATGTTCGCGCTCTTGAGTCTGGTGTGCTTCGGTTATATCTCGCAGAATCTTGACCAATCCCTGAAGCTTGCCTGCTTCATCGTGCAGTTGCATCATCAAGCCACTGGCAAAGAAACGGCTGCCATCTTTACGAACGTGCCAGCGTTCATCCTCTGCTCGTCCTTGGTTGAGAACGGTCTGGAGTTCCTGCTCGGCTTGTGCTGCCTCATTATCCTCCGGTGTAAAGATAATCCGGCCGTGATGACCGATAATTTCTGCTTCTTTGTACCCTAATAACCCTTCGGCTCCAGCATTCCAGCTGGTGATTTGTCCGTTGAGGTCGAGAGTAAAGATGGCATAATCTTTGGCACTCTCGATAATCAGACGAAAGCGGGATTCACTTTCGTGCAAGGCGGATTCTGCTTGCTGGCGTTTGGCTTTGTCCAGTTTGCGCTCGGTAATGTCTCGAAAATAAATACTAAAACCAACTTTGCAGGGATAAGCGTGGATCTCTAGCCACATCTTAGAAGTTTCATCAAAGGCCTCAAAATGTATAGCACCGGATTCTGCCACAATCCGGCGATAAGTTTGCTCTATGACTGTAGCGATCGCCCGGGGTTGCATTTCCTGTTGCGTCTTACCAATTATTTCTTCGGGTTGCAGATTCGTTAATCGGGCAGCTTCATGATTGACATAAGTAATTCGCCATTCCGTGTCAACACACACGAAGGCATCTGTAATGCTTTCAAGAATATCAATGGCTCGTTGCGCAGATTCATCCGAAGCTTGACGGTTCGCTTCAGCTTCACTACGGGCAGCTTGTTCGCGCTGCAAGGCGGCAAGAGCCGTTTGACGCAGGTGAATACTCTCAAGGGCAGCAGCAGTAAAGTCAGCAAGGCTGGTCACGATCCGCATGTCTTCGGCGTCAAACTGCCGTGCTTCGTCATGGGAAACAATCCAGATCGTACCCAACGGCTGATTAGCATTCATCAACGGAATAACTAGACCTTCAACGATACGAAATTTTGGTGTTTCCAAGTAGGTAAAGTACCGTTCGGGATAGGAATAGAGAACGGGAGCTTGGTGGTCTAGACAAGTACCGCAGGGACTAAAGTTTCTCGGCGTTGTCTCTCCCTCACTGCCTGCTAACGCCCCAGCAAGCGCACTCCAACGAAAGATTTCTTCTCCTTCAGGAGTTACTTCCAGTAAGCTCACACCTGCACTTCCCGCTAAACAAAGCTCTTGAGCAGCAGCAACCAGAGCTTGCAGCATCATTTGAGGTTGTTCAACCAGTTGCCGAGCCAGCAAATGAAGAGATTCGATTTCAGCCTGTAAATTAGAAGTTCTGGGCGATCGCTGAGCTAACGCTGCTGTAATTAAAATATCATCTAAAGTTAGAGAAGGCACTGTCTCAGACATCTAATCCCCCTCTGAAAAATCATGTTTTATTGAAGGAGGCAGGAGGCAGGAGGCAGAAGGTACAGTATATTCGCACTTGCACCGATTCACCGTTTTAAAATAAACACCTAACTTAGCAGTAAATTTACCCTGATACTGATGGAGTTGCTGCCGCAACCCACGCACTAAATTTACCATCTCGACGGATTTTGGTTTTGTCAGGGTCATCATTGCTCCTAATTAGGTGAAATCATAATAGGATAAATGAGAGATGTTTGTTCACCTTCTGAAGAGAGATTAGAACCTTTTCTAAAGATAGTGGGATGGCGTGATGTTTTTGCACGGATGAGGTGACGGAGGAACAGCGAACAGTTTGAAAAAAGATGCGGCAATCTGCTTAAAAACTTAGACTGTGGCTAGAACTTAATTGGATAAAAAAGCTCTAATTTCAGCGCGGCTGATGTCAGTAAAAGTGTGGTGGATACTTAAAGTTTTAGAGGATGTTTGAAAAGTTTTGAGCGAATTATATTCGCTACTACACAAGCGAAGTCTGCGTAGGCAGACTAACAGAAAATTTGGGTTTTTTAACTCACGTTCGCCCTTGGCGTTCCCGTTCGCGTAGCGTCTCCGTCAGGAGAAGGGTAGGTGGGTAAAGTCTCGTGTAGCCGCGACTTCTCATCGCCAAGGCTAGTATTAATTTAGACTTGATAACGAGAGACTTTTGAATGCAATCTTCATTCAATGCTGCCATCAACAAAATACGAATAAATGGAAATTTTGCGTTTCCTACTTTTTTGCAGAAGCAAGATATGCAATGCTAACCCATAGCAAATAAAAGACCCGTTTAAGAGCGATCGCTCTTTTTAAAAGACAGATTACATTATCCCAATTACTACATCTCGATCGGCTATTTCGTAGCTATGCGATCGGAATTTGATAATTTCAGTTTATACGCGTAAAGCACCGCTAGTAATTTTGTCTTCAAGTGCTGCTTTTAGTGCAGCCACTTCAGCCTTTAATGCATAGGTGCGTTGGCTAGCACCTATGGCAGCGATTAGTCTATTACAACTACAACTGCAATCAAGTTGCTAAGCCATCTCTAGAAAGTAGTTTTTATAAAAATTTATGTATTTTGTATTATTTAGAATAACAAAAAATATAAAGTTAATAAAATGAGCTAAATTGTTGTGAAAAAATTCTGCTGAGATTGATTAAATTAATTTGTTAGTATAAAGTATTTGTTATTCTTTTGTAAAGAGTTTAATTAATTTTAAGAAAATTAATTAACAATGTAAAATATTGCTCAATTTATAAATTTTTATTATTTATCGTGATTCAAAAAATTTAATTTCTCAAAATTAAAATAGTGAATTAGCCTAGAAAATAAACTATTTTCATGAAAATCAAACAGCTAAAACCCGCTTTAATACTGCCTTCTGTTTCCTAAATTTTGCTTTAGCCCAGCAATAAATATTGATGCCGAAGTACTTAATAAAACCCTCCATATTGCCAAGATATCGACTTTTGAGGTTCATCGATAGCGGGCTTTGACTAGAGTTTTTTTGAGATGAGAAACCGAAGGGTACGAAACCGTACAGATTTTTGTCTTGAAATGCGTGTAATTTTGTACCCACTTTGATATTTTAAACAAGTTTAAAGCACAATGGTACGCTTGAAGGGTCTTAACTGTCTTTTGTCACTTTTAGAAAACGCAATCCATCAAAAGCTTATGGACTTTAGTTTAGATTTTTTGCCTACAAATTTTACATTATAGAGCAAAAATAAAGCCTCAAACCTTGATGAAACCGAAGTTTCAGAATTTTGCTTCGATTATTGTTTTTTGAGAGTGACAACACAGGATTAATGTCTGTATCTAACCAGCCTCATCTGTCAACAAAAAATCAGATACTCGCTTCACTGCCAGCTACTGAGTATCAACGTCTAGTTCCCCACTTAGAGCCAGTAAATCTTCCAATTAGGCAAGTCCTTTATGCAGCAGGAGAACCGATCACACACGTCTATTTTCTCAGTCACGCAGTAGCTTCTTTAGTCTGTAATCTAGAAGATGGCTCGACCGTTGAAGCAGGTGTAATCAGTAATGATGGTATGGTGGGTCTTCCTGTAATTTGGGGTGGTAATTCTACAACCACAACTGCGTTTATACAGACTGCTGGCAGTGGTATGAAGATGAAGGCAGAGGTACTAATAGAGGAGTTTAATCGGGGCAAAGAGCTTCAACGTTTACTGTTGCGTTACACTCAAGCACTGTTTACCCAGGTTACACAAACGGCAGCCTGCAACCGCCTGCATACTATTGAAGAGCGACTCGCCCGTTGGTTGCTAATAGTCGGCGACCGTATGCAATCAGATACATTCCCTCTGACTCAAGAATTTATTGCTCAGATGTTAGGCTGTCGCCGTTCTGGTGTCACGGTGGCTGCTGGCACACTTAGCCGCGCTGGAATTATTAGCTACAAGCGTGGAAATATTACCATTTTGAATCGTGACGACTTGGAAAATACATCTTGTGAGTGTTATTCCATCATTAAAAACGAGTATGCTCGGTTGCTAGGCACACAGAGCTAACTACGATCTACTGCGGTAAGTACAAAACTAATGTTTCGATCTGCCAGCCGCAACTTTGCGATCGGCTAGCGCTATAGCAGCTTGTAGATGCAAAGGTGCGATCGCACAATATATAGAATGCGTTAACATTAATGAAGACATCAAGCTAAACGTATTACTGCTGTATACGCTAATGCTCCTGTTGTAAGTTATTAAACTTGCAACTAAACAAAGTAATTCACCTTTTGACATATTGGGATTAGTCCCTAACTCCTCTCAGTTGCCATTAGTTGCTGAAGTACCCAAAACAGCACGCTTGGAGGTTTTTTATGTCTGTCTCTAAAGTGCCTCATCCACCAGTAGTAAATAAAATACTCGCTTCACTATCAGCTACTGAGTATCAACGTCTTATTCCTCACTTAGAGCAAGTAGAGCTTACATTTAAGCAAGTCCTTTACGAAGCAGGCGAACCAATCACACACGTCTATTTTCTCAGTCGCGCAGTCGCTTCTTTAGTCTGTAACCAAGAAGATGGCTCAACTGTTGAATCTGGTATAGTGAGCAATGATGGTATCGTGGGTCTTCCCGTAATTTGGGGCGGTAACTCTACAACTACAAGCGCGTTTATCCAAGTTCCAGACACTGCTATGAGGATGAGAGCCGAAGTACTAATAGCGGAGTTCAATCGGGGTGGAGAACTTCAACGTTTGTTGTTGCGTTACACTCAAGCACTGTTCACCCAGGTTACACAAACGGCAGCTTGCAACCGTCTGCATACCATTGAAGAGCGACTCGCCCGTTGGCTGCTGCTAATTTCTGACCGTATACAATCAGATACATTCCCTTTGACTCAAGAATTTCTTTCTCACATGCTGGGCTGTCGCCGTTCTGGTGTTACCGTGGCTGCTGGCACACTTAGCCGCGCTGGAATGATTAGCTATAAGCGTGGAAATATTAACATCCTGAATCGTGACGACTTGGAAAATACGTCTTGTGAGTGTTATTCCATCATCAAAAGCGAGTATGCTCGGTTGCTGGACATATAGAGCTAGCTATGGTCATTAAAAGCTTAATGTGCGGAACCGTACAGACTGCTTATGTGAAGCAAGTGTAAACTAAGACATATATAAATGAGTGTTATTTTAATTTCTTAATCAAAGTGTTTAAAAGCAGATACTCAACGCTCTGCTTAATAGAATTTATAATTGTGATTATCAAATAGGATATTTCTATCTTCGTCAAAAATTTTCTCAATTCATAATACAGAAGATACAGTGTTTTTACGGAAAAGTTCGTTTGCTGAATCGCCATCTCTTAATGGTTTGAGAATACTTGTCGTAGATAATAATGATGATTGCTTGTGCATGATTAAGTTGATTTTTGAAGATTGCCAAGCTGAAATTAAAACTGCAATATCTGTGCAACAAGCGATACAGATAATAGAAGAGTGGAAACCTCATATTTTAATTAGCGAAATCGCTCTACCTGGTCAAGACGGTTATTCACTAATTCGCTTCATTAGGAATAAAGAAGCGAATTGTGGAGGGTTTATTCCGGCGATCGCTCTTACAAATTATCTAGATCTGGAATACGTTAACACAGCAATTAATGCAGGTTTTCAAGACGTTATTTATAAACCTTTTGCTCTTCATGAATTAGTTGAAACAGTGGCGAATCTTGCACAAACAATGTCTTTAAACTCCTTAGTTTGAGTATTGAGAGATTGTAAAGTCGTTAGTGCAAGCAGATTTCATTTACAGCAGATTGCAAGTAGTGAGGTACAACCAGGAGTGATTCATCAAACATAAAGAGTTTCTTTCTAACTCCTTCCTTCTGCCGACGCTCGCGGACACGGCGAATCGCTGCTCTATCCTGCCTCAAAACCCGTAACTTTGTACCTCATGTAAATGAAAACTGCTGTATAAAGATTAGTTTTGGTTGATTTGAGGGTAGTTTATCTAGGAGTCAGTCTTGGGTACAGTACCCCAAATTTAGTGTGACATAGCACAATGCTGAAGCGATCGCTAGGATATTCTGGGTCAAGTGGCACATAAGCACCACCCAGATAGCAGTAATGTATAATTTTTAACCTTCAGTCTTTTAATGTGTAAAGTTGACAAAGCATTGATAAAGCAGATAGGCACAAATATGATGTTATATATGCAAAATTTAAATCTATAAAAATTACGCTAGTAAATCAGGATTTTTAAGTCAACATTATGGAGCAAAGCCACCGACCAGAGCACTACGACGCACAGCGAGAGTTTGAAGAAGCCCTCGAGCAACTCGAGGATATCCTACAAGAAAGTCCTGCTGAGGATGAAGATATACCAAAATTGTATACTGAAAGTGCTACTGAAGTTGAACCCGCTGAAGATTTGACAGATATTGATTTAGCAGCCTTTGAGGACGCTGTTGCTGATATTGAACAATATCTGGAGCAAAAAACAAAATAAAAGCTTGTGTATGGGGCATTGGGCATTGGGCATTGGTTATTCTTTCTTCCCCTGCCTCCCTTGCTCCCTCTGCTCTCCCTGCTTTCTTATTGCCTCATCCCTCTTGACTCATTTGCCGCTGAGCTTCGTACAACATCAAAGCAGCTGCGATCGCCACATTCAAAGACTCTACTCCAGGGCTTAAGGGAATTTTCACTTGGCAATCTGCCATTGCTGCTAAATCTGGTGACAAACCAGCACCTTCGTTCCCCAGTAAAATTAAACTCGGTTTTCGCCAGTCTACTTGCCAATAAGTTAATGTGGCGCTAGGTAAGGTTGCTATTACCTGCATTCCTGCTTGCTGGCTTTGTTGCACTGTCGCCTTTAAATCTTCGCTTACTGCCGTTGCCAGGCGAAACCATTGTCCGGCTGAAGCACGGAGAACTTTAGGATTATCTAAATCTACGCTATCTCCACTCAACCACAAGCCAGACGCCCCAGCCGCCGCCGCAGTGCGAATCATCGTACCCAGGTTACCGGGATCTTGTACTGTTTCTAAAGCTAGGACTAAACCAGTAAATGGTACTTGAGTTTGGCAATTGCTTCGTTTTGCTGTTGCCACTACACCATCTGGTTGGACTGTGGTGGCGATCGCATCTAAAATTTCTTTACTGACAATTTCGGCGCGATCGCATTGGCTGCAAGCTTTCTCCCACAATGACAAATGGCTGGCTTGCCAATCTGGAGTACAACACACTGTCTCTAGCGGGTAATTCACCGCACAAGCTTCTTCTAACAAGTGCGTCCCTTCTAGCAAAAATAAATCCTGCTTGTGTCGCTCCTTGGTTGAGTGAAGTTTGCGGATTTGCTTGACTAGGGGATTCTGTAAGCTGGTTAACATCAAAAAATTAGGAGTTAAAAGTTAAAAGTTAGGAGTTAAAACAAACTCTTAACTCCTAACTTTTAACTCCCAAACTTAAAAAATATGCGGAACCCGGGACTTGAACCCGGAAGCCTTGCGGCACTAGAACCTGAATCTAGCGCGTCTGCCAATTCCGCCAGTTCCGCTGGCAATTATCTTTATCCACAATTTCTCATTGTTGCGTATTTTTTTACGTTTGTCAAGTGCAAAAAAGGCAAAATAACGAAGGCAGGAGGCAGGAGGCTGTTTTTGTAACGAGGATTTATACCCCATTCCAAAAACTTTTCGCCTAAAAAGGCTGTCTTTCTTCTCTTCTCTACGAGATGCTCCGCTTTCCGTTGCGGTACGAAGTCCGGTTTTAGACCCGATTGTTTCGATAATTGGGTATTTATTTTTACTTTTATCTTTTTATAGCAGTTGCCAGTAAAACTCCGACACAAAGAGACTTTCAAGCTCATTGCCTATTGCCTGTTCGCTGCTATATTTCTTAAGGTACTAACCCGGCACGCAAGGCACGAACAGCGGCCTGTGTACGGTCAGCAACACAGAGTTTGTTGAGAATACCTCGAACGTGAGTTTTGACAGTACCAACTGTAAGATAGAGCCTTTTGGCGATTTCTGCATTGTCACAGCCAGCAACAATCAACTCTAAAACATCCATTTCGCGTTGAGTCAAAGGATAAGTGACGATAGTTTTTTCAATATCTGGGTCGATACCTTCAATCAACACTCTTTTTGTGGCTGTTCCTCTGTTGCCCTCGGGGAAATCTTGGCGTATTTGCTGTAGTACAAGATCTGCGATCGCGGGATCGATCCACGAACTCCCTGCGTAGGTTGTTCGCACAGCTTCTATTAGCCTTTCGCTTTCGATATCCTTCATGCAATAAGAATCGGCACCTGCTGCAAATGCTGCTAACACTGCCTGTTCGCTATTTTGCATTGTTAAAATCAGCAGCTTTGTTGTATAGTCTTCATTCTCTGCCTGATATTGCCTAATTGTCCGCGTTAGCTCGATACCATCCATATCAGGCAAACCAATGTCAATAGTAGCAACATCAGGCTTGAGAGTCTTCACAAGCTCGATTCCATCTGCGGCATTGGCTGCTTCACCAACAATGTTTATTTCTGGCTGGGTTTGCAAGGCAGCCCGCAAACCAATTCTCGTAAGGTTATGATCTTCGATCACGAGGATCTTGATTTCATCCATAGTTGTTTAAGTTTACTGTTATCTATCTAAAGTACACATTAAAATAATCCTGTCGTCACATTCAGGATTTTATACAAAAAGCAATATCCTTGCTATTGTTACCCGAACGGCATCTATCATTAGGCATAAATAATCTTATCTTGTGAGTTTTTGCATAAGCAAGAGTTGGTATCCGAACAATATAATTGAATGAAAAATATTTTTATACATTCTTGTCAAAATCGATGTTTTATTGAGTAAAACTGATTCTCAAAATCTGGAACAAGCACCCTTGCTGGCTAATCAATCAGTTACCTTGAGTGTAGTTAGGATAATTTCCACAAAACGAACTAAAGTACTCCACCCTAATAATTGACTCACAGCTATGGATCGTCAACTTGCTAATATAGTTATCAACAAGAAATATTTGACAATAATTGATACACAACTAGCCTATAAATTGAGTATAAATACTGAATATGCATATCCTGAATTCAGGAAACTTTAAACGAAAATGTGAAATTTTAATAATCTCAACGCTGTTGAAGTAAGCTATTACTAGATTTGCGAGGGATAGCCAAGCACGTCTTTTTTTGATTTAGCCATGTCTCTAAGTAAAACTGTTAAAAAAGATAAAATTCTCGTTGTCGATGACATTTATGACAATTTACTCGTCTTAGAAGCAGTCCTACAAGATAAGGACTATGAAATTACTTTGGTGGAAGATAGCAAAATTGCTCTAAATATGGTCGAGCAATCGCCACCAGACTTAATTCTCTTAGACGTAATGATGCCAGGGATAGATGGGTATGAATTCACTCGACGCATCCGGCAAAATCAAGCGTTGCCATTTATCCCAATTTTGCTGATCACGGCTCATTATGAGTCCAGCGTTGTGAAAGGACTTGATGTTGGTGCGGATGACTTTATTCGCAAACCATTCGATCCAGACGAACTACACGCACGAGTGCGATCGCTCCTGCGCCTCAAGCATAGCATCGACGAACGAGATCAAATGGCTAACTTGCGGGCAGATTTTGTCTCGCGTTTTACTCACGATTTACGCATACCGCTAGTAGCCTCCAACCGGGTTTTAAAATTATTGCTCGAAGGCAGGTTTTGCGAAGTTTCACCGCAGTTGCAAGAAATAATTAATACCATGATTGGCAGTAACCAAGACCTGCTAGAAATGGTAAATACTTTGTTAGAAGTTTATCGGCATGAAGCTGGCTGTAAAATCTTAAAAATTTCCCCTTGTAACATTCAGGAATTAGTTAGTGAAGTTACCCAAGAATTAACTCCCTTAGCTGAAGAAAAAGGATTAGTTGTAAACATTGATAAAGGTGAAGCTGCAACCACAGTAATGGGCGATCGCATAGAACTGCGGCGAGTTTTGACCAACATCATCGGCAATGCCATCAAATTTACAGACAAAGGTTCTGTAAATATTCATTGCAATCTGAATTTGCCAGATATCACTATTAGTATCCAAGATACAGGGCCGGGAATTTCTAAACAAGACCAAGCAATATTATTCGAGCGATTTCGCCAAGGCAAACACCAGCGTTCTGGTAGCGGTTTAGGACTATATCTATCTCGCTGCATTATCGAAGCACATCAAGGCACAATTGATGTTATATCTGAGCCAGGGCAAGGTAGTACATTTACCATACGTCTACCTGTGGCTGAGGAAAGCGGCATTGAGGCAGCAACAAGCGAGATAAATGCTTAACTTGCGATGTGTCTTAAAATCTCTTAACAAATCCTGCCAGAGGATGATTAAGATAAAGGTATTTGACTGATGGGTGTCGATACTCATGGTGCAAGACCAGATTTTGCTGAATGATTGGCATGTAATAGGGCGATCGCAAGACCTCCAACCTGGAACAGTTCTGCATAAGCGCTTATTAGGCTCAGACCTAGTACTCTGGCATAATGGCGAGAAAGTCTTAGCTTGGCGAGACCTTTGCCCCCATCGTGGCGCTCGTCTTTCTCTGGGATATGTCAATAAAGATACCCTTGTTTGTCCTTATCACGGTCTAGCTTTTAACAGCGAGGGGAAATGCGCCCTAGTTCCAGCCAATCCAGACCAATTGCCTCCCGCACAAGCTTGCGTTAAAACTTACCAAATTCAAGAGCGTTACGATTTGCTGTGGGTTTGTTTGGGGACACCAAAACAAGACATCCCTCCGTTTTCCGAGTGGGACAATCCAGTGTATCGCAAGATTTTCTGCGGCCCCTACCACTATCACTCCAGCCCTCTGCGGGCGCTAGAAAATTTTATCGATCCGGCACATTTCCCAATTGTGCATTCGGGATTATTTGCCCACGCCAGTCGTCCCGAGTTGACGCACTATGAATTAGAGTCTTTTGCAGATGGGATTAGTTTCAAATGTGGTTTGTGGGAACTAGATTTTAATTCGGGCAATCCTCAACAAGCACCACTGATTTTTAATACTTACGATTACCGCATCTTCCGGCCGCTAGTGGCATACTTTAAACTCGGGCCTGGAGAGCATCGTTTAAATGTCTTTTATACAATCACGCCAATCGATGAAGAAGAGTGCGTGGCGCAATATTGGTTAATGGTAAACGGCGCCCGTGAAGTTCCAGTGGAACTCTATCTAGATATTCAAAATAAAGTTGCTAGTCAAGATATTGCCATTGTCGAGTCCCAGCAACCCCGACGCTTACCTTTAGATTTGCAAGCAGAAGTACATTTAAATAGCGATCGCTATTCAATAGCATACCGGAAGTGGCTCAAGCAACAGGGTGTTACTTTCGGCACTATTTAGAAGATACGTAACTTCAGGTTGCTACTGTTCCGTATTCCCCCTTTATTGAATATTTAAGGACTTTTAGCTGATTAGACCTCTGCACTTCAAGAGGGCATTGAGCCGAGATCGGCGTTAACTCAGTTACCGACATAAAGACTAAGAGGTGAAGCAATCATGTTCATTTTCAAGATTTTGACTGCACTCATTTGGAATATTGTCATCTTCGGTGGTTTACTATTCTTACCAGCAGGGACGTTAAATTGGTGGCGTGCCTGGGTGTTTCTTGGTGTTGTGGTTGTTGGGACTGTGGCGACGATGATTGGTGTCTTCCGAGAGGATGAGGATTTATTAAAGGAACGCTTCAAACCACCCATTCAAGAGTCACAACCCCTTGCTGACAAAATTCTTGCCAACTTACTAATCGCAACATTCCTGGGTTTAATTGCCTTCATTCCCTTAGATGTGTTCCGATTTCATCTGTTGGCTCAACCAAACGCCATTGCTTCGGCACTGGGATTGGTAGTGTATGTCATTGGTTGGTGGATTATTTCTCTGTCCTTTAAGGTAAATACCTTTGCGGCAACTGCGGTCAAATATCAGCCAGACCGACAACAGACAGTTATTGATACGGGAGTTTACAGCGTTGTGCGGCATCCCATGTATGCAGGTGCGGTTTTGGTGATGGTTGGTATGTCGCTGTGGTTAGAATCCTACGCGGCGGCGCTACTCGCGATCGTTCCCATGACAATCCTGGTTGTACGGATTCAATTTGAGGAACAATTTTTGCGGCAAGAACTCAAGGGCTACGAAACCTACACCCAAAGAATTAGGTATAAGTTATTGCCATACATTTGGTAAATACTCAATGCTGGAATCTTGATTGTTTTCTTAACTTGCAAAAAAGATTAGCTTTACTGAATTGTTTAAAACCGGAGTAAACAAACTGAAAATTATAGATATACCAATGGACAGGACTGTTAGGACGTATACCCAGGAGGTAAAAGAGAAATTAAATACAGTCGATGCCAAAACCCTAGAGAAAAAAGTCTCTAGGGTTTTTTGCAGTCAGCGATCGCTTAAGATATCACTTAATAAGGCCACTTCCAGTCGCGAATTTGTGGCATATCGTCGCCATACTTCTCAATGTATTGCTTATGTTCGATCAGTTTATCTCGCATTTGCTGTTTGACATAAGCTGCTTTAGAACCGAGTTTGGGAACGCGATCGATAACATCAATAACTAGATGGAAGCGATCGAGATCGTTGAGAACAACCATATCAAAAGGCGTGGTGGTGGTTCCTTCTTCTTTGTAACCGCGCACGTGCAAATTCTGGTGATTGGTGTGGCGGTAAGTTAAGCGATGAATCAGCCACGGATAGCCATGAAAGGCAAAAATAATCGGTTTATCTGCGGTGAAAAGTGTATCAAAGTCTTTTTCGCTCAAACCGTGGGGATGTTCGCTTTTTGGCTGTAGTGTCATCAAATCGACTACGTTGATTACCCGCACTTTTAAATCAGGGAAGTTTTGGCGCAAGATATCTACAGCCGCCAAGGTTTCTAAGGTGGGAATATCGCCAGCACAAGCCAGTACTACATCTGGTTCGCCGCCTTGGTCGTTGCTTGCCCAATCCCAAATGCCGATACCTTTGGTGCAGTGCTTGATAGCAGAATCGATGTCGAGGTATTGCAATGCTGGTTGTTTTCCGGCAACGATGACGTTGACATAGTTGCGGCTTCTCAAACAATGGTTGGTTACTGATAGCAGAGTGTTGGCATCGGGTGGCAAATACACGCGAACAATTTCTGCTTTCTTGTTAACTACGTGGTCAATAAAACCGGGGTCTTGGTGTGAGAAACCATTGTGGTCTTGCCGCCAGACGTGGGAGGAAAGTAGGTAATTGAGGGAAGCAATTGGTCTGCGCCAAAGAATGTGTCTGGTAGTTTTCAACCATTTGGCGTGTTGGTTGAACATGGAATCAACGATGTGGATGAAGGCTTCATAACAAGAGAAAAAGCCGTGGCGACCTGTGAGGAGGTAGCCTTCTAACCATCCTTGACAATTAGTTTCGCTGAGAATTTCCATCACCCGGCCGTCGGGGGAGAGATGGTCATCTTCTGGGAGGGTCTGGGCTACCCAAGTCCGGTTTGTGACTTCAAGTACAGCATCCAAACGATTAGATACTGTTTCGTCGGGGCCGAAAATGCGGAAATTGCGTTTGTCTTCGTTAAGTTTTACGATATCCCGCAGGAATCTACCAGTAACTTTGGTCGCTTCAGCTACTACTGTACCTGGTTCTGGAGTATCTACAGCATAGTCCCGAAAATCGGGCATTTTCAAGTCATGGAGCAGGATACCGCCGTTGGCATGGGGATTGTCACCCATGCGCCGCTGCCCTTTCGGGGCTAATTCTGCTAGTTCGTCAATCAACTTACCATTGGTGTCGAAGAGTTCTTCTGGTTTGTAACTCTTCATCCAATCTTCTAGTAGTTTCAGGTGTTCTGGCTGTTTGGATATGTTACCAAAGGGAACCTGATGCGATCGCCAATAATCTTCGGTTTTTTTGCCATCCACTTCCTCTGGCCCCGTCCAACCTTTGGGGGTGCGCATCACAATCATCGGCCACTGGGGACGTTCCGTAAAACCATGTATGCGGGCTTCTCTTTGGATACTTTGAATTTCGGCAATAACTGTATCTAGAGTTGCTGCCATCTGTTGGTGTACATCTGCGGGATCGTGACCTTGGACAAAGTATGGCTTGTAGCCGTAGCCTACAAATAAACTTTCCAACTCTCCCTGACTAATCCGCGATAATACTGTGGGATTGGCAATTTTATATCCATTCAAATGCAAAATCGGCAGTACCGCACCATCACGCGCCGGGTTGAGAAATTTGTTGGAGTGCCAGCTAGTTGCTAAAGCACCAGTTTCCGCTTCGCCGTCACCTACAACCGCAGCAACAATTAAGTCTGGGTTATCAAAGGCAGCACCAAAAGCATGGACGAGGGCATAACCCAGTTCGCCGCCTTCGTGGATAGAACCCGGAGTTTCCGGGGCTACGTGGCTGGGAATACCACCAGGGAAAGAGAATTGTTTGAAGAGTCTCTGCATTCCCTCAGCATCTTGGGAGATGTTATGGTAATACTCGCTGTAAGTACCTTCGAGATAAGTATTGGCTACCAGTCCGGGGCCCCCATGACCAGGCCCGGCAATGTAAATTGTATTGAGGTCATATTTGTTGATAACCCGATTCAGGTGAACGTAGATAAAGTTCAACCCCGGTGTTGTTCCCCAGTGACCCAAAAGCCTGGGTTTAACGTGTTCTATTTTTAGCGGTTCTCTCAGTAGCGGATTGTCGAGTAGATATATTTGCCCAACTGAAAGATAGTTCGCTGCACGCCAGTAGGCATTAATCTTGCGTAATTCTTCATCTGTTAAAGGCTTTGTTTGTGGAGTAGTTGCTAATGTCATTCCGACACTCCATTACAAAAGGATTTTGACTAGTTCATTAGTATGCAATTTAACTTGTCTGAGGTATGAAGGCCATCTTACCCATGACAAATATTTCCAGAAGCGAGCTGCTAAAGCTAGCCTTAGTCAGTACATGATACCTTTATTCACATGTAGAATAAGTGTAAATAACTATCGAATATCGCCACTAGTAAGCTAGCAAGACTAATTTAAAATTGCTGATTTTTTAATATTAATTTTCAAATTTGTTTTATTTGTAGGAAAAGTAAAAAATTCTATTTTAAAGAATTAAATAATTATATTCTAATAATTTTTAACATATTTCTTTTGATGGATGCTTATGTAATCCTATTCTTCATGAAATTGAAACAATTAGGGTATACGATTCCAATTTGATTTATTTAGCCAGTACACATTTACCCTGAAATATTACCCACTTGGAAAATCTGCTCAGCAGTTAAATTTAATTTAACCTCTTCATAATCTCCCACAGGTTGAGCCATTTTAACAATATTCCGTTGTGTAATTCATAGCGTTCATTGTCTGGTTTCCACTGGACAAATTCTGCAAAAGTTACTATTTTTCGTAAAGCTTGAGCCAGTTTTCAACGCCCAAAATTTTAACTAATTATTAATTTCCAATAAACCATCTGGCGGTGTAATTTCAATGCGGCGTGTTTGCAAGTCTACCACTGGTGCGATCGCTTCTACAAAAGGAATCAAAACAGTCTTTTGTTTTTTGTCAGCAGCATCAGATTTACGCAACTTTACTTCTAATAAATCATTGCCTGCGGGGATCACATCTATCACCGTACCTACGAGTTCGCCAGATGCTTGCATGAAGACTTCCAAGCCAATCAAATCGAGGACATGATATTCATTTTCACCTAATTGGGGGCGATCGCTAGCTGGCACCATTAACTTACAATCGCGCAATTCCTCTGCCTGATTGCGATTTACCACACCAGCTAATTTGATGACATATAAATTTTTGCCATTAAGATAACGTCCTGCCAATAATTCTATCGGTTGCGGTTCTGTCTCTCCAGGGCGCAACAACCAACGTTTTCCTGGCACTTCAAATCGTTCCGGAAAGTCCGAGTCAGGATAAACTCGTAACTCTCCAGACAATCCTTGAGGTGCAACAATCTTACCAATTTCTAGCCAGTCATTAGTCATTAGTCATTAGTCATTAATCATTAGTCATTGGTCATTGGTGATTGGGCAAGCGGGGAGTGTGGGAGGTGTGGGAGGTGTGGGAGGTGTGGGAGGTGTGGGAGGTGTGGGAGGTGTGGGAGGTGTGGGAGGAGAGGGAGGTGTGGGAGGTGTGGGAGGTGTGGGAAGATGGGGAAGAAATCTTTCCCCCCTCTCCCCCCACACTCCCCACACTTCCCCATCTCCTCATCTCCCCCCACACTCCCCACAGTCCCCATCTCCCTACCTCCCCACTCCCCACTCCCCACTTCCTCATTACACACTCACAGCTGCACGCTGATAAGCTTGTTCGGCTACTTTGGCTAAACGTTGCATACCAGTGACAATTTCTTCATCGCTACCGGTGAGGCTGATACGGAAGCATTGGTGTTTGTGCGCCCATTCTTCGTGCAAACCGGGGAAGAAGGTGCTGCCAGGGACAATAATTACACCTACTTGTTTGAGTTCTTGGTAAAATTCCCAGTCAGTTATGGGTAGATTTTCTAACCACAACCAAGCAAAAATGGCTCCTTCACCGCGATGGAGGAACCAAGGTAAATTCTTGGGCATCGCTTGTTCTAAGCTACTTTCTAAAACTGCAAACTTGTTTTGGTAGAAGGGACGAATCACAGTCTGAGAAATTTCTACTAAGGCACCAGAATTGATTGCTAAGGCTGCGATCGCTTGGCCGTAACGTGAAGAATGTAGACTCGCGTTTGCCTGGAAACACTCTAGCACTTCAATCCACTTTTCGTCCCCAATGGCAATACCAATTCTTTCTCCTGGTAATCCTGCTTTGGATAAACTCATACAGTGCAGAATATTATCGCCAAACACCGGGGTCATTTCGGTAAAGTTCAATGACGGAAAGGGAGGTGCATAAGCCGAGTCAATTAGCACGGGCAAATTGTAAGGCGAGGCTAGGGCAGCAATCTTTTTCACTTCCTCGTCAGTGAGAACGTTACCAGTGGGGTTACAGGGGCGAGAGAAGATGACGCAACCAGTGTTTTCGCTAATCGTTAGTTGGCTGAAGTCTGGGCGATATTTAAATCTATGGGCTGGTGCATCGATATCGAGGGTAGGTTTGTAGGCGACTAAGGCTTTTGGTTCCAAACAGATACCGCCATAACCGGTGTAGTCGGGGCTGAGGGGCAAAACAATTTGTTTTAACTCGCCAGTGCTGGTGTAGCCGCCAAATACGTTAGCAGCGTAGAAATAGAGGGTTTGACTGCCGGGGGTGATAAAAATATTGCGATCGCCTAATTTTAAACCGTAGCGTTTATTAAAGTCGTTGGCGATCGCTTCAATTAACGGTGCATAGCCCTGGCTTGAACCATAGCGGCAAACTACCTCACCATATTCCGAACTAGCCAAAAGCTGTGCAGTGCAATCCCGCCACAACTGTTCTACCTCTGGTAAAATCAACGGGTTCCCAGCACTCAAATTAATAAACTGCTGCCCTGAACCGGCTCGTAATGTTTCGATAATATCCTTCATGATTGCTCGGACGCCAGTCAGGTTGGACATTTGGGCGCCAATTTTTGTTAGGGCAGGGTTCATAGGCTTCGATAAAATTTATTAATTGAGGGTGGACAAATTACTTGGGATTTGCTGCTGACATCCAGTTTACATCGTTGCCAAAACAACTTTTTCCACCTTTAACCAATCTAGCTAGAGAATGATATTTTTACAAAGTAATATTCCAAGGGACTGGTGACTGGGACCTGGTGACTGGGTATTGAATATTTTGAGAATTGGGAATTCAATTAAGAAAACTCTTCCCTAGTCCCCAATCCCCAATCGCCAATCCCCAGTCCCTCATCCCCGATATAAACTCAAAATAAGTTGATTGACAAACTGGGAGGGCTGACGTTGCAAGTTAAAGCAGCAGTAGCTTATAGCGCAGGTAAACCGTTGACTATTGAAACGGTTGAACTATCTGGGCCGCAAGCTGGGGAAGTATTAGTCGAGATTAAAGCCACTGGGGTTTGTCATACCGACGCCTATACCCTTTCTGGTATCGATCCCGAAGGTTTGTTTCCAGCAATTCTCGGACATGAAGGTGCTGGTGTGGTGGTTGAGGTTGGCGCTGGTGTCACCAGTCTCAAACCAGGAGACCATGTGATTCCTTTGTACATTGCTGAATGTCGGCAGTGCGAATATTGTTTGAGTTTCAAAACTAATCTTTGTCAAGCTATTCGCCAAACCCAAGGACGGGGTGTTATGCCCGATGGCACCAGTCGCTTTAGTATCGATGGGCAGATGATTCATCATTACATGGGTACATCTACCTTCGCTAACTATACGGTGCTGCCAGAAATTTCCCTGGCAAAAATTCGCGAAGACGCGCCATTTGATAAGGTTTGTTACATTGGCTGTGGCGTGACTACTGGTATCGGTGCGGTCATTAATACAGCCAAGGTAGAACCTGGGGCAAATGTGGTGGTTTTCGGTTTGGGTGGTATTGGTTTAAATGTCATCCAAGGGGCGCGGATGGTGGGAGCAAATATGATTGTTGGGGTGGATATTAATCCCAGCAAACGCGCTTTAGCAGAAAAATTTGGTATGACGCACTTTGTTAATCCTCAAGAAGTAGAAGGTGATTTAGTTCCTTACTTAGTTGATTTAACCAAAGGCGGTGCTGATTACAGTTTTGAATGTATTGGTAATGTAAAAGTAATGCGTCAAGCATTAGAATGCTGCCACAAAGGTTGGGGTGTGAGTGTAATTATTGGTGTTGCTGGTGCTGGGGAGGAAATTAGTACTCGTCCTTTTCAATTAGTAACTGGAAGGGTTTGGAAAGGTACGGCATTCGGTGGCGCAAAAGGCCGTACAGATGTGCCAAAAATTGTTGATTGGTATATGGAAGGTAAGATAAATATTGATGATTTAATTACCCATGTTATGCCCGTTGAAAACATTAATGATGCTTTTGATTTGATGCACAAAGGTGAGTCAATTCGGAGTGTCGTGACTTTTTAATTCGTAATTCGTAATTAAAAAGGGTTTGTAGCTAGTAGTCTTGTTTCAGATAGGGTTTAAATTTCTATCTGAAACATAATTATGAATTTTAAGCGATCGCTTTTATCCAAGTGAGCTGACACAGATGATTTACTGGAATAATGGCGAGAACAAGAGAGACGCGATAAATCGCCGTCTCTACAAGGCGTTAATTTTGATCGAAAAACCCGATGCAAACCGAATTGCACGCGTTCGAGAAACGTGCCACAAAAAGACCATATTGTAGAGACACGATTCATCGCGTCTAATTTCGATCGCTGCGATGAATTAATTTGTGATGTAGAAATAATTCCGAGTTTTTCGGGTTGGCAATTACATAAATGCAAAGACATACTTGCATCAGTTTTTGCATCAATCAAAATAATTATGAATAATGATGCTCCTCCACCACAAAACAGCAACCCTAAATACAAAGGTAAATATCGAATTGATTCAACACGTTTGCCAGCATGGAATTATGCTAGTGATGGTGGATATTTCGTTACTATTTGCACGGATAGAAAGAAATACTTTTTTGGTGAGGTTGTACAGGGTGAAATGCAGCTATCAGCAATTGGAGAAATTGCTTATAAATTGTGGTATGAGATTCCTAAGAATTTTTCTAATTGTCAGATAGATTCGTTTTGCGTCATGCCTAATCATATTCATGGGATTGTGATTATTAATCAAACACAACAGGGAAATGCGATGAATGGGACACAAGAGGAAGACGCGATGAATCGCGTCTTGTATTTGTGGGTGTTTTGCGCGTCTAGTACTATTGACGGGTATAACGATGTTTCACCCCAATCGGAAAATATTCAAAATCCCCCATTGGCGCTAATTTAACCTGTGGTGTTTGATATTCTACGGGAACATAATTAGCAAACTCGCTATTGAGGCGTAGCAGTTGTGAAAGAATTGAAGATGCGATCGCTTCTCTTTTATCTTCACTACCCTCTACACCTGGTGCTAATTCCACAACTACAGATAAAAATCGGTTTTTGTCTGCATCTTCCTTCACCTGCAATACAAATTTCCCGGTTACCCATTCTTGAATTACTGGTTGTTCTAATCCCACCGTCACATTTTCTGGATAAATATTCGCGCCAAAATACGAAACTGTAAAGTTAGAACGCCCAAAAACATAAACGAAAGGTAATGAGTGAATACCTCTAGGGGAATGGGGAGTGGGGAGTGGGGAATGGGGAGTAGGGAGTGCTGAATTCGGACTCTCATTGTGTAACTCTGCAACAGGATCGAATCCCCATTTGGCTAAAAATTCCAGCATGGCGTCATAACTAATTATGCCGCCAGTATCCAAGATGTCATAACGCACCAAAGGAATGCCGTTATCTCCTGAAAACAGCAATGCGCCGTCTTGAACTTCAAAAAAGCGACTGCAAGGATCGTACTGCACTAACGTCGGTAAACGCGATTCACCGAATAAAGTTCTAGCTGCGTCCGGGTTTTCTGCCAAAAAACGACGAATGCAAATACTTAAGGGCGTTTCGTTGCCTAAAACTCCTGCATCCGCAGTACCGTAAAGTGATGCAAAATCATAGCAGAGATTTTCCGAACCAACTCTTTTACCAACCAAACTCCGCCATTCTTCGCTAAATACTTCTCCCGCCATCACAAATTTAATCTGATATTTTTGCCACTCCACACCACGAGAAATTCCAGTATCAATGACATCTTTCAAAAATGGCGGGTATCCCAAAAGTACCACTTGCTCGAAAGCAGAGCCTAATTCTTGTACAACTCGCAATATTTCTTCTTTGTTGTTACCTGGAGTAATTACAGTCAGGGGATAACCTTTACTCGCAAGATAGCGACAGCAATTGGTGGTGAACATTCCACCTACCCAAGTCCCTAAAGTAAAACAAATTACAGCTAAAGTTCGTTTGTTATCTGTATAAAAACTATCATGAAAAATCTGTTCAAAGCGTGTGGCGATTTGGAGTTCATCTGTAAAAAAACGCGGCCAAAATGTCGGTTTACCAGTAGAACCTGAGGAAGCAGCTATCATGTCACACCCTTCCAATTGTCCGTTGCGACACAACTCAGGTAAAGGATAACGCAGTATATAATTTTCTTTGGCGATCGCTGGCAGTTTTTGAAAGTCCTCTAAGGTTTGGATACTTGCAGGATTAATTTCTCTTTCGGCTAAAAAATCCTTGTACGCTGGTACATTCGCCGCCACATCATGAAATAAAGTCAAAGCTGCTGAAGTATGAGTGTTGAGATGGCGTTGCAGTTGAGTTTCTAGAGGTGTAGAAATAAAATCTTCAAATGCTTTAATTGCTCGCTGGCTTTGTGAATTGCAGTTCATGATGCTTTTATGTAATCCTCTGCTGGAAGAGTACCATATCAGCTAGGCTAGATCTACGCCAATTACTAATGCGAGAAATCATTTTGTTATTAATAGAGTTAAAGCTTTAGCTAACGCAATGAAAACAATTAGTTTACTTTTTAGCGAAGAACGCAACCAACTCCAGACAGATATTGACAACGCCAGCAGCATCGATGAGGTAATAAAACTGGTTCAAAATCAACTCGATGGTCTGGAAAAAAATTATATTAGCGAATTAAATCTCATTCAAATACGTCTAGCTTCCTTCTTTTTGGATATGCTACGACAGTCAATTGCTACTCTTGCTGCAACTAGCTTTGTTCAAATCGCTCCCACTGAGCAAAAGCAAATTATTAATTCAGCGACACCATTTTACCTTAGCAGATTAGTCCTGAAAATACTTAAGGCTGTGATTTATCTGGGCATTTTCAGTTCATTATTCTCTTTAACCAAAACTACATCAAGTGGCTGGATGCCTATATTGCTGACGAGTCTGCTTTTAGGACTAGAAGTTGTACTGCAACTTGATAAAAGTAAATTAACTTCTGTTGAATCCTTAGAAATACGCCAACCTATTTTAAAAGTTGATAGCAAAGTTTTTTTAGATAATCTTGCCGATGCTTTTAACACTATCGACCTGGCAATTGCTAGATTTGCAGAAGGAAACAAAATAGAAAGCAATGACACCATAGAAGAACTACCAGAATTATTGATTTTTTTACAGAGGCTTCTAGGTGCATCATTTCTGAATAAACCCCAAATGACAAACGAACTAGTAAAACTGTTACCGCAGATTTTAATGTCCCAAGGAATTCGCTTTTCAATTTACCAACCGCAAGCACAAGATAGTCACCGCGAGTATTTTGACTTTGAGCCAAGTATCGACCCATCTACCAAAGATTATGTCACTATTACACCTGCTTTGTTAAAAGGCGATCGCTTACTCAGTCGCGGCCGGGTAATTGAACCAGCTTATTCTCATTAGAAGGCAGGAGGCAGAAGGGAAAAGCCAGTTGCGATCGGGGTTTTGAACTTTTGGATTTTACATTTAATTATGCCTACTACTTAGACAATAAAAGTATGGAAATTTTAGAAACAATCGGTTTTGATTTGGGGCACGGCGAGACAGCTGTAGCTAAAGCGATAGTCCAAAGCATTGAACCTCCGCAAATGCTTGAGATTAATAATAAGAAAAATCAAATTACAGCCCTTGGTTGGCATCCTCAACTTGGTTATCTTGTTGGAGAACAAGCATTAATTCAAGCTGGGGTTAGTCAGTTGATAATCTCTTTCAAGCAAAAACCAAATAACGATCCAAATTACAGAAAAACAATTTGTACTTTTCTCGCTACCTATTATCACCAACTCAAAGAAACTAGACAAATTGAAGGCGAAGAAAATAGCTATTTTTATGTTGGTTGTCCTTCAGGATGGTCAACTAGCGATCGCGAAGCATACCAAAAACTACTTCAAGAAGCTGGCATTCCTCTACTTAACGTTGTACCTGAATCGCGGGCTGCTTTTATGCAAGCTAAGGAAGCAGGGAAACTAGAGTATGAAAAACTACGTTCTTCAGTACTAATTGTTGATATTGGCTCATCTACCACAGATTTTACTTTGGTGAAAACTTTATCGGAAGTGCCGATAGATTTTGGCAGTAATGCATTAGGAGCATCTTTAATTGACAAGGCTATTTTTGAGCGTACTCTCGCCAATCATGAAGAATCAAACTTACTCAAAAAAGTATTTGTAGAATATCCCCATCACCAAGCCCGCTGCGAACTTGCCTGCCGCAAAGCCAAAGAAGATTACTTTTCTAACGAACAGTTATACAGCGATCCTCAATCTTTTGCTCGTGGTTTCGAGTCGATTAACGAACAAATTTACTTTATTCCCCAAATCAATAAATTAATTATTGAGGAAATTTTAAATCAACCTTTAGTTGAACTAGGGCAAAAAAGTTGGCTCGATTCGTTTCGTAACTCTGTAAGCGAAGCGAAACAACAATTAGAACAACTGACTATCGTACCGAAATTAGTGCTGATGACTGGCGGTGCATCCCGAATGAAATTTACCCAAGTTATTTGCGAGGAAATTTTTAGCGAACCGGAAACTTTACTTCGCCCCGATCCCGAACCAGAACGGTGCATTGCCTTGGGATTAGCGCGAGTCGGGCGATGGGATTTGCGTGCTAGTGCTTTCAAACAAGAAGTAAATAAACTTTTGGATTCACAAAAGCTCAAACAGCTGATTGAGAAACATATTCCAGAGTTAATTAAATTATTAATTGAGCCACTAGCAGATGGTTTGTTAGAAAACGCAGTTAGGCCAGGAGTAAAGGACTGGCAAAAAAACCAAATTCGCACCTTAGCAGATTTGGAAGCATCCATGAAAACCCGTGCTGAAAATTGGTTGCAAAGCGATCGCTCTCAACAAATAATTAACAAACAATGCATCAGTTGGTTTAACAATAAAATTCAACCTGACTTAGCCGCCGAAACCGATCCTATATGCCGCAAATTTCAAATACCGAGAAGCAGTTTAAGATTTGAGGAGAGTATAGAGCCAACTTTTGTTAACCCAGAATTACGAATTGGAGATGCTATTCTTGCCGACACGGTAGCGTTGATTGTTAATGTATTAATTGGTGGCGGTACTATAGCCAGTATCATCACTTTAATATTAACTGGACACTTAACTTGGCCAATTGCATTAGTATACGGAGCTTCAGTAATTGCAGCAGGAATGGAGCTAAATCGCAAGACTGTGCAAGAAGCAATCAAGACAAATTTGGATATTCCAAGTTGGATTCGTTCTAATTTTTTGAACGATAGAAAAATTGATGATATGTGTCAGCAAATTAAGCCTGAGTTAGAGAACGTTCTTCAAGAACAACTAACAGCCAATCAACAAGCCTTTGACGAACTAATTGCAAAAGTTGAGCAAGGACTTCAAAAAGCTCTTACTGCCAAAGTTCAAGAAGCAATAATCCTCATCCAGTAAACTAAAGATTTTTGGGCATATTTTATTTGCTATATTTGGTGTCAATTTAACGTGATTTCGACGGCGATCGCGGAAGCAAAAAGCTTGTTATGAAAGGAATAAGAGCAATTGACCCTAAAGACTTGCCTGCACTACCTACCTCCTGCGCTGTTTTAGCTCCGTCGAACTCACGTTACTATGACTTCGCCTCTGCCATTAGTCGCTCTATTGCTGACAATGGTTGCTCGGCGGGAATATGGCTTATGAGGTCAGCAAGATTACTCGATAAATCCGAGCGATCGCTAAACACAAAATCCCTGTTTTCTTGGGCTGTCAAATCAACCGGGGAACCAAACAACTGCTGACACAAGTCCCAACCGTCATTTACTTCTCAACTGTGGCGAAATCTTCGAGGTGTGCGACCAGTTGATTATGCTTTACCGTGATGCTGTCTCAAAACCGACGACTCAAACCTTCATTCTTTCGTCAACTGACAAAAGTTTTCGATCTACTGACTTTGACTCGCAAAATATAAAGCATATACAAAGCTCAGTGCTTATGTATAGATTTATTAGCAAGTAATATAAAGAATATGCAAAGATATCTGTCTAAATCTACAAATCTAAGTAAATACTCTAGATTGATTTAGTATGATGTTATCTGAAGATATTTCCTATTTGTAAGCTAAATACCCAAGGGCGTTGGCGAAGCCCGCCGAAGGCATCGCCTACAAAAAAGGCATAGAGATTATTTCTCCTATTCTTGTCAAGTGTTCCCTATTTTCAAACTAGTACGACTTAAGCATTCGCCCAACCAATTTATCAAATTTTGGTTTGGGACATTCGAGCTTGGCTTTTCAACCGTTCTTCAGTAATGTTAAGGCTAAATGCTTAATAATACTATTGAAGAAAGATACTTAAAACAAGCCTGAAACTAGTTGTTTTTGTGAATCTACATCCTCATAAATGTATACGGCGCTTAAGACGTAGATAGCCCTCAATAGTTGGATAAATACACTACTTGCAAGCAACTTAAAAGGAGATTTTTCCTCAAAAATTTCTAATATTCCAACGTGATATAAGGTATGCCGAAATATGATGCTTTCGGCGAAATTTTGTGCGCTCAAATAGCACTCACAGCAAATTGAGAACTTCATTTACCGTAAAAATCGATTCAGGTAGGAAAAAGTGATGTCAAATATCATTGGAAGCAACGCAAACGATACCCTAAATGGTAGTAGTGACGCCGACACAATTAATGGCAAAGCTGGGAATGATGTCATTGATGCTCAGGGAGGCGACGACACCTTAACAGGTGGGGGTGGCAAGGATACGTTTGTTTACAACAGATACTTTGTCGATAATAGTGACGGCACTGATATTATTACTGATTTCAATGGTGTGGGTAAAGGAACAAACCCAACAGCACCAGTCATTGCTGAAGTTGATACCATACAATTTATTGGGGAAGGGTTGACTGCGCGAAATCTGCTGCTGACGCAGAATGCTAGCAATTTAGAAATCAGTTTTGATGGAGCAAATGAAGTCAAAGTTATCTTGCAAAACTTCAAACTAGAAGATTTGGATAACTTGAAAGCTTCTGGTAGTATCCCAGCTATTGGCAATATTATCTTTAATGGGCAAACTACCATTACCGATAGCTTTAATGTTCTAGATGCCAACTCTACCGATACGAGCATCGGCATTGCCAACACGGTTACCTTCTTTAATGACTTAGACAACAACATTACAGGTTTAGATAACTCAGATGATGTCATTAATGGTCAGGGAGGTAATGACAAAATCGATGGTTTAAGTGGCAACGACCTGCTGCGTGGTGGTGCGGGGAATGATACTCTCATTGGCGGTCTGGGAAATGATACCCTCGTTGAGGTCACTGGCAATAACTCTCTTGTTGGTGGTGCTGGTGACGATAGCTTAAAAGTTGACTATTCAACAGGCGATAACACCCTCAACGGTGGTGCTGGTAACGATAGATTAAACGCTCAGGCTTCACAAGGTAATAACTTACTTTTTGGCGAGGATGGGAATGATACTCTTGACGCCTCTTACCTAAGTAGTGACTACGGATACGGCTATACTCCAACCTTAGGCAATAACACCCTCTACGGTGGCGCTGGTGACGATACTTTACTTGCTCTGACTCCCAAAGGCAATAGATTCCTTTCTGGGGACGATGGCAACGATCGCCTCTCAGTCTCTGGGTTTGATGCTTATAGATCTTACTATAGTTTTAGCTCCTCAGGTAATAATACCCTCAACGGTGGTGCTGGTAACGATACATTGCTTGCTGAGTATTCAACAGGCAATAACCTACTTTCTGGTGGCGATGGCAATGATTTTCTAGACATCTCTGGCTATGTCATCGGAACCAGTGCTGGAGATTTTTACGATCCCACTTCAGGTAATAACACCCTCAACGGTGGGGCTGGTAACGATACGTTGCTTGCTGACTATTCAACAGGCAATAACTTACTCTCTGGTGGCGATGGCAATGATTCCTTTTATCTAAATACTTTACTTGGTGATACTTTAGCAATTCAAACAGTAGATGGAGGAAAGGATGACGATTTGTTGTCTGTCGATGGCAGCATTGCTAACCAAGCAATCACTTCGACATACAATGCCACTGCTAATACTGGAGTAATTAAAACGGGCAAGTATCAAGTTAACTACAAAAATATCGAACGATTAAATATCTTAGGTACACAGTACAATGACAACATTTTGGGGAGCAATGGCAACGATACACTCTCCCCAGGCAATGGTGGCAAAGACACCATAGATGGGGGTAAGGGTGACGATGTAGTGTTCGTTGATTACCGAAACGCTACAAAAAAAATCACAACAACATTTAATGCCACCACTAATACTGGCTCAATTACGGCAGGCACTTATCAGGTTACCTACAAGAATATCGAACGATTAAACATTTTAGGTACAGCCTACGATGACAAGATTGTGGGCAACAATGGCAATGATACGCTTTCTACAGGCAGTGGCGGCAAAGACACAATAGATGGCGGTCAAGGTGACGATGTGCTGTCAGTCGATTACTACAGTAATACGACAGGTATTACAACGACATACAATGCCACTACTAACACTGGAGCAATTACAGCAGGCAATAATCGGGTTAGTTACAAGAATATCGAACGATTAAATATCTTTGGTACAGCTTTCGATGACAAAATTTTAGGGAACAATGGCAACGATACGCTCTTTGGGGGCTATGACGGTAATGATACGATTATTGGCGGTGCAGGTAATGATGTTCTAAAAGGTGGGAAGGGTAACGACACCTTAACTGGTGGTTCCGGCAATGATAAATTTGTTTACGACTTGTTAGAGAGCGGCTATGAAATCGGTACTGATATAATCACAGATTTTGATGCCTCCTTAGACACTTTGCAATTTATAGATAACAGTAGCTTCCCTCTATTTACTGCTCAAAATCTGCAATTAAATCAAAATGGTAACAATTTAGAAATCACCTTTGAAGATTTATCTAATAATAATACTGGCAAAGTCATTCTCCAAAATTTCCAGTTAGAAAACCTTGATGGTGAGAATATCCTGTTTACTGGGCAAACCGGCATCAGCGAGAGTATTGATGTGTTTGATGCTAATTCCACTCAAACTAGCCTGTTGAACAAAAACGCTGTTACCTTCCTTAATGACCTCAACAACAACATTACGGGTTTTGACAACTCCAATGATGTGGTGAATGGTCAGGGGGGTGACGATATCATCAACGGCTTAAGTGGTAACGATCTTTTGAGAGGTAATGCCGGAAATGATACTCTCATTGGCGATACCGGAAATGATACTCTCATTGGCGGTGCCGGAAATAATAGCCTTGAAGGTGGTACTGGTGACGATATATTGAGCGCTAGGGGTTCAACAGGCAATAATACTCTCAATGGAGGTGCAGGTAACGATACATTAGATGGTGTGGCTTCAACAGGCAATAACCTGCTCGTTGGCGGCGATGGCAATGATTATCTTGACATCTCTGGCCGCTACTACACCGACGACTATAGCTCCCCCTCCGACTCTCGCACTTTAGGCAATAATACCCTCAATGGAGGTATAGGTGACGATAGGCTAAGTGCTAGCGGTTCAAAAGGCAATAATCTGCTCTCTGGTGGCAATGGCAATGATTATCTTGACATCTCTGGCCGCTACTCCAACGACTATGGCTTCATCTCCGACTCTCGCACTTTAGGCAATAACACCCTCAATGGAGGTGTAGGTGACGATACATTGAAAGCTAGCGGTTCAAAAGGTAATAACCTGCTTATTGGGGGCGATGGCAATGATTATCTTGATATCTCTGGCGACTACAGCTACTACGCCTCCTATGACTACTCCGACTCTCGCCCCTCTGGTAATAATACCCTCAATGGAGGTGCTGGTAACGATAACTTGAGCGTTAGCAGTTCAAGAGGCGATAATTTCCTCTCTGGGGGCGATGGCAATGATTCCTTCGATGTAATCACTAATTTCGTAGATACTGACTTACCTGATTTAGTGATTCAAACAGTAGATGGAGGTAATGGTGATGATTCGTTGTTGACTATTTACAACGTTGCTTCTAAGGGAATTACTTCGACATTCAATGCTACTACTAACACTGGCTCAATTACAGTGGGTAAGTATCAGATTAACTACAATAATATCGAACAATTAAATATCTCAGGTACGGACAATAATGACTCGATTGTTGGGAGCAATGGCAATGATACCCTTAATGGTGTAAACGGTAATGATAGCCTTTTTGGAGGAGCTGGCACTGATACTTTTGGTTTCTATAATTACAATGTGGGTGTTGACACTATTTATGACTTCAACGCTACTAATGAACTAATCCAGGTATATGGTTTTAGTTTTGGTGGCGGCTTATCAACAGGCTCACTTCAGGCGAGTCAGTTCACCATTGGAACATCTGCAACCACAAGTAGTCAGCGATTTATTTATAACTCGACTACAGGTGCATTGTTCTTTGACCAAGATGGCAGTGCGGGTGCGTTTACTCAAGTACAATTTGCACAACTAGCTACTGGTTTATCACTAACCAACAACAATTTTGTGGTTGTTTAAAGTTAATTAGCACTCTATTCTAATCTCAGCAGACAGAGTAACTAATATTGTGAATGTGAAGTACTATTTTAGACACTTCACACTCACTTCCAAAAATCAATTCTCAGATGCTTCCTTGCTGCGCTGTAGGCATGTGTGCGAACAAAAATATATAGCGATCGCATTTGATTCATAGAAATTACTTGCGTAGTACGTGTTCGCGTTGGCGTTGGCGTTGGCGAAGCCTCTCGTAGAGAAGCCTCTCGCACAGAAGCGCAGCACAAACACGATCGGCTCTTAACACAGAACAGAAGACAAGGCACAAGAGGTGTGCCTTGTTTTCCAAAAACCAAATAGAAATCCTGTACTGTTTTATTATTCCTTGAGTATATATTTCTGTGGTACATCTGCTGTTCTCAGATTTAACAAAGTTCTGTCTTGCTCACGGCTCAGGAATACTCTTAAACGAGCGCCCATATCTATTAGTTACCTCGGCAGATTTATTCTCCGTATTTACTTATTTTCACAGAGTTCGGTTTTTTCGTGCCTACCTATTTACTTTATTTCATCCTAATAGCAAAGAAGATAACTGATAACTCTTTTTACGTTCAACATTCTCTGATTCCTGCTAATTGATGAATCTGTTGAGTGTACCAGATAATTTCAAGCATTCCCTCATCCATGTGCGTATTTGGTGTTAGCTGTGGTTGTAGATTAATCTTTTCAGTTCGACCGGTCAAAAGTTGTATTGGAAAATCTGGTACAACTGCCAAAGGTCTTGCTAAACCAATCACATCCACACTGCCTTCAGAAATTGCTTGTACCATAGCATTAACTGAGCGAAAGCCCCCAGTCAACATAATTGGAATAGAAACAATTGAGCGCACTCGGCGAACATATTCTAAAAAATAAGCTTCTCGTTGCCTTGTAGTTTCTTTTTGAGGAATTTGTACCTGACCCATCATTGCTAATTTTTCGTAAGTCCCACCAGATATTTCGATTAAATCAACACCAACTTGTTCTAAAGCTTGGACAACATTCATAGATTCTTCTTCAGTAAACCCACCTCGTTGAAAATCAGCAGAATTTAGTTTGACACTAATCGGGAAGTCCTTCCCAAGACAGTTACGTATTCCTTGATATACTTCTAACAAGAAATGCATACGCTTTTCTGGTGTTCCTCCCCAGCAATCGGTACGTAAATTAGAAAGAGGAGATAAAAACTGATTAATCAAATAGCCATGAGCTGCATGAATTTGTATGCCAGTAAAACCAACTTTTTTGGCAACTGTTGCTGTATAAATGTGACGCTCAATTAATTGTTCAATCTCGGCTGAAGTCAATGCTCTAGGGTCAGCGAAGTCTTGAGCGGGTAGTTGTAGTGGAACTGAAGATGGTGCGACTGGTTGAGATGATAAATAGCTTGGAGATTGTCGTCCCGGATGGTTAATCTGCATCCAGACATGACCTGCTTTTGTCTTGCTTGCAGTTGCCCATTGTTCTAGTAGTGATAAATGTTGTTCATCCTCAATTACAATGTCATTTGGTAAAACCAGTGCCATTCGATCGATCATTACATTGCCTGTAATCAATAATCCTGCTCCTCCTAATGCCCATCTTTTATATAAGCGAATTATTTCTGGTGTTGGAGCATTATTAATATCACCTAATTGCTCATTCATGGCAGCTTTAGCTATACGATTTGGTAATTGCGCTCCACAGGCTAGTTTTAATGGTTGGTTGAGAATTGCAACTTTGTTTTCCATAGCTAGAACTTAGATAAATTTCCAACAGCATTTGGATCTGACGATAGAGTTTATTCTCACATGGCGACTGGTAGTGCTGAAATCTTGACCCTTAAGAAAAAAAAATCCTCACAAGCTTACCTTGATGTGTCCTAGTTTTGGATGGTTTACTTCTTATATTACTTCTGTCCTCCTCTGCTACCCCTCATGATTGGATATTTTTTATTTGGAAGTCCCTAAGCGGATTCGAGGGAGTGTGTCAAAACTTTGAAAACAGTAGATTTAATCCCTCAGTCATGGTGGGATGGGTCAAAATGCTATCACGCAAAACAGTGTAAGGCATCTGAGCCTGCATAACCATTTGCACTGTTGAGATCGCTTCACCTGCTTCATGACAGAATAAGGAACATCCAAGAATATGACCTGTTTCGGTCTCCACGATCGCTTTCATCACTCCATCAGTTTGACCCAATGTTCTGGCTCTGGGAATAGCTGATACATCCAGTTTTGCTACTCGAATAGCATAGCCTTGTTGCCTTGCTTCAGTTTCGGTCAAACCTATATGAGCCAGTTCTGGATCGATGAATAGACAAGATGGAATTAATCGACCTCGCGTGCTGCGGTTACCGCCATCAATCAAATTTGCTTTGACAATGCGGTAGTCGTCGAGTGAAGCATGGGTAAATTGCGCTCCGCCATTAATGTCACCTAATGCCCAGATATTCGGTACGTTGGTTTCTAAGCGATCGCTAACTGGAATAAATCCGCGCTCATCGGTTGCTACACCCGCAGCAGCTAAATTGAGAGTATCAGTAGTAGGCGCACGACCGACAGCAACAAGCAAATGTGAGCTTTGAAGCTTGATTTCCCCATCGGCAACCTGAATTTGCAGTTGAGTTAAATTGTCAACGCGATCGACTCGCAAAACTTTCGCATTCAGCAGAAATTCAATACCATCCCGTTCTAGGAGAGATTGAACGGCGATCGCCATATCTGGATCTTGTTGCGATAAAATTTGCTCGCTTTGTCCAATTACGGTGACGCGCGAGCCAAAGCGCCGGAACATCTGGGCAAATTCCAACCCAATGTAACCGCTACCAAGAACAATCAGGTGTTCAGGCAACTGTTCTAACTCCATGATGGATTCACTGGTGAGAAAACCAGTTTCTTGGAGTCCAGGTATAGCTGGAATGAGCGGTCGCGTACCTGTATTAATGAAAAATCTTTCAGCAGCCAGAAAACGAGTAGTACCTTCAGCAGTTGTTACTTCAATAGTTTTGGGAGCTACAAAGTTTGCACTACCAATAATCAACTCGTGACCTAAAGCGGTTTCTAAGTTGTGCAAATTCATCTGCCGCATAGATTGCACAACTGAGCGTTTACGCTGAATAACTGCGGCTAAATCAACAATGGGTGCATTGTTGTTAACTCCATAAGCAGCACTAGTGCGAACTACATTTGCCACCTTGGCACTGGCAACCATCGTTTTAGTGGGAATGCAAGCAACGTTAATACAGGTGCCACCAATCATGGTTAAACTGCGTTCTACCAAAGCTGTTTTCCTTCCGGCTGTAACTAATGCGGGTGCTAAGGTTTTGCCAGCTTTGCCGCCACCGATAATAATATCGTCGTCGTAATCAGCGTTCATTGACCTTTCCTCTTTAGTTTGGCTTTAGGGCTACAGCTTTGTTTGTGGATCAAACGGTATTGGCAATACACCCAAAATCGATCGATGCTTAATGTCTAATGCTTTAAGACAATTCGATAACGAGCTTTTCCTGCTTGTAGATGAGCGATCGCTTCATTTACTTGGCTAAAATCAAAAGTCTCTGTCACAGGTTCAATGCCATGACGCGCAGCAAAGTCGATCATTTTTGCTATTGTTACTGGGCTACCGGTAGGGCTACCCGATAGAGATTTTTGCCCAAAAAGTAAGGGAAACACACTCAGTTGAATTGGATTCGGTACGGCTCCTACAAAATGTAACCGTCCTTTGGGACGCAGTGCATTAATGTATGTTGCCCAGTCTAAATCTGCATTTACTGTTGAGAGAATCAAATCAAACGAGTTGGTAACAGACTCAATCGCTTTGGGATCGCGAGAGTTAACAAAATGATTAGCTCCTAACTCACGGGCTTCAGATTCTTTATTTGGATTGCTTGAAAATGCCGTGACATCACATCCCCAAGCTTTTAAAAACCGCAGTGCCAGATGTCCAAGCCCACCGATACCAATTACACCAACTCTATCGGTTGGCTTGACATCGAATTGAACAATCGGGTTGAACACAGTAACACCTCCACAGAACAGCGGCCCTACCTTAGCAGGATCGACTGCTTCTGGCAGAGGAATCACCCATTCTTCATGGGCGCGTACCTTGTCAGCGAATCCGCCATATCGACCAACGATCGTTTGCTCTAGAGTTAGGCATAAGTTGTGATCGCCCGACATACAATATTCGCAGTGCATACAAGAATGGGAAGACCAACCCAATCCAACACGCTGACCGACTTTGAGAGTGGTCACGCGATCGCCAACTGCTGCGATCGTTCCCACAACTTCATGACCAGGCACAAAGGGATACTCGCTGAAACCCCAGTCATTTTTGAGCATACTCAGGTCGCTATGGCACAGTCCGCAATATTCAACATTAATTTCTACTTCTTGGTCTTTCAGCACACCTGGATCGTATTCAAATGGTTCTAGTGCTGCACCTACTGTTTTAGCTGCATAAGCGTGAATCATGTTTAATTTTTCCTGTTTAAATATCAATTGTTGAAAGAACTAATCTGTATCACTGTTAGTCCCGCAACCTGTTTTGCTAGTTGAATAGCGATCGACCCAACACCACCTGCACCGCCAATAATGAGAAGGCGTTTGTTGTGGTTAGTCTCTGGTGCTTGAGCAGAGATAGCCATCCGGTCAAACAAGGCTTCCCAGGCTGTAATGGTGGTCAGTGGTAGTGCCGCCGCCTGTTCAAATGCAAGGCTCTTAGGCTTACGCCCGACAATTCTTTCATCGACGGCGTGAAGCTCACTGTTGCTTCCAGGACGGGTGATACTGCCTGCGTAATACACCTCATCTCCTGGTTGAAACAGGGTAACTTTCTCTCCCACCTGTTCCACTACTCCCGCCGCATCCCATCCTAAAATCTGGGGTGCAGATTGTTCTGCTTTAATTGATGAACGAACTTTGTAATCGGCTGGATTGACGGATACTGCTCGCACGCGTACCAGTAAATCTCTTGCTCCTAGAGTGGGCGGTTCAATATCAATTTCCGTAAAGCATTCCGGTGTTTGGGTGGAGCGAGTAGGATCGACTGCGATCGCTTTCATGATTTCTCCTGTTAGCTATTTGTAGAACGATCGTTATTCTTGGGTTGTTCCTCGATAAAACTGTCGATACATCAAGAACCTCACAAGCGATGCCTGCGGCGGTAAACTACGCATCCTATTGCAGATATTTCTTTAATTCTGCTGCTGCTTGGACAAAAAGCGAACGGGTTGCTGGCAGCTCGGCTAAACCATTCAACAGTCCGAAGTCATGAATCATACCGTTGTAACGCACGGTTGTCACTACTACTCCAGCTTCATCTAGCTTGCGTCCATACGCCTCGCCTTCATCCCGTAAGATATCACTTTCAGCAACCTGAATTAATGCTGGCGGCAATCCTTTGAGTTGCTCAACTGTTGCCTGTAAGGGAGAAGCATAGATATCTTTGCGTTTTTCTGGGTCGGCGATGTACAGGTCATACATCCATTTCATCAGTGGTGTGGTCAGAAAACGCTTCTCGCCAAATTGATGGTAGGATTCTGTTTCAAAATTCGCATCTACAATGGGCCACATCAGGATTTGCAGCTTGATGTGCGGGCCTCCTTTCGCTTTCGCCATCAACGTGGTGACGGCTGTCATATTTCCACCAACACTATTACCGACAACTGCCAGATTTTTGCCATCAACACCAATTTCCTCTCCATGCTCGGCAACCCATTTGGTCGCGGCGTAGATTTCATCGACCGCTTGAGGATACTGAGCATCTGGTGTGCGAGTGTAGTTGACAAAGACAGCCACAAACCCTGAAAGCACCACCAAATCGCGAACCATACGTTTATGCGTTGGGTAATCGCCCAGCACCCAACCGCCGCCATGAATAAAGATGAAAACAGGTAGTATATCTTTGACCCCTTCCGGTCGCACAATATTGAGCGTAATCGTATAACCGTCAGCGGTAATTGTCTTCTCAGATTCTTCAATGCCTGAAAGGTCTACCAGAACAGAACCTTGAGCATCCACGAGGACTTGACGCGCTTCTAGTGGAGGTAATGTTTCCAAAGGCACGCCACCTGAATTTAGCACGTTCAAAAATGCCTTTGTTTCCCTGGAAAGACGCGGATCGTCTGCAACTTCCAAAATTGTTGTTTGTGAGTTTACTTGATTAATCATGACATTCTCCTTTTGTCAATGAATTATTAACAATCTTTTGAAACGGCACTAAGTGTTTAGTAAAGGTGTTTGTTTAAACTAAGCAGCAGGTGGAGGAATAATTTCAATTCCGTATTTGGGTGCAGTAATAAGAATTTTTTCTAAATCGGCAGCACTTAATGATGGTGCAGGGGATACCTGAGTATTTGTTGCTTTACCAACTTCGGCAATAAATTTTTCAAATCCTGCTGGTGTTACCCAAACTAGCAATTTTGCAGGAGTAGAACCAGTGTTGGTAAATCGATGTAACTGACCTTTAGGCGAGTGCAAAAATGTTCCAGCCGTGGCAACAACTATCTGTTCATCAAGCTGAAATTCTAGCTCTCCCTCTTGAATGTAAAACGATTCATTTTCTCGACTGTGTTTATGAGGAGGCGTACCACCGCCTTGAGGTGCAACCACTACCTCGCATAGTGCATAGGCTTCGCCTGTATCTTCACCCACTGCCTTAAATGTGTATAAATCGCGGTCAAACCAGTAAGAACTGCCTTGACCTGGTTGTTGTATCAATCCTTGAGAATCTATCGTCATGGGAACTCTCTTTTTAGTTAACATCAATTGAAAACTCAGCAGATATTCCTGGTGTGATGCAGTTTTTGTTATTAACTATACTTGAGATCGTTTTTGAGTAATTATGATAATTTTTATGAATATAACGAGCTAATTGGTTTTTAACAGGTTTAATTAATGCCGATCTGTGCTGCCGTCAATTGGGCTTTGTTGCAGCGATCGCTATAACGAATCCCATTAATAAACAAAGCTGGGGCAGCTATTACTCCACTCTGGGTTCCACTGGCGATGTCTGCATTGATGCGCTCTATATGTACTCCTCTGGATAAATCTTGCAAAACCCAATATATTAGCGATATTGATGGCTAATGGTAGGAAGCTGGATAAGAGCGTGGGAAATAAATTCGGTTGTTGCATCCATCTATGGATAGATTCGCCACCAAAATCTTCCAAAAAAATCACAAGTGTACGCTGATAAGCTTGCTGAGCGTATGCCTGGATTACTCCTTCCAGGTCAAGGGAACGGGTAATTTGATATTCTTGCCTGTAGCGAATAATTTCTTGGGGTGAGGGATAATCTTGCTTCAGCAGTTTGAGGGCGATCGCTCGACCGTCTCGTATTCTAATGCCCCGGTATACCTGCGACGTAGCACTTTCAGAAATTTGGGTCTGGATAGAAACCTCTGGCAGCACAATCATCAACAGTCTTCCAAAAGAGGAAAACAATGCCCCATACACAAATTCAGAGATCGGCTTAACGTCTGTATAGAGACGTAGAATCCCTGTTCATCCACAGCATTCTAGCAGAAACAGTAGGTTTACCCAAATCATCGCTTAATGTGAGAGATCGCATTGCTCCAGGTTCACTCAATTTGGCATTTGAGCAATTTAACTGAAAAGACGGATAGTGCTGTCAATCGTATCCCTGAGTTCAAGATTCGCAAGCAGGGTGGTTTCATACAAAGAAAGAAAAAACTTTAAATTAATTAAAAGTTGTTAGTATATAAATATACAAATACTTTTCCTCTATTTAATTGGCATTCCTGATGAGAGGCACACCCTACCTTTAAGGTTTGGTAAGATATCCGAAAATAAGAGTACGCACGTTGTAGTCATTAAATAAAATCTTAATAGAATTTACCCTTGGGCATCATGCAGGTCTATTGCAGCAAACAACACACAAACGATAATGGCAACCGCTTTTGTACCCTTTGCGGCGAACCATTACCTCTTGCTGTGGGACAGGTTATAAATAATCGCTATCAAATCATACGTCAACTAGGACAGGGCGGCTTTGGACGCACCTATTTGGCGGAGGATAAGAAATCCCATCAAACCTGCGTGTTGAAAGAATTTGCACCCCAAGTACAAGAAAAACAAGATTTACAAAAAGCTAGAGAGTTATTTGAGCGAGAAGCCAATGTCCTCAAAAAACTCCACCATTCCCAAATTCCGCGTTTTCACAGTTCGCTACAAGTGAAAATAGGCACGAAAGATTTTTTCTTTTTAGTCCAAGATTATGTAGATGGCGAGAATTTTGACCAATTATTAGAACAGCGTCGCAGTCAGGGAAAAACCTTTACTGAAGAGGAAGTAATTACCCTACTGCAACAGATTTTACCTGTAGTATCGTACATTCACTCGCGGGATGTAGTTCACCGCGATATCTCTCCTGATAATTTAATTTGGCGGCGTTCTGATAATCTCCCAGTTTTGATTGATTTTGGTGGCGTTAAACAATTGCCGGCTTCTCAAGGTTTTTGGCGGACTCAGTTAGTTGAGAATAATACTTTACTCGGTAAAAAAGGTTATGCTCCAGAGGAACAATTGCGGCAAGGTCAAGTATTTTTTAGTAGTGATTTATACTCTTTGGCTGTAACCGTATTGGTATTGCTGACGGGGCAAGAACCGCAAAAATTATACGACAGCTATCAAGGACTTTGGTATTGGGGCAAGCAAATTCAGGTGAGTCCTAAACTTGAGTCTGTGTTAAAAAAGATGCTGGCTTATAAACCGAGCGATCGCTACCAACGAGCCGAGCAGATCCTCAAAGATTTACCATCGCCAAATGCAACCAAACCCGCGCCTAATTATGTTACCAAGATTAAGACGATGGTAGTTGCTCCCGGAAAACAACGCGCCAGTGCTATTATCAGTAAATTCCAAAATAGAACCCAAGCCATTGCTAAACCCGCATCTTTCCCCGTTTGGATTCGTCCTTTTGTGATGAGCCTTGGCGGTACAGCTTTAGTTGTTTTAACTGGCGCAGGTGCTTGGGCAGTAGTAAATGCAGTCATTCGCAGCGTATCATCAATTACGATTCCATCTATTTCCTTACCGCAAATTCCCCAGTTTCCCAATCCTAGCAATCAACCAGTCAGCAAGGGAGGTACAAATCGCAACCTCCAAGAAATTATCAATCGCCGCCAACAGTTACAAATTCCCGAAGTATTTTTTACCCGGTTTGTAGACGAGTTATTTTATACAAAAAATTCCCAATTAAAGGGACGTAGCTTGACATCAAAACCCGAAGATGCACGTTTACGAGATGAGTGGTACGGTATCGCTGACGATTTGTTGAAGAAATTAGAACAAGCTAACATCAGTACAGCAGCGCGTCGCAAACTCGGAAGTTACACTGCACAAGATTACGAAAGATGGAGACGACAAACGCAAGCCGGAGAATTCGGAGACTATACAATCGATCGCTTGAACAAAGAAACAAATGAAAAATTCGATCGCTTGTTTCCCGGCCAAGACCGTGCGAAACTCGATCAACAAACTTTCGGTCAAATTTGGTATGCGATCGCTGCCGATCGAATAGATAAAGTAAAATCTGGCAAGTAATGGGAGATGGGGAAGTGTGGGGAGTGTGGGGAGTGTGGGGGGAAAGAGAATTTATGCCTCCCTATCTTCCCACACCTCCCACACCTCCCACACCTTCCCATCCCCAATGCCCTATATCTAAATGACTAAACTATATTGTTCTCAGGGACATGAAAATTCCCCAGGTAGTCGCTTTTGTCTCCAGTGTGGTGAGAAGTTGGATACGCCCATGAATTATGGTATACAAGCAGGAGTAACTTTAGGCGATCGCTATGCGATCCTGCGTCAACTCGGTCAAGGTGGCTTTGGACGCACTTATTTAGCTGAAGATATTAACCGTTTCCGCGAACTTTGTGTTTTAAAGGAATTTTCTCCCCAAGTTCAAACCGCTTACGTTGTCGAAAAAGCTCAAGAACTTTTTGAAAGAGAAGCGAGTGTTCTCTATCAACTACAACATCCCCAAATTCCCCGCTTCCGCGAACTGCTTCGCATTAACTTACAGGGCAGAGAATATCTGTTTTTAGTGCAAGATTATGTAGAAGGCGAAACTTATAACTCTTTGCTAAATGACAGGAAAAGGCAAGGTTTGCGCTTTACAGAAGCTGAAGTGCGCCAATTATTGCAGCAAATTTTGCCAGTGTTGGAGTACATCCACTCACTAGGCGTAATTCATCGAGATATTTCTCCAGATAACTTAATACACCGTAAGGTTGACCAACTACCAGTATTAATTGATTTTGGTGGTGTCAAACAAGTAGTAGCAACAGTAGCTTCCCAATATTATCAACCCGGTGCTATTGGATCTTCGCCATCACCAACCCTATTGGGTAAAATCGGATTCGCTCCCCCAGAACAGATGCAAACTGGCTTGGTATCTCCCCACAGCGATTTGTATGCTTTGGCAGCGACAATGTTGGTTTTACTGACAGGCAAGCTACCCCAAGAATTAATTGATACTTATAATCTCACCTGGCAATGGCGGCGAGAAATCAGCCTGAGTCCGCTTTTAGGACAAGTATTAGATAAAATGCTATCTGCCAGACCAGGCGATCGCTATCAATCAGCCCGTCAAGTCCTCCAAGCCCTCAGTTCTCCTCCAGTCAGCTATCCGGCTACTCAATATCCCACTCCCACCCCACCAGAACCCACATCCGCCACCATCGCCGTCTCCCCTCCACCCCCCTCATCTCCCCATCTCCCCATCTCCCCATCTCCTTCATCTCCTCAATGGACGCCAACCAAAACCTTATTAGCGGCACTGGCAGCAATTGGTACAGCTGGATTAATTTTCTGGGCAGTCAATAGCAACCGCAAGCCAGAGGGAGTTGAACCGAACCCTACACCCAGCCCAACCGCAACCAGCAGCCAGCCAGTCGATCCCTTAGCCCAATACTCCCCAGAAGAACGCCAGCGCAAACAAAGATTAAGCGATCGCCGCCAACAGTTGGGTATTGACGAGGGGTTCTATGTAAACTTGGTAAATCAATTTTTTTGGGACAAAAATCCCAGTTTACGGGGACGTACTCTCAGCAACGGTGTGGAAGATGAGAGTTTGCGGGCACAATGGGATGGAACAGCTTCAGAATTGCTAGAAAAGCTGGCAACACTGAGTTCAGCTTCCCGCCGACAATTGGGAACTTATACGAGCGCCGAACGCGATCGCTGGAAAGTGGAAGTCAACCGTGTTAATGTTGGTAGCCGTTCTTTGTACGATTTGGGAGATGCAGCTTTCTTCAGAGTATTCCCAGAGCAACGTGGTAAAAAGTTTGACAAACAACCCATTGCACAAGTTTGGTATGGATTTGTGAGTGATAAACTCAGTGCCATCCAAGCAGGTAGCGCCTTTGAGAAACTTACCTTCGACCCCGGTGCGACTAGTAAAACAGCCAGCGGTAGCTTAGAACCTGGCGATGGTAAAGTTTTGATTGCGGAACTTGCCAAAGAACAATCTATGGAATTGAACCTCAAAGCAAATTCCCAAGTTTTGTTATCAGTTTATTCACCCTCTGGCAAAATCAAATTTTTAGAAGATTCTACCCAGCGGACTTTAGCAAAAAAATTACCAGAAAACGGTTTTTACGAATTTGTTGTCGTTTCCACAGCATCGAAACCAGTAGATTATCAACTCAGCATCACAGCCGAAACTCCCGCCGTATCCCCAACTCCGACACCGACACCTACAGAAACAGAAACACCAACTCCGACACCGACGCCTACAGAAACAGAAACACCAACTCCGACACCAACGCCTACAGAAACTTCTACACCAGAACCTACACCGACGCCTACAGCTGAGGCTACGCCATAAAATAATTAAGATCTGAGATGAAAAAGGGTTATACCAATTCAAAATTCAAAATTCAAAAATCCATATTTGATAAGGGTTTCTGGATTTGGATCTGTTTCAAAATTTTAGTGAATTGGTATTAGGCGATCGGTAATTCCTGAGAGTTCTTCCTGGATTGCGATTAGTTGTTGAGTATCATCGTCCATACTGACCTACCACAACGACAATTGCCCTGGCGAGACCCACGACGCTCATCTGAACGTGATGGCTTGCGATCCTCAATCTAATTTGAATCAATAACTTGCTTTCTGGTAGACTTAATCTGTCCTCGCTTAGTTTTACTGTCAAGGCGTCTCTTTTGAGAGTTGCGAGTTGGTTTGGTAGGTTTGCGTTTTCTCTTCAGTACGACTGCGCTTTTAATAAGTTCTTGCAATCGTTGCAAAGCCTCCTCTCGGTTTTGCTCTTGAGTGCGGTGTTCTTGAGCCTTGATGACAATGACTCCCTCCTGGGTAATGCGTCGGTCGTTGAGCTTCAAAAGCTGTTCTTTATAGAAAGCGGGTAGTGATGAACCCTCAATGTCAAAGCGCAAATGAATGGCTGTAGCAACTTTATTGACGTTTTGACCCCCTGCGCCTTGGGAGCGAATCGCGCTAATTTCGAGTTCGCTATCGGGGATGATGATTTTGTGAGAAATTTGCAGCATAACTTACTTATAGCGTTATTTGCTACGCGATCGCACCAACATATTGTTAGTCCCTTGTGTGTTGAGTAACGACAAGATTATCCAAATTGGCTAACAAAAATTCCAAATCCTTGTTTGTTTCTTGCAACAATTCGGTAAGTGGTTTTTCACCAACTTTTATGTCTTCTAATTGAAACATTTGTTGGTTAAGTAGATAAAACACTTCGTATTAATAATCAAATATACAAACAGGTCTATAGGAATCATATTTGATTTGGTGAAAAAACTCCCTACAGATCGAAAAGCTAGATTCCCTACTCCCCATTCCCTACTCCCTACCTACGCAAAAAATTTCAAGAATCAAACCGGATTCCTATATTATTTCTAACGGTACAAGACAAATAACTAAAAATGGTGCAATTTAAAAATAGTGTAAATATCAAAAACTATGGACGCTGCCAAACGCCTTGCTACTCTAAATCGCATCCGCAAACTTAGCCGTTTGATGGATACATCAATACGTATACCTTTGATAGGTTTTCATATTGGAATAGATCCAATTATCGGTTTAGTTCCAGGTGCTGGTGATTTAATCAGTACAGCGTTTTCGGCTTACATCATATTTTTAGCTACTCGCTTTGGCATCCCACGCCAAGATTTAGCCAAAATGATTTTTAATGTTGGTTTGGAAACAGTCGTGGGTACTGTGCCTTTTGTCGGTGATTTGTTTGACGCTTTCTACAAGTCTAACATTCGCAATTTAGCAATTTTAGAACAACATTTGACAGTGGTTGAACCAGAACTTAAAGAAGTGTCCGATCGACTTTACTCTCGTAAGTTCACCGAAGTTTAAGTAAGAAAGTCAGTAAACCAAAAAGTTTTGAAAGTTAACGAAACAATCGGGCTTTAGGCGATGTTTTTCAGCTTTTCCTGCTTCACCAAGGATTGCCAATCATTGTAAATCCAGCCCAATAATAAGGATGCATCAGCGATTCATCAGCTTTACCAACACTTTCAGCAGGCAAAGGCAAGTTACCAACTGCCCCCAAACCTTGAATTTGACCATCCTTGACGAAAATCTGCCCTTTGGCCATAGCTACTTGAGCTTCTCGCAAAGCTTCTGCTTTAATTGGTGCTGTTTTTAAATTTTCATAAAATTTTGTCATCAATGCTGCTGTACCAGAATCATTAACCGACCAAAGACTAGCAACGCTAGTTTTCACACCTGCCAGCACTGCTAAACCCGCAAATCCAAGTTCTGACTCTTGATCGCCTAAAGCTGTCCTACAAGCACTCAGCACCATCATCTCTACTTGGGGATCGTTTAACCGCAACTGCCGTAACTGGTTCAAACGTAACTTGTCTTCCCACAGTTGAATATAGGAATTACTCAAGCCGCCAGTGACAAAATCGGCATGGGTTGCCATGTGAATAATGCCAAAAGGTTGTTGGCGACGGATACTTTTAAGATTTTCTACAGTGGCTTGCTTGTCCAACAATAATTTACCTTGCCAGAGTCTAGATACTAATGTTGATATCTCCACGGGAACTGCTGGTAAAGGATCTTGTCCTTGAGTACTCTGAGAAACCCCCAGTGCTAAAATTTGGGATTTTTTAATGTCTGTATATAGGGTGTTGGTCAAGCTGAGACTTGGCATCAAGCCTATACTGTATTTTTCTACTAGAAATTGTTTACCATCGTGAAGTGCTGCCATTGGAGTAGAACGCAAACCAATGTCTGGTAAAAAGACTAAATTGTTGATTCCTCTGGCTTGTAAATCTGCCTCCAGTGGCTCAATTATCCAGCGATAAAGTTGTTGAGCCGAACGCAAATAAGCAGTCCGCCGGCGATTTTGCGGACTAACAATCTGGTCGCGAAATTCTTGAGCTACTTGTAATATTTTCGCTCTTGTGGTTTCTCCAATGCGCTTACGAATGGGGTCACCTTTTCCAGTAACTACTACTATTTCCAGCTGGTCGCTATCCTGTTGTGTGAGCGTATTCAACTGTTTAGTTTTCTCCGGTATAATCTCCACAGGAACAAAACTGATGTAAATAAATGCAGGTTTTACACCAGTAGCCTCCTCAATTTTGCGAGCAATTTGTTTGGCATCATCTAGTGTTTTAATTTTGGGAGTTGGTATGCCTAAATGCTCGCCAAAATCCTCTGTGAAGCTATCTTCCGGAGTAGGATCGTTATTAATTATGGAGTAACTAATTTTAGGAACTTCAGGAGCAGGGTTACTTGGTTGATTTGGAATGCACTGAAATGAGCAGGGGGAAGAATTAAGCTCATCAGGAGTTTTAGGCTTATTAGGAGTGCCAGGGTCAGTGGGAGTGCCAGGGTCAGTGGGAGTGCCAGGGTCAGTGGGAGTGCCAGGGTCAGTGGGAGTGCCAGGGTCGGTGGGAGTTCCAGGGTCGGTGGGAGTGCCAGGGTCGGTGGGAGTGCCAGGGTCGGTGGGAGTGCCAGGGTCGGTGGGAGTGCCAGGGTCGGTGGGAGTTCCAGGGTCAGTGGGAGTTCCAGGGTCAGTGGGAGTGCCAGGGTCAGAGGGAAGATCGGGCACTTTGACGTTGATTGCTACCTGTACGGGTTCTGAAGATGAAACTACATCGCTAGCTTTGACAGTGAATGCATTTATTAGACCTGTGCCATCGGTGGGCGGTGTATATTCTAGTATTTCACCTACAGTTAATTCGTCTCCGGGAGCTAAAACTGTATCGCCTCGTTTCAAAGTTCCTGCTTGGACGGCATCAAGAAAAACAGTGGTGTTATCTAAATTGACATCGCTAGAGGTAGCAGTAAATTTGAAGCTGACGGTTTGATTGACTTCGGCATCGGATGAGAGGAGCGTGTTTGTTGTCAGTGTAGGCGGGGTGTTTACGGATGTAATGGTGATGCCGGCTGGGGTGCCAGGAGCATCGCCACCATTGGGTAAAACTGGAAAGTTATTTAAAGGAGCGATCGCAGTTGCCCCTGTAGTAATTGACTCTGCTATACCATTGACACTGGCATCACCGATGATAAAATCTACATTGTTTGGGCCGCCATCATGTCGAATGCTAATAGTACCCCCTGCTAGAGGTTGAACCACAGGCACTCCATCATTCAGAAAAAATCCACCAGTTGCAATAGTTTCACCCTCACCGTTTCCTAATCCTTGAATTAGGCCGTTAGTTAAGACTTGCACGTTGCCACCTTGAACGCTGTTACCGTCAAAATCGTCAACTACGGCTTGAGTGCTGATGGTGGTAAAACGAATATTGCTGCCAGCAGTATTGGTAGTCTGTAAAGTTACGTTACCAGCTGTAACATTTGCAGTTCCATCTACTCCAGTAGCGTTCGCAAAAGTATTAATGGCGTCATTCACGGTAATATCATCTGTGGCAGTTAAGGTGACCGCGCCGGCTTGGCCGATAAAATCGCCACCTCCTTCCTTGGTTACATACGAGTTAATTGCGCCTGTGGTGATGCTGCCGCTTGTGGTTGTTGCTACTACATCGCCAGCCGTACCTGAATTACTAGCACCTTGTGAAAACGAATCAATTGTACCTGTACTGATGTTGCCTGCCGCACTTAAGCTTACTACTCCCGCTGTATTATTAGTCAGAAACCCTTCAGTATTGCTAGTATCAAGATTATTTAGACTAATGCTAGCACTGGTACTTTGGACTGTAATATTACCTGCCGAGTAACCAAGACCAGTGGTGATAATATTACCAGCAATGATATCGCCAACCGCAGACAAGTTGACATTACCACTATTGCCAGAAGCATCATTAATTGTATTGAGATTCCCCAGCGATAAACTAGCTCCAGAAATGTTTATTGCCCCTCCCTTGGTTTCAATTGTGTTGGTAAGGTCAACAAAGTTTACAGAACCGTTTTGCGATGTGAGGGTGAAGCTACCGCCACTACCCAAGTTTAATGTAGCAACACCATCGGTTGTTACTAGGGGTGTGGCTCCGATGATGTCATTGATGGTAATATCGCCTGTGGCTTGTAAATTGATATTTGCACCGGAGAGTGCGATCGCACCCCATGAAACTGTATTCGCCCCAATATCTGCATCGCCAAAAGCAATATTGCCAGCTGTGCCATCAAAAGTCCCTACTCCGCCATCGATAATAGTCAAGGTGCTGGGGTCTAGCAATAAAGTCCCGAAGCTACCATTGGCGGCTGAAGTGTCTACCACACCGTTGAAGGTGAAGGCATTTTTGCCGGAGACTTCTACAAAACCACCATTGCCAGCATTTGCTCCTCCACGAGCCGAAATGTTACCAAAAAATTGGGTTGTGTTGTCACCCCAAACTATTACCCGTCCGCCATTTCCATTTAATTTACTATCGGCATTAATTACGGAGTTGGAGTTAACATAAGTCTGCTGTGCATTGGGCAAAGTCCCCTTACCCTGGTAATCGCCTCCAATTAACACGGTACCAGCGTTATTGGTTCCAGAGGCGTTAATATTGACATCGATCGCCCCTACTTTTGTACCTAAAGCAGCTACCGTCCCGCCTGTTTGACTTGATAAATTTACTGTCCCAGAAACAATAGTTGTACCTGGAGTTGCCGGGATTTTGACGTTAGAGCCTGTTAGTTGTACCGTTCCATCGGCATTAGCTGTTAATCCAGTGTTAGTGTTACCAACTGTAAGCAATTCTGGTAAAGATGCAATGGGAATTGTCCAGCTATTGGGTTGGTTGCTACTAGAGGCGAGGGGCTGAATTTCCAGACTCAGCAAATTTCCTGGCTGACTCAGGCGCACCCAATTTTGACCCGGTACGGATGTGACGGTAATCTGTCCTCCTGGTGCGGAAATTTGGCCAGTGTTTACCACCGTACCGCCCAATAAATTCAAATTTTGCCCAGTACCGACTGCCAAATTTCCCGCATTGACAATTGCTCCTGGTTGGCTGGTACTAAAGGCAAAACCATTGGGGTTTCCCACTAAATTAATGTAGTCATTAACACCTATTGCATTAAACCAACTGCTACCAAAGCCGATTCCTTCCGCTGTTGTCGCCGTAAAAGCACCGGGTACATTTAAGCTGGCGTTTGCTCCAAAAATAAACCCGGCTGGATTCATCAAGAACAGATTCGGGCTACCACCAGTTACTTGAATTAAGCCGTTGATGATTGAAGGATCGCCGCCTGTTATTCGACCCAGGATATTTTGTAGCGTGGGATTGGCTTGAAAGTTGGCGATTTGTTCTGGTGAAAGTCCAAATTGTTGAAAGCTGTGGAAGAGGTTAGCACCATTACCAGAAGTTGTACCGCCGGTGATATCAATTTGGTTGCCGTTGGGAGTTACGATTGTGTTTGTACCATCAGCAGCAGGAATAATTTGCTGTGCTTGGGCTAATCTGGGACTGATGGCACTCAATAGTGGCGCAATAATTAGTGCTGAAGCGGCAATACTAGACAGTAAATATTTTTTCCAAGAAAGCAGAGATTCTGTCAAGAGGTTTGGAGAACAAAGATTTTCGGCGTTGCTGATTGGTGGGATAGTTTTTATCTCACGCAGAGGCGCAGAGGAGGACACTTCTGTGGGCGGGTTCCCCGACTTGAGGAAAGTGTCCGTCGCGCAGAGAGTAAGAGTTTGAGAAATCAGATTTTTAATTTTCATCCCTTTATTCAGCAACGCCAGATTTTCTTTACTAACCTTGCATTGCAGTTTCTCTACCTCTGTTTTGCGCCGCAGGATAAAGCGACCTGTGGGAAATTCTACATCGATTTGTAATTTATTCGCTAATCCGCGTCGCCAAAGTGCTTGGGCGATCGCCTTTTTTGACCAGAGAATTTGTTCTGTTTTCCTAGCAACAGAGGTGTTTTGCGAATGATTTCGGTAGAAGTAGAGGGGCTTTTTAACTCGCCGCACTTGGGTAACTTCGGAAAGTCTCAAACACAAATCGTAATCATAAGCAGTGATATTAAAAGACTCGTTGACTCCTCCCACTCGGTCGTAAACGCAACGGCGCATGAGGCGGAAGTGAAAAGTCATGAAGTTGACTAAAAGACTTTCTCTTGAGTAGGGAATCTCACAGCGATGACCGTAACCGAGAACTTTGCCATCTGCATCGATGTTTAGGTAGTCAGTGTAAACGAGTCCCGTTTCTGGATAGCGATTAAGGACTGCGGCGGTTTCGGCCAGGGCGGTAGGTGCGAGGAGATCGTCGTTGTCAAGTATACCGATGTAACTACCACTAGTTTGGTTAATCGCTGCCTTACAAGCCGCAGCAGTTCCTTGATGCCGTGCTTGGATTACCCGCACTCGTGCATCTTTTTGAGCATATTGTTTTGCTATGGTGGCTGAACCATCTGTAGATCCATCGTCCCAAATTAGTAGCTCCAAATCTTGCCATGTCTGCGCTAAGACACTGGCGATCGCTTGTTCAAGGTAAGCTTCCCGATTGTAATTGACGATGACAATGGAAATCAGTGGTGGCATCGAAGTAATCCAAGTTTTCTACCTGTTACCAGGATATAATGCTAAGGGCTTTCACTTAGGTAATCATTGCTGTTTATTATTTTTTAGTTACAAATTTTCTTAAATTGAAAGAGCAAAAATATGATATTCAAATACCTATAGTATGAGAGTGACTGGGGACTGGGGATTGGGGACTGGGGTATGGGGTACTGTTAGAAACCCGACGTATAAATGCAAGAACCGTATAAATTGCCCTAATAATCTGGCCGGCTAAGTACCTTGAGTATTAAGCGAATCTTTCCTAATTCTCAGTCCCCAATCACCAGCCCCGAGAACCCTAAAAAGCACAAAGCAATGATCGAAGGAACAGAAACTCGTGTCACGAAAGCAAGGACTCAGCCAAGAAGTGTCTATCTATCTCATCAGTTAGACGCTTGGCAAAGTCTGGCAAATAGGAAATGGAATCAGCACAGTTTCAGTTTCAAGTGTGGCTTGTTAATTCTGCCTGCACTCTGGATTGTAACTGCCGATGCACTGAAAGCTACAGCTAATAACTTTATACCAAACTCAAATCGAGATAGCAGTTACCCAGAGTTACAAATCGTACAGGAAACACCTTCAGCTGCTAGCGAACCGAATCAACCACAACCAAACCCCGAATCATCCCCACCGCAACCAGAAACACCACAACGCATTCGAGTCCGCAAAATCCAAGTTATAGATAGCACGGTTTTTAGTGAAAATGACTTGAATGCAGTTGTCAAGCCGTTTGAAGAACGAGACTTGACTTTAGAAGAAATCAGACAAGCCGCAGATGCAGTTACCCAGCTTTATTTAAATAAAGGCTACCTCAATTCCAGAGCCGTTCCAGACACTCAACAACTTAGCACCGCTGATGGAATTGTCGTCATTCGTGTAATTGAAGGCAGTTTAGCAGACATAGAGATTGAAGGAACGCGGCGATTAAACCAATCTTATATTCGCAGTCGCATCGAATTAGGTGCTGGTACTCCTCTGAATATTGGTAAGTTGGAAGACCAACTAAGGCTATTGCGACTCGATCCCCTGTTGGCAAATGTCGAAGCACGTCTGCGTCCTACAGGTAAAGTTGGGCAAAGTGTTTTAGTTGTGAGAGTTGAAGAGGCAAATCCTTTAACTGGTAGCTTGGGTGTGGATAATTATTCGCCTCCCGCTATTGGTGCAGAAAGATTGGGTGTTGAATTGGGCTATCGCAACTTAACTGGAATGGGAGATGAGTTAGCAGGATCTTATTTTCACACCTTGAATGGTGGTTCCGATTTTTTTAATTTTAGGTATCAGATTCCAGTTAATGCTATGGATGGCAGGGTGCAGATTAGAGCTGCATTTAGTCGTAACGAAATCACTCAAAAACCCTTCGATGCGTTCGACATTCAAGCAAATCAGGATCTTTATGAAATCAATTATCGCCAACCATTGATCCGATCGCCGAGAGAAGAATTTGCCTTATCTTTAGGATTTACCTATCAAAACGGTCAAACTTTTATCTTCAATAACATTGCCCAGCCTTTTGGTATCGGGCCAGATGCTAATGGAGTCAGCCGTACCAGCGTCATTAAGTTTGCTCAAGATTATGTTAAGCGCGAACCCCAAGGTGCTTGGTTTTTGCGATCGCAATTTAATTTTGGCATTGATGTCTTTGATGCCACAATCAACAATGACCCCATACCGGATGGTCGCTTTTTCAGTTGGCTAGGTCAAATACAACGCGCACAGCGACTCAGCAACGACCAATTATTAATTATCCAAGCAGAGTTACAGCTAACACCAGATAGCCTTTTACCTTCCCAGCAATTCGTGATTGGTGGCGGACAATCTGTGAGAGGATATCGCCAGAATGCCCGTTCGGGAGATAATGGATTTCGGTTCGGGATTGAAGATAGAATCACAATGCAGCGCAATGAATCTGGTTTATCCACCGTTCAACTAGCACCATTTGTTGATATGGGAGCTGTCTGGAATAAGTCAAATAATCCCAATCAGCTACCAAACCAAACTTTTCTGATTGGCGCAGGCTTAGGATTATTGTGGAATGAAGCCTTTGGCATTGATAATTTAAATTTACGACTCGATTATGGTTTTCCATTTATCGATCTGAGCGATCGCGGTAATAACGCTCAAGATGATGGCTTTTATTTTAGCGTCCGGTATCAGCCGTAATGCAGTTGTGGAAGGTATAGTAGCATCCTCTATTTCGGCGTTGGTGATTGAAAATATGAATTGAATTCACGCAGAGGCGCAGAGTCGCAGAGAGTAAGAGTTGAGAAGAGTTGATTTTTGAATTTCGTATTCAAATTCAGCAACGCCCTATTTTCTAATCTTTAATAGGGATTTTGGTGAATTGCAATATTGTGGCAATAATTGGGAATCTGCCTGTAGGAAATTTTCAATAAACTTATTACAAAAATCGTTCTTTGCGTTCTCTTCTCTGCGCCTCTGCGCCTCTGCGTGAGATAAAAAAATATTTATGCAAGAGGTCTAATTCCTAATAGGAATTTTGGAGAATTGCAATAGGAGATCTCTCTCTCTACAGTCTCCCCACTGGGCTGTTTCAATCCCTAATAGGGATTTTGGAGAATTGCAATGTGAAGTGGTTTTGATTTGTAAAAACGACCAACTTATGTTTCAATCCCTAATAGGGATTTTGGAGAATTGCAATATTAGTCGGTTGGAGAGGCTAACGCCTCAGTGGTATGTTTCAATCCCTAATAGGGATTTTGGAGAATTGCAATATAAAATCAGAAAGTACTTCTAATTTCAAGCTTCAGTTTCAATCCCTAATAGGGATTTTGGAGAATTGCAATTCTATTGCCGCAGGCATGGGAATGCACCTACACGGGCTAAGTTTCAATCCCTAATAGGGATTTTGGAGAATTGCAATGCTGATTTGCCCAAGAGAGCGCCGTTGAATCACAAGTTTCAATCCCTAATAGGGATTTTGGAGAATTGCAATCCTTATTACGTTATCTGAGTATTTAGTAAAAGAGGTTTCAATCCCTAATAGGGATTTTGGAGAATTGCAATTAAGCATTGCCAATGGCGTTTGCGGGCATTTGGTGCGTTTCAATCCCTAATAGGGATTTTGGAGAATTGCAATGCTAGGAAAGAATTGGAATATTGCCTGCAATATTGGTTTCAATCCCTAATAGGGATTTTGGAGAATTGCAATAAATGTGCTTTTGCCTGTAGTAAAGATGAGACTAGTTTCAATCCCTAATAGGGATTTTGGAGAATTGCAATCTTTTCTAGCTCAAAGGCAAGAAGTAAGGCGAGAGTTTCAATCCCTAATAGGGATTTTGGAGAATTGCAATGTGCTGTAGCGCAAGATTGTAGCTCGTGTTTCGGTTTCAATCCCTAATAGGGATTTTGGAGAATTGCAATTTGATTTGCATCTTCACAGTACTGGGAATAAACCAGCTTTTGTTTCAATCCCTAATAGGGATTTTGGAGAATTGCAATCAAGGTAGATAATGGTGTACTGAGCGATTATATGTTTCAATCCCTAATAGGGATTTTGGAGAATTGCAATGTAGCTATTAGCTATTAACTGGTAGCTGTTAAGCGGTTTCAATCCCTAATAGGGATTTTGGAGAATTGCAATATGTAGACTTATTAATCTCAGGTTCACCTTGCCAAGTTTCAATCCCTAATAGGGATTTTGGAGAATTGCAATGCTTTTTTATCTGCGGGGATGATTTCGTCCCCCCTGTTTCAATCCCTAATAGGGATTTTGGAGAATTGCAATGCCAATGATGTAGGCAATCCAATACCCGTCAATGGGTTTCAATCCCTAATAGGGATTTTGGAGAATTGCAATGAAAGAATTAGAATTGATGATGCGTTTCAATTTTTGTTTCAATCCCTAATAGGGATTTTGGAGAATTGCAATGGCTTGCGGCTGGAAGCTTTGCCTTATTTGGTTTTCGAGGTTCGGTTGCGCGGATGGGCAAATCATAACACAACGGTTTGTAATTTGGCTAGATATAAATCGCTGAAAGGCAGTCTCCATAAGGTGCGCGGATGGTTCACAAGTGGGAGTATTCTCAAACGCTTACATATAGGGCGATACAGCCATTTTTGTACTTACCCTCTCACCAACACCTACCCATCCGCGCTTCTAGTCACAGTATTCACATTAATGCTTGCAGCTAGATTGTTTCCATCACCGTTAGGGAAAATTGTAGGTTATTCAAAGTTTCCGCTATGCGATCGCATTGCCGATGCTGTTGTCTGTTGGGTAAAATGTCGTTAAATAAGTAGATGACGACATCTCCTTGAAACAATCTCACAGTCAAGATTATAAGTCAAGACCATTTGATGTTTTCGGTCTACTGATTATTTTTTATATAAAGCGCGATATTCCCAAGGATTGACAAATTTAGTATCCCTCCAAACCCCAAGCTTTTGTTCTTTGGCTTGTGCTTCGGCTTGTTGAACTAAGTCTTTACTAGGACATTTATTTAAATAGGGACGATATACTTTTGCTAAACCTTCTTGCAATAATACCTGTTGTATAAAAGTACCATTTTTTAAACGAACTTCTGCAACTTTACGCCCATAACGATCGCTATCAGTAATATTCAAAGTCACGCGATCGCCTCCTTGCTGTACGAGTTGTTCTACGCGTTCTTGAGCTTTGACACCCCAACTAAATTGATTGCGATCGCTACTACTTTTACTCTGCTTTTCTTTATTAGTATGAGCTATTTCTGGCGCATCTACACAAGCAAACCGCACGGTAACATTTTTACCATTAGTATCTTTTACTACTAAAGTATCGCCATCACTGACTCGTTCAACCACATCTCCAGAGTTACCAATAAAGCGATCGCAACCCATCAAACCCAAAATTATGATAGTTGCACAAAGCGAAAATCCTAGTAGTTTAATTAATTTTTCCATTCAAATTTACCAAATTACCTTTGATGCATAATATGGCGAAATTAAACAATATTTTTGTTAACTTTTAACATGCTGCCGGAGAGATTGCAAACATATCTGAATTTTTGTATCTATTAATTGATTATCAACAGGCAATCTCTCGCCAGTCACCCAAGCTTCTTGGGGTTGAAACTGATATATTCTCCGGGGTGAATCATTTAAATAATCATCAACTGTGCGATTGTGTTTTCTCTGGGCACGATTTAGAAGTAGCTTGAGTATCTTTTCTGTATCCTCTGGCTTTAATTCTGATGCAGTTCCAGAAAAATATAAACCCTCTGCCGTACCTTCAGAACGATGTGAATTAAAAATAGCGATCGCTACTTTCCCATCATTGCTATATAAATTCTGCGAATGCTTGGATTCAATAGCCGAACTCCAATAAATATTACACCGATCGTCATACGCAAAAAATAGAGGTGATACCCAAGGATAACCATCAAAAGAACAAGTAGACACAGTGCAATAAATATTACTTTCTAAAAGCCGAAATGCTTTCGCAATCACCTCCGGATTTTGAAAATCAATTGTATTAACCCATCGATTCCTAACACTTGCAGATTCCAACATAATATCTTCTCAATATGCAATCCCAGCAATATTATTTACCTAGCAAATTAAATCGCAAAAAACTCTGCGTTTCTTTGCGTGACTTGGCGTTTAAAAATATTATCATTGTTAGGCAAGCATGGATTGCTACGACCAATTAAAGTTGATTTCGCGCCTTCAATTGCAGATATCGCTCAACCAACTCATCAGCAATTTGATTTGCTGGTGCATCTAATACTAATACACCTTTTTGCTTGAGTTGAGCAAATGCCACTTGTCGCTGTGCTAATAAATCTAATGCCACTGCACGCACATAAGCACCTGCAACATTTTCACTAAAAGTATTTGCCAGCTTATCGACTTGCGGATCTCGCAAAGTTACGCAAAATGGCAAATAACGGGGTGCAAGTTTAGAAAGCGCAGCCAACAATTCCATAGAAGCCGTGACATCAACTAAGTCAGTAATTACCACCACCAGCGCCCTGCGAGTTTGTCGCTGCACAACATTTGTCACTGCGCCCAAATAATCAGATTCCAATAACGCTGGTTGAATGGGAGTTAGTTTATCAATTAGCTGATTTAAATGAAGTTGACCGCGTTCTGGGGGAATCCACGTATGCATCTGGCGGTCAAATACACCAACCCCAACCCTGTCACCTCGATGCAATCCTGCCAAAGCTAAGGATAAAGTTGCATTCAAACCCCAATCAAACCGTTGCAAACCCTGGACTTTTGCTGTCATTAATCTGCCGCGATCGAGTAAAATCAGCAAAGTTTGCTCTTGTTCTGGTTCCAGAACCCTTACGAGTGGCGGGGAGTTACCATAAGCACCAACTCGACGGGCGGTAGCTTTCCAATCAATAAACCGCAAATCGTCACCAGTGCGATAATTCCGCAGTTCGGCAAACTCCGTACCGATACCTGTTTGCTTCGCTTGGCGCATTGACCCCGATGATTGCAATGTGAGGCGAATTGTCAGCGATCGCAATCCAATTAAATCGGGATAAACTTTTACTGGCAGACTTTGTAAAATCTGGTGATCGTCCCAAGCTAACCCCCAAAGTCCCAATTGTCGAACTTGAATATTTCCCCAAGGAAACTCTCCCCGTTGTGTCGGGTTAACGGTATAAGTTAATTCCTGGGTGCTGTTACTAGGAATACTGGCTTCTAGTGCAGGTGTAGATACACCAAACCCTGTTGGGTAGTAATCGCGGATTTTAATTTGGGCGTTGGCATTTTTTGATGTCACTTTTAATACAACTGGATTATCCCGCCCAATCGATAATCGTGACGGTAATTCCCTAGTAATTTGCACGCGAAAACGCCGCACCTGCAAACCATCGGCAACCATTAATACCACAACGACGACATCAAATAACAAAGTGATGGCGATGGTTGCTTGAATGGGCAGAAAAAGGGATAGGATAAAGGCGATCGCTATTCCTAATACTAATAAAAAATAAACTCGTTTGGAAGGAACCATTTTTTGCTCTATTTAACCAAGTTAGTGGAGCTGTTTATTTATTTGGGACTTTTTTTGTCGGACTTGGGCTTTGCTTATCTTTATCGGTAGGCTTGGGGTTGGGTTCAGGATCGGGAGGGGGAGGTGGGCTTCCCAAATCAGACGCCAAGTTGTTCTCCTCTGTTAACCCAAAGTTTTTTGTCTCAAACCACTCTGATTTGAGCAACGACCACCAATCAGCCGTCAGCCCTTTCAATACATAGTCATAGGGAAGCCAACCATAACCACCTTCTCCCCAATCCTTTCCCCAAGAGTTTCTAATCAGTAATGCTCCTTGTGACACGATACCATCAGCGTTTTCTATTACCTTATAATCTTCATAGCCAACTGCAACAGCAGCGTGGCCTCCTTTTACCTTATCTTTCTCAACTGGGTAGGGGATATGACCTCCTTGGTTTGAGTCATTGTCGATGGAATCATAAATAGTAAACCCAAATGCACAAGGAAAACCAGCAGCTAAAACCGTCTTAATCCGAAATAGCAGTATATCCTCTGAAGTACCCGCAGGATTTAGACGGAAGTATTTCAGGGCTTGATAACTTTGGGCGAAAGAGTAGCAGAAGTTAGTTGGTTCCTCATCAAACTTATCTTCTTCATAAGGCCAGTATTCCTCTGGAGGCACACCAAATAATGCCATTGCTTTCATTGTTTCTCGAAGAGATGCTCCTACATCACCTTGACGATGCATTAAATTGCGTGTCACTTTATAAAGAAACAGTCGAGAAGCATCGATATGCCTATCAAAACTTCTTTTTTCAAAATACTCCATTAAGGCAATACCAGCGTGTGCTGTACATGAATCGAGTGAACCTTGGTCTTCAATAGGAGAACACCAAAAGCTCAAATCCACAAATTCTGGTACTAATAAATTTACAATTTTTTGCTCGTTTTGCTGGTCTAGTTTTGGTTTTTGATTGTTTAGTTGGGCTGGTTTTGGTTCTTGCGATCTTGAAATTTTTGCCTCTAAATCCCATTCTATAGGAAAATTTTCTAAATCACGTTTCAAGTCTGATTCCCTTTCTAGCTCCGGTTCAACCCTGATTTCGTCTGGTAGGATTTGGATAACTGTTCTCAGACTTTTACGATAGAAAATTTCTATTCTCTCTTCTAGGTTAAATTTAAGATTATTACGGTCTAAATAGATGAGAGACTTAAATATCTCGTTTGTCTTTTGTATAGTCTTGGATATCCTGCTTCTTTGGAACTGAGAACTACTCTTATTTTCAATCTTGTTCAAAACTTTTTTAAAACTTAAAATTCTGGAAAGGGCTACAAGGATAAATAATGGATTAGAATCCCACTCTTTTAACAAATTTTTTTTTGGTTCTAATTTAGAATCAATTTGAAATTTTTCCGAAGCAATTTGCTTTTGCAGTTCTCTAATTTGGTCGATAAGTACTTGAATTGTTTCTTCCTGTTGCTGTTTTTTAGATTCTTCTGATTTATGAGATAATAACCATTGCTCGAATGATTTATCAAGCTGCTTTAAACCATTCTTTACCGCTATTTCAAGATTTGGGTGTTGAGCCAAAGGAGAGATTATTCGATAAATCCATTTAACGATTAAGTCAATTGTTTGTTGCAATTCTTCGTTTTCTTGTTGAAGCTGTTCGCCAGGATTGGAGGCTTGCGTTGTCGATTGCTGTCCATTGATAGGTGTCGATCGCTGAAATCCTTTCTCAGTAACAAAGTCTTTTACCTCAAATTCACTTATTTGAAAAATTTTTAAAGTAACTTCATAAAGTTCAATAGGTATTGGTGACGAAGTTGAAACAATTAATCGCTTCTGATGCTCTCGAGTTTCTGGTTCTAAATCTCGAGTTTTTGGAACTTGTGGTATATTTTTGAGAGTAACCAAGTTTCTCAAAACTCTCCTAGTCTCTTGCCCAACTATGCCATCGACTTTTAGTCCATACTTAGCTTGAAAATATCTAACAGATTGTTCTGTTAGCGAATCAAAATATCCTGTTGCTAACCCATTTAGTTCTTCTAACTGAATCAACTGCGATTGTAATTCTATAACTGAATCTCCCCAACTACCACTAGCAATAGAATCATCTTTCTTATCATTTTTGTTAGAGTTATTTTCATTATGTAACTCGCTTGATTGAGATTTCTCTAATACTTTGGATAAAAACTTAAAGTATTTTAATTCATTTAAATTGTCTAAAATGGATAACAATTTTTTTTGCTCTTCTGGATTTATTTCCTGAATTAGCTTATTATTATCTTTAATTTCAGGATATTTAAGTTCTAAAATTTGGTTTAGACATGTGAGGGCAAAAAATGCCATTTGATCGACAAAAGCAGCACTTCCGTCAATTTTTTCATCTAAAAGCTCGGACACTTTATTGAATTCATTGACAGCTGCTTCAGTTTTTTTGCCAAAGTAACCATACTCAAGAATACAAGGAAATTTAGTTGTTTGATAATCCTTATAACGATTAAAATAAAAGACTTGCTTTAATTCATCAATTGATTTCATTAAACTAGAAAATTCTTTGATATTTTCTAATTTATCTTTATAATTATCGAGGCTGAGTAAAAGTCTCTGAAATTCATATACTTCATAACCTACGCTCCCATAAACTAAAAAACTTTGATTTTTCAGAGGTTTTACTTTAACTAACTTAAAACCTCCACGTATGGTTTTCTCAATTTTCTCAATCTTCTCAATCTGATTTTTTTCCTCTTTGTATTGTTTGCTGTTTTTGAGGAAATCCAAGATTTCAGCTATAGGTTCTTGTATATCATTAGTTATTTGTATATCCTGAAATTTTTTCCCTAGCCGATCTTTGATTTTACCTATGTGGTAGTCCCTAACATCAGGGTAATCTGGTATCCAGCCTGTTCCTTTGTTATCTACCATGATTTCCTTTAATATTTCTCTGGTTATACTTATCTAGCTTTACCGGAAATTTTATGCAAAATACCTCAAAAGTTATGAGAGTTTATTCCAGTAAACATTCATTACAGTTAAATAATGTTAAAAATCCCTAAGTAAAGATTTTGAGGCTGATTTGGGTTCAATTAGTATAAGAGAATTGGTATAAATAAGTCGGCATTAAAAAATTAATCTGTGTGACGAGATGTAAAATTAGCAAACACTTTATAAATTAGAGATTGCACAGACTTTACAAAATTAAATATACATGGGTTTTATCTACGGACTTACTTAACTGTTGCTCTTTAACTTCAACAAAAAACCTTTACTTCAGCCACTTTTGATTAAAAACTGCCACCTAATAAGTATGAGTGATATCGATTTAGAGTCTAGAACCCCAAATTAGTAATCTCAAAACCAGGTCTCTGTCGCTGGAAAGAATTAATTTCCTGAATTGAACCTGAGGAAACTTTGTTTTTAACTACTATCTTGAATACTGAATTGGTGTTATAGGCATCTAAACAATAAAATCAAACCAGTGATGATTATAAACTGTAAAAAATAGCACAGAGCATTTATTAAACGATTATTTACAATATAGTTACAAGAAAAGTACAACTTGGCTCAATTAAGAGCCAGTTTGAGTTCTCACCCGATCGCAAAGATGGTCTTCAGAAGCATAGCCTTGAGCGTTAGTATTATTAGTTAAATAATCATGCAGCCAATCGCACCCCCGCGCCGTTAATCCATCCAAGGTAAGATTTTCTATATTCCACAAAATTGCTGTGCCATCTTTACTACCAGAGATGAGACTCTTATTATCAGGGCTAAAACTGATACTATTGACTTCACCATCGTGGCCAGTCAGAGTTGTAATCTCCGTACCGTCTTTGTGCCAAAGTTTTACCGTTTTGTCATCACTAGCAGTAGCAATCGTTTGACCATCACGACTAAAAGCTACCTGCGAGATTGCAGCATTGTGCCCATTGAGGCTAATCTCACCACCGTCAAGCTGCCGGAGTTTGACGCTATTGCCCACAGCGATCGCAATCATTTGACTGTCGGGGCTGAAACTCACGCTATTGACTTGATAAGTATTTATTTCATCAGTATGACGGTTAAGGATTTGGGGTTGTTGACGCTCTCGATTCCAGAGTCTCACACTGTTGTCCTCACTCCCAGAAGCAAGGGTTTTACCGTCAGGACTGAAACTCACAGCGCGAACTCCAGTTTTGATATCAAAAGTTTGAAATAGCTGGCCTTGTCTGTTCCAGAGTTTTACCGTCCCGTCTAAACTGGCAGAAGCGAGTATTTGACTGTCAGCGCTAAAGCTTACACTCATAACATTATCTTGATGCCCTTCTAAAGTGTGGAGCAAACGACCATGCTTGTTCCAGAGTTTTACCATCCTGTTTGCTCCACCAGTAGCGAGAATTTCGCCATCAGGACTGAAACTAACGCTACGAATAGCATCGCTGTCGTTGAGGCTATTCCGTTCTCTTACCCAATAAATCGCCTGTCCCAACACAGTCATCACTTTTGCGCGATCGTCAGGTGGAATCGTGATTTTGTCTTTTTCTAGTTCTTTGAGTTTCTTGGCCGCTTTTAAACCTGCTATTAAGGCATCAATGGTATCTCTATTTGCCGTAAAACCTGCGTCTGAGGCTGAAATTAGAGCTTGGAGTTCTGATTTTGCTGCTGTTATCCGCTGGCGATCGGCTTCCTTCCAGCCAATTACTGCAATAATCGCCGAACCTGCGGAAATCACAAAGGCTGTAGTAAGACCAATGAGTTTTGTTTTGTAACGTGCCCTTTGAGCTTTGCGACTTTCACCGATGTAGTCTTGTTGCAGTGTCGTTGGCAAAGGGTTTTTTCCAGTTCCTTTGGTTAACCATTGTTCTGCCTCTTCTAGTTGGCTACCTTGCAGCAAGTAACTACTGTTGCGTTTTTTCTCTTCCCACTCCAAGGCCAGCATCAGTAAGCGGGTATGCTCTTTGACATGCTCTAAATCGGTATCAAGGGCCTCGAGTAGCGATCGCAAAGCTGTATTGAAATCATTACTTTCTTGAAAGAAAATATATTGAATTTTCGCTAATTGATCATCCACATTGTCGGCATCCTGCCACACAATTGGCACTAAACGTTTATTGTGCTTGAGAGCGTGTCCCAGCTCCTCACCGCAGATTTTAGAAGCGACTGAATTCGGACTAATAATAAAGATAAAATTATCGGTGGCTTCAATTGCTTCATAAATTTCTTTGCGCCATTCTGCCGTAGACGGAATTCCCTTCCAGTCCACCCAGACTTCTCGCTTCTGTTCCTTGAGCGCGTCATAAAGTTTTTTGACAAACTCTTTATCTTTGCGTGAGTAAGAAATAAACGCTTCAGTCATCTAATTTATCTAAAAATACTTAATAAAATTTCAAGAAAACACCGTTTATTTACTCTTCGTAAAAGAATTATTTTCTTTATAAAAAGAATTAGTTAAATTTTAATTTACTCATATAATTTAGATTTTCTTACTATATGATGATTTTTGCGATCGCACTTTAGCCAAAGACCAAAATTAACTATTTTGATACAAAGCTTTAAATAAGTACGAGCAACTGCTGAAAAAGCGAATATAGCAATCTGATTTGATTGTTGAACTTATTTCTGTAGGTCTGGTGACGCCTACACCAACAAGCCTGCACAAACAAAACTGCCTCAAGGTAGAGTACGTAGAGTTAAAAAGTAAATTTTTGACTACTAAATGGCTGTTGCTAATGACTAATAACTTCTCGAGAAGTTAGGATAAAATTACCATCCGACTTCAGTTGAGATATTTACTGAACGGGAAGGTAAAAGCAGCAAACAACAACGCTGCTGCGGTCAACTTCTACCAATTTCTAGTAAATATTAATTACTAAACCCATGCCACATCGTCATTATCCTCCCGCCTACTTACGCTATCTTAGAGCCAGGTTATGGAAGCTAGGGCGGCCTGGTTTTTGGGTAACTGCAATTTTTTTATCTGTAGTCGGGTTAGTAACCTGGGAATACTGGTCAAATCCAGACGTTTTTGTTTATAAACAAAAAAAACAAGTCGTTTCCGAAAACCCTACTGACTCTTCCCTATCGCAGGAAAACAAAGCTATTGCCGCAGATATTGATAACTTGCCCGTCTTATTTAATGATTTCGATCAAGCAGCTTTGTCACTAGCAGCAAATAATCCCAAGGAAAAGACTGAGGGAAAAAAGAGCAAAGGCTTATTAGACGAGCTAATTAATACACAAAAATCTCTTAACGAGAATAAATCAAAATCTGGCTTAGGAATAGTTAATCCCCAACCTGCGCCAACTTTCAAAAATCCGTTTATCGTACAAACAGAAAATTTATTGCGTAGTGGAACAGTTGATAACAATAGCCAATTTCTTGGTCTTAAGTCTTCTAGTACAGCATCTCAAACAGAAGGAGAAAAATCTTCTAGCTTGGGAATCGGGTTAACTAATCAAACCAACAGCGATCCCAATTCTGTTTCCATCAGCCCTCTGCAAGCAGCGATCGACGAATCAACAAGGCAGAAGTCTAGCTTGAATGGAATCAATGCCAATGGGCGCAATGCTTCGGAGCGTGTCTCTGACACAGGAGCAACGTCGATACTACCCTTAAACAGCTTACCCAGTCAAATACCAACTACTGGGTTGAATCCTGGGTACACCTCAACGATTACAAACTTCCAGCCAAATCCCTACACTAGCAATCAAGTACCAGTAGTACCTTCAGCGAACTCTGTTGTACCAAATAATATTGCGCCTTACTCTAGCTATCCGAATCAAAGTGTTGTCACCCCAACAAATCCTACAGGATATACAAATTATGGTTTGCAGCAACCAAACCAAGTACCACAGCCTAATTATGGCAACTATGGCTTGCAGCAGCCAAACCAAGTCACACAGCCCAATTATGGCAACTATGGTTCGCAGCAGCAGACGCAACCAACACAGTCTACTGCTGCATATCTCCGAGATATTATAGAGAAACGCAGAGGTCAGAATTAAAGGTAATGATTTTTTGCACAAGTGGGGAAAAGGGCAAGGCAAGAATTCTTTATCTTTCCCTTTCCCTTTTTCCCTTCTTCAATCTGAATTCTCCTAAGGAGATGGGGTGCTATTTGGAATAATCGGAACCTCTGGTGTTTCCGGGTTTTGTTTTTGGCGTTGCAAGTATTTACTCAAAACATAAGCCATATCTCCACGGGTAACGGGTCGTAATGGAGAAATATTATTTTGAGCATCTGTATTCAGAAATCCTTCAGTAATTACTGTGGCGATCGCTTTTCTCGCCCAAGATGGGATAGACTCTCGATCTGGATATGCAGCAAGAGTTTCATCAACAGCGTCATCAGGAAATTGAAAGACACCATAAGCCTGGGCAAAAATAGCAAGAGCTTCTGCTCTAGTTACCTTTTGATTGGGGAAAAATTGATTCCCTCGATAGCCTTTCATGATGTCAGTTTTTAAGACTGTTTGTATATCATTAAATGCCCAATAAGATGGCGGAACATCTGGAATTGCTAAATTTTGTTTGCTAGCAGCTTCTCTTTTATCTAAGCGAAATGCTTTGACCATAATCGCCGCTAATTCTGCTCTACTCACTAACTTTTCTGGATAAAACTTGCCATCAGAAAAATTTGTCATCCATTTAGCAGCAACTACTTGTTGAATAGAATCAGAGGGTATTTCAGAAGTATTTCCTGGTATCGGAGTCTGAGCGATCGCTGGTAAGTTTTGTAGTAGTGCGACTAAAGATAAAGTAATTGAAAGGTGACGCATCATAATAACCAGTTTGAGCAGATAATGTGAATTTAAAAAACTAGATTACAGAGGTGAAAACGAATTTTGGTGTCTTAATAATCTGTTACTTGGCTATTGACGAATTGAAGTTGGACAATGTTGCGTAGCTATACGGAGTATTTGCTATGTGGCAGCTTATTTTCGTCGTTCGGGAAGTAGCGCTTGGCAAAAACTTGTTTTTTCGCTTTCATCTTTTGGTGTTGTCTGCCCACTACTATGGACTATAGTCAGTTTTTCAGGAGTTTTGGGAATGACCGCAGCAGCAGATCCCGTAAAGTTGATGAAGCAAGAAGTTGGCAAAGCCGCCGCCGCCTTAGTAAAGTCGGGTTCGATTGTGGGATTGGGTACGGGGTCAACTACAGCATACACAATTCAGTATTTAGGCGATCGCCTCAAGTCTGGCGAACTGAAGGATATCGTTGGCATACCTACCTCGTTTCAGTCAGAAGTGCTGGCAAAGGAATATGGTGTCCCCCTCACTACCTTAGACGCTGTTGACCGCATCGATATTGCCATTGATGGGGCAGATGAAGTCGATCCTCAGAAGAACTTGATTAAAGGCGGTGGTGCAGCGCATACCCGCGAAAAAGTTGTAGATTACCTAGCAGAACAGTTTATCGTCGTGGTCGATAGTGGCAAGTTAGTAGACCGCTTGGGTTCTAGTTTCGCCGTACCCGTAGAAGTGATTCCAATGGCAATTACTCCTGTAACCAATGCCATCAAAAAACTCGGTGGCAAACCAGAACTCCGTATGGGTGTCAAAAAAGCCGGCCCGGTAATCACTGACCAAGGCAATTTTGTCTTAGATGTCAGATTTGACTCTATTGAAGATCCAGTCAACTTAGAAAAAACATTGAATAATATTCCCGGTGTTTTGGAAAATGGAATCTTCGTTAACTGCGTCGATTTAGTTTTAGTTGGTGAAGTCAAAGACGGTCAGCCAGTAGTACGGCAACTGTAAAAATTTTGGATTTTCAATTTTGGATTTTAGATTTTTCTAAAATCCAAAATTACTGATGTGGTATTAACGATAAAAACTGCTGTAATTATTGTAATAGTGTCTTTTTATCTTTCACCGAATTTAAATAAGTTTTATAATGTAATTTTGCAAGATAGCAGGCAATTCTTCCTTGGTTATCTCATGCTTAACTACCTGTAGCGTTAATTTTTCAGCTTCTTCTTCTGTTATTTCAATATCGTAATCATTCACGTTTAAAAAAGTGACCATAGCAGCAAAAGCAGTACGTTTATTACCTTGTTCAAAAGCATGATTACAGGCTATGTGAAATAAATATGCAGATGCTTGTTCATAAATAGTAGGATGCAAATACTCTCCCCCAAAAGTTGCTTGAGGTGAGTAAAGAGCAGAGTCCAGCAAGCCTTCATTAATCACGTTTAACGACTCGCCAGTTTCACTGACGAGCTCGTTATGTATACAGATTATGTCTTCTTTCGCAAGGAATTTAGGATGCTGCAAGTCTCTTGTAAACAGGTTCCCATTTTTTCATTGTTGATAGGAAGATTAACATAGTTTCTGATTCTTGAGGAGTTATGTCTCCTAAATCCAATGCGTTAACTTCCTCTTGTGAGAACGCGCTGACTCGCAACCCAGCTTCAATTAGTGAGTTTATACTATGTTTTAGGGTTTCTAAGACAATATAATTTATGTCTTTTTTAGGAGTTTCAAGACTAACGGCGCTTTTAACATCTTTATATAAAGTGACAGAGCCAGATGTCAGTTCCTCAAATGTTTTTTTAACATTTTCTGCCAAATAAAAACCCCAGTATCCCTCGTCTAAAATTTCCTTTAAAAGAAAGTTAGATTTGACAAAGTACAGTAGTACTTGATCTTTGCTCTCTTCTTCCTTGATTTTATTAAGCAGTTTGACGAGTCTATCAAGCTTTTGTGAAAGCTGAACCATCTCTTGCTTAAGTTCATCCAGTGATATTTGTCTGGTGTTAGCTAGTTCGACTAGTTTGGTGCTGGCTTCATGTTGCGCGTTATCAGAACATAGAGACTGCTCAAACAGTGCTACTTGTGCTTGAAATGTTGAGATTGTTTCCTGTGTGAGCATGAAACTTTGTGTCATTGCCTTATTACCACTACAGCCAGAAACTTAGGTTTTTCACTTTCTTTATTTAGAACAACTCTATAGCCTTACTAGAAATACTAGGGATACAGAATTGTTGTATCTCAGGATATCTCAACTATATCTATAAAGAGAGGCAATTTTTAGCGATCGCCCCATGCTTAAATATATTCATCCCAAGCCACAGGAAAGGAATAATCGGAAAACGGCGAGAAAACCTGATTTTCGCTGCGGGTTTCTTCATCCAAAACTTTGATGACTTTGTTATAAATATCTTTTGCTTGTTGTGGAGAATCGCCAATGCTGGTTAATCCCAACTTGCCAAATTGCGAAAGACAACCCATAAGATGAAAAACTGTGCCTGTTTCAGTACCGCTATCAAAGTGCAGTCTGTGGTGAGCGATAATATCCATCAAGTCATTTGGTAATAATCCCCGATAGCGGTCTTTTTGCAGGTTGTCGGTGGCAATGTAGTATTTGGGACGACCTTGTTGGCTGTAAAATAAACCCGTGGACAGGTCATAGCGACCGTTGGTCAATAATTTCAAGGTCATGAATGGATGAGTTGTACCGCCTTTACGCAGATTAATTTCGATCGCCTGAATGTCCCACTCTCCATTACCCTTGTCAACTGCGATAAAATCTACACCAAATCGTTCTAGCGCGCCTTTTTCAGCTAGCGTTCTGCCAACTTGTAAGCCGAGTTGCTGTAATTGCAACCGATATCTTTCATCAGCGGGAAAGCTACAACCAAGATAAATCTGGCCGTCGGGGCCTCCGAGAATTTGGTCGTGGGTGGAGAGGATTTCTATTTCGCCATTAGGCGTAATCCTACCTTGAACGCTGGGCGATCGCTTTATTTCTCCTTCCACAAATGATTCTACAATTGCCCCTAATTCCGGAATTCTGGCAGAAAAATTCTCCCAAGTTTCTTGTTTTGCTTGAAAGCGCAATGTTGAAAAGCGATCGCTAATTGCTGCTACCCTTTCGGCATGAGTACTCGTACCAGTAGGTGCGAGATTCTCAATCGGTCTTAAATCCAGCAATGCATTTCCTTCTCCAGAAATTCCTTCGTTGAGTTTCACCACCATTCTTTTTAATGTCGGTTGGCGTTCCCACAAATCAGCAGCAGCTTGTGCTAAATCGCTGTGATGCCAAACTTGTTGGCTACCATCTGGATGTGGTACTTCACTTTCGCCAAATATTTGCCGACTACCACTTTTTGTTCCCCAAATCTGTAAATCTGGCGCCGCAGCATACAGTGGTACGCCTAATTTTACTGATAATTCGCCTTCAAAATTCGATGAATTATAACATATCATGAATGATTTATCGAGCCTCAAAGCTTGGCGAATTCGCTCTAGTAAACGGGGGCGTTCTAAAATCTTTTGGCTGAGGGGCTTAAGCGAGGAATCGTAAGTAGAAAGTAGCAGCAAGCGATTGCGAGCATGAGAAAAAGGAATTCCTGGCAAAAGTTGCAGATAATAATCGATGATACTGGGATGCAGGGGTACTGATGTCACATAAACCAATCTTGTACGCGGATTCCGCAACCGAATCAAAGAAAACAGTAATCTTTCTTCATAATGTTCGCAGCCTTCAATTTTTTGAAGCTCGCGCTGGTCAATACTCAAAGATGGGACAATTAAAATATCTGCTTCACTATTATCAAATAGCTCGATGGTTTTCCAGCGATCGCGCAGAGTTGATTGCAGACGGCGAAACTTTTCAATTTGCTGTAACTCAGAAACATCCAGTGTTGCCATAATTCCTACCTGTCGCCATCCAAAAACTGCTCTACTTCTCTGGTACATCCCAAGTAACTTTTTTGACAGATCCTTTTTTGAAGAGAATTAAATAATATTAATTTTCTTCATAAAAATTTGAGTAGCTTGAGACATTGGCTTCAGCAAACTAGAGAAACTTGACAAAAGTGCTAGAAGGTTGTCCGTAAATACCAGATTAAATTAATTTTAACGAAAATAACAAGCATTATAGTCCGTATTTTGGCAGCGAATAAGGATAAGTTCAAGAGGCAGGAGATAGCAGGTAGTTATTGCTGGAGAAACCCACGTTTTAAAACCTGGGACTAAGTAGGTAGACGCCACTTGACTCTATGCCGCCAAACCCTTCCACCGCAGTGGCTGGGCTTTGGATCTCGCGTACTTTGGGCTGATACAATTCCTGTTTTAAACTGGAATTTATACCCAGAAAAAACAGTTTTAATTAATACTCTTAACCTCCTGCCTCCTGCCTTCTTTGGTAAAAATATATTTAAATGTATTGCCGTATATTACAGCAAGCAGAGGATATTTATGCGCAAACTATTGATTTTACGTCTTAAGGTTGAGTGAATTGCAGCTAGTTTTATCTCTAAGGAGCGATAAAGTTTTACAACATAGATAGTTTACTGAAATAGAGATGAACAGGATAAATCCTGGTTCGCATGAGAGTAGTGTATTTGTTTTTCGTGGTTAGATAAAAGTCTGTATTAGGTGTGAGGGGAAATAGTGCAAGCCGCGTATAAATAATATAAAAAGTACGTTTGGTAAGCATTCGGGGTGTAAAAACCTAAAATTGCAAATGGCAAGTGGGAGCCAAAGCAAAAAATGAACCTTGGGTTGAATATTCGATCCAAGGTTTACTTTTGGAAATGGGAATGGGGAGTAGGGAATAGGGAATGGGGGCAGGAATAAAAATAATAATTACTCATACAATGCCCGATTCTCAACTAAATATTCAATTACCAAAACAAGGCTTATGACTGAATCAAAAGAGCAAAAATCACAACCGCCACAGCAACAACAACCGCCAGGCGCGGAATCGGAAATGACGCCAAAACCGAAAGCTGAGGATGTACAGTATCAGGGTAGTGGCAAATTAAAAGATAAAGTAGCCTTAATTACGGGTGCAGATAGTGGTATTGGTCGTGCTGTCGCAATTGCCTTTGCTAAAGAAGGCGCAGATGTGGCAATTCTTTATCTGAACGAACATGACGATGCCAAAGAAACAAAACATTTGGTAGAAAAACAAGGGCGTCGTGCAGTCACAATCGCTGGTGATATTGGCGATGAAAACTTTTGCCAGCAGGCCGTAGAGCAAACAATTGGTGAGTTTTGCAAACTGGATATTCTCGTCAACAATGCTGCCGAACAACATCCTAAACCAAGTATTGAAGAAATCACCAAAGAGCAACTAGAGCGAACTTTTCGCACTAATATATTCTCGATGTTTTTCATGACTAAAGCTGCACTCAAACACTTACATGAAGGCAGTGCTATCATCAATACCACATCAGTAACAGCTTATAAAGGTAGTCCACAACTACTAGATTACTCCTCAACAAAAGGTGCGATCGTTGCCTTTACTCGTTCCTTATCACAAAATTTAGTGTCAAAAGGAATTCGAGTTAATGCTGTCGCGCCAGGCCCGATTTGGACACCATTAATACCTTCAACTTTTCCTGAAGAGAAAGTTGAAACTTTTGGCAAACAAGTACCAATGCAACGACCCGGACAGCCAGAAGAAGTTGCGCCTAGCTATGTATTTTTAGCATCGGATGACGCTTCTTATGTTTCCGGTCAAGTCTTACATGTCAATGGCGGAGAAGTTGTCAACGGCTAAAAAGATTAGTCATTGGTCATTGGTCATTGGTCATTAGTAAATTGCAAAAGGCAAAAAGCAAAGTCAATTGTGTTTACTACGCATCTGGTTAAGAGGTTTTCGACCATCACAAGCCACTTGCTCTAAGTAGGCAGACTCCTCTAAGGCAGTGGCTTAAATTTGTAAAATAAGGCAAATGACTAATGACAAATAAATAATTAAGTAAGCGGACATAATTAAATGTAAAATCCAAACCAGCAAAACCTTTTACTGTTGAGGATTTTACCTCCTGCCTCCTGCCTCCTGCCTTCTATTTACTTCTAATTATTCGCTAATTTTCTTCCAGTGGAGGGAGGAACTAAGGTTTAGAGCATTGATAATATATCTAGCAGCAAACGTTTAATAAATAATAACTATTTCTATGGCATCTCCTACCCCATTGCACGGTACAGAACTAGTAGATTGTGCTAGAGCAAATGCCAAGCAAGGAATTGAAACTGCTGCTTATCAATGTGGCTATGGTGAAGACCTCAACAAATTTGCAGGAGAACTTAGGCAAGCTTGCAAGGATATGAATTTGCAAGTAAAGGAACTTACCGAACTCATTACCGAGCAGGATTTGATATTACAATTGGGTACTGGCGAAATTATTGCTCCAGATACAGCATCAGAATTGTAAAATTTAACAGCAATTTACTAGTGAGGAGTTAGGAGTTAATAATTAAAATTAACTCTTAGCTCCTAACTCATCATTCATAACTTATAACTCATAACTCATCATTCATAATTTTAAAATTACCCGCGCTAAATTGAAGTAAATTAAAACCCCAAGTACATCAACTGCTGTGGTGATGAATGGTGCTGACATTAGTGCCGGATCTAAACGTAGGAAACGAAATAAAAATGGTAGTGCGGAACCGGAGACGGAAGCTAAAATAGAAATCGCCACTAGACTAGTGCCTACAGCGATCGCTACTTCTAACCGTCCTTGCAAAAAGTAAGCCCAGATGGTTGCGATCGTACCTAACATTCCTCCTAATAAAGCACCTGCAATCCCCTCCCGTACAATTACTTGCAACGAACCGAGCGATCGAATTTCATCGGTATTCATCCCCCGAATTACCACTGTGGAAGACTGAGCGCCCACATTACCACCAGTACCAGTTAGTAAGGGGATAAATGCTGTTAGTGTTACTACTTTCGTTAAAATATCTTCTTGCGACTTAATAATCGTTCCTGTAACAGTATTGGTTACCAGTAAAACTAACAACCATAAAACTCGCTTCCGAGCAACTTCTAATAAATTTGTCTGGAAATAGTTATCTCCTCCCGACTGCACGCCACCACCCAACGCATAGATATCTTCAGTGGTTTCTTGTTGCAGAATATCAATCACATCATCAACAGTGACAATACCTACTAGACGCTCTTCTCGGTCTACCACAGGCACAGCTAAAAAATCATATCTTTGGATTAATCTGGCAACTTCTTCCTGGTCTGTATCGGTGTGGACGAATACCACATCACGGGTCATCACTTCGCCAATAATTTCCTCTGGCTGGGATGTTACCAATTCTCGCAACGATACAATTCCCGTTAACCGCCTTGCTGCATCAGTGACATAAAGATAATAAATCATTTCACTGGCATTAGCTAAGTTGCGAATTCGCTCTAGAGCTTGAGATACTGTCAAGTTTTCTTTGAGCGAGATAAACTCTAGCGTCATGATTCGCCCAGCAGTATCACCTTCATAACCTAGTAATAGGGCTGTAGCTTGGCGTTCTGCGGGACTCAGCTGTTCTAGGAGGCGATTAACGACTTTTGCCGGTAACTCATCAAATAACCTCGCTCGGTCATCCGACGACATGCGATCGACAATATCACAGACTTCCTGACTTTTAAGTTCCTCAATTAACCGTTCTTGAACGCTGTAGTCCAGATATTCATAAACCTCTATAGCTTCATCCTTAGAAAGCAAGCGAAAAGCCAAAGCGTGCATCGCTTCTGGCAAACCCTCAATTGCCTCGGCAATATCCGCAGGCTGCACAGGTACGAGAATAGCTTTTGCTCCCTGCAAGTCTCCTGCTTCTAGCAGCATTTGCAGCTGAGTCCGCACTAAATCCCGCAATTCCCTGCGTGAGACATCCTGAAAGGTAGAGTTTAAATTGTTTGTCTCAGTCAAAGTTCACTTTCCTCAGCCAGTTTGAACAAGGTTGCTGCCATTAGTCTAGGGGAAAGTGGGGATGTGCAACTTCAAACTTTTGATTTTTCTCAGTTTGAGTTCAGTTAAAGGAACTGATACCGTTTCACCTTAAGATTGGTATAGATTACAAGCAGGGTAAGCAGGAAACAACAAAAATGATTTGTAGCAATAATTTCGTGAAATGGGATCGCAACTAAAGATTAGGTAAGAACGCGCAAAAATTATGCAAGAAGCAATAAAGTAGACCAGGCGATCGCCACACATAAATAATGAATATCACCTACACCCCACAACCTTTTTCAAGTCGCAAGCAAAGAGGGTTTAAACCTTTTTCATTTTTGTTTACATAGTTTGGTTTTTTTAAGCCGTTCTGCTGGCTAAAAGAGAAATTTTATCAGTTGAAAATAAAATATTGATAAATAATACTTTTGAAAATCTTTAAATATGAAAGTTTTCTTTATAAAACTTTCATGTAATTGCAATCCATAAAATAAAAAAAACACGACGAAAATCATCTATTGCGAATTTTTATTTGAAAATCATCAAAACTTTGATGTAGCTTTAAAAATCTCTATTTAGTGTGAATCTTTAAACAAAGTTATAGGAGACGCATAGACATAACACGGTGGTGTAGTGTCAAATATTTAATTGATTAATCAAATAAATGCACTGAAATACAAAAGTAAGTAATTCAACACTGCTTACGTATATACTTACTTCAAGTAAGTATTGTGGATCGTTAAAAATGATTAAATATTGAAATAATGATTTATTTTTATATAAAAAATAGTAAATTGACAAATACTTAATTTTAGGCATATCAAAACTCTGAATTTGTCTTCAAGCCGAGAGCAAATGTTTAATCAGAGTAAACTACGCTATAGAACTATACTTACTATAGGGGTTTCTAGATACTTAAAACTGTATCTGCTTTCAGACGAAATTTAGAGAGATATGCCACGTCATGTACTTTTAACTATGGATTAAATAAGGGGTAAAGGAGCAGATTAAATGTAAAACAAGCAGATATAAAATGTTAAGTTAGTATTTATTAATATAAAATTAATAAACTAATTAATTTAGTAACATCAAAAATTCAGTTAGTAACATCACCTATTTCCCTTGAAAAATTGAATGTAAAACTAATCCTGAAACCTTAATGATGGTATTAGTTTTAGCTGTTTTGTGAGGCATGTATATCAATGGCTAATTCAACGGATCTTAATCAAAACTCGTTAACGGTACTTAATTCGGATACAACAAAAAACCCATTAAATCAAGCATCAGCACTCAATTTTGCTAACGGTAGTACGGCATTTTCTCAGGGAAATGGACTTAAAGGAGAGTACTACGACAACATTGACTTCACCAACTTAAAACTGACTCGCACAGATTCGACGGTCAACTTTAACTGGGGTAGTGGCGCTCCAGATCCACTCATCGGCGGTGCAGATACCTTCTCAGTGCGTTGGACAGGACAGGTAGAAGCTAAGTACAGCGAAGTTTACAATTTCTACACTAGAAGTGATGATGGCGTCCGGCTGTGGGTGAATAATCAACTGTTGATCGATCGATTTGTCAATCAATCGACTACAGAACATACAGGCTCCGTCGCCCTAGTTGCAGGTCAAAAATACGATATTAAATTAGAATATTTCGAGAATAATTACTCTGCAAATTCTCAATTATCTTGGTCAAGCGCTTCTCAGACTAAAGAAATTATTCCTCAATCTCAACTGTATAGTGGGACAAATACAAATAACAATCCAGTAATTGGTAATGGTAACGGACTCAAAGGAGAGTATTACGACAACATCGACTTCACCAACTTAAAACTGACTCGCACAGATTCGACAGTCAACTTTAACTGGGGTAGTGGGGCTCCAGATCCGCTTATCGGCGGTGCAGATACCTTCTCGGTACGTTGGACAGGACAGGTACAAGCTGAATACAGCGAAGTTTACAACTTCTACACTAGAAGTGATGATGGCGTGCGGCTGTGGGTGAATAATCAACTGCTGATCGATCGATTCGTCAATCAATCGACTACAGAACATACAGGCTCCGTCGCCCTAGTTGCAGGTCAAAAATACGATATTAAATTAGAGTATTTCGATAATAATTACTCTGCAAATTCTCAATTATCTTGGTCAAGTGCTTCTCAAGCTAAAGAAATTATTCCTCAGTCTCAACTATATAGTCAGGCGAATACACCTACGAGTAATGGTAATGGACTCAAAGGAGAGTATTACGACAACATCGACTTCACAAACCAGAAACTGACTCGTACAGATGCGACAGTCAACTTTAACTGGGGTAGTGGCGCTCCAGATCCACTCATCGGCGGTGCAGATACCTTCTCAGTGCGTTGGACAGGACAGGTAGAAGCTAAGTACAGCGAGCTTTACAACTTCTACACTGGTAGTGATGATGGCGTGCGGCTGTGGGTGAATAATCAACTGTTGATCGATCAATTTGTCAATCAATCGACCACAGAACATACAGGCTCTATCGCCCTCGTTGCAGGTCAAAAATACGACATTAAATTAGAGTATTTCGAGAATAATTACTCTGCAAATGCTCGATTATCCTGGTCAAGTGCTTCTCAGACCAAAGAAATTATTCCTCAGTCTCAACTGTATTCACAAGTCTCACCAGCTATTATCACCTTGAGTACATCTCCCACCAGCGTCAATGAAGGCGATGGTAGTGTAACGGTGACTGTACTCAGAAATGGTGATTTAAGTGGTACATCTTCAATTAAGTACGCTACCTTAGCTGGTACTGCAACAGCAGGGGATGATTATGCTAATGGCGGAGAGGAAATTGGCGGTACCCTCACCTTTGCACCAGGAGAAAGTAGCAAACAGATCGTAATTCCGATCTTTGACGACTTAATAGCAGAACCAGATGAAACCTTTAGTGTGGCTATCGATCAGCCAGAGGGTGCAGGATTAGGAATTCAAAGAACTCTGGGAATCACGATTCAAGATAATGATAGTCAAGGTCTTACTTTCACTCCAATAGAAGTGAATGAGAATAATGGTACTGCAATAGTGACAGTTAGGCGCAATAATGCTTCCGGCGCTGCTAGTGTAAATTATGCAACTGCGGATGGAACTGCTAAAGCTGGATCTGACTATATTGCTATAGCTGGAACCTTAAACTTTGCAGTTGGGGAAACCAGTAAGAATATTTCTATTGCAATTAAAGATGATACCGTTACAGAAGCGGATGAAGCGTTTACTTTGAACTTTAGTAACGCAGTTGGGGTATCGCTGCCTATTACTAAGACGAGTGTGACTATTATCGATAATGACTCGGGTAACTTCCAAAGAAATACTGTAGTTTCTGGGTTGACCGCACCTACAGAGTTTGACTGGTCAGCTGATAATAAGCTCATGTTCATCGCCCAGAAAAATGGGGTAGTGAAGGTGTTGAACACGACTACGGGCGTGTTGGAAGCTAATCCCTTTATTGATATTTCATCTGAGGTAAATAATATAGCCGATCGCGGCTTGCTAGGCATGGCTCTACATCCAGATTTTGGCAAGAGTCCGACCGGCAACAACTACGTTTACCTCTTATTTACCTACGATCCCCCAGAAACCAATACTAGCAATCCTCTAAATAATCCCAATAGCACCTTAGACAATCCCGATCAAAGAGGTAACCGTGCTGTAAGGCTAGTTAGGGTGACAGCTAACCCCAGCACTGGTTACAAAACTGCGATCGCTGGCAGTGAAGTTGTAATATTAGGCAAAAATAGCGTTTGGAACTATATCAGTCGTCCAGACAGAGACAGCACCCTCGTCGATCCTGACAATGACACCAAGAACGAGGCACCATCAGGTATTCTCAACAAAACTACTGGCAAATTGTTTGCCAACGCCCAAGAATATCTAGACGCTCTCAAAAGCAATAACATCCAAAACGTCCAAGATTATATGGCGATCGATAGTGCAACTCACTCCGGTGGTAGCCTAGTCTTTGGTAATGATGGTAGCCTGTTTGTTGGACTTGGTGATGGTACTTCGTACAACCGAGCAGATATCCGAGCAAATCGCGTCCAGGATCTCGATAACCTCTCTGGTAAGATCCTCCGCATCGATCCTATTACTGGTCAGGGTTTAGCAAATAATCCTTTTTACAATGGTGACCTCAACAGCAACCGTTCCAAAGTCTTTAACTTAGGTCTGCGTAACCCCTTCCGCTTCACTGTAGATCAACGAACTAATACTCCTTTTATTGGCGATGTGGGTTGGTATCTATGGGAAGAAGTGAATGTTGGTAAACCAGGTGCTAACCTTGGTTGGCCATACTATGAGGGTGGTGTTGATGCAAATGGCAATCTCGTCAGCATCAAACAAAGAAACTATGCTACTCTCGATACTGGCAAGGACTTCTACGCTAGCGGTAAAACCGTGACAGCACCAATTTACGCCTACGATCATTTAAATGGTTCTACTTCGGTCGGCGTTGGTACTTTCTACACGGGTGGTACTTTTAACAATGCTTTATTTATCTTCAATCCCACTAAGGGAACTATGGATGCTTTAGCATTGAACAGCCAGAATCAAGTTGTTTCAACTACACGATTTGCTTCTGATTTAGGAGCGCCTGTGAGTGTTAAAGCTGGAGATGATGGCAAGTTGTACTACGTAGACTTGATATCAGGTAAGATTGACAGCTGGACACCTGTTTAGACTGAGTGGGGAATGGGGAATAGGGAGTAGAAAATAGGGAGATGGGGAAGTGTGGGAGGTGTGGGAAGAGAGGGAGGCATAAATTCTCTTTCTACCCACTCCCCACACTCCCTGCCTGTCCTCTTCCCATGCACCATACTGAAATTCAAGATAACTTTGTCAAAAATCCCAACAATTTTTTAGTAGTTGATGTCAACAGTGTACGACGATAGGCATCAGCTGCTTTTTTAATTGCTTCGGCTTGAGTGGGATAGGGATGAATTACACTACTTAATTTACTCAAACCGATTTTATTCACAATTGCCGCAGTCACTTCTGAAATCATTTCGCCAGCGTGACGGGCGACAATAGTTGCACCAAGAATTTCATCAGCGCCTTTTTTGTGGTGGATTTTCAGAAATCCTAATTCTTCACCATCAGCGATCGCTCGGTCTACACTATTAAAAGGAATGGTAATGGTTGTTACCTCAATGCCTAACTCCTGCGCCTCGCGTTCGTACATTCCTACATGGGCAATTTCTGGGTCGGTGTAAGTTACCCAAGGCATTACCAGGCTGCTGAGTTTGCTACGTCCCAAGCCAAAGGGAGAAAATAGGGTATTCTTAATTACAATCCGCGCTGCGGCATCGGCAGCGTGGGTAAATTTCCACTTCATGCAGATATCGCCAGCTGCGTAGATTTTGGGATTGCTGGTTTGCAGGTAATCATTAACTTTTACACCTTCGCGCTTGTCATATTCCACGCCGGCTGCTTCTAAATTTAGATTTTCTACATTTGGTGCGCGTCCCGTACCAACTAAAATTTCATCAACTGTCACAGAATCTCGATGACCGTTAGCAGAAAAGTAAAGCCGTTTCCCCTCGGTGACTGTTACCACTTCTTCTAATTTGCAATTCAATACCAAACGAATTCCTTCGTTATGCAAAACCCTTTGCAGAATTTTAGCGGCCTCCGCATCTTCTTTATTGAGAATTTGAGAACCGCTATGAAAAAGCACCACCTCAGAACCCAAACGCCGGAAAGCCTGCGCCAATTCGCAACCAATGGGGCCGCCACCAATTACCGCCAAACGTTCCGGTCGTTGAATCAAAGAAAAAACCGTTTCATTGGTGAGATAACCTGCTGCTTCGAGTCCGGGAATTGGAGGTTGTGCGGCTCTTGCTCCGGTTGCAATTACAGCTTTTTTAAAGCGGAGAGTTTTATCGCCAACTTCCACAGTATTTTTACTCGCAAAGCGACCGCTACCCAAAAAGACATCGATACCCAGACTTTGAAATCGTTCTGCTGAGTCATGAGGACTGATATCGGCTCTTATCCGCCGCATTCTGGCCATGACTTTGGGAAAATCAACATCTATATTATGTTGGGAAACATTAACTCCCAAATTTTTAGCATTCCAAATTTCGCCAACTACGCGAGCAGAACGAATTACAGTTTTAGATGGTACGCAACCAACATTTAAGCAATCTCCACCCATGAGGTGCTTTTCAATTAATGCTACTTTTAAACCTAAATCTAAACCTGCTGCACCTGCTGCTACTACTAAACCGGCTGTACCAGCACCAATTACTACCAAGTCGTAAAGCTCGGCGGGTTGAGGATTGACCCAATTTGGTGGATGGACGTAAGATACTAACTTTTGGTTATACTCGTCCATTGGGCGAACAGTGACTCTCTCGAATTTTGAATCGGTCATTGTTGATACCTAATTTGAAAAGATAAATTTATTAATGGTTGTTTAATGAGAATTACATGTTTGGGTTGTTTTATCAGTTTGAAATTTGACAGATTAAATAGGAAGAGATTTTTCAACGCAAAGAAACGCAGAGGTTTAAGAAGTTAATATTGCTGTGAATAAAGAAAATGTTGTATTGAGGAGAGAGCTATAAAATTTCTTGTTCTAAAGCTTTGCGGGCAATGCGGGTGATATAAATTGTAATGGCGACTGTGGCAATCAAACCGATAATCTGGATTGTCCATTGTAAGGTAGGGTTGCTGGGTTGAGTCTGGGTGCCAATTGTGGCAAGATTAGCGGCAAGGGAACCAATATAAACGTACATCACGGTTCCGGGAATCATGCCCACAGAGCCGATAAAGTAATCTTTCAGGGAAACTCCTGTAATGCCAAAAGCATAGTTTAATAAATTAAAAGGAAATACTGGTGAGAGTCGCGTTAGCAGGACAATTTTTAATCCTTCTCTGCCAACGGCTTGGTCAATGGCGGTAAATTTTTTATTATCGGAAATTTTTCGAGCAACCCAGTCTCTCGCTAAATAACGTCCGACTAAGAAAGCAGCTGTCGCGCCAAGGGTTGCACCAATGAAGACGTACAAAGAACCCCAAACTACACCAAAGATAACGCCAGCACCTAAGGTGAGAATAGAACCTGGGAAGAATGCAACGGTGGCGAGAATGTAAAGTGCAATAAAAGCGATCGCTCCTACACTACCAAGGCGATCGATCCATTGCAATGCCTCCCGTAAAATAGCTTGGGGATTAAAAGAATTAGTCTTCACAGATTCTTGTGCCAAAGCAAACTCTGTATTCAACAAAAACCCAAAGCCAACTACTAGCAATATTAATCCAATCAATCTAAAACTCCTCATTTTCTCTGCGCCTCTCTTGTCTCTGCGTGAAAAAACATCCTCATTACTACTCTATCGATGAATCTGGTTCCTCCAAATCACTTATTTTTGCCATTCCCACACTTTTATTTAAAGCTTTCTGAGCAATTTTTGTAATATAAACAGTCACAGCAACGGTAGCAACTAACCCAACTCCTTGCATTATCCATTCCCAAATTTGAGTTTCTAGAGTTCTTGGTTGATGAGACGTGCTAATCATGGCAAGATTCCCAGCTAAAGAACCAATATAAACGTACATTACAGTACCAGGAATAATGCCAAAAGAACCTAATATATAATCTTTGAGAGAAACCTGTGTAACTCCAAAAGCATAATTCAATAAATTGAAGGGAAAGAGGGGAGATAGACGAGTTAGCAAAACAATTTTCCATCCTTCTTTGGCAACTGCTAAATCAATCGCTTTAAATTTAGGATGTTTGTCCATTTGTTGACAAACCCAATTGCGCGAAAAGTGGCGTCCAATCAGAAAAGCCAAGGTAGCTCCAATTATGGCAGCAATTAGTACATATATTGACCCCCAAAATACTCCAAACAAACAACCGCCTTTGAGAGTTAATAGGGAACCTGGTATAAACAATAATGTTGCCAAGTTGTAGATGACTATGTAGGCAATAGGACCAAAGATGCCAAGACTTTCAACCCAAATGACTGAGGTGTGTAAAAGTCCTTGAAGGTTTAATTGTTTAGCGGCAATTATAAAAGTGATAACCAGGCAACTTAGCAGTAGTAGCTTGAGTTTGGAATTTAATAAGGGCTTCTTCATTTTGATAAATTTGACCTTCTGAGGCTCGACTTTGACCTTCTGAGGTTCAACGTTGACCTTCTGAGGCTCGACGTTGACCTTCTGAGGCTCGACGTTGACCTTCTGAGGCTCGACGTTGACCTTCTGAGGTTCAACGTTGACCTTCTGAGGTTCGACGTTGACTTTTTGAGGCTCAACTTTGAAACTTATACCAATTCAATTAATGATTGCAACACATCATTGGGTCAAGACGCGATTCATCGCGTCTCTACAAAAAATGGTGTATTTGTGGCATGATTTTTTTCAATTGGTATTACACGTTAAATCTAATGCCACTAAGATATACTACCGACATGAGAAACAGCTTAAATCCTCTTAAATTTTTCTCCTCTATACCAGCGACGAATTCGCGCAGGTGAGACACCGAGTAAATAAGCAATAATTATTATTTGATTGAGTAACGTAGTTTTAAAGACTCCCTTTTGCAACCATCTACGAGCTGAGGTAACAACTGGTGTGGAGATAATTGCAATACGTCCTTTTGCTTTTAAACGACATACCAGTTCAAAGTCTTCCATGATGGGTAATTCTGGAAAACCGCCAATTTGTTGAAATACTGCTTTGGTAAGAAAAATTGCTTGGTCGCCGTAAGGCATTTGGCAAAAATGCGATCGCCACTTTACACCCAACTCTACCCATCTTAAACTCAAAAGCGACGCATCAATCCGCAAGTTAAACGCACCCGCCACAGTTCCAGATTGTTGTAGAGCCGTGCAAATCATCTCATCAAACCCAGCAGGTAAAAGGGTATCTGCATGAAGAAATAACAGAATCTCGCCGCTAGCTGCTACAGCACCCGCATTCATTTGCACAGCACGTCCGGGAGATGATGAGATAACTTTGACACCTAAAGACTGAGCTATTTTTACAGTATCATCGCTAGAGCCGCCATCTACGACGATAACTTCTATATTTTTACTGCCTTTTGTAGTAGCAATTGCTTCTTTAATATTTCCTGCTTCATTAATAGCCGGAATGATAATAGAAATTTTGGCTGCGTCAATATTCTCACTCATGATTGCTGAGTTTTATTTTCCGCTTTGTCAGGAAATGAACACTCTACCGTTATCTTAAGATTACTTTCAGCCGTCCCTTTAGTTATGTAAGGTATGCCTGCTTCACCGCCGACTTTGATGCCAAATTCTAAAGTGACTTTATCAATATTAGCAACAGGGATTTTCTTAAAAGCATTGAGTGAATAAACAGTATAAGCGCGAATTGTACCTTCAATTGCTTGGAAATTTTGCACTATCTGTCTTTGTGCAGCATCAGCATCCCATCCCTTATCAATTAGCGCTTCTTCTTCTCCTTCTGGGGAAACTTCGATGTTAACTGCTGGTGCATCTATATTATTTGTGGCTTCGATGTAAATAATCGTGCCATCTTCTAAATGAATAGGTGTGAGTTGAGTCATGGAATAAGTCTCGCTGAAAAGAATTGCGTGTAGTCAATTTAACGCGAAATCAGCGGTTAGAAACCGCGTCTACACAAACAAAACCCACCTGCGTGGGTTTCAATAAGTGGCTCAAGCCCTTGTTTTCCGTTAGTCCGTGGAGGCGGACTTTGCTTGTATAGCCGCGAATTCTATTCGCCCTGGTTCTAAATTGACTACCCTACACATTTTTACGGAAAATGGGGTAAATTTCTTGTAGAAGCTGGAAATAATGCAACTAAACTATCATAAAGCTTGCTAATATGAGTCGAGACGCTTTGGTGGTGGGAATTAATACTTATGACCGCTTAAGATGTCTCAATGCGCCAGCTAGTGATGGTGAAACGATCGCTCAAATTTTACAACAGTACGGCGAATTTCAAGTAACGCGGCTACCAGCAGTCAAAGATAAAGAAAACCAGACTATTCGCGTTGGTAAGCAAACTAAAGTTAGTTTAACTCAGTTAGAAAAAGCGATCGTTCAATTATTTAAACCAGATGGAAAACCGCCAGATACAGCGCTGCTGTATTTTTCCGGTCATGGTTTGCGGAAAAATGTCGGAATTCAGGAAGGCTTTTTAGCGACGAGTGAAGTCAACCCGGATGCGGGGAATTGGGGACTATCTCTACAATGGCTGCGGCGACTGCTGCAAGAAAGTGAAGTCAGACAACAAATTGTAATTTTAGATTGCTGCTATAGCGGAGAAGTGCTAAATTTTGCGGAAGCAGATCCAGGCGATCGCGGTAAAGGCAGAGACAGGTGTTTTATTGCGGCTTCTCGTGATTTTGAAGTAGCTTTTGAAGAGATTAACAGCCAACACAGCGTTCTCACTGCTGCATTGCTTCAAGGTTTGGAACCAAAACAAGACCGTTGGGTGAGTAACTACACCTTAGTAGACTTGCTCAATCAAGAACATCACCCATTCCCCCAGCGTCCCATTTTTGCTAACTCTGGTGAAGCAATTAATCTCACCCGGAAATGGAATTCCTCTCCTGTTAACTCCACAGTACAAATATCAGCTATTTGTCCTTACAAAGGGTTATCTTATTTTGATTGCACAGAAGCAGATGCCAACTTATTTTATGGCAGAACAGCGTTAACCGACGAATTATTAGAAAAAGTGCGATCGGGTAATTTACTGGCTGTGTTGGGAGCATCAGGAAGTGGTAAATCTAGTGTTGTCAGAGCAGGTTTACTTTATCAATTAAAGTTAGGACGTAAGTTATCAGGTAGCGATACTTGGCAGGTGAAAATATTTCGACCAGGGATTAATCCCTTACAAAATTTAGCACTGGCATTTGTAGAATCAGAATTATCAGATATTGAACGCGCCTCACAATTAGCAAAAGCAGAAGAATTAATAGCTAGAGGTGCAGTTGGTTTAGGACAGTTGATTACTGCTGCACAAACTCAGCGCGTCGTGTTAGTGGTAGACCAGTTTGAAGAAACTTTTACTCAATGTCAAGACATTACAAAACGACAGCAGTTTTTTGAATGTGTGCTAGGTGCTTTACAACGGGATGACAATAAACTCTGCTTAATAGTCACAATGCGGGCTGATTTCTTTGGCAAATGTTTAGAACAAGAGTATGCCGGACTAGCTAAGAAAATTCAAGAGCATTTAGTAACAGTAACACCGATGAATCGGGAGGAATTAAAAACAGCAATTATCAAACCTGCCCAACAGGTGAACTTAGCAGTAGAACCAGAATTAGTTTCTCAAATGATTGCAGATGTAGAAAATTCACCGGGGAGTTTACCGTTGTTGCAGTACACGCTGACAGAACTATGGCAGCAAAGAACTGAAGAACGGTTAACCCTGACTATGTATAGCAAACTAGGTGGAGCCAGAGGAACCCTGCAAACACGCGCTACAGAAGTTTATGAGTCATTATCACCAGAGGAACAGCAAGCAACAAAGCGGATTTTTTTAGAATTGACGCAGTTGGGAGAAGGAACAGAAGATACGCGCAGACAGGTTGTGCAAGGAGATTTAGTTAGTTCACAGTATTCAGAAGTTTTAATTAATAGAGTAATTCAACGATTAGCTGATGAGAAGCTAGTTGTCACCAGTACCTTATCTAATCAAATTGCTGTGGTAGATGTGGCACATGAAGCACTAATTCGCCATTGGTTGCTATTACGCAAATGGATTGAGGAAAGCCGGGATGTATTGCGACAAAAGCGAAAAATTGAAGCGGCAGCCATTGAATGGCGAGATAGAGGAAAGGCTAAAGATTATCTGTTTCAGGGGAAACGGTTAATAGAAGCAAAGGTCTTTCAGAAAGAACAAGCTGAAAGTTTGAGATTATCTAACCAGGCTGAAGAGTTTATTCAAGCAAGTAGCAGACAAAAAATAAATACTCGCATTGAGTTCTTTGTTGTTTCCTTAATTATTCCGTTAGGTTTAGTAATATATGTGACTCCAGGAGTTATAAAACAGACTCAGATAAATCTACTTTGGCAGACTCTCGATACTGTTAAGGGTAAAGAGTATAGTCAGGTAAGAATTCAAGCACTTGAAAAGCTAGTAAAAGCTGGTGAAAGTCTAGCTAGTATCAACCTCAGCAGTGCCGACCTCAGCAGTGCCAAACTCAGCGATGCCAAACTCAGCGATGCCAAACTCGGTAGTGTTAACCTCTATAGTGCTAACCTGAGCAATGGTGACCTCAGAGGTATCAACCTCAACAGTGCTAACCTAAGCAGTACCGACCTTAGAGGTGCTAACTTTATCGGTGCTGACCTCAGAGGTGCTAACTTTACCGATGCTGACCTCAGAAATGCCAATCTTACCAGTGCTGACCTCTGGCGTGCCAACCTCAGCAATGCCAATCTCAGCAGTGCCAACCTCAGCAGTGCCAACCTCAAAGATGCTATTTACACCAAAGAAACTAAGTTTCCGCAGAATTTTGATTTTACTGGCAAAAAAATATACCTAATTGCTCCTAATTCTAAACTCAATGGTGCCGACCTTTGGCATGTCGATCTCAGCGGTGCTGACCTCAGCAGTGCCGACCTCAAGAGAGCTAACCTCAGCAGTGCAAACCTCTTCAGTACTAACCTCAGCGGTGCTGACCTCAGCGGTGCGTTACTTTCGGGTACTGACCTCTTCAATACCGATCTCAGCAATAGCAACCTGAGTAATGCTGTCTTCAGTCATGCCAAAAACCTTACTCCTGAGCAAGTTAAATCTGCCAAAAATTGGCATAAGGCAAAATACGACAAAGATTTTCGTGCCAAGCTCGGTTTACCACCAGAACCAGCTAAGTGAATACTTAGGGTTGCGTTTTTAGTTCTACCTAATCGCTGACAATGAGTTTTATAATTAGGCGATCGCACAGCTAATCTGAGAAAATGGCATCGAAGAGCGATCGCTCTTTTCGAGATTGCTTTGCTGGCAATGAGTTTTTATAATTGGGCGATCGCACAGCTAATCTGAGAAAATGGTATCAAAGAGCGATCGCACTTTTCGGAGATTGCTTTGCCGACAATGAGTTTTATAATTAGGCGATCGCAAACATAACCGCCCTTAGTAAAATTATATTAACTACCCCCAAGTAGTTACTTTGTTTGGACGATCGGGGAGAAAATGCCAGCAAAAGATGTATACCATGATGCGGTTAAAAATGCCTTAATTAAAAATGGTTGGATAATTACAGCCGATCCTTATCCCATTAAATATGAAGAAGTGAAACTCTTTGCCGATCTGGCTGGTGAAAAAACTATTGCGGCTAGTAGAGAAGGAAAACAAATTGTTATTGAAATTAAAAGTTTTCTCAGCCGTTCCCCTATGCGTGATTTTGAAACCGCATTAGGTCAGTATCTCATTTATAAAGCTTTTCTTTCTATTGAATATCCTGAACAAGAATTATATTTGGCAATCGGGGAAGTAATTTATGAAGATTTCTTTCAAAAAGTTGCAATTCAATTAGTTTTGGAAAAGTATCAAGTCTCGTTATTAGTTATTAATATGAAGAAAGAGGAGATTGTGAAATGGATAAGTTAACTCAATATCAAAATTTAATAAAGCAAATATTAACAGAGTATCAAATAATATCTTCACAAGTTACTGTTGTTGATGTGGATGAAGTGTTAATGTTTGATGATGAAAGAAGTCAATATTTGTGGTTCAATATTGGTTGGAAACAAGGCAAAAGAATTAAAGGAATTTCTGTCTATATTCGCATTAAAAATGAAAAAATTTACATTGAAGAAGATTTGACTGAAGAAGGAATGGCAACTGAGTTAATGGGTTTAGGTGTTCCTGCTAGTGATATTGTCTTGGCTTTTCAGCCTCCCGAAGCGAGAAAATATACTGAGTTTGCAACGGTTTAAAGATTCGATAAATTGCCAGAATATCTTGATACAATTGGTTTGTGCTATTAATAATGGATTTTGCCATTACTTTTAATCATTAAAAGGTGATTTTTATGCAGCAAATTACTTTATCAGAAGCGTCTCAACACTTAGGTGACTTCATTGAAGCAGCACTTAATGGTGAGGAAATTATCATCATTAAAGATAATAAACCTGTAGTTAAGTTAATGCCTGTAGAGCCAGTTAAACGCCGTCCTAAATTCGGTAGTGCCAAAGGTATAGTGACAATTGCTGATGATTTTGATGCCCCTCTAGAAGATTTTCAGGAGTATATGTAATGCAGCAATTACTGGATACTCATATCTTTATTTGGTTTATTATGGGCGACCCAAGAATTAGTAATAACTTGCGAGATCGAATTGAAAATAATGATAATTGCTTAAGTATTGCTAGTGTTTGGGAAATGGCAATTAAGCACAGTATTGGCAAACTTAGCTTTAATTTAAATTTTTCCGAGTTTGTCGAACAACAAATAATCATGAATGGTATTCAATTAGTAGATATCAAAATTGAGCATATTTTAACTGTTTCCCAAATTCCCTTACATCATCGCGATCCATTTGACAGAATGTTGATTGCTCAAGCAATAGTGGAAAACATACCTGTGTTAAGTGCTGATACAATATTTGATGCTTATCCAATACAGCGTTTGTGGTCATAAGCTTCATTAAATTTAGATACATAAACTAGATGTTAAACAGCTTATTGTCACTAATGATTCCTAAGTTTTGCGTTGATTAACCCAGCGTGCCGCCTCAATAGCAGATGCGAACCGCATAGACACTCTAAAAACCTGCACTTCTCCTGTATGCGGATTTGTTACTTTGAGGAACTGCTTAGGCTGGACATTAATTCCCTCAACAACACGTAACAACTTGTATTCTTCCCAAGAGTCAATTTCGACTGCTTTCATTTTTTCAAATATCTTTGTCCAGGCGATATCGTCGAGTTTACGGTTCCGTTGTAGGGTTATTTTACCGTGATGTGCATTCAGGCTATACCCATCTGCAAAGGCTACGGCAGGTGTATCTTCGCCGTGGAGATGGTTGTCGCTATCAATATTAATTGAGGTGGCATGGTTGGAAATAATGGCCATATTCTTAAAGAAAAAAGTCCAGCCGCAATTTTTAACAAAGTCTTCTAAAACTAATAATTGGTTTTCAAATTGATGGTATTTGAAACTATGAATACAAAATTCAAAATAACTACATCCTGCAATTAAAGTTTCAGGTTTGTGGCAGGAAGAGAATATATTTTTAATTAATTTGCGATCGCGTTTGCCAAAATGTTCCTCCAAAACATCTCCCCATTGTATTTCTAGCTGTTCTTGCAGTAACTTTTCATACTCTTTTGCTAGATTATTTTTAAACAATGAATGTAAATTTTTTTGTAAATTAATAGGTAGTCGCACGAGCAAATATGATTGCAAATTACTGTAGAGTTTGCTCCAGAATGAACTATCTATAATATCATCGAGGATTGTCTCGGAACCATCTTTGATTAAATTCCAGATGTAAGCGATCGCAGCGTTAGGACTATCAACGATAATTATTTCAGGTTCCCTCAGTTCCAGTGCAGTGTATATTACTCGAACTGCATTTGTAGCGTGTTGTTGGTTAATGCGTTCGGTCGATAATCCAATATGTTGCCATTTTTCTCGACATTGGGATATCAATGCACGTTTTTCTGGTGTCAGATTTTCGGCGGACATAGCAGGTACGCGATACAGTGACTATTTTGTATTAAAGCAGGTTAACTGAAAATTTGGAAATCAAGATATTAACCTCACTTCAGCATTATAATTTGGCGATCGCATTGAAAATTAAGCTTTTTCTAAACATCAAAAAATGAAAGTTTTTATTATTAAAACTTTGTTGGGTTTCGCTGTCGCTCAACCCAACCTAATATTTTCTATGTCGTCTACTGGTTCAACAAGTCAATTGCTCTTTCAATCTCTATCCTCGCTTTGTAGATAGCTAATAACTTCTCTTGGTCAAATCTATCTGGATAACTCATTCTCCTACCCTCTAGGGAAATTCTAATTAGCGATATTTGCTGGTCGGTCGGTTCACCTATCTCGGTCAGCACCGTACTAAGGGTTTCCATACACGCCAGGTTAGGTAACTTCAACCCTTTACCTGCTCTCAACTGCTGTAAGGCGATTTGACCAAAGGACTGGAGTAAGGCGATATATCCGGCTTTTCCGGATGCACCGATGATGTTAATACCGTATCTGCGGCACAAATTACGCAATTCAGGGATGGATTGAAGTTCTAATTCGCTTCTAGTGAACATAAAATGAAAGTGTTCATTCTCAAAAAGTGGACATTGGTAGCTGGAACTTTCCACGGCTACAGCTACCAATAGAACTCTATTCTTTTGTTAACAGAACATTCAAGCTATATTCACGTTTCTCAACAATGCCTAACCCAAAAGGGAACCCTCAGAATTTTGAACCAATTAAATCAACTAGAGACGAACAGTTAACTGAGCAATTAAACTTTCGTGTCACTAAAGAGATGAAAGAAGAAGTCAAGGCAAAAGAAGACCCTCCTGAGTTCTGTCGTCGCGCTATCCAGAAAGCACTGGATGAAGATAAACAAAAGTAGAAAAAATGTGTTTATGCATTCTGAATTCTGAGTTCTGAATTCTGATTTATTGATGTCATTCCCAGCATAGTGAATATGACAGCGATCGCTATTAAATTAAACTCCATCATCCAGCTCACCGACAACCAATTTTATCAACTTTGTCGGGAAAACCCTGAAATCAAATTTGAACGCAACGCCGCCGGAGAACTTCTCATCATGTCACCCACAGGTGGAGAAACTGGAAATTGTAATTTTGAAATTTCTGTTGAGTTCGGAATTTGGAATCGTCAAACTCAATTAGGAATTTGCTTTGATTCTTCCACCTGCTTTAAACTCCCTAATGGTGCTAATCGTTCTCCTGATGTTGCTTGGATAAAAAAAGAACGCTGGAATGCACTCACACCCGAACAAAAAGAAAAGTTTCCCCCAATTGCCCCAGATTTTGTTTTGGAGTTAATGTCACCCAGCGATACTTTACGAGAAACGCAAGAAAAAATGCGGGAATATATTGATAATGGAGTCAAATTAGCTTGGTTAATTAATCCTAAAATGCGTCAGGTTGAAATTTATCGTCTTGGTCAACCAGTGGAAATATTAACATCTCCACAACAATTATCAGGCGAAGATATTTTACCAGGATTTATTTTAAATTTGTCAATCATCTGGAGGTAAAGATTGATTTATGACAGCGATCGCTATTAAATTAAACTCCATCATCCAACTCACCGACAACCAATTTTATCAACTCTGCCGGGAAAACCCTGAAATCAAATTTGAACGCAACGCAGCCGGAGAACTTCTCATCATGTCACCCACAGGTGGAGAAACTGGAAATATTAATTCAGAAATTAGTGCTGATTTTGTGTTTTGGAATCGTCAAACTCAATTAGGAATTTGTTTCGATTCTTCCACCTGTTTTAAACTGCCCAATGGTGCTAATCGTTCTCCTGATGTTGCTTGGATAAAAAAAGAACGCTGGGATGCACTCACGCCCGAACAAAAAGAAAAGTTTCCCCCAATTGCCCCAGATTTTGTTTTGGAGTTAATGTCACCCAGCGATACTTTGCGAGAAACCCAAGAAAAAATGCAGGAATATATCGATAATGGAGTCAAATTAGGTTGGTTAATTAATTTTAAAATGCGTCAGGTTGGAATTTATCGTCTCGATCAACCAGTGGAAATATTAACATCTCCACAGGAATTATCAGGAGAAGATGTGTTACCAGGATTTATTTTAAATTTGTCAATCATCTGGAAATAAGCAAAAAGGGCATCCATGCAGGACACCCTTTAATTTAAACAATTATTAACTTTGGAATTTATGCTCCAACAGCTTCTTTGGCTGCGTATAATACCTCAGTTGATATTTCTTTGATGCCACGATCGCGGGCAAATTTCTCAGTATTTCGCTTCACTTTCCCGCGCACAAATCCCGGAATTTTATTCAATTCTGCTTGACCATCTTTTGTCCAAGTCAAATCGGAGTCAGCAGAAATTCCTTTAGTAATTACTTCCTTAGTATCGTGACCTCCGAAGATTTCTAACAGATGATCTTCCATTCCTAAAGTGAAGGAATTGTAGATTAAATCTGTAATTTGATTTGTACCTTCGTAACCCATAAATGGCTTGTAACCAATGGGGAAATTTTGGATGTGGATGGGTGCTGCAATTACGCCGCAAGGAATATCCAAGCGTTTACCAACGTGGCGTTCCATTTGCGTGCCGAAAATAGCTGAGGGTTCGACGCGGGCGATCGCATCGCCAATTGCGCCATGATCGTCTGTAATCAGCACTTCATCGCAATATTCGCTCACCTGTTCGCGGAACCAGTCGGCATCATATTTGCAGTAAGTTCCAGCCCAAACTACGTGAATCCCCATTTCCCGGGACAAAATTTTGGTGATGGCGGCGGCGTGGGTGTTGTCGCCAAATACCACTGCTTTTTTACCAGTCAAGTTTTGACAGTCAATGGAACGGGAGAACCAAGCAGCTTGGGATACGTGTAAAGTTTGCTCGTTTATGAACTCTTCGTAGTCTACATTAGCACCTTGGACGTTAATTACCTGCTGAATTTTGCGGATACAACGAGCAGTTTCCACTACACCCATCGGTGTAATGTCTATGTAGGGCGTTCCGAATTCTGCTTCTAAGTAACGAGCCGCAGCCAAGCCGAGTTCGCGGTAAGGTACTAGGTTAAACCAAGCTTGGGGCATTTTCTTCAATTCGTTAACTGAAGCGCCTTCAGGAATTACGGTATTGACTTCAATTCCCAAGTCAGCCATTAACCGCTTGAGTTCGGTGGAGTCGTGCTGGTTGTGGAAACCAAGGGTAGAAATACCGATGATGTTAACGGATGGCTTTTCGGTTTTGCCTTGTGGTAATTCGCCTTTTTTGCGGGCTTTCTCAATGTAGAATTGCACAATTTGGTGCAGAGTGCGATCGGCTGCTTGCAGTTCGTTGTAGCGGTAGTGGTTCACATCTGCCAGCATGACATCGCCTTTGGCTTCCAGCTGCGCCCGTTCCACAAAGTTGTGTAAGTCTTCTTGCAAAATACTAGAAGTGCAGGTGGGAGTTAACACAATTAAATCTGGGCGTTCTTCGGCATCTTTGCGAGTGATGTTATCTACCACCTTTTCCTGGGAACCACGTGCCAAAACATTGCGATCGACAACGCTGGTTGTGACTGGGGTGAAGTTCCTCTCCCGTTCTAACATGGAGCGCATAACGTTGAAGTAGTCATCGCCTAATGGCGCGTGCATGATTGCATGAACGTTTTTGAAAGAACTGGCAATTCGGAGAGTGCCGATATGGGCTGGGCCTGCATACATCCAGTAAGCCAATTTCATCTGTATCTTCTCCCTGTCCAACTTAAATAACACAAAGTCCCATTAGCAGTGGACTATAAGTGTATGATTACTAAATTAAATCGCTTTTGATTGTCTCAAAACTTGTATTCCGAAAGAAGTGGGCGATTTTGCAAATTTTGCCTTAAGTGCGATCGCCGAAATCTCCTTCCTGATTAGAATCTAGCTTCTGATTTTCACAACATTACTATTGCTTATTTAAAATAAATCTTAATTTTTGAGTAAACTTTGTTATCAATTTGGGGCAGTGTGTTAAATATTTAGGCGATCGCACCAGCACGAAAAATCTCTTCGGCAGTCAAATTTAAGTCCGGGAAGGTTGGCGATTGAACGCGATCGCCGCCACGGAACTGACTAACTTGGTATTCACCTTCTATCAAACAGTAAATCGATATAGTTGCTTGTTTAGGGTTGCCAATAAAGCGCCTACCACCTAAAGCTGCATAATCTACAATCCAGTATTCTGGTATGCCTATTGCCTCATAGTCAGCTACTTTTTTTAAATAATCATCTCTCCAGTTAGTACTAACTACCTCAATGACCAACGGAATAGATGCTGCTTGACTAACAGTTGATTCTTTTTTCCACAGAAGTTCATTAGCTAAATTCGGCCGATTTAATATCGGGATATCTGGTGAGTAAGCTGATTCACCCTCTGTTGATTTAATAAATACTGTTTTGGGTATGAAATAAGGTAAGTTTAAGCGCTTATATTCTGTAACAATTTCTCCAACTAAAAATCCAATTACCTCTTCATGCTCCCCTGTTAGTGGTGACACTTCAATAATTACTCCATTGTGCAATTCATAGCGTCGCTGTGGGTTTTCTGGATACCAATCAACAAATTCATCAAATGTAACTAGTTGGCGTAAAGTTTGAGTCATGATTTATTCCTCGACTGTTGACTGTTGACTGTTAATGGTTAACAGTCAACAGAAACGGACACGATATTAGTTACTGCCGAAAAATTTCTACTTTTTCTAACACTACCTCTTGATTGGGACGGTCTCTAGTTGTAGGTACATTAGCGATGCGGTTGACTACATCTAAACCTTCAACAACTTTACCAAAAACACTATGTTTGCCATCAAGATAAGGTGTTGCTACTTCTGTAATGAACCATTGCGAACCATTAGTACCGGGCCCTGCATTTGCCATTGAGAGGATACCAGCACTAGAGTGTTTCAACTCTGGATGAAACTCATCTTCAAATCTATATCCAGGGCCACCAGTACCCCAGCGGTTAGCCATATCCAGATAACGACTCAGGGGATCGCCGCACTGAATCATAAATTCAGGGATGACTCGGTGAAAGCGAACTCCATCATAAGCAGGAGTACCCTTGAGAGATTGACCGGTTTTAGGGTCTTTCCAATCGATTGTTCCAGTTGCTAGACCGACAAAGTTCTTGACAGTATTGGGAGTTTTTTCTTCTTCTAAACGTACTACAATTTCGCCCAAGGAAGTAATTAAACGAGCGTGAAGGTTGCCATTACCGGGAATATTAATTTCTGGAAAATTCATGAAGTATCCTATAAATGAAAATTGCAAGTGTTTGAGCTTAGCTCAGGCGATCGCTCGTAATTATTAATTCGTAATTACTTGGTGAAACACCACACCAAAATCTCTGTTTTTGGAGTTTTGAATTAGTTAAGATTTAAATCTTGAGCTAATTCAATTATGAATTACGAATTACGAATTACGAATTATTTTAAGTTACAGGTGTACAGATTACCAAAAAATTCAACCAAAAAAACTTAAGAAAAAAAAATACTTTACTCTGCCAAATTAATGGCTGGATTGCGGTGAAAGAATCCTCTAGGTACTAGCTTAAATCCAACTCGGTGAGTTGGCATCACAGGCCAATCTTCCGATCGCGGAATATGAGTTACCCCCATCGTGTACCATAACACAATATCTTCACCCATCAACGATTCATCATCTGCAATATATTTAGGTAAACCCTCTCCTGGGTGAGTTTGATTCGGATAATCGCCGCCAGCATAGAGTTCGCCAGGTTTATATTTTGTTACCCAAACATGGTGTGTGGCAAATTCTGCTCGTTGCCGAATTTTTGAGCCTTCCACAGGTAAAAAGGTAGAATTTCCTTCTGGCATCAGCATATATCCAGGTGCAGCACCGAGAGCATTCTTTTTATCTGTACTCACAATCATCCATTCTCGACTGTGCTTCATATCTAAATCGCGCACAGCAGCCGTTTCTTTGGTTAATGATTTTTCTATCATTACCATCGCATTTCCTAAAGGATTTTTTTCATCTATCGGTAAAGCATTAACGTTCATTTCCATTACGGAATTAGCTTTACCATCTACATCAAAATCTAAGCGATAGTTGAAAAAATGCTGGTGATTTACTCCTATAATATTTTTGGCAATTAGCTCACCATACAAATTTTCTGGGGATTTTTTTTCGGCAGCTGTTCCCTGTGCCAGAACAATACCTGTTAATTCGTTTTGTACTTCTAAAGTTCCATCTTGGCGAAATATCCAATTAATACCGTAATCGTAGTTATCAATTGCTACCGTCATCGTCATCACTAATTCGCGATCGCGACGGACATCATTACGTTGAGTATTATAGTCATAATGCTTCCAGAGAATGCCGCGATCGCGTTCGTAGATACCGATAACCCCTGGTATTTTGTAAGGTTCTCCCTGTTCGTTAGCAAATACTGCATCTAATAAAAGACCATTCTCAGGAATTTCCTTACCTAATTCCATCTTATTTGCTAATAAGCCAAGGTTGTATTCTCCAGCATCAAATGCATTCCTAAATGACCAATTAGGATTCGGATCGCCATAAGGAATTACCATTTCTGAAAGGCTAGCACGATATAAAACTGGTCGGACATTTTCGCCATCTTTGTATGTCACTTGGTACAGCATCAATCCACTACGGGGATGCATTAAATAGCGAAAATTCCATCCTTGCCAGGTAATTTGATTATCGTGAATTTGGAAAGTTTTACCATTAGGTTGAAGAATCTTGAATAGTTTGGGTGCTGACAGTAATTTACCCAAAGATTTCACATCATAGTTCCAATTTTCTTGAGAAAAGGGGATTTTATTACTATCAACAACGCTGACGACTTTACCTGTATTCAAATTGACAGTTGCGATGACTCCTTCAATTGGGCTACCGTAATAATTCCAGCGTTCGCCTTTATAGTAAAATAAACCGCGACAAAGACGATCGCCTGTTTTTTCTTCCTCTTCGCTGAGGATTCCTGGTGCCCACCAACTAATTTTAACTTCCTCAAAATCGGTAATTCCCCGCCTTCGCATTGCTGCTTGCCATTGGGGCTCGGCTTTGACTACCTGCGTTGCTAGTTCGTATTCTGAACTCACGAGTGCAGGTTGTGCAGAGGGGATTTGTTTCCACGAACTTAAGGTTTTGCTTGTTAAATCAACAACTCCCTCAAAGGTTTTGTTTTGGAAGCGCTCATAAATTACCAAAAAAGCTTGACGTTTGAAAACTTTACTAGGCGTAAAATTTAGAACTTCTTCTTTATCTGGTTCTTGTAAAGCGATAAGTGAAAAAGCTGCTATTTCGCTCAGAGTTTTTGCTCTTTTCACAACCGAAACAGCTGTAGTAATTTCTGCCTCTGTTAACGCACTTAAAGGATGGGAATTTGAAACCTGCTGAGCAGATAATTTCCCCATTAATCCAAATGAAATATAAATGGCAACAATGATGGCAATAACTAGCCAAAAAAAATACCTTAGCCGTTTAATCATCTTTTACATTCTGACAAAAGACGTGATACTTATCTATTTCCACGTATAAGCCTGAAAACCGATAAATTCAGAGGCTAAAGGTAAATTAATTGGGGAGTAGGGAGTAGGGAGTGTGGGGAGATGAGAAGATGGGGAAGTGTGGGGAGTGTGGGGGGAGAGGAGGGAAAGATTTCTTCCCCATCTTCCCACACCTCCCACACCTCCCACACCTCCTGCTTGCCCGATGCCCAATTCCCTAATTTATGCAGAAACTAAACGACGTAAAGATTCAGCACGGCGTTTAGCAATAGGATTATTTGGAGCAAATTTGAGGGCTTCTTCGTAAGTTTGTAAAGCTTGAGTAGTTAATTTTTTCTTCTCATAAGCATGACCGAGATTATTTAATGCTGTCACGTAGTCTGGTTTAATTTTGAGTGCTTCTTTATACTGACGAATTGCTAGGTCATATTGGTCTTGAACAAAGTAAACATAGCCTAATCCATTGTAGATAGGAGCAATATTTTCTTCTCCCTCTTCTTGGGCAGTTTTCAGACCTTTTTGAAATAATGCGATCGCCTGGGAATACAGTTTTTTTTCTGAATAAATACTGCCCAACTCATAATATTCTTGAGTTGTGCCTTTTTCTTTTTCTAACTTCTTGCGTAATCTCGAAAAAGAGCTTTCAACTTTGCGAGTTTTGAAAATTTGGCGAAAAACACCTACTACTGTAAGCGCGAGCAAACCCACCAAAATTGAGAGATAAACAACGGCTAGACTGTTATCCATTGCCTGCAAATACAAATATTAAAAGTTGCTTCTGTATCTATATTGTCCTTTGTCCTTTGTCATTAGTCCTTTGTAAATACTAATGACTAACGACCAATGACTAATGACTAACTTATGGTAAACCCCAATACTGGGCGCGTTGTTCGAGCCAACCTTCTGCTATGTAACGAGCGATCGCTCCATTGACTCGTCGTCTTAACTCATCGTACTGCAATCCCTTGGGCATCACCACAGACAAGGGTTCAGTTGATAGCTTAGTTGGCAGTAACCGATATTGGGGATATTGTTGTACCCAACCGCCAAGAACGCTAGCATCTGCGGCAAAGGCGACAACGGCATTATTTTCTATTTGCTCTCGCGCTTCTTGGTAGGAATTTACTCCTACTAACTCGGCGTTCGGCAAATAATACCGTACTTTGGCAATTGTGCTGGAGTTATTGAGTACGGCAATTTTTTGTTTTGCCAAATCTTTTAACTGCTGCACATTAGTATCTTTTGTAACTAATAAAGTGCCATCCAGGTAATAAGGAACGCTGAAATTAACTATGCGGGCGCGGGAAGCAGTTGCTGTTACTCTAGCGATCGCTAAATCAACTTTCTTATCTAAAATCACAGACAAGCGATCGCGATTCGCCACAGGTTGAAATTTGACAGCATCTTTTTTACCTAACAAATCAACAGCTAAACGCTGTGCCAAGTCAATTTCTAAGCCTTGCAAATTGCCGCTATCATCCCTAAATCCTAAAGGACGCAAGTTATCTTTAACTGCAATAGTTAAATAACCCCGCCGCTGTATTTCTGGCATTTCGGCGGCAGATGCAATTAATCCTGTGCCCACAAACCAAAAATAGCAAAGGCAAATGATAGTAGCGGATAATACCAGATGTAACCGACTAATTTTTTGCCATCTGTTACATCGGTTATTCATCCGTTACCACCTTTATCGTTTAGCTTGATTGGCTAATTCAGCAACTTTGCCGAAGCTTGCAGGATCGAGTACTGCTAATTGTGCCAACATTTTACGATTTAGTTGCACATCAGCTTTTTTCAAGTTACCGATCAACTGACTGTAACTCAAGCCGTGTTGTCTTGCAGCAGCGTTGATGCGAGTAATCCAGAGGCGGCGAAAATCGCGCTTTTTCTTTTTGCGATCGCGATAGGCACTCCGTAGTGCCTTCATCACTTGTTGGTTGGCAGTTCTAAACAGAGTCGAGTGGGAACCGCGAAAACCTTTAGCTAGTTTGAGAATTTTATTGCGGCGTTTGCGAGCTACGTTACCGCGTTTTACCCGTGTCATATACTTAATTTCCTAATGGGCTTACAAATATGGCAGCATTAACCGCACGTTATCTTCATCGCGTTCGTGTACAAGTGTAGTCTTGGACATATTACGCTTTTTGTTGGAGCTTTTATGCTCTAAAAGGTGGTTTTTGAAAGCTTTGCGACGGACGATTTTGCCGCTGCCGGTGGCACGGAATCGCTTCGCTGCTGCTTTACGAGTCTTGAGTTTAGGCATTGTCTAGCTTTAATTCGACACAATCCCTCATTATATACCATTTAAATTGCTGCAATAGCAATTAAATCAATGATTTAAACAACTATACTCCCCAAGCCCAAAGTCTGTACCTTGCTTCCTCTTTTGCCCTAAATATCTGTCGCGATCGCCGAGCCACGAAAAACTTGATACAATTCACTCTCTCTGCTTCCGTTGCCTGAGAATAGCTTGACTAAATGTATCAACCTTCAAATTAAACGGGATCGCTAGGGGCGTGTCTGCTTGATTTACCTGAAAGACGCTGGATGATTAGAGTTTTAAAACTTCCAACTTTTTAGGCAAGCTAGATGTATCAAAATCAATCTTTTTACCAGATCGGTCTAGCATATTCACGACAATATAAAATTGGTCGTATTTGTTTGTTTCTGAGAAAAATCTTTTAATTTCGTTTGTTCTTGACTTCCAACCTTGAGAGTAAAGTACAAACTTATTTTTTCCATTGTCTACAGATAATAGAGGTACGTATTCGAGTTTAGGTTTCAAGGCAGATTTTTTCTGAGCCACAACAGAATCATCTGTAAGAACATTTGATTGTTCAGCCTTTACCTTTGTCTGTGCTGACATTAATTGCATTTGAGCTGCTGCGGGAATAGTATCACCAATTACAAAAATTGGCTTATCTTTTGGCTCTAATTGCTGTAGTTTAGTTCCCACATCTGTAACTGCGTAAGAGTATTTCTTTGATAATGGGGCAGAATAGGAATAGTGATTGCTAATCACAATAGAAAATATGAAAGATGCTGCGATCGCTACTCCTATTTTTTTATTATTTTCTACAAATGATTTTGCCTGTGGTAATATATCTGCGAAGAAGATTGCAATACTAATTGCCACAACAGGAGATAAATAAATAAAATGACGCGCTGGAGCAGGATTTGGCAGCCAAAATATGTAATTTATTAAAACTACTGGTAAAATAAAAAACAAATTTTGATAACTGCGTTGACGCCATAAATATATGCAGGATATCAAAAAGATTAAAAGAAATAAAGGATTCAAACCCCAAACAAAGAGTAAGTTACCACGCAAAAAGTAATCAACGTATCTAACAGGATTATTCCATAAAAAAAGTTGCTCAAATATTCCACCATTCTTTTGAATATGAATGTATGGAAGTTGAGATTGCATGACTTTAAAAATAATTATTGCCAAAAAACTATATAAAACCGAAGGAAAGACAATCTTTTTCAAAGGATAGCCTTCAAGAATTAGACAGGCTGGAATCAAAGGAAACATTAGTATTGCATCTAGCCTGAACATTAAACACAAAGCTAAAGCAGTAACAATTAGTACATCCCATAAAATTAATATTAATTTATTTGCTCCTAATCTCAATGAGCTTAGCGAAGAACGATAACTAATCAACGCTAATCCTATGAACATGAATACGACAGCTCCAACCATAGGATGTGCGTATTGTGCAGTTGTCCTCCAGACAGGAAGCAAAATTAGTAAGATATTTGCGAATAAAGCTATACCGACTCCCCAATATCTTTTAACTAACAAGAAAAAAGGTATGACCATCAAAATGCCAAAAGCTGCATTTATCTGGTTCATATAGGGAACAATTAAAAGCAAATTCTTTTTAAAAATAGGTCTAAAAAAGTCTACTAATGCATAATATGCAAAAGAGATATCACTGCCATAAAGCCTTTTACTTCCTAACGGTTTGTCAAACACTATCAAGTCGTTCATACCTAAGATCATCCGGTAACTATCTCTTTCTCCAAATGTTTCTTTGTATGCATTCAGGCAATAAAAGATACAGGCGAATACTAATAGTAGTAATAGCCCTAAGACGGCTTTATTGTTTTGTTTCATAAATCAAATCTCAATCCTTGTTATACAACTAACCTAAGAGGATGTTTGAAAATTTATGAGAGCGAAAATTTTATGGCAATTGGTTGACTATAATTGAGAAGCAGCCTAACAGATTAACATCTTTTTTGCTTTAGATAGCTGATTGCAGCCTTGAAATTATTAATTATAATTTTTATTCTCTCAGATAATTAAAAATTACTGCAAAAAATTTTAATTAAGATAACTTATTCGTGAAAATTTTCCTTTGTTCTTTAATTAACGTCTGTTTTCAAAATTCTTGAAAAACATTTGATAATGTTTTTTGTCAATAACAATGACTAAATCTTTAATAAAATTTTATTTTGTAAGTTAATAGCTGTATATAACCTTCACTCATTGATTTAAAATCATACTTAAGTAAATATTACATGGCTATTGAGATTTAATTTTAATATTTTAAATGATACGAATTGAGCGAGACAAAAAAACAGAATAATTTTGTCACAAGAGTAAATGTAGCTAAAAACTTCTGTTTTTTGCTTTACAGCTATTTTCAGGTAAATGAACCACATCTTTTTGATCTCACGCAGAGGCGCAGAGGAGGACACTTCCGTGGGCGGGTTTCCCGACTTGAGGAAAGTGTCCGTCGCGCAGAGAGAAATACAATAGTGTGGTCTAAATAGATGAAAACTGCTGTAACTGAGCGATGTCTGACGACAAGCCCCTGACGCTCGTTCGCCTTTGGGAGAAGACTCGCTCTAAGCGTTAGCGCAGCGTCTCGTAGAGAAAGCTTTACGCTGCGCTAACGTGTCTACGCTATTCATCACCTACCGACTTATCATCTCTGAAGTGACGATACATTGAGGAAATTGCCGCTTTAGCGCCCCAAACACGGGACAAGGTGCTTGTTCTTGCAAATTTTCTGGTTTACTCCAAGTAAAGGGAGCTTTTTGCGCCGCAGACATCCATAACATAAGTTTGGCTCGTGTCATGGCAACGTAGAGTAAACGATACTCTTCAGATATTTTTAACTGCTTTGCTTGTTCCCATGCTTGCGTCACATCGGGTATGGTAGATTCTCCGTGGAGGGCAGCACGAATTTGGGCGCGTGCTACTTCTGATAAGGTGAAATCGCCCAAGAACTGGCTTTGGGGAGGAACCCAAAATCTGCCAGGAATTAAGTTTTCGTGGAGAAAGGGAATAAAAACATAATCCCAGTCCAGCCCTTTGGCTTTATGCATAGTAATAATAGTCAGTTGACCGCGACGCGTGTAACGTTCCTCTGAATCTTCGGTTTCTACTGGTTCAAACCGTTCAGAACTGACGATTTCACTTAAAGCTGACAGCATTGACCTCATTGAACTATTGCTAGCTATCTGCTGGTTTACGCGTTCTGCAAGTTTATCAGCTGTAGCCAATTCGGCTTGGTCGTAATTTAAAGTCAAGGCAAGGAAAGAAATTAGCTGATATAGGGGCAGTTCTAAACGAGCGCGGAGTAAACTACGACATAAATGTGCGGCTTTTTGTATCGGTTCTGGTTGCGGTGCTGCTAGGGGGCTGGGATATAAAAATTCTTCTGGTAAACTCGCAAGGGCATTAAGGTCTTGGGTAGGAATTAGCTGACGCTGCACCAATGCTTCTAGTGCGGCTTTGAGGTAATCAGGAGAGTGGGGGCGATCGCAAAATTGGAGCAATGCTAATATTTCTTGGGGCACATGAGAACGGCGATCGCGTTCTCCCACATCATAAAGTGTAATATTATGCTCTTTACACACAGGCGCTAAAGCCTCTGCCAGCCATCGTCCTTGACGATTTTCTCGCACTAAAATCGCTGCACTATTTTGTGTTGGATCTTGGCCAAATAACTCGATCGCTCTTTGAGATAGCAATTCAACGGTGTGATAAATATCCCGTGGAGTGTATAGTTCCAGCCCTCGTCCTGTTGGTGCTGGGTTAGCGTTAGTTTGCGGGTCGCCAGCATCAACAGGGCGAATTGTCTGCAAGCGAAATGGTACTTGTCGGTTATCAAATGGTGATTGGGGACTGGTGAGTGGGGACTGGGGGTTTGTTGCTAACCAGTGATTATTGATCCATTTGAGGGCGAAGTTAGCAGCTTCAATAATCATTCTCGTACTGCGACCGGCTCGATCCATCGTCGCCAATCGTTGAATGCGATCGCACTCTTCGCAAAATTGCCGAAAATAAATCGGATCGGCTGGGGTGAAAGTCGAGTTAATCGCTTGGTTGGGGTCGCCGACGCGTACCAAGTTGAGTGCTGAGTGGGGAGTGTGGGAGGGTTGGGGTGATGGGGTGGTGGGGCGATCGGGTGAAATTCTCTCCCCATCTCCCCCATTACTCGCCAGAATTTCCAACAACTGCGTCTGTAGGGGACTAGAATCTTGGGCTTCGTCTTCAAAGACGGCGAAAACTTGATTTTGCTCAATGCGGCGGGCGCTGTCGTTTTCTAAAGCCCGCAGTGCAGCTAAAATCATATCGTCGTAGTCAATGAAGTCGCGCGATCGCATTAAGTTTTGATATTGCTCGTACAATCCTGCTGCTACACGCAAAATTGCATATTCGTCTGTAATTTGTTGACTCCACTGTTGTAACTTCTCTGGCGATATCCCAGAACTTTTAGCTTCATGAATTACTGTATTAGCTAACTCTGGTAAAACTTCTGTCCGTAGTACCGATTGGCGACGTAACCTTTCTGTCTCTTCGCCGTCAAATTGATGACCTTCTAATAACCGCAAATAAAGCTCTGGATTATTTCCAATCCATTGTTCTACAGCTGTGCGGATTAAACGGTGACTTTGAGTTGGTGTAATTAATGTGGCGTATTCTAACTGCAACCCTGATAAATCTGGATGGCGGCTAGCAATGTTCAATGCTAGACCATGCAAAGTAAAAACAGAAAAACCTGTTTGCGGTAGAGATAAATCATCTCGTAAATATTTGCGAATCTTGGCTTTAATATTGGCAGCAGCGGAGCGAGTAAAGGTGACAACCACCAACTGACGGCGCAAAATTGCGGGGGACTGGGCAGAACGCTCGTACTGACGTGCAAGTGCGATCGCCGCTGCCGCCGCCATCCCAGTGGATTTGCCAGCACCAGGAACCGCAGAAACAGCCAAAGGCCCGGATTGCCAATCAGCCATTTGTTGCTGTCCGGGGCGCAGACTATTGCGGATGCGTGCGATGGCTTCTGCCCGTAGAGATGATACGGGCGATCGCTGCAATACTTCTGAATCGAGATGTTCTTGAGGCACAGTAACAGTAGGTTTATTCTTTTTGAATATAGCGGTTCTTGCGCTTTGTGTGTAACTTTGCGTCTCTAGGATGGGGGAGTTTGACGTTTTGATTTGAACCTCAAAGTTGCACCTTTGAACTCGAACTTTGAGCCTTTTAACTCCAAAACTGAAATTTCAATCTTAGTATTACTTACGCAAAAACCTCTCAAACTCTTATTCCTTTGTGTCCTCTGTGGTTAGATTTTCCTTGACGCACATTAAAATAAAATTATCCTTAACTTAATGCTTATCTAAGCTCATGTCATCTCTTACAGAAGGACTCCATCGAATATTTGTTTGGTTAGATGAACACTATCCAGACATTGCTTCTTCTTTATCACCAGGATTAAGTTATGGGGAAATAACTAAAAAAATCGCAGATTTACCCTTTAAACTATCACATGAAGTTTACGAAATTTTCCAATGGCGTAATGGTAGCCAAAATAATAGTATTTTTGGCGGGTCATCACTTTTTTCTCTGAATGGAGCGCTGACATTATATCAAAATTTTGAAGACTATTTTCTCGATTCAGATATCAAAGCATTCCCTATATTTGCTAATGATAATAGTGCAGAATATTATTTTGCAGTTTGTGAGACTTTAAAAGAATTGCCAATAATTACAATTGGTTTCGACGAGCCAGAGATCATTGTCAAATACACCAGCCTTACTAACATGATTTTATCAATTGCAAATGCTTATGAATCAAAGGTATTTATTCGTGATGAAAGGTATGAATATATGAAAATTATCAACCCTGATTTGTTTCAATCTATTCGTTATAAATATAATCCTAAAAATAAAGTAGATCTACTTTACGAGAAGCAACTGATAATTAGATAATTATAAATTCAATTTATTTAGAATAATAACAACTCACCTGCATTTATTAGCAAAGTTTAATACTTATTCATCGCTAATTTGCTGATTAGCTTGTCTAGTTGCATAGGATGTGACTCAGTACCCCTATCTATGGCATTGTTTTTTCAAACTGATATGACATCGCTGAGAACATAGATATAAAAATTTACATTATATGACCACTTAAACACTGAGTACACTGATTTCTGGGTAAACTAAAAACAGCACTGGCTATCGCAGCAACATCAGGCTTTTAGCTCATCACAGAAACTCGAAGGGGTATACAAAATGCTCAAGACAAGTTACGACTTTGACCAGGCTATCTTACCAGCAGGCTCTTCATTAAAGGTTAATATTCTGCTACGTTTTCGTGCTGACATAGCTGAATCTTCCCGACGTAACCTGAATCTTTCCTTAGTAATTGACCGTTCAGGCTCTATGGCAGGCGCTCCTTTGCATCATGCGCTCAGAGCCGCTGAATCTGTGGTGGATCGACTTGAGCCAGACGATATTCTCTCAGTGGTTGTTTACGACGATGAGGTGGACACAGTTATAGCGCCTCAGCCTGTGAAAGATAAAGCTGCACTCAAGAATTCTATTAAAAAAGTTAGAGCAGGCGGTATTACTAACTTATCTGGCGGCTGGCTCAAAGGCTGCGAACATGTCAAAAACCAACTCGATCCGCAAAAAATTAACCGCGTTCTGTTGCTTACCGACGGTCATGTCAATATGGGCATTCAAGACCCGAAAATACTCACAACGACATCAGCACAAAAAGCTGAGGAAGGCATTACTACAACTACCTTGGGTTTCGACCAAGGTTTCAATGAAGACTTGCTCATCGGTATGGCAAGGGCTGCTAATGGGAATTTCTACTTCATCCAGAGCATCGATGAAGCAACTGAAGTCTTTAGTATTGAGCTAGATAGTCTTAGAGCAGTAGTAGGTCAGAATCTCAACTTAACACTTGAGTTGGCTCCTGGTGTCAGCCTCATAGATACCCTAAGTTTGGCTAAAGTCAGCCAGAATAAAACCGATCAAACTGCGATCGCCTTGGGAGAACTTTACGAAGGTGAAGACAAACTTTTAGGGTTGAGTCTAGAGATATCCTCTGCTCAAGTTGGCGAATTACCTGTGATGAAACTGCATTACAGTGCTGATGTTGTGCAAAATGATGTCATTCAAAGTCTGTCCGGCACAGCAGATGTCGTCGCCAAAGTCGGCACCATTGAAGAAGCAGCTCTTGCCTCTTCGAGCCATATCATCCTCGAACTCAGCCGCCTCACCATCGCCAAAGCTAAAGAAACAGCCCTCGATTTAGCCGAACATGGCAAACATGAAGAAGCCGAGCAAATCCTCCGGGCGCTAGTCAAAGATTTGCGCGATAAAGGATTGAATGAGAATTTTGAAATTGCTGAAGAGATAGATCAGCTAGAGTATTTTGCAGGTCGCATCGCCCAAAAAGCTTTGGGAAATGCCGGACGTAAGGAACTGCGGGATCAGAGCTTCCAGACGATGACGCGCAATCGCAGCGATTTAGTGGGTCGAGGTGTTACGGCTGGCGATGAAGTTTATGCGATGCCTGTTGTCAATGAAGTCGGTTCGGGTGTAGAGCTACACTGCGTGCGTGAAGGCGGTAAACTCCGAATCAAAGTCATCTCTGATGGCTACGATTTAACCAAGAATGTGCAGTTTCCCAGAGCGATCCGTGCTGAGGGCGCACGCTATGTAGTTGAAGGGTTGGAACTTTCCAGCGATGGCAGTTTCTACCGCGTGCGCGGTAACATCACCCGTCTGGCTCGACCTGGTGAAGCAGATATCTTTGTTGCCCCCACACAATCGAGGTCATTTAGCAGTGGCAAAGCGTCCAAAGGCCCTGCTAGTGCTGCCGACTTACCCACAACTGATACTATAAAAGATGGCGTTCTAGTCCAGTGCGTTAAAGATGGTAGCAAGCTCCGCGCTAGAGTAGTGTCTGACGGATACGAACCGAATTGGAACATGCGTTTTCCGCGGTCAGTTCGTGAAGAAGGAATGCTTTACGTTGTCGATGAAATTAAAATCGCGCCTGATGGCAAGTCGTATATTGCCTGTGGTGAAATTAAGCGATTTGTGCAACCCACTATCGCTAATTGAGTTGAAGTTAAGAGATTGTGATTAGTTGAACTTTGCCCTCTAAGCAACAGCTGAGGGCAGAGTAATTCATAATTGGTTGAAAAGTAAAAACCCTGTTTGAAATAATCCGACAACAAAGCCTAAAATACCACCTAAAGTTACAATTGCCTGCAATTCATTTTTGACAATTCCTTCAATAGCATCTTCCAAATCCGCAGGAGAAGTAGATTTTACACGGTCAACAATCACTTGATCTATAGACAATATTGGAATTACTTGTGCCACAATTGCCTCTAAATCTTTTTCTAAATACTTCTCTAAAATTAAAGCCAATTCTTGACTCATTACTTCTAAAGAAGTATTGACAACAGGCGAAGTACTTAGGCGGTTTAATAATACTACAGCAATGTTCTCCCAATCCACAGAATCAGTTAACCCTTGTAGTAAATCGCTGCCACTTGTTTGCAGGTAATGACGGACACTTTCACGCGTGGTCTTTCGTAGTTGACGTACCGTTCCAATAGGCAAGTTTTGTAATGATAAATTTTGCAGTAATTTGCGAATGCGATCGCGCATTTGCAAATCATGAGTTAATTCCTGCAACCGGGCATTAGTAGCCTCTTTTTCATCTAAACAAAAAGTCCTAAGTCGCGTCAGAGTATTACGCAAACCAAACAAATTTGCGACTACCCAGTAAGTACCGCTGGTTTTTTCTCGAAAGCCTTCATCAATAATTTGAATTGTGCGATCGGTCAAAAAATCAACTATTGCTTGTCGCAATACATCTGGCGGTAAAACCACTTGCAACAACCAATCAGCAAGCCGCGTAGCTTGTTCTTCCGTGAGTTGAAATTCCAATAATATCTGGTCAAAAATTTGATTGATCTGCGATTCTAAAAAGTCTTCTCGCCGTGCCAAAACCTTCAGTAGTCTTGGCAACGATTCTCCTAGTAAATCCCGCAGAATTCCGGCTACAATTTTAGCACTTTTTTGATTTTTATCTGTTTTGATTTGTTCGATCGCCAGCCGCAATAACCAAAGAATTGCTCCTTGCACGCGCTCTGTTTGTAACAAACGTCGTGCCAGATTTTGCAATTCTTCTGGCGTTAGTAACGACCCCATGATTGTGTTGGAAATATTCAAAGCCAGACGTTCCTGGTTGCGGGGAATTAATCCAGGGGTGAAGGGTACTCTTCGTCCAGCAATGTAAATTGCTCGGTAGGGACGGAATAACATTTTTATGGCTATATCATTTGTAAAATAGCCAATAATTCCACCCAGTACAGGGGGAGAAACATAAAGCCAAAGATGAGACCAGTCCAAGGGAAGAATAAAAAAAGTTAAGAGTTGGGAGGAGGAGTTAGAAGTTAGGAGTTAAGAGTTAGGAGTTAAGAATGATAAGTTCTCAATGAGAATTTATTACTACTCATAATTCATAACTTTTAATTCCTAACTCCTCACTGATTTTTGTTGACTACTAGCACTCCCATCATACCGTTCGCAATGGGGTAGTGTGTGGCAACAGCAAAACCAACTTCATAAGCTAACTCTACTTGCTTTTTGCCAATAGGAAACCGATCTAAGCTGGGACTGATGTAAGCATATTCTTCTTTTAAGCCCAAATAATCGGCAACTGGCACCACGAAATTGTCTAAATACCACTGTTGAAAGCTGCGTAACTGATGGTTACTCGGACGATGAAAGTCTAAAATTGCAGCTTTAGCACCAGGCTTCAGCACCCGGTGTAATTCCTGCAAACTGCGGGGAATATCTTTAACATTTCTTAAACCATAGCCCATTGTTGCGGCATCAAATTGGTTATCGTCGAAAGGCAAATTTAGCACGTCGGCTTCTACCCAAGAAATCGCAGGTTGGGGGTACTGCTGTTGCGAACGTTGCTTGGCAGTTTCTAGCAAGTTTGAAGAAAAGTCTACTCCGTACACCCGTCCTGTTACTCCCACACGCCGTGCTAAACGTAAAGCCAAATCGCCACTACCGCAACACAAGTCTAGTGCAGTATCACCCGGTTTAGCAGCACTCCATTTGACTGCCATTTCTTTCCATATTCGGTGTTGTCCTAGACTCAACCAATCGTTTAACTGGTCATAAACTGGAGCAATGCGGTTAAAAATGGATTGAATATCGTTAGTCATTAGTTGTTAGTCATTAGTCATTGGTCGTTAGTCATTAGTCATTGGTTATTTACCAAGGACAAAGCGCAAAGTATGAGCCGAGGTTTCCTCCGCAGACACCCGTAGACGCGTTCGCGGAGCGTCTCGTAGAGAAGCGGCTTGCCGTAGGCTAGGGTGGCTTGTCGTTAGACATCATAACTTTGTAAGAGACCACAAAGCGCAAAGTCGAGCCACTGCGTTCCTGTCGCCCTGCGTCGGAAAGCAAGTGGCGTTGAGCGCCGGCTTCCGGCGTTAGCGTAGCGGTAGCGAGTCCGCGAGCGTCACAGAACTTTGTAAGAGACGACAAATGACTAATGACAACTAGGCAATGGTTGGATGGCAGCGACTACTAGTCAAAGCGATCGCTACGAGTTGCGCTGATAAATCAATCAGCTTTAATTCATCTTCTCGCAAAATGCACGGTTGTTTCCACTGTAGGGATAATACGCCCAATAGTCGATCGCGGTAGCTAATCGGCATCGCTAAATGTGCTTGTACGCCACTGTTTTGGTAGTGAGTAGCTTCTTTTAACTTAGTATCTTTCAGAACATTAAAGGAAACTTGGATTTTCCCTGTGGCGATCGCTTCTTGTATCAGTGGATCTTGGGAAAGCCAGTTTTCTATTGCACCTGTATCGCTGTAACTTCCTTGAGTTTCCAGCAGAGTATTTCCATTTATAAGCTGTATAATACAGGACTGAGTACCAAAAGTTTCCGCAAAAGCTCTAGCGATCGGGCTAAGAGTTTCTTCTAAGCTAGAAGCTGCTTGAGTTACCTGCACCAAAACGCTCAACAGCGCCATTTGAGCATGAGCGCGGCGTAATTCTTCTGTACGTTGCTTGAGCAAGTCGTAGGTTTCTGCTGCTCTTTGGACTACCGCCTTTAGCTCCCCTGGATCCCAAGGCTTAGTAATATATTTGTAGACTTGTCCGGCATTAATCGCCTCTACTAAGTCTTCAATATCAGTAAATCCCGTGAGAATTATCCTCACTGTATCCGGAAACTGAGGTACAGTCTTGCTCAGGAACTCAGTTCCTTTCATTTCTGGCATCCGTTGGTCGGAGATAATTACAGCTACCTCTCCTTCTGCTGCCAAAACTTGTAGGGCATTTACCCCACTATCAGCCTTCAAAACATTAAAGTCGCGTCGAAAAGTGCGATAAAGCAGATCGAGGTTATCTGGCTCATCATCAACTACGAGAATTTTTAGCTTCTTTGGTCTTTCGAGAGTCATCACTTGATACTGGATTTTATCTATTTCGAGACTAGGATTATCCATAAGATATTTCCCTTAAATATTTGATTATCTTGTTATATTCCATACCAAGCTTAATTGAGAATAGCTGTATTCTCTCATGGGTTTTTACGGAGTTAAATCATATTTTTAGACACATTTAATTCCTGGGGACGAAAAAGATTTTTTGTTGAAAAATCTTAGCGATTTAGCTGAAGTTACTACAAATGAACTCAACGCAGGAGCTGTGGGCAGTCGATCGATTAGAATAAAACTTGCTCATGAGGTATTAATCAACCTCTCAAGTTGAAGCTCACACACTGATTTATGACCGATCTACCACCCAACACTCAGAACACCGAAAATACTAACAGCGATGTAGCGCAAGAGTTACTGCGAAAATTGAGGCAAAAGCAGGGCAATTGGGTGGAATGGGGAAACGCCATCGCCTCGTTGCAAAAAGCTGGCTACAATCCCCAAGAAATTTTTGAAGCTACTGGATTTGAACCGATTCAACAAAACCAGGTAATTGTTGGTTCTCAAGTTTACAATTCTTTAGAAAAATTTGAAGTTTCGGAAGCGGTGCGATCGCACTACAGCACGCGTGGTAGTGATATTTTATATGAGTTACGCTTGCTGACTCAAGAAGAACGCGCCGCCGCCGCAGAACTGATCTTCATCCACAAACTCGATCCAGATGAAGCGCGGGAAGTTGCCAAGGCAATGAAAGAATTTTCTTATTTGCGTACTTTACCAGAAGGATTTTCTCGACATCCTGGGGATGCAGTTGCTCACCAAGCTTGGAAATTAGCACGGCAAAACTCAGATTTACAGGAGCGATCGCGCTTAATTGCCAAAGGTTTGCGTTTTGCTCACACGCCAACAGCCAGGAAACAAATCGAACAATTATTAACTGATTTCACTACCGTTCCCAAGCGTCCGGCTCCAATTTTACCTTTTTACCGCTTGGAATCTGAGGAACAATTGCCTCGAATTGTGCCACTGGTAGGCGAGTTGCCATTATCACCACAGGATTTAAAAGCTGTACCCGTAATTACAGAAATTGAACCATTTCGCATAGTCAAGTTTGCCGGAGAGCAAGCTTGGGTGTCTTTACCAGGTTGGCAAGTACTATTGGCAGCCGAAGATCCAGTAGCGATTTTAGCTTCTGGCGATCGCTTGCCCAAGCAAAACCAAGGTCACGTAGAATCAGTGTTAATAGTAGTAGATCGCGCCCAACGCCAATGGGACGCTTCCAACTATTTTGTAGTTGATAACGGTGGTGAATTAGATTTTCAATGGTTTGAAACTGAGCCAGAAATTCCTTTATTAGGACAAATCATTATTATTGTGCGTCCTAAGAAAATTCTAGATGAAGAAATAATTAAAGATTCATGGCAAATTGACGAATAAATTCAATTGTAGATTTTGTCAAAAGTCCGAGCGAGAAATCCTTCGCTCGGACTTCTCTTTGCCTCTGGTATGTTTGTGTGTCAGCCTTGGCGATTCGATCAATACGATTGAGTTGAGGATAATTCTAGAGACTTGGGTTTCCTTCTTCCAACCTCACTTGTTTTGGGCCAGTAAACCCGTCCAAAGCCTTAGCTCCCCAATATAGGTAGATTAAACTTTTTGACTCTAACTTCAGCGTATCGTGTTATAAGTCTTCAACCTAATATGAGATTACATCTTTTAATATTTCTCTGCCTCTGCAACTAATCTTCATAAATCAAATCATCTTGCTATAACTAAATAAAATTATTAAAAAAATAGGTACTTTTTCTATAAATTTATTTTTTCTGGTATGTTTTTCTCTGACAACTACAAGTTAATTGATTGCAGAAAAAATTAAGTTTTAATTTTTTCTATTGAATTTCATAACAAAACAGGCTTCATTGATTTACAGCTAACAGAAATGTCTCAAACATTCTGTAGCAGAACTACCAGCTCGTAATATTCAGTTTCTCATTTGTATCTGAATTAAGGAGTTTTCTCAAAATGTCTCTCACGAAACGTTGCTTAGCCGAATTTATTGGTACATTTTGGCTTGTTTTAGGTGGCTGTGGTAGTGCTGTTCTAGCTGCCGCCTACACAGCAGATGCTGCAAAAATCAGCGAGAATACTTCTTTCCCATTGGGTATTGGATTAGTAGGTGTATCCCTGGCATTTGGGCTGACTGTCCTTACAGGAGCTTATGCTTTGGGCCATATTTCTGGCGGTCATTTCAACCCAGCTGTTTCGTTTGGACTGTGGGCAGGTAAGCGTTTTCCGGGGTCTGACTTACTACCTTACATCGTCTCCCAAGTGGTCGGCGCAGCTGTTGCTGCGGGTATTATATACCTGATTGCTAGCGGCAAAACTGGATTTACGCTGAGTGGCTCTAACCCACTGGCTACGAACGGCTTTGGTACTCATTCTCCTGGTGGTTATACGCTGTTTGCTTGCTTCATCACTGAAGTTGTGATGACTTTCATGTTTCTATTGATTATTCTGGGTGTGACTGATAGCCGCGCTCCTAAAGGATTTGCACCATTAGCAATTGGTTTTGGACTCACCTTGATTCACCTAATTAGCATTCCTGTAACTAATACCTCGGTTAATCCTGCCCGTAGTACTGGAGTTGCTCTGTTTGCAGGTGTAGAACTGTTTTCGCAAGTCTGGCTGTTCTGGTTAGCTCCTATCTTGGGTGCTATTTTAGCAGGATGGTTATATGCAGCTGTCTTTAGTGAATCACCTGTGCGAGAACAGCAAAATATTGAAGAACTAGTCTAGTCTAAAAGTGTTTTTTGATTGTACAAGTTAGCTCGGAATTTCTGGTTTTTATAGCCATAATTAATCTTCAAGTGAAGCTAAATAGGTGTAACATGCCGTAGGTATCGCTTGAAGTTTTGTTTTTAGATTTCTTAACAATCGCCTAACTGAACAAATTAGTCGAGCATTAATTTGTTTAGTTAAGCGATTGAGAAAGGTCTTGTATAATAAAAGCATGTTTAATAACCGTAATAACTTGCAAAATAGCCAAACTGGTGTTATCTACAGACATGGCGACGTTCTCCTCAGACGTATTGATACCTTACCAGTTAATGCTCAAAAGCATGTAGGTGCAACTCTGGCTTATGGTGAACTCACAGGGCACAGCCATCGTATTCAGCAAGCTGATGCTGTTCAGTTGTGGGTAAATGGTAGCGAGCTTTTTCTTGAGGTTAAAGAACCAACTGCTACTTTAGTTCACGAAGAACACCGGCCGATTGAATTAACCAAAGGGTTTTACCGCGTCTGGAGACAACGTGAATACCGCCCTGAGGCTTACGTAGAGGTCGCGGACTAATGCTGAAAATAATGTCAAATGGGCGCGTGCCAAATAAGCCAGTTCAGCAACGCCCAAAAGAAACCCACGAGCCTGTATCGGCTGAACGTGCTAGAAAACTCATTCTTGAAAATCGCGCATGGGATGGGATGCGCGTTTTAGGTCATCTAGATTTAAGCGGTGCGTCGCAACTTTACAATTTACCTGAAAATCTCACCTGTGAAAGTCTCGATATTAGCGATTGCACGAACCTCACGGCTCTTTCTACAGGTCTTCACGTTACTCATTGGATTGAGCTAGCTGGGAGTGGCATTACGAGTCTACCTGAAGGGCACGGTTTTGTTTTACGCTGGCGAGGCGTCCAAGTCAGCGATGCCATTGCTTTTGGATCGGACTCCCTAACCGGGCAAGATATTCTCAGTATGGAGAATGTTGAGTTACGCCGCGTAGCGATCGAACGTTTGGGGTACGAAACATTTTTGCAGCAAGTAGGAGGATTAGTCCGTCATCGGGATAAAGATGCTGGTGGAGAACGTCAACTTATCTGCATTCCTTTTGAAGATGACGAGCCGTTTATGGTTTTAAAAGTAACTTGTCCATCTACAAGACATATTCATATCCTGCGCGTTCCCCCATATATGCAAACTTGCCATCAAGCAGCTGCCTGGATTGCAGGTTTTGACAATCCAAATGATTATCATCCCGCGATCGAAGCTTAATACAACAGAATAATTTTTTGCTTATGGGCAGGAGGAGAATCGAACTCCTATGACCGCAAGGTCGCCACATTTTGAGTGTGGTGCGTCTACCAGTTTCGCCACCCGCCCTTATATTCAACTTCACTATTATAACCTATTTTGCGATTTTGCAACAACAAATTTCAAGATTTATCTCAAAGTTTGCTTGATTAATAGCTGCTACATCAAATGTCAGGGTTTGGCAGAACGATAACGTACTCAAAGCTTATCTTGTCTTGATTTGGCGAATTTCGCTGCTTAAAGATGTGGAAACATTAATAAACTACGATCGATATCCTGCAAGTTAGCACAGCCGCTAAGTGCCATTGCCAGACTTAACTCTTCTTGTAAAAGTGAGATGACACGGGATACGCCGGCTTGTCCTGCAATCGCTAGTCCCCACAAAATAGGTCTGCCGATGAGTACTCCTTTTGCCCCTAATGCCAGAGCTTTGAGAATATCTGTACCCCTACGGATACCTCCATCCAACAGTACTTCTAGCCTACCATTGACTGCTGGTACTATTTCAGCTAAGGCATCTAAAGAAGCGATCGCACCGTCGAGTTGTCTGCCTCCATGATTGGAAACAATAATTGCTTTGGCTCCATATTCTACAGCCCGCAATGCATCATCGGAGCGTAAAATTCCTTTGAGTATTAAGGGTAGTGGAGATATGGACTGCAACCATTCCAAGTCCTTCCAAGTTACTGCTGGATTTAGCTGTTGGGCAAAATAAGTAAACAACCCAGATTCGCCTTTTTCATGGGAAATATCTAACCCTGATATAGTTGCAAGATTAGCTAGATGTAGGTCTAGGGGTAAAGCAAATTCATTACGTCTATCTTTTTCGCGCTGTCCGAGAACTGGTGCATCTACAGTGAGACAAAGTGCTTTATAGCCTGCTTTATAGGCTTTTTCTACTAAAGCACGAGTCAATCCTCGGTCTTTGTGGATGTAAAGCTGGAACCAGCGCAGGGAATCAGGAAATTGTTCGCAGGCACTTGCTACTTCTTCAATGCTTTTTGTTGCCATTGTACTTAACACCATACCCACACCAGCTGATGCCGCAGCTAAGGCGGTGGCAATTTCTCCATCAGGATGAGCCAGACATTGAAAAGCCATCGGTGCAATCAATAAAGGTAATTGCAGGGGTTGTCCTAAAATGGAGGTATTGAGATGGCGATCGCTAACATCGATTAATACCCGAGGTCGTAGCTTGATACGCTCAAAAGCAATACGATTGTCTCGCAACGTAATTTCATCCCAAGCGCCACTACTGTAGTAATCAAGGGCCATTTGTGATAGATACTGTGGTGCGAGTTTTTCGTACTCAAACAGGTTAATGGGTTGCAAGCGATCGTTGTTGGGTACAACTGTCATGGTAGCGGTTATGAGTTAAATGATGGGATATTTTTAATCTCACCAGAGTTATCATATATTCCTCAAGAACCATTTAATAAATATTCTCGAGATAATTGCAATAATCAAGGGGTAAATTCCTCTGGAGATAATGCCAATAAAGGTTCAATAATTCTTCTTAGTTCCCCATCTAAAGAACCAAACCTAGCTCGTAGCAAATTCTCTATAATATTACGACGTTCTTCTTAAATTCCTGCTTGTTTGCGATCGAGATAATTTCTGAAGAGTCGTTGGGGTTAAGCCAAACCTCTTTACCAAGAAATCCAGAATACTGAGCTAGTGCTGTTGTCCCAATTTCTGCATCTTTCTGGATAAAATTTTCCTGTTCAGGGGCGACTTGAAACTTGAGGAGTTCTATAACCACGTGCTTTGATGCCTGTGCTCGGCAATTTGCCAAAATAGAGCTGTAGGCTAGAGTAAAACTACGCTTTTAGCATAGCTCGATCGCGTACACTCAGGAGCTACGGCCGGCTGTTTGAAATAAATTTAAGAGGATAGGGAGTATGGACAGCAACAATTGGTTGCAACAGCTAATGATGATGGGTATTGGCACAACGTCTATAGTGGCAGAGAAACTGCGCCAAGTCAGCGATGATTTGGTCAAAGATGGTAAGCTCAATCCCGAACAAGCCAAGGCGGTTATAGATGATATTGCTCAACAGTTAAAGTCCGAGCAAGGAAACTGGGACGCCCAGATGCAACGACAGATGCGAAATATGATGCAGGATTTGGGGGTGGCTCGTCAGTCGGAAGTTGACGAACTTCGGGGTAGAATTGACCGTTTAGAACGTCAAGTGCGCGATTTAGAAAATAAGCTTTGGCGTTAGGGTGTCCTTTGTGATTTAAACTAAATGTGTCCTTTTGGTAATGTTTTTACCAGGCTACCTAAGTAGGGAGAACTGATTTTGAAAGCAATTTTCCTGAGTGTGGCGTTCATAGCGGTGTTTGTTGTGCTTTTGGTTGTGGGGCAAGTAGGCAGCAAACAGAATACTGCCATTGCTGACCAGTTAACCTCAACACCGCCAGCGCCCACAATTTTAACTGAAAACAATATCTTAATTGCGAGTGATACTATGTCTGATGCCAATGCCGTCACCACCCCCTCTGGATTAAAATACATTGAGTTAAAAGAAGGGACTGGGGCGACTCCTGAACGCGGGCAAACGGTAGAGGTTCACTATACCGGCACTTTAGAAGATGGTACTAAGTTTGATAGTTCGCGCGATCGCGGTCAACCTTTCAAATTTAAAATCGGCGTTGGACAAGTAATCAAAGGTTGGGACGAAGGACTTAGCACCATGAAAGTAGGCGGTCGTCGTCAGCTAATTATCCCCTCAGAGTTAGGTTATGGCCCCCGTGGTGCCGGTGGCGTAATTCCACCCAACGCTACCCTGTTGTTTGATGTGGAATTGTTAGGAGTTAAGTAAAAATCGGGCATGGAAGCAGGGGAAGATAGGGAGTGTGGGGAGTGTGGGGAGAAAGAGAATTTATGCCCCCCTCTGCTCCCACACCTCCCGATGCCCAATGCCCAATGCCCAGTTCAAATTTTTAGATTTTGAAACTTGGTAAATTGGGGATTAAATAAAAGTTTCACTGTACCTGTGGGCCCGTTGCGGTGTTTGGCTATTATTACTTCTGCAATGCCGCGATCGGGTGTATCTGGAGAGTAGTATTCATCCCGGTATAACATGATTACTAAATCCGCGTCCTGTTCGATACTTCCACTTTCGCGTAAATCTGACAACATCGGGCGTTTATTAGTACGAGATTCCACCCCTCGACTTAACTGAGATAAAGCAATAACTGGTACAGATAATTCACGCGCTAAACCTTTGAGTTGACGCGTAATTTTTGATAATTCTTGTACGCGATTATCGCCTGCTCCTTCCATTAATTGTAAGTAATCTATTACAACTAATCCTAATTCAGTTCCCTGTTCTGCTTGCAGTCGTCTTGCTTGACTACGAATTTGTGTAACAGTAATATTCGGCGTATCGTCAATATAAATTGGTATCTCCGAAAGGATACCAATAGCGCGGCTTAAAGGTTCCCATTGTGTTTGGCTCAGACGTCCACTCCGCAGATAACCACTTTCAATTTGCGCCTCACTAGCTAACAAACGTTGTGTCAGCTGTTCTTTGGACATTTCTAAACTAAAAACAGCAATTGGTAATTTATAAGAAGCGGCAATATTATGAGCAAGGTTTAAGCAGAAGGCCGTTTTTCCCATTGCCGGTCTCGCAGCAACAATAATTAAATCTGAACGTTGAAAGCCACTAGTTATGGCATCTAAATCATAAAATCCGCAGGGTATTCCAGGTAAAGCAATACCTTGATTTCTATCTTCAATATCCTGGAAATTATTAATCAGAGTATCAGCGATATGAACTAAACCTGATTGCGGACGCTCTTGAGTAACGCTGAAAACTTTCTGTTCTGCTTGGTCTAAAACTATTGGTAATTCGGTTTCTGTTTCGTAACCGAGATGCACAATTTCATTACCAGCTTTAATTAATTGTCGCCGCAGGTATTTTTCCATCACTAACCCTGCTAAGGCGTCAATGTTTACAGCTGAAACTGTACGGTCTACCAAAGTTGCTAATTTATTTCGACCACCAATCCGCGCTAGTAAATCGCGGTCAGTTAGCCAACTTGTAACTGAGAGCAAGTCTGTGGGTTTACCTTGTGCGTGGAGTCTGACTGCTGCTTGATAAATATCTTTGTGAGCGCTAATATAAAATGCTTCGGCAACAAGGCGATCGCTAACTCGACTAATCGCCTCTGGATCTAGCAAAATACCCCCCAAAATCGCTTCTTCCGCCTCAATATTTTGGGGTGGTAAGCGATCGCTTCCTATCCCTTGAAAACTCAGTTCTTCAGCCATAAAACGATTTTAGTTTGAGATGAAAGCTAGTTGAGAGTGGGGAGTTATAAGTTAGGAGTTAGGAGTTAAGAATTATTCTCCTTGTCTTCCTTATCTCCCATGTCTCCCCCATCTCCCTAATCCCGCTACGTAACTTAACTAGCCACGACTTGAATATCAATTTGCGCTGTTACATCCGAAAACAGCTTGATTTCAGCTTGATAAGTACCAAGGTGGTTAATATCGGGAATGGTAATGCCGCGACGATCTACTTCTTGACTGGTAGCTGCCTTAATTGCATCTGCAACATCTTGGGTGGTAACTGTACCGAAAATAGCTTCGTTTTCACCAACTTGCTTAGCAATTGTTAAGCTGCTAACTTTTTCTAAAGCTGCTTTTTGCTCAAGTGCTTGTTGCTTGAGTTCTAATTGCCGTTGACGTTCTTGTTCGCGACGGCGTTCTACTTGTTTGAGAATACCAGGAGTGGCATGGGTAGCCAATTTCTGAGGAATCAGGTAATTACGAGCGTAGCCAGGAGCTACTTCCACTAAGTCGCCAGATTTGCCCAGCTTACTAATATCTTGATTTAAAACTAACTGCACGCGTTTCGCCATCGTTTTTCGATTTTCCTGTAAGATATGATTAATTTGGGTTTCGCCAGAATAGCTCACAACGTCAGTGGTGTATTAAGAGCGCCTTTGCCTATACCCTAAAGCTTACAGATCCTAGCGAAACGCAGGGGGCGATCGCAACTATTCCCGCTAGAAAGTTGAAGGAATGGGGAATGGGGACTGGGGACTGGTGACTGGGAAGATGGGAAGATGGGGAAGCGTGGAGAGAAAGAGAATTAATTTATGCTTCTGGCTCCTCCCACACCTCTCAATCCCAAGTCCCCAGTCACTACTCACCAGTCCCCACTGACCAATGCCCAATAACTAAAAGTTATCCCTCATTTCCCGAATACGTGCAAAGCTTTGAACTGCATCGCTCCTGTTAACAGCCGATTGTAATGATGGGTAATCCCAACGTAAAAAGGGATTGGTGCGCTTCTCGACTCCCAGCAGTGAGGGAATAGTGGCTTCTCCTCGACTCCGATAAGCTTCGACTTGATGGAAGTATTTTTGTAACTCCGCGTTCTCACCGTCAAGAGTTAAAGCAAATTTGAGATTTCTTAAAGTGTATTCGTGGGCGCACCAAACGCGTGTATTATCTGGCAAAGAGCGAATTTTGCTTAAAGAATTTACCATTTGTGCTGGTGTTCCTTCAAATAACTTACCGCAACCTCCGGAAAATACAGTATCGCCACAAAATAATTCGCCCGTTTCGCCAGGTTTTTCGGGGGGAAAATAGTAAACGATGTGCCCTCGGGTATGTCCGGGAACGAAGAGAACTTCAGCTATGCGGTCTGCAAACTGTACGCGATCGCCTTCTTGCAAAAACACCTGCTGTCCGGGAATTCTACCACGATCCTCGGCTCCCCCATAAACTATTAACTGCGGGAATTGTTGGATTAACCGCTTGTTACCACCTACATGATCGTGATGATGGTGCGTGTTAAAAATTGCTACCAACTCGGCATTTAGTTCTGCCAGTTTGTTTAATACTGGTTGAGCTTCTGCTGGATCGACGACAGCAGCAATGTTTTGTTTGGAGTCGTGTAACAAAAATATGTAGTTGTCTGAGAGTGCTTCCAGACGGATTACCTGCATTACCTCTGTCTCCCTTACAACATAAATGTTTAGTATTGAGTAGTCAGCTTACATTTGAGCTAAGTAATAATGCTACCTGTGCAAGATATTTCAAGTATTTATACTTAATTTATGACAAGTCTACTGCAATTTTAACTATGATAATATACAACCGTGCTTTTACGGTAATTATACTTAAATAAAGTCAACTTGAGATGAATTTATCAGTAAAATTTCTCTGGGAAAATCTCTAAATGCAACGCTAGATTTGATTGATTATTTTTGGGCTTACAATTAATAAATTCTCAAGTTGATATTCGACCAAACTCTATTCTATCGCCTTTATTTATAACGAAACATAGAAAATTTTTTCCGATTTACTTTCAAGAGAATGAATAACAAGTAATACTGATGAATTATTAAAATTATGCGAACAGAAACCAGAGGTTTTATTACAATTTTAACTGGGCTTTACCCTTTTCAAGATTGTATTCATTTCTTAGCTGCGGTTAGAAAGTTTCATCAGGAACCCATAATTATTTTAATTGACCAAGTTCCAGCAGTTCTTTATCCTTTACTTAAGGCTTTCAAAAATGTAATTTTAAAGCCTGTCCCTACAAATGAAAATACTGTTTTAGCGTCACGGCAAGCAAAACTGGCTCTGTATGCCGCTTCTGAATTTGATAAAACTATTTACCTAGATTCAGATATTTGCTTGCTTTCCGATATTAATGACGTATTTGAGTACATGGATGAATACGATTTGTTATTAACTGAAGATGTGCAACCTTCGATTAGTAAAGCAACAAATCTCTTGCGTGGTAAACAAGAAGAACTTTTGCCACACGTCTTACCAATTTTGCAATCTGTAGGGCTACCTTTGCAAGCAGATAGCGTGCAGTATAATGGCGGTTTTATAGCTTTTCGCAAAGCAGAAATCAACCAGATATTTTTTGATAAGTTTCAATATTATTTTGAGATTGTCAAAAATAATCAAGATAAATTACTTTTAAAAGACCAAGGGGCTTTTGCTTCAGCGATCGCATCTGTACGCCCTCATAAGAAAATACTACCACCTACCTATAATTATCTGAGTAAATGGCAGGATGCTTATAATGTTGAGGGTGAAATTAAAGTCCTGCACTGTACCTATCCTTATCGCCCACAGTACGCTAAAAATGTTACCCGTTCTTTATATACAAGGATTTTTGATAGATTAGCTAAAGTATTTTTACCTAATCAAGTTACAAATCCCTGGCGCACTAAATAAAAACTAGTAAAAAAATAGTGAAAAATTTTTCAAAAATATCCCTGTTGGTTTCAGATTTATCAAGTGCAGCTATTTTGCGTGCATACTTGATAGCAACAGCCCTAATCAATTTAGGATATGAAGTTGAAATTATGGGGTTTTTATTTGGAAACAACTTATATAGAAATTTACCAACAGAGTTAAAAATTTACGATTTTCCTGGGAAGAACTTTCCTGATTTTTTTGGGCAAATCCAAGAAATTTTGCCCAAAATCACTGGAGATATAATTTATGCTATCAAGCCCCAAATAGCGAGTTTTGGAGTTGCCCTAATCAAAAAAATATTCAGCAACAAACCATTAATTTTGGATATAGATGATTGGGAACTGAGTTGGCACGGTGGCGATGACTGGGGTTATCATCCAGCATTCAAACAATTAGCAAGAGATTTGTTAAAGCCAGACGGTGCGTTGAGAAATCCCCATCATCCTTTATATGTGAAATGGATGGAAGGTTTGATAAGTCAAGCTAATGCTGTAACGGTGCATACTAAATTTTTGCAGCAGCGTTTTGGTGGTGTATTTGTCCCTAATGGCAAAGATACTTCTTTATTCGATCCCACCCAATACGATGCTGAATCAAGTAGAAGCCGTTATGGGTTATCTGAATATCGAATTTTAATGTTTCCTGGCGCACCAAGACCTTATAAAGGATTAGAAGATATTCTTATTGCCCTGGATAAAATTAATCAGCCAGACTTGAGATTAGTAATTGTTGGTGGTAGTCCTTATGATGATTACGATCGCAAACTCGAACAACAATGGGGACGCTGGATTATCAAACTACCAAAGTATCCAGCTGATGTTATGCCCGATTTAATAGCAGCTGCTCACATTGTAGTTGTTCCCCAGCGAGATACACCAGAAACTCGCGCTCAATTTCCTCTAAAGTTGACAGATGGGATGGCAATGGCTAAACCTGTATTAACAACACGCGTTGGAGATATTCCCCAAATTTTAGGTGATACTGGTTATTTAGTTGAGCCTGCTTGTCCCGAACAACTTGCTGAAAAAATTCAATTTATTTTTAATAATTTAGAGTCAGCAAACCAGCAAGGTATTAAAGCAAGACAAAGATGTGTAGAACACTTTAGCATAGAGGCTATGGCTTCTACGCTTAAGTCAGTAATAGCTAAGTTGTGAATCATATAAATCAAAATAGCCCATGTCTACCAGAAAACTACTACTAAGATTCGCAAAACCCTATCCAGGTTTGATTCTGCTGACAATATTGTTAGGATTTTCTGGAGCTTTATTTAATGGTATTAGCACAGCTTTAATTGTGCCTATTGTTTTAAAAATTGTTGGACAAGAAGTAGATTTAGCTAGTGCCCCTCCCATCCTCAGAAGCATGATATCCCCGTTTGATAATGCTCCAGAAAATTATCGAATCGGAATCATGGCTGGGGCAATTATATTCACAATTAGTTTAAAAAATTTAGCTACTTATGCCAGCGCGTTGGCATCGAGTTCCCTAACTCGCAAGCTGACAGCGGATATGCGAGAAGCAGGATTAAAAATATTACTAGAAATTGATATTGATTATTATGCAAAAACTAAGGTTGGCGATTTAATCAACCGCCTTGGGGGAGAAATTGGACGTGCTGCTAGTGCTGTAGGGAGTACAGTCAAAATAGTGATTTTGGGAATCACTATTTTAGTTTTTGTTGGTTTATTGTTGTCAATTTCTTGGCAGTTAACGATTGCGGCTACCCTTTTGTTGTCGTTAGTGACGTTAGTCAATCAGTATGCTATTTCCCGGTCTAAAGTTTTTGGGAAGATGCTGAGTGAGATGTCGAAAGCGTATTCAATTTCTGTACTGGAAACATTGAATGGAATTCGATTAGTTAAGGCGACAGGAAATGAAGAAAAAGAATACGAACGGATTCAAAAATTAATCCGCGATCGCGAAAAAGCAGATTTCCAATCTCAGGTTAATTCAGAAGCAATTACACCCATCGGCGAAGTGATGGGTATTACAGCTTTGCTAGGGATTGTAATTTTGAGTAAAACTTTCTTTGCTAATGAAGTCTCTTCGCTTTCTACAGTACTTTTGACATATTTATTAGTGCTGTTGCGAGTCTTGCCATTACTTTCTCAGCTCAATACTATTCGCAGTAACTTTGCTAGTACCGCTGCCAGTGTGGATGTAGCAAATGAGTTTTTAAGCTTAGATAATAAGCCATTCATGGGCAACGGAAAGCTTCCCTACACAAAATTACAAGAGGGAGTATCTTTTAATTCTCTGTGCTTTGCTTACCCCGGTCATGAAAAGTTAGTTCTCAAAGATGTCAATTTATATTTACCGCGTGGCACGACTTTAGCATTAGTGGGCGGTTCTGGTGCGGGAAAATCGACTATAGCAGACCTTTTACCGAGATTTTACGACCCCATCGCCGGTGCTATTACTATTGACGGCGTTGATTTACGGGAATTTGATGTAGTATCCCTGCGTCGGCGCATGGGAATTGTCAGTCAAGATACCTTTCTTTTTAATGATTCGGTAAAGAATAACATCGCTTATGGGTGTCCAGAGGCTAGCGATGATGAAATTCTGACAGCTACCAAACGGGCAAATGCTTATGAATTTATTAGTAAATTACCGCAGGGATTCGATACTTTAATTGGCGATCGCGGCGTAATGTTATCTGGCGGACAAAGGCAAAGATTAGCTATCGCCCGCGCCTTAGTGCAAAATCCCGAAATTTTGATTTTAGATGAAGCTACCAGCGCTTTAGATACCGTTTCCGAGCGTTTAGTACAAGGTGCACTAGACGAACTCAGCCGCGATCGTACCACATTAGTAATTGCTCACCGCCTTTCTACAGTTCAAAAAGCCGATCAAATTGCAGTATTAGATCGAGGACAAGTAGTAGAAGTAGGAACCCATGAAGAACTTTTACAAAAAGGTGGTTACTACTCGCGCCTCTACTCGATGCAATTTGCCGAACGTCCTGAAACTGTTACCAAACACAATCAAAGTTTGCTCCGCATCTCTCACGAAATTCGGACGCAATTAAACTCAATGATTGGATTTTTCCAGTTATTACTTGATGATTTAGTAGATGATGCCCAAGAACGGCAGGAATTAATTGAAGATTCTTACAAATCAGCTTGGAGAATTCTCAACACCATTGATGTTTTTGATGACGTTATTAACTCGCAAATCAGAGGGCAAATGCTTTCTCTTTCCGACCAAAATCAGAACGTCATCAGTAGCCATTATCAAACTTTTAATCAAATATCAGCCGAATTCCGGACTTCTCTGAATCTCATCCTTAGCTCTCTTCGTTCTGTATCAGATAATTTACTCCATAGCCTCGAAGAACAAATTCATTTTATTTCTGAAAGTTATGAATCTGCCATTTATCTACTCGGTAATTTAGAAAAATTTGAGGATAGCATTAGCGCTTAAAAATATGAAAACTAATAATAAAAAACACTATGTTTACTTCATTGGCGATGAATTGCCAAAGCCAGAAGCTCATTTAGTACAATCTACAAATGCTGCCAATGCCGTCGCCAACTTGGGTTACTCAACAGTTTTGGTATACTTTGACAAAAAAGTAAACCCCACTAATCTAGCGAATCTGGCGCGTCCTTTTCAACCCAAAAAAACACCAACAGAACTTATTAAATATTACAACCTCTATGACAAATTAAAAGTTTCTCCCTTACCAATGCCTTGGCCGATTGACCATTTTTCCAGCAAATTCACAGATTCCAATACCATTGCCTGTAAATATTATTTACCCTTTCATATACTGCCAACAACCAAAATTGTCCACAGCCGTAACTGGAATTTTGTCAAAGCTGCGATTAAAAATGGTGTTCCTGCAATTTACGAACATCACCACCACGAAGAAAAACCATTCGATGCAGAAATAGTCAACAGCCCTCTATTGCAAATTGCCGTCACAGTTGTAGAGACTATCCGTCAAAGCATGATTAAAAATGGGATGCCGCCAGAAAAAACGATCAGGTTGCACAACGGTTTTAATCGCTTGTTCATGGAAAGACAACCAGAAAAAGCAGCCGAATGGCGTCAAAAACTATTGCGAGATAATAGTCAAAAATTAGTAGTTTATGCAGGAGCTATACAGCAATTTAAAGGTATTGATGTCTTAATTGATGTAGCTCACCAAATCCCAGATGTACAATTTGTTTGTGCAGGCGGTAAACCAACAGAAGTCGAACACTACCAACAATTAGCTAAAGAAAAACAGGTTCATAACATTAAATTTTTAGGCTACATCTTGCATCACGAATTAGCATCTTTGCTACAAGCCGCAGATGTTTTAGCTCACCCCCATTGTTCGGGACAAGCCGCAACTTTCACATCTCCCTTAAAATTATTTGATTACTTCGCCTCAGGAACTCCCATCGTTGCTACAGAAATTCCCTCATTAACTGAATTTCAAAATACCCAATCCATAGCTGGCTGGTGCGAACCAGATAACCCCAACAAATTTGCCGAAAGTTTAAAACGAGTTCTAGAAACTCATCCCCGCAAAATACAAGGCTATCCAGAAAGCATCGAATTTGTCAAACAATTTTCCTGGGAAAACCGAGCCGCAAAAATCCTAAGCTACGTCGATAAATCTCTACTTCCCTCCCTATAAAAATCAACATAAACTCCTGATTACTCTCCGCCCTTCTGCGCCTCTGCGCGACGGCAGTCGCTACAACGGGGGAACCCCCGCAACGCGCTGCCTCCTCTGCGTGAACTAACAAATCCTTATTTCCAAACCACAAATGACCATCAAAACAGTAGGAATGATTAGCAGCTACCGAGGTTTAGAAACTAGAGCCGATTGGCTTTGGCAACAAACCCCGCATCACTTTGGAACTTGGGGCAATATCCAAATGCAAGCACTAGCAGAAAAACCCGATTTTCTGCTAATGTATCAATTTGATTTTCCCAAACCAGCACCGCAACAATCTTGGTTAGAACGCTTACGCAAACACCAGCAACAATCACCCGTCGATATTAATTCTCTACTCCGCGGCGTCAACAAAGAACGGATTATTTATTTACTTAGAGAACCACCATTAGATGAAATTGTAGAAATAACTAAAGACAATTATCAAGAAGCCGAGAAATATTGTGGCTACATTTCTGGGCCTGATGATTTTGCCCCTACTCCCGATTATATGCCCGCTATTTGGTATCACTCAAATACGTTTCAAGATTTAAATGAAATGCCACCTCCGCAAAAAGTTGCTCCTTGTAGCTGGATTACTTCAGGAATTAACCGCACAGCCAACCATCGCCAACGTTTAAACTTTTTAGAATCACTACAATCTAGCGGTATTAAATTTGATTTGTACGGGCGTAACTTACCAAAATCAGCAAAAAAATCAGGAGAATTAGGTAATAAATGGTATGGCATGGCATCATACTATTACAATTTGGCAATTGAAAACTATGCTGATAATAATTGGTATGTCAGTGAAAAACTTTGGGATAGTTTACTTGCTTGGTGTCTGCCAATTTATTATGGTGGCCCAGCTGCCGATAAATTATTGCCACCAGGTAGTTTTTTAAGATTGCCTAGTTTAGATGAAAAAGGCATTGCTTATATCAAAGAAGTCACAGCAACACCTGATGCTTGGTATCAGGCTAAAGATGCGATCGCCGAAGCGCGCCAAATCATCTTACACAAATTAAATCTGCTTAACTGGTTGTCAGAATTTGTTATTCAACACTCATAAATTATGAATGGTATTTGTACCCTAGCCAATGATTATGTTTTCGACCAACTGGTAGCTTTACTCAACAGTATTGATGTAATTTTGGGTCAAGAAACTCCAGTTTGTATCTATCCTTTTGACGATAGAACAGAGCGAATTGCTGAGGAAATAGCAAAGCGTCCTAATGTATTTATTTACGATAATCAAGAATCAATAGACCGCTGGGATCGATTTATGTTCTCAGCAGCACCAGAACGATTGGATCGCAGTAAATTCCGTCTTTATGGCGCTCATCGTCGTTTTTGTGCCTTTGATGGTCCCTTTGATAAATTTATTTATTTAGATGCAGACACCTTAGTGATGAATTCACTAGATTCGGTGTTTGAAAAGCTAGATACTCATGATTTCGTGGTCTATGATTTCCAATTCAAAGACGTTAGCAAAATCTACAATGTTAAGTCTCCAAAATTACTAGAAGTTTTTGAACAAAAACGTATTGACTCAGAAATATTTTGTTCTGGCTTTTATGGTTCCAAACGCGGAATATTTGATGCAGATAAAAGAAATTGGCTGCTATCCAATTTACAAAATGGTGAAGCAGAAATTTTGTATGAAGGTGCTGGGGAACAACCACTGATAAATTACATGGTAATGAGGTCTAATCTTTCTTTTTATAACTTTGCTCGCGAATTACCAGATAATCTGAAGACAGGATGTTCTGCCACATCAAAACACTTTGAAGAACGCGAAAATATTTTATATGACAAAGGCAACCGCTTAACTTATATTCATTATATTGGTATTCCGCCTCATCTTACTCAAGCTGTCTGTGCTGGAGAAAATATTGATTTCGCTTATCGAGATTTATTTCTCCATTATCGTTACTTACACGAGCCAGAAAAGCGCCCTGTATTTACAACTCCTCCAAGAACTTATAATGACGATATCGCACCGAATTTACTTACAAGAGCTTTGCGAAAACTGAAATTAATTAGTCAAGGATAATTTATGAGCCGTGGAATTTATATTGTTGCCAATGACCGGGTTATCGATAATGCGATCGCTTTACTCAATAGCATCCGTTACTACGACCCAGAAGTAACAATTTATCTCATACCTTTTAATGAAAATTATCAAAAAGTAGCAGAGCAACTTGGTACTTTACACAACGTCAAAATTTTCCCAGATTTAGAATTTATCGATAAATTTACCCAACGCATCGGCGAAATTTTTGACCGCGATTTCCTCGCCTTACCAAACAAAATGCGTAAACTCGTGGCCTGGTTTGGCCCTTTAGATGAGTTTATTTATATTGATACCGATATTGTCGTCTTTGAAAAAATTGCTGACAATTTAGACAAACTTGCAGAAGTCGATTTCTTCTGTTGCGATTACCATCACGCCAATGACAAGCTGCGAAATATTTTTTCTCCATTGGTGAAAGAACAGCAAATTTTTTCAGATACCCAACTTGAAGATGTTTTCAATAGCGGTTTTTGGGCTTCTAAAAAAGGAACAATTACCGAACAACAAATGGATGAAACTTTGTGCGAATGTGCAGCACATCGCGAATATTTTGATTTTTCCGAAGGAGTCACAGACCAACCAATTTTAAATTATTTAGTTCTCAAACTGATTGCTAAACGTGGTAATCTCGTCAAAATTCCTGGGGGAGGGCCTGGTAGTTGGGCGGGTTCGCGAAATTTCCAACAACAAGGTTACGCGCTCTATGACCGAGGACAACGATTAAAATACCTCCATTGGGCTGGTACGCGTATTAAAGCTGGTAGCCCCTATTGGGAATTGTGGGAACACTATCGCTATCTTCACGAAGGTAAATTTGCCTTTATTCCAAAGTTAACTCGTCGTTTATTTCCCTTTGTCGTTACTCGCACTTAATATCAGGAGTACCCCAATGATTGATGGTATTTATACTCTAGCGAATGATGTAGTATACGACCAACTAATAGCTTTACTCAACAGCATAGAAGCTAATGCAGGGAGACAAATTCCTGTTTGTGTCATTCCATATAACGAGCGAATAGACAAAATAAAGGCAGAGATAGCAACTAGAGATAATGTCACTTTATTTAAAGATTATGCTTCAATAGCTCGCTGGGAAGAATTTGGTGCTCGTATCTGGAAAGCTCATCCCAGAGCATTAAAACTTTGGAGAGAATATGGCTTAGCGGAGAATTTTCGTATAGAAAGACATAGAAAACTTTGTTGTTTAGATGGGCCATTTGACAAGTTTATCTTCTTTGATGGAGATACTTTGCTGATGAAACCGCTAGATGATGTTTATGAGAAATTAGATAAATATGATTGGGTTACGAATGACTTTCAATATAAATCAGATTTAAAGTATATTTTTGATTGGCCAGAAGATAAACTCCAAGAAATTTTTCATCAAGAAAATATTAGCGATCGCATTTTTTGTTCTGGTTGGTTTGCTTCTAAAAAGAAGATTTTTGACGATGCTACTTTAGCACATCTCTTACAAAGTTTAGAAGCGGGTGAAGCTGATGCTCTGGCGTGGGCAGATTCCGACCAAACAGTTCTTAATTATTTAGTTTTAAAAAGTGGAATTTCTTACTACAACTATGCCAATTATGAAGGCGCTACGGGTTGCCATTGGGCTTCTAAATTTAATGTTGTAGATAATATTCTTTACAGCCAGGAAACACCCATAACATATCTTCACTATATGAGTGTATCTTCGTCAGATTTTACGCGGCTTTGTGCAGGTGAAGATGTTGAAATTCCTTACCGCGATGTTTTCTTACACTATCGCTATTTAAAATCCCGCGAAAAACGCCCTGAAACCTTTACACGTCCCAGCCAGTTAACACTTTTACAAAAATCTACCACCAGTTTTATTCAGCAAAAAATCAACAATTTTAAGCTAAACTACCGCAATTTTAAAGATAGGATTACTAGGTAAAAGTAACGGGAATTGGGAGTTAGAAGTTATGAATTCTCTCTTTCATTTCCTTATGGATTTGTAAAGAATAATTTGCTAAATAGATAATTTTTCTACAAAAGCTTTATGCTGTGATGTAGATAATCCCTGCTGCAAAAGTGCTAATACTTTACCTAAATCTCGCGATAATAATGCTGATTTTGCTAACCATAAACCTGGAAAAATTTGGGAGCAAACTATATCATCTTTATTCGGTTCAAGTTGGATATACTGCCCTTCTTGTAACTTAAACCAATCAAATTGACAGTCGTAAACTCGCCATACTAAATATTCTTGGACTCCATTGCGGCGATAAACTTTTAGTTTTTCATGTAAATCATAAGAAGCACTAGAAGCAGCAATTTCTACTATTAATTCTGGCGCTCCTTCGACATAATCATCTTTACTAATTGTCGATCGCCCTCCTTGTTGTATTCTTAATATTGCATCTGGTTGCGGTTCATTATCAGCATCTAACCGCACAGTTGTGTTATCGAGCGTTTCTACTCCTGGTGTAGCGGCTTCGTAAGTGCCTAACCAAGTCATAATGCTTGCATGGGGTTTGCCGTGTTTGTTCGCTCGTACAGGAGATGCCACATAAACAATTCCTTCAATCAATTCCGCCTTTTTGACAGTAGACATTGCTTCATAGCGTCGCTCAAATTCAGAACGAGTCAGCTTGTCACCATTTTCTAAAGGCGGAATTGTCAATGCTTCAGAAGTTGTGTCAGCAAATATCATAGTTTCCACGATGAAGGCGACTTACTGACATGATAATACAAATGAATTTGTATTTAAGGCTTCTAAATCATGCTTAGGTATCTAAATCTAGAGATTGCATTCCTTTAGTTTGGATAAAGGTGAGCATACTTCCTAACTGCAACCACACTAACAAACAAGTTAGCAAACTAAGTGGTAAACCAACTCCTAAAGCTAGCAAGGTAGGAAAACCAAATATTTCTAAGCCCGAAGACATAAATAAACAAACACCAGCAGTTATACCGAGAAATGGTACGAATAATTGTCTCAATGAAGAACGCGGTTTACCATTTTCTGTAGATTCGCTCGACCATTTTTCTACAATTACTTTTAACGTCCCAGATAATGCGATACCAGATGTTAAGGCTGCGAGAAAGCCAACAAGTAACAGAAAATAAGGTGGTTGCAAGGGGAAATAGTACATGGAAACTCCTGGTTGATATTAAAAATTTTTTAATTTTTACTTACTAACCCAAATAATTACTAATTCGTAATTCGTAATTCGTAATTAATGGTAGAAGTTTTTCCATTTCTTGATGGAGATAAAAAATATAATTCCTAATTCCTACAGCCTCGACTTTAGTCATAGGGTAACAATTACGAATTACTTTAGCGTAGCGGGGCGTAGCCCATTATCAATTGCCAATTATTTTGACTGGTTTCCAACAAAAGACCCAAGGAATGTAGCTTTTGGTAAAATCGCAGCTGCGCCTTCTCTGGATAGTTCTGTTAAAATGCCGATCGCTACATTTAATATACGATTCGGTTTTAAGTCGTCTTTAACCAGGTTCCACAAGCGTTGGACTTCTTCGGTGTGCAGGCGGTCATCTTCTGTGAGAGCAAGCACCAACTGTCGCCGGAGAAATTTGCCTTCTTCGGAAATTAAATATTGGAATCCCATCTGGGCTGTCGGTACGACATCAAAGTTGCCATCGGTACGAGCGATCGCAATTAAATTTTCTAACCGCTGCCACTGGAATTTACCATCTTTAAATAACACGTTCAATAGCCGTCGCCGCAATTCGGGCGATTCTCCTGTCAGCAACCGCCGTGCTATGTATGGATAACCCACCTCGACGATTTTAAAATTCGGGTTGAGGCTCAGGGCAATACCTTCTTGAGTCACCAGAGAACGAATAATCAAAGCAAACTTCGCTGGAACTCGGAAAGGATATTCATACATCAATTCCGAGAATTGATCGGTGATGGTTTTGAAGTTAAAATCTCCGACATTTTTACCGATAGCATTTCCTAATACTGCTTCTAGAGCAGGTACAATCGGGCAAATATTCGTGTCTGGCGTCAAAAATCCTAATTTTACAAAGTCTTCGGCTAAGTCGGTGTAATCTTTGTTTACCAAATGCACTAGCGCATCTACTAGGGTTTCTTTGGTAGTTTGTTCCAACTGATCCATCATGCCAAAGTCTATGTAAGCCATGCGACCGTCGGGCATAGCAAACAAATTACCAGGATGGGGGTCTGCATGGAAGAAGCCGTGTTCTAATAACTGTTGCAAACCTGAGGTAACGCCAATTTGGATGATGGCTTCTGGGTCTAAACCTGCTTCCCGGATGCGTTGGGTGTCAGTTAGCTTGAAGCCGTTAATCCATTCCAGAGTTAAAACGCGATCGTTTGTATAACACCAGTAAATGCTGGGAACTTTTACCTGCGGGTCGTTATGGAAATTGCTAGCAAATTTTTCGGCGTTGCGACCTTCATTAATATAGTCAATTTCTTCAAATAACTTGGTGCCAAACTCGTCCACAATTAAAGTCAGGTCGTGACCGAGATTCAGCGGTAACCAAGGTGCTAGCCAACCCGCCGCCCAGCGCATCAAATATAAGTCGCGTGTCAGAACCGGGCGTAAGTTGGGGCGTTGTACCTTAACTGCGACTTCTTCGCCAGTCAGCAAACGACCCCGGTATACTTGACCCAAACTAGCAGCAGCTACCGGTGTCGGTGAGAGTTCGCTAAAACATTCCTCAATGGCGCGGTCTAGTTCGGTTTCGATAATTTGATAAGCGATCGCATTATCGAATGGCGGTAACTGGTCTTGCAACTTCACCAGTTCTTCCAAAAAATCTTTACGTATCAGGTCAGGTCTAGTGGAGAGGGCTTGACCGACTTTAATAAAAGTAGGCCCTAGAGCTGTGAGCAGTTTCCGCAGCTGGATAGCTCGTTTTACCTTATTCTGCTCAACTTTATCTTGCCATTCATCGAACTTTATACTAAGTACAAATCCTGCAAAAGACCAGAGAATTCTCAGCAATCTGCCCCAGGCTAGCCAGGGACGGTAACGGTAGTAGCGAGCGATCGCTTCTGGATTGTAGCGTTTTAGCTGAGCAGGTTGATACTGACCCACGCCTTTATTTGCCTCTTCAACTCGGAAATTTACACTTTTTTGCTTTCTCTCCTGAACCGCAAGTTATTTGCACGTACAGGATAGCGGTAGTCTTCGATCTAAAACAATTAGAACTCTATCCTTTTCGGATATTGTTCGAGGCAAATTTTGCCTATGTTAGTGCTTTAGATTTGTTTACTTTTTCTTAATTATACTTTATAAAACTACAACTAATTCTCCACCTCTGAGATGATTTTATATTTTCTTAACTATTTTTTAGAAAAATATAAATATCTATCTATAGATGTAAATTGAACAACGATCCCAGGACTGAGTAACTATATTTACTAATAGCTACTTAAGGCAACAGTACTATAGCGATTCTCGTTTAGATGCAACACGCTGTAGGGGCGCATAACTGTGCGCCCCTACGAATCGCTGTATTTTACCCAATTGATAACTGCTATATTACAGTCTAGGGTTTCATCAATTGAAAATTCACACAGCCTGGGCTACGCTTTTAGCTTTACTTGAATACTTCTACCATGATGATGTTGTAAAATACCAATCTAGAGTTGAGTTGATAAAACAGTTGCACAAATTACTATGGTAGTTACAATTACAACGCATTTTGAAGTTATTCCTAACAACAGTAAAAATTAGCTATTCGGTAATTAATAATTTTGTCAAAATCATTGGTAATTACCAAATAGCTATTGCTAATTAAAGCTTTTTTATTATTTAGTGCTACTTAGATTTAGCCTCTAAACTTTCTAAACGACTTCTTAATTCCTGATTTTGTTGTTTTAGTTGGTCAAATTCCTCACGCAATTGACGCAGTGTTTTTTCGGAACCAATATTATTTTGCACTTTGGAAATTTCTTCTTCAGCATATCGACGCACACGGCCATCAGACGTTTGGTCGGCTAGCGATTGCAAAATTCCAATTGCTTTGGATGTTTCCATTTGTCCTAATGATGTAGCCACCGCCACTTGCGTTAAAAAGAAGGTTTCTTTGGCTAGTTCTGCTAATCTTTCTAAAATCCGTTCTAAATTGACTGGATTTTGACCGACAGAAATCTGTCCTAAAGCGCGAATTGCAGATAAACGCAAAGGTTGTGGCAGGCCGAGTTTGGTGTATTCCATCAGTAGATTTAAAGCTGCTTCAGAGGTTTTGAATTCAGCTAAACCACCAACTGCACCACTCCGCACAACTTCATTCCAACCCGCTTTGTCTTCTAAAACGGATTTCAGCAGCTTTAATACTTTGTCTTCCTTGGGTTTTTCTTGCAGATTCGCAGAAGCTATAGCCCCAATTGCCCGACAAGCTGCGGCTTCGACATAATAGCTAGGATCGCCTTTTTGTAACAGTTCTTTGACAGCCTTATAGCTTTCGTTGGTTTTGATTTGAGCAAGTGCTTCCACTACAGCACGTCGCACGTAAGCATCTTTATCTTTCAACCCCACAACCAAGCCATCAAATGCTTGGTCTAAATTAATTTGGCTTAGTAGCTTCGCAACTTGCACGCGCACGCCCCAAAATGAGTCATTTTTGAGTGCCGCAGACAGCGCTTTTGTTGCTTCTAAACCACCTTTTTTTGCTAAAGCTTCCGCTGCATAAATACGGGAAATTGGGTCGGAATCGAATTCTAGCTGTGCTTTTAACTCTGGTAGCTGATACTCCAAAGATACTGTTTTTAGATAATGATTTCCAACATCAAAGCTGATATATTGGGGTTTACTTTCTAATGGGAAGTAGAAACTTTGTTCGCGTTCATTTACCCGCACCGTGAAAGTTTTGAGTTGTGAGTTAGGAGTTAGCAGTTTAGAATTATTTTTTACTTCTTGTTGCGTATAGCCAAAACCAATAGGAATTTTTAAATCAAACAAATCCTTGCTGCCATTTTTACCTTCACTCGCTTGAGTTTGAGTAACTGTAATTTTTGCTAAATTCGCATCTCCATCCCAAGAGTAAGCGATATTATATTCGGGATGACCGCCACGATAAACGTACTGATCGAAGAGGAATAAAAGATTACACCCGGTCGCTTTTTCAATTGCTCTGAGTAAGTCTACTGTTTCTACAGTTTTGTGGGCGTTATCGTGGATAAATGTTTGAATTGCTTGCCAAAACAAATCATCGCCTAATTGAGCGCGAATCATGTGATAGACACAAGATCCTTTTTCGTAGATGTGGCGATCGAAAAGTTCAATCGGTTCGCGGTAAACATTTGTCACCATCGGTCGGCGATAGCGACTGCGATCTTCACTCAGATAGCGACGAGCTTCTAATAAACGATAGTAAGCTGCTTCTTGAAGACTATATTCGTGTTCTGTCCACATCACCTCGGAGTAAGAAGCCATCCCTTCCTTAATCCAAGCATGAGACCAATGCTTAATCACCACCAAATCGCCAAACCACTGATGCGCGAGTTCGTGGACGACCAAGCCCTCAGTGTTGCGGTTATCCAAAGCCGCCCGTTCATCCAGCAAGCATTTATCTGTTAACACCGTTGTGGAAGTGTTTTCCATACCGCCGAAGATGAAGTCATCGACGCAAACTTGAGCGTATTTCGGATAGGGGTATGCATAACCATACTTTTGGCTCAAAAATTCGATCATCCGGGGAGTTTTGCCCATACTACGTTTAGCATCTTGCTCCCGTCCCTTTTCTACGTAGTACGTAACTGGTTTTCCCTGCCATTCATCGCGAATTTCCGCAAAATCACCGACTGCCAAAGTCATCAAATAATTAGGATGAACTTGTTGCTGCGACCAATGGTAAATTTTGTAGTCGCCATCTTCTGTGGTGTTAATCAGTTCGCCGTTGGAAATCGCCACCAGAGGATTAGGGACGCGAACGCGAATTTCTGAAGTCGAGAGTTGTCCTGGATAGTCAAAGCAAGGGAACCAAAAACGAGAGTCTTCGTCTTCTCCTTGAGTCCAGACTTGGGTGGGCTTGTTTGGGTAATGTTTGTCTGGTTGAATGAAGTAAATGCCGCGTTGTGGCTTAGTCACCGAGTAGGCGATCGCAATCAGCAAGCGTTTACCAATCTGAGTGCCTTGAGAAAGTTGGATCGAAAGCTGTTGGCCATCATAGTCAAAATTTTGTGACACCTCGTCTACCTGCACAGACTCGATATCCAGGTTGACAGCATCTAAAGTCAAACGGTCAATACCATTGCGAATTGGCAACAGGCGAATGCTGCAAATGCCCTGGCAGCTTTGTCCAGGAATATCTAAGCTCAGATCGAGAAAAATATGCTCTACTTGCCCGGGGCGATCCGGGCTATAGTGCGGTCTTGCTCCTGGTAACTCAAAACGTTTGTGTCCATTATTATCTGTATCAAAATAAGACTGCGACATTGATGCTTACTGACCTTGTAATCCTGAAAAGTCTGGCTTGGCTGAATTTTGTTTAGCAAAATAGCGGTGTCTGACATTTTTTCCCGACAATAGGGCAATATCGGTGTGAAGGCTCACTTTCGGCATTGCAGGATTGAAATTAATCTCACCCGAATTTCCGAAGGTTGCCTACCGATTCTTGGACTTTTGTCCATGTCCCCTCCGCATTCACTTTTCTTGATGTTTTGCACTTTTTTGCGATTGAGTCAAGAGTCTGTTGCAACCCAATAGATTTTCATTAAGTACAAATACTCCTAATTATTCTTATAACTTAGAATACCTTGCTGTTGTCGATCGGGCTATTTTGTTTGAGATGAACAGGACATCATTTGCGGATTCGCTCCTCATCTAACTGAAGTATTTTTGAGACTAATTTTAGACCGCTAAATTGTAAGATTACCTAATTTTATCAGTAAATACCGACTGTAGTAGAGACTCAATACAGGATCGGGAAATATAAAGCAACTTCAATTACGGCTCAAAAATATCAGGGAACTGCAATATTCGCAAGAACAAAGCATTTTGTTGCTCTCAAGCTAGTCTAACTTTAGCGATCGCTATTTCCTGTTCAATCTCTTGAATATTAAATTTGCAAATATCTTTCACTGTAGCTTGTCGATGTCAACAACTCAATCGGACTCACTATATGACTGTAGGACTTCTTGGCACTTTACTAATTGATAAATGATGCAGCAAACTGCTGTTCCTAGCCATTCTAACTATTCAACAATGCTCCTACGATCGAGACACTACTCTTCTATAAAATTCTTTGCATTTATCAATGCTTTGCTTCAATCGTTAGCATCTCTATTAAAGAGAATTTTGGCATTTACAACAAACATCATTTTCCTACTTTTGCCATTAATACTGAACAGGTACTCCTTGCAAGGATTTTTGTCATTGCTAAACAGTTTATGTCTCAAATAATATAAATTCGCGTAAATATATTTAAATCTATTAAAAGATTTTAACATCCGCTACTATACGCCAAGCCTCGAAAATTTCCTCCGAGCCAACTATTTAGAAAATTATATTAAGTAGAATTGCTGAGAAAAATAAAAAAATTGACATTGAAACACAACAAAAAACTTAATTTTTAGATTTTCATATCTGTAACTTGTCAAGGAGCGTAGTGCTGATTCCTTGTCCCATGCGTTAATCTAAACTCCTGTAGCAATCGATTACCCGAAATCATCAATAAATCCGAAAACTCTACAATGACACTTGTATAAATCTCGGTGACAATCTCAGCAAACGAGGACAAAAATGATGCCTGAAAGTAAATCAAAATTTCTTATTCCTGCTGTAGGTGCTGCCGTAGTTATAGTAGGAAGTATAGCGGCTTATACGTATTTAAAAAGCGGTCCATCAGGAAGCAGCTCGGACGCTCTAGGCAGTGCAAAAGTAGTGCCTTCAACAGCATTAATGGCTACTTATATTACTACTGACCCTCAAGCGTGGGAAAAATTAAAGCAATTTGGCACTCCAGAAGCACAAAAGTTAGTAGCCAAAGGTCTAGAGGATTTGAATAAGGAAATGTTCAGTGACAGTAACATTTCTTATGAAAAAGACATAAAGCCTTGGGCTGGTGGTGTCATGATTGCTCTGTTACCACCCAATCCTGTGAAGCCAGTACAGTTAAAATTGCCCCCTGGCGCACCGACTCCACCAAAAAATGTACAGCCAGAACCAAATATTTTGGTAGTAGTGGGAATCAAAGACAAAATCAGTGCTTTGAATTTTGCTAATAAATTGAAGTCAGAAAAAGGCGTCAAATTCCAGGAATCTGACTACCAAGGTCAAAAAATTATTGAAACTACAGAAAAAGGTAAACCAACTTATAGCGTTGTTTTAGATAATAGTTACTTGGTATTAGCTCCCGAAAAGCAAGCTGTAGAAAAAGCAATTGACGCGTTTAAAGGACAGCCCTCCTTTGCTAGTAAAGAAGGTGCAAGTAGCGTTCTCAAAGGAGTGAATGTTCAAAACAGCCTTGCCCAGATTTATGTACCAGACTATGCCGGAATGGTACAGCAATTAGCAGCCGCAAGTCCTCAGGCAACCCAGTTACCCCCACAAACCTTGTCACAACTAAAGCAGGTGAAATCTGTAGTAGCGGGTATTGGTATTGATGATGCCGGAGTGCGAGTCAAAGCGATCGCCAATTTAGATCCGCAGCTGATCAAATATCAGTATCAATCAACTCCTGGAAATATAGTCGGGCAATTTCCCGCTGAGACTTTTGCTTTGGTAAGTGGAAATGGCATTAATCGTGGTTGGGAAACTGTAGTCGAACAGTCCAAAGACTCTCCAGAATTGAAGCAAGCTCTAGAGCAAATGCGGGGACAACTAAAATTTGTCAATATTGACCTGGATAAAGATATTTTTGGCTGGATGAACGGGGAATTTGGCTTAGCTGCCATACCATCAAATCAGGGAGTTCTGGCAAGTGTTGGTTTTGGAGGTGCTTTAGTATTTGATACAAGCGATCGCAAAACTGCCGAAGCCACCTTTACTAAATTAGATACCCTCGCCAAAACCCAAAATATCAACATCACCAATAGAAATATTGGTGGTAAAGACATAACCGAATGGCAAATCCCCCAACAAGGAGCTTTATTAGCACATGGTTGGCTAGACCAAGACACGGTATTTGTGGCTGTTGGCGGCCCCGTTGCTGACGCACTCGCCAATCGCAAAAGCGAATCCCTCGACAAGAGCGAAGCCTTCAAAGCCGTTACTGGTTCTTTGCAAAAGCCCAACAGCGGCTATTTCTACCTAGATATGGACAAAACTAAAACTTTGCCCGTAATTAATAGTTTAGTTTCTTCAGAAGCCAATACCATCCTCAGTTCTATTCGCGGCTTTGGTATCACCGCCACCAGCCCCGACAAATCCACTAGTGAATTAGAGATGCTGCTAGCTCTCAAGCCTGCCAAATAGTACAGGGGGCGAGGGGGAGATTAACGGAGGCAGGTGGCAGGAGGCCGTTTTTGTAACCAGGATTTATACCCTATCCCAAAAACTTTGGACGAAGTACGGTTAACCCGATTGTTTCAATAACTCTTAACTCTTGGAAACACTTGGGTTAATCGCGTCTCTCCCTACTCCCCACTCCCCATTCCCCATTCCCCATTTTCAATACAATTCAATTCATTTCATTTTTAAACTGGCATTCAGCAAATATGTCATAAGTAAAGAAGGCTGTTAAACGCAAATTGATTTATGACCGCTGCTGTAAACACTAACATTGGCTTTGCTTCCCGCTTGGTGAATACCATACTGGCAATCCAGCCTTTAGCCAATCTAGCTAAGCATCAAGCTAGACAAATGATGATTAAACGTGCCCAGAGAATTGGTGTACCTTGGACTGAAGAAGTCGAAACACTAAAGGCACGTGATTGGAAAGCCGATTTAGCTCAAGTACAGAATCCCCATATCTCCTACCCAGAATATTACTTGCGGCCATTCCACGCCTACGAAGGTGGAGACCTGAGTTGGAAAGCTGCCTGGGAGTTAGAAGTTGCGGCTCGTACCGTCCATGCTAGCATTTGGCCCGATGCAGGAGCGCAAGGAGATGCTAAACTTCGCCAAAGTTACCACGATATTCTCAAAGCGCAACTCCCCTATCAACCCCAAAAAATTCTAGATTTGGCCTGCGGTGTGGGTTTGAGTACCTTTGCTTTGCAAGAAATTTATCCCCAAGCCCAAATTACAGGCTTAGACTTATCTCCCTACTTTCTAGCTGTTGCCCATTACCGTGCCAAGCAACGCCAAGCTAAAATTAATTGGCTTCATGCCCAAGCTGAATCTACCGGACTACCTGATGCTTCTTTTGATTTAGTTTCGGTTTTCCTCATGTGTCATGAATTACCCCAGTCAGCAACTCGAAAGATTTTCGCTGAAGCTCGGCGGGTGCTGCGTCCGGGTGGCTACTTGGCAATCATGGATATGAATCCCAATTCGGAAGTGTACAAAAAAATGCCAGCCTACATTTTGACGTTGCTTAAAAGCACTGAACCGTATTTAGATGAATATTTTGCTTTGGACATTGAGCAAGCTATCATTGAGGCGGGTTTCCAAACTCCAACGATCGCAAACAATACTCATCGTCACCGTACAATTATCGCTCAGGTGAGTGGTTGATTTATCTCTAGTTTTTTGGGCAGCAATACCACCCTTGCTGCTGCTAGCCTACTATTCTTGCCGGATAAGATTTGCCCCACCTGTTTTCAGGTTACTTATGTTCTTCATCTTCGGGGCAATATCCGGTTTTTTAGCCCTTAGTCTAGAATCGATTTTTGAAATTGTAGCCAACTGGGTTGTAAACTGGCATCAAATTAAGCGATCGCTTCCTGGTATAGCCTTGCGCCAGCTTGTAGAAATAGGCCCAATTGAAGAAGGCTGCAAGTTAGCTGCGGTTGTTATCCCAATCTATCTGCAACGCAGGTATCGATTACTTCTCTCTAGCGTTTTCCTCTTAACTATAGCCGTTGCCCTTGGATTCACTGCCGAAGAGAACTGGATATATATTTTTCACGGTACAGCATCAATTTTTGAACGTACTATCGGTACCCCAGTCCATGCAATGTTCTCTGCACCTTGGGGATATGCGTTAGGAATTTATATTTCCTCAAAAACTCGATTAAATCGAGGCAAGAAATTTATGATAAGGGCTTGGCTAAATTCTGTAATTTGTCATACCATAGTTAATTTTTTATCTAGTGCTTGGGGTTACTCACTACCCTTGCGTTTTTTGAGTTATGGTTTATTCCCCTTTCTGTTGTGGATGTTTTGGCGATTGGAACAATTAGTGCGAAAAGTCCAAGGCAAACCTCCCATTATTCTGATTTCCGGTCATACGCCCCAAAAGCGTTACTGGCACAGAAGTTTAGTACTGTTTGCCCTTGTACTGGGCGGAAATGCTATTTTTGGTCTGTTTCTCTTAGTCAGGGTTATTAGTCCGTTGCATCCATCAAAGTTTTTTGACCCTGAGATACTGTGGTTTATACTGACTCGCTTTTTACTCAATCTCTTTTTTGGAGTTTTAGCCTGGGTTATTTATCGGTATTTACGATATATTGCCCGTCGCCGGTCTTTTTAAAATATGATTTACCCATTATGTGGATTAGACGCTAAAACCCTTGATTTATCGTTGTAGAGACGTTGCAGTGCAACGTCTCTACAGGGTGCACTTCGTGAACGCAGAAATCGCTATGAGATTATTGATGGAGAATTATTTGTGACCATTTAGTCGATCGTAGGGCATGAGATAAGGAAGATGAGAGACTAATAGACAATAGCCCATGCCCAATGCCCAATACCTAAACCTCTGCTAATACTGGTTGACTTACCGCTGGACTGATTGAATTTGAATCAGACTCAGTAGTGTAAATTTCGCAGGAGTTATTAGGACTTTCAAAAAGTTTAACTTTGTAAAGCTCGGCTCCTAATTCTTGAATGGGCGATCGCAGTAAATTACTAATATAAAGTGCGATATTCTCGCTAGTAGGTACAACTTTGCCAAAGTAAGGAATGTCTTCGTTGATAAAAGTGTGATCGAATTGTTCTACCACATCATTTTTGATAATCTGATTCAAAGCACCCAAATCGACAATCATACCAGTAGTTGGGTCAATCTCTCCTTTGACAGTAACTTCTAGGTAATAATTGTGTCCGTGGCCGTGGGGACGCGCACACTTACCATAAATCTCAGTGTTTTTTTCTTGACTAAGGTTAGGGTCAGCCAGCCGATGGGCAGCGCTGAAGTAAGTACTGACGGTGAAATAGGTTTCCGTGCCGTTTTTGGCATAATCTGCCCAAAGTTCGTGACTTTCAAACAGCCTAACTTTGTGCAGTTCCACTCCCAATTTTTGGACGGGTGCAGCCAGTAAACGATTAATGTATAGTGAAATATTTTCGGTAGTAGGAACAATCTCGGCAAAATAAGGAATGTCTTTGTTTAAACACGAGTGATCCAGTGGTTCCACTGCATAATCTTCCACTACTTGCTTTAAAGCATCTACATCTACGATCGCACCAGTACGTGGATCGATTTTCCCTTTCACAGTCACTTCCAAATGGTAGTTGTGTCCGTGGGTACGGGTGCATTTACCGTATTTCTCAGGACTAATGTTAGGAGCTAGTCTATGTGCGGCGCTAAAGTGAGTGCTGATGGTGAGATAGGCTTCTATTCCCTCTCCCGTATAATCTGCCCAAAGTTCAGAATTTTCAAACAACTGGACGCCGACTATAGGTAAGTGGGGTGCTAGCCGTTGCCAGATTACCCGTGCAATATTTTCAGTGGTAGGTAGAGTTTCTTGAAAATCTGCCCACACATCATTGAGATAAGAAAAGTCTAGTTGGTTTGTAACTTCCCGCTTGATTACATGTTTCACGTCCGACAAATTCAACACCATACCATATTCGTCTACTTCTCCACCAAGAGAAATCAATAAGACATAGTTATGCCCTTGTCCGGGAAATTTCGCTCTCACACTAAATTTCTCAATATTCTCAGCTTCACTCAGTTCTGGTAACCAATAACGATGACTTGCCGAAAACTGAGCGCGGCGATTGATAATGCATTTCATAGGTATAGTGGCAATAAAACTTCAAATTTCTTAATCTTTTACCACTTCCAGCATAAACTAATTCTTGTGTCATTAGTCATTGGTCATTGGTCATTAGTCATTAGTCTTTCTTTGCGTTCTCTGTCTTTCCATAACCAATGGCCAATGCCCATTAACCTATTGATGCTTGTGCTTCACAGTGTAATCTCGTAGCTATGCGGAATAGTTCTTGACCTGTGTGCAAATAGCGCTCATCGTAGTTCAAAGGAAAATAACCTAACTCTTCAATTCCATCTGCTAATTGGTCGAGGCTGTAGTAAAGGTGAGCCGCTGTTCTTGCCAAACTAGGGGGATTGGGGAGGGAACGAAAAGTAGTTTGTGCTTGCTTCAAGTCGTTACGACAGGTTTTTAAGTATTCCTGAAATTCATCTAACAACTCATCGTCAAAGGGATCGGCAGCTAATTGCTCCATTTGTTCTTCTAAAGAATAAAGAATGGTACAAAGTAAGCGGTTTACTGGTTGATAAACCTTACGCAGCCATTCTTCGACTTCCTCATCAGCATCCCGTCCTGTTTTACGGGTTGCTTGGTAACGTTTTTGGGCTGATGCTGTACGCTGTTGGCGATCGCCATCTAATTTTCGAGATTTATCTTGCAGTTGTCGATCGTAATTCTGACGATTTTGGTTATCGCCTAAGACCTCATAAGCTGCATTGATGCGGATAATCTCCTCGCGATCGGCTGTTTCCTGATTGCTATCAGGATGAAATAGCTTTACCAAGCGGCGATAAGCTTGCTTAATTTCCGCTTGGCTAGCATTTGGATTGACTTTGAGAGTTTCGTAATGGTTAGAAACGTGTTTAGAATTGACCATTAATTGAATTTATCGTTAGCTGACGCTAGCGGCTAACTTGGTCTCCAAGTCTTGGAACAGCGGTGTACTTAAATACCTTTCTCCAAAACTCGGCTGGATCGTTACAATTAAACGCCCTTGATTTTCTTTCCGTTGAGCAACGCGAATTGCTGCACATAAAGCAGCGCCACTGGAAATTCCAGATAGTAGCCCTTCTTCTTTTGCCAAACGCCGACTATAGGCGATCGCTTCTTCATCAGTGACAGTAATTATCTCATCAATCAATTTTATCTTTAGCACCTGGGGAATAAACCCAGCGCCAATTCCTTGGATTTTGTGGGGCCCTGGTCGTCCCCCAGATAAAACTGGGCTATTGGCCGGTTCAACAGCGATCGCCTTAGCATTAGGCTTGCGTGCTTTAATCACTTCTGCTACACCAGTAATCGTACCACCCGTACCCACTCCTGCCACGATTATATCTACTTGTCCATCAGTATCTTCCCAGATTTCCTCTGCTGTAGTTTCCCGATGCACTTTTGCATTGGCTGGATTGCGGAACTGCTGCAACATGTAGGTGTTTGGCATACTATTAACTATCTGCTGCGCTCTGCTAATTGCCCCACTCATGCCCTCCATTCCTGGTGTTAATTCCAGTTCTGCTCCGTAAGCCCGCAACATTGCCCGTCGCTCCCCACTCATGGTCTCTGGCATGGTTAAAATTAACCGGTAACCCTTAGCTGCTGCTGCCATTGCCAAAGCAATACCAGTATTTCCGGAAGTGGGTTCTACTAATACTGTCTTACCAGGACTAATTAGCCCCTCCTCCTCGGCAGCAGCGATCATACTTACCCCAATTCGGTCTTTAACTGATGCTGATGGGTTCATACTTTCTAGTTTCACCACAATTTCAGCAACACATCCTTCACTTTGGGGAATACGGCTTAACTGCACTAAGGGTGTACGGCCGACTAATTCTGTAATGTTACGAGCAATTCGCATAATTTCTTCCTGAGTTATTTGTTTGTCAAATAGGGTATGGGCACAGGCAAAGACGCAAGGAAAAACCAATGACAAATGACAAATGACTATTGACTAAATGTAGTACATGATGTCTAACTGCCGTCGGGAATTTAGTTTTTCACAAAGATCCTGGAGCGTATATTTTTGTAGCACTGAGTTTGCAGCGCGACTTGCTTCTTGCCAAATTTCTTCAATAACTGAACTGTCTGGCTTTTGGGAATTAAGGTCTTCTTCACACGCTGTTACCTCCAAACCTTCTAAACATTCCAAAATCTCAAAAAGGACAATTTTTCGAGGTTCTCTAGTTAATAAATAACCACCTTTTGACCCTCGTTGACTCTTGACTATACCACCACGCCTCAAAGTTGCTAATAGTTGTTCTAAATAGCGATCGGGTATGTTTTGTTGGGCTGCAATTTGCCGAATTTGTAGAGGTTCACCACTTTCGTAATGAGCAGCCATCTCTAATAAAGCAAGAATTCCGTATTCACATTTACACGATAGTTCCACAAGCAATAAATAATAAAGTTAAAAGTTGGAAGTTAGGAGCCATGCAAATTGGGATTTGAGATTTGGGATTTTTGCTTCAATCAAAAATCCAAGTTGTGCTACAAACAGACCAAAGTTGCCACACAAAATCTAAAATTGCTAAAGTTAGAAGTCTTGACAATTAATTTCAATAAGCTTTAAGTACACAACCTAAGTCTGGTAGTCTCAAGCAAAGACTGTTTTACTTATCAATTCTTGATTATGCTGTAGTTTTCAACTTATATAGCTGTAGCCAGATAGGTTAGGACATTTTCAAAGCTTGAATGCTGGGAATAGTAAGACTTTCCCTCCTGCGTCCTGCTATAGCTCCTAACTCTTCTAGTATACTACGGTTAACGAGTGGGGTTTATTTGTTAGTATCAAAAATAAAAAGCCCCGCTGTGAGGCGGGGAGCAATTAAGTTAAATTATTGGCAGATTTTAAAGGCTCTAGAAGGTGAAGGTTGTTCTCAGCGTACCGATAATTGCATCATCGTTAGCGCTGTTTTGACCAGGAGAAGTCAACCAGATCACACCAGGAGTAATTGACACATTATCTGATACCTGATACTTGTAGAAGCCTTCAAAGTGATAAGGTATGTCATTGCCAACAAAACCTGCTCGGTTACGTGCATAGGGTTCTGCACCAGCAAAAATACCTAAGACGTTGCCTTTTTTACCGAAATCAGGTAAAGCTACACCTACACCGTAGCTCCAAGCTTCAAAATCATCACCGACACCGAAGCCTGTAACATCATGGTAAGAAACAAAGCCACTAATTGATAGTTTGTCGCTGGGTCTAAACGCAGCAGACACACCGTAGGAATTAGTGGAAGATCCATTTACAAGACTCAGAGTGTTAGCTTGTCCGGTACCTACGGAAACCTCTGGGTCTGTTGCAGAACCGGAGTTAAACAAGAAACCACCTGCGGCATTATAACCGTGGACGTAGGTTGCAGCTAAAGCTAAGCGATCGCCTACACTAAAGTTCAACTGTCCTAAAGCAGCATAGTCGCCGTTGGTAAGACCTGAACTTAGACCAGGATTATTAGCTTCTGATGCCAAGTAACCTGCGGTGATTGAACTATTACCCAGGATACCGCCACCTTTACCCAATGGTATATTCAGTGCTATACCTGCACCACCACCAATTCGATAGATAGGGCTTTCAGAAGCAAAGGTAGACAAAGCACCGTTACCACCGTCGGTTTGATCGAAGAAGTAAGGGTTGTTGACAGCTGCGTAATGGCTGTGTCGTCCGCCACTAGCTGCAAGATAAACTTGGGCTGGACCTATGGGAGCTTCATAAGTCAAACGGTCGATGTTAACGCTATTGTTACCATCGCCAATACCGACTTGATATGTTTGTGTGCCTTCAGCAGTATTGATTACGCCACCAGCGTTATCAATTTGTGTAAAGGCCGAGCTGTTACCAGCAGCAAGACGGGTGTGCAATACGTCTCTACCAGTGAAGCTGGTTTGCAAGTCTAAACGTACTCTGTCTTGGAAGACTGTGTTGTTAGCATCGCCAGTGTTACCGCCAAAAATATCACTAGCTGCAAAAACAGCTTCACCGACTAGTTTAGTGGTAGTAGAGAACTGATTGGCTTCTAATTCAGCGGTACGTGCTTCTAAGGCATCTACACGACCGCGCAGGGTTGCCAGTTCTGCGGAAAATTCTTCTTGTAACCGCTGTAAGGTAGCTAAGTCTTGTTTGGTTACCAAGTCAGCTGTTGCTGTGGCAATCAATTCATTAACTCTGTCCAAACAAGCATTCAAACCAGCAGCAAATTCATAACGGGTTAAAGCACGGTTACCGCGATAAGTAGCATTGGGATAACCTGCTATACAACCATAGCGCTCAACCAAAGACTGCAATGCTTGGAATGCCCAATCAGTCGGTTGTACATCAGAAAATTGGGAAACTGATGTTACTTGAGACTGAGAGTTACCGGCATTACCTTCGTTACTGTAGCGGTTAACTTGGTCTAAGGTTGTTTGAGCCAGTATATCTGGCTGTTGGACAACTTCAGCTACGCTTGATTTTTCAGTTGCTGATACTTCAGCCGTTGTATTTGGGGCAGCAATTACTGTTGTTGAAACTAATAATGTTGCTCCCAAAACTGCTGGGCTAATCGCTAAGGATTTCCACAAGAGATTAGACATCTTTCCTTTACTCCTCACACCTTGTATAGATAATTGGGTTTTTTGCACCTAATTCTTAAAAATGCGACATCTCATTGAAACCTGTGGATGAGGCATCATTACCCCATAGATACAATTTTAGTTTTCGCAAAGCTAATAAACGATTAACTTACAGTTAAAATTTGATGTGATTAACTTATGCAAAAACATATCCATATATCAAAATATTATAAAACATTAAATGTAGATGGCAAGATTGAAGCGATCGCCTTGATAACTGTCACACATCACCCATTTATATATCCAAGGAGGGAGTACGGTTTCAGTCATTCCTTAATTCTACTTAGCTAAATTTTTAAAAGCTTGAGATACTTATACAGCTTCTTGGTTGGCATCCAGCTATCAGCATTAGAAATTGTGTGCTATTTGCAGATGAATCGCCCAGTTAAACTAAGTTATCTAAATCTTAGTTAGAACAAGACAAGATCGAAAATTAATAAGCCTTATATATTAAGTAAATAAAAATCAAAGATTGGAAATATGCATCGGGAATGGAACATGGGGTATTGGGGATATGTAGTTTTTTCCTTATAAATACCCAATGTTCTATGCCCAACCCGATCTCACGAAAAATAACTTACTCGATTGCGGAAATTACCCCAGCGAGATCGAAGTCATTCTGCGTCAGCCCACCGGCATCATGTGTTGTGACTGTAATCTTAACTTTGTTGTAAGAAATTTCTATATCTGGATGATGTCCTGCTGACTCAGCAGGTTCCACCAATTTATTGACAAACTCAATTGCTTGGATAAAATCTTTAAATTTGCGGGTGGTCTGTAACTTTGCCCCTTCAAGTGCCCAACCCGAAAGAAGCTTTGCCTTTTCTTGAATTTCTGCTTCAGTTAACAGTTGTGCCATATTGAAAAATTCCCAGCTATATAATATTTGGTCAAATCTTACATATCATGAAACCAAACTTTTTTAATTCTGGACGCAGAAGGATGCGACGTTGACACTTGATGAATTCGTTAATTTTGCCTACTGCAGGCATCCTTATCTAAGGAAAATTATGCTAAATAGCTTTTGTCAATATATCTGTGGTAACCACTGAATTTATTGAGGTTGAAAGCGCAAACCTCACCGAAGCCAATTGGTTAATTCACAAGCAACCACAGATCGAACAAAACATTACCTTGAAAAAACTATCCGCCCTGATTTAGATCGGGAGATCTAAGTCAGGGCGGTCTAGCGGGTCTTCAGGTTGCAACCAGACTGCCGGAAGGAACTTCTAGCTTAGCCTAGCTACTTGAGCTAACTTAGTCTCTCAAGAGGACTAAGGCTAACTTTTAAAGAACAGCCCCGGCACACAGCCGGCTAACTGCAACCTGATGACCCATGCTTTTACTACTTTCTATCATGGGCATCACCTCCTTGTTGCCTAAGCGGTCTTAGTCTCAAAAGGGGAGAGCAAAATGCTCTAGGTTTGTAACCTTTACCCAAGATAACACATAAATTTAGGAATGTTAAACATAAATCAAAAAAATCTCCCGCCTTTTAGCGGGAGATGAGTGGAGAATGGGGGATATCAACACATTGTTGGCTGATGCCGAACAAATTATTTAATCCGGGTAGTGTCAATATACTGCCAACCAGAACCACAATTAGAGTTCTGGTTGGCTTTTTATGATTAAAGAGCGTTACCGCGAGGTAGAACTTCCTCAGGGAATACAAATTGTTCGTGGGGCTGATCTTGAGGAGCCATCCAAGCGCGGATACCCTCGTTCAGCAAAATGTTTTTGGTATAGAATGTTTCAAACTCTGGGTCTTCCGCCGCCCGTAATTCTTGGGAAACGAAGTCATAAGCCCGCAGGTTGAGTGCCAGACCGACAATACCAACCGCCGCCATCCACAAGCCTGTGACTGGCACAAACAACATAAAGAAGTGCAGCCAGCGCTTGTTAGAGAACGCAATACCGAAAATCTGAGACCAGAAACGGTTTGCGGTCACCATTGAATAGGTTTCTTCTGATTGGGTAGGATTGAATGCCCGGAAGGTGTTAGCCGCTTCACCATCTTCAAACAAGGTGTTCTCTACGGTGGCTCCGTGAATCGCACACAACAGCGCACCACCCAACACGCCTGCGACTCCCATCATGTGGAAGGGGTTGAGGGTGAAGTTATGGAAACCTTGCACAAACAGAATGAAACGGAAGATTCCGGCTACCCCAAAGCTGGGAGCAAAGAACCAAGATGATTGTCCCAAGGGGTACATCAAAAATACGCT
>JAVRCJ020000002.1:0-406839 GCA_034530875.2 Nostoc sp. DedSLP01
GCCTTGGCAAGGGGAGGGGAGGTTTTGGCTTTAGACAAAACCGGGGAGGGGTGACGCGGATGGTGATATTGAATGAGCGAATTCAAAACTACGTCATGATAAAGGTTTCATGTTAAGTTGACACCAATGACGGCTGTATGTCCCTACAATAATTACTGTAAAAATTCAGGAATTATTAGATAAAATACCCATACAATCTAACAATAAAGCTATGTCAATGCATCATCAACCTAGACAACATTACCTGAAAATAAGGTATATTGCAGAGTTTATGAAAAGACATTTCAAAAAAGTTTGGCTCTTTATCGGTTTAACTTTTTTCTTTAACTATTTATTAGTGATTCTCTACCTAGCATTAGGTGGTAAATGGGTCGTGCCTGGTTCGTCGATTGTAACTATAGCTTATATGTTTATTCCTATGATTGTTGCTGTAGTTATCCAGAAATTTATTTATCACGAACCATTGCAAAAACCATTAGGAATTTCTTTTCAATTCAATTGGTGGTTTTTGGTAGCATGGTTATTGCCACCAACAATAGCATTTATTACTTTTGCAGTTAGCTTACTTTTTCCTGGAGTTGAATATTCTCCAGAAATGGCAGGGCTATTTGTACAGCTAGAAAACGTACTCTCTCCAGAAAAGTTGCAGCAAGTAAAAACTCAAATCGCAACTTTGCCAATTCCATTGATTTGGATTAGTTTAATACAGGGTTTAATAGCAGGTGTAACTATTAATGCTATTGCCGCTTTTGGTGAAGAATTAGGTTGGAGAGGATTGCTACAAAAAGAACTGAACTTTCTCGGCTTCTGGAAATCATCAGCTATTATTGGTTTGATTTGGGGAATATGGCACGCCCCAATAATTATCCAAGGACATAATTATCCTCAGCACCCATTATTAGGTGTCTTGATGATGACAATTTTTACTCTCTTGTTTTCACCAATTTTTAGCTATATCAGACAAAAATCCCAATCTGTAATTGCTACCTCAATTCTACATGGAACGCTGAATGCTACAGCAGGACTTTCTGTTTTAGCACTCAAAGGAGGTAACGATTTAACAGTTGGTGTTACAGGATTGGCTGGTTTTATAGCGCTAATAACTGTAAATATCTGTTTATTTCTTTATGACAATACTCAGTCTAAGCAGTCATTGATAAAGTAAAATATTACAAATAAATTATCTAATTTTATGGGGTGGACATATTGCCCGCCCCATAAAGTTAATGGAATATTTTTATTTAAAAAATCCGAAAAGCTTTATTGTTACGAACTAAAAACAGGCAGAAATTCAAATTTTTCAATTTGTGACTTTAACCAGTGAGTAAATAAGTCTGTCAGAATTTGACGAGAAAGTTTATTATCTAACTCTGGTTGAATGATTTCCTCAACTAAGATTAAATGTATTCCCTTAGAAGTAACTATGGGTTTGAGAAGTTGAGGAGGTTTAGCAGCAAAAACCGCAGCAGAAATCTCCGGCTTCAAATCTTTACGGTACAATTTACCCCGATAACCTAATTTTCGGCGTAATTCTTTATCTTCAATATATTTGTGAGCGACATCATAAAAACTAATTTCGCCTTCTTGGATAGCATAAAATAGCTCTAGAGACAAATCTTCATCGTCTAAAACAACTTCATAGAGCAAGACTGTAGCATAATCTAGTTGATGTTCAAAGAAATATTGTTCAACTTTATCTCCAAATAGATACGCGGCTAATTTTCCAGAGATAACAGTGTTGTAAACTAATTCTTCAAAATTATCTAGAGATAAACTATGTTTTTCTAACCACGCCCAAGTATCATCAGCATTATTAAGTTGTTGGGCGAGTCGTATTTGGTCTGCTGTTTGTTGTAGTTCTTCAGTTTCTACTTTTATGCCTGCTTTTTCTACCTCATTTTTGATAATTTGCAGAGTAATAATATCTTCGACTATCTCAGGCATTTTACAAGATAATTTTACCTGATTAAGAATATCTTCTTTAGTAATAGTAAGAGGTTGTGCCATGAGATGCTCCTTAATAAATAAAAAGATTAAAAGAGAATTGAGAATTCAGAATACAATTAGTAAGGAAATTTAGCTGATTCTGCGCCATAACAGTTTTACTCATCATGAGACTAAAGATGCAAGTGTAAAAAGAGATTATTATAATAATTTGTTACAATTTCACGCCTCCTTGCTGCAATTTTTTAAATGGATCGAGTAGAAAATCAATAATTCGCCGCTGGCGCACAATTACTTCAGCTGTTGCTGTATCTCCAGGGCGCAAGGGAATACACTTATTGGCTGAGGGAATACAATTTTGTTTTAAAGAAATATCTAAGTTATAAGCTGCTACTTTTCCATTAGGTGTATCGACCTCGATGGTAGTAGGAGAAATCTTGATTAATTCCCCTGGTATAACACCGTAATCTTGAAATGGATAAGCATCAAACTTGAGTTTTACAGGTAATCCTGTGTGCAAAGAACCACTTTCAGTAGTTGCCATTTGTGCCCGAATTATTAAAGGCGAATTTAGCGATGCAATCTCCGCCACCATTGTCCCAGGTTGCACAACAGAACCAGCTTTTTCAATCGGCAAATGAAATAATGTACCGCTACTAGTAGCTCTGATTTCTCGTTGTCCTAACTGAAATCTTAATGCTAAGATTTGCCTTTTATTTTGAGCAATCTCTGATTGTAATGCAGTAATTTCAGTCTCCAAGCTTTTCTGTTGTTCTGCAATTTTTAGCACGGCTAGTTGACCAGAACGGGACAAAGTTTCAGAACTCCTTTCTTGTTCTTGCAATTGCAACTTAGCCTGTTCTATATCAGCATTAGTTTGGCGAATACTGCGCTCGTAATTACTTTTTTGTTCTGCTAAAGTTAATTGGGCTTGTTCGATATCAGACCTACTTTGTTCGTAGAGTTTTTGTTTTTCTTTAGCTATATCTTGTTTTTCGACGACATTAATTTCTGGAACCACTCCTTCTTTATTTAACTTGCTATAGCGTTCAACCTCGCGCTGAGTACTAATTAAAGTACTTTCAACTAATTTACTACTAGTTCGGCTATGCTCCAAAGCTTTTTGTGCTTGATTAACTTGAGCTAATTTTTCTTCTTTTTGTAATTGATATGCATTCTTTAAAGTAAGTAAATTCTGGCGTGCTTGGTCGATTTGGGTCTGCTTTTCTAACTGTTGAGATTGATTTTGTTGCTGTTGAGTTGCTAATGATACAAATAATTGATTTTTAGATGCATTTAACTGAGCAAGTCGATTTAATTGTCCTTCTAATCTGTCCTGTGCTTGCTGCAAATCTGATTTGACTAATTCCGATTCTAAAACCAATAAAGTTTGTCCAGCTTTTACTAAATCACCTTCTTTAACTCGAATTTCGGCAACAGTTCCGCCCACAGCAGCATCGAGTTTAATTGTTTTTTCTTTCGGTTCAGTTCGTCCTCTAGCGGTACCAGTTTCATCGACTTTAAATAACATTGCCCAAGGTAAGGCTATAGACACAAATATCACTAAAAAATATAGTAAACCTCTCGTCCAAAGCTGAGGAAAGCTATCAAGTGATTCCTTGGTAATCTCAGACCAATCATCAATTGGCTTGACTGGAATTTCTGGCTCTAAAATTTCCTGCTCAAATATTTCTTCTGGTAGTGAGTTTGTCACTCGTCCATTCAATATAGTATTTGGCATAACTATCCTTGATAGATATTTTTAAAAGTGGATAATTTATCAATCTTAATTAATAATTTTATGTTTTTATAGTTTATGCTGCCACCTGTAACTGCTGTTGATTGAGATAGAAATAATGTCCCCGCTTCGCCATCAATTCTTCATGATTTCCACTTTCTAGTAGAACACCTCGGTCTAGTACCAAAATTAAATCGGCATTGCGAATTGTAGAAAGACGATGTGCAATTACTAAAGTGGTTCTTCCTCTGAGGATTGTATTGAAGTTCTGTTGAATAATTCTCTCTGATTCCGTATCTAAGTGAGAAGTTGCTTCATCTAAAACTAATAGTTGGGGATTACCTAATAAAGCCCTGGCAATAGCGATTCTTTGTCTTTGTCCGCCAGATAATAATCCGCCGCCTTCACCAATTTGGGTTTCATATCCCATTGGTAACTTTTTAATAAATTCATCAGCACCCGCAAGTTTTCCTGCTTGGATTACCTCTTCTAAACTTGCCCCAGGATGCCCTAAGCTAATATTGTCTCGAATTGTGCCGCCAAACAAAAAGGTATCTTGGTCAACTACCCCGACTTGCTGGCGTAGGGAACTTAAGGAAATACTCGTAATATCTTGTCCATCAATCAAAATTTTGCCGTCTGTTGGAGGATACATTCCTAAAACTAACTTAGAAATAGTAGTTTTTCCGGAACCGCTACGCCCTACCAGTGCTACCATTTGCCCTGGTTTAACTTCAAAACTGAGATTTTCTAAGATATTGATATCGCTGTCTGCATGATAGCGAAATGTGACTTTTTCAAAGCGGATATTACCTTTGATTTTTGGTAAATTTTGCCGTGGCTGATGATGTAAATCTTCTTCTGGTTCGGCGTCTAATACATCATTAATACGTTCCATTGCTATCACAACTTCCTGGAATTGATTCCACAAGACAGTTAAGCGTTGAAAGGGAGTAATAATATTACCCAATAGCATATTAAATGCCACTAGTTGTCCAATAGTTAATTCGTTATGAATCACTTGGTAAGCACCAAACCATAGCAAACCAGTAGTCATCAGTGCATGAATTGTATTACTAAAAATTTGCAAGCGGTTGTTAATAATTTGACCGGAAAAGTTAGTTTTTACTTCTTTATTTAATAACTCTTCCCAATGCCAGCGCACTGTTTGTTCTACAGCGGTTGCTTTGACTGTCCGCACACCAGTTAAGGCTTCAATTAGATAACTACTTTCTTTGGCAACAGCATTAAATATTTCCCGCGAAATTTTTTGTAAAAAAGGTGTGGCTATTAATGCCAATAATGCAAAAGGTGGGATAATTAACAATGATAGCAACGCCATTTTCCAACTGTACCAAAACATTAATCCCACATAGATAAAAACGGTGAGTAAATCTAGCAGGATTGATAATGCTTCACCAGAAAGAAAGCGTTGGATTTTGCGATTTTCTTGGACGCGGGAAATAATATCTCCCACATAACGGGACTCGAAAAAACTCAAGGGTAGCCGTAGAGTATGGCGAATGAATCCGACGATTAGCGCTAGGTCTATGCGATTGGCTGTGTGGTCTAGGAGATATTGCCGTAACCCTGTCATTGCGACTCGAAACAGGTTAAACATCAGCAATCCGATTCCCACGGCAGTTAAGGTGAGTTCCGATCGCTGCACAACCACCCGGTCTAAAATTAACTGTGTAAATAAGGGAGTTATAAGTCCAAATATCTGGATAAATATTGAAGCAACAAACACCTCTAGCATTACCAAAGCGTGAGGCTTCATCAATTCAAAGAACTGCCAAAAAGGTGTAGAACTTTCTTGAGTTTCTTTGAGTACGGCTGTTGGTTGCAACAGCAATGCGTAACCAGTCCAGCCGACTTTAAATTCGGCGTGAGTAAGGGTGCGTTGGCCGATCGCTGGGTCGGCTACAATTACATGTTTGGGTGTAACTTCGTAGACAACTATGTAATGTTTGCCTTCCCAATGCACGATCGCTGGTAAAGTTTGTTTGGCTAACTGTTTCAAACCAGCTTTTACAGGTCGTGTGGCAAAACCCAAGCTTTCTGCCGCTACTAATAAGCCACGCAAAGATGCACCGTTGCGGTCAACATTGGCGATATCTCGCAAGCGATTCACACTAAAGCGTTTCCCCCAATAGCGAGACACCATCACTAAACAAGCTGCACCGCAGTCCGATGCACTCTGTTGGGCAAAAAACGGATAGCGCCGCGTCACTCGCTGCCATAAATGCCCGACTTGCTGCGTGGGGTTGGGAAAATAGGCTTTGCTAATTTTCTTACCCTGCGGTACATCGACTGGCTGTGACAAAATCTCTGTTTCTGAATACGTATTTGTCTCAACCGTGTTGACAGCAGAATTACCTAATTCTAATTGTTGGGGATTGCGAGATAGTGCCCTAGCCCACAAATTTTCTCGAATTTGCGGATATTTAGCCATTAAAGACCACAGCACTTCACCGGGAATAAAACACAGTTGTAAATTTACTGAGGCTCTGGCAGCATAAGGCTGAAAGTTTGTATCTGGGAATAAGGTAAATTCTCCGAATGAATCTCCAGTTTCTAAAGTGGCGATTAATTCATCGGCGCTATCGAGCAATCTTACCTTGCCAGCGATCGCAATATAAATACCCGGTTCAACATCAGTACCCTGCCAAAATTTGCCGACTTTGGGGTTGCTTTGTTGAAATTGCGGCAGGTATTGTTCAAATTCTTCTTTAGAAAGAGAATGCCCCAGAATATTGTTGAGTTGTTCTAGATAAAGCAACTGGTTGGATATTTTCTGCGCCATTATGCGAATCTTTTGCTAATTTTGCAAAGTTAATAGGTAAGAGTTCGGAATCATCTGCAATTGTTACTGATTTGAGATCGCCAATCAAAATTTTGTGACCTTGAGTTTGCTCGTTGCTGCTGGCTTCGGTATTATTGGCTTTTGGCCGTGTCGATAACCCCATTTGTTTGAGCAGCCGCTTGAGATGGCGATCGCTTACCTCAATGCCAAATTCTTTTGCCAAATGTTTCACTAACCAGTTTGCTGTCCACCGCCGAAAAGAATAGCCATAATCTCGCGGACTATTTCTCATCAGTTCTTTCAAACGTTCTAAATACTCGTCATTTATTGCTTTCGGGCGACCAATCGGGCAATCTTGCCATTGATGCGCCATCCCCATTTTTGCTATGTGCGTCCAATGCCGTGCTGTTGCCGGACAACACCCCAAAATTTGACAAATCTCTGTTTGAGTTTTTCCTTCATCTGCCAACAACATAATTTCAATGCGTTGTTGATAAGATTCAGGGAAATTTTTACGCAAATTCACCAGCAGTAATTTTCGTTGAAATGAAGTTAAATATTTACCGCTAATTACGTCAGTATTAATTGTTTGGACTTTCGTTTCGCAGTCAGACATATACGTAAAATTACTTATATTCAAAACAGGGTGATATATTATGCCCAATGCATATTATGGCAATTATATGCAAGCTCAAGTATAAATCAGGAGAGAAATTGCAAAATGTGATTTTTGTTATCTCTGTAACACTTATCACTCTTTGCTTTTTATTTTATGCAAGAAAAATAATTTATAAAAGTGATATTAGTCACTACTGGTTTTGGTTACTGCTTTTTAAGGATAGATTAAGCTACAAATCGGATTTGTAAATTCCGAAAATAGTTGTTAAAGTTTGATAAACTTTTTGTAAAGAAAAATCAACTTGTGCTGAAGACAGGAAAAAGAAATTGTGGCGGGATTACCGGCACTTATCCTGTCTACCTACTTAAGGTTTTATGTATAAGTAGTTTCCAGAAATTGATTTTTTTAGATTAAATAACAATCGGGGAAAACTAGGGGAGACAAATTATACTAATTCCAAATTAAAAACTTACACCTGCCTCCTGCCTCCTGCCTCCTGCCTTCTACTCATAACAGCTTAAAGTTCTAGTAAAGGCAAGGTGACGGTGAAGGTCGTACCTACTCCAACTTGACTATTGACTACAATCTCGCCACCGTAGGTATCGATACACTTTTTGGCGATCGCTAGTCCTAAGCCGGTACCAGGAATGTTTCCCACATTGTCTGCACGCCGAAAAGGCTCAAACAGTCGCTTTTGGTCTTGTTCAGGAATGCCAATTCCCCAGTCTTGAACTCGGAAAATTACTGTTTTTTCCTGGCCAATTAGTTCAAAGCGCACCATACCGCCTGGTAATGAATACTTAATAGCATTGTTAAGTAAATTGCCCAAAATGTGCCGCAACAAACTTTCATCCCATAGTCCTTGTCCTATTTGCCCAAAACTCCCGAATACTAAAGTTAGGCGCTTCTCGCTAGCAGCTAATTGAGCTTCATCAATGAGCAGGCGGCAAAAGGCTTGCAAATCCAGGGAGATGAGTTCGCAATGCAGCCTCCCAGAATCAGCTTTACCTATGAATGAAACTTCATCTAATAGCTGGGCGACATTTTTGATTGCCGAGCGAATCATCTGCAAATGATTAAATTTTTTCTCTTTAGTTAATTTTTCATCGTGATTTTGTAGCAATCCAGCAGCCAACAGAATAGTATTTAGCGGATTGCGAATGTCATGGGAGAGCATCGAGACAAATTCAGATTTGAACTGATTGAGTTCTTTAGCTTTCACCAGCTCGGCAGTTCGTTCTTCGACTCGAGTTTGTAACGTTTGATTAACCGTGCGTAATGATTCTAAAACCTGCTTGCGTTCGATCGCATATCGGAGCGATCGCACCAATACATCTGGGCTGACTTGCCGCTTGACTAAATAATCTTGTGCGCCTTGTCGTACTGCCTCAATTGCCAATTTTTCATCATTAGTATTAGTGAGAACAACAATCGGTATACTTGGCGCTTGGCTAATCAAAGGAGGCAGAGATAATAATCCTTGACTATCAGGTAGAGTTAAATCTAACAAAATCACATCATAGAGGCTTGTACTTAATTCCTTAAGTGCTTCCCCCAATCGCTTCACATGAAGCAAACTAAACTCTTCGGACTGGGCTTGCTTGAGAAATTCTTGTAACAACCTAGCTTCTGCTAGATTGTCCTCAATTAACAAGATTTTTACTAAGTAGCTCCCAGTCATAGTTTTCAAGTTCACCCCCTGGAAAGTTTTGAGTTGTCATTGGGCATTGAGCAAAACCCTTCGGGTAGGGAAAAGGGAAAAGGGGTAAAGACAGGGGATGTATATGAAAGGTAAAAGGGATGTATGTAGGCTTTATTCCCTTTCCCCTTGCCCCTTTCCCTTTGTCCCCTTGTCTCCCCATCCCTCATTCAGATGGTAGCGTTACAGTACTAAGCCAAAAATCTTCAATACTTTTGACGATTTGGAATAGTTGGTTGAGGTTGCGGGATTTAGTGATGTAACAATTTACATGCAAATTGTAGCTGTGATAAATGTCATCCTCATTTTTTGAGGTTGTTAACACAACTACTGGAATACGTTTTAGTGCTGGGTCGGCTTTAATTTCCGCCAGCACTTCTCGACCATCTTTTTTGGGCAAATTCAAATCCAGCAATATCAGGTCAGGGCGCGGTGCATTGGCATATTCACCTTCTTGGCGTAAATATGCCATAGCATCTATGCCATCCCTAACTATTACCACCTCATGTGGCACCAAGCTATTTTTTAATGCTTCTTGAATCAAGCGGATATCAGCTTTATTGTCCTCGACCAAAAAGATGGTTTTGTGTTTTTCTCCCGTTTCTACGCTCAAGTTCGCGTCCTCCAACTGGAATCGTAAAGTAGAAGGTTGCGCCTTCACCAAGTTCTGACTCTACCCAAATTCGTCCCCGATGGCATTCGATAATTTTCTTGCAAATAGCTAGACCCATACCAGTACCAGTATATTCATCGCGCGTATGTAGCCGCTGAAAGATAACGAAAATGCGATCGCTAAATTTGGGATCGAGACCAATTCCATTATCCCGAACTGAGAATAACCATGCATCCTCTATTCTTTCTGCTCCCACATGGATTTGTGGTGGCTGGTTGCTGTGGAATTTGATGGCGTTACCGATAAGGTTCTGGAATAGCTGCATCAGTTGGGTACTGTCAGCCATAACTATTGGCAAGGGGTCGTGGGTAATAGTAGCCCCAGTTTCCTGAATGCGTTGACGCAAATTTCCTAAAGCTCGATTTAAAGCTTTTTCTACCTCAATCATTTGATATTCGATCGCCTGCATATCCACTTTCGAGTATGCCAAGACGTCATCAATTAATGTCTGCATCAGGCTCACTCCCTGTACAGCATAGCTGATAAATTCTTGGGCATCTTCGTCAAGTGCTTCGTAATAGCGCATTTCTAACAATTGCACGTAATTTACGACTTGATTGAGTGGTTCTTGCAAGTCATGGGAGGCGACGTAGGCAAACTTTTTCAATTCCGCATTGGAACGTTCTAAATCTTGTGCTAATTGGGCTAGTTCGTCAGCTTGACGCAGCACGATATTCACAATTGCTTTCCGCAATTCTAATGCTGCTTTAATTTCTACTTCTTTCCAAGGTAAAGAAGTTAAGCGAACCGTTTCTTTCCACAATTCAAATGATTTGCGCGGACACAGACGCACATTGCCATCTGATTGGTTGAGTTCGTATGCTTTATTCGGATCGCCGCCCCAATTTACAGTTTGAATGACTTCTGGGCGGAACCACAAAACATAATTGCGCTTGGCGATGGGAATAGCTAACAAACCACTGGCGACATTTTTAAATGATTCGGCATCTGGATAAATCTGTGGCAGAGAATCTGTATAGAATACTTCTTGTTCGACGTTATTTTTCAGCCATTGAACTAAAAAATTCAGTTCTTCTTCTTTCGGAGTTTCACCAACTACCGTACAATTGCCGCCAAAACATACCGCTGCACCTTGGGCGCTGGCTAAATCCAAGAGGCTTTGGGGACTTTTTACTAAACCATCAATAAAGTTTTCTTCTTGGGACATATATTCAATCAATAGCGATTGAATATGTGTCAAATTTATCCGATGATAATAGTCTTCTGTTTCTTCTCTGGCTGAAATTTCTGTGAATATGACTCGCCCTAAAAATTCGCAAGCTTTACGCAATTCGTAAGAAACATATTTCGGTGACTTATGATGACAAGCAATTAATCCCCAGAGTTTATCGTCTTTAATTAACGATATAGTTAGCGACGCACCAACACCCATATTGTGCAAATATTCTGTATGGCAGGCAGCAGCACTTCTGAGAATGGAGTTGGTTAAATTAACTGGGCGATCGCTAATCGGATTATTTACCGGAAAAAGTTTTACTGGCACAGAATAAGCATCCGGGATAATTCTGATGGAGTTAGAAGCGAATAACTTTCTTGCCGGTTTGGGAATATCCGATTCTGGGTAGTGCAGCCCCAAGTATGGTTCTAAGCTTTCTAATTTATCTTCAGCGACAACACAACCATGACCGTCATCGTCAAATTTATATAACATCACCCTGTCGAATTCCGTTAATTTTCGGACTTCTTGAACGATGATTTGGCAAAAATCATGGAGACTTGCTGTTTTGTCTAATTGGTTAATAGAGGCTCTCGCTAGATGATAAAAACTTAAAAATGGAATATTTTCTTGAGTAATAGCAGGTTCTAACTCCAGAATTAAAAATCCTTCTAGATTCCGGTGAAAAACCGCATCAAATACTACATAATCGTCACCTTTTTTCCTCACCCAGACTTTCGTTGGATTAATAAAATCTAGATTTTCCTGAGATAGACCGGCTTTAATTTTCTCTATTTGAAATGAATCTAATAAATCTTCTAATTTTTTTTGCAACATATTTTCGGGAGTAATCCCCAAAATATTTAATGTATTAGTACTAACTTGTAATATTTTTAGTTCAGGCTCCTCCAACACCAAAAGAACGCCATGAGGCTGAATTTGACTAGAAATATGAATCGGCGCTTCTTTCAAACTAATTAAATTAATACCTGGCAATTGTATGTTCATTTCCATGACGATTCCCCTGTGTGGTTTGGGAGCATCAAAACTAGAGTATCTATAATCACCGCAATGATGAATGCAAAAATACTTAGAATTTTTAATTCGTCATTTTTACTTAGTATCTAATTTCCCATGCCCTTCCTGATATTGCGTTTTGCAGACTTTTTTCTATCTGTTTGCGCCTTAAAAGTTTAACAGTGACTAAAGTGGGATAGCTATAAGAAATATGAAAGCCTATGTGATTAAAAAACTCTGTATGTATGTAGCTATATTAAGTGTAAAAATTAGTTTAAAAATAATTTGAAACCTATCAATAATTTTACTTTACGATATAATCCTCAATACAATAAAACTCATATTTAATTTTTGAAAAAAATCAGTACATCCAGGCAACGCTTCTGTCCTACTCCCTACTCCCCATTCCCTACTCCCTGTAGGGCGAACGCATATAAATTATACTTGCTCACCAATGAGGTTAAAAATCAACGAAAAAATCACCATTTCTCGTTTGACTTGTTTTCCAACCCTCAAAGCGATGCCTGCGGCGGGCTACGCCAACGCTAAAATATTTGTCAATAAGCTAACGTTAATGAGATTATTTTTGAGTCTATTGAGAATAGAATACTCTTATTGACAAGATGCGGCCGCCCTGTCTTCAGTCCCCAATCTCTAGAGGCAAACAGCTCTATTCGATCAGCATTAGTTCTTGCTTAGGTAACAGGGAGATTTTGAGTGGATCGTAGCCTAATTGTTGAGTAATCCGTTCCCTAGCTAAAGCGCGGTACTCCCAAAAATGTTCTCCAGCAGCGCATAGCCCTAAATACATATTGAGAACTTGAGGCTTTGTCAACAGAATTGTCCATAGTTGTTGCCAGAATTGCCCACGAATTTCTGGTCGCCGTAAGCCTTGATGCCAGATTAACTGAGCAACGACCCGCAACCCCTTGCCTGGAGAAAATTGCATGGTTTGCTTTCGTTGCTCTAGCGAGCCAATACTCAGGCATTGCTGAAAACAGCGTCTGAGATAGTGGCTGGGTTCATATAACATCCATAAGCCTTCTACATACTCTCTAGCGATTTCATCAATAGAACGGGTGGGGATGAAATTCATTAAGGTATTTTGGTCGCCCACTTCAGTGCCACCAATACCCTTGCTCTCTAATAAACGCTGTTCTTTTTGCAGACGGTTCCATAAAGCAGTATTAGGCAAAGCTTGAAGGATGCCCAACATCGGTTGAGGAATAGTAGTTTGTTCTACAAAAGCTTGAATTCGTTCTCCTGCTCCTGGGCGTTCTCCATCAAAACCAAGGATAAACCCTGCATAAATCAGCATTCCTGCTTCATTGATTTTGCGACAGGCTTCCACGAGAGGATGGCGGGTATTTTGCAGTTTTTGTGTTACTTGTAGGCTGTCTTGGTCAGGAGTCTCTATGCCGAGAAAAACTGCATAGAAACCTGCTTCATTCATTAATTGCAACAGTTCTTCATCTTCTGCCAAATTTACAGAAGCTTCTGTGATGAAGGTGAAGGGATAGTTATGCTGCTTCATCCAAGGAATTAACTCTCGCAGAAGGCGTTTGACGTTACGCTGATTGCCAATAAAGTTGTCGTCAACGATGAACAGCGATCCTCGCCAGCCTAAATCATAAAGAGCCTGTAACTCGGCTATTGTTTGCTGAGGCTCTTTTGTGCGTGGTTTGCGACCGTAGAGCGTAATAATATCGCAAAACTCGCAGTTGAAGGGGCAACCGCGAGAAAACTGGATAGCCATCATTAAGTAAGCATCCCGTTGCAGCAAGTCAAAACGAGGCATCGGACTTTGGGTGACATCAGGTTTTTCTAGGGAGCGAAAGATTCCTTGTTCTTGACCTTGGTTGAGGGCTTCTAGAAACTTAGGAACTGTCAACTCGCCCTCATCCAAAATCAAATAATGCGCTCCAGAGTTTAGGGCATCCTGGGGGATCGATGTCGGGTAAGGGCCACCAACTGCAATTTTTTTGCCTAAGCGCACTGCTTTTTGAATTAAGGTATGAAAATCTGGTTTCTGCACTAGCATTGCGGAAAGGATAACGAGGTCACACCAGTGCCAATCAGCTTCTGTTTCTAAATTGACGTTGCGATCGCAAAATCTAATTTCCCAGTCTTTAGCGAGAAGTGCTGCTACTGTAATAATTCCCAGAGGAGGCAAGACGGCTTTGAGTCCAGCGATTTCCATGAAGCGATCGTAAGACCAAAAAGACTGCGGGAACTGAGGGTAGAGCAATAATACTTTCATAAAATCCTTGTTGCAAAACTTCTGGTTTCTCGAACACCCATCAATAGCTAAAGCTAACGCGATCCCTTCTACAACTCAAATGCTCCTCCAAACAAATTAACGTCCATGAGTAGGTTCGATACCCTTAATATCTGCATTAGGAGTTTAAATATATAGAATAGAGACCTCCAGAAATGGGGTATTGCTTCTGACTATGCAAGGCTTTCACATTCATTTTCGGAGATGTCTAATATTAAAACTAAGAAAATTTAACTCTCTCTATCTAAAGGAATAAAAGGGGAGCATCCCACTTTTTCAAGCATATTTGAAAACGTATTGCTATGGAGATAAGTGTCCTTGTAATTCCCGGAATTTTACATCCAGTTTTATAGCTTGTGAGCATTTAGAAAAATTAGCTATAAATTGTTACTCTATAATTATCTGCTATACATTTATCCAAAGGTTGATTTTTTTAATATAAATGTCTTCCCGTCTTTCTTAACTGTTCATTAATATTGAGATTTAGTTTTTTTATCTCTTGTAATTGTTAAAATGGAGTTAAGCTTATACACTAAGACAAAGTTTATGGTTGGAAGTAAAAGATTTGATGAGACATTAGCTGCAATTGAGTTAAATGCAGCCCGAAAATTAAACTGGGATTATAATCAATTCAAAGACTATTTTAGTTTTACAGTAAACAAGGAAGCTATTGAAATAGTTCTCAAGAATAAAATCGATGAATCTCAGTTGAAAGGTTTAAAGCAAGCTTTGTTAGATTATGGTTTTCAGTACAAAAAAACAGTCAATGATTTGCTTTTGGTTTTTGAGCAAGATGTTGAATTAAGAGAAAGCAATATTAGAGATTGCTAGGAAGACTGCACTAGCCAGGAATTAGCAATCATGAATGATGTACGCAATGACAAATAAAAATTTTTTGTGATTTATCATTAGTTGTTGCCCTACTTGCTCCTTGCTTTTTCAAGCGAGTAGGATCTAGATAAATATAAGATAGTCAGTCATTTGAACTCTTGAGTTGCATCTGGTATAGCAATAAAAGTAAAGTCGAATTAAATTCTTAATCAGTCTCAGTAAAGTAAGGTTGAGCGGTTTGAGTCAACGCTCCTCAAACCCCACCTCCAGAATTTAGACAAGACTATTGATCATTTGGGTTGTGACGCGGGCAGACACGGAACAGCTTGTCACTAGATATATAGGAATCATATTTGATTTGGTGAAAAAAATCAGTATACGCAAACAAGGCTTCTTTCCTACTCCCTGCCTATCGCGCTTGTGCTGCGCTTCTGGGCGAGACGCTTTGCGTAGCTTGCTTCCCCGCAGGGGTACGCGCACCACACAAATAATTTCAGTAATCAAACCGGATTCCTATATGTGAAGATAGGTAAATACGGAACCATTCAATTTCTAGAGTTATGAATTTTTGCGAATCAGCCTGATGAGATTTTTTAGCCCCGTTCCTGAGTAGTATTCAATATCGGGAGAATGAGTAACTTTATCTACAACGAAGCCAATTTTCATTCCAGATATATAAGTTACTCCGGAACGGGTAGTTTGTTCAACGCGAATATCATACTTAGCAGGTTGCCCTGGTTGAAGCCAAGCATCAAAGCGATCGCCTAAATTGAGCTTATAAAGATTGTCCCAGACTGATAAACCTTGAGCATAGGGTGGGCGTGGAAGAATGGGATAAGAAATTTCGCTAACTTTGGAGTTGTTCTGAGACAAAATAATTGTCAGTTTAACCATTTTTAACTCGCCCAGAAGCTTACCTTCATCTAAAAGAGTAAAATTGCGGGCATCGCGGAAGCGATCGAATCCTTTAAACTTAAAACGCCCTAAGCGTTCGGGGTGAATACCTCCAGTAATCGCAACTTCGGTTTGGTTTTGCAATTCATTGAGTTTGTAATCGAATGTGCCTGGAATAGAAAATCGCAATTTCCCCGATTCAATAATTTCAACTGCGATCGGAGGATCTCCTAAATCTTCTGGGCGTTTAGCAGCTTGCCAAGACACTTTAAAAGAACGTTGGACGGTTTCTAATAAACGGTAAGTATCTTGGACATCCGAACCAGCACCAAGTAGACTCCCTAGCCCCGTTTTTTTCGAGAAGTTTTTCTTGAGAAGCGAAATGCTTCGATCGACTAACAGGCTGGCGCGATCGCTATAACTTACTTGTTCTTGAGGAATTTCTGTACCCTTTACTAACAAAATTTTACCGTAACTACCAGATTGCCCATCTGTACCGTTGCGTCCCGGCTGTCCACTCTGTCCGTTCTCGCAAGTAAAATCTGTCTGCTGTGATAGACCAATATATTGCCAGCCATAGCGGTAGTTGGGATCTAAATTTCGCGGCTGGGGTCGATTTTGTTTTTCGTCATAGAACGCATCACCCGTACAGCGAAATAATTCTCTGCTAATTTCTTTCCACTCAGCCTTATCTACATTGATTTGTTGCGCCATCAATGCCCAAGTACAGAACTTTACAGTCCAGCGCGGTTGAGTACAGTTACATCCACTACCTGCTTGTCCGCCAATCCCTCCAACACCTGCCCTCCCGCCCCGATTACGTAACAGCACATTCTGGAGTTGAGATAGCGACTCAAAGTAAATAGTAGCACTACCGCCATGACCGCCATTACCGCCATTACCACCATTACCGCCATTACCACCTTTAGCACCGCATACATTCACTGTTACATCCTGAGGCTGTTGGCATCCAGAAGCTGGTTCGCCAGAAGTAGCAGATTCTCCAGGTTCGCCATCTGTACCAGTGAGGTCAATCGTTTGTATTTGTTCGCTAGCGCGAATTGTTCCATCGGATGCAGAGATCCCATGTCGTCCATACCGACCGTCTACGCCATTTCTACCAGTTTGGCCAAAAAATTGGACTTCACCACCGACACCATTGACAGCTAGATTATTAACAATTGTTTTGGTACTAACTAACCCATAAATATTAGATATTGTCCCACCTATTACTCGGCTGAAAATATTCTGAATGTCAGCAGCATTATTAAAGGAAGCTGTGCCATCAGTACGCACAGAAAACTTGCTAAAGCTGTAAAACAAATTACTGCCTGTTTGCCTTCGTCCTGTGATATTAAAAGTCTTACTTTCTCTTGTAACGCTGGAGTTATGAGGTAAAATGTTGTCTGGGGTAACTTGAGCGATCGCACAATTCATTGCGCCAAAGCTAATGTATACGATAGCCGCTAAAGCGCTGCAAGGAGTAACGCTCCAACTGGACATTGTAACCCTCCTGAAATCCCAGTATATTTAGTTAAGCATAAATGAAGTTACTAGCTATCTAATACTTAACAACAAGTCATAACGCTCTGATGAGACAATAACGGCGTCAACTGTCATAAACTCTTTGGGGAATTATTCTTAGGGAAAGAGAGTTGAAGCGTCTGTGCGTGAAAGAAAAATCTTCCAAATTCTCACAACCCATTAGACATCTCCAAAAATGAATGTAGAGACGTAGCATTGCTACGTCTCTACAGGGGTTCTGGATAACGCATATTTAATTTCTGGAGATGTCTATCGCATTGCCTACAGATCGCACAAAGCGCGATCGCTGTTCATCACCTTCTGATTAGTCTGCAAATAATCATGCAGCAAATTGCAACCCCGTGCTAATAATTTCTCTAGTTCGATATCTGCCAAATCTTGAAAAATCACCGTACCGTTGTCACTTCCGACAGCTAAAGTCTTACTATCAGGGCTGAAAGTGATGCTCGTTAGCTCATTCTTATAACCTTTCAGCGCAATTAATAACGTTCCATCGCGCTGCCAAATTCTCACTTTATCATCGCTGGAAGCCGCTATCGTCTTACCATCTGGGCTGAAGCTGACGCCGATAAAACTATCCCCATCTCCGCTAAGATTGTTTAGTAACTCACCATCTCGCTTCCAAATCTTCACTGTGCTATCAGTACTAACTGAAGCAAGCATTTGACTATCACTTGACCAAGCCACGCCATTTACTCTACGGCCATGACCAGTTAATGTGTGTAGTAATTTACCATCTCTAGTCCAAATTTTTACTGTTTTGTCATCGCTAGCTGAGGCTAGTAATTTCCCATCCGGGCTAAAACTTACCCAATTTACTGCATCTTGATGCCCCTGCAATGTGTTAAGCAGTATACCGTCACGATGCCAAATTTTGACTAATTTATCTTTGCCAGCCGAGGCAATTACTTGACCATCGGGCGACCAAGCTACACCCAATACAGTATTACTATGAGCTGCTAAAGTGTGGAGCAATTGACCGCGCCGATTCCACAATTTTACTGTTTTATCTTTACTAGCTGAGGCAATGATTTTACCATCTGGGCTAAGACTAACTCCCCAAACTTCGTCTTGATGACCGCTGAAAGTACGGTATGGTTTGCCTTCTCGATTAAAAAGTTTTATGGTTTTGTCGCGGCTGGCTGCGGCTAAGGTGCGACCTCCGGGGCTAAAACTGATACTAGTCACCCAATCGTTGTTATTGGCTTTGGGTTTTTCTAGCAATACCTCCTGCCAACGCCAGAGTTTAATTGTTTTGTCTCGACTTGCAGAAGCAAGGATGCGATTGTCTGAGCTGAAACTAACGCTATTGACCCAATTATTATGTCCCTTGAGGGTGCCGAGTAGCGCGCCTTGGGAACTCCAAAGTTTTAGTGTTTCGTCGGTACTTGCAGAAGCGATCGCGTTACCATCGGGGCTAAAACTGACGCTAGTAACTCCGCCACTGTGTCCCGACAAGCTTCTGAGTAACTGACCTTCTAAACTCCACAATTTGATAGTCTGGTCTAAACTACCCGAAGCAATTGTTTTACCATCGGGCGACCATGCGATACTCAAGACTGCATCATCATGACCTGAAAAGGTTTTCAGCAACTTACCATCTCGACTCCAGATTTTGATGGTGTTGTCAGCACTCCCAGAAGCAATGGTTTGTCCGTCAAGCGACCAAGCAACACTCAAAACTGCACTGCTATGTCCGTCTAAAGTTTTGAGTAATTTACCTTGGGAACTCCAAAGTTTTATCGTCTTATCTGTACTCGCCGAAGCAATCAGTTGACCGTCGGGACTAAAACTAACACTATTCACCACAGCTTCATGTCCTAATAAAGTGGTTAATAGTTGACCCTCCCGATTCCACAATTTTATTGTCTTATCTTGACTGCCAGAAGCAATAATTTGACTATCGGGGCTAAAACTGATGCTATTAACTACATCTTCATGTCCCGATAAGGTTTTGAACAAGCTACCATCCGAATGCCAGAGTTTAATTGTAGTGTCTGCACTGGCTGAAGCAATTAAAGAGCGATCCTGACTAAATATGACACTATTTACCCCCGATAAATGCCCGTCCAAACGATTGGATTCTCTCACTCCAGAAACCGCTTGATAAAGAGCAGTCAGCACTTGTTCTCTAGTATTAGTATCTACCCAAATTGTACGTTTTAATTTTTTCCCTGCCCTTAAACCTTCCTTTAAAGCATCAAGACCTTTTTGAGAGGCAAATAAAGCTTCGCTAGAAACACCCAAAGTTTTAATTTCGCTATCTCTTGCCATAACTATGGAAAAACTTAAAACAAATATGGCCAGTACAGAAGCACTCAAAGCAATTTTCAAAGAACGATTTAATTTAGCTTCGCTTAGCCTTTGTTTTTCTTGGCTTTCTGCTAGTTTAGCTGTTAACTCTTTTTCTTTAAGTTCAACTCGCAATTGCTCAATTTCTAATTGACTTAATTCTTCGCGTTTTTGTAACTCCCGCAATTCTGTTAATAAACCTAATCCCTGCTGTGGATGGGTATCTATTAATTTATTTGGCTCCTTTTTTTGGCTCAGTTCGCTTTTTAAACGCTCAATTTCTGCCTGACTTTGTTCTACTTTTTGCCGTAGTTGGTTAAGTTGTACTTGTAAGCTTGATTCTTGTTGTTGTAGGTAACGAATTAAGTCTACTAAATAATCGTGAATTAACTGATAGCGTTCTGGAACATCGGGAAACAGAACCACTAACCCAGAGCTAACTAAAATCTCTAAAATTAAATCTAATTTACTAACATCTTCTAACTCTTGTAACTGTGCGGCTAATTCAGGGCGAGTTTTAAAAGGTCGATTGTTACTTTCATCTGTTAATAAATATAAAACGAGTAAAGCTGCTCGTTCGTTTTCCGGGCCGCAGTCTTTGATTAATTCTTTAATATATCGCTCAATCAGTTTGTTGGGTCTATAAGGTTGATATTGTTCTAGGGTAGTAATGCGCTCGTCTTGAATTTCTGCGCCGACAACTTGCAATTCAATGGGGCGAACTTCTCCAAATTCTGTAGATAAATCTTCAATGAGAGCATCAATTAAAGCAGGCTCTAAGTGGAATTGAGAACGCTCGGTTAATTTGCGGATAATAGCTTTGGCGTATTCTGGGGAAAAGTTATTTAACTGATAGCGGATATTATTATCGAGAATATTGTTATTAATCGCTTCTAGTTCTGAAAGATGTTTAAAGTCTAATAAACGATGTAAATAATCTTCTCGTAAAGAAAGAATAACTTTAACAAAAGGTATTTGGAGACAGTGACTAATAAATTTATCGAATACTTGCTTTTGATGGCGATCGCTATATCCAAAGAAAAATTCTTCAAACTGGTCAAAAATTAAAACTGTGATGAAATTATTTTCGGCATTTTTTTCTAATTGTTGTAAAATATTCACGATGGTACTAGGCGTCACAGACTCAGGTAAAACCTCTGTTTCAATGGCTGTTTGGGCTGTAATCTGAGAAATCGCTTCACTTAAAGATTTGCTTAATTCCTTAGGCCAATCTGTATAAATTTGCAGCACCACAGGTATGGCAATTTGATCGCCAATCGCTCGATTTTGCAATGCTGGAACTAAACCCGCAGTGACGGTGGAACTCTTACCTACCCCCGACTGGCCGTGAATTATCGTCAGTTTTTGGTCAGCGCGGCTGATTCTACCAATTAAATTATTAATATCTCGCTCTCGACCAGAAGCCGCAATTTCTAAAGCAACGCTGCTAGTGCCATTAGGTGAGATAAATGCCGGATTTGTTGCTTGTCTTTGGGGTTGCAAACGTCCTGCACCGATAAAAGCACGAAAACCATATTGTTGTTCGACAGAACGGCGTTTTTTGCGAATGTAATATGCTTCTAAATATCGCCCTTCTTCAAAATAAAGCGATCGCAATCTCCGCAACAAGCGAATATAACGATGGGCATCGTATTGATGGATGCTATTTTCTAATGCTGCTGGCAGTTCTTTGGCTGCCTTTTCTAAATATTCGCGGGCGACTTCTTGCTCGCCTAAATTACGCTGTGCTTTCGCTATTATTAAATAATAAATTTGTCCCAAAAGCAAAGGAAATAAACAGTTATAAGGGTTATTTTGCTTTTGCGATTCCGCTAATTTCAGCAGAGATAAATGTGCTAAAATACTCGCTTTTACCCAGCGCGATTGTTGTACGGCTACTTGTGCCAGAAAACCATAGTCACAAGCAATTTGTATTTGAGTACCATAAATTTGATGCAACTCCAAAGACCTTTGAGCAACAATTTCTAATTCTTCCCAATCTTGGAGATTTTGCAAAACTTCAGCAAGCTGATTAATAAATTCAGCAACTATATTTAGACACTCTCCAACCTCCAAAATATTTAAACATTGCTGAAAATAAGATTTTGCCACTAACCAATGACGGTGATTTTCTACTTGATTTCTCTCAGCTAAACGACAACAACACAGCCCAATATAAAACAGTAAAACTCCCTGTCGTAGAAGTAGAGGAGATGGGGTGATGGGTTGGTGGGGTGGTGGGGTGGTGGGGTGGTGAGGTGGTGGGGTGGTAGGGAGATGGGGTGAAATTCTCTCCTCATCTCCCCATCTCCCCATCTCCCCATCTCCCCTTTGTGCCAACTTTTGCCAAATCTGCAAGCTTTCATGAAAATGATTTAAAGCTGGATTGATGCGATCGCTAACATAATTATCTAAGCCAAAAACAAATTCTAAACTAGCTTGTAATTCTGCTTCTAAGGTAATACCGCGATTTTGTAATTCTCTGATGGCAAAATGAAGTTCATAGCTGTGTTCCCAGACTTGTTGTAGAGTAAAATAAGTTCCGGGAAACTTAGGCGCTTGGTGTTGTGCGCTATTGTTTGGCAATACTCTGGCAAATAAAGAATTAGTTTGTTGTTGGAGAAATTCCAGCAACGAGGAAGTTGTCATTTCAAATTTAATCGGTGTGGCTGCCCAACTTGCAAAATCTGGTGCCAAACGTACCACCTTTTGCAATACTTCATTATTCATCCACACAATTATCGGAAATGGATGTCGCTTGCGAAATTCATCACGAATATGATTGATAGACCTGAGAAAATCATCCAGTTCTTCTACTAATTCTAAACCCAAAATCATCAACGCTGATGGCAGTTGATTATCGCTAAGTAACTGTAAATGAATACTTGTGTAAAGACTTCTAGCATTGGGAGGTACAACTAATTTTTGAATCTGGTATAATTCAGAAGAAATTTCTTCGAGTTGTTGCAAGATTTGCTCTTGCAAAACTCGATAATTGCAGCATACTAAAACTAGGGAAAATTGACCCTGAGAAAGAGCGATCGCTCTCTTTAAATTCCGCAGCGCCCCTTCGTTATTTGCTGTTATATCTGATTGTGGTTGTCGTTCCACCATGATTTAAATCTTTGCGTCTCTGCTAAAATTGGGTTGACAGCAAACCAAGCTCCGTCGCGATCGCGGTATTCAAATACAAACAAACTCCGCAATAAAGTGTGATATTCAATATCACCTCTCACCCTCTGCTGTTGCACCACCTGAAAGATGAGTTCCCACTCGTGTGGATCGATAGCATTACCTCGATAATCCCGCTGTCTTTGAATTACCAATTCCACACATTCGCGATCGAACGGTGGATCTTGTTCGCGCAAACAATCAAACAACAACCCAAGCAAGTCGCGCACGTGACCGCCACTAATCAAACACAATCGATCTAAGGTTGCTAAGTTATCAAATACTTCTGTTATTAAGGATAAGCGATCGCTAGGTAAATTATCCGGAAAAGCTCTGGCTAAAATCATTTGCCGCATCAACGCCAACCCTTGGGGAAAAATTTCTCCAGAACGAAAGCGCACAGGAATCATCGGTAACATTTTTGGTGCGACTCCTCCGCCCAAACGATGCTGAAGTTCGGCGCTATCGTTAGAAAAAGTCAAAGCTAGGGGAATAGTATAAACAACATGACAATTTAGTTTGCGTAACTGTTCGCCCCGTTGAATAAACAAGTATTCTGGTAGCGATCGCCCCGATGGTAAAGGTCTAATTGCTACTCTATCTAAATTATCAACAATTACTACAAGTCCTCTTTTACCTTTGGCTTTGAGTTCTTTGTTAGCACGTTCTAAGAGTTCTTGATTAATTGACTGTAAAATATTTGCCGTTCGCGGTTCTAAATAGTCCCTTAACCGCCGTCGCAATTGGGGGCTTTCTTTGGTTTTAGCTGTAATTTTAGCAATCCCTACAGACAACTCAGCCTCAATTCCCAGTTCGATTGGTGTTTGCAGGAAATCTACAATTTCAGTAAATAACTTAGTAAAATACCTTGGTTTGAGCTTGATTTTCATTGCTTCCAAGCTTTCACTTACCTGACCTGCGATCGCCAATAAAACATCAGTCACATCCACATCTGCCATTTCTAAGACATGGGTAGACTCAAAATAGACTACATGGAATTGTTGCACTTCTAACTCAGCTTTGAGGCGCAACAATTCCGTTGATTTGCCACACCCAAGATGTCCGGTAAATAGCTGACAAGTTGGTGTATCTGGTGATATCCGAGCGATCGTGCGCTGCAAAGCCTCAATGATTTTGCCACCCCGCACCTGCGCAAAATCGATATAATATCGGCGATCGCTTGCATCTCCTATCATTAGAGGTCTACTTGGATTGCAAGCCTGATAAAATCTTTCTAAATCTAGGAGCATAATTAATCGAGCTCGCTACTCAAGCGGATGACAAAATTTATTTTAATAATTTCTACCCGAATTTGAATAATTTTTTCTTAAAATTCTAACTAAATTTCCTGCTTTCAGCATAGATTTCATATCTCTATTTTAGATAATAAACCGCAATACTAGTGTTTAATTTTAAGTAAGCAAAAATACTTTTACAGATAAAAATAGCAGAACTCTTTAATACTAAATCAGGTACTATTATCAATACTAAAAATCTTCAGCACAAAAAAAGTACTATTAAATACAATCTCTCTAGTTGCTAATTTTGAAGATAAGATTCTGCCTCTGTTGCTAAAAGGTAATACCAATTCCCAAAACTCGTACTACATTGTAATTCTAAAACTTTGGCAAATCTCTAGACTCTCCAGCCAACTGGAGAGTTTAGGATGAATTCAAGGCGATTCTTCAGCCAAAAACCAGAGATTTCTCGGCTGTAAAGGAGATGCCCCAGTCATCCCGCTTGGCGTGGCGAGGTTGTTTATTTTATCCCGTAAATCTATGACTTTCCAACTCACAGTTCCTAACATGGCTTGTTCTGCTTGTGCCAGTAACATCACCAAAGCACTTCAGGCAGTAGATGCTAATGCTAACATTCAAGCCGATCCAACAACCAAGCTTGTCAGCGTAGAAACTCAAGCATCAGAAACAGCAATTAAGGAAGCCTTAGCTGCTGCTGGGTATCCAGCCGCTTAGAAAGAGGGCAGAGGGGCAGGGGAGGCAGGGGAAAAGGTTAAAGGTTAAAGGGAAAAGGAATAAATTTAATCTTTCCCCTTTCCCCCTTACCCCTTTCCCTTTCCCCATTCATTAGCCCAATGCCCAATGCCCAATGCCCTATTTGGCCAATCAATATGGATAATCTCACACTTAAACTTCGAGGTATGAGCTGCGCTGCTTGCGCTAACAATGTCGAAAAGGCAATTCGCTCGGTTCCTGGGGTAATTGACTGCAATGTAAACTTTGGAGCAGAGCAAGCAGCCATCAATTACGATCGCTCTCTCACCAATTTAGAAAAAATCCAAAGTGCGATCGCAGCTGCGGGTTACTCTTCCGATTCACTCTCCGAAGAAATACTTTTTGAAGAAGATGATACGGAGACAGCTATTAGGCGAGCAAAACAACGCGAACTCTCCCTAAAAGTAATAGTAGGAGGTGTAATTAGCAGTTTCCTCTTTTTGGGATCGCTGCCGATGATGACTGGTGTCAATTTGCCTTTGATTCCTAGTTTCCTGGGGAATCCTTGGCTACAGCTAGTACTAACAACACCAGTCGTGTTTTGGTGTGGTGCATCTTTTTACCGCAATGGTTGGAAAGCTTTTGTGCGACATACAGCGACGATGGACACGCTGATTGCTTTGGGTACAAGTGCAGCCTATCTATATTCTTTGTTTATTACTGTTTTCCCTGGATTTTTTATTGCTCAGGGTTTGGTTCCCCATGTTTATTATGAAGTTGCCGCCATTGTCATTACCTTAATTTTGCTAGGGCGATTGTTGGAAAATCGCGCTAAGGGGCAAACTTCAGAAGCTATCCGCAAACTTATGGGACTCCAAGCTAGAGATGCTAGAGTCATCCGCGATGGTGTGGAAATTGACGTTCCCATCGCCCAAGTCAGAATCAATGATGTAATTTTGGTTCGTCCTGGCGAAAAGATTCCAGTAGATGGGGAAATTATTACAGGCGTTTCTACGGTAGATGAAGCGATGGTGACTGGTGAAAGTTTGCCAGTTAAAAAGCAGCCAGGAGATGAGGTGATTGGGGGAACGATTAATGGTGCGGGTGCATTTCAGTTTCGGGCGACACGAGTCGGAAAAGATACGTTTTTGGCTCAAATCGTCAAACTCGTGCAACAAGCACAAGGTTCTAAAGCACCAATTCAGCGATTGGCAGATCGAGTCACGGGATGGTTTGTACCAGCTGTGATTGCCATTGCGATCGCCACTTTTGCGATCTGGTTTAACTTCACAGGCAACCTCACCTTAGCAACAATGACAACGGTAGGCGTATTGATTATCGCTTGTCCTTGTGCTTTGGGTTTAGCGACTCCGACTTCTGTCATGGTGGGGACGGGGAAGGGTGCAGAAAATGGCATTTTAATTAAGGGTGCAGGCAGCCTAGAACTAGCACACAAAATCCAAACCATCGTTTTAGATAAAACTGGTACTTTAACTGTTGGTAAACCTACGGTTACAGATTTTGTCAGTGTCAACGGCACAGCAAATAGTAACGAACTCAAGCTTTTACAGCTAGCAGCAACGGTAGAACGAAATTCCGAACATCCCTTAGGCTCAGCTGTTGTCAGATATGCCGAGTCTCAAGAAGTAAGCTTAACAGAGGCGAAGAACTTTCAAGCAATTGCAGGTAGTGGCGTGCAAGCAGTTGTTAGCGATCGCTTGGTGCAAATTGGTACTCAACGCTGGTTCAGAGAACTCAGAATTAATACTACGGCTCTCGATGAGTATAAAAATGCATGGGAAGCCGCTGGAAAAACAGTTATTTTCCTAGCTGTAGATGGCGAAATCGAAGCAGTAATCGGTATTGCCGATGCTTTGAAACCTTCATCCGCCGCAGTAGTGAAAACACTACAAAAGTTAGGTTTAGAAGTAGTAATGCTTACCGGAGATAATCAAAAAACAGCAGAAGCGATCGCTCAAGAAGTTGGCATCAAACGAGTATTTGCCGAAGTTCGTCCAGATGGAAAGGCGGCGATTATTCAATCTCTGCAAAAAGAGCGACTGGGGGCTAGGGATTGGCGACTAGGAAAAATTCTTCCCAGTACCCAATCTCCAGTACCCAATCCCCAATCCCTCGTTGCAATGGTAGGTGACGGCATTAATGATGCGCCAGCACTAGCACAGGCTGATGTAGGAATTGCCATTGGCACGGGGACAGATGTGGCGATCGCTGCTAGCGATATCACCCTCATTTCTGGGGATTTACAAGGAATTGTGACGGCTATTCAACTCAGTCGCGCTACTATCAACAATATCAAGCAGAATCTCTTTTTTGCTTTTATTTACAACATTATCGGTATTCCCATTGCAGCTGGAATTCTCTTCCCTATCTTTGGTTGGCTACTCAATCCCATTATCGCCGGTGCAGCAATGGCTCTTTCTTCACTTTCTGTTGTTACCAATGCCCTAAGATTGCGTAAATTTCAAGCAAAAGCTATCTGATAAATTCTAAGGGAGTTGAGCAAATGTTCAGCAAAAAAATGCTTTGGGCAAATTTGGCTGGTTTAGTCCTGCTGACTGGAACATCAACCGTAACCTTAGCCCAAATGCCAGCCCATTCACAGCAAAGCAGCCAATTCCATTATATAGAGCAACCTTTGGGCTTAAAAATTGGAGTGGCGATCGCTGGTTTAGCTTTAATCGGGCTAGAGTTGTGGTGGTTTCTTCTCTATGTACCTGACGAATAATTAATTTATACTTTGCCCTGCACTTGGCTTTTGTATTTCAAAGTATCACTTTAGGGCAGTTTTCATTAGACCTCTTGCAAAAGTCGTTACTTTGCGTTCTCTTCTGGAGCGTTTCTGCACCTCTGCGCGATACAAAAAAATATTTATGCAAGAAGTCTAATGAAGTACACAAACTAGTTTTAAAAGCTTAGTCTTAAGCCCGTTTTCCTCCTGAATTCTGACTCCTGTTAGCGTAGCGGGGCGTAGCCCATTCTGAATTCTCTTTTATTTACCAATATCTTCATTCCAAAGTTCGGGGTTAGTTTCAATAAATTCACTCATTATTTGTTCGCATTCATCAAGATTGAGATCGATTACTTCTACACCGTGAGATATCATAAAATCTTTAGCGCCAGGAAAAGTTCTGGATTCTCCAGCAATAACTTTTTTAATGCCAAATTGTACTACTGCCCCAGCGCATAAATAGCAGGGCATTAAGGTTGAATATAGTGTTGTACCTCTATAGCTGCCGACTCTCCCAGCATTGCGGAGACAATCAATTTCAGCATGGGTAACAGGATCGGCATCTTGTACGCGTTTATTGTGTCCTCTGCCGATAATTTTGCCATCTTTTACCAGAACAGAACCTATGGGAATTCCACCTTCTTGTCTGCCTTGTTTTGCTTCTTGAATTGCAGCCTGCATAAATTCATCCATTTTTTATTCTCCTTAAAAAAAGTATGTCAAAACAACTCGTATTAATGGATCATGATGGCGGTGTAGATGATTATTTAGCAACTATGCTGCTGTTGACAATGGATAATATCGAACTTCTCGGTGTTGTTGTCACTCCAGCCGATTGTTATATCCAACCAGCTGTTAGTGCCACACGCAAAATTCTCGATTTTATGGGATTTTCTCATATTCCGGTTGCAGAAAGTAGCGTGCGTGGAATTAACCCATTTCCCAGTCTCTATCGCCGCGATTCGTTTATTTTTGACCATCTCCCAATTCTTAATCAAAGGGAAACCATCACTACACCTTTAGTTGCCGAAACAGGCCAAGATTTTATGGTTAAAGTGTTACGTGAGGCATCAAGCCCCGTAACGTTGATGGTAACTGGGCCGTTGACAACAGTTGCAGTCGCTTTAGAAAAAGCACCAGATATTAAAGCAAAGATAGACAAAATTGTTTGGATGGGTGGTGCTTTGAATGTCCCTGGCAATGTAGAAAAAAGTTTGGAACCAGGACAAGATGGTTCTGCTGAATGGAATGTGTACTGGGATCCTATTTCAGCAGCAAGAGTTTGGGAAACCGAAATTGAAATTATTATGTGTCCTTTGGATTTAACTAATAATGTCCCAGTGACATCAGAATTGGTACAAAAGATGGGACGACAACGGCATTACCCCATCTCTGATTTAGCTGGGCAATGTTATGCACTAGTTATTCCCCAAGATTATTACTTTTGGGATGTTTTAGCAACAGCTTATTTAGGACATCCAGAATTTTATCAATTGCGTGAATGGGAAACAGAAATTATCACAACTGGTCTGAGTCAAGGACGTACTAAAGTTGTGTCTGGTGGTCGTAAAATTTATGCAATGGATAAAGTAAATAAAGATGCTTTTTATGCTTATATTTTGCAACAATGGGCGAGGTAAAAACTAAAAAATTGGATGGCGTGGATACTCAAGCTTGTGCCTGCACAACACAATCCTCAACCTGTCTGATTCGATCCCAATCAATAGCGGCAACCCATAACTTCTCCTCTTCGGAGAACTGCACCACTCCATCAACTTCCAAATCTTCGCTATACAGCGTTAGCAACTGTCCATTCTGTAACTCAATACTCTGATTTGCCAAGTCTTCAATCGTACCAATACAGTTCAAACGCAAACGCCGCTCAGCATCAGCATTGTGAAAATCTGCAAAAACTTTAGGAGTAATCATTAGACCTCTTGCATAAATAATTTTTTATCTCACGCAAAGACGCAAAGACGCAAAGAAGAGAGCCAAGAAAAGGAATTTTGCAAGAAGTCTAATGATGCATACCAGAAAACAGGTAAATAAAAGCAAAGAAAAGAAATTTTTGTTGATTTTGAATTGTTTACTGAAGTTTTAAGAACTTATCTAAAGCCATAACCATACTCGCAGGCCAACGACGGATATTTTTTACCCAATTGATATCCTTATAACGGCTATCTAGCCCATAAGCCGCTACCCAGTTGCTTTCGGCTTCTCCTTGTTTTCCACTCACCCAATAAGCAGCAGTGAGGGCGGCACGCATATCAGCAAATTTAGGATATTTGCGGACGATATTTTGCATTTCTTTGATTGCTTTGTCTGTTTGCTCAGTTTCATAAAGGGCGAGGGCGTAATTAGCACGGGCAAAAGCAAAATTGGGGGCAATTTCCACTGATTTTTTATAATCAGCGATCGCCTCTTCCCATTTTCCTAAACCACCTTTGGCATTACCACGATTGTTATATGCCATCGCATCTTTAGGATCGAGTTCTAAAACATGATTATAATCAGCGATCGCCTCTTCCCATTTTCCCAACCCTTCCAAGGCTGCACCCCGATTCAAATAAGGATCTGTGACATTTGGGGCAAGTTCTATGGCTTTGTTGTAATCTTTGAGCGCCTCTTGTAACTTATTCTGACTCACTCGCGAATTTCCTCGGTTACTCCACGCCCCTGCATTTGTGGGAAATTCCTCAATAATTTTTGTCCAATATGTTTCAGCCGTGGCAAAATCACCCTTATTTGTAGCGGCAAAAGCCTGATTTGCCCACTCATCGCCTTGTTTTAATTGTTCTTGAGTAACACTTGGTAATTGAGATTGTGCCATCACTGGTGTACCCCAGCCAAAGACAACTAACAAACACAGAAAAATACCAATCAACTTCATCATCTGGATTTACCGTAAGTGAGTGGGGAGTGGGGAGTGGGGAGTGGGGAGATGGGGGAGTGTGGGGGGAAAGATTTCTTCCCCATCCTCCCACACCTCCCACACCTCCCACACCTTCCACATTTCCCCATGCCCCATGCCCAATTTACCCCAATTACAATAACGATAATTGTTCGTTAGGCGGTGTAAATCCCAAATGCTTGTATGCTGCTTTTGTCGCCATTCTGCCACGAGGAGTTCTGGTTAAATAACCAATCTGCATCAGGTAAGGTTCGTACACCTCTTCAATTGTTTGGGTATCTTCACCTGTTGCAGCCGCCATTGTTTCCAATCCCACTGGCCCGCCGTTAAATTGTTCAATTATTACACTGAGCATCTGGCGGTCTGTCCAATCTAAACCGCACGGATCTACTTGGAATAGTTGCAGTGCCTCAGATGCAATGCTTTCATTAATTTCACCACATAATTTTACTTCCGCGTAATCGCGTACTCTCTTGAGTAATCTATTGGCAATCCGTGGCGTTCCGCGCGATCGCCTGGCAATTTCTGCGGCACCATCTTCGGTAATGGGGGTTTTGAGTAATTCAGCGCTTCGCAGTACAATTTTACTCAGTTCATCAACTTCATAAAATCGCAGTTTTTGAATTAAACCGAAGCGATCGCGCAGTGGTGAAGTTAAGGCTCCTACACGGGTTGTAGCTCCTACCAAGGTAAATTTTGATAGCGGCAAACTTCTGATTCGAGCGCTGGAACCCTTACCAACAGTAATATCTAAACGATAATCTTCCATTGCTGGGTAGAGAATTTCTTCTGTCATCCGAGAGAGGCGATGAATTTCATCTACAAATAAGATATCTCCTGGCTTCATATTTACCAGCAGCCCAACAATATCTCGCGGACGTTCCAGCGCCGGGGCACTAGTAATTTTGTAATTTACCCCCATTTCTGATGCTAAAATCATCGCCATTGTAGTTTTACCCAATCCTGGCGGCCCGTACAGCAGCAAGTGATCCAGCACCTCACCACGAGACTTAGCTGCTTTAATGGCAATGTCCAGTACATCCTTTAAATCTTTTTGTCCAATGTAATCGGCAAATCGCTGCGGTCGAATACTTTCTTCCTGCCTGTCTTGTTCGTCAATAGCAGCTTCAGGTTGCAAAATATTGTTTGTGGCTGCTGCTTTCACCGATTCCCGACGTTGCTTTGGTTCTTTGTTAGGTTCTGAAGGCTGTTTTTTCGAGGAGATTATCGCCATAATTTTTTAGGGGACTGGGGACTGGGGACTGGGGACTGGGGACTGGGGTGGTGGAGTGATGGGGCGATGGGGTGGTGGGGGTAGTTTCACCCCATCACCCCATCTCCTCATCCCTTCCACACTCCCAATGCCCCATGCCCATACTTGTGAAAATTTTCGGTTGCGAATACCCGCGCCAATTTAAAATTTAAATTCGGTCAATTACCTAGAAGTACAAAAATTATTATGTTATCTAAAAGAATCTTACCGTGCTTAGATGTGAAGGCGGGACGGGTTGTAAAAGGAGTTAATTTTGTCAACCTGCAAGATGCAGGCGATCCCGTTGAACTAGCAAAGGTTTACAACGAAGCCGGTGCTGATGAGTTAGTATTTCTGGATATTACGGCCACTCATGAAGACCGAGCTACTATTTTAGATGTGGTTTACCGGACTGCCGAACAAGTCTTCATTCCATTGACTGTGGGTGGCGGTATTCAATCCTTAGAAAATGTTAAAGCTTTGTTACGAGCTGGAGCAGATAAGGTTAGTATTAATTCTGCGGCAGTACGCGAACCAGACTTGATTAATCGGGCAAGCGATCGCTTTGGCAATCAATGCATAGTTGTTGCTATTGATGCCAGACGCAGGGTTAACCCGGAAAATCCAGGTTGGGATGTGTATGTACGTGGTGGCAGGGAAAATACAGGCTTAGATGCCCTACTGTGGGCACAAGAAGTTGAAAAACGGGGGGCCGGAGAACTGCTAATCACAAGTATGGACGCTGATGGAACCCAAGCCGGATACGACCTAGAGTTAACCCGGGCGATTGCAGAAGCCGTAGAAATTCCAGTAATTGCTTCTGGTGGCGCAGGTAATTGCGAACACATATACGAAGCCTTAACCAAAGGCAAAGCCGAAGCAGCACTACTAGCATCTCTCTTACATTACGGGCAATTAAGCGTAGCTCAAATCAAAAATTATCTGCGCGATCGCCAAATACCAGTACGCTTAGCTTCTTGAATGGTTACTATCTATTGATATTTATCAATCGTTCGCATCTATCTCAGGTTAGACACACTTCTTCAAAAGGATGTTAATATTGGTTTACATCTATTAATAAATATTAAGAAATATGTTAATTCCTATTTTAATTTTTGATGTTGCCCTAGTGGCATGGTCGCTGCACCTTATGGAAAGAGCTTATGAGAATAAGGAATTCTCTTTAATGTTGGCAGGTACGTTGGTTGCTTTAGCGGCTGCTGCGATGTTAGTTGTTTACTTTTTAATGGGTCATTGCATGACCTATTTGTTGCAAGTATCCTAGAAACATCTGAATACGGGACACATTGACGTCTCATAGCTAAAGCTTGACAAAATAGCAATAATTAAGGTAAGTTATATAACGCACTGTAAGGGGTTATAGCTCAGTTGGTAGAGCACCTCAATGGCATTGAGGGGGTCAGCGGTTCGAATCCGCTTAGCTCCATTTGGACATTAAATAATTATTGTCAGTTTTTCTCACTGGAAGCATAACTTTTCCGTGAGTGAAAGTTTATGCTTCCAATATACCTAAAACACCGATTAACAAGCCGCATCGAATCTACGACTATATGGCGTGACTGCCTACGCGGGAGACTTGTAAGCTAATCCGTCTTTCAGTTGCATAATCCTTAGCCTCAGAAAGACGCTCTGATGCAATTTGAATGATTATTAGCTTATCAGTAACAAGCACTACCAGCAAGATTTTAACGGCACGTTCCAAAACCAGTGGAGCCAGAGGTATTAATAAAAGCAATTACAAGTGTATAGCCCAAATAAAGACAGAAATATCAGTGGATCGGGTCATATAGTTAATAAAATAGTAGAAACCTGAGTTTTGGTTATGGACATCAGTATGGCTAAACAATTGCTTATTTACTATTTTATTCATGAAACATAAAGCAACTTTGAGTTAAGTAGTATGTAATAGAAAAGGTAAGATAGTTGTGGAACAAGAAGAGTTAAGCTTTATTTTTGAAAGAATTCAACAGCAAATAGAAGCACTAGAGCAATACCTAACTCAATCGCCTATACAGCAGCAACAGGCTATCTCAGCGTTGAAATTTCTCAATACTTCCATACGAAATCTGGAATTTCTTCAAGAAGAAATTCAGACTAATTTAGAATTAATCAAAACGATAGAAAAATTACTACAACAAAATGAAACATTAATATTAGAACGTCAGGTTTATCATGATTTGTTCAAATTAGCTCCTAATGCTTATTTGGTGACAAATGCAGAAGGAATAATTTTAGAAATCAATTATATGGCTGCTGTATTATTGAATGTATCTCCTAGTTTGTTAATTGGGAAATCATTGAGCAGTTTTATCGCTAAAAACGAGCAGCAATTTTTTCTTAGCAAACTGAAGGAGTCGTTGAATGAAGAGTCTGTGCAAGAACTAGAAGTTTCCATTTATCCCCGCGATCGCCAAGCTTTTAATGCAATACTATTAGTGAAAGCTGGGCGAGAAACTACAGGAGCTAATGGCGCATTACAGATATGCTTGTATGATATTACCAAGTACAAGCAGTTAGAATCGCCCGGACAAATGCCCAGCTTGAGCGCAACTATAGAAAGTCCCAATCAGCTGGATGGTTTACGCATACTGTTCGTAGATGATGAAGCTGATACGCGGGATTTGATTGCGGCAGTGTTCATGCAATATGGGGTTGTAGTCACAACCGTTGCAACTGTGGCAGAAGCTTTGCAAGAATTAGAGCGATCGCAGCCTGATGTCATCATCAGTGATGTCAGAATGCCAGATGAAGATGGTTATGCGTTAATTAGCAAAGTCAAAGCATTAGAAGCAGAAAAAGGATGGCAAATTCCTACTGCTGCAATCAGCGCTTATCATACAGAAGACAGAGTAAAAGCAATCAAAGCAGGCTTTCAATCGCATTTACATAAATTAGCACAGCCAACAGAGTTAATTGCAATGGTGGCACAGTTAGCGAACCGAGTTTAAACATATAGGAATCCGGTTTGATTACTGAAATTATTTGTGTGGTGCGCGTTTGCAAAGCGTCTCGCAGAGAAGCGCAGCGCAAGTGCGATAGGCAGGGAGTAGGGAATGGGGAGTAGGGAGTGGGAAAGAAGCCTTGTTTGGGTGTACTGATTTTTTCACCAAATCAAATATGATTCCTATATCACCATTATTGATAATATGTGTTTACCTGCCTCTGAAACCTTGTTGCTATGCTGATTGGCTTTATTAATTTAAAGAGGCAATTTCTACTTGAGATAGAAACTCTTTTATATAAATTACTTTGATTTTTTATGTATAAAACTATCGATGATTTTGAGAAACAACAGGTAAAACTATATAGGCAAGAAATCGGCCAAAAAATCAGACAGTTTGCATATAAAGTTTATTTAGATGGAGAAGAAGCTATACAGGCAGCAAAGGAAATAAAACAAATTACCAAAATTACTCAACAGGCAAAGGAGAAAGCAAGGCTGGCTATAAAGGAAGCAAGTCTTGCCAAAGAAAAAACGCGCCAAGCTAAAGCGAAATTTCAGAGCTTAGTAAATTTATCTGGAAAAGCACAGGAGAAAAAATCGAATTTTTATGCAGATTGTAGCTAAGTAAGAATTATTAAATTGCACTTATAAATGTCTAGCAACCGACACCATGAAACATCAAAGTTTGGTATTGTAGCGATCGCTGCTTCTGCTGGAGGAGTGACAGCAATTCGCAAGGTTCTCTGTGGTTTGCCTAGCGACTTTCCTGCTCCCATCTTGTGCCTACAACATTTGAGTCCCTTTGATACTAACGTTTTAGCACAAGTATTACAGTTACGAACCCATCTAACAGTACGCTGGGCGCATAGGGGAGAACAACTGATAGCGGGTGTGGTGTATGTGTGTCCGCCAGAACATTACTTTGTCGTTGATGTTAACGGTACAATCTCTCTGGCACAGCAAGCAACCAAACACGGCTGGCATCATGGTGTAAATGGTTTTTTTGAGTCAGTGGCTCAGAGTTACGCAAACCGCGCTGTAGTAGTTGTGATGACTGGCACTGGCAAAGGTGGCGCAGAGGGGGTACAGGAAGTGTCTCGCAGGGGTGGTATCGTTCTGGCTCAAGATCGAGCCAGTTCTGTTGCTTATGGAATGCCCCAAGCGGCGATTGCAACTGGTTGCGTAAACCGAGTTTTACCCTGCGAACAAATCGCTCCATTATTAGTACGTTTGGTATGTAAGGGGTATTCTTTATCCCAAATACCGAGCAGTAACATCACATCATTAAGCACAAAGCTGCAAATATCGCCCATATTTCAAGATGCGTTGTCTGGTTTACTTGATAGAGCAGTAGCAATGCACCGTACCGATATGGGTTACATTCATCTGTTTGAGAGGCAATCATGTACGCTCGAACTCGCAGTCCAATGCGGCTTTGAACCAAGCTCATTCTCTGACTTTAGAACAGTTAACATTACCGATAATTCACCCTGCATCAGTGCCGTGCGTACTGGAGAGTCCATCATCGTTGAAGATGTCCAAACCCATACCATGTTCATTTCTCACCGAGCGATCGCATTGGCTGCGGGATATCGTGCTGTCCAATCTACACCGTTAACCAGTAACAGTGGCAGGTTGCTTGGTGTATTGTCTACTCATTTTCGCCAACCTCGCCAATTTTTGCCGTGGGAGATGAAGCTCCTCGATATGCACGCTCGTCATGCTGGCAATCTTATAGAAGTATTTCAAACAGATATAGTTAGATAACCTCTACGCGATCGTAGGCAACTTAACGCTAAAAATTGTACCCTGACCGATACCAGGACTGTGAGCCGCGATTGTACCGCCGTGGAGTTCCACCAAACTACGGGCGATCGCCAGCCCTAACCCTAGCCCTTTTTTTGTGCTTGGGGCTTGACTAAATGTCTCAAAAATGTATGGTATAAACTCGGCATCTATGCCACAGCCTGTATCTGTGACTGTAATTTCAGCTCGATCCTCGTGGCTTTGCAAACCAATTTCGATTTTTCCGCCATTCGGAGTAAATTTAACGGCATTGGTCAGTAAATTTAAGATGATTTGCTGCAAACGTTCAGAGTCGCCTTGTATTATTACTGGTGAAGGAGCAAGCTGACAGTTTAGACGAATATTTTTGGTCTGCAAAGATTGTTGCACTGTAGCGATCGCCCGATCGATTGCTTCTTGCAGTTCTACTGGCTCTTGATTTAAGTAAATTTTCCCCGCAGTAATCCGCGAGATATCAAGCAAATCTTGGACAAGTTTGGCTTGTAGAGTAGCGTTGCGTTCAATTGTTTCCAAAGCTTTAGAGAGCATCGCTGGATTGGGCGGGTTGCTCCTGAGTAAGCGCGTCCAACCGAGAATAGCAACTAAGGGGGTATTCAGTTCGTGAGAAACTACAGATAGTACTTCATCCTTGCGGCGGTTAATTGTTCTTTCTTGGTGGAGTGCCTGCGATCGCATATTAGCCATTTGCAAATAGGCATTGACACGAGTCACAAGTTCATTGGCAGAAAAAGGTTTAATTAGATAATCGTCAGCCCCAGCCAGGAGTCCTTCAACTATAGATTCTTCTCCAGCACGGGCAGAAAGTAGAATTATCGGTATTTCTTTTGTTCGCGCATCAGTCCGTAATGCTTTCAATAACCCGAAGCCGTCTAATTCTGGCATCATCACATCAGAAAGAACCAGATCCGGCACTTTCTGATTCACCGCCGCCAGTGCAGCCGCCCCATCAGCAACCGCTTGGACTTCTAGGTGTTCGCTTAATATCCGCGTTAGGTAATCGCGCATATCGGCGTTGTCATCGACGATGAGAATATGGGAGGGGGAAAGGGTAGAGAAATCCTTTTTCCCTTTTCCCTTTACCCCTTCCCCTTCTTGCGGTATCCACCGTTCTGCCTCCTGGACATAAGGTACTGCGCCTAATGCAGTTGAGGAGCTTGTGGCTTGAATGCGACGTGCGCGATCGTCCCCCGCTACGCTAACATTTGGTAGATGTACTGTGCCTAGTGGAATTGTGACCGTGAAACAGCTACCTACTCCAGGAGCGCTGGTTACGTCTATAGTTCCACCATGCAGTTTCACTAATTCATGCACTAAAGCTAGACCAATTCCCGAACCTTCATGAGTTCTGGCTTTTGCCGCGCGCACTTGGTAAAACCGCTTCATAATATAGGGCAGTTGTTCTGGCTCAATGCCTGTACCTGTATCTTGTACTTGTAGCGTTACATGATGGTCATCAACTAAATGCAGCCTAACGGCGATTTCACCAACAAAGGTAAACTTAAAGGCATTGGAGAGCAAGTTGAGAACAATTTTCTCCCACATTTGGCGGTCTACATATACAGACTCAGCTAAAGATGGACAATCGACGACTAGCCGCAGCCGAGCTTGTTCAATGGCGGAACGAAATACACTGGCTAACTCGGTTGTGTACAGTGCCAAGTCGGTTGGTTCATAAACTGCTTCCATACGTCCGGCTTCGATGCGGGAGAAGTCGAGTAGGGTATTAACTAGCTTCAGCAGTCTCAGCGTGTTGCGATGTACCAGTTCCAATCGTTCGCGTTGTACTTCAGGCAAGGGATTGACCCAATCGCTCAAGGCATCTTGCACCGGAGCCAGTATCAACGTTAGCGGTGTGCGGAATTCGTGGCTGACGTTGCTGAAAAAGAGGGTTTTGGCGCGATCGAGTTCTGCTAGAGTTTCGGCACGTTGGCGTTCTTGTTCGCGGGCGGATTGTTCTCGAACTCGCCTAATTTCTGATTCACGCAATTCTGTTTCGGCATGGGCGCGGATAATGGTTGCCCAGATGCGTTCGGCAGTTTCGCGCACAAGTTCAACTTCCGCCTCTGACCACTCACGCGGCGCGGATTCGGTGACGCAGAGCGAGCCTACCAAAGCGCCTGCTTTGATTACAGGTACGGTGATATGCGCGCTAATCTTGACAGTTGCCATCGCCTCACGGTCAGCTTTGGGAACGATGTCCGAGGTTTGGGCATCCGCGACGATGATAGTTTCGCCCCTTTTCAAGAACGGCATAGTCCAGCCGTAATCCGCTAACCCATAAACGCCTACGAGTGAGGGGAAGTCACCGCGCAAATAATTTTGATTGACGCGCGCGTAACCCTCTGCCTCATTGACTTCGACGTAGTAGGTGCGGTCAACGCCTAAATGTTCGCCCAGCAGCTGACTAGCTTGGGCTTGAATTTCAACTGGGTCGGTGAGCGATCGCAGTGCATCCGATAACTTGACCCGAAAGGCATCCATTTGGGCCGCCCGACGCAATTTTTCTTCCGAGAGTTTACGCTCGGTGATATCAGAAAATACGATCGCCAGTTGTTTGTTTTGAGGATCGCCGTATGGATACGCCGCTATTCGCAAGTACCGTCCGACATCGACTGGCTGAATTTCAAACTCTATCGGTTCGCCCGTTGCCAAAACCCTTTCGTAGTTTGCGAGCAACTCAGCTTCTAGATTCGGCAAAAAATCACGAGCGGTTTTGCCGATCGCGTGCTTGAATCCGCTTTGAATCTCAAATGCGGGATTGACTTCGAGAAAACGGTAGTCGATCGCCTGCCCGTCGTCATACAGCATTTCGATAATGCAAAAGCCATCGTTGACATTCTCGAATAGCGATCGATATTTCGCTTCTGATTCGCGCAAGGCGGCTTCGGTACATTTGCGCTCGGTGATATCTGCAAATGTAGCGGCAACGCGGCGAGTTGAACCGTAGCTCATGGGCGAAACCAGCACTTCAAACCAGCGTTTGAAAACCTCTGAATAAATTTCGCTTCGCTCAGAGGTATTCGTTTCGATGACCCGTGCGTAGAGTTCGTTGCAAAATCCCTCAACCCCCGGCATCAATTCGCTTGCCCGTTTGCCTTCGGGATTTTCTAGACCCGATTGTTGCGTGAAGGCGCGGTTGGCTTGAAGGATTACATGGTCGAAAGGCTTGCCAGATTCGTCGTCAAGCACCTCGATGATGCAAAAGCCCTCGTCGATTGACTCAAACAGCGATCGATATTTTGCTTCTGACTCGCGCAGGGCAATTTCTGCGCGCTTGCGATCGGTAATGTCATAAGAAACCGCCAGTACCGCATATATTTCCCCATTTTCAGCCCGAAGCGGCGTTCCCCGTGAGATGTAAGTGCGATCGTGGGCATTGTGTTCGTGTTCAAACCCTTCACCTGCCAGGGCTTGACGGTACATCGGCTCGTAATACGTGGTTAATTCAGAGGGTAGTACCTCGAAAATCGTCCGTCCGACGAATTCTTCCCTTTGGAATCCGGCGATCGCTAATGCTTCGCCTTCGGCAACTAGATAGCGCAGATTTTGGTCAACGACAAACACTGCTCCACCAGGCAGATTCGAGATCAAAGCCCGCAAACTTTCTTCTGTTAGTTTGCGTTCTACAATTTGGGCTGTCTTAGCCGCATTCGCCGCCTGTAATTCTTGCGTTTGGCGCGAATTCAAGAGAGTAGCAGTAGTAAAGTCTGCCAAAAGAGTCATTACCCGTACATCTTGGGAATCAAAATGCCGAGAAATATCGTGCGACATCACCCAGATTGTGCCAAGGGTATGATTATCGGCAATTAGAGGTAACACTAACGCTTCTACAATCTGCGTGTTGCCTGCCTGTAAAGGAGTAAAATACCGTTCGGGATGGGAGAAAAGTTGAGGACTACCGCAATCAAGACAGACACTACAGAAGCTCAAGCTACGCTTTGTAGTGCCATTTACGTACTGTGCTAATGCTCCTGCTAACAAATGAGTGTGGAAAACTTCTTCCCCATTGGCAGTTGTCTCTAGTAAACTAATGCCTGCGCTTCCTCCACCGCATAAATTGAGTAATATATCAACTATGCTTTGGAGCAGAGTTGGTGAATTAGCCGCCATTTGCCTTGCCACCGATTCTACTGCCTGGGTTAGGGAGAGCCAGTCAGGTGTACGGGGAGAGCGTTTGAACAACTCCTCGGTAATCAAAATATCCTTGAGTGTAAACTTTTGTGGCTCTCGTCCTGGCATGACACTGCTCGCTCTACCCTTGCAAGGTATTTTTGAATTCGGCACCAGTTATCAAAGGCAATTTAACTTTAAATGTTGCGCTTTTTCCAATTCCGGCACTGTAAGCTTTTATTGTACCCTTGTGTAATTCTACGAGTTGATGAACGATGCCTGAGGCAAGCCGCTTTAGGTCTACGCTAACCCTAAACCTAAAACGCTTCAACTCACCCCATACGTAGATATCCATTGCAGAGGGTTGATATTTTAATTCAATCTTCTTAACTTGAGCTTCGCTTAATTTATCGAAACAATCCAGTCTAAAACCGTACTCCGTCCCGCTACGGAAAGCGGAGCGTCTCGTTGGCGTAGCCTCTCGTAGAGAAGAGAAGACAGCCTTTTAAGGCGAAAAGTTTTTGTCACGGCGTATAAATCCTCGTTACAAAAACGGCCTCCTGCCGACGCTCGCGGACTCGCTAACGCTGCGCTATCCTGCCTCCTGCCCCCTGCCTTCGTTAAGTATCAATCTCTGGCTGGATAATTGGGGTAAGATTAACCTAGGTATTAGCTAAGCAGACTTTACCCGAAATAATGTCTATTGCGCCACTTAATTTTAAGAATATTATTAACATTATCTATACTTTTGTACTGAGCTAACATTCAAAATCAGGTAAACCTTAACTGGGATTAATAATTTTCTACTTTGTAGAAAATTGATTTTCATCTAGAGTAGGACAAAGATACCTGCTGTGACTACATAAACAAAAGCTAGATGAAGCCTCTGGCTTCTAGCTAAAGGAAACCAACTTTATTTATTGAGAGTCTGGTTTCAAAATGGGTAACAGCACCATTCCCCATCAGCTCGATCACCTATGCTAAAAGTTATGCACTCGGCCACCAACTCAGCCACTCCAAATGCCCAGTGGGAGGATCTAATCAAGCTTCCAGCCCCAAACGCAGTTCAATGGGACAATATCAAAACCCAATTAGACTTGGTGCTGTTAGCGCTAGAAACCTTAACTGGGATTGGTTCTGAGGCTATGCTTTCGGCGGCAACTGATTTAAATTTAGAGTCGAGAGTGCCAGATCGTGTAGCTTTGTGGCGACTACGCCAATCAAATCCGCTACGCAAAGGTCAAGGAGGGCGAAAAAAGCTAGATGTAGAAGAAGCGCGATCGCTTGTTCTCATCACTTGCTACCTAGCCAAACAGCACCAGGAATTGATTCGCCGTGCTGTTGGCTTGTTAGAACAGATGGCAGAAAGTAACCGCGAACCTCACCAGGCTGCTTTACTTGGAGATTATATTGATGCTTTTTGCAACACTTACCAAGAGCGTATGGAAGAGGACGAGCAAATCTCAACAGATTTACTTACCAGCCTGGCACTAAAACTGCTTGTAGATTTACTATTTTACAGTGCCCCTGGTGGGCATCGCCGTCTTTGGCTAGCACTAATAGACCGTTCTACAAAATTTTAAATTTGACATTTGAGATTCCTCAACCAAAATTCGCCGATGTAAGTTTGCTAGGTCGAGAAACTATTTTGACGATCGCTAGCCCTTGGGCAATGTGCTATCAAAATTGTTTATTCCTTGACATCAGTTTGCATAAAAAAAGATCTTCACAGTTCTAAGTTGCAACTTTTATTTGCAAGCAACTGACTCAACTTTTCGCAAAATTCCAAAATAGTCTTCCTTGCAGTTCCTGCCATGCCTCTATCAAATACCGTAAATCGTCGCTACACACCTCCTACTTGTACGTTAGAAGTATTCGCCCAAAGCTCGCCTTTGTCCCGTTGGATGGGGAAAACTGTCCTCAAGCAGCTCAGCTTTGAACTGCGTTTTGACGATCCCCGACTACCAGAAGAACACAGAGTTCCGATTCGGGGCGATCGCAATCAGCTAGAAGCTTTGTCTGATGCAGTCACCAGCTACGTACAACAATTTCTCCAACAGTCTCCAGAAAGCTTTTGGGTCAGTTTCTCAAGTAACCAAGACTCAACCGCAAGACTCGCTGAGCCAGAATCAGAATTATCAACAAAAACATTAAATTCTTTTAATAATCAACTTTCAGGTACAGACATACATTTAGAACCCAGTAGCTATTTAACTCACAATTTATTTCTCGGTTCTCTCGCCAACCAAACATCAGGCCCGGTAATTCAACTGAGTTTGTTGCAACTATTCGATTTAGCAAGTGCTTTAGATGAATACTCAACCGATGTCATGGCACTACCAACTCTTAACACTAGGAGTTCAGATATGAGGTTCCCCGCTTGGGCACCTATTGCCGCAGTATTAGTATTAGGCATTGGCTTCCTACCAGTTACCTGGCAATATGCCAACAACATCAGGCAAAAACAACAGACAGCCAAAACAACAGATTCAGCAGAAGTAAAAACAGCTTTACAACCTTCACCAGCTCTCAACTTTCCCGCACCTCAACCCGGACTCACCAACCCAGCAGACAATTTGCCTGGTTCCACTCCTCCACCCGCGCTATCTAGTTTGCCCCAAGCGCCTCTAACGCCTCCTACTTCCAGCTTGTCTTCAGTACCACCTGTATTCCCAAATAATGGACTGAGCATACCCCCCATACCTCAGGGAACAACTGCAACCCTACCCAAGAATTCAGCGATTGCATCATCCAACAAAATCCCTCGCCAGGAAATCGCCATACTGCCAAATCTGGGACAGAATCTCACAACCTCAACTTCCCAAGCTAATGCTCTCCCTAAAAGGCGGAATTTACCATCTGGTCTATCTTCTACCACAAACACTTTTTCACCCAACATCGCACCAGTAGTTCCCCCTCCTGTTGCCACCATACCCAATAATGGCCGTAGCAATATCCCTACCCAACCTTCCCCGCTAAACTCGCAACAACTGGACGAAACCATCACCGCCCTACAAGCAGCTTCTTCTAAAAATAAACCCTCCTCAGAACCGTCTTCCTCTACGAATGTTAGTAATAATCCATTTATCGATCGCTTAGGAGATGGAGACAAAGCCCCTACATCTAGAGAAGTGGCAACTGGCACATTATTTGATACACCCCAAGTAGCAGAAGCCAGAACATACCTAACAAAACGCTGGCAACCACCTGCGGGATTCGGGCAAACATTAGAGTACAGTTTGATAGTCGGCGTTGATGGCACAGTTGAACGAATTTTTCCCCTGAATAAAGCAGCAAGAGAATACGTTGATATTGCTGGAATGCCGCAAGTTGGTCAACCTTTTGTTTCTGCTAATAGACGCGGGCAAAATGTCAGAATTCGAGTTGTTCTCAGTCCTGATGGTAAAGTCCAGACTTTTCCCGATGAATAAGTAAATTCATTTGTTTATTGCCACTTTTGTAACTGGTACAAGCTTTGTACCAGTTTTTATTTGCTCTTATTGCTCTCAAGCCAGGGTTTTTGAGTCCAGTTAGCAAACTGGTCTGATTATTTATAGCAGTAAACTTACCAATTAGTAGAATTATTTTTAACAGTAATCAACCGAAATAAAACTGAAAATCCAAGGCTGATAATTCACATAAATATGAGTTGATAAAACATGAATTTTAATATTTCTCTTGTAGGAAAATAGCAAACAATATATTTCACTAATTAATCGTAGTTTTTTTTTCAAAAAGTATTAATAACTCAAAAAAAGGTAGATAATATGCAACAAGTTGGTCATCAAAAAGACAGTCTAGCTTGGATTATTCAAACATGGGCAGCTTTTTTGCTTTCTATTTCTATGACTACCTTTGGCATTGTACACTTACCTGTAGATAGCTGGGTAAAAGGATTTATGGGTATGGGTTTAGCTTTTTCGGTTGGCTCAACTTTTACTTTGGCAAAAACCACTAGAGACCTACATGAAACTAGAAAATTAACTGCTAGAATTGATGAAGCAAAAGTAGAAAAATTACTTTCACAACACGATCCCCTAAATTTCAAATAAAGCCAACTAGAGCAATATGTAGCCGGACATAATTGAATGTAAAATCCAAAGGAGCGAAACCTTTTACTATTGAGGGTTTTACCTTCTGCCTCCTGCCTTCATCTAATCGCTACTGCCATAACAAAAAATAAAAGGACTGATAAAATCAGTCCTTTGCTATATCGCTTTAAATTTTTTATCTTAATAACGGGATTTTTTCGTCCTTAACTTTTGCTTTTTGCGTCGCCGTTCGCTAGCAGCAACTGCCTGTTCTACCGGATAACCGACTACAGGAATGACCTGATATTTGCGCTCTTCTTCTAACTTTTTGAGTTCAGTGTAATCAACCCAGTGAATGCAATCAACCGGACAAGTGTCAATTGCTTCTTGGATAATTTCTTCGGCGTCCCCATCTTGGCGAATTACTCGCGATCGCCCATAATCTGCTTCAATGTAAAAAGTATTACGCGCAACATGAGCGCAGTGCTTGCAACCAATACAGGTGATTTCGTCAACATAAACACCTTTTTGACGCAGCATACCGCCCAATTCCGGTTCTAAACCAGAACGTTCTGGGGCATCCCGTAAAAAACCCCCTAATTCTGGTTCTAACCCGGAACGATTGTCTTCTTGTTCTTCCGGCGACGGTAGAAAGTCAGCCATTACGCACTCCAGCGTTGTACTACCAGGCGAATCGAACCATCTTCATTTTTTTGTTCTTCAGCGACTTGAAAACCAACACGAGCAGTTTCTTTCATCACTGTTTGGTAAGCATAGCGCTGTGTTACCTGGCGCAAAAATCCATCCACAGAAAGATTTTGCTGCCAATATTGCAAATCAGCCACCAGTTCGTATTCTTTGCCATTCCATCTAAAGCCGATGTCGTAGCCATTTTCCTGCTCGATACTAACTTCCGCAGGATGAGTTTGACCGCGATAGCCGCGTACTTCGCGCGGGCCTGGTTTCCAGTCTATGCCTAATTCAGTCAGAGCATCTTTTAAAGATTCAAGGTTACGGATTTGAGTCTTAATTTGGCTAAAGTGTGACATGGTGGTTTGAATTAAACGACACTAAACTACTGTGAAAACTTACCACTCGCTGTAAGTGGTTTGGGTATTCGCCACGTTCGACTGTTGCACCTTGGCGGCGAAGTACTCTGAGGTTGGCTCATTCTTAAGTACTTGCCCCAGCTGCGCTTCTATTGCTGCTGTAACCTCAGCGCAAGAAGCACCCACAATGCCAGTGACTTTTTCTTGTACCCGACCATCTGGATAGATTATGAACTCTAATGTCTCCATGCTCTTGGCCAACCACGATAAGTACATTTGAATTGTACTGCCTTAGCAGAAGGCTAAATATATAGCCGTCGGAACATTTTTACTTAGATACAAATTTCCCATTTGTTAACTAATGTTCCATCTCTCAAAATATATATCTCAAAATCTTTACAAAAATTATAAATTTTATTAGTCTACACATCAGTCTTTAGTTAGTGTCTCTTAACCTCTTTGATTAGTCAAGGTAATCGTTGAGTTTGCTAACTAACCAGCAAAAGCCCTAAAAATAAGCATTAGAGGTACTGTTGGTATCCGAACAAGTTACAAAAATATAAAGTTTATTGCAAAACTTTATCATTACTATTAAGTTCGTCAAATGATTTAGCCAAAAGCAAAATGGTTAAGTGTGCGATCGCAGTTCTAAACCTTTTGATTATGGTTAGTAACAAATGAATACTAGTCAAAACCAGCACTAAAAAGTGTTTAAAGATATCTGCTGTACTAAAGTTTCAAGTATTATTCAGCAAACATTTCAGCTAATGTGTCGAGAACCAATCTTTGCTCGTGGTCACTAATTTGACCAAGTAGTTTGACCAATCTAGCTTTATCCACTGTGCGAATTCGATCGAGAACAATCTGCCCTTCTTTCCCTTGAAACTCACAAGCTATGCGTGTAGGATATGCTTGACCCTTCGTAGTCATGGGCGCAACAATGACGGTAGAAATATGCCGATTCATCTCATCTGGCGAAATTACTACACAGGGGCGCGTTTTTTGAATTTCACTCCCAATAGTGGGATCGAGATTAACTAAAAAAACATCAAAACGCTTGACTACCATTGCCATTCCGATTCTTCCCAGGTGTTTGTATTAACCTCATCCAGGAGAACATCATTGTGTTGTTCTGCCATTGTTGCAAAAGCTTCGTCCCATCCAACCCGTAATTTTGGTGCTGCACGAACAATTAGATGATCGTTATGAACTTCAATTTCAACTTCTGTCTGAATACCGCTTTGCTCTAACAGAGGTTTGGGAATACGAACACCTTGGGAATTACCGATTTTCACAATTCGGGTTCTAATAGCTGTGCCCATATTTTAGATTGCTTTGAAAAGAAAGTAATTACATTGTATATACTTTCTGTGGCAATTATCAAAATCTAGCCAACAATTGGCTATGGGTTACAGCAGCTAGTTAACGTTTACTTTTGTATCTGCGATCGCCTTTGGTAAACTAATTTTTAGAAGAGTGGTTTTAGAAATGCGATTGCACCTAGAGCGATTGCTTAAGCTGTCACCATTTCCGGGACTGAATCAGGGGATGCTGGCTCAAAATGTAACACCATTATTTGCTCTGGGCGTAAGCCGATAGATTCGTATGTGCGGCCGTGGCGATCGCTAAATTCAACCTCAAACACAGCACCGCCAGCTAATAATTCGACTACTGTACCAACTTGACCACACCAGAGATTGTATTCAGGTAGGTCAACTACCAGTGCTACTACATCCAGCAACTTGACCGTATTTTTAGCCATCTTCTATGACTTCCAAATATTTACAGCGGATAGCAGGTTATTAATCTTGGGACATCACAACCTTCTTGGATAATCCAATTTACTCGCAATGGTTGGACTTCTACCTGTTTTATCGCTTTGCCGAAGGTAAGGAACCCTTGAAATCCCCGCCATTCCAATCAGACCCATCAAGCCAGTTATCATCCTCAGCATCCCACAACAATATATATGCAACTAATAAGGTATTGATAAATCGCTCTACAGAAATTTTCCAATGTCTAGCCATCTTGTCTAATTGCACTTTTGTTGCTGAATTCGATAATGCAAAATCTTGCAACACATCATCATGGCTACAAGAACATCCAGCAATGAATTTATCAAAATAAGGCTCATATTTTTTTGTTGGATGAGGTTTTTTAAAGTTAGTAAAGCGAACGTCTCTAAAAAAGTCTAGTTTTAGCCCAGCAACAAGCCCATCAGAATCTTTACCATAAATATAGTAATAAAGTGAAATACCTTGACCATTAAAACTATGAGTAGCACGAATAATTCTAGGAGGGACGAAATCATCTCCCTCAAAATCTGCGAGAACATCCTTTATTGCCATACAAACCTTGTTCACCACTCAAGTATTATTCTTAGGATTCCCAAACCAGAACAAAGCCTTAAATTATTACATGAACAAGATTGACAAAAAGGATAAGGTTCGGTTTATTTACTTGAAAATAGCTATTACTTGAAAATAGCTGTAATTATAGATTTGAAGCGTTCAAACGATTGTACTTGCAGCAAGCAGCAGAGCAAAAAGACTAGGCTTACCCTGCTGATGGTTTAAAAACTGAGTGCGAATTTACCTGATTATCACTTTATGATACCCGTTAATGGGTAGACTACGATTAATCTTGGTCTTTCGGTTCCAATGCTGTGTTAGATGGCTGGTTGCTACCATTTCTTGCAGCTTCTAACTTTTGACGAATAGCTGCCTGAACCTTTTCATCAAAATCAGGGTCGCTGAGAGATGCAAGAATTCTGAGCGGACGTTGGTTAATTCTGTTTAAATACGCCTGAAATGCAGCCTCATCTTTACGATGTTTGAGAAAATATTCTCTTAACTCAGCATTAGACATTGCATCATAGTTAACGCGGCTCATCAGCAAACTCCCCGTTGGGTAGAATTTGAAACTCTAATTCTTCGCTATAGCCAGCTAATAAATACACATTACGAGTTCTATTATCAACACAAACAAGATGTATGGGTTGAAGCATAACATACGTAAGTTGATAGGCGATGCGGTATAGACTCTCTAGCTGGGCAGCAGTAGGCATTCCGAACATTTCTTTATCTTTCGATTATCATAGCAAGATGATTGATAAAAATTAATTTTTGATACTGTCCAAGTAGCTTACATAAAAAAACATCAGTCAGCCAAATAACCCAGGATAATGAATCATAATTAACCTCTATAGCTTTGAGCTATTAGCCATCAGCCGCCAGTTACAAGTCGGAAGCTAAGATGCTGAATGCTAAACGCTTTTAACTCAACTCAACAAATTGACTATGAATACAGAACAAGCGAACAAAATAATCCGCGTGGGAGTACTGGGGTTTGGCGGACTAGGACAAGCCGCCGCCAAGCTACTTGTCGGCAAACGCGAAATGATTTTAGTCGCAGCAGCAGATCAAAAAGGCTACGCTTACGCCACTGAAGGTTTAAATACTCAAGAATGCATCGCCGCCTACCAGTCTCAAGGTTCGGTAGGTTATCTAGAGCCAGTTGGGACATTAAGCAATAACAGTATTCAAGATTTAATCGCTACCAATCAGCCTGTAGATGGGTATTTTCTGGCTTTACCGAACCTACCAAATGATTTTATTCCCTCTGTTGCCAAGCAGTTTATCGAATCTGGTTGGCGGGGTGTGCTAGTGGATGCAATTAAGCGCACCAGTGCTGTAGAACAATTACTGGCAATGAAAGAGGAACTGCAAGCAGCCGGAATTACCTACATGACAGGATGCGGTGCTACCCCCGGACTGTTAACCGCTGCTGCCGCTTTAGCAGCTCAAAGCTATGCCGAAATTCACAAGGTAGAAATTACTTTTGGTGTGGGAATTGCCAACTGGGAAGCTTACCGCGCAACCGTTCGGGAAGACATCGGCCACATGCCTGGTTACACAGTGGAAACCGCTAGGGCAATGACTGATGCAGAGGTGGAAGCACTATTAGATAAAACTAATGGCGTGCTGACTTTAGAGAATATGGAACACGCTGATGATGTGATGTTAGAAGTCGCGGGAATAGTGGGACGCGATCGCGTTACTGTTGGTGGTGTAGTCGATACTCGCAATCCTAAAAAACCCCTCAGCACCAACGTTAAGGTAACAGGACGCACCTTTGAAGGTAAGATTTCCACCCATACTTTTACTTTAGGAGATGAAACCAGTATGGCAGCTAATGTCTGCGGCCCTGCTTTTGGCTATCTCAAAGCTGGAAGACAATTGCACCAACGCGGTATTCATGGAATATTTACCGCTGCGGAAATTATGCCCCAGTTTGTGAAGTAAACAGTAGAGACGCGATGAATCGCGTCTGTATAAAAGCAAAAAGGCAAAAGATAGAGGTAGATTCTATCTTTTGCCTTTTGATTTTTAGCCTTTGCTTTAATTAAGCTGGTGGAATTTCTGGGGAGTAAGAATCTATAAGATTATCCTCAACTAACCATTGGGAAGTTTGAATTATAAATGGCAGTTCTGCTCCCACAAGACCCCGTTTGATGCGTTCTGAAGTTTCATTAAAAACTACAAACAAAGGATATATGCTATTAGCTCCCTCACTCAAAATATGGCTGTGGCGCAGAGGCATCAACCATTCATAATCATTGTCTAAAAAAACTTGAGATTGTCGCCAACGTCCTAACAAATCAGAAAAATCTTCATCGGGGCGATGAATAAAGATTAAAATCTCTACTCCAGTTTTGATTTTCCATTCTGGATCGCACATTATAATTGCTACATCGCAAGGCAAAGAAATTGCCTGTGGAACTGTTGTAGTAGTTTTGCGCAGGCGAACAATTGGTAAAGGAATAGCGATTACACTCTCATCTGGACGGCGCAGACTGGGAATCATCTCCAAATATGGACGGTGTTGTTTTAGTAAGGCGATCGCAGCCTGATGATTGCTGTATTCTGCCAAGCTCGCTTCGTACTGAGATTTTTGTACAATCATGTTTTATTAAATAGCGAATAATTAGGGGTTAGGAGTTAAAAATAAAAATGAAAAGATAGAAATTAAGAATAATAAATAAAGAGCATAAACTCCTAACTCCTAACTCTTAATTCCTAACTCTATAATCTCCTATCCTAATTTTTCAAATACCTTAAACATCGGCAAATACATAGCTAGCAAAATTGTTCCAACCATTCCCCCTAGAACTACAATCATAATTGGTTCCAAAATACTAGTCATTGCTTTTACTGCTTGCTCGACTTCATCCTCATAGAAATCAGCAACTTTCATCAGCATTGCATCTAGTTCTCCAGTTTCTTCGCCAATACTAATCATCTGAATCGCCATAGCTGGAAAAACGTTTTCTTTTTGCAACGCGATACTAATCATACCTCCTTGTTGAATCTCAATCCGGGCTGCATCTATGGCATTAGCAACTACCTGATTTCCTGAGGTATCTCGAACAATTTCTAAGCAGGTTAAAATTGGTACGCCTGAACGAGTTAAAGAACCAAATGTCCGGCTAAAGCGAGCAACAGAAGATTTTTGGATCAAGTCACCAAATATTGGCATTTTCAGAGAAAGGCGATCGATTGTTTGCCTACCAACGGGGGTTTTGTAGTACCTTGAGTAGGCAATTTTCAATCCTACAAGGACACCAATGATAATAAAAGCCTTCCAACTTCTCAATAATGCACTACAATCCATCAAAAATTGCGTTAGAGGTGGTAATTCCGTTCCAATTTCTGTAAAAATCTTTGCAAAAATTGGAATCAGAAAAACAGTCATACCTATAAAGATACTAACTGCTATAAAACCCACAACTGTTGGATAAGATAATGCTGATTTAATTTGGTTTTGTAGGCGGGCAACATCTTCTAATAACTTGGCTAAACGATTCAATACCTCGTCTAAAACACCACCCACTTCGCCAGCTTGAATCATACTGACATATAATCCATCAAAGCATTCAGGATGCTTTCGCATTGAGTCCGAAAGATTCATTCCACTTTGGACATCGTTGCTAATATCCATCAGAGCTTGTTTCAGTTTAGTATTACTACACTGTTCGGAAAGTACTCCCAAGCTTCTGACAATCGCAACTCCTGCATTCACCAAAGCCGCAAACTGACGAGAAAAAACCGCTTTGTCTTTAACAGACACTTTGACAAAGGAATTCTGGATTTTCTTGATATCTAACCCGGCTCCAAAACCCTGAGATTGCTTGAGTTCTTGGACTACGAAACCTTGTTCTCTGAGACTAGTACGAGCTTGCGCCAAGGATTCAGCACTAATTTTTTCTGTTCGAGATTTTCCTTGAGCATCCCGAACACGAGCAACAAATGTTGGCATAAACAAATCCAAAATAGTTGTTAATTATTCGGTATTGGGCATTGGGCATGGGGCATTGGGCATTGGGTTAGAAAAAATCAACTCTTCCTAGTTCATAGTCCCCAGTCCCCAGTCGCTCATTCTTCTAATGGGCTTTAGCAGCAGCGGGTTTTGCACCGCCTGGTGGTGTAGAAGCACCGATGAGACGTTGGATTTCATCTGGCTTGGAAGTTTTAGACATTGCTGCTTCAAAGGAGATTGTTCCTGCTTTGTAATAGTCGGCTAAAACCTTCTCGAGAGTTTGCATTCCTAATTTGCCCCCAGTTTGAATAGCTGAGTAAATTTGCGAGGTTTTGCCTTCTCTAATTAAGTTGGAAATAGCGGGAGTAACAATCAAAATTTCTTGAGCCATCACTCGACCATATTCACCAGGTTTAGGATTTTTCTTAGGTACTAATGTTTGGCTAAATACTGCTACTAAAGAGTTTGATAATTGCACGCGGACTTGTGTTTGTCTTTCATGAGGGAAAACGTCGATAATCCGGTCAACAGTTTGTGCAGCAGAACTAGTGTGTAGCGTACCAAATACCAAGTGTCCTGTTTCTGCTGCGGAAATTGCCAAAGAAATCGTTTCTAAATCCCGCATTTCACCCACCAGAATAATATCTGGATCTTCCCGCAAAGCTGCTTTCAAAGCATTAGCAAAACTCTTAGTATCTTCACCTAATTGTCGTTGGTGAACCAAACTTTTAATTGGTTCGTAAACAAATTCAATTGGGTCTTCTACCGTTAAAATATGCTCTGCCTTCGTGCGGTTAATTAAGTCAATCATTGCCGCCAAGGTTGTTGTTTTTCCGGAACCTGTAGGGCCTGTCACCAAAATTAACCCTCTAGGTTTATCGGACATTTCCCGCACTACATCTGGCAACCCTAATTTTTCAAAGTTAGGAATCTTAGAACTTAATGCCCGTAAACAAGCGGCATAAGCACCACGCTCTTTATAGACGTTTACCCGGAAACGAGCCAACCCTTTAACACCATAAGAACAATCTAATTCCCAGGTCTGCTCTAAGGTTTTACGCTGGGTATTGTTGAGCATACTAAAAATCAGCCTTTGACACTGATCTGCTGTCAACACATGCTCGCCTATAGGAGTGAGTTTACCGCTGATCCGGAAATAGGGAGGCAAACCTGCGGATAAATGTAAATCCGAACCCCCCATTTCAATCATCTGCTCCATCAAGTCTTCAATCATCATTTCCATAGTTTTGCTTCCTTTTAATGTTTGTTATTTGTCCTTTGTCATTTGTTTTAAGTTAGTAAGCATCAACCAATTACTAATGACCAATGACTAATGACTAATCTTGAAAACGAGGTGTCATACAGTAGGGACAATCTAGCCATTCTGGTTGTAATTCGGCGCTACAAGTCCGGCAAGTAAGGCCAGTTTTGCGTTTGGCTTTTAATTCAGCTTCCAAACCGGTATCTGTAAAGGTCACCCGTTCTACTTCTTCTAGGGTGGTGGAACCTTGGCGTACTAAGTCCAGACTGTAAGCCAGCAAGGTTTTCATCCCTTCTTCTACGGCCACTTCCTTGATGCGTTCTGTGGGTGCTTCTTCGTTGATTAGGGTTTGGAGGTTTTCAGTGATTCGCATGACTTCATAAACACCACAACGGCCTTTGTAGCCGACGCCATTACACGCTGGGCAAAGGTGATTTTTGGCTTTGGCTTCGGCGATCGCTTCTAATGTCAAAGTGTTAGCTTTGTAAAAGGTGACTTCTAGTTCTTGGGAAGCTGATAGACCGTAACGTGCCAGTTCCTCAGTTGTGGGAGTGTAGGGAATCTTACATTCAGAACACACTCGGCGCACCAGACGTTGAGCCAAAACACCAATCAGCGAACTGGAAACCATGAACGGCTCAATACCCATTTCTCCCAAACGAGCGATCGCTCCTGGGGCATCATTGGTATGTAAGGTGGTTAATACTAAGTGACCAGTCAAGGCAGCCTCAATCGCTGTTTTTGCTGTTTCCTTGTCCCGAGTTTCACCTACCAGCAACACATCCGGGTCTTGCCGCAAGAATGCCCGCAATGCTGTACCAAAATCCAGCCCTTTTTCCCGAATTACCTGTACTTGAGTAATCCCTGGAAGACTGTATTCAATCGGGTCTTCTACAGTACTGATATTAATTCCGGGATCGTTCTTTTCCGCGAGTGCCGAATACAGCGAGGTTGTTTTACCAGAACCAGTCGGCCCTGTCACCAAAATTAGACCAAAGGGACGGCTGACCATATCCTGGACAATTTGTAAAGTCTCTGGATCGGTAATTAACTTATTCAATCCGAGTTGCGTGGAAGAATTATCTAAAATCCGCAGTACTATCTTTTCCCCGTAGCGACTAGGTAAGGTATTTACACGGAAGTCTACTTTGCGTCCTTCAAACATCCGCCGGATGCGTCCATCTTGGGGTAGGCGTCTCTCAGCAATGTCTAGATTGGAGATGATTTTAAAGCGAGCTGTTACTGCCGGAATGATTTTTTTTGGCAAAGGGTCAAAAGCTTCACGTAGTACCCCATCCTTGCGAAAGCGAATGCGTAAGTTTTCTTCTTGAGGTTCGATGTGAATATCGGAAACCTTCTCGTGCAAAGCTTTAGCCAGGATTCTATTGACTAAGTTGATGACCGGCGCATCCTCAGCACCCTTCATCGCCGCCCCTAAATCGGCCTCCATGTCTTCAGGGGCATCTTCAATATCAAGATTTCCGAGATTTTCTAAATCCTGATTTATATCTGTAAATTTTTCTTGTTCTAGATGCTTTTGCCGTACAGCCAAGTCATCCAAATATTGGTTGATTAGCTGTTGGTAGTCCTCCTGTGTAATCACCATCCGCTGCAATGCCAGCCCTTGGGGGCGCAAGATGCGGTTGAGGTCATCGCAAGCTTCCAGATTATCTGGAGCAACCATTGCCACTAAAACTGAAGGTGGGGTTTGGTCTTCGTGTTTCGACAGTGGCACTAAACGATGGCGACGGCAGATATCCACTGGAATCAGGGTATCAATTAGGTTCCCCACCATTGTGTTGGCAAAGGAGTTGACTTCTGGATCGAGGAATTCAACACCGTAGAGTATTTTGAGTTCAAATAGCTGTTGTTTTTTGTATTGCCTGAGTAACTCAGGTGATAGCTGTTGTCCAGTAATTGACTCTAGTACTTCCGTTAGCGGTCTGCCAGATTTGCGGCTTTCAATTAGCGCCTGTCTCATCTGTTCGCTATTAACATAGCCAGATTGCACTAGCTTGTTGCCGAAGGGCGAAAACTCTGTTCTAGTAGTTAGAGCGGTACTGCGCCTTTGTGGTGACGAGTAAGTCATAAATCAGCAATGAGTAGGGGAAACCTCTGGTTAAAGTATTCCCACCATGTGACATAGAATTCTCATTGCTTAAAAAAGTCCTCAGTGTTGAGTGTGGGGAAATGGGGAGTCTGGGAAGTTGAGGGGACATAAATCCTAAGTCTTGCAAAGACTTGGGTTAATCGCGTCTCTCAACACTTAGCACTTTTGAAGGAATGACAATATTTGATAAATGGTTAAATTTTAAGTAGTAATTGATTAAAAAACCGATCCATGAATAAGATGAGGGGCGAATTAAATTCAGCGCCACTCTTGTAAAATACTTACTCCTAGAGTTACTGTACTCGTTCGGGTTACCGCACTAGGAACGTCTCAACTAGCGTGTTCACCATTTGTCACAATAAGAGGACGGTGACATGACTCCAGAAACTTGACGGCAATAACAGCCTCAGTTGCAAATCGTGAATAACTACGGTTGCAACCTATGCAGATCTATTGCCATAAAAAGCATCTGGAATCAGTAGACAATCATGGATGAAAATAAACAGATAAACAATACTAGCCAGCAATTGGGTGAACCAACAGAGGTAAAGCAAGTAATGATGAGCGACTCCCCAACCCAAATTAATTCCAATGAATCTGGTAGCGAAGTTACTGAGCAAGTCGCAGGCCAAACCAACGTCACAGCGGATACAGCTATTCTTAATCAAGAAGATGGCGTCGCCGCAACCGATAAACCTCAAGCGGACACGGCAGCTTTGGCACAACTGAATCAACAAATCGACTCGCTCAAAGCGCAACTAGAAGAACGTAGTACTCAATATATGCGGATTGCCGCTGATTTTGAGAATTACCGCAAACGCACTAGCAAAGAAAAGGAAGAGCTAGAAGCGCAAATGAGGCGGAATACGATTCTGGAATTGCTGCCAGTGGTCGATAATTTTGAGAGGGCGCGATCGCACCTCAAACCGCAATCCGAAGGCGAAATGACCATCCATAAAAGTTACCAAGGCGTTTACAAACAATTAGTAGATACCCTTAAGCGTTTAGGTGTATCGCCAATGCGTCCTGAAGGTCAAGAATTCGATCCCAACCTGCACGAAGCAGTAATGCGGGAACCTACGGATGAACATCCTGAAGGAACAGTGTTAGAAGAGTTAGTGCGCGGATATTACTTGGGCGATCGCGTGCTGCGCCATGCAATGGTCAAAGTAGCTGCTCCCAAGGAAGATACACCTGCTGCACTAGAAGATCAGTCGAGTCCAGCCAACAGTTAAACTGTAATCGCTCGTCTCGCTGACTAAAAGTGCCTGGTTCTAGCAGAGGCGAGCGTTATTGAGCAGAGGAGCATGAAGTCAGCCAAGCAGAAACCTCTGACGCTGACCGGGGGAGCAGGGGGGCAGGGGAGAAATTGTAGTCAGTTTTTCCCCTTTACTCCTCATCCCTTCTGCCCTCTGCGTATTTCCCATGCTCATCTATAACTGAGGTTATCTGCTAGCCTTCGTTTGGAGTAATAAAAGTTAATCCGCGAATTATAAAACTACAGCATAAAGACTCAGTAAAAATACTGGAAAGTATGGGAAAAGTTATTGGGATCGACTTAGGCACTACTAACAGTTGCGTCGCAGTTTTGGAGGGCGGTCAACCACTTGTGATCTCCAATTCCGAAGGTGGGCGAACAACTCCAAGTATTGTGGGATTTGGGAAGGGTGGCGATCGCTTGGTCGGTCAACTGGCAAAGCGCCAAGCCGTAACCAATGCGGAAAACACAATTTACAGTATTAAAAGATTCATCGGTCGGCGTTGGGAAGATACTGAAGTAGAACGCGATCGCGTACCCTACAACTGCGTCAAAGGTCGAGATGATACCGTTGATGTGCAAATTCGCTCAAAAAATTACACGCCACAAGAACTATCTGCCATGATCCTGCAAAAGCTCAAGCAGGATGCCGAAAATTTCTTGGGTGAAACCGTTACTCAGGCCGTGATCACCGTACCAGCATATTTTACAGATGCCCAAAGACAAGCAACTAAAGATGCTGGCACCATTGCAGGACTAGAAGTCCTACGAATTATCAACGAACCAACTGCTGCGGCTTTAGCTTTCGGATTAGATAAACAAGACCAAGAGCAGTTAATTTTAGTCTTCGACTTGGGAGGAGGTACATTCGATGTATCGATTCTGCAACTTGGCGATGGCGTTTTTGAAGTTAAGGCAACCTGCGGTAACAACCACTTGGGTGGAGACGACTTTGATAATGCGATCGTGCGTTGGATGATCGAACGCTTCCAACAACAGGAAAAAATCGACCTTTCCCAAGATAAAATGGCACTCCAACGCCTGCGCGAAGCAGCGGAAAAGGCAAAAATTGAACTCTCTAGTATGGTGAATACTTCAATCAATTTGCCGTTTATCACCGCCGACGAAACAGGCCCCAAGCATCTGGAGATGGAACTCAGCCGTTCTAAATTTGAAGAGCTTTCAGCGCAATTGATTGAGGCTACCATCGAACCGATGATCCAAGCCCTCAAAGACGCAGATCTCAAGCCGCAAAATATAGATCGGATTATTTTGGTAGGTGGTTCTACCCGCATTCCCGCAGTCCAAAACGCGCTGATCAAGTTTTTCAACGGCAAAGCTCCCGATCGCTCCATCAATCCTGATGAAGCTGTAGCACTAGGAGCTGCTATTCAAGCAGGGGTATTGGGTGGTGAAGTCGATAATCTCTTACTATTGGATGTCACCCCCTTATCTTTAGGGATTGAAACCTTGGGTGAAGTGTTCACTAAAATCATTGAACGCAACACCACAATTCCTACTAGTAAGTCACAAATATTTTCCACCGCAGTTGACGGACAAACCTCGGTGGAAATTCACGTCCTTCAAGGCGAACGAGCAATGGCACGAGATAACAAGAGTCTCGGCAAGTTTCTCCTTGCAGGAATTCCTCCATCACCCCGTGGGGTACCGCAAATTGAAGTATCTTTTGAAATTGATGTTAACGGCATCCTCAAGGTTTCTGCTCAAGACAAAGGTACAGGTAGAGAACAAAGTATCAGGATTACCAACACAGGTGGTTTGAGTACTAACGAAGTCGAACGGATGCGCCAAGAGGCCGAATTGTTTGCCGAAGAAGACAGAAGACGCAAAGAACTGGTTGAACTCAAAAACCAAGCGGATAATCTGTTGTTCAGTTACGAATCCACCATCAAGGATAATGGCAACTTTATCGGTGAACAGATGAAAACCTTGGCTAGTGAAAAAGTTTCACAACTCCAAGCTGCAATGATTGACTCCAGCATCTCGACAGCAGAATTTAGGCAGCGCTTAGACGATTTTCAACAAACTCTGTTTGCAATTGGTGCTGATGTCTATAACCGAGCCAACAGTCAAACTGAAGAAATTGAGGAAGCTTCAAGTAGCGCCTTTACTCCAGAAGTAGACTCAGCTATGAATGGCACGCTTATACCTCAATTCAACTTTGATTTTGAAGAAGAAAGTACAGCACAAGCTGATTATGAGGCGATAGATTAGGGATTGGGCACTGAGTACTGGCGATTGGGTACTGGGAATTGAGGATTGGGTAGAATTTAGTCCCAGTCTCTAATCCCCAGTCACTAGTCCCCAGTCCCCATTCCCCAATTTGGAAATTTTTATTAAAACACTTTAATATATCTAAATATATAAAAGCTAAATTTAGCGAAGTTTTACAAGACCTCAGCAGTTTGCTAGATTGTAGAAGCAAATGACTGTGGGCTAAACGGTGTGCTAGTTGAGATGCGATCCAAAGCATAGGGTGGTTTTCCACACCTGATGGTGCGGTTAGCCCTTCTGGTTGATGGGCGGGGTTTTCCTCTCCTACGTAGCACAATTGTAAAAGAGACAGCTAACTCGGCAGTGAGAAGTCCGAACAGAGCGAAAAACCAGAACGGAGGTCTCCGACAACCTAGATTTTTCAAGGGGTTTCCCCTGTTCGTCACTACTTCTGTAACTTTTGTCGTCTCCCACGAGGAAACCACCTGTTAGTCAAGATTTGTCGGTGATTTTTGTAAAAGGTAAAGGGTAAAATCAATTATTAACAAAAATTAATTTTATCTTCTGCCTATCCTCCGACAAGCCGCCCTCTAAAAGACACTTTGTAGGTAAAGCGCCTTTTTGTAGGGTAGCAAGTAACCGTAACGTTCTACTGCCTCCTGCTTTGTTCCTTCTAACTTTTACCTTTGCTATATGGCCCGCGACTATTATGAAATCCTGGGTGTCTCTCGTGACGCCGACAAAGAAGAAATTAAACAAGCTTATCGCCGTTTAGCCCGGAAGTATCACCCAGACGTGAACAAAGAAGCCGGGGCGGAGGAGCGCTTTAAAGAAATTAACCGCGCTTATGAGGTACTCTCGGAGCCAGAAACCCGCGCTCGTTACGATCGCTTTGGCCCAGAGGGTGTATCGGGAGCTGGTGTAGGCTTCCAAGATATGGGTGATATGGGTGGCTTTGCCGATATCTTTGAAAGTATTTTTAGTGGTTTTGCTGGGGGTATGGGCGGCCCGACGCAACAACAAAGACGGCGCAGCGGCCCCGTGCGAGGCGATGACTTGCGGCTAGACCTCAAGTTAGACTTTCGGGAAGCAGTATTTGGCGGTGAGAAAGAAATCCGCATTTCCCATCTAGAAAATTGTGAAGTTTGTAGCGGTTCTGGTGCCAAACCAGGAACGCGTCCGCGTACTTGTTCGACTTGTAGCGGTTCCGGTCAAGTCCGTCGCGTTACCAGAACGCCTTTTGGTAGTTTTACACAAGTCTCTACTTGTCCAACTTGTAATGGTACAGGGATGGTAATTGAAGATAAGTGTGATGCGTGTGACGGGAAGGGCGCAAATCAAGTTACAAAGAAACTCAAAATTACCATTCCTGCTGGGGTGGATAATGGTACGCGTTTGCGGATTTCTAATGAAGGAGATGCCGGTCAGCGCAATGGCCCTCCTGGGGATTTGTACGTTTACTTGTTCGTCAATGAGGACGAGCAATTCCAACGCGATGGCATCAATATTCTCTCGGAAATTAAAATTAGCTACTTGCAAGCAATTTTAGGTTGTCGGTTAGAAGTCGATACAGTAGATGGCCCAGTGGAATTGATTATTCCAGCGGGAACGCAGCCGAATACAGTGATGAAATTGGAAAATCGCGGTGTACCCAGATTAGGAAATCCTGTAAGTCGCGGCGATCATCTGCTAACAGTATTAATTGATATTCCCAACAAGGTGACCCCAGAGGAGAGGGAACTGTTGGAGAAGCTGGCTAAAATTAAAGGAGACCGTACTGGCAAAGGCGGTCTAGAAGGATTTTTGGGAAACCTGTTTAAGTAATGAAGTCGTCTTCTATTTCAACTCCCGATGCTCAACTTGATTTGCGCGGCACCCCTTGCCCGATTAATTTTGTACGGACAAAACTACGTTTAGAAAAAATGCCACAGGGAAGTTTGCTAGAAGTCTGGCTAGATCCAGGAGAGCCAATTGAGCAAGTTCCCGATAGTTTGACAATGGCAGGTTATCAGGTGGAAAAAATTACAGACTGTAGTAATTATTTTTCCCTATTAGTACGTCGTCCAGCTAATAACCAATGATAGCGGAAGCTTCTAGCGCAACTGGACAGTTATTAGGTACTGTGCTTGCAGTACAGGCTAATTTTTATCGAGTACAGCTAGATCGAGAGGATGGGGAGCAGAGGAGCAGGGGAGCAGAGGAGAAATTAGATTTAAATACCCCTCTGCCTTCCCTCCTTCTTTGTACCCGCAGAACACGGCTAAAAAAAATCGGGCAACAGGTGATGGTGGGCGATCGCGTTGTTGTAGAAGAACCAGATTGGGCTGGAGGACGGGGAGCGATTGCTGAAGTTTTGCCGCGTGAAAGTGAATTAGATCGTCCAGCGATCGCCAATGTCAACCAGATTTTATTAGTATTTGCCGTCGCCGATCCGCCTTTAGAACCTTATCAATTGAGTCGGTTTTTGATTAAGGCTGAGTCTACTGGCTTGGATGTGCTTTTGTGCTTGAATAAAAGCGATTTAATTTCACAACAAGAACAACAGGAAATTAGCGATCGCCTTCTGGGTTGGGGTTATCAACCGTTATTTATCAGCGTTAAAAATGGCATAAATATTGACCAAGCAGCCAGTTATCTCAGCAATAAAATTACTGTAATTGCCGGGCCTTCCGGTGTGGGCAAATCTAGCCTGATTAATTGGCTAATTCCTGATGCTAACCTGCGAGTGGGGGAGGTTTCTGGCAAATTAGCTCGCGGTCGTCATACCACCCGCCATGTAGAATTGTTTGAATTGCCCAGTGGTGGGTTGCTGGCGGATACACCGGGTTTTAATCAGCCAGACATGGATTGTAACCCAGAAGAATTAGTACATTATTTCCCAGAAGCAACAGAGAGATTAGCAGTTGCTAGCTGCCGATTTAGTGATTGTTTGCATCGCGATGAGCCTGAGTGTGCAGTGCGCGGAGACTGGGAACGATACGAACATTATTTGGAATTTTTGGATGCAGCGATCGCTCGTCAAACACACCTTCAACAACAAGCCGATCCTGAATCCACTTTGAAGTTAAAAACTAAAGGCAAAGGTCAGAGGCAATACGAACCGAAACTAGAAACTAAAAAATATCGCCGTGTTTCCCGAAAGACTCAGTTACAAGGGTTGCAACAGTTGTATCAAGAAAGCGAAGAGTAGAAGCAGCTGTCAAAATAATTCGTAATTCGGTTGCGATAGCATAGATACAAATAAAAAGATTCTCTTGTATGTCTCAGCCCCTTGCCACCCCTAGTGTAAAAGATGCCACTGAGAGTATTATTTTCCCACCAGGCGATATCTACAGTGATGAACCTCCTTTGGAATCTGATTTACACCGCGAACAAATTGATTTACTTATCCGCTTGATTAAGTGGTGGTGGCGCGATGCCTACGGCGGGCTAAGCCTACGCGAAAATTTTTATGCTACTGGTAACCTGACTATTTATTTCAGTCCTAAGCAAAAAAAGTCAGAAGAATTTCGGGGGCCGGATTTTTTTGTAGTTTTAGATACAGAAAAAAAAGACCGCAAAAGCTGGGTTGTATGGCAAGAAAACGGCAAATATCCCAACGTAATTATAGAACTGTTATCTGATTCCACAGCCTCCGTTGATAAAGGCTTGAAAAAGCAAATATACCAAAATACATTTCGGACTCCAGATTATTTTTGGTTTGATCCAAATAACCAAGAATTACAGGGATTTCACTTAGTTGATGGGCAATATCAAGAAATTGAATTTACTGCTAAAGGTTGGTTGTGGAGTCAACAATTAGGGCTGTATTTAGGAGTTGAGTCTGGGAAATTGCGCTTTTTTACACCAGATGGAGAGTTGGTGACGTTACCAGAAGAAGAAGCTAAAGAGCAGTTACAGCAAGCTAACGAGCAGTTACAGCAAGCTAACCAAGAATTAGAACAAGAACGTCAACGGGCTGCAATATTAGCAGAACGTTTGCGAGCAGCAGGCATTGACCCTGAACAAATATTCTGAAAAGAGAGAATTTTATTTCTCAACTAGGCATAGAAAAATAGTGCTACGAACCAAACAATATCTGCTCGAGTCCGTTGAACAACCTCAGACTTAAAGATATCGCAGCCATGCCTACGGCGGACTACGCCGTAGGCATGGCTGCTTCAACTCAACTTCACCAGGTAAGGTAAAAGTAAAATTCTTCCATAGTTAGATGCTAAGCGAACCTGGGTAAAAAATAATTATTAAAATCCCAAGGCGCAAAAGTCATTAAAGGACTGTAACTGAGAAAGCCGATTTTTCCACTGCAACAAGCCAAGCAAAAAATACAACAAGAATGCCAGCGAGTCCAAGAGATTGGTACAAAGCTTTTAAATTAATTGAAAACTGATAGAAACCTACCTGACGATCCCCATAAAGTCTTAAAATACTGTTAATTTCTGCCACACTCCTCCACTTCAACTTATAAGTACCACCCCAAAATCACTATGGCTATTGGCTATGTCGCGCTTGTACTCCATGCACATCTGCCCTTCGTTCGTCACCCAGAAAGTGACTATGTGCTGGAGGAGGAATGGCTCTATGAAGCCATCACAGAAACCTACATCCCGTTATTGAAAGTATTTGAAGGCTTAAAACGAGACGGTATCGACTTTAAAATCACGATGAGTATGACACCACCTCTAGTGTCGATGCTTCGTGACCCGCTGTTGCAAGAACGCTATGACGCCCACTTAGCGAAATTAGAAGAACTTACAGAACTAGAAGTCGAGCATAATGCCCATAACGGGCATATTCGTTATTTAGCCGAACACTACGCCACTGAATTTAACGAAGCGCGTCAAATATGGGAACGCTACAACGGGGACTTGGTGACAGCCTTTAAGCAGTTCCAAGATACTAATAACCTAGAAATTATCACTTGCGGTGCTACCCACGGCTATTTGCCGTTAATGAAAATGTATCCGCAAGCAGTGTGGGCGCAAATTCAAGTAGCCTGCGAACACTATCAAGAAACTTTTGGACAAGCACCGAGAGGTATTTGGTTACCAGAATGCGCCTACTATGAAGGTGTAGAGCGAATGCTGGCAGATGCTGGTTTGCGCTACTTCCTTACCGACGGACATGGCATTCTTTACGCCCGCCCTCGCCCGCGCTTTGGTACTTATGCCCCGATTTTCACCGAAACAGGCGTTGCTGCCTTTGGTCGAGATCATGAATCGTCTCAACAAGTCTGGTCTTCTGAGGTTGGCTATCCTGGGGCGGCAGAATATCGAGAATTTTACAAAGATTTGGGCTGGGAAGCAGAATATGAATACATTAAGCCCTATATCATGCCCAACGGTCAAAGAAAAAATACGGGCATTAAATATCACAAAATTACTGGACGTGGTTTAGGACTCTCGGATAAGGCACTCTACGACCCTTACTGGGCACGGGAAAAAGCAGCCGAACATGCAGCTAACTTCATGTATAACCGAGAGCGGCAATCCGAGCATCTTTATGGTATAATGCAGCGCCCGCCAATTATCGTTTCGCCTTATGACGCCGAGTTGTTTGGACATTGGTGGTATGAAGGGCCTTGGTTTATTGATTTTCTCTTCCGTAAGTCCTGGTACGACCAAGGAACTTATGCAATGACGCACTTGGCAGATTATTTGCGATCGCATCCCGTGCAACAAGTCTGTCGTCCTTCCCAGTCTAGTTGGGGTTTCAAAGGTTTCCACGAGTATTGGTTGAACGAAACAAACGCTTGGATTTATCCGCATTTGCACAAAGCCGCCGAGCGAATGATTGAAATATCCTACTTGGAACCAGAGGATGAATTGCAGTGGCGAGCATTGAACCAAGCAGCGCGGGAATTGTTATTAGCACAATCTTCAGACTGGGCATTTATTATGCGCACTGGGACGATGGTACCTTATGCAGTCAGACGGACGCGATCGCACCTGATGCGGTTTAATAAGCTCTACGAAGATGTGAAAGTTGGCAAAATTGACAGCGGTTGGCTCGAAAAAGTTGAGGTCATGGATAATATCTTCCCTAACGTCAACTATCGCGTCTACCGTCCGTTGTAGTAGTAGGGTGGGCAATGCCCACCTTATATTATTAGTAGTGAGGAGCGTTTATTTTACCAACAACAGAGCAAGCCTTAGCCTGTGTAAGAGTTTGTCAAATGTTGTCAAATCTGTATAAAGATATCCGCTGATTTCGATTTGATGACAGAACCGAACAGGTTTATATCTTAGCTGGAGACGAACTCCAAATTATTGTATTGAGTAATGGTATCTGGGATTTTGTGAATGAACCCCAATTATGAACAAATGACTTTTCAAGAATTGAGAGCTTATGTAGTGGGAAACCGCGAAGACATTGAAGCTCTACGTTTCTTGATGAGCAAACGTGACCCTAATTCTCCTAAGTATCCTATCCCTTTAACAGAAGCTGATATGCAAGCCCAGATGGAAATCATCAGGCGCAAGATTAACGGACAACTTTGAAATTATTGTCTAAGTTAATTAAGCAACAGTAGGGTGGGTGTTGTTTACCCACCCTAATTTTTTATCCACATTCTAGTAAGCTGCCTTTATTGCTATTGAGGCAGGTTGCGGCTGGTGTAAGCATCTATCGCATAAGCGGGAATGCGTTTTGTGTAGTCGATATCCAAACCAGTAATGGACTTAGCCAACTTTTCAAAAGACTCAGAACGCCAGTTACGCTCGTGGATAGGCTTGCTTTGTTCTCCTAAGAAATAAGCTAAAGAGCCTAAAACTGAAGCAGCTACCCAACCCACAACTACTAATGCTGTTACGATAGTCATCTTTTAACCTCTTTTTTTAATTTTTGTAACTTTATGTAAATAAATGTAACTTTATTGATATAAACTTTGCAATACATGCTTTTGGTGTGCTAGCCGTCAATAAAGGTTGGGTATTCCACACTGAACAGTGCTGAGTGATAATTATTGACGAATTTTGCTTTTGCACAGTTGTAGTTGTTGTGCTTGTTGCTCCCGTAGCAATCGGTGTTCTCAAGTAGTTATGTAAAAGCAACTCCTGACTGAAGAGTAGAACGGGAATAACGCCAAACTATTCTGTTAGAGGCTATCTGGATCGATATTTAATTCTCGGAGTTTAGCAGCTAATCTTTGCGCTTTTTCTTCTGCCGCTTGTCTTACAGCTACTTCTTCTTCATGAGTTAGAAGTATTTGGTCTGTAGCTGGATTGTAAAAATGTAATTTTCCCTCTTCTAAACGTAACTCCAGCCCTAAAACTTCGCTGTGTAGGGATAGCGTACCATTTGATAAGTTATTAGTTGGCACTGGAAAATAATTGTTTTCGGTCAAGCGAAAACCTTGGAGCTGGGGATGAAGATAATCGCCTGTGGGGTCATATTGGAAATATTCACGCACTCCCAAAAAGGCGTAGATTCCTTTCTTTGGGCCTTGGTCTTTGCTACGAGTGGTTTTTGAGGTAATCTCTAGGACAAAATCTGGGGTTTGATTATTTTCTTCCCAGGTTTTGTAAGAACGTCTGTCACGTTTTTCTACTCCAAACACCACAAATACATCTGGTGCGACAACTGATTCTGGATAACCTTTTTCGTAATAAATAAATAGATTACCAGCGACGTATACATCTGGGTGATTTTGAAAATAAATATCTAGTACAGTAGTAGCGTATACAAGATACTTACGCTGTAAATCACCTTCAGCCATTGGCTTACCATCCTCATCTGGATACTCAATCGGGGTAACGGGGATATACTCTATTGAAGTTGTCATGGTCGGATACCTCAACTTAATTGGGGCTAGATTCAATAATATCGCTCAAAATCCTGTAGTGTTGACTAGTAGGCATGAAACCACTAAAAATACCAAATTCTCTTTAATCTTGACTTTTATCATCAGAATCTTCTAACTCACATTCTGCAAGTAGATGATCGACACTTTCAGGAAATTCCCCATTCTCAACTTTTTTATTAAAAACTTGATAACAATCTTTTTTATCGCCTTCCTTCCGAGGAAAGCCTAACCAAAGAATAATAATAATTTTTTGTTTTTTAAATGCTCTAAAAAATAACCTATATCGTTCGGGTAATCCCATTTTTTTGAGACGTCCATACTTTTGCAAAGGTTTTTGCAAAGCAAAGTGACTAGCAAAAGGGTCTTGAGGAATTTTTTCTTTAATACCAACATTCAATGCTTTTAATAATTTCACATCTGAATGTGTAATAAATTGTTCTTTAGGTAACTCACTTTTTAAAATCCGAACCCTATTACGCAATTCTACCCATTGTTCGTTAAACAATGGGTAGAAAAAAATCTGCCATTCATTACAAGTAAATGCAGCCATTAATCTATAACTACATCAGCTAGTAAATCATCAATTTCATCACTCATTTCTTGGGTATAAGGAACAAGCTTAGAAGGATTTTGCATCGCATCCTTCATCAAAAAGTCCAGAAATAGACTCATCATAATGCCCTCATCTTCATCAACTTCATCAACATTATCAGTTTCTAATCTAAGCAAGAACGTGTTATCAGATAGCACTTCAATATGACCTGAAGCATTAGCTAAATGAGGATAGTCCTTAAAGAAGGCGCGAGGTAAGCGAAACCCATCTTGATTTCCTACCTTTGCATGAGTCACAGGATAACTTTTTCCAGCCATGAGCTAATTCCTAAGTAGGAAGATGTTCGGTATTCTAATCTAATACCTAGATATCATATAGAAATCATATTTGATTTGGTGAAAAAAATCAGTACACCCAAACAAGGTTTCTTTCCCACTCCCTACTCCCCATTCCCTACTCCCTACCTACACAAATAATTTCAGTAATCAAACCGGATTCCTATAGATTTAATATGAGAAGCCATATTTTTGTTATAACAAATGTTATGACTTACGATTAAACCATAACAGATTCCACAAAAAGAGACTAAGAAGTTGATATAAAAATTTTTAATTAAGTATATATACTTTGAAAGCAAATTCCATATAAGGCTTGGAGTCTTATACAAAGGCTGAGAACTATAATATTAAAAAAGACAGGCAAGATGCCTGTCCTACCAGGAATGAATAATTCAGTAAGAATTTAGAAATTCATCTCAGCAGCTTGGACTCTTTCAACCTGCTTCTTCTTCAGCACTAGCATAACTTGAGCCAGCATTACAAGAGCGATGAATGCAATTAACCCTTTGACTCTACCGGAGTCTTGGAGTACGATTTCTGCATCTTTTTGACCGAATCCACCAACGTTGGGGTTATTGGTCAAAGCATCACCAGCTTTAACTGCTTGTCCTTCGGCAACAATCAATTCTGGGCCTGCGGGAACTGTATCAACCACAACATCACCAGATTCAGGTTGGATGCTTACCTGATATTTGACGTTACCATCTGCATCTTCCTCTTTGGCAATCTTGGTAATTGTGCCAGTAGCGGAAGCATTGTAAAGGTTGTTATTGCTCTTTTCGCCAGTGGGATAAACTTGTCCGCGTCCGCGATTACCACCTACGTGAACTGAATATTTTCCGAAGTGGATGTTTTTGTCAGTTGCGGGGTTGGGAGAAAGAACTGGGAAGACGATTTCTTGGTACTGTTCGCCAGGTAACGGGCCGACAATGACGATATTTTCTTTGTCTTCGCTGTAGGGTTGGAAGTAAGTATCGCCGATTTCTTCTTGAAGTTCCTCAGAAATGCGTTCTGGTGGAGCAATCTTAAAGCCTTCGGGTAGCATCAGTACAGCACCGACGTTTAAGCCAGTTTTAGAACCATCGGCACCAACCTGCTGGACGCTGGTATCGTAAGGAATTTTCACCACAGCTTTGAACACAGTGTCAGGTAGCACTGATTGGGGAACTTCCACTTCTGTCGGCTTGGCTGCTAAATGACAGTTAGCACAAACAATCCGTCCGGTTGGTTCGCGGGGAGTTTCAGGATAGGTTTGCTGTGCCCAAAAGGGATAGGCAGCAGCAGATTGGGGAAGGGCAAGATCGCTAGTGAAGTAAAATGTCACAGTGGCGATCGCTATGAGCAATGTTTTTACAATTGCTTTAGCACTGCGAGTTAACCTCGCTCTTACAGAAGCATTTCTCATCTCAATAAGGACAATGATTGAATTAGTCATTGGTCATTAGTCATTAGTCATTAGTCATTGGTCATTAGTTACAGGACTAAGGACAAATGGCTAAGGACAAAATTATTAAGTCCACCAAGGTGCATCGCCGGTGCGGAAGTCGGTTTCAGTCCAAGGACTTAACACAATTTTGTCTTCTGATGTGTTGGCGTGGGCTAAAGCCAAAGACAGTGGTGCTGGGCCGCGAACAACTTTACCAGTTGAGTCATATTGAGAACCGTGACAAGGACACTTAAATTTGTTCTCAGCAACGTTCCAAGGTACAACACAACCTAAGTGGGTGCAGATAGCATTAATGCCATAATCTTTGATGGCTTCTTTGTTTTCTACCACAATATAGGTGGGGTCACCCTTGAGTCCTTGAACTAAAGTGCGATCGCCTGCATTACGGTTTTCGAGAAATTTGGCGAGACTAACATCGTTGCCCAATTCGTCTTTTGCCGTTGTTCCACCACCAGCACCACCGCTAGCTGGTGGAATAAAGTACTTGACAACGGGATACAATGCACCCAGAGCTACTCCAGTGACAGTCCCAAAAGTGAGCAGATTCATGAACTGACGACGCCCCATATCTGGCACGTCTGCTGATTCTGAAAATTGAGCCATAATCTACGCGCTCTTTCGTGTATTTTGTTAAGCATTTTGACAGGAGTACTTGTACTTGAGCAACTCTTGTCTAAGTTGAAATGTTAACGCTGACAACGATGCTATACTTCTGTGTTCCAAGATTTATTTAGCATCTTTTCTGTTAGCATTACATTTCTTTATATCCTTATCATACTGGAGTTACGGAACTTAACATCATAACTAAATGTAAAATCTGATTGAGAAAAGCTATGACAGGACAGGAATTGCGTCAGCTGTTGGTTGAGAAGTGGGGATACTCTTACGATGTCCAGTTTCGCCGGGCACAAGGGAAGATATTCTTGCAAGTCATGTGGAAATATCTGGAGCAAGCTTCTTTTCCTTTAACTGAGGCAGAGTACCAAGAACACCTTGATAGCATCGCTAATTATCTTCATGCTTTGGGTGGAACAGCACAAGTGCAAACATTTATCACCCAAACACGCGATCGCCCCCGACTCGGTAAAGCTGTCAGCATTCCTCTAGATTTGGGCGAACGAGCTTCAGAATGGATCTTATAACCTGTTATTCCTTGAGCATTAATTTCTCAGTTATTACATTTTTTTAGAGCAATTAAATTTCTTACCTAAAATGTGCTATAAAATTCTCTTGCCAAGGGGTACATCTCTATCTGGCTGAATTAACACAACTTCTCCATCATCTAAAACTACTCCCAAAACCAAAACTTCCGAGATTAAATCTGCAATTTGGCGGGGTGGAAAGTTGGTAACAGCTAATATTAGTCTATCGATTAATACCGCTGGCTCATAAAGTTTAGTAATTTGGGCACTAGATTTTTTGATGCCCAAATCGCCAAAATCTATCCACAATTTATAAGCTGGCTTTTTAGCTTCAGGGAATTCTTCGATTTTGATGATTTTGCCAATACGAATTTCGACTTTTTCAAAATCATCAAAGCTAATTTTTGTCATTTTATTTCAAATTTTAGATTGGCTCCCTACCTCAAACTAGGGAGTTGAATAAAGAATTTGAGATTGTTTACACATAAATTTTGTGAGTTTGCATTCTAATTTTTTAATTGAATCAGGTTATATCATTTTCCGGTGAGCTTTACTAAACCAATGCCACCAAAATAAAGCCCTAAAACTGCTCCTGCTAAAAGACTTTGAGTCAGAGGATCGGTAGAAGGTGTGAGAATAGCTCCTAAAATCACTGCTCCCATAATCACGTAACGCCAACCAGAAACCATCTTCTCAGAGGAGACAATATTCAAGTTACCGAGTAGCAGTTGAATGATAGGAATTTGAAATGCTAAACCAGTGCTGAATAAAAGCAGCAGCACAAATTCAAAATATTTATCAATTGACCAAAGTTGCTCGACTACATCTGCTCCGTAGCTGATAAAAAATTTCAAAGCTGCGGGAATGAGAAGAAAATAAGCAAATACTAAACCTCCTGCAAATAAAACACTCGAACCTAAAACCACAGGCCCCAGCAAACGGCGTTCGCGGCGAGTCAGTCCGGGAAGTATAAACTGGATAATTTGATAAAGAATGAAAGGACTACAAAGCAGTAAACCTGTGTAAGCTGCAACTTTGAGGGAGACAAAGAAATATTCTCCAGGTGCAAGTTGAAGGAATTTTACTCCTTGTGCTGGAACTTCAAGTAGTTGGACAATCGGCTTAACGGCAAAGAAACAGCCGCTAATGCCTATTGCTACGGCAATCAGCGAATAGAAAATTCGCTGTCGTAACTCTTCTAGGTGGTCGAAAAGAGACATTTCGACTTCACCTGGCAACTCATCTAAAGGATCTGTTTCGGAGTTGCCATCAGTTTCTGAGTCAATATCAGGAAGATTTACAGTATCTACGTCTTGTGAAGGCGTCATGAGTTTGTTTCTAGGCAACATTTATAGCTGAGTGCTAAGTTAGGAGTAGAGACGCGATGAACCCAAGTCTTTCCAAGAGTTAGGAATGAGGAGTTAGGAGTTAGGAGTTAAGAATTATCTTTGTCTCCTTGTCCTTTTGTCTCCCCATCTCCCCATCTCCCTACTCAGCATTGTTAACTATTTTATCTGGGGAATGCAGCCACCAAGATATGTTTTTGAGTGCTATTGGTTTTTTTCCTGTTTTTTGGGGCTGCATCTGCATAAGTTAGTAGAAAGCCATCTTGTAGGCAATGCCTAACCTAAAATAGGGTGGAACCGATAATTTTATAAATTATGTCTCTGCGTCTAGTAAAACTAAGTAAACTAACACAACATCAACATAGAATACTCAGTTTTTTAACTCCGGTTCATCAAGGTGGTATCTAAGTTTAGGGTAATCGGAAATTTTTAGCTGAGGTTTTATGAACCGGACAATTTGCATTGGTCTGATGGCATTGCCTGTTTATTTATCCAATGCTCAACTAGGCAATGTTTGTAGTAACGTGTTAATTGTCAAAAACCATCTTCCTAGCATAGCTTTTCTCATGGTTGACAGTACAAATGCTCAACTAGATATCTTACCGTGGCAAATATCGGCTAGAGATGACCAAACTGAAGATTGTCTTCGTACTGGTATTTGCAAGGATTAGTACAGCAGAATTCAGAATGTGGGAAAGACCACTGTGCTAACAGAAGTCAAAGAGGATTTGGATTGTTATTTTGTTTTTTTCTGATGACTAATAATTGTTTGAGTGGAAAAAGACAACATCTATAAATGCTTATAAGAGAAAGATTACAGCAGTTTCATCATCAAAAAAACAATGGTTGCAGTCAATTATCAAGGTACAGTTGTGATTACTGGAGCGTCAACAGGAATTGGTGAAGCCTGTGCTTTGCTTTTAGATAAGTTGGGATTTTCTGTTTTTGCTGGCGTGCGTCAAGATATTGATGCTCAAAGACTCCAAGAAAAAGCTTCGCCAAGATTGATGCCGATTTTTTTAGATGTTACTGATGCTGAATCCATCGCTTATGTAGTCGATCGCATCACAAATATAGTCGGTAATGTCGGAATTTTAGGTTTAGTAAACAATGCTGGAATTGCTGTCCCAGGCCCTTTAGAATTATTACCCATTGCTGAATTTCAAAACCAGATGAATGTTAATGTCACCGGACAACTAGCAGTAACACAAGCATTTCTGGGTTTATTACGCCAAGGTCGCGGTCGAATTGTTAATATGGGTTCTATTTCTGGTATTAGTCCGACACCGTTTTTGGGTGCTTACAATGCTTCAAAGTTTGCTTTGGAAGCACTCACTGATGTCATGCGTATGGAATTAAAACCGTGGGGAATTTCAGTTTCAATTATTGAACCTGGTTCTATCGCTACACCAATTTGGAATAAATCCCTGAATCAAGCTGAAACCGGACAAAATAGTTTACCAGAATCAGCACTAAATCTTTACGGCCGGGCGATGAACATTGTACGTCAGAAAATGCAGGCGATCGCATCTAGAGGAATTTCTCCGGATATTGTCGCTCAAGCTGTTGTCCACGCGCTGACTGCAAAGCAACCAAAGACACGCTATCTGATTGGGCAAGATGCCAAAATCCAAGCAGTGTTAAAGCATATTTTGCCCGATAAGCTCCACGACCAAATAATTTTATATTCGATGGGTTTATGAAGGCAGGAGGCAGAAGGCAGAAGGCAGAAGGTAAAACCCTCAACAGTAAAAGGTTTTGCTGCTTTGGATTTTACATTTAATTATGTCTGTCTACTTAGCAATACTTTTGCGAGAAGTGCCAATTTTAGCAACGCCTGGTGAGGATAACAATCATGGTATGGGATTTACAAACAGGCTGCTGGTTGCAAAGCTTATAAGGACATCAGTACTGGATAAAAGCGATCAATTTTAGTGCATAAGAGTGTATTAGCAGGCGGGATAAGTGTAATTAATACTAATTCCTAATTGATAATTCGTAATTCAGAAAGCTAAATCTGGTATCTATTTTCGGGCTGGAATAGGTTGTCGGATTGTAGAGAATTGGTATAAATAGTAAGGCAAATCGATAAAAGCCTGCAAACGATCGGACTACATTATAAGTATTAAATAATACTATAAATTTTTCTTGGGATTGTACCTACTTAAATAGTAAACTGGTCGTCAGGTTATCTAATGTAGAATAAATAGAGCAAAAAGAAACAATAATCTGCTCCGCAAGTTACTATCGCGAATAGAGTTATGTGTCATTTCTATGGCTCAATCAAAATTAAACGATACTGAACAAGATAAATTAGCTCAATTTGAGCAGATAAAAAGGCAACTATAGCCTTAGCACAATAAGAATAACTTTTATTACAGCAATGCGATTTTGCTCTAGTGGTGCTTGGATCGCATCTTATCAGAAGTTAACTAGGTTAATACATGAACTTGTACAAACACAAAATACACACTAGACAACTCCATCAACTAGTAAGGGCGAACAAGAAAAGTCGGAAGAAGTATCAATAGAAAAAACTCTGCTAATAGAAAATAAAAATTTTCATATAGATTACTTCTTCACAAAGGAACTAGTCAAAGGTATAGATGAAACATTATCAGAAGATAATATGATAAATCTGATACATCCTCCTGGCACAGTAATCCGCAGCCGTTATAAAATTATTCAAGCCTTGGGAAGCGGTGGATTTGGGAAGACATATCTGGCAGAAGATTTGGATATACCTACAAATCCCAAGCCTAAATGTGTTGTCAAACATCTAAAGCCGCAAAATCAGAATGAAGCACTTCTGAAGATTGCTAAAAGTTTATTTAACCGAGAAGCTGAAATTTTATATCGCTTAGATAAGATTGATAACCAAGTTCCCAAATTATTGGCCCATTTTGAAGAAAACGGCGAATTTTACCTAGTACAAGAATTTATTGATGGGCATGACTTAAGCAAAGAAATAATAGCAGGTGAGCCTTGGGATGAAGCAGAAGTAAAAAAACTGCTCAGGGATATTTTAGAAATTTTAGCAGTTATCCATCAACAAAACATCATTCATCGTGATATTAAGCCACAGAATATCATGCGTCGTCGTCAAGACGGAAAGATTATACTGATTGATTTTGGTGCAGTTAAAGAAATTAAATGCTTGGAGACGAATAGTCAAGGTCAAGTCACATCAAGCATTCTGATTGGCACAAATGGCTATATGCCAAACGAACAAGCCAATGGCAAGCCCAAACTATGTAGCGATATCTATGCAGTAGGGATGCTGGGAATTCAAGCTCTTACAGGCATACTACCTCGAGATTTACCAGAAGATCCCGTATCAGGTGAAATAATTTGGCGCGATCGCGCCAATGTCAGCGACAGATTTGCTGAGGTGTTAACAAACATGGTGCGCTCTCATTTTAGCCAGCGTTACCAAACAGCAGTAGAAGTCTTGCAAGCACTTTCTCAATCTCCACCACCAAAGTCAGAGCGCTGGCCGCGACCTAATCGGAAAGTTATGGTAACAGGTGGAGCAGTTTTACTTGCATCGATTGTGTCTTTGTTTGTGGTGCCTAGATATTTTACGCGATCGCCAATTACGCGATCGCCAACACCTCCAAACCCACAAGCACTAACCCCACAACCGACTTCTAAAATCAAAAAATTCACTCAGCTACCTTGCAGTAGCGATTCACAGCTATCATCGCCTCCCCCAGCTACAGGCAAACCAACTTGGGAAACTACAATCTATAAATATTATGGGCAGATAGATCCAAAAGCAAAAGATGCAAACGGTAGGGGGTTGATGGTTTTTAAAAAGAACCAATTTCAATACTATGGAGACTTTAAAAATAATAAACGTAATGGTTGTGGAAGATTATCGTATCCAGCCTCGGGCGATATTGACTATTACTTAGGCGAGTTTAAAAATGATAAATATCAAGGGTTAGGAATATTGAAATGGAAAAATGGAAATGAATATCGAGGAAACTTTGCTAACGATAAATGCCAAGGAGAAGGAGTATTATACCTATCAGCAGATAATATCGAGCGAGATGGGCAATGGAGTGAAGGTAAGTTAGAAGGAACTGACTTGTTATGTAATAAGGAGCATTCAGTATCTAGTACAGCACAGCGGCAATAAGAAAATATAATTTTTTTGACTTTTGATTTTTGCACAACAGTACTAATGTGCTATGTATTGGCTTTATCACCTTGAATTTTATATATTGATGGCTAGTTTAAATTCCTCATACAAAATTTTATTCCGAGATAGTAAATTCAGTAGAACTATGTCTACTATCCAATTTATAAAAGTATCTTATAGAGGTTTTTTCATTTTACGTAAGTATATATCTGATTTTTCTTTCTAGAGAGTTTTATTATTGGCAATTCTGCTAACAAATTCTCAACTAAGAAGCTCATTTCATTGCTTATTTAAAAGCTAAAGTATCTCACCTATTAAATAGTTTTATTACGTATCAAATATATATTAAGTTTGTTTTCATCAATGTTAATTCAGTAAATTTCATGGTTTATACTGAATTTACTAAGAATATTTTGTTAAATTAAGTTCTATACTGAATTTATAGAATTTTGTATTGAATATATTTTTGAATAGCATGGTTGAAATGTTGGCTTTCTACCGTTATTTAAAAGTATCTATTAAATACAATGTCTAGAAAATTAGTATTTATTTTGATGATTTTTAAGTCCTACATATTAAAAATAAAGTAAGGTGTTTTATGAAGATAAAATTTATACTTTCTACTTCTTGTTTGCTTATTTCTACAAGTTTAAGTCTTCTTCCAACACAGCGAATACTAGGGCAACAAACATCGCCACTATCTCCCGAACCAACCACTGTACCACGTTCCCCAGCAGCACCATCCTCTACGCCAACTGGTTCGCCATCTTCTACACCAAGTCCTGCACCAGTTCCCACAACAGCACCAAATACGAATACGAAACCAGCTTCTTCAGGATTTTCCCAACTACCTTGCGATAGTGATGTAGAGCTATCCTCGCCCCCAGCGGCTAAAGGCAAGCCAACCTGGGAAACTAACATCTATAGATATTATGGTCAGATTAATCCCAGAACCAAAGAAGCTAACGGTAGAGGGTTGATGATTTTTAAACAGAATGGTTTTCAGTACTATGGAGACTTTAAAAGTAATAAGCGTAATGGTTGTGGGCGATTATCATATCCGGTAGAAAGTAATATTAACTATTACTTAGGTCAGTTTAAAAACGATGAATTGCAAGGTCTGGGATATTTGAAATTGAGAAACGGTAACGAATATCGAGGTAACTTTGTTAAGAATAGATGCCAAGGAGAAGGAGTTTATATATTTGCAGATAAAGCTGAGCGAGATGGAATCTGGCGTCAAGATAAATTAGAAGGAAGCGATGATTTATCTTGTAAAGATTTTAACCCCAATTCACGATAGTCTGTATATAAATCTGATTGATTGAGTTTACTATTCCAGCTATCTGCACTGAGATAAATTAATAAAGCAAAGGTTTTATAGAAGATGAAAATAATACTTTCTACCACTGCTTTAGTTGTTGTCACAACCTTGAGTTGTTTTCCAGCGCAACGATTACTAGCCCAAGAAGCACTTCCTGTTGCAGGCCCGGCAGTAGCATCAAACAATAGTAATACTGATGAATTACCTGCTGCCGGGCCTGCGATACAACAAGAAAGTGGACGCTCTTCATCAAGCCGCCCAAGAGCTATTAGTAGAGCAGAACCTACAAGGTCATCAAGGCGTCCAAGAGTTATTAGTAGAGAAGAACCTAGAAGACAATTAAGGCGTTCAACAGCAATTAGTAGACCAGAACCTAGACCGCGAGTTAGACCAGTAACGGACATACCACAGAGACAAACACCTCCAAGAAGGAGGCTAAAAAAACCTGCCACACCAGCTCCAAAAGCGCCTTCAACGTCTCCCGATTTTCCCATCAGACTATGGTAAAACTCTAGATTTTTGAAGGGCAAAGTGGAAAGCCAAAAATTAGAATTTATCTATTTGTTGCATTCTTTAAGTTCCTGCCGACGACGTTGACGGTTAACACCAGTCAAAAGTCAACGTAAACCATCGCTTAAAAAAATTGAGATGAGCTTAATTGAACTTAAATAGCTAGCTTTGCACCAAGCTGAATATTTTATGCAAAACAAGTTAATCAAGAAGAACCTAGAACTTTGTACTGGTTTAAGTATTGGTTTGGGTGCAATTGCGCTGTTGTTCTGGCTGCAATCACAGCATACTACTAGGGTCAATATTGAGAAACGTGCAGATTCCCAAAAAACAATTGAGAAGCCAGCATTTCCTATAGTCAAACCAACTGTTCCCGCAACTTCTAAACAAGATATCCATTTAGTACTTAAACGAAGTGTGCGGAAGCTTTATGTATACAAAGGAGACAGTTTACAAGCTAGCTACCCAGTCGCGATTGGTAAACCAGGGTGGGAAACACCAATAGGAAAGTTCAAAGTTATTGAGATGTTGAAAAACCCAGATTGGAGACATCCTCAAACTGGGGAATTAGTTCTTCCAGGTGCAAATAATCCCTTAGGAGAACGCTGGATTGCATTCTGGAATGTTGGCAGAAAATACATCGGATTTCATGGTACTCCTGATAGAACATCTGTCGGAGAAGCAGCTTCTCATGGTTGCGTTCGGATGTATAACGAGAATGTCCGCCAACTGTATGAAATGGTCAAACTTGGTACGCCTGTTTCAGTAGAACCTTAGCTCGATTTTATCCATATCACATTAAATTCATCAGATAGGCAAAGAATCTCACCGCTAGAATGGAATGCATTTAACGGTGAGATTGTCAATATTTCAGCCAATATTTAATACTCAGAATTTAGCTCTCTGTGGTACTGAATTATTCAGGATAGAACACAAATGTCCGCAACTCGATACTCTCGCGTGGAGGTGCATTTGGTGGGCTGGTAGGGTCTTCAAATGCCGTATGGAGTGCAAAGCGGGCGCGTCCGTCCTCTGCGGAGTCGAAACACTTGATTAATACTGCTTCGTTCCTTTTCATTTGAGGAAAGTAGTACCACTTGTGTTTTGGATTATAAGTGACAGCGTAGGTCTCACCGATGCGATCGCGGTATATCAGGTCATTTACTACCAAGTCTGTTGGTGCAACAGTTTGAGCATCACATAACGTTAGTGGTGATTCTTGAATTGTGTCGCCAATTCCTCGCCAAACATTGATAATCGCAAACCGTTGTTTTAAAAGGCTGTCAATGTTCTCTATACCTTGTGCTGCTAATTCCCTACGTACACGTCTATGTCCGCCTGGAGTGCTGAAGTCATTGTGTACGCGCTTGACAGGTTCCCGAATACCACTATTAATGTCCTGCTTCATCAGTGTGGCATTCCGCAAGGTAGCATCGAAGATCGCGACCTCAGTTGCACCAGTCACCTCTTTTAATAACTGTTTCGCTTCTGCGTAGTAAACTTGGCGTACCTCTTGTGGATCGTAAAAGTTACGGACGCTGGTATTATGCTCGGTAAATGCAAAACCTTCTCGATCTAGCGAGATATTCTTTGAAATGGAACGAGCATTGTAGATTGGCACTTTGTATGATTGATAGCTGCCATTAGAACGCACAACACCTGATGGTGGTTCGTAAGCATAGCTAAAAAGCTTGTCTGTAGTTGGCAGTAGGTAACTGAGGTTACCCTCTACAGATGGCAAATTCTCAACAATTGGTCTGTCTAAAACTTGGCTATTTAAGCTCATAAGTCATACCATTTGTAATTTTGTGATTAGACCTGACTTGAAAAAGGAAGTAAAAAATTCCTAGAGACGCGATTGATTAATCGCGTCTGTATGGAAGTAGGCGAGGAAACCTTTTTATTGTTAGTTGTCAGATTTTGTCGTGATTGACTACTTTGAAAATAGAAAGTAGGGAAAAGAAATTTTGATAACTTACGCAAAAATCACCCAAAAGCCTAATCTCTCGAACTTCCAAGAATCGTCGAGTCTGCGTAAGTCCTAATTTTCATTGCTTGTTGTGAGTGCAACTTATGGAGTCTCTTGCATAAATATTTCCTAATTTCGCGTATAGACACCTTCGCGTAACGCAAATAAGAGTACAAAAAACGACTTGTGAGTAATTTAGCCGTACAGTACTTACTCTATTATAAAATACTGTTTATCTACCGTGTTTAAGGAGTTTGTTTTAGGAGTATTGCATGGCTATAGCTAAAATTCAAGTCTTCGACAATAAAATATACGATCATTTAAATTTATGTATGGCTAATAATTAGTTTAGCTAAGTATACTGTGATTATTATAGAACTTACGCACTGAAGCCTGAAACCTAGATCCCCCCTAGCCCCCCTTAAAAAGGGGGGAACTTCTAAAGCCACGCCACTTGCTACAAGTCGGGGAACCCGCCCAATGCAGTGGCTCCCCTTTTTAAGGGGGTTGGGGGATCTGAGTGCGTAAGTCCTGTATTACACGTATATCAGGTGAAAACTCTTGGCTGCCCATCTGCGTTATCTTTAACAGTCTCTTGTGAGAGATAATCGAGGCGATCGCAGCACTTTAACAAACAAAAAGCCCCTGGTTAAGTCAACACCAGGGGTATCCATCTTTATTCCCTAAATACTAAGATCGCATTTTTTAGACTGTAATACATGCTTACTCATGCAAGAAAAACATACATTTGATGATGATTTTGCAATCAACTGTGCAATTGGGTTAGCAAATCATAAAAAAGGCTTAGCACTGAGGTGAGCCTGCATATACTTAGTTTTAAAAACAACATTAAAAATTAATTTTAGCTGACTTGACAAATTAGTTCATCTTCCTCTCATCTGTGTCCAAATATATTGGAAGAACTGGCAAGAAAGATAGCGATTGCAAAGTCGAGATTTTGATTTCTACCATCAAGTTTTACTGTAATTTCGGCAATTAAAGTGTTAAAAAAGACTTTGGTATAAAGCTTGTCTTGAGGTAACAGGATATGGATGAAGTCGTCAAAAAAGTTGCCGCTGTGGGATTACCTTGTATTGTCTTGCTAGTAATAATGGCAACTACAGGTTTAAAAGATGCCGCTGCGATGGCAGCGGCATTAGCATTGCTGGGAGGCCCAGCAGGGATGAAGGGCGGAATTGCTGTTTTAGGACTAATAGGTTTAATTAGCGATTTTTTGGCAAAATTAATTTTGGAAGGTTTCTTAACAGGTATTTATAGCCAAAGACGACAGACTCAATCACAGACAAAACTTCTTCAAGAAATTGATTATTTACTATTATTTGACAAAAATCTTAAACAAAGGCTCAAAGCTACAATCAAAACTCACACTGAAAATGTGACTAAAGAGGTAATGGATATTTTAGAGAATGTTCCTGGCATGACTCACGCAGACCAAAGAGATTTTAAAAGGTCAAATTTGATTATGAGGCTCAGAGATGGGACAGTGGTAAGAACTTGGAAAAACCCTGTTGGTGTTGACCATGTTTTTTTAGGCGATCGCACCGATAAAATGATTTATGGTGGATATGTTGGCTGGATTCACAGCGAAGGATTAAAGCAAGCATTAACTCGCATTAGAAGAGATTTTACTTAAGGCAATAGTTTTAACATAATTACTTATTATAAAAGACTTGGCCAGACCAAGCCTCTAGATAGATATAGCAAGCATTTACTACACTAAGATTAATTTAGACTTAGAGGTTGTTTTAAAAGTGGTTAACTGTGATTTTAGTTACTTGTTTATCCCCCATAGTCCCCTTTTTAAGGGGATTGGGGGATCTGAGTGTGTAAGTTCTGATTAATATCAATTTGAAAAAAAAATGCGACAGACGTATTGTAGGGGCGCAAAGCTTTGCGCCCCTACAGATTTTTGATGTGTTGTCAAGATTTTTTGAAACAGTATAAGCCTAAGTTTCTAACATCTGCAAGTTATGTAAGGTGGCATAAAGTCCACCTTGTTGTAGTAATTGTTCGTGGCTTCCTTGTTCGATTAATTCGCCGCGCTTCAAAACAAAAATCCGGTCTACATTACGAATTGTAGATAAACGGTGAGCAATAATAATCGCGGTGCGTCTGAACAAAAGCTGGTCTAATGCTTGTTGAATTAAAGCTTCTGTCCCAACATCTAAACTAGCGGTGGCTTCATCTAATACTAAAATTTGCGGATCGCGAATAGCAGCACGAGCAAAGGCTAAAAGTTGCTTTTGCCCGCTAGAAATATTTGTGCCTCTTTCTCGAAGTTGAGTATCGTAGCTTTGGGGTAACTCTTCTATAAACTGGGCAATGTTGGTTTTTTCTGCTGCCTGTTGAATTTGTTCGATTGTATAACCATCTCCTAAAGAAATGTTGCTTTTAACATCACCAGCAAATACAAAACCGTCTTGTAAAATTACTGCCATGTAACGCCGCAGTTCTGCTTGTGGCACTTCTCTAATATCTATACCATCTATGAGAATGCGTCCTTGGGTGGGTTCGTAAAGACGACATAAAAGGCGAATGATAGAAGTTTTACCCGCACCTGTGGGGCCGACTAATGCAATTTTTTCACCAGGATGAATGGTGAAATCTAAGTCTTTAATTACATAATCATCGTTTTTATAAGCAAACCAAACGTGTTCAAAACGGATTTCTCCGAGTTCAGGCGGTGACTCGATATCTGGAGATTCTAAATTTGCAACTATCTCGTCTATATAGCCGAATTTAGCATCAAGAATTGAGTAGCGTACATTAGCCCGATCGCGGATTTCTATCGGTTCGTCTAATACATCGCTGACGCGTTCAATGGCAGTAAAACCAGCTTGAATTACGGTAAATTTTTCGGCAAAATTTCTTAATGGATCGAATAATCGTTGGGCATATAAAACAAATGCCGATAAAGTTCCAAAAGTTAAAGCTTTATTTAAAAGCATCAAACCACCCAACCATAAAACACCTGCGATCGCCACTAATCCAATCCATTCCAAAGTGGCAGAAACAGCTGCATCATAAAAGATATTTCTATCTACTTGTTGAGTGTAGCGGGTGTTAGTGGCACGAAATAACTCCGCATTAAATTTTTCTCTGCGGAACAACTGCACTACGTTAATGCCAACGACATTTTCTTGCAGTTGTGAATTTAGTATCGAAAGTTCTTCCCGCCCTTTGTAATTGGCTTTGCGATACTGTTTCTGTAAGTAAACTATTATCCAGGTAATCGGCAACAGCATCAATATTAACAAGCAAGCAAGTTGCCATTGAAGAGAAAGCATTAAAGCCACAATCACCAGCATGGAAAACAAATCGGAGATGATGCCGATCGCTCCAGTAGAAAAGACATCGCCTAATACTTCTACATCACTAGTGATTCTGGTAATTAATTTCCCTACGGGTGTCCGATCGAAAAAACGTACCGCTAGAGATGTGACGTGGTGGAATAAATCTTGGCGAATTGCTGTGGTGATTTGTTGCCCTAGTTTCTGTACGAGATAACCCTGATAGCCTGTCAATACCAATCGAATGGCGATCGCAATTAGCAATAACCCTTCTAAGATATTTAGCGATTGGGAGAATGGACGATTCCTCAAGAATTCGTAAATACTCGGTTCCTTGCGAATCAGGGAAATAATTTGTCCAATTAACAGCGGTTGTACGGCATTACCGATGGCGATGGGTACGAGTAGCAACATCGACAGTGCCAATAGTCCGCTATTGCGACGGGCATAAGGCACTAAACGCAGAAACAACCGCCAGTCATTTTCACCCCGACCGTGTTGTGTGTATGATTTTTTTTTGAGAGATTGGTAGATGCTCATAATAAGAGCATTATATTCATGTTTGCTAAAAAGACACTTTATTAAAACTTGTCACTTCGATCGCGTAGCCAAACACTATACCAATATTTACTGATTTATTTTCACTGGTTTACAGAACTTTAAAGAATTTATATCTGACCGAAAATTATAGCAATTTTCATTTGAATGAGGTAAACGCTAGGGGCGCACAACTGTACGCCCCACGAATTATATGTACTCCGCAGAATTACAAACTGCCATATATCAAGGCGGTTATATAGCAAGCTGCTCATACGTATTTTGACTCAATAATCGCTGGAGTATTTGTAAGAATTGCTGCATAAGTATGCTTTGAAGTATGAAACAATACCATACTTCTCCCTTTACGTCTTATATCTAAAGGTAGAAGATAAAGGTTAACTCAAATTTGGGAAACCTAAGAGAAGTTCATTCCCAAGACATATCTCGCTTATTTATCGCAGAGTGCAACTGAGGTCAGATGACGCAATCTTTATCTTTAAATCCAGTCAAAGAGTGGGAACAACGCCGCAATGAAGCCAACCGTTATTACCAACGGGGAAAATTTCAAGAGTATCTCGACCTTGTGACTAAGAATTTACAGCTAGCAAGAGCGATTCCAGACCGAGTTAGGGAAGGCCACACATTGAACGATCTTGGTTTAGCTTATTTGAGTTGCTGGCAAACTCAAACGGCATTAGACCGTTTTCACCAAGCGCTGTCTGTTGCTATTGAAATCGGTAACGCGCCCGCACAAGCAACTGCAATGAGCAATCTAGGTTCTACCTACAGCCGTCTTGGACGCTTTTCGCAAGCGTTGGAGTACTTTAACAAAGCCCTTCCCATATTTAGGGAATTGCAAGACGCTCAAGGAGAAGTTTCTACTCTCAATGATGTAGCTCTCATCTATACCCGATTAGGAGAACCGAAACGCGCATTGTTGCTACAAAACCAAATTTTGACAATGCGTCGATTGCTAGGCGACTTTTCCGGTGAAGCAACAACTCTAAATGGTATTGGGTTTGCCTACAATGTTTTAGGCAAGTTCGAGCAAGCTCTAGAATTTTTTCAAGCAGCACTGCCGATTCAACGAGCTGTGAAGAATTTAACTGGTGAAGCAACTACCTTGAATAATATTGCCTCAGTTTATAGCGATTTAGGGCAACCCAAACACGCACTGTTGCTTTATTATCAAGTTCTTTTGACACGTCGAGCGATTGGCGATCGCTCAGGCGAAGCAACAACCCTGCACAACATTGGTTTTACTCACAGCATCCTCGCCCAGCATCGCCAAGCAATGAAGTATTACAAACAAGCCATTGTTATTTACGAAGACTTGGGCGATTCTCTCGGAGAAATTTCCACTTTGTTGAATATGGGAAGCCTTTACGTCACAACCAAGCGTAAAAAAATGGCGCGATTGTGCTACCAAAATGCCCAAGAGTTAGCTGAGAAAATCGAACATCAGCCACTCTTAGAAAAGATAGAGCAGTTTATGGATTCTCTGTAAAGGAATCGGGTAGGGAGCAGAGGGGCAGGGGGAGAGATGTGGAAGTGTGGGGAGTGTGGGGGAAAGATTTCTTCCCCATCCTCCCACACCTCCCACACCTCCCACACTTCCCTGTTTGCCCAATGCCCAGTATTGCTACTTAATCGTTAAAATACTGATGGAAAACCCAGCGGGATCTATCGTGTCTAATAGCAATACCAAGGTTTGGTTGATTACTGGTAGTTCTAGCGGCTTTGGGCGTAATTTAGCTCAAGCAGTACTGAAAAAAGGCGATCGCTTAATTGCCACTGCCCGAAAACCCGAGCAACTTCAAGATTTAGTCGATCGATACCCAAATACAGCAAAGGCAGTTTCTTTAGATGTTACCAATCCTGCCCAAGTAAAAGCGGCAGTCGATGAAGCACTTAAGGCTTTTGGACAAATTGACGTACTGGTTAACAATGCTGGGTATGGTTTGATTGGGGCACTGGAAGAGGTCAGCGACGAACAAATTCGACGTAATTTTGATACTAACCTTTTCGGTGCAATTAACACTATCCGGGCAGTTTTACCAATTATGAGACAGCAAAAAAGTGGGCATATTATCAATATGTCTGCAATTGCTGGATTCTCCAATGAATTAGGTTTTTCCATCTACGGTGGTGCTAAATTCGCCTTGGAAGGAGTATCGGAAGCGGTACATGGCGAAGTAGCACCTCTGGGTATTAAAGTGACAATTGTCGAGCCTGGCCCTTTCCGTACTGATTTTATTGGGCGATCGCTTGACCGCGCTGCCAATAGTATGGACGCCTACAAACCAACTGTGGGAAAATTCTTAGAGTTCCTAGAAAAAATTGAAGGCACTCAACCTGGCGATCCAGAAAAAGCAGCTGAGGCATTAATTAAAGTTGTGGAATCAGATAACCCACCGTTACGCCTGGTGCTAGGTAAGTACGCTTACAAAAAGTTCCGCGATAAAATTACCTCCTTGAGTGCTGAGTTAGATGCATGGGAAGCAGTTGCAGCAAATACTGATTTTGAAAATTAGAAATTAGGCTAATGAATGGGGAAAGGGAAAGATTAAATTTATTCCTTTTCCCTTTAACCTTTTTCCCTGCCTCCCCTGCCTCTCTCATCTACCCCTTATCTCCCCATTCCCCACTCCCTATTCCCAATGAAAGTTTACGAAATCCAAAGCAATGCCGGCATCGATGCCCTGACATTAGTCGATCGCCCAGAACCAAAACCCGCAGCAGGGCAAGTGTTGGTTCAAGTCAAGGCAACATCTCTCAATTACCGCGATTTGCTTGTGGTTGAAGGAGCCTACGGTGCTGGACAGCAATATCCGTTAATTCCCATGTCTGACGGTGCGGGAGAAGTTGTGGCGGTGGGCGAAGGTGTGACGCGAGTGAAAGTAGGCGATCGCGTCGCTGCTACTTTCTTCCAAGACTGGATTTATGGCTCTTTAACTAGAGAAAAAATGAAATCCGATCTCGGAGGCGGTATCGATGGAATGTTAGCAGAGTATGTTGTCTTACACCAAGATGGGCTAGTAATTTTACCAGACCATTTATCTTACGCTGAAGGTGCAACTTTGCCTTGTGCGGCAGTCACAGCTTGGCACGCGTTGGTAACAAAAGGGAATATTAGCTCGGGCGACACTGTTTTATTGCTCGGTACTGGTGGGGTTTCGATTTTTGCTCTTCAGTTTGCCAAGCTACGGGGTGCAAAGGCGATCGCTACTTCTAGCAGCGATGAAAAATTGGCACGAGTCAAACAGCTTGGTGCTGATGAAACAATCAATTACAAAACAACACCAGATTGGGAAAAGCAAGTTTACCAATTAACTAATCGCACAGGTGTAGATCGTGTAATTGAGGTAGGCGGTGCAGGAACTTTACCAAAATCACTACAAGCAGTCCGGATTGGCGGACATGTTAGTTTGATTGGCGTATTATCGGGTAGAGGAAATGAAATTGACCCCATGCCAATCCTTTTTAAAAGTTTAACAGTTCAGGGAATTTATGTTGGCAGCCGGGAAATGTTTGAGGCAATGAATCAGACAATACAACAGCATCAAATCAAACCGATTATCGATAGAGTTTTTCCATTTAATGAAGCACGAGAAGCATATAATTACCTCAAAAGTGCTGCTCACTTTGGTAAAGTTGTTATTAGCATCAATTCATAAAATAACATCGATGTAAATTGCAGCAAGAGTTAAGATATAGTAGCTTTCAACTTAGTTAAGTACGCCATTTAAATATCAAAGCTAGCTACATAACTGACTCTTATTTTGAATTCTGCTGTAAAATACTTTGGAATTTCAGAGGTTGCATAATTTATGAATCTCGTCAAAGTATATGCTCTAACAGCTTTATTTTCAGCCTTGACATTTGGTCAAGCAACTCGCGCTGGTGCCGCTAGTCCGCCACCAATTGATATACAAGTCAAGCAATTAGCACAGTGGTTTACTGGTTTGTTCGATAATTCCGAGCAAGCGGCAAACAGTAAACCTCCTGTCCCCTTGATTACTCTGTCAAGTTGTAGTGTGGAATTTACTAATGGAAACTCTCTAAACGGAACAGAGAATATTTATCTCGAACAACCAAGTATTAATCGCTTCCGTCTTTATTCTTTTAGCCAACAGAATTCAGGAGTAAATCTCAGCATTCGCGCTCTTAATACTGACTATTCTGTTACTGGGTTATGCAATCGACCTGAGTCAGAACAAACTCTTGACTTGAGCAAAATTTCAGCCATAACCTGCAACTTAGAAATTTTTTGGAATGCTGGTGACTACATTGGAAATAACTCTCCTAATGGCTGTCCCACAAATTCTGGTGGTAAGGTGATTTCTAGTGTAATTGTCTCGGAAAATCGCATCTACTCTACAGATGAGATTTTTGCGCCTAATGGTAATTTAGTTTTTGGTACGCCGATTGATTTTCGCCGAGTTCCTTCTATTCCCGAACCATCATTCACATTAGGAATAGTAGCTTTAGGCGTGTGGGGTACAAGAAAAATAATTTTAGGCAAACAGAAATCAACAGTTAAATAAGAATATTTTTGAATCGCTAATGATTAGAATTCAGAACTCATACTCTGAATTCCAAATTATTTTAATCTAGCGTCTCTTATTTAAGGCTTACTTAAAAAACCTCTTTAATTTTTATTCCTATGGAACTTCAGATCGGCGGCTTCCGCCAATCTGAATTTTGTCTGTGCTATCTGTGTTGTCTGTGGTTGTTTTTTTGTTATCTGTACCTAAGTCAAGTTTTTGTAACTTCCGATCTTTTTGGATTTGATTATCAGTTGGTGAATCTTGCTTCTCCAATGTTGGTACTTCTACAGCAGAAGAATCTGGAGGTCTGAATCCCCGTGGCAGTGTTTCTGGTGGTGTAACTACAGAATTTGCAGGAGTTACAGGTTGAAGAGGAGCAGAATTTTGATTAGAAGTTGGTGGGTTATTATCTGGTAATTTTGCAGGGGAAGCATCACGTGCTGATTTGATAGCCCGGAGTTTTTCGAGTATCGAGGGTGTGGGGGAAACGATAGGGGCAGGTGTGGATTGTTCGGAACGATCGCGTTGTAATTCTCTTCCAGGACTGTTGGTAGATTCTTCGACAGCAGGACGGTTACGCCGACGCTGCCTGAAATTGGACACAGGTGCAGATTCGGTTTTTGAGGTGGCGTTAGTTTCTGAATTAGATGAAGATGTACGGCTGGAGTTGGGTACTTTCGCGGCTGGTTCTTGAGTAGGCTGTTGAAAAAGTGGCTTGGAAGTTGGTTGCGGCTGAGATTTCGGTAATATGTTAGTGATACCAAAACCTGCTGTAGCAGCAACTACAGCGACACCAATACCAAGAAGTATTTGCGATGACTGTTGTTTGTTAGCGCGTGGAGTTTTCTTGACGTTGGCGATCGCCTTGCCCTCAGGCATCGCATTTTTACCAGCTTTGCCCATCAGAGTTTCTCCCTGTTGGGCAGATAAGTTAATAGTTTGCACTGCGGAAGTAGGTAAAACTTGGGGCGTAACATTCACTCCGCTTCCCGGTAGCAATTGCAGCCACTCGGCAACAGTCGCCGGACGAAAACGAGATTCGACTGCCATACCGCGCATTACTGCTTGGTTGACAGCAGCAGTCAAATGTGGTTGTAGTTCGCGGGGGGATGGCATTTGCTCGCGATCGCGCAATAATGCTGGCATGGGAACTTGAGCTGTTAGCAGTGCATACAAGGTTGCTGCTAAACCATAAACATCAGTGGCGGGCGTGCGCGGTGCTTGGCTGAGGTACTGCTCAATGGGAGAATAACCCTCAGACACCAAACCCGTATGAGTCTGCCTAACGCTGCCATTAAATTCCCTGGCAATGCCAAAATCAATTAATATGACTTCCTGAGTTCCTTGGCGGAGAATAATATTATCTGGTTTGATATCTCGGTGCAGTAAACCGTTGCTGTGTACTACCTGCAAGGCTGCGCCGATTTGCTTGATGTAATGAATTGCTGTGGCTTCCGGCAGAGGTATTCCTGGTAACACGAAGGCGTTACCTAAAGTTTCGCCAGGAATGTACTCCATCACCATATAAGGCAACCCATCTTCCACAAAAAAGTCACTAACTCGGACTATATTTGGGTGAATACAAGTAGCTAATCGTCTGGCTTCATCTTGGAATTGGCGCTCAAACTTGGCAAAATCAGGATGTTGTCGCAGCCGTTCGTTGATGGTTTTCATCACCACCTCCTGCCCCAAGTAGTGATGTTTAGCTTTGAACGTAATGCCAAAGCCACCACGCCCTATTTCTTGAATTAGGGTATATTTTCCACCTTGTAAAATTGTGCCTGCTAACATAGAGAGTCCTGATTCTTGAGTGAGCAGATAACTAGCGAGTCCTGAATCTTGAGGGATTGCTCAAAAATTTTCCCATATTTTTGAGATGGTAAGGTTTTTACTTGGCTATCTATGGGATAATTTAGTTTTTTAAGTTCCCTCAGTGGGAAAACCTCCCCAGCGATCGCAACAGTTTTACCTTTTTCAGATGATAGCGCGAGAGTCAACAAATCCTGAACTAGGGAACATACTCAAGCTGCCTTCTACCTCCGTGATGTTAGGGATGAATTTTGACTTGACAGAGTGCTTGCTAATCAGGGACTCGGCTTGAGAACAGGAATTTTAAATCATAAAAAAGATGACGGGTAAGATTTACTTTATAAATGGTTTCTAAATTTTAACCTAGAGATTGTAGATACAGTAGTAATGTTTCTGTCGTCCAAGTGGCACAACCACAGCCAAAAAAATCATAGTCTTGTGTCCAAATTGCTGCTTCTAAATGAAGTGCTAAAGCAACTGTCTGCCAATCATTTTGATCTCTGGGAATTCGACTTCTAGCTTTAGTTTCTAAACCTTCATACGTTTCTAATTTAAATACTCTCAAATACGTTTGCAGTACATCGAATCCAGAGTCCAGTAATTCATTTCCCGTTGACTCATTTAATCGACCATTCGATATCATGCGAACGATACGTTGTTGTAATTCATATTTAGTTTCATCTATAATCTGCTCTGTAACGCACAGTAATAGTCTGGAATCTCCAATCAGCGCTCTTCCTCTGTGTCGCAATAATTCTGCTACTAAAACATTGGTATCAACTACTAATCGCATCATTAGGAAATGGTTTAATTAGCTCAAACATCCCAGTCAGTTCAGCTTCGGTCATACCAGTTTCAGCGAGTACTTGCTCAACAGCTTTTGCAAAGCGTTCCATAACCTGCCTTTTTTTTTCCGAATCTTTACCAAATGAATTATCTAATACTTCCAAAGTTTTTTCTCTATTTGTTAATTGCTGCGGTACTGGAGAAACTTGAGCAATATTTTCATCTAGAATTTGCTTGAGGACAAGTTTTTCATCTAGCTGTAATGCTTTGATAGCTTCAAGCAGTACCGAAAAAGGAATTTGCAATTTTACGATCGCTTGTTCCATTTTTCACCCTATCCTAACTATTAGAATTATGAACCAGCGTCAACTTGACACTTTGACATTCATCTTACACCCCTACAATAAAGCACTCAGAGGAATTTTAACAATAAAGAATTCAGGAGTCGGTTGTCAGAATTAGTGAATTCAGAATTTTTCTTTTGAATGTTCTGAATGCTCATTTTTTTAAAACCGCTGTCCTATACCTAAATGTAATTGGCTTTCTCCCTGGTCGTTAAAACCATAATCAGCACGAATTAAGCCCAAAGGCGAATCAATTCGCACTCCAGCGCCATAACCAAAACCAAAGCCTGGTTTATCCCGCACACCCGCCGGATTTCCCAATACAGTATCGCCAGAACCCAAGTCAGAACCGAAGTCGGCAAACAATACACCGCCGACAATTGGTAAAACGGGGAAGCGATATTCTGCCGAAGCTAAAACATAACTGCGACCGCTGCCAACTTCTCCAGAATCGTAACCGCGGACTGAGTTTGAACCGCCCAAGTTAAAGCTTTCGTAGGGCGGTAAATTGCCAATGACGGTACCAGCTTGGAGATTGACTGCAAATACTTGTGGCTGTTTGCTATTAAATAACTGAACAGGTAAATATTGGCTGTAATTGGCTTTGAGGCGATTGAGGGAAATATTACCTTGACCAATGGGCACAGATTGTTCTGTACTCAGACTCAAGACGGAACCTTTAGTAGGATTAATGGGGTTATCTCGTCGGTCTTTGGTGGCGGTGAAGGATACGGTAGTGAGGTCATCTACACCTGTGCCGCTGGCAGATAAGGGATTGCCTTGAGCGTCTGTTGGGGTAATATTACCTTGGCGATCGCGGATACTAGTCCTGGTATAGTTAACTCCTAATGAGGTATTCCAGTCATCAATTGGTCGCTGGAAGCTGATACCGCCACCAATATGGCCTTCCTGCACTTTATCGCCGTTAGCTAACCTAATCTCATCGTCAAAGGTTTCTGAAACTTCCCGATTGCGGAAAACATTTACAGTGTATCCCAAGCGATCGGGGTTAGTTATGCGATAAGGACTGATAAATTTAGTATTAAACTGTAAGTCCCGGCTACTAACGCCAACATTCAGCGCCAAAGTATCGTTACTACCGCCCACATTCCGGTCTTGATAGCTGATTGTACCGATTAATCCTTGGTCGGCGTTGTAACTACCACCCAAGTTAACACCACGCGCCCCAGTTTCTTTGAGTTGATAGATGACATCAAGTTTTGTCGCATCTCCTTCCAAGGCAACATTTACACTCTCAAATAAACCGATGCCATATAGCTGTTGTATGTCTTGTTTAACTACATTTTCTTGGAAGATTTGACCCGGTTTGAGTTTGAGTTGCTGTTGCAGAAAATCTGGTTTAGTGCGCCCTCCTACGGGATTACCTTTACTGTCAACGGTTTTGCCGTCGTCACCCACAAAGCGAAACTTAACATCACCCACCAAGCCTTCAGCAACATTCAAAGTCAGGATTCCTTGAGGGCTGGGTTTAATCGATACCACCCGTGCCAAGTTATAACCATTGTCAGCGTACCACTTATTAATTTGTGCCACTGCTTGCTGGAGTCCAGCCGGACTGATAGCGGTACCGATTTGAGATTGCAAACTTTGTTGCGCTACTTGGTAAGTAAGTACTTTAGCACCGGATAATTGTAGCGATCGCACGATTACCGGTTGCACTTGATAAACTACATTCAATCCAGCGGATGTACTTTGGCTATTGACGCTGGCATTACTAAATAAACCCGTATCTAAAATTGCTGCCACATCTTTTTGTAACTGGCTTTGACTCGTTTCTCCACCGATTTGAGTTTTAATAACTTTGCGAATGATTTCTTGCAATTCCTGATTAGCTCCTACTATCTGTACATTAGTAGCAGTAACTACTAAATCGTTGTTATTAGTAGGTTTTGGGGAAGATGAGGGGAACGGAAGCGGTGTTACGGAGGGGTTAACTTTGTCTTTTTGGCTTTGTATTATCGTCGCTGCTGGTTTTAAGATGACTGGGGAATTTTTATTTGCAGTTGTTGGCGTTGGGAGGGGATTTTGAGAAAATTGTTGTGCAACGATAGTTTCTGGAGAAGCAATTGTTTCTACTCGTGTAGGAGTTTCTTCAATTACTGGTACAACCAAGCCATCGGGTTTTGCAGTTGGAGTAACATTTTTAGTAGATGCAGCCGTCGCTTGTTGAGTAACGTTACCAGCAGCTAAAGTCGCTAAAGTCAAAATTGCAGTAGTAGAAATTTTCATAATATTTAATCTAATTAATTAGGAGTTATAGCAATTTTGGATTTTAGGTTTTGGACTAAAAAATTATTCCAAAAATTGCAAACAATACATTTTTTCGGAATTTAGTGTTAGTTGTAGACAAGTAAATAAATAGAGATAATATCTGAGAATTCAGCAACCATGAGCGAACTATCTCCAGCTTTTCTCTTTAATTTCCTATTTATACTTCTTACCCAAATAGACAGTTAATTTTGATATTTTGTTTCTCATGAGTAATGTATCTCGTTCTTCTCAAGCTTCTAATTCTCAAACTGCAACTTCTCGTTTGCGGTTACTTGTATTAAGTAACGGACATGGGGAAGATATAATTGCAGTCCGAATTTTGCAAGAACTCCAGCGACAATTAAACCCACCAGAGATATTTGCTTTGCCTCTGGTGGGTGAAGGACGTGCTTACCAACAGTTGGATATTCCTCTGATTGGTTCGGTACGCACTATGCCTTCTGGTGGCTTTATTTATATGGATGGACGGCAATTGGCGCGGGATGTAAAGGGAGGTTTATTGCAACTTACCCTCAGCCAGATTAAAGCTATTCGTCACTGGGTAAGTTCGCAAAAGAAATTAGGTAACAAAAGAGCAATTTTAGCTGTGGGAGATATTGTCCCATTGTTATTTGCAGCTTTTAGTGGTGCTAATTATGCTTTTATCGGTACGGCGAAATCGGAATATCACGTGCGAGATGAATCTGGATTATTACCAAAAAAATCTCAAGGTGTGAATTGGGAAAATTTCTCTGGTTCGGTGTATCATCCTTGGGAACGTTGGTTGATGAGTCGCCGCCGTTGTCAAGCGGTGTTCCTCAGAGATGAACTGACGACAGAGATATTAAAACAATGGCGAATTCCAGCTTTGAGTTTGGGGAATCCGATGATGGATGGGTTAGAAACAACATTTCCATCCGCACAATTTTATAGTGTAGCTAGTCACCAACAGGAGAAAATTCGGCCTTTTGTGGTGACTCTTTTACCTGGTTCCCGCGCGCCAGAAGCATACAACAATTGGGAAACAATTATTATCGCCGTATCTGCATTGGTAACAAGTTTCCAACAGCGAAATTCGGTTTTTCACGCTTCTGGCACGGTAGTATTTTTAGGTGCGATCGCTCCTAGTCTCGACTGCAATCTTTTGGCTCAAAATCTACAATCCCAAGGCTGGCGAACCACATCAGAATCACCCATCCAAATTTCCGACCCCAATGTATTGATATTTAAGCACAGAAATGCATATTTACTGTTAACCCAGCAAGCTTATAACGACTGTTTGCATTTAGGAGATGTGGCGATCGCAATGGCAGGTACAGCGACAGAACAGTTTGTTGGTTTAGGCAAACCAGCGATCGCGATTCCCGGCAAAGGGCCTCAATATAACCGTGGCTTTGCACAAGCTCAAAGTCGGCTTTTAGGCTCATCTTTGATTTTAGTCGAGCAGCCCGCAGAAGTTCCCAAAATCGTCCAGTCCTTATTCAAAGATCCCGATCGCTTGCAAATAATTGCCGAAAATGGTCTGCGGCGTATGGGAAAATCAGGTGCAGCACTACGCATTGCCCAATGTTTACAAGAACGGTTCGGATGAGACTAATTACTAATTCGTAATTCGTAATTAAGCGATCGCCCGTTTAGTGCAGTGATGTGTGAGAGACCGATCGTTCTCACTCACTTAAGCCACAAAAACGCGATCGCTACGGGAGCAAATTTGAGCCTGCCAAATTTTGTTGACAGTTCGCCTACGCTACTAAACCAGAACGTAAAGCACGAACGGCAGCTTGGGTACGGTCATCAGCGCAGAGTTTATTGAGAATATTGCGAACGTGGGTTTTCACAGTACCGACTGTAATGTAGAGTTTTTCCGCAATTTGTCCGTTGCTACACCCAGCTACAATTAACTCTAAGATTTCTAATTCTCGTTGGGTTAGGGGATATGTTTCTAAAACTTGCTCGTATTCTGTAGCCAGCGCTTCGATTTTGACTGTCTTTGGCTTGTCGGAGGATTGGCTTTCTCCGGGAATTCCTTGGCGCATCTTCCGTAAGACTACGTTGGCGATCGCGGGATCGATCCAAGAATTACCACCAAAAGTTGCTTGTATAGCTTCAGTTAATTTACTGATGCTGGTTTCTTTCATGTAATAAGAATCTGCTCCTGCGGCAAAAGCCGCAAGTACGGCATCCTCTGTATGATCCATTGTCAGAATTAGAATCTTCGTTGCTGTTTGCCCAGTTTCAGCTTGATGACGTTTGAATTTACGGGTGAGTTCAATCCCATCCATATCAGGCAAGCCAATATCTACAACTGCCACATCTGGCTTTGCCGTTTCCAAAAGTTTTAATCCCTGAGTAGCATTTGCAGCTTCGCCAATTACTTTTAATGCACTGTGAGACTGTAATGCAGCCCGTAGTCCCATGCGGGTTAAATCATGATCTTCAATTAAAATAATGCTGATTTCACTCATTGCTACACTCACTCTTACACTGTTTGCATCTTTCAAAGTATTACCTTTTGTAATTACTGTCTTTGTAAGAATTCAGGAGTCAGAATAATCCAATAATTAGGAGACTTATTGATGAATCAATATAACTATCATATTAGATTCCTATATCAATCCTGACCTTTTAATGGCAGTTGCTACCCTTGTGTTTTTTACCAGACGCTATGCGTAGTTTGCTTTCCTGTAGGAGTAGGGAAAGGCTCAGGGCAAACAAGCCCAAAAACTCGACGCTAGTCGCTTATGGCTAAAATTCCCAAGACTGCGCTCAGTATCTCCAACGCACCACCTCGTTTTAAGCGCTGAATTCTTTTTTTTATTTTATTTTTCCAAACTTAAGATAGATGATTTTTTCAACGCTCTGCATCCACCGATAGAAATAATAAATATCCTATTTTTTTATATTTAGATAGAGGGCAAATCTAGCTGGAGATATATGGCTACTTGCACAAAAAGGATGAAATATTGATACGAATGCTAAGTTGCCCTCTTTGAGTGAAAATTCAGCTTTCAATTGTTATGTTCTGCTAGTTACTTAACTATTATAGAGAGCCGATTTGATTCCAAGAATCACTCTTAAGGCAAGGGAAGGGGAAACAGGAGGTCGCCGCAAATACAGCAGTTTTCATTTACATGAGGTACAAAGTTACAGGTTTTGAGGCAGGATAGCGCAGCGTTAGCGAGTCCGCGAGCGTCGCCAGAAGGCTTTTATGGAATCCCCATAAATAAATTTAGGGGATTTAAACACTTTTGGCAGAGGGCAAAAATTAAATTATATTCTCTTCCTTCTGCCTCCTGCCCTCTGCCCTCTGCCTTTCTTCGGTAAGTGTAATCTTGTGATTTTCCCAATTCTAGAGGTTTGCTTGCCATCGCCAACAAAACTTTAACAACGGTTCAGCGATTGATAAAAATTTTACAAATTTTATGGAGTAAAATTACTTAATCTTTTTTAAAAACGTAGATAAAATAATACTTTTTATTTACTTTGTCTCAGCAATCTAATGGGTAAAACTGCTCAAGCTTGTGCTAAATAATAATGAGATGCAACTCTCACTAATGACTGACGACGGCGCTTGATTCACTCATTTACAATGATCTTAAGCTCGATAAAGTATTTTATTTTACTTGTTTTTAGCGCTTGCTGTCTCCTGCTCTTTAGTTTAATAGTTTTGAGTTCGTTTGTTGATAATTGTTTTAGAGGCACGGATCGTCACTTAGAAGTGCAATCCTAAACTCGGCTCGATTAAACAGACTCAGCATCAAATAAAGTCAATTCAAAGTTAGGAAACCCTAAAATAGCGATCGACATTCTCATGGAGGAAAACTAAATTGATGGTATGAATGTCAAGAGCGTATTTATGAAAATTAATATTACTAACCTGGAGCAAAACTTATCACTCTTGGGCTGCGATCGCAGTTACCCTGGTAAGGATATATCAAACTACGCTTACTTTTGTTGTTTGAGAGTTAAGGGTTTTGCTCGACTCAAAAGAGTTATGGCAAATGCTAGCGATCGGTTAGAGATTAACCTGAGTCTAGTATGATTGGAATATCGATTGTCAATCAAATATTTATTTTCCCGATTTTTTTAACTATTGTGATTTATAAATTTTGAAAAGTTTCCATATTATCAAAATGTCTTAGTTAATTAAGTTACAGATTTGAGATATCAGAAAATCTTACATTCTTTAATAGAAGAATCTGAAAATACAAATGTTATACATCAACATCTGTTTAACGACGAAAATAAAAACCAATGGAAGAGACGCTGAAAATTTTGGTTGTAGACGATGATGAAGTAGACCGGATGACGTTACGCCATGCTCTAACACAAACAGGCGTGAAAATGTTTTTGTCCGAAGTCGGTAACGGTAATGATGCGCTCTCTACCTTAACCACTTCTACTTATGATTGTGTTTTCCTCAACTATCGCTTACCAGACCAAGACGGATTAACCTTAATTCAACAGATACGCTCATCGGAAATCAAAGTTCCTTTAGTAGTGCTGACCGATGCAGGAGATGAAGAAATTACTGTTGAATTAATAAGAGCTGGTGCTACAGATTATATTTATAAGTCTAGAATATCCTCAGGGATTTTAGCACATATTCTGCGCAATGCGATTCGAGTTTATCGTGCTGAAGTTGAACTAGCTGTGGCAAATCAGAAACTTCGAGAAAGTCACGAACAACTGACTCGTAAGAATCAAGAATTAGAAAGACAACAGCAACATATTCAAATACAAAACTTCAGGTTGTTAGAGGCATCGCGGTTAAAATCACATTTTTTAGCCACTATGTCCCACGAATTGAGAACGCCAATGAATGCCATTATTGGTTTTTCGCAAATACTATTGCGTCCTAAGTTCGGCCAACTAACGCACCAACAAACGGATATGGTCGAGCGCATCTTGAATAATGGAAAACATTTACTGATGTTGCTCAATGAAGTTCTCGATTTTTCCAAGCTGGAGGCGGGACGATTATATTTAAAGCCAGAAATATTTGATGTTTCAAAAATTATTAATGGCGCTGTAGAAGAAATGCGTTCTCTAGCTGAGGCTAAAAATCTCCCCTTGCAAGTAGAAATAGACTTGCAAAATCCTTTAGGATTCAACGATCCCCTGCGTCTCAAACAGATTTTGATTAACTTGCTTTCCAATGCAATTAAATTTACGGAGTCCGGTCAAATCTGGGTTGAGGTTAAGGAATTACCAGCAAACCAAGTGGCAATTATTGTGAAAGATACAGGTATTGGCATAGCAGCAAAAGATTTCAAACATATTTTTGAAGCATTTCGCCAAGTAGATCAAAGTATAACTCGCAAATATTCAGGCACAGGGTTGGGTTTGGCGATTGTAGATTCGCTAGTGCAAATGATGGGCGGTAAAATTTTTTTGGAGAGCCAATTAGGTGCTGGTTCAATGTTTAGAATTGAATTACCCCGTCAAGTAACATTACCAAATCTAGAAGTCGAGCCTCCCCCCTTACAGTTAGAGAAGGATAGCGTTTTTTGTTCTGCTCAAAATCCGCATCAATCATCTAATAAAGTGAAAAAAGCTCTTATAGAATCTCCTAAATTTCAATAAATTAAAATTCCTCCTAAAAAAGCTGATAAAAGTCGAGCGAGTATGTCTGTAATTGAAAATAATAAAATAGATCGCATTCTCGCAGTTGATGATACGCGAGATAATTTGATTTTAGTACAAACAATTTTAGAAAGTGAAGGTTATGAAGTAGATTTAGCCCCAGATGGGATAACTGCTTTGCAAAAGATTGAAAAATCGCCACCGGATTTAATTTTGCTAGATGTGATGATGCCGGGGATGGATGGTTATGAAGTTACGGATCGAATTCGTAAGAATCGTGCAATAAGTTATATCCCAATTTTGCTAATTACAGCTTTTCACGAATCCAGCGTTGTTGAAGGTTTGGATGCTGGTGCTGACGATTTTATTCGCAAACCATTTGATACTGATGAACTGTTGGCAAGAGTGCGATCGCTATTGCGTCTCAAGCACAGTCTCGACGAACAACAAAAAATGGCACGCCAGCGAGAAGACTTTGTTTCTCGTCTGACTCATGATTTGCGAACTCCCTTGGTAGCGGCCGATCGCATGTTGAATTTGTTCGAGATGGAAACATTCTGCAAAATTTCACCGGAAATGAAGCAAGCGATCGCGGTGATGATTCGCAGCAACCAAAATTTGATGCTGATGGTCAACACTCTGTTAGAAGTTTATCGCTTTGAAGCTGGTAAAAAAACTTTGAATTGGGAGGAATGCGATTTACCAGAAATTGCTCAAGAAGTAGTGAGTGAAATCGAACCTCTGACAAATGAAAAAGGCTTGAGTTTGAAACTAGATACCAGCCAATTAGACCCACAAGCTAAAAATCCTGGTATAGTTATGGGCGATCGCCTCGAACTTAGACGAGTACTATACAACTTGATTGCCAATGCTATCAAATTTACAGATACGGGAGGGATCGCAATCCGCATTTTTGAAAAATCACCAAATCGTCAACAGCAAGATTGGGTAACTATTGAGGTAGAAGATACAGGATATGGAATTGCGCCTGAAGACCAAGCAACAATTTTTGAGCGATTTCGCCAAGGTAGAAACAAACGTTCGGGTAGCGGCTTAGGGCTACATCTATCGCACCGAATTATAGAAGCTCATACAGGAACTATCCAAGTCACTTCTCAAGTAGGTAAAGGCAGTTTATTCACTGTGGGACTACCTAAAAATATTTAATACCATTTTTGTTTAATTATTTGTAGAAAAATTTCTACATTAAGTGTCAGTCTTAATAATCAATTGTTATTTTTGGAGAAATTTTTTCTGGTTGATTACTAATCTTAGCAAAGCTCAAAAGCTGATTGAAGGTCGAATTTTCCCTTAAGTAAACGGCTAATCATAGCTTCTAAATCTTCGAGCATGTAGGGTTTGCTGATGTAATCATCAAAGCCTGCTTCAAGAATCTCCTCTCGAGCCTCTGGGGTAGCTAAAGCTGTAACTGCAACCACTGGAATTGTGCGAGTTAAAGTTTCTTGCTTCAAATGACGCGCAACATCAATACCACTCATACCTGGTAACAAAATATCCAATAATATCAAATCTGGTTGATATTCTTTAGCTACCAGCACCGTTGCAGTGCAATCTTTTTGACAAATGAATCTACAACCAATCGCCTCCAGAGCATAGCTAATCACCAGAAGACTATCATCACGATCTTCAACTACCAAAATCAAAGGCTGGTGACAAGTTTGCTTTTCGTCATCAATTGTGAATGAGTGTGCCAAATACATCTCTACTCCGGAGGATTTTTTTTAATCGATTGTCATTCTTGAGAGATAGGAAGAGGCTTCCTAAAAAGGATAAAATATTTTTTTTAGTTAGGATTGGCTGTCGCTTTGACCTAGCTTATAATCGTTGCCCATAAAAAAACAGTGAGGAAAGAAAGCCCTAAGCTTATAGCCTTAGCGGCTACTTTTCGATTATAGGCAAAATTACAAAATATCTTTTTAATAAGTTCATAATAAATTTATATAGTAATGAGCTAGAAAAATCCAATAGTTATTTATACCAATCTGTGTATTTTGGTGTAACTTTTAGCTGCCACATTCGTTAAACAGGCAATTTCTCGCCTCTTTAGCGGATTCGCTAAGAGAAATTTATCAATTCAGCAAATGGCATACAAACTACGTATGACAACAAATTGCTTTAACTATGGTGCTTTGAAAATAAAAATATACTGTAAACTAAGTGATAACAACTAGTTTGGTTATATTAATTACTCTATTTAAGTAATTAAAAAGTTTAACAGTTATTACTAATAATATACGCATCTTAATATTGAATTAGTATTACTATTGGCGATCGCTGAATTTACAGCGTATTTCAAGTTAATGAAGTAGACAAACTAGGTTTCCAAGAGTGGCGTTCAGCCTGTTTTGCTTCTGTTCGCGCAGCAGTGTGTATGCTATTGTGACTCTTGAATTCTGCTGTCAAGAAGTCGGTGCTAATATTTCCATGTAAAGTGTGTTGCCGCCAAGAGCCGCACCATCGAGAATTTAACTGCTTGAGCTTAAGTCATAACTAAAGCATAATTTCAAATAAAAGTTAATCAAATTGTTCCAAAATATTAAGATATTTTTTTATTCTCAAAGGATAATTATCAAATATTTGGTCAACATTCACTAGCAACATATTTCATAACTATTGGGCACACCCTAAAGGAAGATGACTATAAGTCTGACTCAGCTTAAATTATTTTTGGTGTGTCGAATAACTGCTTTCTATGGAGGTTTAGCTGCGAGCTAAGCCTTTTTTATTATTAAAATAATTCTGCGATCGCCAAGATTAAGCAATATTTATCTACTCTCTCAAGACAGATGTATTTCTCAACTAAAATGACTAAATTTTCCTGATAGACTCTACTCTTACTTAAGGCTTGGTTAACAATCAAGCCTTTCTCTATTAATTAAAGTTCCTGTAAAAGTAAATAATAGCAAATATTAACGAAGGCAGGAGGCAGAGGGCAGTTCTTGCTGGAGGCCGTTTTTGTAACGAGGATTTATACCCCGTGACAAAAAATTTTCGCCTTAAAAGGCGTTAGCGTAGCAGAACGAAGTCCGGTTTTAGACCCGATTGTTTCGATAAATAAAATTAATTGCTTCTTACTTTAGCTTGTAAGTTATTCTTTGTAAAAATCAAAATAAGCTAATTCATCAATAGCGTGCAATATTGTTGTAAACCCGCTGTAGACAGATGAACTCACCAAAAAGTAATCCTAAATTAGCTATGTATGGTAAACACTTGGTATATATAAGGCGTGGCTGCTAAAGGTCATGCCTTTTTCGTTATTTATACTAACTAAAACGTGTAGCTATAGAACTCGTATTTGATGTTTTAAACAACTAATTACCCTTTGATTGCTTCTTGTTTGTTCCCTATTTTCTGCTAAGAGTTCTCTCTCTAGGATTGTGTCCTGTGAATAGATATTCGAGTAACCTCCTTACAGCTTCAGTTGCATAGCCGTTATACCGTTTCACTTTCAGGTTGATACATTTAGGCAAGCAGGGGGAGCAGAGGGAGCAGAGGAGGCAGGGGAAGAAAGAAAAATGATTTGTATCAACAATTGAGTGAAACGGTATTACTTGGTGCGATCGCGTCAGTCGTCCGCGATCGGCTAAAATGCAGAAGGCGCAGTCCCTAATCATTTCGCCTGTATCCTTAAGCACAATCGCCAGCTGATACCACTCGCCCAAGACACCTGGTGTTGACTGCTGCATGGATTGTATAAATTTCATGGCTTCCATTTCTAGATAAGGCGGATCCCAAGTTTGATACTTCGCCACTTCCAGATCGTTGCGATAGGGCAAGAACGCCGCTAGGTCGTTATCCTGGAATCTACGTAACAGCAATCGTGGAGTTTCCAACCCCATGAGAACTTGAGACACGATCTAAGATGAAATAATTACTAGTTTTACAAAGGCAATGTCTACGACGGGCTACGCCTACGGTTATTCAAGCCATAGGTAGAAAAATCTCTGGCTATAAAACGCTGATTTACTTCCTGGCCTTTGCTCCAAGTACTGAATTCGCCAAAATGCAAAATTAAATGTCAATTATTTCTTCTTTAATTGTGGTTTATTAACTTGAATTTTTCGTTTTTCACTGATTATGAAGTCACGCGCATACATGCTTATCGGATTTTTTCTCAGTATTCTCCTCAGTTTAGTGCCATTTTCAGGGAACTTTACCATTGCCGCAACACCAACAACAACTGCTGCACCTGTATCTCCACTGTCATTTACCCAAGGAGTGCAAAAAACAGTATTGGACAATGGTTTAACCGTCCTCACCAAAGAAGTCCATACGGCTCCCGTGGTAAGCGTGCAAGTTTGGTATAAAGTCGGTTCGCGCAATGAAGGTAAGGGAGAAAGCGGTATCTCGCACCAGTTAGAACATTTGATGTTCAAAGGTACAACCGACCGTCCAGTGCAGTTCGGACGGTTGTTTAGTGCCTTGGGTAGCCAGTTCAACGCCTTTACTAGTTATGACGAAACAGCTTACTTTGGCACAGTGCAGCGAGACAGACTCGAAGCATTGCTTGTACTGGAAGCCGATCGCATGAAAAATGCTTTAATTAACCCAGAACAACTTGCAAGTGAGAAACGAGTAGTCATCTCTGAGTTACAAGGCTACGAAAATTCGCCAGAGTATCGTTTGAATCGAGAACTCATGCGCAATGCTTTCCCAAATCGAGCTTATGGCTTACCAGTGGGAGGTACAAAAGCTGATGTCGAAAAATTCACGGTAGAGCAGGTACGAAATTATTACCAAAAGTACTACAGTCCAGAAAATGCCACATTGGTAATTACTGGAGATTTTGCCTCCGAACCTGTACTGAAAATTGCCAAAGAAACTTTTGGTAAGTTATCGCCACAGGCAAAACAAGACAAAGTAGTTGATGATACAAGCCAAGCGCTCGATCGCTTCTCGACATCTTCTGCCCTCGCCGATGCTTCCCCGGCTACTGCTAAGAAAAAGGCTCCGATTGTCCTCAAGCAACCCGGAAGTGCAGCATTACTACAAGCGCTGTATCCTCTGTCAGATATCAAGCATCCTGATGTGCCAGCAATTGATGTCATGGATGCCGTTCTCACTGGCGGACGTAGTTCTAGACTTTACCAGGCTTTGGTAGAATCTGGACTCGCTAGTTCAGTTAGTGGCGGTGCCGTGGAACTTATCGAACCGGGTTGGTATGAAATTGATGCTACGGCGGCTCCCGGTCAAGAATTAAGCAAAATTGCTCAGGTTATTGACGAAACTTTGACAAAACTGCAACAGCAGCCAGTCACCCCAGAAGAGTTGAAGCGAGCTAAGACGCAGCTGCAAGCGTCATATATATTGGGTAACCAGGACATCACTAGTCAGGCCAACCTCCTGGGATATAACCAAACTGTCGCTGGAGATTATCATTTTATAGAAAAGTATCTCGCTGCGATCGCCAAAGTCACCCCAGAACAGATACAAAAAGCCGCCAAAACTTACTTAGATCCTGCCAAACAAACCATTGGCTACTTTGAACCGACCCAACCAGACGGTCAACCGGGAGCTTCCAATGCTGGTTCTGGTCGTACCGCAGAAAACTTCAGCCCTGGTAAACCTGTAGACCCAGCAGAACTGGCTAAATATCTGCCACCTGCCACATCAACTACAGATTCCAAAAAACAATCGCTACCAGAAGAGTTTACTTTGAGTAATGGTTTGCGAGTTTTGCTGTTAAGCGATCGCAATGTTCCTAGTATTAATCTCAGCGGTCAAATTGACGCTGGTACTGAGTTTGACAGCAATCAAAAAGGTGGATTAGCGAATTTAACTGCAATCAACTTAATGAATGGAACGAAGACTAAAAATGCTCTCACCCTCGCAAAAACCTTAGAAGACCAAGGAGCCGGTTTAAACTTCAGTGCTAGCCGCGAAGGGGTAAACATAAGCGGTGAGGGCTTGTCAGCAAACCTGCCAATTTTGGTTCAAACTCTGGCAGATGTCTTAGAAAACGCTACTTTCCCCACCGACCAGTTAGAACTCAGTCGTAAAAGGGCGTTAACAAGTCTCAAAATCCAGCTAGATGACCCCAACGGTCTGGGAAGACGGGTATTTCAACAAGCAATTTACCCAGAAAATCATCCGTTCCATACCTTTCCTACGGAAGAGAGTTTAAAAAGCATTACTCGTGATGACTTGCTTAATTTTTACCAGACACATTACCGGCCAGACACCACAACCATCGCATTAGTGGGAGACTTCGATTCAGCTAAGGTGAAAGCATTGCTGAATGAGGCATTTGGTAAATGGGAAGCCACAGGTAAGCCACCCGTTCTCAAAGTGCCGTCAGTGCCATTACCGAAAAGTTCGACACAATTAAATAAAGTAATTCCCGGCAAAGCTGAGGCTGTGACCTACATTGGCTACAACGGAATTTCTAGGAAAGACAAGCGTTTCTATGCAGCATCGGTACTGAATCAAATTTTGGGTGGCGATACCTTAGCGAGTCGCTTGGGTACGGAAGTGCGCGATCGCCAGGGATTAACTTACGGTATTTATAGTGCTTTTGCTGCTGGAATTAATCCCGGCCCCTTCTTGATTCAAATGCAGACTGCTCCCGGAGATGCTCAAAAAGCGATCGCCAGTGCTGTTGCTTTACTTAAACAATTACGCGAACAAGGAGTAACTGAAGCTGAATTAAATACAGCAAAACGCTCAATTACTAACAGCTACCCTGTAGATTTAGCTAATCCTAGTAATGTATCTAGCATCATTTTGGATAATGCTGTCTTGGGACTTTCACGAGCCGAAATTCGAGAATTTCCCCAGCGAATTCAGGCAGTTACTATGGCTCAAGTCCAACAAGTAATTGAGGATTTAATTCAGCCGGAAAATTTAGTAATTGTCACTGCTGGCCCTGGAGATAGCGTGCCAGATAAATAGGGGCAGAGGGCAATACTACTCGATTAAGCATTTTGAACTCAGAATTTGGTTTGGGGAAAAGGTTAAAGGGGAAGGGTTATATCAAGTTCGGATGATTAGTTATGATTGCAGTCCTCGCGTTACCCCTCCCCAACCCTCCCCTTAGCAAGGGGAGGGTGCCGTAAGGCGGGTGGGGTGTTTCAGGATTTATAAGTAATTAAGCGAACTTGATATTAAAGGTTTTTTCTTTCCCTTTTTCCCTTCCCCTTTTCCCCTTAACCGACAAGTATTGGGGCAGAGGGGAGAATAATAACTTCTGTACAAACAAGGGTTAATCGCGTCTCTCACTCCTAACTCAGCACTCTCAATGCCCCATCCCAATCCAAAATCTAAAATTGTCTGACTTGTAAATAATTACTATTCTTCTTCCTTCTTGTTTTCAATATTAGTTATTTTGGTATTTTCCATCACAATATAGTTTTCCGGTTTTTTTTGTTCTTCTTTCTTCTCTTGTACAACTTGTGTGGCATATATTTCTACATCTCGCTGGATAATATCTTCTACTTGACCAGCAAAAAAATTAAATGCCTGTTCGTGACTTGTATAATCACGATAAGGGCCTGTCAATTGGGAAAATTGCCATCCTTGAGTTTTCAAAGATTCCACCGTGCGGCGATAATGCCGCCAGCGTTCTCCATAATGAAAAAATTCTTCAACGGCAGCGCTAATAGCAACGAATTGGCCGAGAACAAAAGTAGAAACGTTAATTAAATTTTTAACTTCAATATTAGTTCCAGGAATTTTATTCTTTAAATCAGTATTCAGATTGAGAGTAATCAACGCGGGCAGAATTACGCCACCGATAATGGTTGATAGCCGCCAAAAATAATAGCGATCGCGGGAAAAATTCGCCTTACCTTCCATCCAAAGTACTTGGTCTAACCAACGCGATCGTAAAAAATGTCTTTGGACATCTCCTAGCTTCATGCCTTCAAACAATTTGTTAAAATCTTCCTTTAAAAATTCTTGATAACTATTCTTTTTTGCCATCATTTACTCCTTAGCAGAAAGCAAACCCTTAATTATTTCCCCTAAGTTACCAACTTCTTCCTCTATATCGATTAAATTGATATACAGCAATTTACCAGATTTGGCTAATTCTTTAGCGCGATCGTCCGTGGCGTTTCCCACCAAAGCACCAGCGAGTATATCTGCGGTTCTACCACTACCAGCAATTACTACAACTAACCTACCAGTATTAACACTAGAAAACGCATCTTTAAAGGTAATTTCGCCACCATTTAAAAGTACTGTTACCGAAGGCGCGCCATTAGCTAATACCGTCGCCACTTCAGATATCCAAGGAGATTCATCGCCCCAATTACTACCAGGAACTAACACAAAATGAGTATGATTTGGCTCTAACGGCGTCAAATCAGCGTCAGCTGCTAACTGATTTGGTAAAATCGCTTTCTTTTCAGGTGTCACACCAACCAAAGCAAACTTAGCATCTATTTGGGTACGAGCCGCACCCATTAATCGCATGACTCCCGCATCCGTACCCCCATCCACGACATAAGCGCCTAAACTTTCAGCGATGGGGGCTAAAACTTCCACGAATAACCGTTGGATGCGGAGAAAGTCAGCTTCACTGATATTACTCGCACCCCCCACCACCACTAAAACAGGACGCGAACCGCTAAGTCCTATTTCCTCTAAAGCATTTGGCAAATTTGTTTGTTGATTAACTCGAATAGCTAATGCTGTTTGTCCGTTGTCAAAGGTAAGTTCCAAACAATTGTTCATTTGTCTAAATTACTGACTGCCTAAGTTTTACAGGGTAGACCTTTGCAGTCATGTTCGGCAAGCGTTGTATTACGCACACTTGTCGATTAAGCATGTTTCCATAACGTTTTCATCTCGGTTGGAGAAAGTCTGAGATTCCTTTTGGTTTCCATCGTCTTTGGGGATGAGGTAAGTGGAAAGTTATCTCACTTTTCAAAAAAACTTCAAATGCTTCTGATGTTTCCATGCCCTTTCGAGGCGATCAATGTAATAAATCAAATCATAAGTTCATTACAACAATTGCTGCAATGATTTAAGCGTTTTTTATATATGGAATAGCAATTGCTGCAAAGTATTAAACATTTTTGCAACTAGTGATATAAGTAGAATGCCGTAAAAAATCAAAGTATGTAACGAAAAGTAAAGTTGCCCAAAAAGCTCTTCCCTCCTGCCTTCTGCCCTCTGCCTCCTGCCTTGCCATAACGACAATTTTCAACACCAACCTACTTATTTTCAAGAAAGACTTAAGCCTTTCTTATATATAAAATAGCCTTTGTTGCAAAGTATTAAGCTTATATCTAAACTATTGACAAACTTTTAAAAGACTGGTCTTATTTAATAAAAATAAGTTGTTTTCCAAATAAAGAAAATGCATCAACTCAATAAAATTACCATCAAATCAATAAGATTACTATGTCTATAACATCTACAATTTACAAAATTAACACTCCATCAGTTGCTCATGAAACAATTGATGGTGAAGTTGTAGTCATTAACCTAAAAACAGGAGAGTATTATAGTTTATTAAAAGTAGCTGCTGAAATTTGGAATCAAATCGAAAAAGGCATCTCTAAACAAAACATCATTGCAGAACTCTCTGAACAATATAATAATATCAACCAAGAAATTCAAAATTATGTAGATAATTTTTTTGAAGAACTACAGCAAGAACATCTCATTAAGTTAGAAGGAAATAATATAGATATACCAAAAAATTCCAAGGTTTTTTATACACAAATACAAACAGAAACAATTACAGAAAAAATAGAATTTGAACCACCAAAATTAAATAAATTTACTGATATGAGAGAATTACTTTTGCTAGATCCCATCCATGAAGTAAATGAAACCGGCTGGCCAAATACTTAGTAAAATCATGCAATAGACCTGCCTTGAAAATAGGGACTCTTTACTGGTGACTGGTGACTAGGAAAGAAATATTTTCATTCCTTCGTTGTGAATTGTATTCATGGAGTAAGAGTGCATAAATATTAGACCTCTTGCAAAAGTCCCTTAATACCCCACCCCCCAGTTCCTCCCCGCAGGCGGGGTGGGGTTCTTTTTTTGATTTCTGCAAGAAGTCTAATGACTTTTTTCAGCCTAAAGGTATGAATAATCTTCTCTCAGCCTTGATAAAAAACCTCTATATTATTTATGTTCAAATTTAGCAATACTGAAATAATGTATTAAACCTTCTAATTTCAAAGGGAAATATTCAAGAATGAATCAAGGATTGGTTAGTGTTATTATTGCTATAAAAAATGGAGAACGGTACTTAGCAGCAGCTATTGACAGTGTTATAGCTCAAACTTATAAATGCTATGAAATTATCGTGATTGATGGCAACTCTACAGATAATACTGAAAAAATTGCTAAATCTTATAAGCAAGTTCGCTACGTATCTCAGCCTAGTCAAGGGATTGCTAATGCTTATAACTTAGGAATCGATCTAGCTCAAGGAGAGTTCATTTCCTTTATTTCCCATGACGATCTGTGGACACCCGATAAATTAACTATTCAAGTAAATTATTTACTAGATCGTCCAGAAATTCAATACACGATCGCTAGAGTCAAATTTTTTCTTGAGGAAGGATTTTCTATTCCACCTGGATTTAGACCAGAGTTGTTAATAGGCGATCGTATTGCCTATATTATGGAAACTTTGGTCGTGCGAAAAACTATATTTGCTCAAATCGGTATGTTAAATCCTGAACTTAGTGTAGCAGAAGATGTTGATTGGTTTGCTAGAGCTAGCGATCGTCAGGTTTTACACATGGCAATTCAGAAAGTTTTACTTTATAAACGCGTTCATGATAGCAATCTTTCATTAACATCATCAATTAATAATCAGAATCTACTAAGTATACTTAGACAATCAATTAAACGTAAACGTAATTTAATATAGGAAAAATATGGATGGCAAATAATCCATTGGTTAGCGTAATCATTCCAGTGTATAACTGTAATCAATATCTCGCCCAAGCAATTGAAAGTGTATTATCACAAACCTATCAGCCAATTGAAATTATCGTCGTTGATGATGGTTCAACTGATAATAGTGCTGAAGTTGCAAAGCATTATGCTCCACTAATTCGCTACTGTTTCCAATCTAACGCTGGTAGTGGTGCTGCCCGAAATCGTGGCATAGAATTAGCCCAAGGAGAATTCTTTGCTTTTCTCGATGCAGATGACCTTTGGGTGAAAGATAAATTGATGCATCAAATGGCAGCTTTTAATAATAATAGTGAACTTCATATTGTATTCGGACAAGTCAAACAGTTTCATAGCCCAGAATTAGATGAGGCTTTTAAAGCCAAAATACACTGTCCTGCTGAATTAATGCCAGGAACTATACCCTCAGCACTACTGATGAAGCGGGAGGCTTTTTTCCATGTAGGTCGATTTGAAGTTAATTGGCAAGTAGTAGAATTTGCTAGTTGGTATATGCGTGCAAATGAATTAAATATGAATATGCTGATTCTGCCAGAATTAGTCACACTCCGACGTTTACACACAACAAATAAAGGGGTTAGCCAACAACGTCAAGAAATTACAGAATATGCGCATATTTTGAAAGCTTCCCTTGACAGACGTCGGATAGCTAGCGAAAGAAAAGTAGAGGTTTAATATATTCAAATAAAATCTGGATTATTCGAATAATATTGAGGATTTGACTACAAAAGTCAAGATTAAATTGGAAAAATGAGCAAAATTATAGAAGAAAAAATTTAATTTATGTATTAAGTCTAAAAAAAGACTGAAAATAAATTTTATAAATGAAAAATTGAATAAGAATTAATGTTTTTTATAACTAAATAAGAATTATTACTAATCACATATAAAATCAAATTCCATGATAAATAAAGTGAATTAAAACACATGAAATCTGAGAAAAAACCTAACTTAGATTTACCAACTCCTCAGCAAAAATTACTTTTGCAAGCCTCTCTTCTTCATGGTCAAAATGCGCTGAATGCTTGGCAATCGTGGAGTGAAATTGTTGATATTGAAAAGTTAGATTCAGAATCATATAATTTGTTGTGTTTACTTTATCGGAATTTGTCTGTACACAAAATACAACACTCAAAAATAACAATAATTAAAGGTATTTACCGCCGTACATGGTATGCTAACCAACTCCTATTTAGCAAAATTCAACCTATTTTACAGACTTTTTATGAGACTGGAATTAAAATACTGATGCTTGCAGATATTGCTTTGATTAGCAATTATTACCAAGATTACGGTCACCGACCAGTGTATGCCATAGATTTGTTTATACCTTCATTAGATATTGATAAAGCAATTAAGCTGTTGGCAAATTTAGGCTGGAAAAAAGTCACATCAGAAAAACTTGATTTTGAATTGCAGGATGAATTCCCACAATTACTTTTTATTCCCCGTGGTATCTTCTGGGCTGAACCTCAAGAAAAGACCGATAATCAACTTTGGAATTATGCAATTTCCTGCAAAATTAGTAATATTTCTACTCTAGCTCTGAGCCATACCGATCAATTATTATATATCTGCTTACGGGCGTTTCCAACGAATCAGTTGCAAGAAATTCGTTGGCTAGCTGATGCTATGATTATTCTTCAAGCTTATGGAAATGAAATTGATTGGAGCAGATTAGTTACCCAAGCACAAAGGTATCAGTTAGTTTTACCATTAAAAAATATGCTGACTATCCTAGAAGAAATTTTTAATTTTTTAATACCTAACTGGGTTTTAGCAAGTTTAAATAAAACGCCAAATTGTCCTTGAAATTTGTTATTAAATCAAATTAAACCTGAAAAAAGTCTAATTATTCAAATTTCCTTAATAAAAACCCAAATAAAGTTAAATTAATTTCTAATTAATACCAACCAAGGTTAACTAATGAATCAAGAATCATTTGACAATACAAATTTAGCAGAAGCTAAATGTAAATTGGCTAATATATGGCAAGTGAAGGGGAGAATAGAATTAGCAACTGCTGGTTATCAAGAAGCTTTACGATTACAACCAGACTATATACCAGCGTATGAATCTTTGGCTAATTTAAGCATCCATCAAAACCGAATGAATGAAGCAATTCAATATTATGAAAAAGCTTTATCTATAAATTTTGAGGCTACAGATTTATCTGTTTATTATATATATCTTGGATTATCATTAAAAATAATTAGACAGGAAGATATAGAAATCTACAATTCAGATTTTTTGCAAGCTTACTATATCAAGGATAATCCAAATGGAAAAATAAATTTATCTAGCCAGAAGGAATTTGATTTTCATAGAAGTGGTTGGAATTTTGCACTCAATGCTTTAAAACCTTTGCATAATAGTCAAGGTATTTTGTTTGATGGATTTATTGAGAATAATTTTGTCTGGGATTACGGAATTGCTAATGAAATATCTCCTTTAATTGTGGAAAAAATGAAACGAGATGGAGTATTTAATATCCTGAAAAATAAGTTTGCATTAGAAAAAAAACTAATTGTACCTTATACCCAACCTTGGGCAGGTTTCATTCATAATCCACAAGAAATGCCAACTTGGCTTTATTATGAATCTTCTCCTCAAAAACTTTTTACTAAAGATATATGGAAGAAAAGTTTATATTCTTGCATTGGTCTATTTGCATTTTCAGAATACCATGCTCAATGGTTACGAGAACAAACAGGAAAAATAGTTTCTACTTTAATCCATCCAACAGAAATACCAGAAATACAATTCAATTTTCATAAATTTTTAGAGAATCCTGAGAAAAAAGTTGTGCAGATTGGTTGGTGGTTAAGAAAGCTAAGTGCAATTTATCAGTTACCTATTGCTAAAAATAATGTCTTAAACTTTGAAAAACTAAGATTAATTCCTATGTATTGTGACAATGCAGATGAACAGCAAGAAGAAATCATCGCCAAGGAAATTAAGATTAATAATTTAAAAATTGAACCTGCTTTTTCAAGTAATACTAAAGAAATAAAGCATATATCAAATACTGAATACGATATACTCTTGTCAGAAAATATAGCGTTTATGGAATTATATGACTCTAGTGTAAATAACGCAGTTATTGAATGTATTGCTAGAGGAACTCCACTTTTAATTAATCCTTTACCCGCAGTAGTAGAATATCTTGGGAAAGATTATCCTATGTACTTTACTAGTTTATCAGAAGCTGCAAAAAAAGCTGTGGATACTTCATTGATTTTAGATACTCATAATTATTTAATAAATTGTGAAACCAGAAATAAGTTATCTCAAGAGTATTTTTTGAAAAGCTTTGAGGAAAGTGAAGTCTATCAATTAATTTAAGTACCAGACCAAACCCATCTAAATGATTTACTACTTGTTTAATTCCGAAAATGACAAAATAGGGATATGCTCAAAGTCACATTATCAATTAGTGTTATTCTTCCGGTTTATAACGGAGAGAGGTTTTTAGTGCAGGCGATTGAGAATATTCAAGGGCAAAATTATCAGCCCCTGGAAATTATTGTTGTCGATGATGGTTCTACCGATCGCACCGCCGAAATTGCCAAAGAATTTGAGGACAACATTCACTATATCTATCAACCCAATCAAGGCCCTTCCTCTGCTCGCAATCGCGGAATCAAAAGCGCGCGAGGAGAAGCGATCGCTTTTCTCGATGTTGACGATCTATGGGAAGAGGGAGTATTGGCCGAATTCGCTGATTATTTAGTAGCTAATCCCGAAGTGGATATCGTTCAGGGATTAATTCAGCAAATGCAGATAGAGAATCTTCCCTCGGAAAATGATTCTTACCAATTCAAACCTGTCTTTCAACCTTATCAGTTTATTAATCTGGGGAGTGCTATCTACCGTCGATCGGTGTTCGATCGAGTGGGTTTACTCGACCCCAAGCTACATGATAATGAAGATACCGATTGGTTTATGCGCGCTTGGGAAAACGATATTTGTAAAGTTGTTATACCTAAACTTATGTTGTATTACCGAAAACACGATCGCAATATGACCCTACACCAAAAAGATTTAGTACATTTCGGAATGCTCAAAATCTACAAGCGTCGCATCGATCGTATGCGGGCGCAGGGGAAAGAAAAACATACTTCCTCCGTATCCTGGTATAGCTATTATGGTAAAACGCCGGAGTGAATTTAATTGTTTGCGTAAGTCCTGAGTTAGAAAAGCAGCAATACTACCTTCCAAAGAAGCATGTCTAGCTCTCAGCAGTGCTGAGTCTAAACTCCAGTTAATTACTCAGTATATAGAAGTGTTAAGGAGAAAAGGCGATGAAGCTGATTCTATCTTATCTAGGCAAGCGGTCAAAATCTTGCGGATTTATTTTATCAACATATTTTGAAATAATATCTCCAATCCTGTTTTCAAATTTTATGCCAGAATCCGAAGTGAAACTTTGCGGCTCCCACCATACGTAGTTATCAGACGGAAAAGGGAGTGGGTAATAGTCGATTTCTTTCTGATAAATCTCTACTGGGTAAAAGTCAGACATCACAATTTGTCCTGGAAAAAAAGTGTTAAGCGTGACTATTTTGTAGGTTAGTTGAGGAAAGACACATTTGATGACCTGATTCAAGCGACTTGGATATGTATTGTGTTCACAGACAAACAAAATATTATCGTCTGCAATATACCGATAGAAATTAGCAATACGCGCCCTATATAGCTCTATTAATTTGGCAAAATTGTTGGCTGCGTATAGCTCGTGTTTGCCATCTATTGATTCGTGACGAAACCTCACATTGTATTTAGTATGCTCAATGTAATTATCCTCGGTCACTATCAGGAAATCAGAGTTACAATAATCCTTAAAGCTTGACTTAATAATTTCACACAGACCATCATAATGATGCAAAGATAAATCAAAAGGTAATGTCAGTTCCCCTTGAGCTTTTGTCTGTTTATATCCTTGGCGTGTAAGTATGGTGCGTGGAAGACAGCTATATCCTAAAGAAATTATATGGTTATAATTTACTTGTCTCACTATTGCTCTGTGTGAATATATTAGTGATTTTTTGAACGGCAGGTAATTATCAGTATTTAATTTAAACCTGTACTTATAAAAAGCAGCATAACTTCCTGGAATATTACAACAATTTCGCACTTTGGGCAAGTTGGAACTGCCAGTACCAGAAATTCCAAATTCAAAAATTTAAAAGGATGTTTGAAAAGTAGTTAAAAGCGAATGAATATGGCATTAGCTACATATTCAATTGTCCATTTTTATTTCGGCGACTAAATTTGCTACTTTAGCGTTAGCTCGTTTGTCTGTACACCTATGCAAGCGGGGAGGCGAAGTCCATTGCAAATTGGTATTATGCCCCTACCGATGTACTTCATGTACCTGAAAAATGCTGTATATCTGGTATCTAGGCACAAAGCCTATTTTAATTCTGAATTTTGATTGCGACTCTCAAAACTGGGTGATTTGAAATTTTTAATCGGGGCAAAATTACCATGACTGCTGCTGTCTGCTTAGAAAACGTCTACAAATTTTACAACAATGTACCTGTAGTCAATGACTTGTCATTCCAAATTGAAACCGGGGAAATATTTGCTTTACTCGGCCCTAACGGTGCGGGAAAATCTACCACAATTCGGATGCTGACTACACTCACCAAACCTTCCCAAGGACGGATAGAAGTAAATGGATATGATGTGGTACGGCAACCAATGTTAGCAAAACAGAGTATTGGCGTAGTCTTGCAGCAAGTCAGTGTAGATAACGATCTAACCGTTTGGGAAAATATGGAACTGCATGGAAGACTGCATCATATTAGCAATCCGCAGCGACAACAATTAATTAATCAATGGTTAGAGTATGTTGAATTAACACAAAAGCGTAATGATTTGGTCAAAACCCTGTCTGGGGGTATGAAACGACGGTTGCAGATAGCGAGGGCTTTATTGCATCAACCGCAAATGTTATTTTTGGATGAACCAACGGTAGGACTAGACCCCCAAACCAGACGACGCCTTTGGGAAATTATTCGAGATTTGAATAAGCAGGGAATGACGATGCTACTAACGACCCATTATATGGATGAGGTCGAATTTTTGTGCGATGCTTTTGGCTCTACCAAACCAGGACGCATCGGTATTATGGATGGCGGGAAGCTAATTTCTCTGGGAACGCTAAAACAACTGCGTTCTACTTACGGTGAAGGTTTGGTGATGAAGCAATTAGGTTTATCCGAAGTAGGAAGTGACAGCGCCCTAGCTTTAGAATATTTGTTTTTCCCTTCGTTGGAAGAAGCAAATAGCTACTTGAATCAACAACCCGATAAAACTGGAATGATGGTGCGTCCCTCTAACTTGGAAGATATTTTTGTGGAATTAACGGGACGCCAGTTAGATTAATCTCAACCTCCTAACTGTCGCAGCATGGTTTCTACTCTATCCACGCCATCTAAATCATTGCGTTGCTTGTACAAGTCGCGGGCTTTTTGAAGTGCAGCGTTTGCTTGTTTAGCTTGCCGTCGCTGTTTATACATCGAACCCATTAATTCATAAGTTTGGGCATTATTTCTATCTAAGCTCAGTGCTTGTTCGTAAGCCCAGCTAGCGGCACTATAATCTCCTAAACGAGATTGGGTTACAGCTAAGCCTAAGTAGGCGTTAACATTGTTACGGTTCAGTTGTATGGCACGACGGTAACCTTCTTTAGCCCCCGCGGTGTCTCCCAAATTCGCTTTAATGTAACCGACTGCGTAAAAAAAGTCACTATTATTAGGGTTGATAGCGATCGCCCGACGATAAGACGTTAATGCCGCTTGATAATTTCCTTGTTGAGCGTATAAGTAGCCAATACCAGAGTAAATTTTAGCATTCTTGGGATCGAGGCTAGCTGCTTGTTGATAAACAGCGATCGCCCCAGCATAATCGCCTGTATCAACTAACCTCCGTCCTTCTTCTAATAATTGCTTTAATTCTGGGTTTTTAGCTTGCGCCACTAATACCTGACCCTGAGCCGGTGTAGGCATACTAAAGGCAAAACATCCTAGTAACACCACACTAAACACAAATGATGTTGGCTTGTACACAGTAAATTTCCTGAAATTTTGGACGACTTTTTTCTTGTACATTAAAACAAAAATGTGGACTTTTGAAAACTGTATTTTTTCGCATTAATAAAGATGTTAAGAGTTCATTTTTTGCTTACTTTACAGTCAGGACTATACCATAGAGTTTTTACTGAATAGTGAAGTCTAAGCTCTCCCTCGGTCACCAAATTGTTCTAGATATCAATCATTCCAAGAGGAAAAATTACACTTTTTTATCAGTGCTTATACGTATCAGGGAAACACGAACCGATGTCTGAACTCATCATCAATACGGGATGCAACAATCTTTACAGAGGCTGGAAGATTAATAACTATCTGTTAGTTTATTTAGGAATTTGTTCGGACTGTATTTAATATTTAGCCTCTAATACTAGCTTTGGTAACCGAAATAACAGGTTTTTGATTTTTTTTGCAGTCCTTACACGCTAAGATAAATTCAACAAACAAAATGTTCCTCAACTCCTGCTTTGGTTAAGCAATACTCGCCGATGAGAATGGCGATCGCTTTTAGGAATTCTGTAAAAGTCTATTTATCAAAATAGACACGATTAATCTCGCCTTGGGGTATTCCTTGACTATAGCGATCGCTTCAGACATCAAAGCTAACTAGTATATATAATAATGTTGATAAATATTGATGAGGTGAATTCATGATTATAACTACCACTGATGTGATTCAAGGAGCCGTTATCGAATCTTATTTAGGTATTGTGACAGCAGAAGTTGTTTATGGTAGCAATTTTTTGCGAGATTTTTTAGCTAGTATTCGGGATATTGTTGGTGGGCGCACTGGTAGTTACGAGCGTTTATTTGAGCAGGGTCAACGCAAAGCCTTAGAAGAATTAGAACAACGAGCGCAACGTTTAGGAGCAAACGCTGTAATAGGTATTGAAATTGATACTGGCACAATCAATGTTGACCAATCAGGAGTTCTATTACTAATTACCGCCACAGGTACTGCTGTGAGAATACGTTAATTTTGATTATTTTGATTTTTGACAGCGATTATAAAGTTTTGTGCTGAGTCTAATTGCATATACGAAGTAAAATATTTTTTCATAAAATTTAATAATCGTATTTTAATTTAACAATTTTCATATAGACATTTTCTAAATATCTATTTAACAACTTGATTGAGATGAAATTGTATTACGAACTTTTAATCAAAGCCTCTTTTTCTAACTAAAGATAGACAGATTAATTATTTCTATTGATAGATAGTGAAGCAGATAATTTAGTTATTTAATCTTAAGCAAGAACATAAATATACCTGAACAGAAACATTGCTCAAGCAGCGCTGGAGAATATAAGCTATGTCATACGTAAATCGAACAGGCAATGACGTTATTTCTACCGAGTCTACGGTAGGAGGCCGAGTAGGCGAATATCACGACCTTGTTCGCTGGGGGCCAATTATTGCAGGTTTGTTAGTTGCTTTAGCTACTCAATTAATCTTGAGCGCTATAATTGGTGCTGTTGCCGCTGGTGCAGTTGAAGGTTCAGGTGCGCCCAGGACAATTGCGCCTAATGCTGCGGGTAATGCCGGGCTTTGGTCAACGATCGCTCTATTAATTTCTCTATTTACTGGTGGTTGGGTTACAGCTCGTGCTTGCGGCCCAATGAACCGCAATACAGCTCTGCTTAACGGCGCAATTCTTTGGGCAACTACCTTGGCAGTTAGCTCGTGGTTATTGGCAAATGGAGTGACTGGTGCTTTTGGTGTTGCTGCTTCCAATGCTGGGGAAGTCATAAACCAAGTTGGTACCCCCAATCTACCCCGGACAAACGTAACTGCTCAAGAAGCTCGTGACATTGCAGGAAATGTGCGTTCGGGATTGTGGTGGTTTGTGTTTGGTTCGTTGTTGGGTTTAGTAGCCTCAATGATCGGATCTGTAACTGGTGCTCGCAGCCCTCGCGCTAACACTTACAATCCATAAAAAATTGTCAGGAAATTCAAAATATTATTTATTTTCAATAAAAGCACCTTGGTTCAAGAAAGGTGCTTTTTGTTTATTATTTTAAGACTGGCGTTTGTAGCGTCCAATTAATTCTGCTGTTGCCAAAACATGACCTTCCATTGCGGCTAATATTTGGTTTTTAGTAGCACCTGCTGCTAAACTCAAACTTTTATCTAAAGCATAAAGTTTAAAAAAGTAGCGATGGGTACCGCTGGGCGGACACGGGCCACCGTAACCAAAGTTACCAAAATCATTTTTGCCCTGCACTCCACCATTGGGTAAAGTTTTTACAGCTGAGATATTCTCTGGGAATTCACGAATTGTATTAGGAATATCGTAAATGACCCAATGAACAAATGTTCTTCCAGGTGCATCAGGATCGTCAACAATCAATGCTATGCTTTGCGTTTCTTTTGGGATTTCATCCCAGAGAAGTGGGGGAGAAATATTTTTTCCATCACAGGTGTATTGAGCAGGAATTAAATCATTAGCTTTAAAGGCATTGCTTTGTAATTTCATAGCGATCGCTTCCTTTGCCGATTGGTTATTATTACTCGAATTAACGAGCATATTGCCATCACAACCAGAACTAAAAATAATTATAAATACCGATAAAACAAAAAAAATAAATTTGATTAGATATATATCAATTTGGCTTTTATTCATGAAAAATTTTTCCATAAAAATATAATAAAATGACAATAAATAACCACTTTAGTTATATATCAAAAGTTGAGCAAAATACTTTAATCTTTCTAACTAAAGGTTAATGAATCTAAATTATTAAGATAGCTAAATTGATAAAGCCAATAACATTTGATGAAATGAAAAACCGATTTAAGGTTTTGATTGGCTGAAAACAACAAAAGCTTTAATTAGTTTCAAGGAGTATTATCATGTCAGATACAAGCAAACGTGGTTTCGCTTCGATGGATGAAAATAAGCAACGCGAAATAGCAAGCAAAGGTGGACAAGCTGCTCATGAGAAGGGTACTGCCCATGAGTTCACATCTGAAGAAGCTCGTGAAGCTGGACACAAAGGTGGTGAAGCTGTAAGTAAAGATAGAGAACACATGGCTGAAATCGGCCGTGAAGGTGGCAAGAGTTCTCGCAAAGGAAATCGCGATCGCCATAACGACGATAGCGATACTGAAGAAAAGGGAACCCAAGGAGGCACATCAGAACAACATTCTAAAGCAGGACGGCAGAGCCACAAGAATAAGAAATAGACTCATCTTCAATTAGCCCACTGGTTTTTATCTATTAATATCCCGCTTTTAAGAAACGTTTCTGCTTTTTAAAAGCGGGATATTCTGTATATATAAATCCGGTTGAATTCTTAAAATTTTTTGCGTAGGAAGGGAATAGGGAATGGGGAGTAAAAAGTAAGGAATCCAGTTTTCGATGTATACGGAGTTTTTTCACCAAATCAAATATGATTCCTATAACTTTTGAAAATTAAATTATTATAGGGATGCATAGCTAGCTGCCTCTACTTTAGTCTATTCAATCAGTACAAATTGCTATAAACTTTATTACACAGTTCACCACTTCAAAAATGAAGCTTCAATTCCTTGTTCGCGTCGAATTTTGGCATCTTTTTCAAACCAAGCAATTACTTGCTCGGATGTCAAATCTTCAATAGCAACGCCGTATTCTTGAGCTATATATTTTAAAAGTTTCAGTGATGAAAGTGTCAATCTGGTTAAAAATTTTTCTGGAGAAGACAACAAAGCCGCGTCTACTTGTGCTGACTCTTCCAATGTTAAAAATTGGGTTGACGGTTGCTGTGGTGCTACATCCATAAAATCCTATCTCAAATTTATTTTATTAGGTATGGGGCATAGGGCATTGGAGATTAGTTTTCACTAATGACTAATGACCAATGACTAATGACTAATCACTAATTACAAGCTTGTACCAAATAACCACAACGGTGTTCGCCGTTGATAATCCAGTGGGTGCGTTCTACAGTACAGTCTGGTAAAACGGCGGCAAACATTTGTAATTCATGACCGCAAATGGTGGGGAAAGATTCAGCAACGTTGGAAATGGCGCAGTTATGTTCTATTAATATGAAACTTTCGCCTCTAGAGGAGTCAGGCACATCAACGGAGTGATACTCAGCCATGAAGCCTTCAGCTTTTCTCAACTCTACTAGGTTGGCTACACGTTCTCGCAGCGAACCGTTACCCACGCGATCGCGGTATTCTTGTGCTTTACGCTCCCACTGCTTTTGTAAAATCGATTTAAATTGGTCGTATCCTACGGTTTCAGCTAAGGTATCGAGCAGCGAAACCGCAAAATTGCCGCTAGCATCACCAAATTTATCGCTCATTGTCCGATGCAAGCGATCGCGTCCTTGACGACTCAGTTGATAAACATGCTGCGGACGCCCCATTCCGGCTTGTTCTGATATCGAAAACAAAACTAACTCCTCCGTCTCCAAATCTTTGAGGTGACGGCGAATCGCTTGCTTGCTGACTTCCAAAACTTCAGCTAGCTCAATAGCGGTTGCTTTTTCGTGCTTGTGCAGGTACTCTAGGATTTCTTGCTTGGTTGAGGACTGGTTGATAGTCGCCATCTTCTGATGTCAAACGCTGCGGGAACGTCCCAAAAATTTCTCTGAAAATTTGACTTTGACAACATTGTTGTTGTTAATTTAGCGTAAAATGGAGATACATAAAACAACATAGCTGTTGTTTTTGTCTCCACCACTATTCTAGCAGCCGTGTAACCACTCCGTAACGGAAGATGGGAGTCGGCAAAAAATCTTGTCTCCCATCCTTAAAGAGATTGAACTGAACGCGAGAGATTATTACCGATGAGTGCCACTGTCAAAACCTTAGTCAACCAACCTTACAAGTACGGCTTTGTCACCGACATTGAGACGGATACTATCCCTCGTGGGCTAAACGAGGACGTTATCCGCTTGATTTCGGCGAAGAAAAACGAGCCAGAGTTCATGTTGGACTTTCGCCTCAAGGCTTATCGCCAGTGGCAAAAAATGACAGAACCAACTTGGCCTAATGTCAAGTATCCGCCAATTAATTATCAAGATATTATTTATTACTCAGCACCAAAACGCAAGAAAGAAAAACTCAACAGCTTGGAAGAAGTAGATCCAACGCTGCTGGAAACCTTTGAAAAGCTGGGTATTCCTCTATCCGAACAAAAGCGACTGGCTAACGTAGCTGTAGATGCGATTTTCGATAGCGTTTCTGTTGCGACTACATTTAAAGAAAAGCTAGCCAAAGACGGCGTGATTTTCTGCTCGATTTCCGAAGCGTTGCAGGAACACCCAGAACTCGTAAAAAAATATCTGGGTAGCGTCGTTCCCGTAGCTGACAACTATTTTGCCGCCCTCAACTCTGCGGTATTTAGCGATGGTTCCTTCGTCTACATTCCTAAAGGCGTCAAATGTCCGATGGAACTGTCTACCTACTTCCGCATCAACTCCGGAGACACGGGACAATTTGAGCGGACTTTGATTGTCGCCGAAGAAGGTAGCTACGTTTCCTACCTCGAAGGTTGCACCGCGCCAATGTACGACAGCAACCAGCTGCACGCGGCTGTGGTGGAACTCGTCGCCCTCGACAACGCTGAAATTAAATACTCCACTGTACAAAACTGGTACGCTGGAGATGCTAACGGTAAAGGCGGTATTTACAACTTTGTCACCAAGCGCGGTTTGTGTCAGGGCGTAAATTCTAAGATTTCCTGGACTCAAGTAGAAACAGGTTCGGCAATTACTTGGAAGTATCCTAGCTGCGTTTTGGTGGGTGATAACTCTGTGGGTGAATTCTACTCGGTGGCGCTGACAAATAACATGCAGCAAGCCGACACGGGTACAAAGATGGTTCACGTAGGGAAAAATACCCGCAGTACAATTATTTCTAAGGGAATCTCCGCAGGTCAATCCAGTAACAGTTACCGGGGTTTGGTAAAAATCAACCCGACTGCTAAAGGGGCGAGAAACTATTCTCAGTGCGACTCAATGCTGATTGGGGATAATGCCCACGCCAATACTTTCCCATACATCCAGGTGCAAAATAATACCGCAAAAGTAGAACATGAAGCTTCTACTTCCAAGATTGGGGAAGACCAGTTATTTTACTTTGCTCAACGGGGTATTTCTTCAGAAGATGCGATTTCGATGATGATTAGCGGCTTCTGTAAGGATGTTTTCAATCAGCTACCAATGGAATTTGCTGTGGAAGCTGATAAGTTGTTGAGTTTGAAGTTAGAAGGCAGTGTTGGATAAATCGAACCAGAGATGAACGCCGAAAAACCAGCGTTCATCTTTGAACAAACCGATTCAGGCGCACAGAAAGAGAAGAGAGAAAAGATGATTATTGAAAATAGCGAAGTCGTGCTGTCAGTAAGGGATCTGACGGCTAATGTTGATGGGACACCGATTTTAAAAGGTGTGAACCTAGAGGTGCGATCGGGTGAAATTCATGCGATTATGGGGCCGAATGGTTCTGGTAAGAGTACCTTTTCTAAGGTGTTGGCTGGGCACCCGGCGTATGAGGTGACTGGCGGCGAAATAATTTTCCAAGGACAAAATCTCCTGGAGTTGGAACCAGAGGAACGCGCTAGAAGTGGTGTATTTTTAGCTTTCCAATATCCGTTAGAAATTCCTGGTGTGAGTAATTTGGATTTCTTGCGGGTGGCGTACAATTCCCGGCTGAAAGCGCAGGGTTTAGAAGAAATAGACGCGTTTGATTTTGACGATTTAATTGAGGAAAAGCTGGAAGTGGTAAAAATGAATGCCGCTTTCCTCAATCGGAGTTTGAATGAAGGATTTTCTGGTGGTGAGAAAAAGCGCAATGAAATTCTGCAAATGGCGCTGTTAGAACCGAAGTTGGCAATTTTGGATGAAACAGATTCGGGTTTAGATATTGACGCGCTGAGAATTGTGGCGAATGGCGTAAATCAACTGGCAAATCCAGAAAATTCCACGATTTTAATTACCCACTATCAACGGTTACTCGATTATATAGTGCCAGATTTTGTTCATGTGATGGCAAACGGGCGGATTCTCACCAGTGGCGGTAAAGAATTGGCACTAGAATTGGAGTCTCGCGGTTATGACTGGGTGCTGGCAGAATTCGCGGCTGAGGTGGGTGTCTAATGACTATTCAAGTTTCTCCTAGTCCAATTCCTAACTCGGATGCAGTGAGTTTGACAGCTACTCTGTTGGATAAAGATGCGTATTTAATTGGTTTGTTAGATCGAGTAACCGCATCAAAAACAGAAGGCTGGTTGCAAAGTCTACGTGAAAGCGCCGCTAATGTGGTACGCCACTCTACTATTCCCAACACCCGCGAAGAAGAATGGCGATTTACTGATTTATCTTCTCTGCGACAAGTGCAATTTAATGTAGAGACGTTACGTGTAACCTCTCTACCAGAGATTTTGCCAGAAACGGCTAACAGTCGTTTGGTTTTTGTGAATGGCCTTTACGCACCGGAGTTATCCGCAGTCGCAGATTTACCGCCTGGAGTGGTGGTGAATAATTTGGCTGGTTTATCTGTAGGTGAACAAGAAACTGTACAACAGTATCTAGCTCAAGCTGAAGGAGCGCAAGAAGTTTTTACAGCTCTCAATACTGCTGGAATCACTGATGTAGCAGTAGTTTGGGTAAAGAAGAATGTGGTAGTTGAAACGCCAATTCATCTGGTATTTGTTGCGGTTGCGAGTGAGAGTGCGACAATTTCACAGCCGCGTTGTTTGGTGGTGGCTGAAGCTGGTTCGCAGGTGACTTTGGTAGAAGAGTATAGGAACCTGACACAAGGGGTTTACTTTACTAATGCGGTAACGGAAATCTGGCTTGGTGAAAATGCCGAAGTGAGTCACACTAGGGTTGAGCGAGAAGGTGGAGAGGCTTTTCATATTGGGAAAACTGCGATCGCTCAGTCTCGTGATAGCCGATATACTTGTCATGCCATAACTTTCGGTGGCAAATTATCGCGGCACAATTTGGAGATTTTGCAGACTGGCGAGCAAACCCAAACTACTCTCAATGGGTTGACGATGATTTCTGGCAAGCAGTTGGCGGATACTCACAGTGCGATCGCTCTGAATTATCCTTATGGTACAAGTAAACAATTGCATAAGTGTATAGTTGGCGATCGCGCTCATGCAGTGTTCAATGGTAAAGTTTTTGTACCCAAGCCGGCGCAGCTCACAGATGCAGCCCAGCTAAATCGGAATTTGCTGCTATCATCAAAAGCCAGAGTCGATACCAAACCCCAATTAGAAATTACTGCGGATAACGTCAAATGCGCTCACGGCGCTACCGTCAGTCAATTGGAGGATGATGAAATCTTCTATCTCCAAAGTCGGGGAATTGATGAAAATGATGCTCGCAAATTGTTAATTAACGCCTTTGCTGCTGAAATTATCAACCAAATACCCGTTCCCTCTCTCAGGGAAATATTACTAAACACAGTCAATAGTCTCAAGTCTCTAACTAATGACTAATGACTAATGACTAATGACTAATGACTAATAACTAATCTACCAATGACTTTCACCACTACTAAAACCCTTGCCGATAAAGTTCGCGCTGACTTCCCGATTTTGCATCAGGAAGTCAACGAGAAAACCCTAGTTTATCTCGATAATGCTGCGACATCCCAAAAACCTTTACTCGTATTAAATACTCTGCGGAATTATTACGAGCAATATAATGCCAACGTGCATCGTGGCGCTCATACCTTGAGTGCTAAGGCTACCGATGCTTATGAAGGTGCGCGAAACAAAGTTGCTAAATTTATTAATGCTGCATCCCGTCAAGAAATTGTCTTCACCCGCAACGCTAGCGAGGCAATTAATCTAGTTGCTTACAGTTGGGGAATGAATAATTTACAGCCGGGAGATGAAATTATTCTCTCGGTGATGGAACACCATAGTAATATTGTGCCTTGGCAATTGGTGGCACAAAAAACGGGCGCAGTGTTGAAATTTGTTGAACTGACACCAGAACAAACTTTTGATTTAGAACAGTTTAAAAAGCTGATTTCCGATAAAACAAAACTGGTGTCAGTAGTGCATATTTCTAATGCTTTGGGTTGTATTAATCCAGTGCAAGAAATTGCTAGTATTGCTCACAGATACGGTGCGAAATTCTTAGTCGATGCTTGTCAAAGTGTACCTCACTTTCCTACTGATGTCCAAAAAATAGATTGTGATTGGCTGGTTGCTTCCGGTCATAAAATGTGCGCTCCAACTGGCATCGGATTTTTGTATGGCAAGTTGGAATTGTTAAACTCAATGCCTCCATTTTTTGGTGGTGGTGAGATGATTGCAGAGGTGTATTTAGACCATTCCACCTATGCAGAATTGCCGCATAAATTTGAAGCTGGTACGCCTGCAATTGGGGAAGCGATCGCTCTTGGTGCTGCTATAGATTATCTTAGTAGTATTGGCATGGATAAAATCCACGCCTACGAAGCTGAATTAACAGCTTATTTGTTCCAACAATTAGAGCAAATTCCCCAAATTAGACTTTACGGCCCCAAACCAAACGCTCAAGGCGAAGGTAGAGCCGCCTTAGCTACATTCACCGCCGAAGGAGTCCACGCCAACGACTTATCTACATTATTAGATCAAGAAGGCGTTGCCATTCGTTCTGGGCATCATTGCACTCAACCATTACACCGCTACTTAAGGCTTTCTGGAACCGCACGGGCAAGTTTATCATTCTACAATACCCGTGAGGAAATTGATGTTTTCATCAAAGCACTCAAGGAAACCCTAGACTTTTTTGCTCAATTCTCTAGTTAACAGTAGACAATGTTTAGATACTGATTGTGTCAATTATTAAGTAATAATATTTGGCACAATTTCACTACCTGGATTATTTACAGGAGTAGCTAAAATGTCTTACAGTGACTTTACTCTCGACAAAGTTAGAAAAACCTTTGATTTAATCATTTCTGACAAAATTGATATATTTGCATCTACGCCACAAATAGAATGCCCACCATTACTTGCAGAAATATTGCAGGAAAATATCCCTTTAGCTTTAGCAAGTAATACAGAAAAATCTCGTTCAGAAATGATTATTGCGCCTATTTTAATCGCTATTAGAAAATATTTAAACAATCAAATAAGTTTATTTTCAGGTATTGATTTTACTGTGGATGCACCACAGGGACTAAATGGAAATTGCGACTTTATTATTAGCCGTTCGCCAGAACTATTAATTCTTAATGCACCAGTAGTAACAATTGTAGAAGCAAAAAAGGAAAATATCAATGCAGGATTAGGTCAGTGTGTAGCAGAGATGTTAGCAGCTAAGTTGTTTAATGAACGTGAAGGAAATAACATTAAAACAATTTATGGTACTGTCACCACTGGAACTATCTGGAAATTCTTAAAACTGATTGGGCAAGTTGTTGAAATTGACTTGGGCGAACATTATATTAGTGACATAGGTAAAATTTTAGGAATTTTATCTCACATCCTGACAGAAGAAGTATTTTAATATGCTTGTCCAGTCACCGCCTGCCGAACAAAGAACAGTCCTACACAACATTAGCTGGGAAACCTTTGAAGCCTTACTGAGAGAGACAGGCGAAGATAGAGGTTCTCGGTTTGCTTATGACTGCGGCACTTTAGAAATTATGACACCAGTGTTTGAGCATGAAAATCCTAAAATTCAGTTTGACAGATTTATTGTAGTTTTAGCTGAAGAATTAGATATTGAAGTCAGAAGTGCTGGTTCAACAACATTGAAACGAAAAATAGCAAAGAAAGGAATAGAACCAGATACTTGTTATTATATCCAGAATGAAGCAGTTATTAGAGGTAAGCAAAAGCTAAATTTAGAAACAGATCCGCCACCTGATTTAGCAATTGAGATTGATATCACCAGCAGTTCAGTTAATAAATTTGACATTTACGCAGCATTGGGTGTAAATGAACTTTGGAGATATAACGGACAAGATCTAAAATTTTATCAGCTGGTAGAGGGACAATATGTTGAGTGTCAGTTTAGTATTGCTTTTCCTATAGTTTCAGTGAGTGAGATAAGTAGATTTATTGAGCAGAGTAAAACAAGTGGCGAAATTGCGTTGCTTAAATCATTTCGCGCTTGGCTTAAGGGTAAACTAAGATAGTTATTTATAAATTAAAAAATAATTTTCTCCATTAATTATTACTAGCCGTTTATTGTTCTCTTTGTCTTTAATTTCTACTTGAGCATAATGTAGCATTCTATGATGATTGGGACATAAAATAACAACATTATTTTCGTTTTGTGAACCTTCCTGAGATAAAATAATTAAATGATGTGCTTCCGAATAAAAGCCTCCATTATTTTTTGAAAATGTAAACCCACAATTTTCAAATTGGCAGCGATTATTATATTTATTCTTAATTTTTAATATTATCTCTCGATCCCTTTTTATTCTTTGTACAATAACTTCTTCCCTTTCATTCTCTAAATGTGGCTCATGTTCAAAAATATTATTTTTTATTTCCTGATATTCTATTGTATTAATTTTTTCTAAAATTTCTTGAATATATTTTTGTTTGCAACAAATAGTTTGATTGCATTTAGATTGTTGAAGTTTTTTATGAAAATATTCTAATTCTAAAGGTTCAGCTAAAATATTATTACAATTCCATCTGCCTATAACTGCACGCTCTTTTGTATTATCTACTCTTTGAGTTATATCAGTATTCGCAAAACACCACCACAACTTGTTTTCAAAATGATTTATTCATAAAGTATTTTCATCAGATAAATAGAAATTGCGAATTTCATTACGACGACGTGTAATTGTTGTATTATCGAAATGTTTCTTTAATTCTTCTTCAACTTCAATCCATTCATTCTTTGATTTACACTCAAGACAAAGTTCATGAGATATTTGTATATAGCCTAAACGAATAGTATTATCTCTATAAATACAGTCATTACGCCATTTGTTTTTTGGCCCAAGAGTGATATACAAAATTTGAGTAGGGTTAATTTTCATAAATTTTCTTTATTGTTTAAAATTTATAGACAATTCAGATATTGACGCATATATTTCAAAGCAAACTAAAATCTAGCTCAAAAATAATGACACATTTTATAAAAACTTAATTAATTCTGTGTTAGCATATAAAATTAATTATGCAAATACTAAGTTATATAAAATTAAGATTAGTAAATAATCTCAGGTCAACTTTGTTTGGTTAAGAATCAAACCTGTTTGTCTAAATTAATATTTTAGATAAGCTTTCCTTTCTGTCTTATAGCTCTACCCTTATTCATTGACTAAATATTTCAACTCAAAGCATCTGGATCTATCCCCATTTTTCGCAATTCTTCTGCCAATCTTTGAGCGCGTTGTTCGGCAGCATTAGCGCGTTCTTCTGGTGTTAAATATCTAACTTTTTGCGCGTCGTACCAATACAACCAATCCCGCGTAATTCCTTGATAAGTTCCGCGTTCGTAGCCAATTGCTAAATTTATTTCTGGTAACCAAACTGGGTTTCCAGGTTGCAATACATATTCGCCATTTACAAAACGGTAAACTTCTAAAGGTGGTTTTCTTCGACGTTGGGGATTGTAGACAACATAATATAAAATTTCCATCTCAGCATAAAGTTTCTTTTTGCTGGTGTATTCCCCACGCCGTCTGTGAGAAACAACTTCTAATGCCATAATTGGCATCACCTTTTCTTCCCACAGCACATAACTTAAACGCAAGTTCTCATCAAAAACTCGCTCGACTCCCAAGCTTAAAAATCCATCTGGGACAATAGGAGGTAATTCCGGATCGTAATAAATCCCCATATCAACGCCAAAAAACCAATCCATACGGTTTGCCCACAGCCAAGCTAAAATGGCTTCTAGCAAGCCGGGAATCAAGTGTTGTAGTTGATTATCTACAGGTTCATCGTCAGAATCGGGCAGATCCTCGGCGGAGGGTAAACAATGCAATGGGTTGTAATTTAACATGGTGGGTGCGCTACAGACTTATAGCCAACTCATAATATTGATAATATCTATCCAGCTCTGACTTTTTCTTGCGATAATTCCCAAGGAGACCTAAAGAGAAGGGACGAGGGAGGCACAGCAGCAGAGGGGACAAGAAGAATAATTCTTAATTCTTGTACAGACGCGATTCATCGCGTCTCTCAGCACTCGGCCTTGAGTACGGTAAAAGGGGGATAGATGACACTTAAGCGGTTCGTTTTAACTTTTATATTGACGCCAATGGCAGTTCTGTTGGCACTTTTGTCTTTATTTGGTAGTTGGCAAGAACCTCAGTTTCAAAGCCGCTTAGAACTGTACCAAACTAATATTGCTCTACAAGCCCAAGCGTGGCGATCGCAAGATAGCAGCGATGGCAATCTCCAAGCAATTAGAGATGCGATTCTGGGGGAGAAACCTTTGGAAACCGCTACTCAGCAGTATCAAGAGGCGCGTCAATCTGTTCAAACTAATTTAGACAAAGTTAACAACAAAGTTGTACAGTTGCGTTCTCAACCGGAAATAACTCCCACACCTCCTAAACCTCTACCCGATCTTTCTCTAACTACTAAAGCTTCTCAGCCAGGACAGCAGCAAAAGTTAGAAAAATCCCTCAAGGAACTACAAAAATTACTGGCTGAATTAGACCTGCGGTTGGGAATTTTGCAAGCGCAGCAAGGACAAACGGATGCAGCTGTGAAAACTTGGAGTGAATTACAACAACGCTCGAATATCAATCCAGAATTTCAGGAAACTGCTACTGTATTGAGTGGACTTTGGAGCAATCCTCCTCGTCTGCTCCCGGATGCTCAACAACCAATTCAAAAGAATTTAGAAGGTTGGTTTCGCTCTACTGCTTTGGTTCGGCTATATCAACTCCAGCAGCGAGAAGAAACCTTGTCAGCAGTTAAAACTGCACAGCAAGAAGCAGCTACCCGTGCTGTTTTAAAATTGGCAATTATCGGTACTATTCCGACTTTGGCAGCATTAATTGGTCTAATATTGCTAATTTTCTTATTCGCCCAACGTTTACTCAAAGGAAAAGAATCTTTATTAGGTCAAAATAGCGATTTAGTTTGGTCAACGCCTTGGGATGGGGAAACGGTTTTGCAGGTTTTTGTGGTGGGCTTTTTCTTCATGGGACAACTTTTTGTACCCATACTACTATCACTACTCCCCATCCCACGCCCCGTTACCGATGTGCGACTTCAGGCTTTTTCGGTTTTAGTTAGTTACATTCTGGTAGCATCAGGTGCGCTGTCAGTCCTGTATTTCTCTATTAAACGCTTTTTTCCGCTACCAAAGTTCTGGTTTCGCTTTCGTTTTCAAGACAATTGGTTTTTGTGGGGGCTAGGGGGCTATTGCGCTGCTTTACCCATAGTTGTAATAGTATCTCTGATTAATCAACAACTCTGGCAAGGACAAGGTGGTAGCAATCCACTGTTGCAGCTAGCCCTGGAAAGTCAAGATGGTGTCGCACTTGCCGTATTTTTCTTTACAGCAGCGATCGCAGCACCATTTTTTGAAGAACTTCTATTTCGCGGCTTTTTGCTACCCTCTCTCACTCGCTATTTACCGGTGTGGGGATCGATTATTGTCAGTAGTTTGCTATTTGCGATCGCTCACCTGAGCTTATCAGAAATTCTCCCACTCACCGCATTAGGCATTGTATTAGGCGTAGTCTACACGCGATCGCGCAATCTCTTGTCCTCCATGCTCCTCCACAGCCTTTGGAATAGCGGCACATTATTAAGTCTGTTTTTATTAGGTAGCAATTAATACGCAAAAATACTGTTGTCAAAAAGTGAAATATCTGATTTTATCTGCATAGATAGCAACAAATTACTAGTAATAATTAGTTGTAAGCATAAATACTCGCTAAAAGCCAAATAAAAAATGGCAAAAGCAAATTAAATAATGCTTTGAACATAGACAACAAACTATCTAGTTAAGCATTTATTTTCATCTGGGTGATTTGAGCCATTTTCGAGATGTGTTAATTGCCTTAGGAAGTTATTTGTGTCTGTAACTAATTAGATTGCAAATTCAGTTTGCACTAGGTGTTAAGTCGCGATCGATAACTCAACAGAAGTTACGATTCTGCATTTTTACTACCCACGCAAGCAATACTTGTGATTGCTGCGATTATAAAAAACTCCGGAAATAACACTGATGGAGTTGTAAAAAGTGGTATGGTCTAGCAGTTGTTGTTGATTATTAAGGTTAATTCTTGTCAAGATAAATATCTTGCCTGAAAATCGGCATAATTGCTGCACTAGGATTTGCGATCGTAATCCACCAAAAGCCCTCAACGAGAAACGGACAGATTTTTAGGCAATTTTGAAAGACATTTATGATGTCTGATATTGCCAGTGCCATCCTGAGACTAAAATCGCACTGATTTTAGTTACCCATTTTGGCGCGAATTCATACTCAAAAAATTAAAAAATATATTTGCTTGGCAAATATATTCACTCACTTTTATTACAATAAAAGCTTTATTTTTATACCTCACTAATTAAGGAGCAGCACTGAATATGGCAAATCTCAACCCCAGTCATCCTACTAAACAACTTTTAGCTGGTTACTGCGGCATTATTCTCGGAGGATTTGGCGTTCATAAGTTCATTCTAGGATACGCCCCAGAAGGCTTGATCATGTTGGTAATTTCTCTAGTTGGGGGTTCTTTTACCTACGGTCTTGCCTTACTGATTATGCAACTTGTAGGTTTAATTGAAGGGATGATCTATTTGAATAAGTCCCCCGAACAATTTGTAAATACGTACTTTGCGAATAAGCAGGGTTGGTTTTAGTACATCGTGGTGCAAGTTTGCTTATATTGAACAAGGGGTCTAAGCCCCTTGCCTATTAATTTATGTCTAGCTGGCTTGGTGCTTTGCCGTACTAGTAACGCTTCGGATAATTCGTAATACTCGCCTCCGTCGAGAAGCAAGCTACGTAATGGGCTACGCCCCGCTACGCTAACGTAATTACTGTTGCGTAAGGGTTTTAAGCATTTCAAATGGTATGTTTATTTCCACGCCCGCTGTAGTAGTAGGTCATGGCGTAAATACAGAATTATTTAAAAATCCTCAAAAGCTCATTCCATATACTTTTGACTCCACAACGGTAGTAAGCTGAACCAGAGCAGCAGTTATACAGCACTTTTACATTTATCCTTCTTGATATGGTCGTTGTCAAATCTAAGCAGCTTAGTTGGACTATGCTTCTCTTTTTGGGCATAGGGTATTTCAGTATCATGTCTCATCTGGAAATCAACTATTTCTTGAAAAGCCTAATTGTCGTCATGCCATTACAGATTGCGGCTATTGTTTATGTGACTTATATACGCTGGAGCCGTCGTCATGCTCGGCACGGTACCATAAATTAATAAATTTAATATGGTTGACATTAAGTCGTAGTTCCATATTTCGCCTACGCTCAAATTAGAGACGCTTTTAGCCAAGCGTTAAATTTCCGTAGCGAATCTAAACACTTGCCATGCAACTTGTTCCCAAAACTAAGGTAGACCAAGAATTTGTCCCAACCCTGGAGAAAATTATTCTAGACGTCGGAGGTATGAAGTGTGCCGGGTGCGTGAAAGCAGTAGAGCGACAACTCACCCAGCATCCAGGAGTCAAAAGTGCCTGTGTGAACCTAGCGACAGAGGTAGCAGTTGTAGAGTTAGAAACTGGTGTCGTAGATGCAGATGCACTCGCAAAGCAATTAACAGCCGGTGGATTCCCGACTCAACCCCGAAAAGCCAACGGTTCAGTAGCAGGGGAAATAGCTAACTTTCCAGACCCAGTAGAGCGACAACGCCAACAAATGCACTCTTCACTCAGACAGTTGGCGATCGCTGCCGTGTTGCTGGTGTTGTCGGCAAGTGGACATTTTGGTAATCTTGGCAGTTCAATACTACCCGAGTTGAATAACATCTGGTTCCACTGTGGGCTAGCAACCATCACCATCCTAATTCCCGGTCGCCCAATTATAGTAGATGGTTGGCTGGGATGGCGGCGAAACGCACCTAACATGAATACCCTAGTGGGATTGGGAACCCTGACAGCCTACATTGCGAGTTTAGTAGCACTGCTTTTTCCCCAAATGGGTTGGGAGTGCTTTTTTGACGAACCAGTAATGATGCTGGGCTTTATTTTATTAGGAAGGACATTAGAACAACACGCTAGAGGTCGCGCTGCTGCTGCATTTAGGCAATTGCTGGCACTCCAGCCACTCTTAGCGCGGTTAATTGCCAACCCAGAGAAAGCTGGAGTCGGGTCTTCTAGTGTAGAGATTCCTGCCGAACAGGTGCGGGTTGGAGAATGGTTACAAGTACTGCCAGGTGATAAAATCCCCGTTGATGGTGAAGTGGTAGCCGGTCAAACAACAGTCGATGAATCGATGTTGACTGGGGAAGCAGTACCAGTTAGCAAGCAGCCGGGAGATGTGGTGACAGCCGGCACGCTAAACCAGTCAGGAGCGATCGCTATTAAAGCCACACGTGTCGGCAGCGATACAACTTTAGCTCAAATTGTTGCCCTAGTAGAAACTGCTCAAACTCGCAAAGCTCCAGTACAAAAATTAGCAGATACAGTCGCAGGTTACTTTACCTACGGGGTACTGACGGCATCTGTATTGACATTTATCTTTTGGTACTTTTTTGGCACTCACATCTGGGCTGATATCACCATGTCTGGTGGTATGGAAATGGCTCACCACTCCCCAATGAGTACATACGCGATGAATGGCGTCTCTACGCATTCCCCTTTATTAATTAGCTTAAAGTTAGCGATCGCCGTTATGGTAGTCGCCTGTCCCTGTGCCTTGGGACTTGCCACGCCAACAGCCATTCTTGTCGGTACTGGTATGGGTGCAGAACGGGGTCTGTTAATCAAAGGCGGCGACGTTTTAGAAAAAGTACACAAGCTAAACACAGTAGTTTTTGATAAAACTGGCACGTTGACTACGGGTAATCCAGTCGTCACAGATTGTTTGTTAATTTCACAAATGGGGAGTGGGGAGGAGGGAGTCGGGAGTGAAAATCCCTACTCCCTCCTCCAACTAGCCGCAGCAGTCGAAGGCGGTACTTACCATCCCCTAGCAAAAGCAATTGGGCAAGAAGCACAGCGGCAAGAATTATCGATTCCGGAGGCTGTGGGCTTTCACACTGAACCAGGACTAGGGGTATCTGCTGTAGTAGAGGGTACAGTTGTGCTGTTGGGTAATTCTGACTGGTTGAGTTGGCATGGAATTACCATCAGCGCCACTGCACAACAGGTAGCACAAGATTGGGCAACAGCTGGTAAAACAGTAGTTTTCGTGGCAGTTGGCGGAACTTTAGCCGGAGCGATCGCTGTTTGCGACCCCCTCAGACCAGATGCCAAAACCACCGTAGACAAATTACGCCAGATGGGTTTACGGGTAATGCTGCTCAGTGGCGATCGCCAAGAAGCAGCCAACGCGATCGGCAAACAATTAGGATTAGATAGTAGTAATGTCGTCGCAGGCGTTCCGCCAACCAAAAAAGCGGCTGTCATCCAAGCCCTCCAACAAGGGACAAAGGGACAAGGAGACCAGCAAAACTCGTCACTCCTCACTCCTCACTCCTCACTCCCTAATCAACACTCCTTTGTCGCAATGGTCGGCGATGGCATCAACGATGCTCCAGCTTTATCCCAAGCTGATGTCGGAATAGCACTATACTCAGGGACGGATGTGGCGATGGAAACTGCTGAAATTGTCTTGATGCGCGATCGCTTAAATGATGTCGTTGAATCTATTAAACTCAGCCGCGCCACCTTCAACAAAATCCGTCAGAATCTATTCTGGGCTTTTGCATATAATACAGTTGGTATTCCTTTAGCAGCAGGTGTTTTATTTCCTAGCCTTGGTTTTGTTCTTAACCCATCAGGCGCAGCTGCATTAATGGCTTTTAGCTCTGTTAGCGTCGTCACAAACTCAATATTATTAAGGCGCTTGGCTCATCAGCCATAGAATTTTCACTTGCAGGATTTACAAACAAAAATCTTGCTTATTTGTAAACTATTAGGCACTGAAGTTGCTTATTTACTCTTGGAGGTTGTGATTAATCATTATCCATTCGTTACTTTTAGTTAACAAAAAACAAAGTTCACACATCACTTCTGAGACTACGGGTTCTCCCTACCCCTACTTTGAATTAAGGTTGGGTGTAGCTTCTCGTATAGAAATAGTGCAAGTGCTGAAAACTTTGCAACACAGTAGCTTAACAGCAGTTCCTTTAAGCGGGGGAACCCCGCCAACGGACTGCCTCAACTTTGTAAGATAGGACAAATGACAAACCACGAGTAGAACGCCCATGTTCTACTCTTTCAAGGTATTATGCATTTTTAAAGCTTATTTAGATTGCCACCACAAATATGGTGAGAATGGCAGAATACTATACTAAACAAATCTTGATTAATAAAAGTTCCACCGATTTTAGCAACGATTTGTCAATGGCAGCAGAAATCAATGAAAACCATCTACTGATTATTGAAGACGATCAAGGTCGCAAAGAATTTTCTTTGGAGCAGCCCGTCTATTCTATTGGTAGAGACCGCGAATGTAATATCCGTTTGATGTCGCAGTTTGTCTCCCGCCGCCATGCCACATTAGTGAGATTGCCACGAGAGCATAATAGTCATAGCTACTATTACCGCATTGTAGATGGCGATGCCAAAGGAAAGCCTAGCTCCAACGGTTTAATGATTAATGGACGCAAAATGCCAGCCCACGATCTAAAAAATGAAGACGAGATCGTTTTTGGGCCTCAAGTACGTGCCATTTATTACTTGTTAAGAAATACTCAGCGCTTGGGGCAAACAGATTCCAGTGAGTATGACATTACATTAATAAACCCCGGTATGACCGAGGATTTAGAGGATCTAGACGACTGAATTACGACTACCCAAGTGGAAAAGACCCATTAAAAATTCAAAATTCAAAATGACGCTCCTTCGCGTAGCGTGTCGCAGACAGAACTCGCTAACGCTACGCTAACAAAATTCAAAACATTTCAGACAAGGACTATTATCTCGACTGAAACTAAGGCTGCATTGGTTGTGTCTGAGCGTCAGTTTCCGGCTCAGACACGCGAAGGACGGCTTGCAGCAGACGTCGGAACTTTGTAACACAGGGGTCTTAAACCCTTTAATTTACTATAAAAGTCTGGAATTCCACAGCCTGAAGCTGTGGGAGGATCTATCTCAACATCAAACCTATCCTGCAATAATTTCAATCAACTGCCAATGACGGTTAGTTTCGATCGCCTGCTTGATGAATTCAAACATTTGTCGGCAGTAATTATCCACTTGCAGTGGCAGTTCTTCATTTTTAATTACAATAGTCATCCGGCTTTCTGTTTCAGTACTTTTTGATTTATCAACCAGTATTTCCACTGTGACTAATTTAGAAAACGGAACATTACCAGGAAATTCACGAGCGATAATGTAATCGTTTCCCTGGTATTGAATATTCAACTGACACTCCTGTAGAAGTTCTACAAGTAACGGCTGAAGATGGTCACTAGGAACAGAAACAAGAAATGAACAGGTATAGCGACCCATATTAGCCCCACGCCTTGCAACACTGCGTCCATCCTATAATACCGAAGCATCTAAATACCAAGTCATTAAAAAGGCAAACTTTTTGAGTTTGTTCCCTTGTCTCCTTATCCTCATGTCTTCTTGTCTCCTTGTCCTCTTCGCGTAAGCTGAAAAATTGATAAAAAACTTTAAAATAAGGCTTTAGCAGAGGGTAAAAAATGAAAATAGCAGTTACTGGAGCAACAGGGTTTGTCGGTAGTCGTTTAGTACAAAAACTCCAGACCCAAGGTCATAGAATACTAGTGTTAACTCGGAACACTGCTTTTGCTCAAAAAGTTTTTCCATCTCAGGCTTTCCCCAATGTTGAAATCGTTGCTTATACGCCGACTAAATCCGGTTCTTGGCAAAATGCGATCGCCAACTGTGATGGAGTAGTTAATTTGGCAGGAGAACCCATTGGTGAGGGGCGCTGGACGCCAGAACGCAAGCAAGAAATCCTCAATAGTCGCAAACTAGGCACGCAAAAAATTGTGGAAGCAATAGTTAATGCTAACCCTAAACCAACTGTGTTAATAAATGCTTCAGCTATTGGCTACTACGGCACCAGTGAAACAGCTGCCTTTGATGAAACCAGTTTGTCCGGTAACGATTTTCTCGCTCAAGTCTGCCAAGCCTGGGAAGCAGAAGCTACAAAAGTAAAAGATGCCGGCGTGCGGCTAGTAATTCTGCGCTTGGGCATTGTTTTGGGCAATGGTGGTGTTTTGGGTAAAATGATTCCACCATTCAAACTCTTTGCTGGCGGGCCCATTGGCAGCGGTCGCCAGTGGTTCTCTTGGATTCACGTAGACGACTTAGTTAATCTGATTTTCCAAGCTCTAACTAAACCAGAAATTGAAGGCGTATATAATGCCACAGCACCTCAACCAGTGCGGATGGCAGATTTGAGTCATACTTTAGGACAAGTGTTGCATCGTCCTTCTTGGTTACCCGTCCCTGGTTTTGCGATCGAGGCGCTTTTAGGAGACGGGGCAATAGTAGTTTTAGAAGGTCAAAAAGTCTTACCCAAGCGTACCGTAGAAACAGGCTTTGAGTATCAGTATTCTAATTTACAATCGGCATTAACAGAAATTCTGAGATAGAGTCAAAGGGACTAGGGATTGGGGGCTGGGGACTGGGAGAGACTTGTTGCAAGTTGCATTTGTGTCTCCTTGTCTCCTAGTTCCTAATCCCCAATCCCCAGTCGCTTGACTATTGACTAGAGAAAAATTTTTTGGAAACCCAGCTGATAATACCGCTGAGAATGGCACCGCCCATGAGAATACCAATTGCTGGGTTAAATAAAGGTTGCCATAATTGATGCCACAAATCCAAGCCTAGGTTTACCCCCGCAGCATCACCTACTGCTGCGATCGCTAACCAACCAAAGCCAAGTAAAACCAAAAATACATCTGCTACTAAAATCAGGTTTAGCCAATTTAACAACTTATCTTTCATAATTCGCAATGGGGCATTAGACATTGGGCATTGGACATTGGGCGTGCGGCATGGGGAGGTGGGCAATAACTAATGCCCACCTCCCCATCTCCCCATCTTCCCATCTCACTACTGCCTACTCTTCAAACAACCACTTTTTGACTTTTATCAAACTCTGCCAATCTGGTTTTCTGGCTAAACCATCTTCAATACTCTTTTTAACTTCATCTTCCCATTCGGGGTTGACAAAAATTAATTGTTGTGCAAAGTCTATGTGTTCCCGCAAACCTTTTTGACCTGTTTCCAACATTGCTAAGGCGAGATTGATTCTCCCCTGTGGGTCTTGTGGATTTAACTTCACTGCTTTGTTAGCAGCTTTGTAAGCCAAGTTAGCCTTGTTATTGAGTAGATACAACCACGCCAAACAAATCCAAGCTGCACTGGATTTAGGAGCGCGATCGCACACTTCCTTAAACACAGGGATTAAAGAATCCACTGCTTCTCCAGCTTTATAACGTTCTAAACCTGTATCAAACAGGGATTCTACTGTTTGAGTCATACTAAATTAGTCAATAGTCATTGGTTTTTGGTCATTGGTGGTTAGTCATTGGTCATTTGCTTGGGACAAACGACAACTAACAAATGACAATATTACACCCCAAATGACTTACCGCAACCGCAAGTTTGGCTGGCGTTGGGGTTAGTGAATTGGAAGCCGCCACCAATCATTGCATCGCTGTAATCGAGCATTAAGCCATAGAGATATAATAGGCTCTTGCGATCGCTAACAATTTGGAAGCCGTCATAGTCGAAAACTTCATCCTGAGGGCCGATCTTGCTGGTATCCTCAAAGTCCATCATGTAAGACATACCAGAGCAACCGCCCTGACGTACTCCTACCCGCAAGCATAGGTCTTTGCCTTGCTTTTCCTGGAGGGATTTTACCTGGCGCAATGCGGCTTCGCTCAACAGAATTCCGCGTTGTTGAGGCTGAATTGCTTGTGTCATCTGCTTTTCAACTCCTTAGTTAGTCCAAGCGTTACCCTGTATAGGCTTGTTATTGCCTCTGGATTTGCCCTTGGTGTTTTTGGATCCATTCTAACGATATAGATGTCGCTAAGTGCCAAATTGTAAACACTCTGTCAAAAGCGGCCAAAGATTTCTATTCTAGAATTGAGAGACTCACTGTATTTACATAGATTGGTATTTTTGGAGTTTAAGCCTTTTGGCAGCCACAGATGCAACCACCCTTCTGGTGCAGCCATGAAAAATTAATCCCAGGCTAGCCATCCCCAAAAGTTTACTTCTAAATTGCTTCTTTTGATTAAGTTACTCTATGACAAGTTTTAATCGCTCTACCAGTCGTCGGTTGAAGAAATTAACCCAAATTCCTTCTGTATGGGAGGGCGATCGTCGTCCGTTGTCATCACCAAATCAGCATTCAGATTCAGAAGCCAAGGGAGAATGCATTCTTTGGGTAGATTACTCCCAAGGTATTGTCCGAGGCATGGATGTAGTCGCTTCAGATATCGGCCCGGAAGCAATAGTTCGCACCTTAATGCGAGCAATGGAACATCCCCATAGTCCTGCAAAACCAGCCAGACCCCAAAGAATTGTAGTCAAAGACCGCGAAATCCAATTTTACCTGCGAGGGGTACTGCAAGATTTGGATATCGCCATTGACTACGCACCGGAACTACCTTTAATTGACGAATTGTTTCGCGGGTTCGCTGACATCCTTGATAGCCAAACCCCCGATTTACCTCCACAATACGCCCAAATTTTGCGAGAGAAGGCATTTGCAATTTGGCAAGCGGCACCTTGGGAATTTCTGGAAGAACAGCAAATTCTGTCAATAGAAATTAATAAGTGGGATGTTGGTACGCTCTACGCTTCCATTATGGGAATGCTGGGAATGGAGTATGGGATTTTATTTTATCGTTCAGAAGAGTCTCTCAAGCGGTTTCGCGCCGCAGTTTTAAGAGATGAAGAATCAAAAGAGCGTTTAGAAGAAGCTTTCCTCAAGCAAGATTGTCTGTTTCTCACTTTTGAAAGTAATGACGAAACCGACGAAGATGACGATGATATGGGCGATTTGGCAGATTTGCCGCTTTCAGATATCGATCCCACTTTCGGTAACATCCACCCTTTGGAAGGACTGCGTTCTGTTTTGTATGACGAGGAAGCACTTGTAATCTATGTTGCCATCGAAAGCTTAAGTCGTTTTCTGCGCGACCACCGACGCCAGCTGCATTCTGAAACTTTCCCCAGCCTCAGCCGTCGCTATCGGATTTCTCCCCCACAGTCTGAAGAATCAACAAAATCTGTGTCTGTGACAGTCTCTACTATGCCGGAGTTAGCAGCAGAATTAGAGGAAATGGCTGGCTTTGGTGTTGAGGATCGAGAAATTGACAACCTTGGCGCGGAAAATTTCCGTTCGTTACAAGATGACTTGATCCCCGAAGATTCTTTCCTCAGTTTAGGTGTGGTGTCTTGGGAAATGTTGGAGTATCTACGTAAAGGCGTCAATTACCATAAGGCTGGCGAAATCAAACAAGTGGGTGACGGTTTGCCGGTGATTTTAATTCAAACTTCCCGACCGAAGGCTAAAACTGTAATCGAAAGAATTGAAGCAGCAGGCGGACTCAAAGCAATTTGCTTTAATCCAGGCGCTGACCCATTTGATGGCGATCGCTACGATCTCGGTTTATTACAAACTGAAAATGACGAATTGTTCTTATTCGGTGAATTTTTAGATGAAGATCCCATCCATCTGGAAGCCCGAAAAAAATGGAATCAGCGCTGTAAAAATACTAAAGGCTACTGTGGTTTAATCATTGCCAAAGGACTCACCGGCGCTTCTCGCGGTAATCCCCAGTTACGAGATATGATGGCTTTGTTTGAAGCGCGATCGCTTTCACCTAAAGATTTAGGCATTGGCACTCTCCAACTCATGCCTCAGCTTAAATTTGAATAGTTGCACTTATAGCTGTAATCCTTAACGTCAGATTGCAGTTATAAAAATTAAATTTATCTCAATCCCCGTAATACCGCACTCTCTTTTAGAGTGCGGTATTACGTTTGGGAGTGAAGATAAGATTCTGAAGGTATATAAAAGCGAACTATCTCTCTATCTCCATTCCTGCAAAGCTTTATTTGTAGTAATTAAAACGGTTTAAAAAAACCAAACTATGTAAAGAAAAATGAAATAGGCTCAAACTCTGTTTCCTCCTGTCTTATGTCTTCAGCATAGCTGCCTTATTCCAGTAATAAATATTCACACCGACTTATACCGTTTCTCTAAAATCTAGTTACACATAAATCTTTGCATCTCCCAGTCTCCACGTCACCGCGTCATCATTACCTACTTTTGGAGAATTGGTATTACTTAGCCCCAGTCGAAGCAAGCTAGCAAAATTCTCTCTAAGAGTTCTGTGAAACTTGCAGACACGACTTAGCTGCCAAGCGTTAGTTTAGAGTTCTCTACCTTCTACCTCTCCTCTAGCCTCTGCTTGGCTTGTTCTCGTCAACACCAATAACCACCCTTATACCAATTTGAAAAAAGAATTCAATACATCGAGCAGCAGTTTGCTTTACCCGAATTTCATGAAGTAGCCATATTCTCAGATTTCTCGGTATTTTTATTTATATATTTTTAATATTAATTATTGCATTTTTATCATTTTTATTTATAAATAATCTTTTGATTGAACCTAGTTAACGCACTTAAATATCTAAATCTTTTTTGAAATTGCTTTTTCAGCTTAATGTCTTGTTATGTATCAAGATTTTTAAGTAAAAGTTTAAAAGCTTATCTTCTACTTTGTAAGTTCTTTATAAAGAGCAAAAAAAGCTATTCTTCCTACCTAAATAAAGATTATTTAAAGCGTATATTTCCTGGTTATAATGAATCCAATTGCTACAAAACAATGAAGATTGAATTATTATCTCTCGGGATTGTTATTACTAAACAATGATTTGATTTTCAACATTTTTAGGCAATTATTTATATCCTGATTTAGATAATTTAAAGAGTTTAACTCTTAAATCTGTCATACAATGAATAACTCAGAATAATTTCTATCCCATTCAGCATCGATGAATAGAATTAGGAAAAAATGATTTTTTGTTTTAACAATAAACCACGTAACTCAAAGGAAGAAAAACATTCAAAATTTCATTGTATCTTTACGGTAAATTAATTTAAAAACATGAAACAAAACTAAAATATTATTAGAGGCAACAGTCAAGTAACATCACATTAATGTCATCCATTAATCTGTGTAATATTACAGATGATGTTGTTAAAATTTAGCAGCAAATCTTGTATATTTATACTCCTGTTTTCTTGGCTACAAAACAGAGGAAATCAATCTGTTGCATCGGCAAAAGCTCAAAGTTGTGACATTTAAAATAACTTTTAGCTAATTGATTAGAGTAATGCATGTAAATAATGTTTGCTTTGGAGTAATCGCTTATTTGCCTGCTTTTAAGTAACTGTTTGCTAGTTAGGTACACCATTGAAACCTGCTTCAGGTTAAGCATTGAGGTATATAAATCATTCTTGAGTTAGATTTTCAGGTATTAGGTCAATAGTTTTAGAAATCTTGATTTAGTCAACAGTATGCATCTCAAAGTCACTCTTGAAAATTTAATTGTCAGGGTTTACTCATGCTGTTAATGGGGTTATTATTTTCAAAAGCAAGTATGTGCCTTTTATGCTGTCACAATAGTAACAAAAAGTGTAGTTATTTGATTTTTTTAGAAAATCATGAATCTTTTGACAAAGATGAACAATCTTAATATTAATAATATTACTTGTTTCCTGACACAAACTCTGATAATCTGATCGTTTTCCTCTTTAGTTAGACTTTTTTAATGATGCAAATATACAGCAAACAGCATGATAATGACAAATAAAAAATGGGCCGTAAAACGTATAACTGTCAATCTCGCAACACAGGAAGCGGAGAAGCTAGAAAAATATTGTCAGCAAACAGGTAGACCCGCAACTGATGTGATTCGCGAACTGATTAGAACTTTGCCTTTATCTGAAGATGGAAAGGATGTAAATAGGTAACAAAATGTTTTTACTAACTACTTGACTACCAAAAAATTACGATACTTTTTTGAGTCCGCTGCAATGGACAAGAGTTTGTTTAATCGATACAGGCGCGTTTTTCTCGCGCTTGATCGCTTGCTTAGGACTAACAAGAGTAATCAAAGATGTTTTAGTATTGACATCACCCAGCCTTTATCTGCTGGTGGAGTTGATATTAAGTAGCAAATTCCGTCGCCAACCCAGTTACAATCTGTAAAGAAACTGAAAAGGAACGACGGAATGCGTGTTGCAATTGTAGGTGCGGGACTGGCTGGGCTAGCAACAGCAGTAGATCTAGCTGATGCTGGTTGCGAAGTGCAGATTTTTGAGTCCCGTCCCTTTGTGGGTGGTAAAGTTGGCAGTTGGGTTGATGGAGATGGCAACCATCTAGAAATGGGGTTGCATGTATTTTTTGGGTGCTACTACCAATTATTTGACTTGATGAAAAAAGTGGGGGTGTTAGACAACCTACGCCTCAAGGAACATACCCACACTTTTATTAACAAAGGAGGTCGGACTGGTGCTTTAGATTTTCGCTTTATTACAGGTGCGCCTTTTAATGGCTTGAAAGCATTTTTTACGACTTCTCAGTTATCATTACAGGATAAATTGCAAAATGCGATCGCCTTGGGTACTAGTCCGATAGTTCGCGGATTGGTAGACTTTAACGGGGCGATGAAAACCATCCGTAATTTAGATAAAATTAGCTTTGCTGACTGGTTCCGCAGTCACGGCGGCAGTAATGGTAGCATCAAAAGAATGTGGAATCCCATTGCTTACGCATTGGGATTTATTGATTGCGAAAATATTTCTGCCCGTTGTATGTTAACCATCTTCCAGTTCTTTGCAGTCAGAACTGAAGCTTCAGTCCTCCGAATGTTGGAAGGTTCTCCAGCCGAATATTTGCACAAGCCGATTCTGGAATATCTGGAAGCCAGAGGCACTAAAGTTTATACGCGTCGGCAAGTGCGGGAAATTCAATTTACACAATCAGGCGAACAAACCAGCGTCACTGGGATTGTAGTTGCCCAAGGTGATACAGTACAAACTATTACTGCTGATGCTTATGTCTTTGCTTGCGATGTTCCAGGAATTCAGCGCATCGTTCCACAAGAATGGCGTAAGTGGTCAGAATTTGACAATATTTATAAGCTAGATGCAGTGCCGGTAGCAACAGTACAGTTGCGCTTCGATGGTTGGGTGACAGAACTCAACGATGAAGCACAGCGTAAACAATTAAAACACGCCGCTGGAATAGATAATTTGCTTTATACAGCCGATGCTGACTTTTCTTGTTTTGCCGATTTAGCGTTGACTAGCCCTGCTGATTATTATCGCCCAGGACAGGGATCGTTGTTACAGCTAGTGCTGACGCCGGGAGATCCGTTTATTGCACAAAGTAATGAAGCGATCGCTCAACATGTTCTCAAGCAAGTCCACGAACTCTTTCCCTCATCACGCGAGTTAAATATGACTTGGTACAGCGTGGTCAAACTTGCTCAATCTCTCTATCGAGAAGCGCCGGGAATGGATGTGTATCGTCCCAACCAAAAGACACCAGTGCATAATTTCTTCCTTGCAGGAAGTTATACCCAGCAAGACTATATTGACAGTATGGAAGGAGCAACTATTTCTGGACGGCGTGCAGCAAAAGCGATTTTGGAGAGTTTAAAAAATTGACATAGGCAATATGGCTTGTGTCAAAAAATCGACGCCAAGGAAGAAAAAATAATGCCAAATTGGTTAGAGCATACTGTGCAAATAGAAGTAGAGGCTCCCATAGATTTAGTATGGAGCCTCTGGTCTGATTTGGAGCAAATGCCGCGATGGATGAAGTGGATTGATTCAGTCAAGATTCTGCCAGATAATCCGGATATATCTCTTTGGAAATTGAGTAGTAGCGGTCTAGAATTTACTTGGAAATCCCGAATTCTGAAAGTTGTTCCCAACCAAATTATTCAATGGGAATCCATTGATGGTTTGCCGAATCAGGGAGCGATTCGCTTTTACGATCGCCACGGTAGTACTATCGTTAAAATGACTATTTCCTACGCTATTCCTGGTGTTATTGGCAAAATAATGGATAGCTTATTTTTAGGGCGGATAGTTGAATCAACAATTCAAGCTGATTTAGAAAGGTTTAAACAATACGCTTTAAATATTAAATCTAATTGATATAGATCGCAAAAACAGGCAGTAGGCAGCTTTTGTATTTTGTTTTTTACTGCCTAAAAGTGGCTATTGCATTTGGTGATAACCAAAATAACTGCACAAATTGTGTAACATTAGTCACTAGCTATTAAAGTAGGTTACTACACCCTACTTACTGTTGGTTCTGGAAGTGAGTCACCCGTAGCTTCGTAAGCGATAATTAGAGACTCTAAGGCTTCAATCCCATTTGCCACCGCTAACTGGTAAGTATCTCCATGAGTCCGCCAACGTTGTCCTGGAAAATCAGGGAATCCTACTAAGAAACAATTATCTTCTTCAGACCATTGAATAATCATTTGGTACTTAAGCTTACTCATCTTCTTTTTTCCCTTCTACTTCCTCAATTGCCTGTTTCACTTCCTTCTCTTGGTAGCGTTTAGCATCTGCTCCATCTTTTCCTGAAATCGTGATTTTTCCGTTGTAGAGAGGATGAACCCAGTTAGTGTGACTTCCTTTTCCTGGGACTTCTGTAAAACCTGCTTGGTAAAGCATTTGCTTGAGTTCTCGGATTTTCTTTGGCATTAATTTTTTATCCCTTGACTTAACAAAGGCAACATTACCAAGTTGGGTCGCTAAACAAATTAATCGTTAATTCCTCGCGTGGCGGTACTGCTGTGATACAAGCGCGGATGTTCTCTCCATCTTCTAATTCCACGGTGCAAGCGTAACAAGACCCCATCAGACAACCAGTGGGAATAAATACTCCAGCCCGGTCTGCTACATCCAAAAGGGCTTCTCCCACTTCAGCGTCTACTGTCACGTCATCTGGTAAAAAGCGGACACGAACAATCATCAATACTTACACTTTTGATTTGGAATTGGTTCCTAAGGTTTGTTATTTGTCCTTTGTCAAGACAAATGACAAATAACTATCTTAGCGAAAAAATTTGCAATTTATTCTATGCAACTTATACCAATTTGAAAAATTATTACTCAGATTCACCAACACTATTCCTAATCCAAAATGGTATTAGGTTAAGACAAAAACGGACTTAAGTCTAAATGGCTTTCAACTTGAGTGGCTAAAGAATCTAAAATTTGCTCTCGCTGTTCTCGGTAGTTAGCAACACCAGTGGGCAAAGATTTTAGACCGCGTTGTTGGCGGAGGCGGTTTAACCAAGCCCGACGCCAAGGGCCGTTGTCAAAAATTCCGTGGAGGTAAGTACCCCACACTGATTGACAACTATCCACCAACCCTAAGTTAACATCGTCAAATAACGCATGGTAAGATTGGCTATCTATTCCTTGTTGTTCAATGCGCGATCGCCCTTGATGAATCTCAAAGCCATTGACTGGCAAGCCCAACTGCGGATAATTCGAGCTAACTTGCCGTTGGCGGGCAATTTTCTGTCCTGTAATTACAGTTCTGATTGGTAAAAGATTTAATCCCTGATACCTGCCAGCTTGTCCCTCTATTCCTTCTGGGTCGGCTATGATTTGTCCGAGCATTTGATACCCGCCACAGATACCTAAAACTGTGCCTCCAGAGGCAGCGTAATGTTGGATTGCTTCTGCCATACCGCTTTTTTGCAGCAGTAGTAGATCGGCAATTGTAGTTTTTGTACCTGGGATAATTACTGCATCCGGATGTCCCAAATCTTGTTTAGGACTAAGGAATTTTATTGAGACAGTACTTTCTGATTCTAGTGGATCAAAGTCGGTGAAGTTGGCAATTCTTGGTAAGCGGATAACAGCGATGTTGAGGTCGGTTTGGGCTTTGGTTGATTGACGTTCTAGTAAGTCAAGGGAATCTTCGGCGGGAAATACTTCTTCCAAGTAAGGTATAACGCCAACAACGGGGATACCAGTACGTTCTTCTAACCATTTTATTCCTGGTTCTAAGAGCGATCGCTGTCCTCGGAACTTGTTAATCACTACGCCTTTAATTAAGGCACGTTCGTCCGGTTCCAATAACTCTAGAGTGCCTACTACATGGGCAAAAGCACCACCCCGGTCGATATCAACGACTAGTAGAGTTGGCGCATTCAAATATTTTGCTACCCGCATATTCGTTAAGTCGCGGTGCTTGAGGTTAATCTCCGCGGGACTACCGGCACCTTCACAAACCAGCAAATCGAATTCTGTTCCTAAATGCTGTAGCGATTCTTCAATTGTCCGCCACCCCAATTCAAAATATTGCTCGTAGTAATCTGCGGCACCCACTTTACCTACAGGTCTACCTTTCATAATTACTTGCGAAGTCATATCGCCTTGGGGTTTGAGTAAAATTGGATTCATTTCTACCCAAGGCACGACTCCTGCTGCCCAAGCTTGTACTGCTTGCGCGTAGCCAATTTCTCCACCACTGGCAGTGACATAAGCATTTAAAGCCATATTTTGACCTTTAAAAGGAGCCACTCGCCAGCCGCGTCGAGACAAAATTCGACAAATAGCTGTACTTAAGAGTGATTTCCCTGCGTGAGATGTCGTCCCCACCACCATAATTGATTTCATAGTCACTACCAGGTTTTTAATATATATAAGGTCAAATTTTACGGGCATTGGGCATTGGGAAAAGGGAAAAGGTAGGATTTACTGCCATTGCACTTTGCCCTTTGCCCTTTTCCCAAGGCGAAGCCTTTTGGCGTCTTCCCATGCCCAATGCCCAATGCCCAATGCCCAATGCCCCATATCCAATACCCCACCACATTGTAAAGACTTCATGAATGGGTGTCACGTTTCCGTATATTATTGTTCCCTTTGATTCACAAATCCTAACTATTTAGGTTTCTGTTCTAAAAGGGTAAGCGTAACCAACGAATCACAGCATTATATAAGCGATCGCGCCATGAAGGAGTACGCCAATTTTTTCCCTGGTATTGTTCTATCAACTGCCGTCCTAAGGGAGTGAGGCGAAAACCATCAGTAATTCCCTGGCCATCAACTTCTCGCCGCAATACGCCCACTTGAATCAGCCAACTCAAGGCGTTGTCACATACTAATTCTGATAAAGGACGCTGAGTATAACCTTGCTTAAATCCATTTTCCAGGGCGATCGCACTTAATGACACGCTTTGGTGTCGCATGGCTTCAAATAAAGATGGATTAAAGGGCGAACATATTAGCGATCGCTCGGCTCTTGCGATTGTGCTGGCAGGATATACAAAAGTTTTTGGGTTTTGGGAATCAACAGTAGGCATTGTGCAGGAGTAGATATTTTTCTTTTTTGTTTTAATAAAAATTAATCTATAAATCTATTTTATTTTTCAACTTAGCTAACTAATTTAAACAAAATTGGTTATTCCAAGATAGCCATGCTGTTTTTTAGCATTTATATCATTGTAAATTATTGTAAAATTTCAAGTGCATCAACAATCTGAAACAGGAAAGCTTAATTATGCCTCTAGCAGTTGGTACGGATGCACCTGCATTTACCGCCAAAGATACAAACGGCAACACAGTCTCTTTATCTGATTTTGCTGGGAAGACAGTTGTTTTGTATTTTTACCCCAAAGATGACACTCCAGGCTGCACCAAACAAGCCTGTAGTTTCCGGGACGCCCAATCTAAATATCAAAATAAAGATGTTGTAGTGTTGGGAGTCAGCGCCGATGATGAAGGCTCTCATCAGGCATTTACTCAAAAATATAATTTGAATTTTCCTCTATTGGCCGACACTGACAAATCCCTCATCAAAGCATTTGATGTGGATGGCGGCGGTTATGCCAAGCGCGTCACCTACGTAATTGGCCCTGACGGCAAAATTACCCATGTTGACGCTAGTGTAAATACCAGCACTCATGCTGAGGATGTGTTAGCTGCACTTGGGCTGTAGTTTTTTGCCTAATAACTAACCATTTTTAAAAAATTTAACCCCAATTCCAAACTTTGGGATTGGGGTTATTGTTTTGAATTTCAGTTACCCGATGGTAATTTAACCGATGGTAACTGTGGGGTTGTTTGCTGTGCTTGTTGGCATTGCAATGGTTGTTGATTTGGTTTCAAAGCATTTGCTGTTGCTGGTTGAGTTGATGATGTCGCCGACGCCGATGCAACTGATGGCTGGGGAGTTGTTTGTTGCGCTTGTTGCTGACATTGGAGTAATTGTTGTTGTCTGGCTCTAAACGCTGCTGCGCTTGAATCTAGTTGTTCGTTCTGTTGTTGAGAATTCCAGTTGAGAGTTCCGAAGTTTGCTCGATGAATCAGATCGAACATGTTGAAATTATCTGAGTTCGAGCGAGAGAACGGATCGGTATTTTGGTCTGTTGTACTAGTACTGGGAAAAGCATCTGCTGGGCTGCTAATCTGAGCCGAACTGGGTTGAGCCATCAGTAAGGGCGCAAAGCTAATTCCTGCAACTGTAGCCAACAAGAGTCTAGTAATTTGTAAAAATGGTTTTTTCATGGGTTTTGACTCGGAAATTGCTTTCTTTTATCTTAAGCAAGAGTCCGTCGTAGTTGGGGCTGAATGCTAACTAAAGCAACAAGAGCAAATCCAAACAACACCAATAACGCCCCACCAAAGGTAACATCACCCCAAGGAGCCTGCATAACTACACTATCTAATGCCCAACTACTGTGGAGATAGAGATAGCGAATGGGTTCGATCGCATAACTGAGAGGATTTAAGGTAGCTACAACCTGCAACCACTTAGGCATAAACGATAGAGGAGCCAAAGCGGTACTAGCAAACAATAATGGTAGGTTAGTGACGAAAATTACCGCAATCAATTCAATGTGACCGGGTAGGGCAAAAGCCAAGCCTAGAGAAATGGCTGTCACACCCAAAGCTAGGAGGAAAACAATTAAAGCGATCGCACCCAAACCAGTTGCATCAGGTATTCCCGCACCTAAAAACGCTGCTGCTCCTACAATGACTGCTGCTTGCAGTAAACTTTGGCTGATAATAAAGATTGCCGAAGCAAAGACAATGGAAAACCGCGATGCTAAAGGTGCTACCAGTAAACGATTCAAAAAGCCGAACTCGCGGTCAAACATCACAGGCAAGCCAGCATTCAACGCTCCTGCAAAGGCTGTAAATACAATTACTCCAGCAGCCAAAAATTGTCCGTAATTTGTCGTACTGCCAAACAAGCCTTTGGGTGCATTTTGGAATAAAGCACCAAACAGCACCAACCACATCACTGGCTGAATAATTCCAGCAACTAATGTCGAAGGACGGCGTTGCAATTGAATAAACAAGCGACGAGTTAAAGCCAGGGTCTCTTGTACCAATTCACCGAAAAAATTAGAAGGAGGATTAGCATCGACTTGGGGTGATGCTAATGTCTGCCAATCGATCTCAGATTTAGGGGTAACACTCATAATAATTAGGGATTGGGGATTAGGGATTGGGGATTAGGTATTGGGGATTAGGGATTGGGGATTAGGTAAACTCTTTCCCAGTCCTCAGTCACCAGTCCCCAGGTCCTATCTCATATTCTGCTTTTTCTCAGCTTTAGGATCGCGAGTGGCGATGGCTGCTAGTTCTGCATCCATGAGGGTGCGTCCTGTGGCGGCGAGGTAAACATCATCAAGACTGGGGCGAGATTGGGCGATGCCAAATATGGGCAAGCCTGCTGTATTTAGGGTTTGCTGGATGTTGATGAGAACATCGTTTTGGGGTGTCACCACTAAGTTGAGAGAATTACCTTGAGCGTTGTTAATGATGACTTCTTGGACGAAGGGCAAAGATTGGAGGAGGTTTTTAGCAATTTCTGCTTCTTCAATGGGGGAAAACTCCTGAATTCGCAAAGTGATGCGATCGCCCCCTACTCTGTCTTTCAATTGGGAAGGTGTCCCAGCAGCGATGACAACACCGCGATCGATTATTGCCACGCGATCGGCTAGGGCGTCAATCTCTTCTAAATAATGGCTGGTAATTAATACCGTCGTCCCAGAGGCACGTAATTTTCTCAAAAAATCCCACACCACAAAACGGCTTTCTATGTCAAGCCCTACAGTCGGCTCGTCCAAGACTAAAACATCCGGTGCGTGGAGTAACCCAGCAGCTAAGTCAAGGCGCTTGCGTAAACCGCCAGAGTAGGTTCCGGTTTTTTTATTGGCGTATTCTTGTAAACCGAGTAAATCTAATACTGTTTCAATACGCTGTTTGGCTATTGCACCTGGCAGGTGATAAAGTGCTGCTTGCAATTGCAGCAGTTCTCGTCCAGTTAACACCTTATCTATAGCGACTTCCTGAGCTACATAGCCTAGTCGTTGCCTTGCCACTCTCGGATTATCTAATACAGAGATGCCGGATACTTCGATTTTGCCAGCATCGGGTGTGGTGAGGGTACACAAGGCGCGCAAGGTGGTAGTTTTTCCCGCACCGTTGGGGCCCAGCAAACCAAAGATTTCTCCTGATTCTACCTGAAAGGAAACATCCTTAACAGCAACTACCGTGCCGTAGGATTTTTGCAGATTTTGAATTAAAACGGCGGGAGCCATGACAGCTTTTCCCCAACTATACAAATCTCAATAAATCTATCTTTATTGTAGAAGGTGGGGAGAAGGAAATAGCGCACGAGCGAAAATCTGTAAATCAGTTCGCTTCATGCGCCATGCTGCCAAAAATTTCTGATTATTTTACGCAAGTTGTTCGATCGCGTTTGTGGCGAAATACACCAAATGCGATCGCAACTAATCCTAAACCTGGTAGATTGGCAGGTTCGGGAATCGAAGCAGGATTAGGAGGGTTATTGTTATTTGTAGTATTAGGGGGAGTGTAATAATTCTCAGTTTTTGGTTTAGGAAGCTGCTTGATTTGATTAAGATTATCAAGTTGCAGCTTCTAAATTTTATACTTTTACGGATTCTGCACTTGAAAGAATTACAGAATTAGTAAGTGATTTCACTACTTTTAAAGTTTTTAGCGTAGTGTCATGGCAACCACCAATCGATCCTCCCATTGCTTTAATTTTTTGCAAGTAGTCGAGAACAGGTTTGGTAATAATTTCTCCCGGCATTAATACAGGAATTCCCGGTGGATAGGGACAGACGATTTCAGCACAAATACAATCGCAAGTCTGTGCTAAAGGTAATGTTTCACTAGCAGCAAAAAAAGCTTCACGGGGAGATAAACACACATTACTACTAACTGTTCTGGCAAAATTCTGAAAAATATCGTTTTTAACAGTCACATTGGGTTGCCTATATTCTTTGGCAAGCATGGTAAAACCTTTTACTAATTGCTCGATATCTGAAGGGGTGTTGCCTAAACTAATGATAAAAGTCAGGTGTTGCTGAGAGGGAAATTCAGGAGTAACGCCAAATTTTTCATCTAAAATTTCATCTGCTGCAAATCCAGTTAAACCTAGATTAGAAACAGTTACAGTTAGTCTTGTTTTATCTAAAGCTACAAAGCCGGGAGATCCCTCAAAACCCCCTTGGTTAAGAAGTTCTAACACAGATAATCCAGGAATCTCCCTGATTCTGGTTCTGGCTTCTTCAGCAAGTTGCAAAGTCTGAGACATCAGCATTTTGCCGTCAAGTGCCATTTGCTGACGCGCTGCATCTAGAGAAGCTAAAAGTATATAGCTAGGACTGGTAGACTGTACAAGTCGTAAAGCTTTACTAATGCGATCGCTATCTATCCTATTACCTTGAATGTGCAACATTGATGTTTGGGTCATCGCACCGAGTACTTTATGGACGGACTGTACAGTTAAATCCGCACCTGCGGCTAAAGCTGAAATGGGTAATTTGGGATGAAAGCTAAAGTGTGCGCCGTGTGCCTCATCTACAAGTAGAGGAATATTGTATTTATGGGCAATGTTAGCGATCGCCTTTAAATCTCCACAAACACCGTAATATGTTGGGTAGACTGCAAACACTGCTTTAGCGTCGGGATGTTCTCGGAGTGCAGATTCTACAGCAGCAGGCGTGATACTGTGGGCAATATCTAAAATTGGGTCATATTCAGGATTAAGAAAAATTGGAATAGCACCAGAAAGAATTAAGCCACCTATGACCGAAGAATGGACATTTCGAGGCAAAATGATTTTATCGCCAGTGCCACAGGTAGCGAGAATTGCCGCCTCAATTCCACAGGTAGAACCATTAACAAGAAACCATGTTTGTGAAGCGCCAAATGCTTCAGCCGCCAATATTTGTGCTTTTTGAATTACCCCTTGGGGTGAAAAAAGATTATCTAAATCAGTTAATTCTGTTAAGTCAGCACGAAATACACTTTTGCCAACTAAATCGGCTAAAGGCTGAGAAATGCCCTTGCCTTGTTTGTGTCCTGGCATATAAAAAGGAGCATGGGGACGTGTTGCATTGACTTTTAAAGCATCTAACAGGGGTGTTTGATTTTGATTGAGCATTTTCTAGACAAAGAATATAAGATGAGGTTCGCACAAAGACAAGGCAGCACATTCAGCGGCTTTGTCAACTTTTACTCCTTTCCTACAGGATGTTTGCAACACGTTCTGCGAACGCCTAGCTTACATCTCCGTAGGAATGCGGAGAACTTCAAGTCTAACAAGTGCTGCGAGAATATAGAAAATGAACAAACCTTATCATCAAATTCCGATTTGGGAGTGTGGGGAAAGACTCCTCAGGATTCCTTTAGAATTGTTTGCGGTAGAATCTCCCCATCCTTATGAAAAGTTAGGCGCACCTTATGGCGATCGCTCTCCCTATTATCTCCGTGAAAGTGCCATTGAAAATTTGATTGCAGCGCAAAATTACTTAGAATTGTCGCATCCCAACTGGCGGATTCAAATTTTTGATGCCTATCGGCCGATCGCAGTCCAGCAGTTTATGGTAGATTACAGCTTCGCCCAAGCAGTACGAGAAAGGGGACTTACTGAAGCCGATTTATCGCCAAACCAACGTCAAGAAATTTGGCAAGCGGTTTATGAAATTTGGGCTATGCCGAGTTTCGATGAAAAAACTCCCCCTCCGCATAGTACTGGTGCTGCGGTGGATATAACGCTGGTAGATGATACTGGGGAAATAGTCGATATGGGTTCGCCCATTGATGAGATGTCAAAGCGATCGCTTCCCGATTATTATGCCAATAGCGCCCATCCAAAAGCAGAGAAATATCACGCTAACCGTCAGCTATTGCGAGATGTAATGTTAAAAGCTGGCTTTCAACGCAATCCTAAAGAGTGGTGGCATTTTTCTTTTGGCGATCAAATGTGGGCTTGGCTGAATAATCTATCCAATCCAACCAATCCTGTTAGCGCGCGTTATGGGCGTCTTGTATAGAAAGAATTCAGGAGTCAGAATTCAGAATTCAGAATTAAATTAAAGTCCAACTGGCGGAAGAATAAATGGTGAAATCATCATACTAAATCTTTCCTGCCGAAGACTGCGCTAACGATAAGCACTCATCCTTCAATTCTTATTCTGGCTCCTGTTAGCGTAGCGGGGCGTAGCCCATTCTGAATTCTGAATTCTTCTTCAAGCATCTTGGGGATTTAATTCCCTTAACTCTTCAGTGGTGTAAGTACCAATGGGAGTCCAAATTAGATAAGGAAGAAGTAACAGCGCTGCTAATGGAGAAATCGGCAAAACGCAAATTACTAGGAGAACGGCACAAATCAAACCGGATACTCCGAGAATTTCTCCAACTTTGAGACTACGAAACCTCAGCATTAAAGGTATGTAAGCGACGGTGATAATTTCCACCAACAGGTACAAAACCATTAACAGCCAAGTAATTATGCTTCCTGAGTTTTTTTGCCAAACAAAATTAGCTGAAGCTGCACCACAAATAAATATTACAGTCCAGATGAATGGAATCAGCGGCTCAAAAACTAGCCATTGAGGGCGACTTAACTTGGCAAACCATTTAACATCGCGGGGGGTGATGAAGAAACTACCAAGGGCGACTAAGAAAGTTACAGCCCCAATTATTATCCAAGATGGAATCATACTGCACTCTTGCTTTGTGTATTTTGTCAATTAGTACACTGCAAGTTTGACAATTTAGAAGATAAGTTTAATCATTCGTTAGTGCTAATCTTAGGCATCTTGAGGATTGAGATTAATCATCCGCCAAGTGGTATAAGTTCCGATGGGACTCCAAAGTAAATAAGGAACTAGTAACAGCGCCGCCCAACCAGAAATACTTAAAACTGCAAGTGTCAATAAAGCACCAATAATAAAACCTGTACCGCCTAGAACTGTACCTATTTTTAGGCTTCGCAGCCTAAACATTACAGGGGTATAAGCAATAGTGACAATTTCTAATAGTAAATATAAACCCATAATTAACCACGTTGAAGTGCTTCCTGGGTCTTTTTCCCAAACAATATAAGCCGACCAACCACCGCAAATAAATATTACAGTCCAAATAAGTGGAATTGCTCCTTCAAAAGTTAGCCATCTTGGTCGCTGTAAGCGCTTGAACCACTGGCGATCGCCTGGTGTAATTGCATTGGCTGCTAGAGCAACTAAAAAACCCACACCTGCAATGACCATCCAAGATTTAATCATGCCCTTTATCCTTTACAAGTGCTATCTATCGCTTAAATATCACTATTTATAGTGTAATTTTGTCAATTTAGTCGCTAATTATTCATCATCCTTGAGTTTGATAACTTTTCATCGTTTGGCAGGATTTTATTTAGTTATTGGTTATTGGTTATTTTTCTGTGGCTTTGCGTTCTTATTGGCGATTTATTCCCTACGATTGCAAGGCGATTCTGTCTCAAGGTGGGCGTATGGGGTAAAGCGGCGAAATATTGTGAGCAGTAGGAGTATAAGGTATTTAATATGCAAACTGAATCAGAAATACGTTCGCCAGCGCCAGAAACTAAAGGAATTGGTAATACTATTCGCATTACAGGCTGGATTAGTTTTTGGTTACAATTGGGGCTTGCAGTGGTTTCTGCGTTAGCTTTATTTTTTGCCGTGACTGCTCGTGGCTTGGCACAGCAACCAAACACTGGCCTTGGAGTTGGCGTATTTTGGGCTATATGTGGAATTGTAGTACTGTTAATCGCTGTCTATTGGGATTTTCGTAATGTTCGTATCGGCAAAAGTTTACAAAATCCTAATCCAGCCCTACATATAAGTAAAGCAGATACAATTAACATCCTCCGACTTGGGGTAATTATAGGTTTGGTGGGAATGCTTTTAAGCCTTTTAGGTGCTGGAGCAACAATTTTAGTATTAATTGCAAAATCTATATCCCAACCACCAGGAGTCGCAATCACTGACCCCTACAGAGTTATTCGAGCGCTGGATGTTTTTGTAGCTGTGGCAAACATCGCTGGAATTGCTGCTCATTATGTCGGTACTGTCGGATCTTTATGGTTGCTGGAGCGAGTGCATCAACACTAGTACTGCTTTGAGACGTTCGTAATTCTTAATTTGAACTCTATTAACGAGTATTTGATATTCGTAGTGGCGATCGCAATCCAAAAAAAGAGCCATAAGATACTGATTCCTTACTCCCCAAGACCGCAGTGACTCGTTCCTGGCTACATAGATAAGTGCAAACTTAAAACTGATTACTATAGGTTTTACATTCCCTTTGAGGTCTTAAAGTTGCGCCTTTAAGACAAATGTGCTTATTACTTATGATAGTTACTAAGACTCACCTGAATAAGTGAAAGTAGTGAGAGCAATGAGTGAGGTAAATATACTTAGTAATTGAGGTTCAAAGCATGAACTCAACAGGTGAGGCTCAAACTGTGGACTCGTCCTGGTATCTTCCACTGCCGTTGAAAGAGTATGCAATGAGCCGAGTGACTGTCTACTTTTATAGCGACGGGTGGGTTCCAATTAAATATTGTTTTTTGGAAAAGGCAATTTTGCTATATAACAGAGCAAAATTAGAGGGCAAGGAGATTTTATTATTTCCTCCTGATTTAGACCCTAATGAATTCTCACACACTTTTAATTAAAATCCATTTAGCTCTGCCATTTTTCAAAAAAACATTGTAATAATTTTTTCCAATATACTGGCGTACTTTGTACGCCTTTATTAATCAATATCTTCTCTAAAATTTTATTAGTTTTAATATTAAATACAATTATAAATTTTAAATTTAAGATGGATATAATTATTTTTAAAGGTTAAATTTTTAGTAAAAACGAGTAAAAAAAGGATTTTTAGTTTATTTGTTTTCAATAAGTTATTAATTTTATAATTAGGAAGAATCAAACTATTAAAAGTGAAATTAAACGCCGATTCTCTGGATATTGCCCATGAGATATAAAATATAAGAATTCAGTAAGTCAGCAAAGGTCAGTATGCGATTACTACATACAATGTTGCGGGTAGGCAACCTTGAAGAGTCATTAAAATTTTATTGTGAAGTTCTGGGTATGAAATTACTGCGGCGAAAAGATTATCCAGGAGGAGAATTTACCCTAGCTTTTGTAGGCTATGGTGACGAAAGCGATAACACGGTGATAGAACTAACCTACAACTGGGGAGTAGAAAAATATGAATTAGGTAATGCTTACGGTCACATTGCTCTTGGGGTTGATGATATTTACAGTAAATGTGAAGAAATTCGCAATCAAGGCGGTAAAATCGTGCGCGAACCAGGGCCAATGAAACATGGTTCGACAGTAATTGCTTTTGTGGAAGATCCAGATGGGTATAAAATTGAACTGATTCAACTGGGAACTCAAGGCTCGGCAATCAAACCCGAATCACAAGAGCAACTTGTAAGTCAGTAATTCTAAAACTAAGAATTTATTTACTGTTGTTAACGAGCAACGCAGCGATCGCTCTAAATAGTACCATTTGGCAAACTACGCTCATCAGCATGTTTTCGTTTTAAATTAGGGAATAGGTAGGGATTGGGGAGATGGCTTCGCTAAGGGCAAAGGCAAAGGGCAAGGGGTAAAGGGCAAGGAGCAAAGGGCAAGGGGCAAAGGAGAAAGGGAATAAACCCTACCTTTTCCCTTTCCCCTTTCACCTTTTCCCTACCCGAAGGGTTTTGCCCGATACCCAATCCCTAAAATAAAAATCTCAAATCGAAACTTTTAAAGATGCAACCTACAGATCCGAATAAATTTACAGATAAAGCCTGGGAAGCGATTGTGAAATCTCAGGATATAGTTCGTGCTTATCAACAACAGCAACTAGATGTCGAACATTTAATTATTGCTCTGTTAGAAGAACCCACTAGTTTAGCAATACGTATTTTAGCTAGGTCTGAGGTCGATCCAATCAGGTTGCAGCAGCAATTAGAAGCTTTTACCCAACGTCAGCCAAAAGTTGGTAAAAGCGATCAGCTTTATCTCGGTCGCAGTTTAGATGTTTTGCTAGACCAAGCCGAGGAAATTAGAGCCAGAATGAAAGATTCCTACATTTCTGTAGAACACATTCTGCTAGCTTTTGCAGATGATGAACGCGTTGGGCGGCGGGTGCTCAAAGGCTTTAATGCAGATCCAGCGAAGTTAGAAGCCACAATCAAAGCTGTTCGCGGTAGCCAAAAAGTCACAGATCAAAATCCAGAATCCCGCTACGAGGCTTTACAAAAGTTTGGCAGAGACTTAACAGAACAGGCAAAAGCTGGAAAACTCGACCCGGTAATTGGACGGGATGACGAAATTCGTCGCGTAATTCAGGTATTGTCACGCCGCAGCAAAAATAATCCGGTCTTGATTGGCGAACCTGGAGTTGGTAAAACTGCGATCGCGGAAGCATTAGCACAGCGTATGGTCAATGGTGATGTTCCCGAATCCCTGAAAAATCGCCAACTCATTTCTTTAGATATGGGTAGTTTGATTGCTGGGGCAAAATACCGGGGTGAGTTTGAAGATCGTTTGAAATCTGTTCTGCGCGAAGTGATGGAATCGAACGGTCAAATCGTTCTGTTTATTGACGAATTACACACCGTAGTCGGCACAGGTTCCAATCAACAAGGGGCGATGGATGCGGGAAATTTACTCAAACCCATGCTCGCGCGGGGAGAATTGCGTTGCATTGGTGCTACTACTTTGGATGAGTTCCGCAAACACATTGAAAAAGATGCTGCCCTAGAACGCCGCTTTCAGCAAGTATTCGTAGATCAGCCAAGTGTAGAAAATACTATATCCATTCTGCGGGGATTGAAAGAACGCTACGAAGTCCATCACAACGTTAAAATTTCTGACTCGGCTTTAGTCGCAGCAGCAACCTTGTCAGCACGTTATATTAGCGATCGCTTTTTACCAGATAAAGCCATTGACTTAGTAGATGAGGCCGCCGCACAGTTGAAAATGGAGATTACCTCCAAACCCGCAGAATTGGAAACCATCGACCGCCGCCTCATGCAGTTAGAAATGGAAAAGCTGTCATTAGCTGGTGAAGAAAAAGGTACTATCCAAACTAGAGAACGTTTGCAGCGAATTGAGGAAGAAATCGCCAATCTGACCGAGAAGCAACACATATTTAACGACCAATGGCAAGGTGAAAAGCAGCTATTAGAAGCGATAAGTGCCCTAAAGAAAGAAGAAGACGCGCTGCGAGTGCAAATCGAACAAGCAGAACGTGCTTATGACTTGAATAAAGCCGCACAGTTGAAGTATGGCAAGTTGGAAGGAGTCCAACGCGATCGCGAAGCCAAAGAAGCGAAACTGTTAGAAATTCAAAGCCAAGGTTCCACTTTGCTCCGAGAGCAAGTTACTGAAGCAGATATTGCCGAAATAGTCGCCAAATGGACAGGAATTCCCGTTAATCGGCTGTTGGAATCGGAACGGCAAAAATTACTCCAACTAGAAAGTCATTTGCATCAACGAGTCATCGGCCAACAAGAAGCTGTAGAAGCCGTAGCAGCCGCAATTCGTCGCGCCCGTGCGGGAATGAAAGACCCCTCGCGTCCCATTGGTTCATTTTTGTTTATGGGGCCAACAGGCGTAGGTAAAACCGAACTCGCCCGTGCTTTAGCTCAATTTCTCTTTGATTCTGACGATGCATTGATCCGCCTCGATATGTCCGAGTATATGGAAAAACACTCAGTTTCTCGGCTGGTGGGAGCGCCTCCTGGATACATCGGCTACGAAGAAGGCGGTCAACTTTCCGAAACAGTTCGGCGTCGTCCTTACTCAGTGGTGTTGTTGGACGAAGTAGAAAAAGCACACCCCGATGTGTTTAATATTTTATTGCAGGTATTAGATGATGGCAGAATTACTGATTCTCAGGGGAGAACAGTAGATTTTCGCAACACCGTCATTGTCATGACCAGTAACATTGGTAGCGAACATATATTGGATGTATCTGGTGATGATTCCAAGTATGAAACCATGCGGAAGCGGGTAATGGACAACTTGCGATCGCATTTCCGCCCGGAATTCCTCAACCGCATTGACGATTTAATTCTCTTCCATACCCTCAGCCGTTCCGAAATGCGGCATATCATCCGCATCCAACTCAAACGAGTCGAAAATCTGCTCAGAGATCAAAAAATCTCCTTGGAAATCTCCCAAGGTGCCTGTGATTACTTGGTAGAAGCAGGCTATGACCCAGTTTACGGCGCCCGCCCACTCAAACGAGCAATTCAGCGAGAAGTAGAAAACCCCTTAGCTACCAAGTTACTCGAAAATACCTTTATTTCCGGAGACACCATTCTCATCGATAAAAATGAAAACGGTCTGTCTTTCACGAAAAAAGTACCAGTAAAGGTTTCAGTGACGCAGGTTGTGACGTAGCTCTTGAAAAAGGGAGTAGGGAATAGCGAATGGGGAGTGGGGGAGGCACAGAATCGAAGCGAAAAGAGTACTACAACTTCTCCCTCATTTTCCCTACTCCCTACTCCCCATTCCCCACTCCCCATTTTTTCAGCAATAACCAATTAATTCATTGCCAGTCCATTCCAATGTGTCACCAATTTTTTCGCCGTCGTGGTAAGCGGCGAGTAAGATTTCGCTGGTTTTACCCCAAGCGATCGCGCCAGTTGCATCTAAGGCGATCGCTCCTAAATCCCGTTGATTTTGGTACGCTTCCTTAAAGGATCGCTCCATAGCATCCTTCAACGACAAACCATCAGTCACCCGCACCACAATCCTGGGTGCTAAACACTCATCAATAATATCTTCGCCAATACCAGTACAACTAACTCCAGCTTGTTTAGTAGCATAATTACCTGCGGGCATCGCAGAATCGCTTACCCTACCAATCCGTTCAAAGCCTTTTCCGCCAGTAGAAGTACCCGCGCTCATATTTCCAAAGGTATCTAAAGCTACTACGCCAATAGTACCGCGACCAGCATTACTCGTTTCTGCCAGTTCGGGTTCTGCGATGACATTAGCCATCGTACTTTTAAAATTATCCTGGCGTTCTTGTATCCACTCTTGCAATCGGAGATCGGTTAAAGCGTTATAGCTGGGAATTTGCATTTCCCGGGCTAATTCAGCCGATCCAAAATCTGATAGCACTCGGTCTGGTGAGGATTGTAAAAATTGTGCCAAATCAATGGGATTTTTTACCCGCGAAATATTAATTACACCACTGAATCGCTTTAATGCGCCATCCATTAACGAAGCACTCATACGGATTTGCCCATCGGATTGCAGTACTGAACCAGTACCAGCATTAAAGCGGGGGTTATCTTCCAGCATTTGGCAACCCTGTACAACCGCTTCACAAGCGGTTGCTCCGGATAATAGCAAAGAATAGACTTGTTCTATTACTATATGAAGCGATTGGCGTACCGCTTCCAATCCTCCTTTACCGTGGAGAGAACTACCAGCCCCACCATGAATAATTAATTTAGGTTGCACCTTTAACTCCATCAATTCTTTGGCCTATTTGGGTCTGTCTTGCAGTTGATTTCATTGGGGATTGGGCATGGGGCATTGGGTATTGAACAAACAGGGCAAGCAAGGAGTGGCAGAGGTGGGGGAGGTGTGGGAGGTGTGGGAGGATGGGGAAGAAATCTTTCCCCCCACACTCCCCACACTCCCCACACTTCCCCATCTCCCCATCTCCCCATCTCCCCATCTCCCAATCCCCATTCCCTAGTCCCCAGTCCCCAATCCCTTGTTACCTTCAGAACGGCGACGGCGACAACGTTCTGAGCAGTATTTCACATCTTCCCAGCAATCTTGCCACTTTTTACGCCATGTAAAAGGACGTTGACATACCGGACAGATTTTTGTAGGTAGGTCAGATTTAGAACGAACACGTCCCATATAAATACTTTTTGAATGAAAGTTTGATTTCTCAGAGGGATGGAAAATAATTATAACCAGTTTGCCACGAAGGAAGGATCTGTTGGCAAAATAAATGTGTTGTCAATCTATCGGAAGACTTATTGTTAAAATTCTAAAGAATTATAAAGCAGCGAGACCTTCTCTACGAGAGGCTACGCGAACGGTGAGCTTCGCTAACGCTGAACCTTAAGCCAGTTTTATCCATGAAGCGCATCTTTGTTGGACACTCGAAGGGTAGTTGCTGCTTAATATGAATGTTACGCTGCTAACCTTTCTGGGAAAACTAGTCTCGTTAGCAAATTATTATATTTTCTCGATTTTTATGGGAATTCCTCAAATATTTGCCTTGGCAAACTTACTGCCAGGGGTAGCGTATGAAATTAATCATTCAGCTGTTTTGATTGCCGGAAATTTGCCAGCCACTTTAGATGAGGTGTTTCATGTCGGCAGTTAGCCTTAAAAAGATTGTTAACAAAGAAGAGTTAGCATCTCTGGTTCAGGATTTAGTATACCGACTGAACATCGCAATTGATATTGAACTGATAGACGGGACAAAGGTAACTAGTATTGGCGAGCAAACATCAGCAAATCGATATCCAATTGAAGTCTCAGGAGAAATCATCGGTTGGGTTGTTGGCAAAGAACAGGCAACTTTAGTTGCGAGTTTGCTCTCATTTTTGGCAAAACAGGAAGTTGAGAAGAAAATACTTGCTAAAGAATTACTGGAGCGATATCAAGAAATTGATTTGTTTGACGATATCTCGACTCAATTGACAACGAGTTTAGATAGGCGAGAGATTGCCCAACTCGTGCTTCAGGAAATGAGTCAATTGATTGAATCGTCAGCAGGCATAATTTTATTGCTGAGTCCGGATGCAGCTGAGTTTGAAATTATTGGTGAATTTGGAGGGTTTTGTGAGCAGAATCAGCTGCAACCAGGCAAGGGAATTATTGGCAGCATTGTACGAACGGGTCGAGCAGAACTAGTCAATGACGTGCAAAGCGATTCTCGATTATCGGGAGAAAAAAATGTTAATGCTCTGATTTGCGTACCTTTAAGAACAAAAGAACGCGTACTAGGAGCGATCGCCATTGGTACAGACAAAACCGACTGCTACAAGGCCGAACACCTAAAACTCGTGAGTATCTTTGCCTCGCAAACAGCGATCGCCATCGAAAAAGCTTTGCTTTACGAACAAAGCACCCAAGCAGCCATCCAAGCAAAAGCCCAAACGCAAAAACTTCAACAAGCTCTCCAAGAGTTGCAACTGGCACAAACTCAGTTAATCCAAAGCGAAAAAATGTCTTCTTTGGGGCAACTAATTGCCGGAGTCGCCCACGAAATTAACAACCCGGTGAACTTCATCTGCGGCAATTTGAGGTATGTTGCAGAATACGCCCAAGACTTATTACACCTGCTGCAAGACTATCAGAAATTTTTACCTGTGGCTCCACCAGATCTGCAAACAGAGCTAGACAATATTGATGTGGAATTTATCATGCAGGATCTTCCCAAACTGCTGGATTCGATGAAATTGGGCAGCGATCGCATTGTCGAAATTGTCCAATCCCTGAAAAATTTCTCCCGCCATGATGAAGCCCAAATCAAAGCCGTCAACATCCACGATGGCATCGATGGAACGCTGATGATTCTTCGCCATCGTCTGAAAGCCTCTGGTAACCGTCCAGTAATCGAAATCGTTAAAGACTATGCCAAACTCCCCTTGATTGAATGCTATCCAGGGCAATTAAATCAAGTGTTTATGAACATTCTGGCAAATTCAATTGATGCTTTAGAAGAGGGAATGGAAAATGGGGAAGAGGACAAGGCGACCCCATTGGACTCCAATTTTCATCTCCCCATTTCCTCATCTCCCCAAATCAGCATTCGCACCCAACTGTTGGATGACGAATGGGTGGTAATTCGCATTGCCGATAACGGGCCAGGCATGAAAGAAAAGGTCATCCAACGCATTTACGATCCCTTCTTTACTACCAAAGAGATTGGTAAAGGAACTGGATTAGGCATGGCAATCAGCCGCCAAATTGTTGTAGACAGACATCGGGGAATTCTCAAGTGTCGTTCTCACTTGGGTGAAGGCACAGAATTCTGGATTCAAATTCCGGTGAATTATTCAGCGGTAGAAACTGTAAATTCTGCTGTACCAACTTCTATGGGCGAATTATCTTCAACTGTCGATCCTGAAGGCTTTATCCCATCGACAACACCAATGCTTAAACCGGCTGATTTGCTCATCCGCCACACTCAGCTCATCCAGCGACTTTCACAACACAATCCAGACATTGATGCTGCACCACCAGATCAAATTTACCAGCTCTTCCAACGCCATCCGATTTCCTTAAAGCTTTACGCCACCTTATTGTCCTGGTTCTGTTGCCAGAACCCCAGCCATCTCAACCAGTGAGGAAACTTCAACCATGTCTAACCAACTTGATGAATATTACCATCAGCTATTTCAACAATGTCCAGTTGGTCTGGTACTGTGCCGAATGGATGGGACACTGATTGACATCAACCTTGCTTTTGCAGCGATTTTGGGGCAGACTGTCGCCCAAACTCTGAATCTCAACTACTGGCAGCTGACTTTGGCAAATTATGGTGCTGATGCAGCTATGCTAGAGAGCCTAGAACGAACTGGCCGCTATGGAGCTTGTGAGAAAGAGTACATCCACAAAGATGGACATTTGATTCCAGTCAGGCTTTCGGCAGTGCTGGTGGAGAAAGATGGCGATCGCCTAATCTTATTAACTGTAGAGGACATTAGCGACCTCAAGTCTACCCAGCAACAATGCCAATCTGAAAAAATCTTGCAACGCAGCGAAGCACGATACCGTTCTTTGGTCACAAAAAACACGCAAATTGTTTGGGTCACCACACCAGAAGGTATTTGCTTTGAACTAGAAAGCTGGATTGCTTATACAGGTCAAAGTTTAGCAGCAGCTGAGAATGGAGGTTGGATTGACGCCGTTCATCCCGACGATCGCGCCCACACCGCCCAAGTCTGGAACTCTGCCGTCACCAACCGCAGTCTTTATCAAACTGAATACCGAATTTGCGGTCAAGATGGTAATTATCGCTACTTTTGGGTCTGTGGTGCCCCAGTGATTGAAGAAGACGGCAGCGTTCGAGAGTGGATTGGTTCCTGCACCGATATTCACGAGCAGAAGCTGGCACAAGCCGAAAATCAGCGCATCAAAGAACGATATCGCACTCTAGTAACTACTACTTCACAAATCATCTGGGGTGCTACTCCAGAAGGGCTAGGAATCAGTAGTGAAATGCTGACTTGGATAGCCTACACAGGTCAGACGGAAGAGGAAGTAGGAGGTTGGGGTTGGTTAGATCCGATTCATCTTGACGATCGCGCCCACAGTGCAGAAGCTTGGAATAATGCTGTGGCAAACCGAGGTATCTACCAAACCGAATACCGACTCCGTGGCAAAGATGGTATATACCGTTACTTCTCGGTCTGTGGTGCCCCTGTCTTAGAACCAGATGGCAGCATCAGAGAATGGATTGGCACTTGCACCAATATTCACGATCGCAAATTAGCAGAACAAACTCTGCAACAGAGTGAAGAACGGTTTCGTTGTTTGGTGACAACTATCTCACAAATTTTCTGGGTGGCTACACCTGAGGGAGTGGGAATCCCCAGTGAAATGCTCAGCTGGATGGCGTACACTGGTCAAACTCAAGCAGAATTTGAGGGGCCGGGTTGGCTCGATGCCATTCATCCTGAAGATCGCGATCGTACAGCAGAAAGCTGGGTTGAGGGCGTGGCAAAGCGGAGTTTATATCAAACCGAATACCGCCTACGTGGTAAGGATGGCAAATACCGCCATTTTGCTGTTAATGGCACCCCCATATTAGAACCAGACGGCAGCATCAGAGAATGGATTGGCATCTGCACTGATATTCACGATCGCAAGCTAGCAGAAGCGGAAAATCAACGGCTGATGGATATGTTAAATCATTCCAGCGATGCCATTATCGTCCGCGATATGAACGACAAAATTTTGTACTGGAATCAAGGCGCACAAAGGCTTTACGGCTGGACGCGCGAGGAAGCAAAAGACCAATACATTTACACACTAATCGAAAAAACTTTTGCCCAACCAAAAGAAGCGATCGTTGCAGAATTATTACAGCAAGGCAATTGGGAAGGAGAAGTACAACAGATCGGCTGTAATAGTAAGCCGATTACGGTTCAAAGTCGATGGACTTTGCAACGGAGCATTTCTGGCGAACCTTGCGCTGTCCTAGAAATTAATACTGATATCACAGCCCGCAAACAAGCAGAAATTGCTCTCAGGCAACTGAATCAAGAACTAGAAGCCAGAGTTGCAGAACGGACTGCTGCCTTAGAGAATACACTAGCAGAAGCCCAAGGTTTAAACGCCATTTTGGACAACTTAGCGGATGGTTTGTTAGTGACAGATATTACTGGACAAATTACCCACTTCAATCCTGCGTTTTTAGCGATGTATGGATTAAAAGCCAATACCCTTAAAGGTGACTATCGGGAACTACCGATATCCGGTTTAGCAGATTTGGTGGAAAAAACCCAGTCCCATCCCAGCGAAGTGTTTGCTGCCGAAGTTTGCCTAGCAAAAGAACGTATCGGTCAAGCAGTAGCCACAGCCATCTTCAAAAGAGGGTCAGCCAACGAAGCTGCTGCTTGCTTTGGTTCGGCGCTGCTGATTCGAGATGTAACTGCGGAAAAAGAAATCGACAAGATGAAGACGGATTTCATCTCCACAGTTTCCCACGAACTGCGGACGCCACTGACTTCTGTCCTCGGCTTTGCTTCCATCATTAAAGAAAAGTTGGAAACCGACGTCTTCCCCATGTTTACTACTGAAGACCGCAAGCTTCAGAAAACAATCAAGCGTGTAGGTGAGAACCTTAACATTATTGTCTCTGAGGCAGAACGACTGACATCTTTGATTAACGATGTCTTAGACATTGCCAAGATGGAAGCAGGTAAAGTTGAATGGCAAATGCAACCCCTCGATCCTAGCGAGTTACTAGATTGGGCGACTACTTCCACCTCAGCGTTATTTGAAACCAATGGCTTAGAGCTAATTACTCAGATCGAACCTGAATTACCCCAAATAGTCGGCGATCGCAACCGTCTACTCCAAGTCTTGATTAACTTGATTTCCAATGCGATCAAGTTTACCGCATCCGGTTCTATTACCTGCCGGATCCAAAAAGAGAGTAACGCTATTTGTATGAGCATCATTGACACAGGCGTTGGCATAGCACCTGAAGACCAACCGAAAGTCTTCGAGAAATTCCGGCAAGTTGGCGACACTCTCACCGACAAACCCAAAGGCACAGGCTTAGGACTGCCCATCTGCAAGCAAATCGTCGAACATCACGGCGGTAGAATTTGGGTCGAGAGTGAACTAGGTAAGGGTAGTACGTTTTCGTTTATTATTCCGATTTACACCAACAATCACAAAAGCAGTGCCAAGCTGAATTTAGATACTCTGGTAAAACAACTCAAAGAACACGTCATTAGTACAAATAAGGCACCCAACGCCAACCGCAAGACCATTTTAGTGGTAGATGATGATGCCAACATTCGGGAACTGCTGCGCCAACAACTGGAAAACGAAGGCTACAACGTTCGAGAAGCCAAAGACGGTATGGATGCAATTCATCAAATTAAAACAGTCCGTCCCGATTTGATTCTCATGGATGTGATGATGCCTCAAATCAATGGCTTCGATGTGGCAGCCGTCTTAAAAAACGATCCCCAAACCGCAGATATTCCGATTATCATTTTGTCGATTATTGAAAACAAGGAACGCGGCTACCATATTGGTATCGATCGCTATTTTACTAAGCCCATCAACACAGAAGACCTGCTTAGCGAAATCGGCTTACTACTTACTCAAGGCACTTCCAGTAAAAAAGTATTAATTGTTGATAAAAATGCCTCAACTTTAAAAACCATATCCGATGTCCTACAAACTCAGGGATACAGCGTAATTGAAGCTTCTAATCCTCAAGAATGCATCAAGAAAGCTTTGTCAGTTAAACCTGATGCGATCGTTATTGATTCTATATTCTCTCAAGAAGCTGATTTAGTCGTGAAAACATTACGTTTTGAAAAAGAATTGGAGAATGTATTCTTCATCATGCTGTCGGATCGTTAATTTAGCGAATAGGGAGTAGGGAATAGGGAAATCGGGAGACAAGAAAACAAGCTGACAAGCAGAATAATTCTTAACTCGTATACACGCAAGGGTTAATCCTGTCTCTACTCCCCACTCTCAACTCTCAACTCCCCACTCCCCACTTGCCATTCTCCAATCATCCTATGACTCAAAAAATTCTAATTGTTGACGATGAACCCAATATCTTAATTTTAATGGAACAAGCCCTAGAAGCTTTAGAAGATGAGGGGGTCGAACTTTTAACTGCTAGAAATGGTGAAGAAGCTCTCGAAATGATTAAAACAGAAAAACCAAACTTGGTTTTTCTCGATGTGATGATGCCTAAAATGAATGGTTTGAAAGTCTGTCAAATTGTAAAACACGATCTGCAAATGACTGATACCTACATTGTGATTTTGACAGCTAAGGGACAAGAATTTGATAAACAAAAAGGAATTGAGGTTGGTGCAGACTTATATCTGACTAAACCATTTCGCCCCAAAGAAGTACTTGAAAAATCAATGGAGGTCTTGGGCTTTTAAGAAAATTTTGACCAAAATTAGGCTGTAGGTGGTAGGTGTGGCAATACCGTTCTTCATTTCCTTGCAGGGTATCGGTTTTACGTTAATTTGAGAATAGCTGTGCGCCCTGAAGTTTTTGCCAGAGACTCCATGATTTGCCCTTACAAGGAAGAATCGATACAAAAAATCTGAGAACTCATACCGTTTCACTTTAAGGTTGATATATTTAGGCAAGCAGGGGGAGCAGAGGAAGAAAGAAAAATGATTTGTATCAAGAATTGAGTGAAATAGTATCAAATAGAATTGCTCTGTTATACCATTTCACTAAAATAATAAAACAGATGTAAACCCACCAAAACCTTGCTAAGTTTTTTAATTGCGTTAGCGAAGCGGGGCGTAGCCCATTGCGAATTGCGAATTGGTATTAGGAATCATTACCAGCTAAGGGCAAAACTAAACGGCTAACTACTCGATTATCAGGTAACTGATAGAAATTCAGTTCTCCTCCTAGTTCCTGCATGAGATTTTGGCAAATTACCAGGTGCAAACCTGGTGGTTTGTTCAGGTTAGAGGAAGCAAGGACATCTTTGAATGTCTTTTTTTCTAAGTCTGTCAGTAGTTGTGATTCGATCGCACCATTGTGTGTAATTGATAATTCTAAGGATGCCTGAGGAGTAGGTGCTACCCTCACACCACTATCTTGTCCGAACTGGGATATATTTCTCTTGGTATCTGCGGATTTATAGTCACTTAAACGACGACACCATATATCAATTCTGCCGCCACTGGGAGAACGGTTACAAGCATTAACTAATAATTCGTGAATCACTAATTCAATTTTCATAATATCGCCGACGATCGCCATTCCAGATTGAGGGTTAGAGCCAGGAACAGCTCTTGGTAATAAACCGCTTTTTGGTGACTGTCCATCCTCAATCGGTTGCCCCAAACCGTGTACGCCAATCCACAGCTTTTGTTGTTTGACTAAATTATCGATGCGTTCGAGCGATCGCTTTAATAAACTAGCTATGGGCATAGTTTCCCAGCTTTTGTGCAGCTGCCACTGTTCTAGTTTGACTAATCCACTCATGGAAGTCGCTGCATGGTCTAACTGTCGTAGCAATAGCTGGTAGCGCATCTGAGTTAGTTCGTTTGCAGGAATACCTAAATCTCGTATTTGGCTCAAAGACAGTGCTGTTATTCTTTGGATTTCCTCTAGGCGTCGATGTTTGTACCAGTTGAGCTGTCGTAATTCCTCGGTTGTCGATTCTAAGAGCTGGTTAATTTGCTTTTGACGACGCCACCAAGCTAATTGAGAAATTAGAATTGCTGTGGTGTTCTGACCTTGTTCTGTCCAGGGGCGATCCTGAGTGTCTGCTAATAAAACTACACTTGTAATTTCATGCACGGTATTAGTACGCAATGCCATGATAAAAATTTGCCCTTTATCTGGAGTATTGAACCATTTACGCGTTTCGGGCGGTAAATCGTCAACTTTCAAAATCAGGTAGCCTTCTGTATCCAATGCCCATTGAATTAGCGCTTCTGTTTGGATACAAATCGATGCATCGGCAAAAATCCCAAATTGGCTGCTGGTAGTTACCCCAGGTATAATTTCTGCCCACCGATCGCCAGGCGACCAGGAAAATAAGACCGCTAGCGGACAGCCTAGAATCGCCGCTATTTGTTCGAGTGCCGTACATTCTAGTTCCTTTTTTTCTGGCTCAATTTTGCTGTTTTCCGATTCTGCCAGAATTTGCAGGCATCGCTCAAATGCCTGGGAAATTTTTTGTTGGTGCTGGGTGCGAGCGTGTAACTGCCACTGACGAACAATTACACCAATTTGTTGGCTGACAGCCCAGAGTAATTCTTTTTCTAAAGTTGTCCAAGTCCGATGAGTTTCGTGAGCGATGACCAAAATTGCTGGTGGTATGTGACCGTGAAGGCATTTACAAATCAGTAGCGATCGCATCCCATTTTCTAACAAGAAGGGACGCCAATTAAAAAAGCGTAAATCTTCATCTAAGTTCTCAATTTCCACCGCTTGAGTTGAATTTTGTAAAAGTTGTCCATCTAATTCTTTAAGGGTATCGAGGGCAAATTTTAACGCTCGGCGATTATGCGGCTGACTTTGATAAATAAATTGATAGTTATTGTGTTCTGCATCGTACTGCAATAGCAAAAAGCGAGTAGCAGTAAATCGAGCTAAAACTCTTTTCGCACAATTTTGTAAGGTTTCTTGAAGTTCGTGTTCGCTAAAAATACCTTGGGCAATCTGGCTAGTTAATTGGGCATCTTCTTGAATTTGTTTGATTGTACTTTCGCTGTTTTCATTGGGAGCAACTAAAGAAATTAAGCCAGCAGCACCTTGGACAAAATTTTTATCTGTCTCTGTCCAGATTCGAGGTTCGTTACTTTCCACCGCTATAAAACCGAGCAAATTTTTTTGCCAAGTAATCGGAGCTGCTAAAATCGATCGCACCTTCAAACGTTGCAACAATTTTGCCGTAAAATGGCTTTTTAAAGAACTGCGGGCATCACCAATGGAAACAATTTGGTTGACTGACAAAGCATAATAAAAATCGCTCAACTCCTGCACAGTCATTCCCGCTGCTGCCTCAGTCGTCGAATTAGGATCGATTTTCACTAGTTGATTGCTCATCCGGCACCAAAAATATCGCCCTTCGCGCTCAAACCAGTAGATATTAGTTCGGTTGGGAGAAACAAATTTATGGGTTGCTTGGACTGCTGCTTCCAGTCTTTGATTCAAGTTACTCAGATTGCGTACATTTTCTAGCAATTCTAATAATGGCTCGTCGATTCGCCTGCTTTGCTTTTGCTGTAAATGTATTTCATGTTGATAAAGGACTGCCCCCAGTTGACCTAAAACCATCATCAACCGAGCTTTTGCTTCTCCTGTTAGTAGATAACCCCAGCGTTCTGAACCTAATAACAGCAAACCTAAACAGCGGTCTTTATAGCGAATTGGGATCGCAATTGTCCCTTGGACTTGGAATTTTTCTGCAACTTTTCGCCATTCACCTGCACGGGTTTCAGCTCGTAAATCAGCAACGCCTAAGGGATGTTGTTCAATTACTACTTGCTCTAATAAATCGCCAGGGTTAATAACAACTTTTTGGTATAAAAGGCTTCTATCTTTTTGAGGAATGATACCACCTTTACCCGACAATACGTGATTTAGGCGATCGTAAAGAGCAATCCAAACCAGTTTGTAGTCAAACTGTTCTTCGAGATAAGAAATAATAATTTGAATCAGAACATCAACATCATCTTCTTCCCTAAGGCTCTGGAGGACACGCCCCAATGAAAGGATCTGCTGTTCAGCGGCTATAGTTTTTTGCGGCTGCCCCATCTGATTTATCGTTTTACATAACTTGTAATATATAAGATGCCCAGAAACAGACTCTGAATAATATTGCCGCAGGTATTAAAACAGTAAATAGTAATTAACAAAACAGCTATTAACAGGTCAATAGTAAAATACAATAGGGTTTTAACATGAAAGAACGTAACTTTCGTACTATTAAGACCAACGGCGTTAATCTGAGGACAGTTGTCGAGGGTCAAGGGCCTCTGCTAATTTTGCTTCACGGTTGGCCTCAATGTTGGTATCTGTGGCGTCACCAAATCGACCCGCTTGTGGAAGCAGGTTTCCAGGTAGCTGTTCCCGACCAACGAGGTTACGGTGGTAGCGATGCCCCAGAAGACGTAAATGCTTATGACATTATCCATTTGACTGGGGATGTTGTTGGTATTGCTGATGCCCTTGGTCGTGAAACCTTCACAGTTATCGGTCATGATTGGGGTACAATTGTAGCCTGGAACACAGCACTGCTTTATGAAGAACGAGTAAATGCTGTTGTTGGTATGAGCGTCCCCTACTCTCGTTACCCAGTCGGACTATTAACAAAGCAAGAGAATTTTGGAGATAATTTTTGGTACACAGTCTATTTCCAAAAGCCTGGAGTTGCGGAAGCTGAATTGGAAGCCGATATAGCCCGTTCTTTGCGGATGATTTACTCTATTGGTAAGGGTTCCAACGCTGAGGGAATTTTCTCTAAACCTAAACCATCAACATCTGGTTTTCTAGACGGGTTAATCGATCCTGAGGAGCCGCCCTTGGGGTTAACTCAAGAGGATCTAGATTATTATGTAGAGCAGTATCAACGCATTGGCTTTCATGGGGGGATAAATTGGTATCGCAATATTGACCGGAACATAGAAATTACCCCTCAACTGCAAGACAAAAAGATATCCCAAACAGCATTGTTCATTGCTGGTGAAAAAGATCCAGTGCTCAATTTTCCTGGCATGAAACTTGATGACATGAGTAAGTGGTTTTTGAACTTGAAAGAACAAGTTATCATTCCTGATGTCGGTCACTGGGTAAGCGTAGAATCTCCCGAAGTAGTTAATCAAGCGTTGCTTAAATTCTTAAAAGGTTTGGGTTCTCAAAATTAACTTCTCTAAACCCGTAACTAACTCCAACCAAATTGCTGATTTAGCTAGTGAAGACGCGACGCCAGTCGCTACAACGGGGAGCCACTGCGTTGGACGGGTTTCCCGGCTTGTTCGCCCTTGGCGTTCCCGAAGGGTAGCAAGTGGCGTGGGAACCCCCGCAATGCGCTGGCTCATGAATCGCGTCTCTACAAGATGATTTGTTGCATTGTTTTTTTAATTGGTATAAATTCTGAATTCTGACTTCTGAATTCTGAATTCTCTTTACAAAAAGCTAATGGATATTTATCAAGTTGCAATTCGTCCACTGTTGTTCAATCTGGTAAAAGCAGACTCAGAGTGGTTACACCAAAAGACAATTAGCAGTTTTAATTGGCTATCACAAGCAGGTAGCAATCCTGCTGCTAGTTGGGTTAATCATCGGCTACAAAAATCTTTGTGCTTGGATGATTCACGTCTAGAACAAAATTTGTTTGGGCTAAAGTTCCCAAATCCCGTAGGTTTAGCTGCTGGGTTCGACAAAGATGGCGTTGCTGCTAACATTTGGCCAAGTTTGGGTTTTGGCTTTGCGGAATTGGGAACTGTAACTTTTCACGCACAGCCAGGAAATCCGCGTCCGCGTTTGTTTCGCTTGCCATTGGATAAAGCTGCTCTCAATCGGATGGGATTTAATAATAGTGGTGCAGCAGCAATGGCAGCAAGATTGGCACCAAAAAAGCAGGAGTTAACTCGTTCAATACCCATAGGAATAAATTTGGGTAAATCTAAGGTAACTCCTCTAGAAGCAGCCGCACAGGATTATCTTGAGAGTTTTCGCCTGCTTAAGGATTTGGGAGATTATTTTGTTGTTAATGTCTCTTCGCCAAATACGCCAGGGCTACGATCGCTCCAAGATGCTACCATGCTCAGTGCCATCTTAGAGTTATTACAACAAGAAAACACTGCACAAAAACCAATTTTTGTCAAGATAGCACCAGATTTGTCTTATGAAGCGATCTCTGACATTATTTCGCTAGCTAAAACCTACCAACTAGCGGGAATTATCGCCACTAACACTACTATTAGTCGTGACGGACTCAAAACCCAAATAATAGAGCAAACTGGCAAATCACCACAGTTAGAAGCTGGCGGAATTAGCGGCGAACCATTGCGCGATCGCTCCACTGAAGTAATTCGTTTTATTTGGCGGCAAACTCAAGGACAAATTCCCATTATCGGCGTTGGCGGCATTTTTTCTTCACAAGATGCTTGGGAAAAAATTATTGCTGGTGCTAGCTTGATTCAGGTTTATACCGGCTGGATTTATGAAGGCCCAATGATGGTACGCCGGATTCTTAAAGGTTTGCTTTCCCATTTAGAAGCAAGCGGATTAAATTCCATCAGCGAAGCTGTTGGTTTAGAAGTAAAAAGTCAAAAGTAAAGCTTTGAAGTTCTTTACTTTTGCCTTGTATCCTGATTATTCTTCCAGTGGGAAAAATTCTTTAGTTTTTTCCGAGTATGACCAAGCAATACCATCGGGGTCTCTGCTGCGACTCCACTCTGGAAATTCTGGGTCATTGCGTCGTTTATAAACTGTACTGGAATAAACATTTAGCCGCTTGGCTAGTTCGGATTGAATTAGAGAGCCAAATACTAATTGTTTTTCTAGCGTTTTTGTAGTTTCGTTATGGGTTGGTTCTGGGAGCGATTCAGTTTCCTCGTCGGGTTCTTCCTCCTGTTCTATTGATGGTGGTGCTAAAAACGATAGCGGAGTTTTAGAAATTGGTTGAGCTGAAAGTTGCTTGACAGGTTCGCTACTATCAAGAATGTTGCCCAGAATGCTGGCAGTTATGAAGTAATAGTACGGAGTTTCGCTGTCATAATTTAGGATACTAGCGCCAAATTCTTGAGCTTTGGTATCTAAGTAGCGTTTTGCAGTTGCTCCGGGAAAATTGCCTCGGATTGCCAAATCCATTGGCGTCAGTTTTCCCTGATTTTCCCGAACTAATTGATGAAAAATGGGGTTAACTCGCACAGTCCACTGTTGCCATTGATATTCCTGCCAAATCTTGAAGGCAATTACCAGCACAATTCCTGCCAGTAAAATTCTCCACGTGGCAACCAGGAAAATAATCAAAAACGAGAGGGGCAAAAGTATAACGAGAAAAGCCTTACCGTTACCTTCTATGGTTTGTTCACTCATGCCTCATTTTTGCCAAGTGAATTTTGGAAAATAATTACTATTATATTGGCAAAAATTTGGACATTTTTTGTATAGTTTGGCAAATTTTCCGGCAAAAATGTTTTTTGGTGGGTCTAAGAGATTGGAAAATCGTACAAATTGAAGACTATAACTGAGAAATCTCGCAAAAATTGTTTGCTAAAGTGTAGCGATGCCTGCGGCGAGCTACACCTACGCACCCGACCAAAGTAGTACAAATAAATTAGTTTGTGAAACACTTGACATCTTGTACTACATAAACTACATTAATAATACAAGCAGATGTTCATCAAGGAGTTAGCTTTCCTTAGTAGCGGATAGCTCAAATAACAGAGTGCCCACATAAAGTTTCCAACTTGCCTGTAAAGGCCGATATATCGAGGGTTATCGCATACTAAAACCCCCTCGATTTAACTTCTGGAGATGCAGGTGAAAATCCTGCTCCGCTACACCAAATAATTTTAGATTTAATCCAAAATCTAAAATTTAAAATCTAAAATCCAAAATTTTCATGTGGTGGATAGCTCAGCGGATAGAGCGCCTAAATATCCTTGTTCGCTCCTTGCCTGCAAAGGCCGAAGAATTGAGGGTTATCGCCTGCCAAGCGGGAGGTCGCAGGTTCAAATCCTGCTCCACTACACCAAATTGAGCAAAGTAGTTAGGAGTGAAGAGTTAGGAGTTGAAAGTTTTCAATTCAAAAATTTTTAACTCAAAACTCATAATTCCTAACTTCTAACTCCTAACTTTAATATGTGGCGGGTAGCTCAGCGGTAGAGCGCTAAACACCCTTGTTCACCCCTTGCCTGTAAAGGCCGACGAATTAGGGTTATCGATTAGGGTTCGAGAGGTCGCAGGTTCAATTCCTGCTCCGCCACCTTTCATTTTTGCCTGCAAAGGCCGGGAGATGAAGAGATGAATTACAATTTCTTTACTAAAAAGAAAACAACTACACCACAAAATCAGCCTATCCCCGGACGCGAAGCCGAGATGATTCAAGGACGTTCCGGTGGTTGGATGTTTGATGCTGGCATTTGGAAGATGCTGCGCCGTTGTCTTTTGATTGGCACGGCAAAAAGCACTTACTATGCTGGCAAACACGAATTAACTGAAGATTTTGTCGCAGTAGTTAAAGAAGCTGTTGCTGAAAATCCCAGTCGCGTGGCAGAAGAAATTCTTTATGCTAGCGATGGACGCGCCATTAATAACAGTGCGCCGATTTTGGCTTTAGTTTTGCTGTCAATGGGTGAAACGCCAGAAGCAAAAAAAGCCTTTGGTGAAATTTTCCCCCAAGTTGTCCGCACAGGTAGCCATTTTTATGAATGGTTAAACTACACCAAATCTCTGCGGGGATTTGGCAAGGTGGTGCGCGAAGCTGGTAAAACTTGGCTATCACGAGAAGATGTCAAAGGTTTAGCTTATCAACTGTTGAAATATCAACAGCGCCAAGGATTTACCCACCGGGATGCATTGCGGTTGTTCCATGTCAAACCGCCTACAGAAAATCACCGTCAACTATTTGAGTGGGTTGTGAGAGGCTGGGATGAATTACCAGCAGACATCCCTTCAGAAGCGTTGGCGCAGATTTGGTGGTATGAATGGCTCAAGCGGAACCCTAACCAAACCCATGAAGCTATTTTGCAAGGACGCCTAACTCACGAAATGGCTGCACCTGTGGGCAAAATGGACAAAGCTGCTTGGCAGTTGCTATTTCAGGAAATGCCGATAGGTGCGATGCTGCGTAACCTGGGTTCTTTGACTGAACTCGGTGTGTTGCGAACTGACGAGGGCGCCAACTTGCAGCGAGTGGAAGCAGTTCTCAACAATAAAGAATATCTGCGTAAAGGTCGCATCCATCCGATTGATGTTTTGAAAGCACTCAAAACTTATCAATCTGGTGGTAGATTAGGACGCAGCCAGAAGACTTGGAACCCAGTTTCGCGGATTGTGGACATTTTAGAAAAGGCAGTTGAATTGTCTTTTGATGTGGTGCAACCCACAGGTAAAGTGTTTATGCACGCCGTAGACGTTTCTGGTTCTATGGGTAGCTTGGTTGCAGATATGGGACTGAGTTGTTGTGAAATTGCCACCACAATGGCACTAGTCACAGCAAAAGCAGAGAAAAACTACATAATTCGCGGCTTTGCTACGGAATTTCGAGATTTGGATATCACCGCTAAAGATAGTTTTAGTTCTGCGGTTCGCAAAGCCAGCAACCAAAACTTCGGCGGAACTGATGCGTCTGTGGCTTACGACTGGATGATTAAAAATAAGTTCAAAGCTGATGTTGTCTGCTTTTGGACTGACTCGGAAAGTTGGGCTGGGTATAAGCATCCAAGTCAAGCACTCAAGGAGTACCGCCAAAAGGTAAATCCCAACGTCAAGGCGGTGTATGTTACTCTGGCACCTTACCGCATTACTTTGGTAGATCCTGAAGATCCGCTGTCTTGGGATTTGGCAGGGTTCGATCCGGGTACGCCTCGGATTATCCAAATGCTAGCTACTGGTGAGTTATAAAAATTAGTGGAGGATAAAGGATGAAAAACTTTATCCTTCATAACTTCATGGCGGGTTACCCTTGTTCGCAACTTGCCTTTCGGGGACGAAGAATTGAGGGTTATCGGTTACATCTCCAACATTTTGGGGATTAGCGGGTTCAATCCCCGCACCCGCCTTTGTTTTGGTGTTGCTGATTGAGAATTATGAATTTATGTCACGCAGAGTCGCAGAGTCGCAGAGAGTAAGAGTTGAGAAGAGGTGATTTTTAGATTTCATATTCAAATTCAGCAATGTCCTCCTCTGCTCCTCCGCCTCTTCTTAAGCACTTCTTAAGGCAACAATTGGGTCGAGTTTAGCTGCGCGACGTGCGGGAACAACACCAAAGAATAAACCGATACCGCCTGAAACACCGACTGCTGTGGCAATTGCTACGGTAGAAATTCCGGCGTCTAAAGGGGTTAAGGCTGCTACTAAGAGAATGCCACTAACGCCAACGGCGGTACCAACTAAACCGCCGGCGGCAGAAACTATTACTGCTTCAATGATGAACTGTAGCAAAATATCTTGCTCTGTTGCACCGATCGCTTTTCTTAATCCGATTTCTTGAGTGCGTTCGGTGACGGAGACTAGCATAATATTCATGATGCCAATGCCGCCGACAAACAGCGATATGGCTGCGATCGCTGCTAGCATAATTGTCAATGCGCCCGTAATTTGACCAACTGTTTGCAAAGCATCTTTCTGGGTGCGAATCGTAAAGTCGTCTTCATCATTAATTTTGTGTCTTAGACGCAGCAAATTCGTAATTTGGAACTCTGCTGCATCCACACTATTACCATCACGAGCAGCAGCTACCACGTAATCTAAGGCGATTCCATAAGGAGAATTCTTTCCCACAAGGCGATTTGCAGAAGTTGTAATCGGGATTAAAGCAGCTTCATCATAATCTGCTCCGACGCTGGAACCTTTGGCTATTAATGTCCCAATTACTTGAAAGCTGGTATTGCCAATTCGCAATTGCTGGCCGACAGCGTTACCACTACCAAATAATTTTTCTGCTAAGTCTGCACCTAATACAACAACTTGATTGCTGCGCTTAATGTCTACTTCGTTAAAAAACCTGCCTTTATCAGTTTCAAAATCCCGCACTGATAAAAAGCTAGGAGTTGTACCAATAATGTTGACATTGGTGTTTCGGTTACGGTAAATAATTACTTGTCTTCGATTTAACTCTGGTGCAACTCCTATCACTGTTGGCACTTGAGAAGCGATCGCGTCAGCATCTTGCAATACTAAATTTTTTGGCACTTCAAAGGAAATCCGCTGAGTTTCTTGATTTCCTGGCAGTACAAATAATACATTTGGCCCTAGCGATTCCAGTTGTTTTTTAACAAATTTTTGCCCCCCTTCGCCAATACCAATCATGGCAATAACTGAAGCATTACCAATAACTATACCCAACATCGTGAGCGCACTACGCAGTTTATTCGATAGCAGGGTTTTCCCCGCCATTTGCACGCTTTCTAAAAAATTCATGTCTTAATAATTACGAATTACGAATTACGAATTACGAATTAAGAATTATCCTTTTCTTTGGCCTTTTCAATTTTGTAATCTTTCGGTGGGTTAACAAAAATGCGATCGCCTTGTTTAACTCCTCCTAAAATCTGAGTTTGGTCTTTGATTTGCGCTCCTACTGTGACTTCACGGAATTGAGGTTTATTATTTTCATCTGGTACGAGTACGCCAGTTCTACCTTTTTCGGTGACGATGGAAACTGTTGGTAATACTAAGGCATTATTAACGCGATCGCCCAAAAAAGTCAGATCCACATTTAAGCCAGAACGCAGTTTATCTATGCCAGTATCCAGAGCAACTCGCACTTGGAAGGATGTCACACCTTGTTCTACCACTGCTTCCGGAGCAATCAAGCGCACGTGTCCTTTAAAAACTTGGTCTGGATAAGCATCCGCGACAATTTCCACCTGTTGTCCCGGTTTGATTCTACCAAGATCGGCTTCGGGAACTTGAGCTAATATTTCTAAACCCCGCGCTACAGCAACAATTGAACTGGAAGTTGCCGACGCACTGGTAGACGCGGAAGTTGTGGGTGTCACAAACGCACCAACGTTGGCATACTTTTGCGTCACAATTCCCGAAAAGGGAGCGCGAATAATTGTATCTTCCAGCTGCACTTGCACGCCTTTCAACTGAGCCTCAGCAGATGCGACAGCTGCTTGACGCTGGGCAATTTCCTCAGAACGGGTACCATCTTCCAAGAGTACTAATGCGGCGCGTGCTTCATTAACAGCCGCTTGACGTTGGGCGATTTCTTCACTGCGAGAACCACTTTGAACTAAAGACAATCGCTTTTTCGCTTCTTCTAAATTAGCTCTGGCACTTTTATCTTCACTGAGGGCTTGATCGAATAATTGTTTTTTCTCTGCACCCTGTTGATATAGATATTCGTAACGCTTTACTTGTTCGGCGGTGTAATTCACCTTTGCCTGAGCTGCATCTACTTGGGCTTGAGCTTGGGCAATTTCTTGGGGACGATTACCTACACGAGCTTGGGTTAACTGGGCTTGGGCTTGGGCTAATCGCGCCTTAGCTTGGGCTATTTCTTGAGGACGGCTACCAGCAAGGGCTTCGGCTAACTGTGCTTGACTTTGCGCTAAGTTTGCAAGATATTGACTTTTTTGTGCTTCTATGGCTGCGCTATCCATGCGGGCGAGAATTTGCCCTTTTTGAACGCGATCGCCTTGTTCGACATACAATTGCGACAGCACGCCAGGATTTTTGGGGCTAATATTCACGCTCTCCACTGGCACGACTTTACCGCTAGCCGTTATCCGCAATGTAACGTTTTGTGCGGCAACTGGGACAGTTAGGCGATCGATGTCTTCTTTGTTTGTACCTTGATTTATCAGCGTAAAGTTTGCAAATGTACCAACAACTAAGGCTCCCCCTGCCATCAGCCCAATTAGCCAGCGTAATGGATGCTTTACTTTGCCAATAACTGGAATTTCTATGTACGTAACCATATTATCGAAGCCTGTAAATATTGCTGTGTGAGAGTAGCCTTAGTTAGAGGAAAAGTGCAGAATACGGAGTTTTGTCAGTTTTGGAATTAAATTTTTATAAACTAGCTAACAACTAGACGCATAATCAGCTTCATAGTTGCTTAATCTTCCTTCATATTAGGCATCAGTATATCTATATGCCTTCACCTGAATGGGTGACTTGAGCCACTGAAATTGCTCAATGGCATCAAACATCCTACGGTCTTTCTCATTTGCTTGACGTACAAAGCAGGGTAGGTAGCACAACTAGCTGTGCTACCCTACAAAATCTAATCATTTAATATCTTCTTTTTTTGTCTTGTTCAGTAAAGACGTAGCACTGCTAAGTCTCTACTAAAGAAGACAAAACACGGTTAAACACATCCAACTCGCACCGCCCTAGTAGCAGCCTCCGTGCGGTTGGTTGCTCCTAACTTATTTAGTACCTGACTTACATGATGTCTAATGGTAGAAGGACTCAATTTCATTCGTTGAGCGATCGCTTCATTACTCAATCCTAAAGCCAAGAGTGTTAACACCTCTGCTTGTCGCCTGCTCAGTTCGTATGCAGGAGGGGATGATGGTTGAGTCGGTTGCACCAACGCCTGAATTACCTCTGCTGCCAAAATAGATCGACCAATCGCAGCACAACGTATAGCATCCGCTAACTCATCAATCGAGACGCCCTTGAGTAAATAGCCAATGGCTCCGGCTTGCATTGCTTTCTGTACTAACCCCTTATCTAGAAAACTGGTCAAAATTAAAACCTGGATTTCTGGGTATTTTTTGCGGATAACTCTTGTGACTTCCGCCCCATTCATCCCCATCATCATCAAATCCATCAGCACTACATCTGGTTGCAAGTTTTCGCAAAGACGTATTGCTTCATCTCCATTACCCGCTTCCCCCACTAACTCAATATCATCAAAGGCCAGCAAGAGAAATTTAATACCTCCCCGCAAGATTTGATGATCGTCAACAGTTATGACCCGAATTGGTTTGACCAATTTATCTGTTTCCATATTTAAATCCGGGTTGTTAAAACTATTTTTTTAATAGATTAATATTATTTTCTATTATTCCATCGTTAATTTTTTAGAAAAAAATCTTAATCTTTAATTTGAATTTTTTACCAGCAGACAATAAAACTTTGCAAATGCAAATATCAATAATAATCTGTATTTTCCAAATCAGTCAAGGTAAATAAATATAACTATAGGATTCCGATTTGATTGCTGAACTATTCGTAGAGGCAGGAGACAGGGTTGGGCTAAAAACGAATAAAAGTGTACCTAGCTTCGTATAAATCAAATATGAGTTTTATGTATTGCAATCAGCTTTAGTTAAGAAAATTCTTCTGTAAAAGTGGGAATAGAGAATAAGAAACAGTAAACAAAGGCAGAAAAACAAGCTTGTCTAAACTGGAATTAACTATATTACGAAAAATAAATATCTCTAAAAACCTTACTATTGAGCAATAAAAAGCAAAAATGTCGATTGTATTTAGTTAAGTTTATTTGTGCCCACTTTAATGACTCATTTGCAATTATGAATTTTCTATTCTCAAGATAGAGGTTGACCAACTTAGAGAAATGTCAGTTCCCCTTCCTAAATAGCTTGATAAGTGAAAATTAGCGCCAATGGACTCGGCTCGTTCTTTCATAATTGCTATCCCTAAATGACCAGATGGTATCTCTCTAGGGTCAAAACCACAGCCATTATCACTGATAGCCAAGACCAGCTTTTGTAAATCGTACTCAAGGCTGACTGATACTTGCGTAGCTTGGGCATGTTTAATAATATTATTAAGTGCTTCTTGAGTAATCCGGTAGAAAACGAGCTTTACCTCACTAGATAAAGAAAAATTACCTTTTACCGTTGTTGTTACTTGTAAACTTGCTCGTCCAGAAATCGCCTTGGCTAACTGCTGTATTAATTCACCTAATGATTTCTCTGCCAAACCATCGGGACGCAATTCGATTAGTAAATTTCGCATCTCTGCTAAAGCGCCTTGTGTGAGTTGGGCGAGTTCCTCTAATCCTTGTTGGGCTATGTCTGGGTGGCGTTTCCAAACTCTAGGTAAAGCTTCGGCAATAGTCGCTACAGTAAACAATGTCTGCGACACTGAATCGTGTAAGTCACGAGCGAGGCGATTTCGCTCGACTTCCACGGCTGTTTTGCGTAGCCGTTCGCTTTCTAGCAATTGTTCGCGTAGTTTTACCGCTTGGATTAAATCTTTGGATAAGCGTAGACTCATAATTACCACGAAGGACATAAATCCAAACTCACCCAGGTATATAAATTTGATCTTTCCCAAATCTACTAGGCGATCGTGTTGAACAGTTGCTATTAAAATTGCTAAACTTAGTCCGAGAGTGAGTGCTGCTTGTTTCTCGCCGCGCCGATATTGAAGGTAACAGGCAAAAAAAACGAAAACAGTATTACTGAAGAAAGCTAATAATTGGAAAATGAATAGGGGATTGAGCGTAGCTTCTGGGTAAGGAATCGATTCGCCCCAAGGCAAAGAAATACTTGATAGGTTGCTGATATGAGAGTAGAGAATTCCTGTCAGTGAAATTTGGTTGATTAACAGGCTGATGAAGTACAGGCTATTGATTCCTAAAATTAAACGCACTGGTCTAATATTGGTATACACAGACACAAACCAAGCTATAGTAATGCCGTAAATATAGCCCAAAGAACTTAGTAATTTTGTGGCATTTATATAATCGTCTACATTCATGGCTTTATATTCAGCTATAAGAGCCAAAACATAACCAAAAGCTACCAAGCAGCTTAATCCAAAGCATAAGTTTAGTGCGGGTTTTAATCGCCCAGAGGCAATTAGTAAGTGTAAAAAACCAATATATATGATAATCCCAGCAATTATACTTAGAACGGTTAGAATTAAAGTCATTACTTATTCTCTGAAAATTTCTATCTAGCAATAAATAAGTAATATCACTTCAATAGAAACGTCTCGCCTTTTGTATATAGGTTCTCGATTCTTAAATTAGCTAAATGCATCGGCTTGCACCTTTGTTGCATTGGGTTGCACCTTTGTTGCATTGGGTTGCACCTTTGTTGCATTGGGTTGCACCTTTGTTGCATCGAGTTGCACCTTTGTTGCATCGAGTTGCACCTTTGTTGCATTGGGTTGCACCTTTGTTGCATCGGGTTGCACCTTTGTTGTATTACAGCAGTTTTTATTAGACATCTCCAAGAAATTAATTCTGCGTTAACCGAAAACCCAGTAGAGACGTAGCATTGCTAGGTCTCTACATTGTTTTTTGGAGATGTCTAAGTTATTCTTCTCCCTCCTGGCTCTAAACTTCATACAAATGAAAACTGCTGTAAATCTTTCACCTTACTGATAGCTTTAGAGTGACAATGGGTACATTAAATACATAACTGATAACAGTATGCTAATATGGCTACCCAAAATACAACACGCCGTTTGCGCCCTCAATTAATTAGTGAAGATGTAAGTTCATGGTACGGTTTACAAACCGTCAGTACCTATGAAACTAACCGTGCTGATGCCTCTGCTGCCAAATTACAGCAAGCTTATCAAGCTATGTTAGCCCAGCAACAAGCGGAAACCGAAAAACAAACTTTATACCGTGCTGCGGCTGATGCTGCGCGATTAGCAGAATGGGAATTTCACAATGCCGTATTAGCAATGAAACAAGTTGTGCGCGGACAATATGGATTAGATAGCGATCAAGCTCAAGCAGTAGGACTGAAGAAAAAATCGGACTATAAGCGTCCTAGTCGCAAAAAGTCAGTCGCATCATGAGCTAAGTAAAATTAAGACATTTTAAGTGAGCGATCGCACTTGATATTACTTGTGCGATCGCTTTCTTGCATAGATGAGAACTCTGCAAAACTCTGTATCACTTGTCATCTGTCATCAAAATTTTAACACTGCTAATAAGTATAAGTAACTATTATATAGGACAAAGATCCTAGTCAAAACTTGGATCTTTGTTCGATGCGGTGATTAAGGCAATCGCTATATAATCCATCTTGCTACAGCAAAATTTAGGTAATTACCTCACCTGACAATGAATAAAATCTGGTTTGGCAATACTTTATTGTTTAGTTCAGTTTTAGCAAGTACCTTACTTGCTAGTCCTAATGTTGCTAGGAGTAACGACTTCACCGTACCCGAAACTCTAGCAAATACAGCACCTTGTCGCCTTAACGTCACTGGTGCTTATCTAACAACAATCTTCAACCCAGATAACAGCGTCTCCTCTCGTGGAGTTATTACACTGACCGCAGATGGTAACTTTTTTGTCACTGACTCCAATCAAGGTGGTGTAACCAACGTCTTCAATCCCTTTAGTAGCGGACAAGGCGCTTGGAAGTGTAATGGCAAAACTGGAGTAAGTGCTAGGTCTATCACCTTTGCTTTTCCTGGAAGTGCAGGAGCCGGTGGCTTTGGCCGCGCCGACTACCAAGCTACCTTTAATCCCCAAACGCAGACAGTACAAGGGACTATCACACTGCGCTTATTCAACCTCAATGCTAATCCGTTGTTAAATAATGTCCCGCCTGTAGGAACGTTCAAATTCTCTGGGCAACAAATCAAACCTAATTAATTTTGAACGAAGAAAGGCACAGAGAGTAGAAGGTTTAAGGATAAATTATTTCCTTTGCCAAAACGGTATTGAGCCACTTAGATATAGCATTCTCGTTTGGATGCAATACGCTGTAGGGGCGCACATCTGTACGCCTCTACAAAGGAATATTTTTTCTTTGGAAGTCGCTTGAAAAACACTGAAGCGATGTCTACGACAAGGCTTACGCCTACGCCACTCTCATGATTGACATAAGCAATAGTTATCTAGTCCAAAGATTGAAGTTAAAGCTTGGATCTTTGTCCGATGCGCTCACAGAGGCGTAGACGTGCTGCTTCGGCTTGTCGTCAGACATCGCTCTATAGTCCACTTCACCTCAGCAAACTTAACAAAAAACAACGAAGGTAATAGCTATGACAACTATCAATTTTGACGATTTAGCTCCTAATACAGTTGTAAGCAATCAGTATTCAGGAGTAACGTTTTCATCTGGTGTAGGAAGTTCTGTTGTAGCATTTAATTATGGTTCTTTCGCACCCTCTCAACCAAACGCAATCTTTGCAATAAATCCCTCCACCGGGTTTGATCGAATTTTGAATGTTGATTTTGCTCAACCAGTTAATAATTTATCATTTTCTGTATTTGCGGATAATACTGCTGGTCTTAGTGGCAAAATTGATGTTTTTACTACTACAGGATCGCCCATTACAGTTGATCTCATTACTGATGGTCAGCAGTTAACTCCAGATCTTGTAAATTTATCATCATTTACAAACATCACCCGCATTAGTGTCAACAACACAGGAGATCCTAACGGTATTGCATTTGATAACTTTCAATTCAACTTTGCTCCAGTTGCCGTTAATGACAGTGGCACCACTAATGAAAACACCGCCTTCAGTGGCAACGTACTAGCCAATGATACTGACCTAGATACAGGTGATATCCTCACTGTTAGCGCAGTCAACGGTAGTACGGCTAATGTTGGCAATCAAATTACTTTAACTTCTGGTGCGCTACTCACTCTCAACACCGATGGCACATTCGCCTACAACCCCAACGGTCAATTTGAATCCTTGGGCGTAGGAGCTAGTGCCAGCGACAGTTTTACTTATACTATTAGCGATGGCAATGGCGGCACTGCTAGTGCCACAGTTAACCTGACTATCAACGGCGTTAACGATGCGCCAACAGGTTCACCCACAGCGACTTTAAGTAATACCCCAGAAGATATAGCGATTACCATTACTGCGGCAAACTTATTAGCAGGCTTTACGGATGTCGATGCTAGTGATATCCTTTCCGTTGCCAACTTAACTGCTACTAACGGTGCATTGGTAAATAACAATAATGGCACTTATACCTTCACCCCAACAGCCAACTTTAACGGTACTGTCACCCTCACCTACAATGTCACCGATGGCACAGCTAGTTTAACCGGACAAACTCGGAGTTTCTCTGTCACCCCTGTTAACGATGCCCCTGTTGCTGGTGATGACAGTGCTTCCACATTCTTTGGTACTACCGTCAACATCGCAGTTAGCACCCTACTAGCTAACGATAGCGATGTTGATAGTTCCTCCCTCAGTATCACTGGTGTCAGCGGTGCTACCAACGGTACTGCCGTCCTCAATAATAACGGCACAGCCAACAACAGTGCAGATGATTTCGTTTCCTTTACGCCAAATCTTCTGTTTTTTGGTAATGCCAGCTTTAATTACACCCTCAGCGATGGTAGCCTGACTGATACTGGTACGGTGACTGTGGCTGTCGGTCTTAACAGTAATGGCACGAATCAACCGGATAACATAATTGGCACCCTTGGTAACGACATCATCAACGGCGGCAATGGCAACGATACCATCTACGGCGGCGCGGGTAACGATAGCCTCAACGGTGATAATGGCAACGACATCTTGTATGGCGATGGGCTGATGGATGGCGGCGCGGGTAACGATACCCTCAACGGTGGTAATGGTGATGATACCCTATACGGTGGTGGCGGTAGCGATCGCCTCACAGGTGGTAATGGCAACGATCTCCTTTATGGTGGTGCTGGCAGCGATACCCTCACAGGTAGCAATGGTAACGATATCTTTGCCTTTGCTGCTCTTGAAGGTACTGACACGATTACTGATTTCTCTAAGGGTAGCGATCTGATTGGATTGTATGGTGGTTTAAGCTTTGGGCAACTGAGTTTCTCTGGTAACAATATCTTAGTGACTTCCACTAATGAAATTTTGGCGACGCTGACTGGTATTAATACTACGACGCTGAGTGCCGCTAATTTTGTAACGCTTTAATCATCTCGATTCATGCAACGTCTTTTAGATGCGTAGGTTAGGCTTACCGTGGGAGAACCCAACCTAGATAGTGTTTTGAGGTGTTGGGTTTCGTCCCTCAACCTAACCTACATTTGCATCAGATTTTTTGTGAAAGTTTAACTTTGTTGGGTGGGCAAATGTTTGCTCACCTAACCGCACCTTTGTTGCATCGGCTTGCACCTTTGTTGCATCGGCTTGCACCTTTGTTGCGTCGACTTGCACCTTTGTTGCATCGGCTTGCACCTTTATTGCATCGACTTGCACCTTTGTTGCATCGGCTTGCACCTTTATTGCATCGACTTGCACCTTTGTTGCATCGGCTTGCACCTTTATTACATTGCTAATAACTATAACTAATCCTTATATAGGACAAAGATCCTAGTCAAAACTTGGATCTTTGTACGATGCGCTCACAAAAGCGATCGCTCTATAATTTCTTTCGCTACAGCAAATTTAGGTAATTACCTAACTAAAAAACGATCGCTCAACTGATGAAGCGATGAATCTTGTGCCTTTTTTCCCAAGTTGCACTTTAGTTGCATTGACCTAGAAAGTTAACTTAACTAGAGACAAAACCATGAATAAATTCTTTTCGACTCTAACCTTAACAACAGCTACAACTTTAGCTATTGCATTCACTGGAGCAACAATCGCTAATCACCTTGTTTTAGGGCAGACATCTATTGACTTAGCCAAGTTACGTAGCGATGCTGTATCTGCACACAACACTTATCGAGCTAAGCATAAAAGTCCTAACGTCACCATTGATGATACTCTCAACCAGAGTGCCCAAGCTTGGGCACAAACCATAGCAGCTAAAGGTGACTTAGAACACAGTACCAATCGCAACAATGTCGGAGAGAACATATACTGGGGTGGAGAATCAGCAAACTCAGGTACCGAAGCAACTGACAGCTGGTACAGCGAAGTTAAAGACTATGACTACAACAACCCTGTATTTTCTAGCTTAACCGGACATTTTACTCAGGTAGTCTGGAAAGGCAGTACAAAAGTAGGCTGCGGTGCTGCACCCGGCCCTGCAACAATTGAGGGTACTAAGTACGATGGCGTCTATGTAGTTTGTCAGTATTCTCCCGCAGGAAATGTAAAAGGACAGTTTGCTGATAATGTCCTAAAACCGTAGTAGTTGATTGCCAACCGCTAGGTTAAGCGTAAAAGGCGATCGCTACATCATCGATTTTGCCACGGCAAACGTTTAACACTGCCAACAAGTATAAGTATCAATTATATAAAACAAAGATCCTAGTTTTGACTAGGATCTTTGTTTGATGCGATCGTTGGGGTGTAGACGCGCTGCTTCGGCTTGTCGTAATACTGTTTCACTTTCAACTTGATACAAATACCTTGGTAGGGGCTTTACAGCTGTCATACGTGTCAACTTAACGTGAAAGCCTTGTCAAAACTCGATTTTGGATTTACTCACTTCCCATGAAGATCCGCGTTACCCCACCCCAGCTTTGCTGACGCAAAACTTCCCCTCTCCTTGCCAAGGGGAGGGGATTGAGGGGTGGGGTAAAGTGCTGTGGGATAAGCGTTTGACGTTAAGTTGACACCAATGTACAGCTGTAAAGCCCCTACGGAAAATCCAAATGTATCAAAATTTTCGTGAAATGGTATGAGACATCGCTCTATAATCCACTTCGCTACAGCAAAATTGTCACAACTGCCTAGCCTGTGCAAGCAAAGCGCATAGGTACAAAAGCTTTCATATCAAGGCAACAAATCAAAACTAATTAACCGTAATGACTGGCAAAATCCACTTTATCTCCGGCTTACCTCGTTCCGGTTCCACCTTACTCGCAGCCTTACTGCGGCAAAATCCGCGATTTCACGCCAGTATGACAAGCCCCGTCGGGAGTTTGGTAAACCGAATGCTCGAAGCGATGAGCGAAGACAACGAATATTCTGTCTTTATCACCCCAGAGCAAAAACGGGCATTAACCTTAACGATATTTTCCACATTCTACCAGCCCCAAGCTGATAAAGAAGTCATCTTCGACACTAACCGCTTGTGGTGTAGCAAATTGTCTTTAATTCACGAGCTATTTCCTGGCTCAAAGGTGATTTGCTGCGTGCGGAATGTGGCTTGGATTATGGACAGCATCGAACGGCTGATTAGAAAAAACGCCTTTGATGTGTCGCGGATGTTTAACAATTCTGGCGAAGGTTCCACAGTTTACACCCGCACCGAAGCTTTGAGTGGTGGGGGAAGGTTAGTCGGATTTGCTTATAACGCCCTCAAAGAAGCTTTTTATAGCGAACACAGTGCTTGTTTGTTGTTGGTGGACTATGACTTATTAACTCAAGCACCAGATAAAACCCTATCGCTAATTTATCAATTCATAGAAGAAGAACCCTTTGACCATGATTTTGACAATGTGGAATATGAAGCTGAGGAATTTGATTCGCGGCTGAATACCAAAGGGTTACATCAGGTGCGTCGCAAAGTTGAGTTTAAACCGCGATCGACAATCTTACCACCGGATTTATTTGCTCAATATGATGCGTTGTCTTTTTGGCAGAACCCCAGTAATAGCCGAGCGAATGTGATTGTCGCCCAGCCGATACCAGCGGCGAATTCATCAAGCTGAGAATTTTCTCTCTTTGTTGCTGCATAGAGACTGTAGGTTGGGCTTACCGTGTGAAAACCCAACAAAGACTTGCAGATGTTGGGTTTCGTTGCGTCAACCCAACTTACCATTTTCTTCTCATTTACCTAATACCAAAGGAAATCAATCAAATGACAAATTTCACTGTTAACCAAACCACTGATGACGGAACTGGCTTAACTGCTGGAACCCTCAGTTATGCCATTCGCCAAGCTAACCAACTGGCAGGGGATGACACGATTACCATTGATAACGATGTCCGCATCACTGGGGTAATGAAAACCCTGGTGAACAGCAACATCACCATTGTCGGCAACAACCACAGTATTAGCGGCGATGCGAATAATGACGGCATCAACAATAACGGCGACGTGCGCCCCCTGTTTATCCTATCCGGAAATGTGGAGATTTCCAATTTAACCATCACCAACGGACGAGCTAAAGGCGGAGATAGTGGAGCTGGTGGCGGCGGTGCAGGACTCGGCGGCGGCTTGTTCATCTATGATGGCAATGTTTCCTTAACCAATGTCGCCTTTACTAATAACGCAGCACAAGGCGGTAGTAGCGGTGTCGGCGGCCGTGGCGGCGGCGGTATGTTTGGCAACGGCGGCGGCAACGGCGGCGGCGGACTGTTTGCCAGTAGCACTGGCGACAACGGGGGCTACGGGGGCTACGGCAACTACGGCGGCTTTGGCGGCGCCATCTTCAGCAACGGCGGCTTCGGCGGCGGCGGCGGCTACGGCACCGCCAACGGCGGCTTCGGCGGCTTTGGCGGCGGCGGCGGCGGCGGCTACTTCGGCAACGGCGGCTTTGGCGGCTTCGGCGGCGGCGGCGGCTTCGCCATCTACGGCGGCGGCGGCGACGGCGGCTACGGCAGCGGCGGCGGCGGCGGCAGCGGCGGCGGCGGCTTCGGCGGCAGCTTCGGCGGCTTTGGCGGCGGCTTCGGCGGCGGCGGTGCTGGATTAGGGGGTGGCATCTTCGTCCGCAGTGGCTCTTTAACCCTCAACAACACCAGCTTTACCAACAACACAGCCACAGGTGGGACGGGTGCTAACTCAGGTCAAGGCTTGGGTGGGGCAATCTTCATTATGCAGTCTACCAACAATACCAACGGCAATAACCAGGGAATGCCGACTACCCTTGGCAGTGTCAGTTCTGCTGGTACCCAGCCTACCTTTAGCGGCAACAGTGCGGCGAATGATGCGGCAACACCGACAAATAACGATGATGTTTACGGCACAATTAACGTCACTGCAACCAACCAAGCCCCCGTTGCTGTTGATGACATTGTTTCCACATTCTTTGGTACTAGCGTCAACATCCCAGTTACTACCCTACTAGCCAATGATAGCGATGCCGATGGCAACCCTCTGAGCATCACTGCTGTCAGCAGTGCTACCAACGGTACTGCCGTGCTGAATAATAACGGCACCCCCAACAACAGTGCAGATGATTACGTTACCTTTACTCCAAATCTTCTATTCGTTGGTAATGCCAGCTTTAACTACACCCTCAGCGATGGTAGCCTCACTGATACTGGTACGGTGACTGTGGCTGTCGGTCTTAACAGTAATGGCACTAATTTTGCTGATAGCTTGATTGGTACCCTTGGTAACGACATCATCAACGGCGGCAATGGCAACGATACCATCTACGGCGGCGCGGGTAACGATAGCCTCAACGGTGATAATGGCAACGACATCTTGTATGGCGATGGACTGATGGATGGCGGCGCGGGTAACGATACCCTCAACGGTGGTAATGGCAATGATACCCTCTATGGTGGCGGCGGTAGCGATCGCCTCTCTGGTGGTAATGGCAACGATTTACTCTATGGTGGTGCCAGCAGCGATATCCTCACAGGTGGCAGTGGTAACGATATCTTTGCTTTTGCTGGTGGGGAAGGTACTGACACCATTACTGATTTCATTAAGGGTAGCGATCTGATTGGATTGTATGGTGGTTTAAGCTTTGGGCAATTAAGTTTCTCTGGTAACAATATCCTGGTGACTTCCACTAATGAAATTTTGGCGACGCTGACTGGCATTAATACTACGACGCTGACTGCTGCTAATTTCGTCACGCTTTAATCATCCTTATTTGATGCAAGCACCTTTGATGCATTGGCTTGCACCTTTGATGCATTGGCTTGCACCTTTAATGCATGAGCGTTGCAAAAATTAGCCTTGCTCAGTCTTCAGAGAGTGGAGGCGATGTCTACGACAAGGCTTACGCCTACGCTACTCTCACGTTTCACATAAGTATCAATTATATAGGACAAAGATCCTAGTCAAAACTTGGATCTTTGTACGATGCGGTCGTTGAGGCGATCGCTATATAATCTCACCAACGCAAAATTTTAACAACTGTCTAGCCTGTGCGGGTAAAACACACAGGTGCAAAAGCTTTTATATCAAGGCAATAAATCAAAGCCAATCAATCATCATGACTGCCAAAATCCACTTTATCTCCGGCTTACCTCGTTCTGGTTCCACCTTACTCGGAGCCTTACTGCGGCAAAACCCCCGGTTTCATGCCAGCATGACTAGCCCTGTTGGTAGTCTGGTGAACCGAATGCTCGAAGCGATGAGCGAAGACAACGAATATTCTGTCTTTATCACCCCTGAGCAAAAACGAGCATTAACCTTAACTATATTTTCCACATTCTACCAGCCGCAAGCAGATAAAGAAGTCATCTTTGACACTAACCGCTTGTGGTGTAGCAAATTATCCTTAATTCACGAGCTATTTCCTGGCTCCAAGGTGATTTGCTGCGTGCGGAATGTCGCTTGGATTATGGATAGCATCGAACGGCTGATTAGAAAAAACGCTTTTGATGTGTCGCGGATGTTTAATAATGCTGGTGAACGCTCCACAGTTTACACCCGCACCGAAGCCTTGAGTCAAGGGGGACGGTTAGTGGGGTTTGCTTATAACGCCCTCAAAGAAGCATTTTATAGCGAACACAGCGCCTCTTTGCTTTTGGTGGACTATGACTTATTGACCCAAGCACCTGATAAAACCCTATCGCTGATTTATCAATTTTTACAAGAGGAACCCTTTAAGCATGATTTTGCCAATGTAGAATACGAAGCTGAGGAATTTGATAATCGCCTGAATACTAAGGGACTACATCAGGTGCGTCGCAAAGTCGAGTTTCAGCCGCGACTGACAATTTTACCACCGGATTTATTTACTCAGTATGATGGGTTGTCTTTTTGGAAGAATCCTAGCAATAGTCTAGCAAATGTGATTGTCGCCCAGCCAGTAGAAGCAGTGAGTAAATGAAGCTTTGAATTTTCCCCTTCTCTACCAGGCTGCAACTTAGATGCATCGGCTTGCAACTTAGATGCATCGACTTGCACCTTTAATGCATTGACCTGCACCTTTGATGTATCAAATTGCAACTTTAGTGCATCGGCTTGCAACTTAGTTGCATCAACCCGCACCTTAGTTGCATCTACCTGCAACAAGCAAGTTTGTAGTAAGAACTTTAGTCGTTATTTTCTAAGCACTAAAGTGCTTACTACAAACCCTCAAAACATCTGAATTTGTAGGGTGCGTTATGGAGATACAGCACCAATGAAATCCTGGCAACGCTGACGGGTATTAATACCACTACCCTCACATCTGCTGATTTCTTAACGGTCTAGGATTATAGCTTTTTTAGTTGATTAGTGATGCGATCGCTTTTTCTTTTGACCTCAAAGGCGATCGCATTTTCGCCCATCAAGTCTATTTAATCAAACGCGCTGAAAACAACAGGAATTACTCTATGCCTAATTGCGAGCGCGCCAGACGATTTTACCACCAGATTTATTTACCCAGTCTAATCAGTTGTCTTTTTGACCAAATCCTAGCAATGGTTTGGCGAATTTGATCGCTCCCCAGCCCATAGAGACAACGGTTAAATCTAGTTTCCTTTTTTAAGGGACAAAAGTTTCACTGACTCGAACTAAACCAAGGAAAAAAATCAAATGGCAACTTTTAATGTAACTTCTACTACCGATGACGGAACTGGCTTAACCACAGGCACCCTCAGTTATGCAATTCTCCAAGCCAACCAACAGGCAGGGGATGACACGATTAGCATCGATACCGATGTCCGCATTACAGGGGTGATGAAAACCCTCGTCAACAGCAATATCTCCATCGTCGGCAACGGCAACAGCATCAGTGGTGATGCCAACAACAACGGCATCAACGACAACGGCGACGTGCGCCCCCTATTCATCCTATCGGGAAGCGTCGATATTTCTGACCTGACCATCACCAACGGACGAGCTAAAGGCGGAGATAGTGAACAAGGTGGCGGTGGTGCTGGTATGGGAGGCGGCTTGTTCATCTATGATGGCAATGTGTCTTTGACCGATGTCGCTTTCACTAATAACGCAGCACAAGGCGGTAATAGCGGTATCGGCTTCGGCAACAACGGTGGTGGTGGGATGTTCGGCAATTCTGGCGGCTACGGCGGCGGCGGACTGTTTGGTTCGAGCAACGGCAACAACGGCGGCTATGGTGGTAACGGTAACTACGGCGGCAGCAGCAACGGCGGCTTCGGCGGTGGCGGCTTCGGCAGCAGCGGTATCGGCGGCAGCGGCGGCTTCGGCGGCGGTGGTGGCAGGGGTGTTGTCGGCGACGCCGGCAGCGGCGGCTTCGGCGGCGGTGGTGGCAGTAGCGTTGCCGGCGATGGTGGCAGTGGCGGCTACGGCGGCGGCGGCGGCTACTTCGGCGGCAGCGGCGGCTTCGGCGGTGGCGACGGCACTGGCTTTCTCGGTGGCGGCGGTGCTGGACTAGGGGGTGGCATTTTCGTCCGTACTGGTTCTTTAACCCTCAACAACACCAGCTTTACCAACAACACGGCTACAGGTGGTTCGTCTTTAAACGATGGCCAAGGCTTAGGTGGGGCAATCTTCATCATGCAGTCCACCACCAATACCAACGGCAACAACCAGGGAATGCCGACTGTCCTACCTACCGTCAATTCTGTAGGTAATCCTACCTTTAGTGGCAACAGTGCAGCAAATGATGCAGGAACAGCCACCAATAACGATAATGTCTACGGCACGATTAACATCACTGCCAGCAACCAATCCCCCGTCGCTAACCCCGACAGTGCGACCACTGCCAAAAATACTGCCGTCAGCATCTCGGTAAGTACCCTGTTAGCTAACGATACCGATCCCGACAGCAACCCCCTCAGCATCACTGGTGTCAGCGGTGTGACTAACGGTACTGCCGTCTTTAACAATAACGGCACAGCCAGCAACACGGCAGATGATTTCGTTCTCTTTACTCCAACTACTGGATTCAGTGGTAATGCCAGCTTTGACTACACCCTCAGCGATGGTAGCCTCACTGATACTGCTACAGTTACCGTGGCTGTCGGTAACAACATTCTAGGCGGTAATGGTGCTGATAGCCTGAGTGGCACAGCAGGCAATGACTCCATTGCCGGAGGCAATAGCACTGACACTCTCAACGGCTTGGGGGGTGATGACACCCTTGTCGGCGGTAATCAAGGGGATATCCTCAATGGAGGCGATGGCAATGACCTCCTGCTAGGGGAAGAAAGCGATAACAGTGGCGGTGGCAAAGACATTCTCAATGGCGGTGCTGGTAATGACATTCTCAATGGCGGTAACGGCGTAGATAACCTTACAGGTGGTACTGGCAACGACATCTTAACTGGTGGCAATGGTTCTGATACTTTCATCTTCGCCGCCCTAGACGGCACCGATACCATCACCGATTTTAGTGGAGCAGATGTAATTGGTTTGTCTGGGGGTCTGAGTTTCGGCGCTCTGTCCTTCTCTGGCAGCAACATCATTGTTACCAGCACCAATGAAATCCTGGCAACGCTGACGGGTATTAATACCACTACCCTCACATCTGCTGATTTCATCACGGTCTAGGATTATAGCCTTTTTTCGGTGATTAGTGATGCGATCGCTTTTTCTTTTGATCTTAAACGCGATCGCATTTTCGCCCATAAAGCCTATTTAATCAAACGCGCTGAAAACATTAGTTTGGGTCAAGGAGACAAAATCGGTTTGTCTGGCTTGAGTTTTAGTCAGTTGTCTTTCTCTGGTAATGAGATTCGGTTAGGTAATCAAACTTTAGCAATACTCACTGGCTTTGATACGACGACGCTGACACAAAACAACTTTACTTCTGTTTAAGTCTTTTGGGTGGGCAAACGTTTGCCCACTCAACAAATTGGCTAAATGCATTGACTTGCACCTTTGTTGCATTGACTTGCACCTTTGTTGCATTGGCTTGCACCTTTGTTGCATTGGCTTGCACCTTAATTGCATTAAAGGATTATTGTTGAAATTGGCTCAATAACCAAGCACCAACTTGACTTTGATACATTTGACGAGTTCGCCGTAATGCTTCGTTTAATAAAGAAATAGCTAATCCTGGCAACACCTGAGATTCTGTAATTCGGCGGCTACCTTGGTTTTCAATGGCAAAAGCCATAATTTCCACGTTTTGGACATTTGAAATCCAGTATTCTTTGACTCCTAAATCTTCGTATAGTAACCGTTTGTTACCGAGGTCGTCAGCAAGGGAAGTATTGGCAACTTCAATTACTAAATCTGATGGTGGATAGATGTCTAAGTTAACAATAGAAGTACCGTAGGGAATAATATTAGCATTCTCGCTAATGTAGTAAGACACATCAGGTTGAGCTTCATTCAAGCCTGTTTTTCGATATGTACAATTATCTTTACCATTGAGAGCAATGCCTTTGATGGTGGCAAACAAGTTAACAGCAAACAGAATAATTGTATGGTCGCTGGCGTGGTCATTTCCTACTGCGTAGATTTCAATCCTCATGTGTCCATTGTGGTAGTAGCCCTTGGCTTTTTCGTAGGCAGGATTTTCTATGAATCCAATATATTCATCCCAAGTGGCTTTTATCCAAATATCAGTTACTAGTGGGATCTGTAATTCGCTCATAATATTATTGCCAAAGGATAACTCGAACAACGATCGCACAAGTTGTATCACCATTAAGCTGATAATAAAGCTTTCGTCGCCTTCTTGCTGACTCTTTTCGTAAGATATCCCAAAGCCTCTAAAGTGATTTTTTGTAAAATTATATACTGCACTTTTCAATTTTCTGGGTAATCAAAATTTAGAGGCGATCGCTACTTAAAATTTGAGAATGCGATTAAATTTTAAATAAAACTATGAAACAACAAGGCATAATTCTCTGGCTAACAGGCTTAAGCGGTGCTGGAAAAACAACCATCGCCCACGGTGTCGCCCAAGAACTACTTCTGAGAAATTACGCACTAGAAGTACTAGATGGTGATGTGGTTCGCACCCATCTTTCGCAAGGGTTGGGTTTTAGCAAACAAGACCGAGATACAAATGTGCGTCGTATTGGCTTTGTTGCTGAATTACTCAGTCGCAATGGCATAATTGCGATCGTTGCTGCAATCAGCCCTTACCGTGAAATTCGAGACGAACTCAAAAAGACTTCTACCAATTTTGTAGAAGTTTATGTAAAAGCTCCACTTACAGTTTGTGAATTACGTGATGAGAAAGGACTTTACGCTAAAGCCAAGGCAGGAGAAATCAAACATTTTACTGGAATCTCTGACCCCTATGAAGAACCATTAAATCCAGAGATTATCTGCCAAACCGATAAATTTACTATTGAGCAATGTGTTAACCGAGTAATTAACTATTTAGAACACAAAAATTTTATCGTTGCTGATAAAAAATCTCATGCTAATTTAATTACAATCTCTCATAAAGATATGATTTAATGATTAAAAGTTGATGATTCCTATCAAGCCTTGGCGAATAAAATTCGCGGCTACACAAGCGAAGTCCGCCTATCGCGCTTGCGCTGCGCTTGACGCACTACGCGGACTAACAGAAAATTAAGGTTTTGAAACCCACGTAGATGGGTAAAGTTTAGTGTAGACGCGGTTTCTAACCGCCCTTGTAACGTTAAGCTAACTTTATATAATTTTTAACCCATAAGCGATCGCACTACAATACTGGGAAAAAGTTTTTAAAATTTGGTGGTAGTTAAAAGCCACCACCAGAATTTTTTAATTTGGTATCAAATCCCCTTGACTTTACTTTTTCAAAACTATTTGAAAGGAATTTAAATACCCCGTAATAGTTTTAGCTAATGTCTTTTGCTGCTTTTTGGTCGTTATTGCCATTACTTGATATAACCTTCCTTCAGCAACATACATTCTACTTCTAGTGATTTTTCCTCCAGAATTGATGTACTCAATTTCTTTGCCGGGATGATTATTTGAACTCCGAATGTTTCGTTGACTAATTAAATTACTTTGCGTAGTTTTGAGAGCCATATCCCGTGCGTTATTCAGTACAGCTTGGGGGTCAGTCATCTCTCCATAACTAAAAGGAAAATCATTGTAAGTAACTATGTATGCTACTTGCTGTTTTGGTGGTTGAGCGACAAATATTTCTAAGTTAATTTCGCCCATGTAAGTTTTTTGGAATTGGGTTTCTCTGTTGGGTCTTCCCGGCATCAAAATAGTAAAACGCCCATCTGGAGGAGTAAATAATTTCCATTTTGGTTGTTTTACGGGTTGAGAAACGGTTGGTTTAACCTTGGCTTTAATAGTTGGTTTGACTTTTGGTTTAACAGTTGGTTTGGGAGTTGTTTTGACAACAGGCGCAGGTGATTTGGGTTGACGCGCTTCCACCAAAACAGATCCGCCACAAATAAATGTGGCGGCGAGCAATGGCAACAGACGTTTAATTGTCATATTTTTTGCCTTTGAGATGCTAATCTCACTGATGATGCCAGCTGTTATAACCTAGCAGCACACAAAGCAGCACCTATTAGGCCAACTTGAGGGTTGAGAATAATATACACGGGTATTTCTTCCAGCAGGGGACGCATCCTACCCTTTTGGGTGAAATTGAGTAAGAAACTGCTGTTTTGGATTAACGGCAGGATTTTGGGCGCAATTCCACCAGCAATGTATAAGCCGCCATAAGGTAGGAGTTTAAGGGCGAGATTACCGGCTTCTGCACCGTAAGCTTCTATGAATAATTGCAAGGTTTGTTCGGAAAGGCGATCGCGTTTTTCTAGTGCAGCTGTACCAATGACAGCACCAGGATCGACGCTTTTCTCTTCCTTGCCGGCTTCTTGTTCCCAAGTTCTCACGACTTGGGCGACGTCTGGTGATTCGCTGGCAAATTTGCGATCGCGCAAAAATTGGTAAATTGAGACAATTCCCATTCCCGAAACTACGCGTTCTACAGAAATGCGCTGGATATCATGCTTACCAAGCAGGTATTTCAACAATTGAAACTCCATCTCGTTTCGGGGAGCAAAATCAGCGTGTCCGCCTTCTGAGGGAAAAACTTGATAGTAGTTACCCTGTCTAATTAAAAATCCTTGCCCTAAGCCCGTACCGGCACCAATAATGCCAACTGGGGCTTGTGGTTGAGGTTTGCCAGCCTGTAAAGTATGCAAGTCTTGTTTTTCTAAACCGGAAATGCCATAGCCGACGGCTGCGAAGTCGTTTATTAAAGAAATTTGCGGGATACCCAAGTCTTGTTGTAGACGTTCGGTATCCAGGAACCAAGCTAAATTAGTTAGCTTGGCAGTATTTTTAACAATGGGGCCGGCGATCGCAAAACAAGCTTTTTCTGGTATCGATGTATTAGCTTTAGCCAAAAACTGCTGCACTATGGGTGCTAAATCGGGAAAGTCTGCACTGTGGTAACTTTCCTGATGAATAGTATGTAAACTCTGCGAATCGGATGTTTCAACCAATCGCAGAATAGTTTTCGTACCGCCGATATCTCCCGCAAGTAGCAAAGTCATAGAATTTATTGGCGAATTCATTATTTTTTTGGAGGATATACCCAACGTAGCAAAAGGCACGATTTTAAGTACCTATCTGACGATTTAGGCAAACCGAATCACTTTCTCTATATGGGTCAAATGGGAAGTATCTCCCTTTAGTTCTAATAACCATTGTGGTTCTTCGCGTACCACTTTTACCAAGGAACATAGAGAAGCTTTGACTTCTGTTTTGGCTATTTCACCGACTAACCCCATTGCGGCACCCAACACAGACGCACCATGTGCTACTAACAGGATATTGTCTGGAAAAAATTCATGGGCTAGACATCTGGCAGTTTGTCCGGAACGTTCCCGCACTTTTTCGTGAGTTTCAGGATAATTGGCAGCAATGCGCGGAGTGTAACTAATGTCAATTCTCTGGAATAATTCTGCCAAGGCTGGAGTTGAAAGCCTTTCGGGTTCTTCTGTCATCCAAGCTGGATTTAGCCATTCACTCAAGCCTGTTTCGAGTTTGATAGGTAAATTGAGAACTTCTGCTACTGCGTTTGCGGTTTGTACGGTTCGTAAGAAAGGCGATGCAAAAATATGAGCAATTTTTTCTCCCTGCAAACGATTTGCTAACTGGTGGGCTTGGATTATACCATCGTCAGACAAAGGTGGATCGTAGCGTCGTTCGGCGGTGAGAAACCAATCAGGATTTACGAAGTCGAGGCGGTTGGCGTGTCTTGCGATCCAGACTATTTGACTCATGGGTTTAAATATTCTCGCGAATAAAATTCGCCGCTAAACAAATATAGATATCTGCAAACAGGGCTGCAAATATTAATATAAAACAAAATTTGTAATGATTTGTAATAAATCAAACTCTCGAATTATCTGTTGCCAAAAAATTATACTAGCGATCGCTATAACCTTCGTCTCATCCCTACACCATAATTTTCCAGCCTAAAAGCGATTGCACAGATGTCGATCTTCTTGTTCTACCTCATGGCTATTTTTAAGATAGTCCTTTGTCCAATTACAAGCGCGAACCATCAGTTCGTCGAGAAGCCGTTCTGTATCTAAACCGTTGAAATCCCACAGCATTACATTATTGTCTCCACTAGCAGAAGCTAGGGTATAACCGTTAGGGCTAAAGACCACATTACTAACTGTAGCCTGATGCCCAATGAGGGTTTGTAGTTCGTTTCCCTCTAAATCCCAGATTTTGATGGTCTCGTCTTCACTTGCAGAGACTAAAGTTTTACTATCGCGGCTAAAAACTATACTATTCACTTTAGCCTTATGCCCTTTCAAGATGCGCGGTTGCAATTCCCAATTCATGAAATTCCAGAGTTCGATGGTTTCATCTTCACTGCTAGCAGCCAGCATTTTGCCGTCGGGGCTAAAGACAATGCTGGTAATGCCATCTTTAGAGTTATCATTGGAGCGATCGGGCATTTGCAATTGGATGCTTCGGGGTTTGTTGCCGTTTAAATTCCAAACTTTAACACTACCGTCTTCACATCCAGAAGCAATGGTTTGATTATCGGGACTAAAAACTATACTTGTTACCCCAGCCTTATGCTTGAGGGTTTGCAGCAGTTTGCCATTTAAGTCCCAAAGTTTCACAGTTTTGTCTTCACTTGCAGATGCTAGGGTTTTGCCATCAGCGCTAAAGACTACACTTGCTATTTCAGCCCCTTCTTGTTGAAATATTTTCGGTTTGTTGGTTATTAAATTCCAAAGTTGAACAGTACCGTCTTGATTAGAGAATGCCAGATTTTTACCATCGGGGCTAAAGGCTATACTTGTAATCACAGCCCCATCTTTTGAAAGGATTTGCGATCGCGGTTCCTTGCTTGTTAAAGTTTTTACATCCCACAGTTGAACAGTACCGTCTTCGCTACCAGAGGCAATGCTTTGGCCCTTGGGATTAAACACCACAGTGACTACCGCAGCGTGATGCGGGAGACTTGATAGGGGCTTACCTGTGAAATCCCACAGTTGAACTGTTTTGTCATCACTAGCAGAGGCTAAAGTTTTACCATCAGGACTGAAGACAACTTCGTTGACAGAATCCTGATGCTTTGAAAGGGTGTGGAGTTCCTTTAAATGCCAGAATTTAACGGTTTTGTCATCACTACCAGATGCCAGAGTTTTACCATCAGGGCTAAAGACTACACTTGTCACCCCTGCTTCATGCCCTCTGAAAGTTTGCAGACGCTTGCCTTTGAAACTCCATAGAATAACGGTATTATCTTGACTAGCAGATGCCAGAGTTTTGCCGTTGGGATTGAAGGCAACACTTGTCACCCCTGCTTCATGCCCTTTGAGAATCTGTGGTTTATAGGCGTCCTTGAGATTCCACAGGATAACAGTCTTGTCTTCGCTAGCAGATGCTAGAGTTTGACCGTTGGGACTGAAAGCAACGCTTGTAACTACTGCCTTATGTTCTCTAAAGGTATGCAGGGGGTGACCATCTAAATCCCAGAGGATAACAGTATTGTCAACGCTTCCAGATGCCACAGTCTGACAATCGGGACTCAAAGCTACACTTGTAACTGCATACTTATGTCCTGTAAAAGTTTTTTGTAGCTTGTTGCCTATACTCCAAAGTTTAACAGTCTTATCTTTACTTCCAGAGACTAAGAGATTACATGTTTGTGGTGGCAAAGCAAAGGCTACACTTGTAAACACTGGCTTGTTTTCTGCAATTAGAACATCTGCCTGATGTCCGCGAAAGGTTTGCAAAAAATTGGCTTTTAAATTCCAAAATCTAATAGTGCTGTCTTCGCTACTAGATGCCAGGGTATTACCATCGGGGCTAAAAGCCACACCTGTAACTGTATAGTTGTGTTGTGTGAAAGTTTTTTGCAGCTTGCCATCTATACTCCAAAGTTTAACAGTCTTGTCTTTGCTAGTAGATGCCAGTGTATTACCGTCAGGGCTAAAAGCTACACTTGTCACTCCTGCTTCATGTCCTGCAAAAGTTTGCAAAAGCTTGCCCTGTAAATTCCAGAGGATAACAGTATTATCTTTACTAGCAGAGGCAAGAGTGCTGCCATCGGGACTAAAGGCTACAGTTGTGACATCAGCCTCATGTCCTATAAAGCTTTTCAGGCGATCGCCCTGTAAATTCCATATTGTAATAGCATTATCTTTAGTAACAGAGGCTAGAGTTTTACTATCGGGGCTGAAAACCACAGTTGTAACCTCTGCATCATGCTTGAGGGGGAGTTTTGTCAGTTCCTTGCCCTTTTTTAAATCCCAGAGTTTAACGGTTTTGTTTTCACTACCTGATGCCAGAATTTTATTATCGGGGCTAAAAGCCACAGTTGTAACCTCTCCACCATGCTTGAGGGTGTGTAGTAATTTGCCCTTTAAATCCCAGAGTTTAACTGTTTTGTCTTTACTAACCGATGCCAAAGTTTTACCATCGGGGCTGAAAACCACAGTTGTCACCTCTGCATCATGCTTGAAGGTGTGTAGTAATTTACCGTTTAAATCCCAGAGTTTAACAGTTTTGTCTTGACTCCCTGAGGCAATAGTTTTACCATCGGAGCTAAAAACCACACTTGTAACCTCTGCACCATGTTGGAGAAGGAATTTTTTCAGTTCCTTGCCGTTTAAATCCCAGAGTTTAACAGTTTTGTCTTCACTAACCGATGCCAAAGTTTTACCATCGGAGCTGAAAACTGCACTTGTCACCGCTGCATCATGCTTGAGGGGGGATTTTGTCAGTTGATTGCCGTTTAAATCCCAAACTTTAACGGTTTTGTCTTCACTAACCGATGCCAAAGTTTTACCATCGGGGCTGAAAACTACACTTGTCACCCCTGCACTATGGTTGAGGGGGGATTTTGTCAGTTCTTTACCCTTTAAATCCCAGAGTTTGATGGTTGTGTCGTTACTAGCTGTGGCAATAGTTTTACCATCTGGACTAAAAACCACACTTGTGACCGCAGAGGTATGTGCAGTTAAGCGATTGCGTGCTTGTACTATATCAATAGCTTGCTGCAATGCTGCGATCGCTTTTGACTGGGCATCAATTTGACCTTTGCCTTTGAACCACAATAATCTCCCAATTATCGAGTTTTTGAGAATCATTCTCGCCTTAATTCCTTCTACAAGGGATTGCAAATCTTTGTGAGATTTAGAGAGTAACAAAGAATTTTGGCTGAGAGAATTGGCTTTATTTAATTCGGCTTCATAGGTTTTGATTGAGGCTATTAACCCCAAACTAGTAGTAACAATAACAACAACTGCTCCACTCAAAATTGTTCTATTTGTGCGGATATCGCGACGACGACGACTTTCTTGTTCTTGTTGTTGGCGATCGCGCAATTCAACACATGCTTGCACGTAATTAGCTTCTAAAAAATTAAAAAAATTCGATTTTTTTAATAGTTCTTTGGCTTCCTCTAAACGTCCGCCTCGATGTAATAGATAGCTTTCGTCTTTTTGAAACTTTTCCCATTCCAAAGCTGCTTGGCGGATAGTTTCCCGCAACTGAAGCAGGGTACGGTCTTCGTCTAACCAAGCCAGCAATTTCGGCCAGTAACGAATTAAGGCTTCGTGGGCAACTTCCACTTCTTCCTGCTGTGTAGCTGAATCTACACTGGTAACTATTAAGCGGGCGCCATCACCAGCTAATCGCTTGAGCAACTGTTTGATGGGATTGCGATCGCTACCAGCAGGGACTAATTCTTCTAACCCAACTCGTCGGCGCGTGTCGCGGCGTTTCTCTCCCGGTTCTTCAGAGTCATCTAAACGGGTGAGGCGCACAAAAATATTCTTGATTTGTTCTTGTTCTTCTGGCGTACAGCTATCGTAAAAAGCATCGGCGGTTTGAGCGATCGCCATATTCACGCCACCAATCGCTTCATACTCTACAGACCGCAACCATCTGCCATGTCGCCGCTTCCACAATTCCAACAGTGCATGTTGTAGTAATGGCATTGCCCCTGGTTCATCTTGGACATCATCCAAAATCCGATTGCTCAAACCTGGTTCAAAGCGCAATCCCACTTGAGCCGCTTGCATTTCCATTGCTTTTCGCAGTTCTGCGGTATCCATCGGGCCGATCAATTCTTGCCGACATTGCATTAATTCTTTGAGTTTCGGGTAGGAAGCACACTCACCCCAAAAGTCTGCCCGCATGGTAATCGCTACTGTTTGCTGTTGCACGACGAACAGGAATTTATCAATAAATTCCAGCCTCATGTTTTCATCGGTACAGAGGGTGAAAAGCTCCTCAAATTGGTCGATGACTAGGATTGAAGATTGATTTTGCACCCCTGACAAAGTAGCTGCTAGTTGCTCAATGGGATTACTACTTGGTGTCATGTAGGCCATGACTAAATCGGGCTGTTTTTCCAACAAAGCCGGAATCAGCCCCGCTACTACCATTGATGATTTACCGCTACCGGAAGCGCCAAATACAGCTAAGAAGTTATGGGTTGCTAACTGCTGTTGCAATTGTTTGATTAACTTTTCCCTACCAAAGAAGAATTTACGGTCTTTGATGCGGAAGGGATACAAGCCGAGAAAGGGACACAGAGCATCATAGACAGGTGGCTGCTCTGCTAAAGCTAAAGCATTGAAAGTCAGGTCAAGGACTTCTTGACATAAATTGTTGACCTCTTGTAAAGCTTGCGATCGCTCTTGCTGAGTTTCTTTGCTTAAGGCTGTAGTATTTGTATTGAGAACGTTAGCTAACTTCTGGGCTGGTTCTTGCAGCTTGGATTGCAGTATAGGCGATCGCTCTTGCAAAAATACTTGTAAGCGCTCCAATCCATATTTAATTTCGCTGTTGGTTAAGTTGCGGTCGAGTTGGTCGCTAAATAACGGCCGTCCGCCCAAGCGACTAAACAAGGCTGGGACTGTAATATCACCCCGCTTTGCTAAAGCTGCTGTCGCTTCATGCAAAGCAGAATCCACCTCTCCCGATGCTCTGAGTTGTTTATAAAAGCTCTCTATTAAGGTTTGCGCTGTTTTGATAGTTACTTTATCGGTCATTGCTACCACCGCAGGCATCCCCAAATCCCGGACTAATCTTTGCCCTAAGCCTCCTAAGGAACCTTCAGCTTCCGGGCTGGCGCTTTCACAAGTACAAAGAAAGGTAAAGTGCGGTAAACCTTTGGCTCCCCGTAACGGCCGCAATCGCTCTAGTAAGTGCGTTGCTGGGATGGCGTCTACTGTATTATCAGCTTTTGACCAGTAGACAATGGTTTCACCGCTATCCGTTACTCTACCGTGACTGACAAAATGTAGTATTGTATATTGTTTGTTGCGATCGCTTAATTGGCTACACAGTTGGTCGATGGTAGGCAAACCAATAGCTCCATCAAGTGTTGCCAGGACATCACAAGGTATTTCCCCCAATGCAGACTTGACGCTATTAACGCTGGCTGCAACATCGAATTCAGCTAATTTATACTTTAGGGAATCGCTAGGACTAGCAACTAACACCAGCGCCCGCAAATCCCGCCGCCCAATGGGGGGAAAGCTACGGTCAGTAATTGCCGGAATGTAGAAAGAAAATGGTACTCGCTGATTTAGTGCTAATAACTCCCAGTCCCCATCAACAGGGGCGCATAGCTTTTCCCAACGTAAGGTTCTTAATTCTGGATCTGATGCTTCAATAAAAAGCAACATTCTCAGTGCTTCCTCAGTTTCACGCAAAGCACAGATAAAAGCATCGCGTACATCATCGAGAAATAGCTTTTTTCCTAGTAATTTACCGTAGTCTTTCGGCTGTCCGAGAAGGCTGGTTAGCTGTTGAAAATTTTCAGGAGTGAGTTCGAGATTACCTTCTGAGCGTAACGGCAAAAGTTCGCCAAATCTGGTATGTTCTACAACAATTGGCCAGTTATTTCCTGATTTGCGCTGGATGGTAATCTCAAAGGTGTTCATATAACAGTCAGCTTTGATTTGGAGAACTTATTTACGAGGTAATAAGAAAGAAGGCTCTTTGAGTTTTACTGAGTTTGATATAAGGCTTGTGTGTTAAGTCCGGGGTTGCTTTATCTCACGCAGAGGCGCACAGACGCAGAGAGAATAAGGAGTTAAAAATTTCATCATCCCCTGATTCAGCAATGCTTTAAGTCCAATGGAAAACTAGCCCCAGCCTTTGTTCTACAAGCGTTGGGAAGTAAGATTTTATATCACTGAATTATCACTGAGCAAAAATTATACTAACTGCTAAAGAATAGCTTTACAAAATCTCAAAGTCTTGAGTAAGAATACTGAGCATTTGAGATAATCGCTTTTCATCTGTGATGTGCGCCCAGAAAAGGGGAAAGGTGTAAAATTACCCTTTCCCCTTTAATACCAATTCACGAAATTACTGTTACAAATCACTTCCTCTGCTTCCCCTTACATTTATTACCCCAAATAAGCCTTTTTCACTCGCTCATCACTAATTAATTCTGATGCTGCGCCTGTTAAAGTTATAGAACCAGCTTCTAGAACATAACCGCGATCGGCAATTTGAAGTGCTAAATTAGCGTTTTGTTCAACTAACAAAATAGTCACGCCAGTAGCTCGTAAATTTTCAATAATCGAGAAAATTTCCCGAACGATCGCAGGTGCTAAACCTAAGCTAGGTTCGTCTAAAAGTAACAGTTTTGGTTTACTCATTAAAGCACGAGCGATCGCTAACATTTGTTGTTCGCCACCACTCAAAGTTCCTGCTAATTGATTGCGTCTTTGTGACAAACGGGGAAATAGCTCAAATTGACGTCCGATATCTGCTTTTATCTCTGCTTGGTTAGAGCGAATATAAGCACCCAAAAGTAAATTATCAAATACTGTTTGTCGTGCTAAAACTCTCCGCCCTTCTGGACAATGAGCAATCCCAAGTTGTACAACTTCATGAGCTTGGCGGCGGGTAATATTTCGTCCATCATAGATAATTGCACCACTTCTGGGATTAACTATTTTCGATATAGCCCGGAGTGTAGTAGTTTTCCCAGCACCATTAGCGCCAATTAAAGTAACTACCTCACCTTTTTTAATAACTAAATTAATTTTCTTCAGAGCTTGAATACCGCCATAGTTTACATCAAGTTCTTGAATTTCTAAAATTGTATAATTTTGTGTAATATCAACGTTCATTGGCGGTTTAGATCGAGAAATATATTGATTTAAAACTTAACATACATCAATTATAGGTTTCTAAAAACAGTACTTAGTTGTAGCTGGTTGTAGATATTGCATCAACTTAAAAATCAATGCCACAATACTGCAACCATTTTGGTATAGCATTAATTAGCGATCGAGATAACAAGCGTCCTGTGGCAAAAGCAGCAGATATTGGTAGTAAGCGACTAATTAATTTAGCTCCCGATACATGGGTAAAGTGGGTAACACAGCGTCCAGAAGTTGTGGCAAAAGAAATTCTTGGTTCCGAGTTTCAATGGATTAGCCGAGAAACAGATGTTTTGGTGAAAGCATACAGTCCTACTCACGGAGATTTTCTTGTACTGAATGAACTACAGTTGCGTTACACAACACACATGCCACTACGCATGAGAGCATATACTGCCTTGGCACAAGAACGGTATCGACTCCCGACTTACCCTGTACTTATTAACATCTTACCGCCCTCACCCAGCTTAACTATTGTTAGCAGTTACGAGCAGGAATTTTTAGGATTACGTGCGATTCAAGATTATCGCGTAATTAATTTGTGGGAAGTGGACGCTGAAATAGTGTTTCAGCAACCACTACCATCATTGTTACCATTTGTACCCATTCTGCGGGGAGGGGGAGAAGCATCAGTAGTGCAACGCGCACTAGAAATATTGCGAGCAGATGCACAGTTAGACCAATTAGAATCTTTGCTGGCATTTTTTGCTTGCTAGCTTTGTGTTAGACACACCTTTAGTCCAACAAATTATGAGGTGGGATATGGCAATATTGCGAGAATCGCCTTGGTATCAAGAAATTGAGCAAAGAGGTATTCAGCAGGGTGCGCGACAGCAGTTAATTCGAGTATTACGACGACGATTTGGCGAACTTCCTCAAGAATTAGAAGCAAGACTTCAAGGCCAAAGTGTGGAACAATTAGAAACTTTAATGGATAGTGCGATCGCAGTCAATTCTTTAGAAGAATTCGTCAACATTTTGTCTGTTTAAATTTCCTATTTCCCTTCTAAATTCTAACTTTTCAATTCTGCTTTCTCATTCATTTCCCAAATACGCTTCAATCACAGCCGGATTATTTCTAACTATAGATGGTTCGCCCAAAGCAATCAATTGTCCAAAATCTAAAACGGCAATGCGATCGCATAAACCCATCACTAAAGGTACGTGATGTTCGATCAGTACAATTGTTAAATTAAACTGTTCTCTCAAACTGCGGATAAATTCACTCAGTTGTTGCTTTTCATAGGGGTTCATTCCCGCAGCTGGTTCATCGAGAAGTAAGATTTGCGGTTCTAGGGCTAACGCACGGGCAATTTCTAGACGGCGTTGGTCGCCATAAGCAAAGTTTTTCGCTTTTTCCTGGGCGCGATCGCTCAAGCCTACCATATTCAATAATTCCAAAGCTTTTAGTCTGCTTTTTTTCTCTTCCCTACGCGCTTGTCGTAATCCCAAAACTCCTGTTAATACATTACTTTTATTATGTAAATGTCGAGCAGTTATTACATTTTCTAACGCTGATAATTCACCAAATAAGCGAATATTTTGAAAAGTCCGAGCAATACCTAAACCTGCAATTTCATGGGCGCGTAGTTGGGAAATGTTTGTATTTTTATAGCGTAATTCTCCACTAGAAAGTGGAATAAAAGCTGTAATCAAATTAAATAGTGTTGTTTTCCCAGCACCATTAGGGCCAATCAGTCCAAAAATCTCATGTTGATTGACTGTAAAAGATACATTATTCACCGCCACTAAACCTCCAAAGCGGCGAGTCAATGATTTGGCTTCTAAAATAATGTTGTTTGTCATTGCGCTGCGGCTTTAATCAAATCGGCTGCTTTTTCACCAATCATAATTGTCGGTGCATTAGTATTTCCCGTGGTAATAGTTGGCATGATTGATGCATCTACTACACGCAAGCCCGTAACACCATGCACTTTTAGTTCGGGGTTTACTACTGAATCAGGGTCAGTTCCCATTTTACAAGTGCCGACTGGATGGTATGTACTGTCGCAAGTTTCCCGAATGTAAGCCAGAAGTGTTTCATCACTATTATTATCAGCACCAGGGGCTACTTCTTCTCCTCGGAATTCATCAAATACACTTGATTGGAATATCTGCCGCATAATTTTGATTCCTGCTAGCAGCTTTTGCAAATCAGATTCGCTTTGAAGATAGTTCATCCGAATTAGAGGTGGATCTTTGGGAAAAGCAGAACCCAGACTGACACTACCACGACTTTCCGGATTAGTCACACATACTGTAGCTGTGAATCCCGGCGCAGAACGCGCATAAGTAGGATGCGTCCACAAAATAGGGCCAGAGAAAAACTGTAAATCTGGCGCAACATCTAAACGACCTTCTGTATGCAAGAACAATCCAACTTCTGCAATATTGCTGGTTAAGTCGGGTTGCAAATCCTGTGTTGCTTCGTGTGCTACACCGACTAACAAGTGGTCTTGGAGGTTCTGACCGACACCAGGTAAATCAACGATCGCAGCAATGTCCAAAGCCTGTAATTGTTTTGCATTCCCAATTCCAGAGAGCATCAACAACTTGGGCGAATCGATCGCACCAGCACTTAAAATCACTTCCCGTTCTACCCAAACTTGGTGTATAGTTCCCTGATGGATGTATTCCACCCCTACAGTCTGCGTTCCCTCAAACAATAACCTAGTAACTAACGCACCAGTCGTAACGGTTAAATTAGGACGCTCCAAAATCGGTAGTAGAAAAGCCGTCGCCGTACTGTGGCGCTTACCATCTTTAATTGTCAACTGATAAAATCCGGCTCCCTGCTGTTGTCCGCCATTAAAATCAGGATTCTCTTCGTAGCCAAGTCCAACGGCGGCTTCCACAAATCGGTGTGAAATAACGTTAGGAGCTATGGGATCTGTCACGCTCAAAAATCCATCAACACCGTGAAATTCAGATGTTCCTCGCTGCTGGTTTTCAGATTTTTGGAAATAGGGCAATACGTCTTGATAACTCCAACCAATATTGCCTAACTTTTCCCAGTAATCATAATCATAACGACTGCCTCGAATATAAATCATGGCATTAATTGCACTGCTGCCACCCAAGACTTTGCCCCGCGGACAATAGATTTTACGGTTATTAATATATGGTTCTTCTTCTGTAAAATATGCCCAGTCCGCTTCTGTACCCCAAAGTTTTATCCAGCCTACAGGAAGTTCGTGTTCTGGTAGGTTAGGCGGATTGCCTGCTTCCAATAACAATACTGTTGTTTCGGCATCTTCCGTTAACCGATTAGCAACGACACAACCCGCCGAACCCGCACCAATGACAACATGATCGTATTTGGTCTTCATAATAATTGGTCTATTTGTGTTTGTTAACTTGTTTGTCTTGAAGTTTTTAAAATTAAATTTTTCAATAATTTTTTACACTTTTTCAAAATATCTGGAGTCACAAACCCTTGAGGAAAAAATATAGTACCTAGCACTATTAACAATCCATAAATAATTAGTCTTCCATCTCGTAAAAATTGCGCTAACCAAATAGGTAAACCTGCTATATCGGCTATTCTGCGTAAAATAATTTCTAATAAAACTTTCAAGACAACAGCGCCTACTACCGAACCTAAAAAAGTTCTCGAACCGCCAATTAATACAATCGTTAAATAGGTAATGCTGGCATCAAAAGTACCTTGTCGAGCATTCCAGGTATTAAGGAAATGAGCGCTGATGACACCGACAATTCCCGCAAGAATTGCTCCGAGAGTAAAAGCTAAAACTTTGTAGTAAGTTGGGTTAATTCCCATTGCACTGGCGGCTAATTCATCTTCGCGGATGGCGATGAATGCCCTACCCGTGCGAATGCGTTCTAAACGGTAAAATAACACCATACTAATTAATAGTAATGGCAGCGCAATCCATAAATATTGCAGTTGGGTTGAAAATGGTTGAGGAATACCAAAAATTCCGACAGCACCGCCTGTAATATCTAAATTTAATGATACAACTCGTAATACTTCTACAAAGGCAATAGTGGCGATCGCTAAATAAATTCCCCGCAATCGTAACGCTGGAATTCCCACTACTATAGCCAATATACCAGACACTAAACCAGCAATTACCATTTCCAATAAAAGAAATGGAATCGGAAATGAATTATTAGTAGATGTAAAAACTTTTGTCGATAAAATTGCTGCAATATATCCACCTAAAGCATAGAATCCCGGACTAGCCAAAGACAATTGTCCAGCCATCAACGGTAAATAAAGCGATAGTCCTAATAAAGCCTCCAATACCATGTAGACTATTGGCGATTCATAAGTAGAAAAAAATTCAGCCATTGTAAAATATTTTGATTAAGGAGTCAGGAGTCAGAATTCAGGAGTCAGAAGTAAAAGTATTTAAATATCCCATCCAATTTTCAATCTGGTAGTCTACAATTAGTGGCGGGTCTAAATCTCCTACTAATTAATTCTGAATTTTGAGTTCTCTATTCTGTATTCTGTATTCTTCTTCAAGCTGTTAATATTTGCTCTGCTGTCAGCGCTAATTCAGGAAAAGTTCGTGAGACAATTCGCTCAGAACCTCTAAAGTGTGTGCGTTGGTATTTACCCTCAGCATCTAATAGAAAAACAAATACAGTTGGAATTTTAGGATTTCCTAAATACTCTCTCGAACCAATTGCTAAATAATCTACAATCCAATATTCTGTAATCCCTAAGCGTTGGTATTCATCTAATTTATCAATGTAGTCATCTTCCCAATTAGTTGATGTTACCTCTACCGCTAACTGGATGGGTTCTTCAAGTGCGGAATAAGCAGAACGATTTGAGCGCCATACATCTTTATCTATCACGCTGACATCAGGCTTACGTCCTTGTTCTATGCCATTGGCGGTTATAGTTTTTAAAACTGCTGTGTTTTTTACTACGTAATTCAGATTTATTCGCCTAATTTCATCATTGAAGCCAAAGAATAAAAAATCAGCAACATCATCATGATTTCTCGTTGCACGCACTTCTACAATTTCTCCATTCACAAGTTCATATAAACCTTCCTCTGGACACTGTTCCAAAAAATCATCAAAAGTTAGTTTTTGTTTGGTGGATGTTTTCATAGTGCTACGTCTGTTTAAACTTTCTGAATAAATCGACGACCTAGCAAACCTTGGGGTCTAACTAACAACATGATAAATAATATTCCGTAGGCTACAGCGTCTTTGTAACCGGAATATTCCGCCGGCACAAAGGCTTCAACTAATCCAATCAGTAATCCTCCTAAAACTGCGCCGGGAATACTACCCAAACCACCCAAGACAATTACTGCTAAACCTCTCAAACCAAAGGCAATACCGAAATACGGCCCGGCAATACTAACACTAGAAGCGACTAAAGTTCCTGCTAATCCTGCTAAGAAACTGCTGATAAAGAATGTTAAGACGATAAAGCGATCGCTATTAATTCCTAATAAACTCGCAGTAATTGGATCTTCAGCGATCGCTTGCATTGCTTTACCATATTTTGTCCGATTGATAAAATAGCTGAGAATTGCCACAATCGTCACTGATACAGCAAAAATTATTATCTGAACGGTGCGAATTGGAATTTCCTGCTCTTGAGTACCAAAGTTAATCGAAGGTGGCAAATTACCGTAAGTATTTGCTGGGTAAGTGTAACTTTCTGCGCCTACTAAATACTGGATTAAATTTACAATTACTACTGCTACTCCCAAACTCGAAACAACAGTCAGTAAAGGATCGGATCCTTGACGCCGCAGGGGTTGAAAAGCAAACCGTTCCATTACTACCCCAACTAACCCCGCTAAGCTACTTCCTATAATTAAGGCTAAAGCAAATGGTAATTTTATCGGCAAGGCTGCATTAGCTAATAAGCCATTAAATCCAAAGTTACCGCCCATGAGTGCATAAGTAAAATATGCACCCAAGGTAAAAATCGCTCCATGAGCTAAATTAATGATGCCCAAAATGGAATAAACCAAGGTATATCCTAAGGCAAAAATCGCATATACGCTGCCAATGGATAAGCCGTTTAATAATTGCTGCAAAAATATAGTTATATTCATCTAGCAACTATTTCAAAAATGTAAATTTACCTTGACTTCCATCTTTTTCCATTTTGATTTGCGCTACATAGAAATCTTTTTGCACAACCTCACCCACTGGAGTAAATCCAAGTTCGCCCAGCGGTGTATTGTATTTTCCAGTGAGTATTTCTTTATTTAATTGCGTCCGTAATTCTGGTAGCTGTAATTTATTAACTTTGCTCTTATTATCTAAAGCTTTCAGTGCTTCGACATAAACTTGCACTGCTGCAAAAGCTTGGGCGCTAAATTGGGGTGGTTCTTTCTTATATTCGTCAACATAAGCTCTGCGAAATGCTGCATTAATCTCGCCTGGATGTTCTGGACTGTAAGCTTGAGCAATCAATACACCATCACAAAGTGCTTTACAAACAGGCAATATATTTGATGTATTTAGACCGTTACCACCAACAATTAAACCTTTATAACCAAGTTCTCGCAATTGTCGGACTAAATTACCGCCATCAGCAGCCAATCCAGAAATAATAACTAAATCTGGCTTGAGATTAATTGCATTGGTAGCTTGGCTTTGAAAATCTGTATCGCTAGTTTGGAATTTTTGAACTGTAACTAATTCCAGTCCTTGATCCTTAACTGTTTGCTGAAAAATCTCAGTTTCAGATTTGCTAAATGCATCATTTTGAGCATAGAAAACTGCGACTTTTTTAATTTGAGGGTTTTGCTTGAGGGCAGCTTTTACTGAATTAGGAGCCACAACCGAAACCGGCGCGGAAACACGAGCAACATAATCACCAATTTCCGGAATATTTTTGGCAGTATTTGACGGGCCAATAATTGGTACTTTTGCACGTTCGGCAAGGGGGTCGGCACTAAAGGCTTGCTGTGATAAAGTAGGCCCAACAATACCAATAACTTTATCTTTATTAATTAAAGTTTGAACAGCGTTAATTGCTCCTGCTTCATCACCGCTAGTATCTTGAAATACTAATTTAATTGGAGTACCATTGATACCACCCTTAGCATTGAAATACTTCTCGGCAATTTTGACTCCAGCGACTTGTTCTTGACCCAATAATGCTACATTGCTAGTTTGAGCAACAGCAATACCAATAGGAATTGCACCCGATGATGTTTCTGTTGTCGCTGCGGCATTAGCTGGAGTGCTATTCGCAGTACTTTGAGGATTGACGCTAGTAGTGTCACTACCACATGCTGTAAGTAGCAAACTACAACTTGATAAAAATGCTGTGATCCCAAAAAACGTGTTTTTCATCGTTAAATAATCATCTAGTTATTAGATAATTTGCAAAAATTAAAAGTAAAAGTTAGAATCTGCGAACAAAATGAGGCAGATTTAGACTTTTGCAAGAATTAAACCTAGAATTCACAATAGGTTACGTCCTGCTATGCTCATAGCAGTAAAACAGGCTTGATGTTTAGTTATCAAACCCAATTAGCGTAACTTACTCAGTTGAAATCTGCTGTATATTAAATCATTTTTATTTGACCATACAAAGACAAATATTCAAAGTGTTTGTAAATACAAATTCTAGCAGGCAACGATTTTATCACCCCCAGGTTCAATCTGGGAATGTAGTACTAATATTCTTATAATTCTTCAACTATCCTAAATTCTGGCTCTCCAAAGCTTCGATTAAAGGAAGCCTTTGTTGGAGACGCTACGCGAACTGCTCGAACTTCTCTGTAAAATTCTTACGCCTTTTTTTGATTGCTAGCTAATTCTTTCGGCTCGTAGTGACGACAACCGTTACATGGCCCGTCAGGATTCACGGCACAGCGGATGTAACCAGATCGGGCATTATATTTACAGCTGATGTCGCCAATTAGGTAACCCACCCCTTCTAAATAATAGCGATCGCCTTCTGGTGATGTGAAGTTTTGCCCTTGCCGCATTCGTGGGAAATTCATCGCTGCTTGTCTCATCCGTAAACGCGTTCGCGATCGCGTTTTGCGGATTACCCACAACGAAAACAGGGACGGTAAAAAACCAATGGCAATTACTAAAAGTGTCTTTAACACCTTCTTTTTACCTCTTTTTAACACCGATCGTCCGCAATCTTGCACTTTGCTTTTACAAAAGCGCAAATCTCCGGGCAGATGTGCCGATTGCTACTAACTGTGGTTGCAACTAGCAATGGCAACGTGGTAACTGGCAATTTTAAGAATATTTTCCTTCTACCACTTCAATCAGCATAACTTTTACAACCTCAGAGGTGGGTTGCCTTTAAATGGCGATCGCTTTAAGATTTGTTGACTAACGTCAGCAAGAAAGCAACAGGTTTTTCCTTCCTGTTGCTTTCTAGATGTAATTACCAGGTTTGAGTCTCCTACGAATTGAGCGTGTCACTTAATTCGTAGTACGCCTTAGTGGGAGTTCAAAGTCCCGATCATACAAAGTCTCCGTTCCCTATTCGCCGTTCCTTGTTCCCTTTTACTCGCATCCTTGTTTTTTCTGTGTCGTTGGGATGCTAATCTTTTTTTCGTTTGCTGACGAAGTTGCTGTGCTAAAAGTGCTGCTTCCCTTTCTGCTCGGAATAAATCAACTCTTCGCGTGGTCAAAATAAAAGACTTGTCTGATTTTTGTCTGACACAGGGGACGCTAACTGCTAAATACTCACAAATATTTTTACGTGGTTTCGGCTTGATGAGTGAATAACGTTTTTGCGTATTGAGCGTATTAGCGATCGCTTTCAACTCCATTATCGCGGCTTCTAGCTCCCCTGCCATCCGGTTGATACGTTCAACTTGCGCCGCTAAACGTTCCTCATCGCTAATGATTTTTTCCTCTTGCGGTTGTAATGGCGCTATGGCAGTAGTTACAGATGTCGGCTGCAACAGGGAAACTTTTGCGGAAATAGGCTGTTTGTAGCTGTCTTGGATTTTTTTCATACTACCTCAAACAAGGCTAGCTGACTTGTAAGGCATTTTAGCAGCAAAGCAGTACATTTGTACTGTAAAATTTTATATATGAGGTTTAATGTGAAGGAAAAAGGCAGCAATTATACCAATTCATTTATTATTGGCGACCGAGTGAGAAAATTTTACACAGAATAAGCATAGATAATCGTAGGGGCGCACAGCTAGCTGTGCGCCCCTATTTGTGTGCTTTATCGGGAAAGGCAGAGGGCAGGAGGCAGAAGGCTTTTATGAATTAACTATTAGCGGTTCGATAATCAGCATCCAACCAACAGCGTGGTAAATCTTCACCAGAAGGAAAAACGAGATTTTCTTTTTTAAAAGTATCGGCTTGCTGTTCTTCTTGGCCTTCTTGGTCTTTTGCACGAACAACATCAGTATTAGGGTCGAGTAATTCTTCAATTTCTACAATTTTGACCAATTCACCACTGTCTTTGATTTGTAAAAGCATATAATTAGCCTCAATAAATTTACATGGAAAATTACGACGAGTTTCAATACAAACTCGTCAAAGGCAGAGAATTTATTCTGATACGTTAATTCTGACTACCGATTAAATTTCGCGTTGGTATTTTTCCAAAATATCTACTAAATTGACTTGGCATTGCAACGGTAGCAAGTCAATTAAAGGTAGTTCGCGTTTGCCGCCACCAATTTTTACGGGGATGGATTCCAACACTTGTTTAACTTTGTCTTCATTTACAGTGTTGGAAGTAATTAAAGGATATAGTTTTTCAGCAACAATTGTATGCAGTTTGGCATTAGATAAATAAAGATGCCATTTGGCGACGTCTATATAGACGTTTTCACCAATTTCAGCTGCTAGGGCTTCCAGTAGTTCTGTGGTGTTAGTCTTAGCCATAAAAATAACCCTACTTTGAGAAAGAGCGCGAAATTCCAAGCTCTATTTAGATTATGGCTCAATTCACGAGGCTGATTCTACTGCCACAGGTTACAATCGCCCTAGCATCAGCAGTCCATCTTCAGGTGGATTTGGGCGGTGTTTCGGTGTAGTTGGCGATCGCAGCAATATAAATTAGATGTCCCAACAATATTACTAGCCAACTAACAGTCAACCAGGGCAGCCACTCCCAATTAGTTCCTTTCAAATTGTGGAAGAACCACAAGCCAGAATTAATAGTAGCAGCGATCGCCACATGCACGGCAAAATTCATTCGGTCATCGATTTTGCGGTACTCTGGGTCATTGCGATCGGGTTTGCGAGGCCAACGAGGAGGCATAAATATTTGTTACAGATTTAAATACACCCTACTCATTCTAAGGTTTTTGCAGCTGCCCTTGCTAATAATCTCCTGATTTACCGCCAGTTTTACTAATTAACCTAATTGATTCAATTTGAATCGACTTTTCTAAAGCTTTGGCCATATCGTATAAAGTTAAAGCAGCAACAGAAACGGCAGTTAAAGCTTCCATCTCTACACCAGTCTCGGCTTTAGTTTTGACTGTGGCTTGAATTTCATAACCGGGTAGTTCGGCATCGGGGATAACCTCGATCGCAATTTTTTGCAATGGTAAGGGATGACATAAGGGAATTAAAGTCGCTGTTTGCTTGGCTGCCATAATTCCAGCCAACCTCACAGTCCCCAACACATCGCCTTTTGGCACATTTCCGGCTTGAATTGCAGCAAAGGTTGTCGGCAGCATCCGCACCTTGGCTGCCGCTACTGCTTGGCGAACGGTGGCTGCTTTTTCAGACACATCGACCATTTGTGCTTGCCCTCGCTCGTCTAGATGGCTTAGGTTGGCAGAATTAGATGAAAAATTATCTTGCGTCATTTAAGAACAACGTGTTAATATAATTTCTTGTCAAGGGCGTGTAGCTCAGTGGACTAGAGCACGTGGCTACGGACCACGGTGTCGGGGGTTCGAATCCCTCCTCGCCCGTTTTTTAAAGTTAGGAGCTATCGATTAAAGCTCCTGACTTTTCACTTATTTTAAAGCATAGGTATCTGGGGCACGACCTAATGCAAAGCGCCAAGAGCTAGATAAATCTTTACTCGAATTGGTGCAGAAAATTACAAATGCCACACAAGTGATTGCAGCAGCATAGCCAAACATATTGGGATAGCCAACTTGCTCGGCAACAGAACCTAAAACAGGTGCGGCGATCGCAATTCCCAAATCAAATCCAGTGACGCAAATAGCAAAAATTCGGCCCCGTTCTTGTGGCAGCGATCGGTCTGCCATCATCGTCACAATCATTGATATAACTGTACCAGCACCAGCACCTTCACAAATCGCTGCCAGCAAGAAACTACTTACATTCCTAGCCTGCCACAGCAATATAGAAGATAGAGTATAACAAATTATACCAATAGTAATAAACAAACCACGACCGAGGCGATCGCTGGCTTTACCAGCAAATACCCTGGTACTAAAACTAGCAATTGCAGCAACCGTAAAAAACAAGCCGCCATTAAAGTCTATCTGAATTGATTTGATAAACAACGACACAAAAGTATGTACCGCACCCACAGACAAACCAACCAGCAACATAACTAAAGTCGGAATTCTCACGCGCGGGCTAATGAGAATTTGCCAAAATTTCTGATTATTGTTTGGAGTTTGCTCCTGTGTCTGTACTGGTGGATTGCTAACTTGTAAAATTGCCAAGAAAGCCACAAAACCCAACTCAGCAGAAAACAAAAATAACAACCCATAACCAGTTGTGGCTTCTAAAAACGATCCCAAAGCAGGGCCAATTGCTAAACCAAGGGGAGTTGCTAAGGTCATGTAACTAATAATTTCACCACGTTTTTCAGGTGGGGCTAAATCTGCAATTAATGCACTGTAGCCAGTGGTAAAAGCAGCAATGCTAACGCCGTGAAAAATCCGCACCAGAATCAATAAATTAATAGATTGGGTTGCCAAGTAACCAAAAGGTGCGATCGCAGCTACTATGCTACCAAGCAACAAGACAAATTTTCGCCCGCGCTCATCGGCTAATCGTCCCAGCATCGGGCGAGTCAGCAATAAACCAATGGCGAAACTGCCCGTTACAATGCCAATTTGCTGCTTATTCGCGCCCACATGTTCGATATAAAGCGGTAGAGTTGGCAACAACGAAGACAAACTCGACCAGAATAATAAACCTGCCGTGAATAAAATCAGCAGGTTAGACCGCAGTTCGGTGTCAAAAGTATTAAATGCTTTCAAGGTAGATGCAAGTTAATTAGTTATTAGTCATTAGTCATTAGTCATTAGTTATTAGTCATTAGTCACTAGTTTAGAGTTACCAATATTTACTCTTCACTATTTATTAATTACCAATGCGCTATGCCCAATGACGCCAGTCGCCTCAAGTCAAGCCACTGCGTTGGACGGGTTTCCCGGCTTGAAGCAAGTGGCGCGGGAAACCCGCCCACAGCGCTGGCTCCCCTATGCCCATTTTCACTATTTTTACCTTAGTTAACCTTTTTTGCTACCACCTCTCGCACGCGATAGATAGGCCGGCCTTGGGATTCATGATATGTACGCATGAGTAATTCTGCTAAAAGGCCAAAGCAAAATAATTGTACTCCAGTCACTAACAACAGAACTGCCAAAATCAGTAGCGGGCGATTGCCAATCATTTCACCTAAAGCTAATTTGATGAATGTCAAATAAATTCCGATTAACGTTCCCGAAACCATTGAAATCAATCCCAACAACCCAAAAACATGCATCGGGCGTGTGAGGAACTTTTTCATAAACAAAATGGTTAACAAATCCATCAACACTCGGAATGTACGCCAAATCCCATACTTACTGCGGCCAAAGCGGCGGGGGTGATGGCGCACGGGCATTTCTGTAATTCTTGCTCCTTCGATGTATGCCAAAGCAGGTAAGAACCGATGTAATTCACCGTAGAGGTTCATATCTGCCAATAGTTCTGCACGATAGGCTTTGAGGGAACAGCCATAGTCATGAATATTCACGCTAGTGGTGCGACGAATTAACCAGTTGGCAATTTTGGAAGGAAGCAACCGATTTATGGCACCATCTTGGCGTTTTTGCCGCCAACCACTCACCAAATCGTAACCTTCATCGAGCTTGGCCAATAACATGGGAATATCAGCCGGGTCATTTTGCAAGTCAGCATCTAAAGAAACGATCGCTTTACCTATTGCATAATGAAATCCAGCAGCCATAGCCGCAGTTTGGCCGTAATTGCGACGCAGGATCACAGCTTTTAAATCAGAACGTGTTTGCGCTGCTTGCTTGAGAAATTCCCCAGAACCATCGCTAGAACCATCGTCTACACAGATGATTTCATAGCTTATCTGACTCGAAGATAATGTAGATGCGATCGCTTCTAATAAAAGTGGCAAACTTTCCACTTCATTATGTATCGGCACCACCACTGAAACATCTGGCGCAATTGTCGAAATCGCGCCATTTACCCCGCCATCAACCAACCCACTCCTCATCTTCCTGTGCTTCCTCAGCGTATTGACCGAAGTTCTGAGCGGCGGAAGCCGCCGCTCAGACTTATCTCTGTGGTTCGTAACTCTCGATAACTCTACCAGCACCTCGCAGCTGTTGATAGTAGGACTGACTAACCGCATCGCCGTGTTCCGAAAGAATATCAATCCCAATTCCATTGCGTCCCTGTTCTTTTCCAGAACTGTGGATATAATAACCATCCGCCAAATACAGTCCGACATGTGTTGCTTTTTGGCTAGTTCCAAAAAATACTAGATCCCCAGCCTCTAATTGTGCAATGGTAATTGGTTGGGTAAATCCTTCTTGTTGATAAGCATCTCTCGGTAACCAAATACCCACCGAAGCGAAAGCCGCTTGCATTAATCCAGAACAATCATAATTTGGCCCTACCGTACCGCCCCAAAGGTAATAATTTGATTGTTGCATGGCTTTTTGGGTAAAAGCGATAACCTCTGTTAGTAGTTTTTTTATTTCAGATTCAGAAAATCTTGCAGCCTGATAAAGTACAGTAGCAGATTGTAAGAAACCCAAATCTGAAAAGGATACCCATCCCGGATAGTCATCTTCACGCAAATACACCTCAACCGCCGAACCCTGATGATTTGATGTTACCCATAAATGTCGCCCAGCAGCGGCTTGAGTTGATAGGCGCGTACACTCAGGAGAATCGTATAAGTTCAGGTCAGCTAGACACTCATATTCTCCTGACTTGAGATTTTGGATTTGGGATTTTAGATTAAAGGACATTATTCAAGAATGGTTTTTTTTAATAAAGACGAACAACTCGAAAATCTTGGGTTAGGCATTTTAGATGCAACTTGGGCAGCATTTCCCACATTAGCGCGCAATCAAATTGCCTTGACTTGGGTTGTTTACGACCCACCAGTGCCGGTAAATACTGGTGGCGCGCTGACTCCCAACGCTTTTTGGAATCACCCAGTTCGTGGTTTTAGTTATCGCGGTGTCGAACGGATTTACCCTGCAAGTGTAGTCAAACTATTTTATCTGGTGGCTGTGAATGAATGGCTGGAAAAAGGCATGAGTCAAACGTCCAAAGAATTGGAACGAGCCTTGCGGGATATGATTATAGATTCTAGTAATGATGCTACCAGCTTGGTTGTTGACATTCTCACTGGCACCACCTCAGGCCCAGAACTACCAGTAGCCCCATTTGAAACTTGGAAATATCAGCGTAATATCGTTAACCGCTATTACCAATCTTTAGGATGGGAAGAAATGGAGACGATTAACGTCTGTCAAAAAACTTGGGGTGATGGCCCTTATGGACGGGAGAGGGCATTTGTAGGAGAGTTACTAGAAAATCGTAATATGTTAACCACAAATGCGATCGCCAGATTACTACATAGTATTATCGGTGGTGTCGCAGTTTCCAGTGCGCGATCGCAAGCGATGATGGGCTTACTCAAACGCAATCTCCAAAATTTGCCTACCGATGCCGAAGAAGACCAAATAACAGGTTTTTTAGGCGGTGGACTGCCTAAAGATGCCCAAATTTGGTCAAAAGCCGGTTGGACAAGTCAAGTTCGCCATGACGTCGCGTATATTGAGTTACCAAACCAGCGCCCTTATCTTTTAGTAGTATTTACTGAAGGCAAAGCCCAGGCTAAAAATCGGGAAATTGTACCCTTTGTTTCCAAGCTAATTGTAGAAGCGATTAGTAGTTTGTAAAGGGAACTGCACATTGGGCATGGGGCATGGGGCATAGGGTAAGTTAAATTTATCCCTTTTCCCCTATCCCCAATCCCTTTTTATTTTTAACCTGTCTGTAGATAGATGCGATATTGCGAGCATCATCAATGCCACGATGGTGCGTACCTTGTAATTCTAGCCCCAACCGATCGAGAGCTTGTGCCATACCAAATTTTTTAGACACGCCAAGGTATTTGGAAAATTCTTCTTTGATGTTGATGTGTTCTGAACTAAAAGGATAGGGAAAATTATGAAACTTGCAATCTTGAATAAATTGGTTTTTGTCATAATTGCCCCAAGAACAAAAAATATGGTTGGGAAATAAATCAATCCATTCTTGAAAGCGAGACATTGCCTCTACAAATTTTGGCGCTTCATCAACATCTTGCTGCCGAATAGTAGTTAATTCTGTACAAAAAGCTGTCAGTTGGGGATGTCTGATAGGTTGGATGAATTGCTGAAAATCTGAATCAATTTCCCAGGTTTCTCGATTGAGCATTACTGCACCAATTTCAATAATTTCCATTTCATGACGGGGAACAGTCCCCTTATCGCAGCATGTAGCCTCTAAATCAATTATTAAATAATAGTGGGATTTTTTAGTTTTCATTTAGTTAAAAAAATTAATTAATATCGGTAATTATTTATACCTATTCTTTCAAGCCACACATTTTTGTAATTTTTATATAACAATTATACTACAAAAGGTAATGGTTGCAGATTTTTATCTATTTATGTGCAGCAGCACAGTTAGTTGTGCTACGGCGCTTAAGTTGATGAAAAAGGCTTAACCCTATTCAGTTGCATCGCAATATCGAGAGCGATCGCTGCTATTCCAAAGCACAAAACACTTTCTGCGGCTAATATTAAAAAAGGCCAAATCGTGCTGTGCAAATTCCATCCAAGTTCTATTTGGGTTAATCCGCGCACCAAGCCAAAAGCCATTACACCACCGGCTTTGAGTTGAGGATTTTTATCCGAACGGATGATATAGCGGTAAGTGACACCAAATAGAAAACCAGTCAAAGCTGCAACAGCAGCGCTAATCCATAAATGCCAATTAAATTCACTTTGCAGACTTGCGAGTATCGGAAAATACTTTGCCACTACTAAAGTATTGACAACACTAGCGATCGCAAAGCTAGAAAATAGGAAAAAACCTCCGACTATCCCAGCCTTGAGAGATTCTAGGCGTTCTGCCATTAATTGAGGATTGGAAATTGCGTTCACGATGTATATAAATTAGGGATTGGCGATTATATCATCTGAAATCAATTTAAATAAAGAATGGGAGAATTTTGTAATTCAATACTGCTCTTATATGGGAATTTTGATGGTAAATTCGGTTCCCATACCTGGTTGAGAGTGTACCTCTAATTGACCTTTGTGTTTTTCTACAACTATTTGATATGCGATGGACAAGCCAAGTCCAGTGCCTTTACCAACAGTTTTTGTAGTAAATAATGGTTCAAATAAGCGTTGTTTCAAACGTTCGGGAATACCAATCCCATTGTCAGCAATCCGAATTATAGCGAATTGTTCGGAATTTATTGCTGTTCTAATTTGAATCTCAGGAATTATATGGCTGATTTTGCCTTGCAAGATCGCTTCATCCAGGGCATCAATCGCGTTTGCGAGAATATTCATAAATACTTGGTTCATCTGCCCTAAAAAACAATTGACTTGTGGTAATTCTCCATAATTTTTAATAACTTCAATGGCGGGGCGATCGCTATTAGCTTTCAAGCGGTGTTGTAAAATCATCAGTGTGCTATCTAGCCCTTGGTGTAAATCAGCAGATATTTTGGCATCACTGTCTGAACGAGAGAAGTTGCGGAGTGAAGTAGAAAGGTTGCGAATTCGTTCGCTTCCTAATTCAAGTGAGTCCAAGATTTTGGTTATATCTTCAAGAACAAAATCCAGATCCAATTTCTTAATAGCGCTGGTAAGTTTGGTTGTTGGGTTTGGATATTCTTGTTGATACAGCAAAAGCAACTCGCTTATCCCTGCTATGTATTCTTGCAAAGGTGGAATATTGCTGGAAATAAAGTTAATGGGATTATTGATTTCATGACCGATACCAGCAACTAACTCTCCGAGTGTTGATAGTTTTTCTTGCTGTACCAGTTTGACTTGAGCTTGTTGCAAAGCCTTAGTGCGATCGCTCACTTTTTGTTCCAAAGATTCAGTCAATTGTTTGAGTTGTAAATGCACGCGTACTCTAGCAATAACTTCCTCTTGTGCAAACGGTTTGGGGATATAGTCTACTGCACCAAGGGCAAATCCCTTAGTTTTGCTTTCAGTATCTGCTAAAGCAGTGGTAAAAATAATCGGAATGTTCTGAGTAGTAGGATTGGCTTTGAGGCGACGACAAGTTTCAAATCCGTCAATACCAGGCATTTGTACGTCCAGTAAAATCAACTCTGGTTGGTTGCGTTCAACTTGAGCGATCGCACTTTCTCCATCCACTGCAACGCGGAAACGAAAACCCTCACTATTGAGTGCTTCACACAGAAGAGATAAATTTGTGGGATTATCATCCACAATTAAGATAAATCCAGTATTATTATTCTTATTCATGATAAATTTCAAACTTACATTAAACTTAAACTAATTTAAATTTTCTTCGATAAAATTTTCCAAGCGTTTAAGTTGAAAATTACTAGCAAGCTGGACAACTTTTTGAGCAAAAAATCTTAATGTTTCGTCATAAATAGAAAGTTGTTCGGCTAGTTCTAAAACATTTTGAATGTCGCCATCTTTGACGAAATCAAGTAACTCTTTTAACACATCATTAGCAGGATAAATTATTTCATTATCTTCCTCTAAAGCATTTGTTTTATTTTTTGAGTTTACATCTAGCTTCTCGTCAAAAATCCATTGCAGTTGCAAAAATTGTCGGAGCATTTCCAGCAGTACTTCAGCTTCTATAGGCTTTGGTAGAAATGCATCTGCACCGACATCAATGCTCTTGTGCTGGTCGATTGCAAACACGCTGGCAGACGAAGCAATGATAGCAATCTTTTGAAATTGGTCTGACTGACGCAAACGATTAATTAACTCAAATCCATCTAATATTGGCATTACTAAGTCTGTGATAACCAAGTCTGGTTTATGGATTAGAGCCTGTTCCCATGCTTCCTGACCGTGACAAGCTTCTACGACAGTAAACCCAACTGGCTCTAGTAAATTTACAATTACTGCTCGGTTTTCCCATTTATCATCTGCAATTAAAATGGTGCGTCTTTGTCCCAGATAGCCAAGAATTGTTCCTTGCTCAAGTACTCTCGAAACCTTTGCCCAGTCTTTAGATTCTACGAATTGTACCTCAAACCAGAAACTACTACCTTTGCCTAAAGTACTTTTTACCTGAATTTGGCCGCCCATTAACAAAACAATTTTTTGGCTAATTGCTAATCCTAAACCTGTGCCTTCAGATTGTCGTTTCTGATTGCCTACTTGCTCAAAAGGCTGGAAGATTTTCTCGGCTTGTTCGGGTTTTATACCTGTACCGGTATCTATTACCTCAAAGCGAATTTTGTAGTTAGTTTTTCCATTAGTATTTAATTCTCGATTGACGATCTGAACTTTAAAGGTGACACTGCCTTCTTGGGTAAATTTAATTGCATTACTAAGTAAATTAATCAGTACTTGTCGTAGGCGTTTTTCATCACCGTGAATACCTGTTGGTAAATCGGGATCGATTTGGACATCAAAGGCAATGACCTTTTGTTCTGCACGGATGCGGCAAATTTCAGTCACGCTATCAATAAAGGCAGGCAAGTAAAAATCAACAGGATACAATTCGAGTCTGCGAGCTTCGATTTTGGAAAGATCGAGAACATCATTAATCAATGTTAAAAGATGAGAACCACATTGATAAATGACGCCCAGTCCTTTGCGTCCTTTTTCAGTCAGAGATTCTGTGCGTTGCAGGATTTGTGTATAGCCCAGGATGCCGTTGAGGGGTGTACGTAATTCATGACTCATATTCGCCAAAAATTCACTCTTGGCCTGGCTGGAATTTTGAGCGACTTCTTCAGCTTTGCGTAATTCTTTTTCAATGCGCTTGCGCTGTAAAATTTCAGTAGAAAGCACTCTATTGATAGCTTCTAACTGTGCTGGACTGGGTAGCGTCAGGGCTTGAGGCATTAGAGAAACTAAAGCAAATGCCGTGTATATGGAAATAATCGCAGTTAGAGCTTTTACACAACCTGCAACCCAATAATCCGGATGCCAAAGCGTCCAAATATCCATTAAGTGTCCAGTTCCGCAGGCAATGATAAAAGTACTAAATAACACAAAGACTCCATTGAAAGGAACGTCTTGGCGCTTGGAAATAAAGTAAATCAGTAGAAAGGGAATGGAATAATAGGCAAGAGCGATTGTGGCATCAGAAATAATGTGGAGCCAAACTAATCCAGTTTTCCACAGATAACAATGTCCGTGGGGAATAAAACCATCAGAATGGAAAGCGTTGGTGAGAAATGTCGGCATTGGTTACTAGGGCTTGAGAAGAAATATATCTACATAACTTAATATTCCCAATCCAGCCACTAAAAAGCGCGATCGCTACTTTTTGCACTTGTCTTCAAAATGACTTAAATTCGTAATACTTAGACAAAGATGGTATTAGATTTATCATTATTTACAAAACTTACAACATCATTGATAAAAAAATCTCAGCCTGCCCTTTGCCAGTATGATGAATATTAGAAACGTTTTGTAATTATTTGAAAAGTGGGACTATGGAAATTTTGACACTAGGCTGGGTATCGCTGCTAGTTGTGTTTACTTGGTCAATTGCAATGGTAGTTTGGGGACGTAACGGACTGTAGAGGCATGGTAGAAAATCCATTCCTGAGTATTTTGGCTTTAGTTGCTATAGTGCTGCTGGTAGCAGTTACAGGTGGCGTTGGTTATTTAACCTTGGCTGATTGGCGCGATCGCCGTCGTCGAGATGAAGAAAAACGCACGACTCGCAGCACCACTCCTAAGCGGCGATAATTCGCTCGTAGTTAAAAAATCTTTTTGTAGGGGCATGATATTATCATGTCCCTAAAATTTTGCATTTTTTTAGAGAAAAATCTATTTTTTACTGTTTTTTACCAAATTCCCAGTCCAGAATCGCCAGTCGCCAGTCCCTTTTACGCAGGTAATTGTTACCTTAGCGATGGTTAAGGGAATTATGAGATGGAGAACTTTTAATATTTAAAATTCCCCAGGGAATGGAAAACTCCTCTATTATTCAACCCATAGAAGCAGATTCACAACAGCCAGAATCTCATTCTGACGCAACATTTTCCTTGCGTCAGAATGAGCATCAAAAAGCTTTATCTGGAGTTATAGCCCGAATTCGTGAATCTTTAGATATAAACGCCATATTCAAAATTACAGTTACAGAAGTGCGCCAGCTTCTGAAAAGCGATCGAGTCGGTGTATTCCGTTTTTATCCTGATTTGGAATGGGAAGGTGAATTTATCTATGAAGATGTGGGAGGTGAATGGAGTTCAGCACTAGCAGCCAAATTACACGATCACTGCTTTGGCGAAGAGTATGCAGAACTATATAAACAAGGTCGAATTAAAGCAACAACTGATATTTATCAAGGTAATGGCGCTGATTGCTACATTCAGATTCTAGAAAGATTTCAGGTACGTGCCAATATAGTTGCCCCATTGCTCAAAGGTAAAGATTTATGGGGATTGTTGTGTATTCATCAGTGTAATAGTCCTCGGGAATGGGAAACATCAGAAATTGAGTTCGTACAACTCATTGCCGAACATCTAGGAGTAGCTTTACAGCAAGCAGATTACCTAGAACAAGTAAAACAACAATCAGCACAACTAGCACAAGCAAAAGCAAAAGAAAAAGCAGCAGAATGGCAGAGAACGATCGCCATAACTATTGAAAAAATTCGTCAGTCCCTAGACTTAGAAAGCATTTTCCGTACAAGTACAGTAGAACTCAGGCAGCTACTAAATGCCGATCGCGTCGGTATCTATCGCTTTAATCCAGATTGGAGTGGTGAATTTGTATTTGAATCAGTAGCAGAAGGTTGGATCTCGCTGATAGACGAGCAATTGCGGCGACCGGAATTGCGCGACAACATCAGCGAATGTAGCGCTAAAGATTTAGCTAAACCACCAACTACTGATACCTACTTACAAGAAACAGCAGGTGGGCGCTTCACCAGAAGCGAAGTCTACCGTATTTGTAATGATATTTACAATGCAGGTTTTAACGACTGCTACATTAAAATTTTAGAAATCTATCAAGCAAGAGCTTACGCAATCATTGCTATTTACCACGGTCAAAAGCTCTGGGGCTTGCTAGCAGTCTACCAAAACACTGGAAGGCGTGATTGGCAAGAAGATGAGGTCTACTTACTCACCCAAGTTAGTACCCAGCTTGGTGTAGCTTTGCAACAAGCCGAATTTTTACAGCAAATGCAGATTCAAGCAGCACAGATCGGTAAAGCTGCTGAAAGGCAAAGAGCCTTGGCGAACACCGTAGAAAAAATTCGTCAGTCACTTGACATTGAAGCTATTTTTAAAACCACTACTCAAGAAGTCCGACGGCTATTAGAAGTAGAAAGAGTGGCAATTTATCGCTTTTATCCAGACTGGAGTGGTGAATTTGTCGCTGATTCCATTGTTGATGGTTGGACGCCATTGGTTAAGCCGCAGCCTGTGACGGAAACTGTTCTTGTACAAGGAACGCAAGCAGGTAAATATGCACGTCATGAGGTTTTTGTACCTATTTCTCAGGGTGAGAAACTGTGGGGATTGCTAGTAGCTTATCAAAACTCCCAACCTCGTTATTGGCAAGATGAGGAAGTCAACTTGCTAGCACAAGTTGGCGTTCAATTGGGGGTGGCGTTACAGCAAGCTGAATCCTTGAGACAGGTGCAGGCGCAAGCCCAGAAGTTGGCTAAAGCTGCCGGTAGAGAGAAAGCCCTAGCCGCAACAGTGGAGAAAATTCGCCAATCTCTCGATATTGATACCATTTTTGCCACTAGTACAGAAGAAGTCCAACGGCTATTAGAAGTCGATCGCGTGACAATCTATCGCTTCCAGGCTGATTGGAGTGGAGAATTTGTAGCTGAGTCTTTAGCCCAGGGTTGGATACCAATTAGAGAACTTGTAGGTGCGATGTCTACGACGGTCTACGCATCTGATGAGTTGCAAAATAGCCAAGGCGGAGACTTTGCTCAAGGTAAAATTCTTGTCGTTAAGGATACTTACAAGGCTAATGATTCTATTTCTCATACACCTCTAATCGAGCTAATAGAGGCTAGGGCATATATGATTGTGCCGATTTTTCAAGGCGAGAAACTCTGGGGATTGCTAGCAGCGTATCAAAATATTCAACCTCGTGATTGGCAAGAGGATGAAGTAGATTTACTGATGCAGATTGGTACTCAGTTAGGCGTGGGACTTCAGCAAGCAGAATTACTCGAACAAACTCAACGTCAAAAGGAAGAACTCACCCAGACTCTAAAAGAATTACGGCAAACTCAAAGCCAGTTGATTCAAAGCGAAAAAATGGCAGGTTTAGGACAATTAGTTGCTGGGATAGCACATGAAATTAACAATCCAATTAGTTTCATTTACGGCAACATTACTTATGTTAACGAACATGCGGAAAATTTATTGAAATTACTACAAGTCTACGAAAAACGGTATCCCAAGCTAAGACAAGAAATTCAAAAACAAGCAGCCGAACTAGATTTAGATTATATTGCCGATGATTTGCCAAAAATTCTCAACTCAATGACAATGGGTGCAGAGAGAATTTCTCAATTAGTGTTGTCTTTACGCAGTTTTTCTCGACTCGATGAAGCCGAAATGAAACCGGTTGACCTGCATGAAGGGATAGACAGCACTTTATTAATATTACAACATCGACTCAAACCGCAGGGTAATTCTTTTGCAATAGAAGTAGTTAAAGAATATGGGGATTTGCCTCCAGTAGTCTGTTATGCAGCACAGATGAATCAGGTATTTATGAATATTTTGAATAATGCGATCGATGCTCTAGAACACTCAGTAAATGTTGAGCAAATAATTAACAATCCTAAAATATGGGTGACGACAAAAGTCCAAGAATCGAATACTATTTTGATATGTATCGCTGATAATGGTTGCGGTATTCCAGAGAGGGTGCGATCGCGGATTTTTGAACCCTTCTTTACTACCAAGCAACCCGGTCAAGGCACTGGTTTAGGACTATCTATTAGCTATCAAATTATTGTGGATAAACACGGCGGTAATATCAAGTGTGTTTCTGAACCTGGTAAAGGTTGTGAGTTTTGGATAGAAATTCCCATTAAACAAACGATTGCTTAAAAAATAGCGTTGATGTTATATCTTATTGGCTTTTTTTATCACGCAGGGGGGCAGAGAACGCAGAGGAATAAGAGGGCAATCGTATTTGAATAAAAATTTAGCGATCGCTTTTATTATGAAGGTGCAATTAGGTGATGACATTTGAATAAAAATTTAGCGATCGCCTAGCTTATAAAATCAGATTAAGTAATACAAAATAAGCGAGTCACTTTGTCAACACGCTACCCATTTAAGCCACCTTACAAACGGTCGGTTTTGGAAGTGCTTCCCCGGTAGCTTCATAAGCGATTATCAGTGACTCTAATGCTTCAGTACCATTTGCAACAGCTTCTTCATAAGTATCGCCATGCGTGCGAAAAGGCTGTCCAGGGAAATCGGGAAATCCGACTAAAAAGCAGTTGTCTTCATCAGACCATTGAATTAGCATTTGATATTTAAATTTGCTCATCTTCTTGATTCTTTTGCTGTTTTTCTTCTACTTCTTTAATTGCTTGTTGAACGTCTTTCTCTTGATTGGCAAATCAGGAAATGCGGTACTCGAAGACGAATCCAAGGCGATCGCATCGTGGAGATTTTGCAGGCGATCGCTTTTTTTATCTCACGCAGAGGCGCGGAGAACGCAGAGGAAGAAGAGAAGAAGCAATACCTGTGGTAAACTACGCTAACTTACACTGTAAATGCCGTATTTTGATTACGATTAGTAATATCTCGGCTCTCTTAACTTATATGCAAATCAAAGAAATTCTCGAAGCACTTCCAAGTTTGAGCATAAGCGATCGCTTAAAGATAGCTGAATCAGCCCTGCAATTGGTTCTTCAAGAAAAATACTCACTTACTAAAGATGAGCAAAAACAACAATTAACCCTAGCAGCAATGACAGCTATTGCAGATTATGCACCTGGTAGTGAATTAAATATATTCTCGGATTTAGAGGGAGAAGACTTTTGCGATTATCCAGATGAAGACTTCTATAACTCAGAGACTTATGTACAGAGGTGAAGTCTGGCTAGTGAACTTAGATCCAACTGTCGGGACAGAAATTAGCAAAAAACGTCCTTGTATCATAGTAAATGATGATGCTATTGGAATTTTACCTTTGAAGGTTATTGTCCCAATTACGGATTGGAAAGAAAGATATGCAATCAGACCTTGGATGGTGCGGTTGGAACCAAGCATAGAAAACAGTTTAGCCAAAGTTTCTGGTGTCGATGCTTTTCAAATACGTTCAGTTTCAGAAATAAGATTAGTTAGAAAATTAGGTCAACTCTCGGACTCAGAAATGCAACTTGTTTCTCAAGCATTAGCTGTTGTCTTAAATATTTCTCACCCAATATCTTAGCGATCGCATAGTGGAGTTTTTGCTGGCGGCTTTTATCTCACGCATGAAGCAAGAGAGACGCAGAGAGAAAGCGATAATTATTTTGACTCTGCTAGTTTCTCAGCGATTGATATACCAATTTTATGAAAATATTCATTTGTTAAACCTTTAGTGGCAGGATGTTTAGCTATTACAAATACAGTTTGAGCATTTCTACCAATGAAAAAACCTTCTGACCTCCATAAAAAATCAATATCCCCTATTTTTTTAGTTATTTCTCTCCAAGAAGATTCATATCCTATTCCGTAGTAAATAACTGCTTTAAGTTGATGACATTCTTTTATTTTCTCGCTGAGATGATTAATTCGAGTTTCAAGACAATGCTTTTCATAACTTTCCCTATTGCATAAATAAGACAATTGGGAATGCTCATTATATATCCAATGCTTAAGAGATGGTGACGGTAAAGGCAATAGTTCTAACAAACAAGTCTCTTGATTTCTTCTACCTAATTTGCTTATTTGATACTGACGAACATCTTCTATATCAATATTTTCTTGCCCTTTAGCACTTAATAAAATACGAATAATTTTATTCCAAACTGGCACATCCAATCTGGCATTTGCTTCAAAACTCGATCCATATCCGATAGCTTGATGAAATTCTGCAATATCTTCTATTTCCTGTTCTCCTCTATCTGACCATGTTTTTATTCTGTTATTAATCTCTTGAAAATCTCCTCCTGCTTCTTCCATACCAATAAACCAATAACTTCCTTGATAGTTACCATATCCATAAAATGTATGAACTATTTTTTCGAGAATCTTATCATCAAAAAAATTTGACATATCATAACTCTGCAATTTTGTTTATGAAATTAAATTTGGCTAGTCAAAAATAATTGAGGGCACTCAGAATGTCAAGTAAAGAAATAAAAATTTATCCATAATTTTCGGAAATGAATTTTCTAATCTTTGTGCCTTTGTGTGGATTAGTTCCCAAAAAAAACTAGCCTTGGAAGTATCACACTCCCAAGGCTAGCCAACTCTCTAAATTCTTTCTTTACATTGCGCCCTTTGCGCTTCGTTTAGAGTTGCTTCACTTCCGAAACCAACTTCGATACCATATCTTTCGCGCTACCAAAAAGCATCGTAGTTTTATCCTTGTAGAACAACTCATTATCTACACCGGCAAAACCCGTACTCATCCCGCGCTTAATTACAATTGTCTGCTTCGCCCGATCTACTTCCAGAATCGGCATACCATAAATTGGGCTATTTGTATCACTCCGCGCTGCTGGATTTACTACGTCATTTGCCCCAATTACTAAAGCCACATCAGCTTGTTCAAACTGGGGATTAATATCATCCATGTCGTATAACTGCGTATAAGGCACATTCGCCTCAGCCAACAACACATTCATGTGTCCTGGCATTCTTCCAGCTACGGGGTGAATGGCATACTTGACATCTACGCCCATACGTTCTAATTGATCTGATAATTCCCGGACACTATGTTGTGCTTGGGCAACTGCCATACCATAACCAGGTACAATTACCACAGAACGGGCATATCCTAACATCATCGCCCCTTCTTCAGGATCGATACTGCGGACAGTTTGATCTACTGCACCACCACCAGCAGCACCACCGCCAGCAGTAGAACCTGTACCAAAAGCGCTGAACAGCACACTGAAGAGGGAGCGGTTCATTGCCTTACACATAATTTCGGTGAGGATTAACCCAGAGGCTCCCACCAACGCCCCGGCGATGATTAACATATTGTTCATCACCACAAAACCAGCAGCAGCAGCCGCCACACCTGACAAGGAGTTCAACAGCGAAATTACCACGGGCATATCGCCACCACCAATGGGGATGACGAACATCACACCCAGCACTAAGGAAACAGCAACTACTCCCAAGAATATGGGTAGGCTATCTGGTGTGATGATTAAGTAAACACTGCCTGTTACGTAAGCAGCCAGAAGCAGCAGGTTAAATGGTTGCTGGAAGGGAAATGTAATCGGGGAACCACTGATTAAACCTTGCAATTTTGCAAAGGCGAGAAAACTACCTGTAAAGGTAACGCCACCGATTAACACATCCAGCAGCATGGAAATGTTCACATCTAGGGGTACGGGTGCGCCAGAATCCAATAACCGCCAGAATTCGGCAACGGCGACTAAAGCCGAAGCCGCACCGCCCAAACCGTTGAGTAAACCTACCATTTGGGGCATTTCCGTCATTTGGACTTTGTAGGCAACGATCGCACCAATTCCCGATCCAATTGCCAAGCCTAACAAAATCATTTCATAGTTCAACACGTGTCGATCTAGCATTGTGGCCACAATTGCCAGCAACATCCCCACTGCCGCAATCACATTACCATTTCGTGCTGTCGCTGGCGAACCCAGCTTTTTCAAACCAAAAATGAATAAGGATGCAGCGACTAAATATGTCAGCTGAATGCCAGTTGGTAAAAAGTCGCTCACGCCTTAATCTCCTTCTTCTTGAACATAAGCAGCATTCTGTCTGTGACGAGGAAACCACCAACAACGTTGACAGTTGCTAGTACGACAGCAATTAAACCGAGAATCACTGACACACTCGTTTCTCTAGCACCTGAGGCCACAATTGCCCCAAGTACCGAAATGCCAGAAATTGCGTTTGAGCCTGACATTAAAGGTGTGTGTAACGTAGGTGGTATTTTGTTGATGACTTCAAAGCCAATAAAAGACGCCAGAACAAACACAAACAAAGCAGCGAGTAATGCCTCTGTCATTAAATAAAACTCCTCTTGGGAATGGGTACTGGGTACTGGGGATTGGGTACTGGGGATTGGGTATTGGGTACTGAGAACGTATTGCTAAATATTTATTTCCCAGTTCCTAATCCCTAGTCGCAAGTCCTCAGTCCCTAATTAACCGCCGGTTCTTGAGTATTCAAAGCTTGTAGCGCCTCACACACTCGTTGATTGCGAATTTCACCTGCGTGGGTAACGCAAGCTGCATCAACGATGTCGTCGCCAAAGTCAACTTGCAAAGCTTTCTCTTTGTTAATCAACAGTTGGATTAACGATGTCAAATTCTTGGAATACAATTGGCTGGCGTGGACTGGCATCGAGGACGGTAAATTGATGGGGCCGATTATTGTGACGCCATTCCAGACAATATCTTTGCCGGGTTCGGTGCAGGCGCAGTTACCACCCTGTTCGGCAGCTAAATCTACAATTACTGAACCGGGTTTCATCTGTGCCACCATTTCTTCTGTCACGAGTCGCGGTGCTTTTTTCCCTGGTACTTGGGCGGTGGTAATCACTACATCGCTATTTTTGATGTGTTCGGCGACAACTTCCTGGGTACGTTGTTTGCTAGCCTCAGAAATTTCTTTGGCGTAACCACCTGCGGCGACGGTTTCTTCTTCGAGTTTAACTTCGACGAATTTTGCCCCTAAGCTTTGCACTTCTTCTTTTACAGCCGGACGAATATCGAAGGCTTCTACCACTGCTCCCAGGCGTCTAGCAGTGGCGATCGCTTGCAATCCAGCCACACCAGCACCCATAATAAATACTTTCGCTGGGGCAATGGTGCCTGCGGCTGTTGTCAGCATCGGGAAATATTTCGGTAATGCAGCTGCGGCAATCAATACTGCCTTGTAACCTGCTAGTGAAGCTTGCGAGGACAAAGCATCCATACTTTGCGCCCTGGTGGTACGGGGAATTAGTTCCATACTCAAGGCTGTGACTTTGCGATTTGCCAATTGCTGTGCCACCACAGGATTTCCTAAAGGATTGAGGAAGCTAACTAATACAGCTCCTTCCTTTAACAAATCAACTTCTGAACGTCCATCTTCTCGCTCTTGGGGTGGGCTAACTTTGAGCAAAATATCTGCTTCGCCCCATAATTTGACAGAATCGCTAATAATTGTGGCTCCTGCTGCTTCATAAGCAGGATCGCTAAAAAAGGAGCGCTCTCCTGCACCTGATTCTACCCAAACTTCTAAACCTTGTTTTACCAATCGGGCAACAACGTCAGGAATTAATGCCACACGACGTTCGCAAACTTCAATTTCTTTAGCAACTGCTATTCTCATGAAATCTCCTGAAGATAAATACTTAATCTCTGCCAAGTAAGCGATCGCTCAGATGAGAGATATTTCGCACTTTTAATACTGAGGCAGGAACATCAGCCATGATTTTTACTAGTAGATTGAACCTTGAATCTTTCCTCTCCCACTCTTCGTTATCCGCGCAAAGCCTGACTTTGACGCTTGCAGATGTTAGATTTTCAGATATTTGCAAATAGGGTTACATATTGCACATACTATGTTGTTCCCAAATTTTGCATCTTTATCTTCAGCTTATTTTCGGGATTGAGAAATTGGCTATATCCATTCTTATAGAGTAATATTGACCAAATTTTTAAAGCTTGATAATTATTCAAATCAAATTTTAATAATTCCGACTTTGATTCAAGCTTGTTTTAATCAATTTATCTCAAGTTCACTGGCGATCGCTAACCGTAGGGCTGAATTTTTATAACAAAATTCTTAAGTTTATATACACTTATACATATTCAGAAACACAATCTCATCTCAACTGTGTTTTCATTTAGTTTCACATTTGACCAATCAACTAATCAAATCAAGTCTCTGTAAGGATAATGAAGTGAATTAAGTTAACGTTAAATTTATGAGTAAGCAAAATTACTGTCAGCCAAAACTCACAAAAATGGCACTTTATTTTGCTACTCAACGTCTATTGTCAGGGAATCAGTAGTAAAGTTTAGTAAAGAATACTAACATACCGTTATTTTAGATAACAGATTTATATTTTGGTGGAGGGAGCCTAACTATGCGACGTTTACTTTCAGCTTTAGCCGTTACTAGCTGTTTGCTGGCTGGATTTCCAGCTTTAACTTCGGCGCAAAGCTTACCTGGATTTACCCTGTTTAGCGGTGTCAAAAGCGAAAATCAGCTGCCCTTCCGGTTAGATTATGGCGGACAAAGCAATGGTTGGGATCGTTATAGATTGAGGATTCCAGCTAAAAGAATGAAATTGGCAGTTGCTCAATTTGCCATTACCTATCCTGATTATTACCAAGGAACTTTTGACCCCAAAAAAATTGAGGTACGAGTCAAAGGTAAATCAGTGAAGCTTTCTGAAGTGAAGTGGGATAAAGAAGGTAAACTGATTAGTATTTTTCCCGAAGAACCCGTGCCAGCAGGTAGTGGAGTTGAGTTAGTCTTATCCAACGTTAAAAACCCTTCCTTTGGTGGAATGTATTATTTCAACTGTCAAGTTCTCTCCCCTGGCGACGTTCCACTACTGCGCTACATGGGAACGTGGATTTTGAGTATCAGTTGAGTTTGGGGAGTGGGGAGTAGGGGAAAATGAGGGAGTGTGGGGAGATTATAAAAAACTTCCTACCCCTCCCTACTCCCCATTCCCCATTCCCTTTTAAGGTGATACAATTAGAGATTGTGAGTTTTTATAAAAATCACCTAACAGGAGAGTAGTATGCAAAGAACGCTAGGCGGCACTTGCCGTAAGAGAAAAAGAACCTCTGGTTTTCGCGCTCGGATGCGGACGCCAGATGGCAGAAATGTAATTAGTGCTAGAAGAAGAAAAGGGCGTCATCGGTTGAGCGTTTAGGGTATATCAGGTCAAAAGAGTATTTTGTGGCTTTGCCCAAACCAAATCGGCTAAAATCCCGAAAAGATTTTCAGGCAGTTTTCCGGGACGGAATTCGGCGTCATGGCTCTTATTTAACATTGAGAGCCTTAAAGCCTTTGTCTTCAATAAATCCTTCTTCGGAAACCGCCACTGAAACGACACAAGCAACTGATTCAAGACATCTTGCCAGCACCCAATTTGGCATTTCGATTAGCACCAAAGTCAGCAAAAGAGCAGTAGTTCGTAACCGTATCAAACGGCAGATTACTGCTGCTTTGTACAATTTGCTGCCCAAATTATCACCAGGATGGCGGCTAGTGGTAGTTGTTAAACCTACAGCAGCAGAATCTAAGTGCGTAAGCCCACAATTTCTGCAAGAATTAGAGCAGTTGTTGGCACAAGCCGAGGTGTTCGATGGGCATTCGTGAAGAAGTTTATTATGAAGGTGGCCCCCATATTGGGGATCTAATTATAAATCTGCTAATTGGGCTAACCGTTGTTGGTATACCCTTGACAGTCGGGGCAATTGTCAGAGCATTATGGCTGCGCTTCCGCATCACCGATCGCCGAGTTACTGTAACAGGAGGTTGGCAAGGACGCGATCGCACTGACGTAATTTACTCAGAAATTGTAAAAGTTGTCAAAGTCCCCCGTGGCATAGGTCTTTGGGGAGATATGGTGCTAACCCTGAAAAACGGCAGTCGCCTCGAATTGCGTGCGATTCCCAATTTCCGGGAAGTTTATGACTACATTAATGAAAAAATTGCTGCCAAAAATCCCCAATATACCCCTGCTGCTAACAAGTGATGGAGAGATGGGCAGCAGAGGCGCAGAGGAGATAGGGGAGATTAGAAAAAAGCTTCCCACACCTCCCACACCTCCCACACTCTCTGCTTACCCCATGCCCAAAAAAATTGTGCGGCTATCCGTAGCAAAGACAGTCGCACATCCGCCACGATTTAGATAAATTAGATTCAGTTTACAGTACCTCAGGTTAAATTCAGAATAATGGATTTTGGTATCGGCTTTCTCTCGAACAACGTGATGCTGCCAATCATAGATTTTTTCTATGGTATTTTTCCAAGCTATGGATTGGCGATCGTTGCTTTGACACTGATAGTCCGCTTTGCGCTCTATCCCCTGAGTGCTGGCTCAATTCGCAATATGCGGAAAATGCGAATTGTACAACCTCTGATGCAAAAGCGGATGGCAGAAATTAAAGAGCGCTTTAAAGACGATCCGCAAAAGCAGCAAGAAGAAATGGTCAATGTCCAAAAAGAATTTGGCAACCCTTTGGCTGGCTGTTTTCCATTGCTGATTCAAATGCCGGTTTTATTAGCGCTGTTCGCCACTTTGCGGGGTTCGCCTTTTGCAGGTGTCAACTATAGCGTTAACTTGCAAGTCTTTCCCACAGAACAAATCGAACAAATTCAACCGCAAGCCTTTGCCACTCCCCCTCAAAATATCTACATTGCTGATGGCGAACACGTTAAGGTCACTGCAATTCTTCCCAGCGGTAACAAACTAGCTGTAGGCGAACACACAAAAATACAATATCAGACCGTTGAAGGCAAACCATTTCAGGTACTTTTAGCAGAACACCCAGACACCAAGCTGATCCCCGAATGGAAAGTTACCAAAGGCGAAGATAGGGTAAAAATTGATGCCGAAGGTAATTTGTCAGCCTTGCAGCCTGGAGAAGTGACGATTCAAGGAACAATTCCGGGATTAGCAGCTGATAAAGGCTTCTTATTTATTGATGCCTTAGGCAGAGTTGGGGCAACCGATCCCGATGGCACAATCCACTGGGATATCGTCGCCATGATTATTTTCTTTGGAATCAGCCTTTATGTTAGCCAAATGCTTTCTGGGCAAAATTCCACTGGTGGTAATCCCCAGCAAGATACAGTTAACAAAATCACCCCGGTGATCTTTTCTGGGATGTTTTTATTCTTCCCCCTACCAGCTGGGGTACTGATGTATATGGTGATTGGTAATATTTTCCAAACACTGCAAACCTACATTCTCTCCCGCGAACCATTACCAGAAGACCTGCAAAAAATCGTAGACGCTCAAGAAAAAGAAGCAGCCAAAGAACAAAAAGTATTACCGTTTGAGCCGACAAGTTCCAAGAAAACTGAGCCAGCAACTTCCAAAAAAACTGAGCCGACAAGTCCTAAGAAAACCGAGCCGGCAAGTCCCAAGAAAACTGAGCCGAAAACTTCTAAGAAAAAGGCTACAGGGGGTTCATGAGCAACATTCCCATGCAGCGAGGTCAGCAGTGGTTAAAAACACTGCTGGAACTCAGTGGGATATCTACTGAGATTCACGGTAGTGTAGAAACAGCCCAACCTCAAGATGACGATTCTCTAGAATCAGATAGCTACTGGTTGACAATTGATGAAACGAATTTGACGCCAGAACAAATTCAGGTATTAATTGGTGCCGATGGTTCTGCTCTAGACGCAATTCAGTATCTAGCAAATTCGGTTCTCAACTTGAGTCAATCTCACGAAGGACAAGCTTCTTACACTATTGAGTTGAATGGCTACCGTGTCAAAAGACAAGCCGAAATTCGTGCATTAGCAGAAGCAGCAGCCGATGAAGTGCGCTTTTCTGGTAGAGAAGTGGAAATTAAATCCCTAAGTTCTGCCGAACGGCGTCAAGTCCATACTTTCTTGAAAGACTTTGGAGATTTGGAAACCTTCAGTCGTGGCAAAGAACCACATCGTCATCTGGTTGTGCGTCCGGCTTCGTTAGAATAAGTTAGAAATTAGGAGTCATTCAATTTTGGATTTGAAATTTTAGATTTTTCCTTCAATCCAAAATTGAAAATCTAAAATTGGCAAAGTTAGGAGTTAGTTGAAAGCTCATAACTATAAATGATTTCAAAATTTCTATTATCGCTAAGAGATAAAATAAAAATGTGCGCTCGGCGATCGCGCTGATAATCAAGATAAATTTTTAGTGAGGATGTCTCACAAATCCTATGGACGCAATTTATATTCCGCAGCTAACTAGAGCATCGGAGCGGACAGAGGAAGTCCAAGTTAAGGAATTTCTGCCTGGTCTGGAAACGTTGACGCCAGTTCGCGGCCGCGTGCGCGTGCAGCATCATGGCAATTACTTGGAAGTGTCTGGTCAAGCAGAAACGATTATTACTTGTACCTGCAACCGCTGCTTGCAGCAATACAATCAACGTTTAGGGATTGATACTAAAGAAATCATCTGGTTAGACGAAAGCGCAAATCAGCTAGAAGACTTACCTCTAGAAAGGGAAGTGACTATGGAAGATTTGGTGGAAACTCTACCACCCGATGGTTATTTTTATCCCAGTGAATGGCTGTACGAGCAGATGTGCTTAGCAATACCTCAACGTCAGTTGTGCGATCGCAATTGCCCCGGTATTCCACCAATTAATGCTGATACTTCAGAAGAGTCAGTTGACAAGCGAGTTGACAACCGCTGGGCTGGTTTAGAAGCATTGAAAAAGCAACTTCCAGGACAGTAATTTGATAATTCCGTCAGACTGAAGTCTGCGGCTAAACGAACTAAGCCTGTCCCTACAGGCTTATTGTTTTATATTTTATTAAATACTTCGTTTAAATTCAAAATTTATCAGTTCATACTATTAAAACTTGTTTTGTTCAACTACTGATTAATTAACTTCCAATACAAAGATCCTATAATGAAGACTTTTGACTGGGAAAGTCGTATTAGAGAATGGAGCCGTCAGCGAATAGAAGCACTTGAAGAGTATGAGCAGGAAGAGTTAGCTCCAGAAGTTATTGAATCTGGATATCTAGGCTATACAGGTGCAAATGAAGAAGAAATTTCTGCTACCGAAGCTAGATTAGGTGTAACCTTGCCGCCTTCTTACAGACATTTTCTCAAAGTTTCTAATGGGTTGCATTCTACTTCAAAGTATGGCATCAGATTTTATTCAATTGAAGAAGTTGAGTGGTATATTATAGGCAAAGAAATCTCTATAGATAATTTGATAGAACTGCACCAGGATTTGGAACCAGTACCAGATGAAGAATACTTTATTTACGGTGATGAGCAATCTTATAGTCGTGTAGAACATCTACAAACGTGTCTAGAAATTAGTACTGAAGACTATCCGATGATTTTTTTACTTAATCCTCAAGTTATTACAAGCGATGGTGAGTGGGAAGCTTGGTACTTTGATTCTAAATATGGAGACGCAACAAGATATCCATCTTTTGGTCAAATGATGGAGGAAATATTAAACGATCCAGAATTTCTACCATAAACTACACGAAACCCAACCCCCCAAACCACAATAAAAGAGGTTTTCCAGATATGGTGAAAAGTCAGACCTATTATTCAGGTTGGTTAATTTCTTCTTTCATTTGTTCTAACAATGGACGAAATGAAGAATACGAAGTATAGCCATTTATATTTATTCCTCTTACTTCTAACGTCCGCAATAGTTTAAAACGAGTGTTAAATTCTGCTGTTTTGTCTATATGAATTAAAGCGTCAATTATCTCTTTATTCCACTTACTAAGATTTGTAAAATAATCAACGCATAAGTTGTGAATATATTCATCTGAACTTTTATATATTAAATCAATTAGAGCATTAATAGCCTCTCTATTACCTTTTCCAATAAGTCTTAAAGTATAAGCAACATACTGGTGAGTATGTTCTTCTTCTGTTATTTTTGCCAAACTTATTAGACTAGTAATTGCATATTGATTCCCAACAGCAATTTTTGCCAAGTTCTGAGCTGCTATCCTGCGGGTAGGTATACGAGCAGTGTTGAGTTGCTCAATCAGAATTTGGATAACATCATTATTATCAGTACCAATTTCGCCCAAACTTTGAATTACTGCCCAGCGTGTTGGTTCATCAGTTGTGGTACGTACTATATTAATCAGAGCAGCTATTACATCCGGGTTATTAGCACCAAGAAACCCCAAATGTTTAGCAGTCTGTTTGAGAACAGCATTATCTTGACTTGTGCGTAGTTGCTGAACGAGAAAATCTATATTGTATTGTTCTTGCTGGTTACTCATTGGCTTTCTGAACCAAGAAAGTTGTACATTGCGTTCAAGATAAACTAACCAATAACAGCTATATATGAACTTTCGTGATGAGTTTAAACTACTGCTACGCGCCCGCTACCCGTTGATTTATATTCCTACATACGAAGAGGAACGGGTAGAAGCATCTATCCGAGAAGAAGCAGCAAATCAAGGCAATCGCCCTGTGTATACTTGGGATTTTGTCGATGGTTACCAAGGAAATCCTAATGATGCGGGATTTGGGCGGCGTAACCCGCTGCAAGCTTTGGAATTCGTGGAAAAATTACCAGCCTCCGCGCCAGCGGTATTGATTTTACGAGATTATCATCGCTTTTTAGAAGATGTGGCGATCGCCCGCAAACTCCGCAACCTCGCCCGACTCCTCAAGTCGCAACCAAAAAATATTGTACTGCTGTCGCCACGCATCGCCATTCCTGATGATTTAACCGAAGTGCTGACAGTCGTCGAGTTTCCTTTACCCAGCGCCCCAGAAATTAAAACTGAGGTAGAACGCTTACTGCAAGCTACTGGTAACTCGCTGTCTGGGAAAGTTTTAGATGACTTGGTGCGCTCTTGTCAAGGACTTTCGATGGAACGGATTCGGCGGGTTTTGGCAAGAGCGATCGCTAGCCACGGTGAATTGCAGCCAGAAGACGTGGATCTCGTTTTGGAAGAAAAACGCCAAACTATCCGCCAAACCCAAATCCTGGACTTCTACCCCGCCACAGAGCAAATTTCCGATATCGGCGGACTCGATAACTTGAAAGACTGGCTGATTCGTCGGGGAGGCTCATTTAGCGAACGAGCAAGGCAGTACGGATTACCGCACCCCCGTGGTTTAATGTTGGTGGGTATTCAGGGGACTGGTAAATCGTTAACGGCAAAAGCGATCGCTCATCACTGGCATTTACCCCTGCTACGTTTGGATGTCGGGCGGTTATTTGGTGGTTTAGTGGGCGAATCAGAATCTCGCACCCGCCAAATGATTCAAGTAGCTGAAGCCCTCGCCCCCTGTATTTTGTGGATTGATGAAATAGATAAAGCCTTTTCCGGGCTTGGTAGCAAAGGAGATGCCGGCACCACTAGCCGCGTATTTGGTACATTTATTAACTGGCTAGCCGAAAAAACCTCACCCGTCTTTGTCGTCGCCACCGCCAACGATATCCAAGCCCTACCGCCAGAAATGCTGCGTAAAGGGCGATTTGATGAAATTTTCTTTGTCGGTTTGCCCACCCAAGAAGAGAGAAAAGCAATTTTTAACGTTCATTTATCCCGGCTGCGCCCCCATAACTTAAAAAGTTATGACATCGACAGGTTAGCTTATGAGACACCTGATTTTTCTGGGGCAGAAATTGAGCAAACTTTAATTGAAGCCATGCACATTGGATTTAGCCAAAACCGCGATTTTACTAAAGACGATATTTTAGAAGCTGCTAGTCAAATCATCCCCTTAGCACGAACCGCCGTAGAACAAATTCAACAACTTCAAGAATGGGCTGCTGCTGGAAGAGCGCGTTTAGCCTCGAAACACAGCCCTTTGAGCGATACTTTCGGTAAGCTACGCTAACGCATTCAGTGGCGGCTAGAATAATCAGTTGTCAAAAACAGGCAGAGGGGCAGGGGAGGCAGAGGGAGCAGGGGGAGCAGGGGGAGATGGGGAAGTGTGGGAAGTGCGGGGGAAAGAGAATTGATGCTTCCCCATCCTCCCACACCTCCCACACCCCCTGCTTGCCCCATACCCTGCCTGTTTCAACAGATAAACACGTGTTTCTGTGCTTTTTTGCAAATAGCCGGCAGTCTATAGCCAAAACATAACGATCGATTATCATGAACTATTGATTCTTATACAAATGCCTTAAATTGCTTCTCTACTGGTAACCCTTGATAATCAGGTTTTAATTATGTTGTCTGGCTTGTTAAAGTATGTACTGGGATTTTTCTTAGCGATCGCTGTATTAATCGGTAGCGGTGTTGCAGTTGCACTCTACTTCATGAATCGCACTGCCATACCCCCTGGCAAACCCATTTATCCCAATGATAGCCCCTTGGTCAAAGCCCAAGCCCCAAAAAAACCAACCGAGGCTGGAGGTAAACCCACCGCTACACCTAAAACCTCAGCTGACCCTTCTCCAACCGCAACCTCTACTCCAACCTCCACTGAATCACCTCAGCCTACCCCATCCTCAACACCAAAACCATTACCACCGGGAGCTTACCGCGGGCGTGTTAGTTGGGCTGACGGCTTGAGTTTGCGTTCAGAACCAAATCAAGACGCTGAACGTATTGGTGGAGTTGGTTTTAATCAGAAAATTATTGTCTTGGAAGAAAGCCCAGATAAAGCTTGGCAAAAAATCCGTTTGGAAGATACCGAACAAGAAGGTTGGGTGAAATCAGGTAATACTGAAAAAGTTGATGAACAACAATAGGTATTGGGCATGGGGCAAGCAGGGAGTGTGGGAGGTGTGGGAGGATGGGGAAGCATCAATTCTCTTTCCCCCCACACTTCCCACACTTCCCCATCTTCCCCTGCTCCCTCTGCCCCTCTGCTCCCCACTCCCCAATTCACTCAGTTGTAAAGAATCATACAAAAACAAATATTACACAGAGAAGCTGGTATAATCGTGCATGGTCATAACCTGAAAAAAAACAAGTGAACACAGGGGAAAATAGCTCTTTAACAGAGCTAGCCTCAGTCTTTGAGGCATCTGGAAGTATCAAAGTTGTTCATCTCCCGCCGAATCTAAAATTTTTGCATTGGAAAAATTTATCTAGTAGTGCTGCGATGCGCCTTTTATCTGTGGCACTAACTATGGGATTTCTCAGTATTGCTGGGCAAGCTTTAGCACTTCAGAAAATTGGAAGTAATAGTTCTGAAGTCGCTAGTAGTCAAAGATGTTTAAAAAAGTTAGGCTACTTTAAAGGCCCGGTAACAGGGAAGTTTGCTGCATTGACTCAGAATGCTGTCATCAAATTTCAGCAAGCAAATAGATTACCTGCGGTTGGGTTTATCGGCCCTAGTACTCAAAGAGCGTTGCAAAAAGCCTGTCAGAACAAAACATCTAAAAGCAATCTTAATCGAAATTCGCGCTCGACACTCGGTGGATATCCTACTCTTTCTCAAGGCAGTAGTGGTGCAGCCGTAACTAAGTTGCAACAGCGTCTCAAGCAACGCGGTTACTTTAATGCTAATCCTACAGGAAAGTTTGGGTTAATTACTAAAGATGCTGTAATTGCATTTCAGAGAAATTACGGTATATCTCCTACTGGAGTTGTCGGTCGGCAAACTTGGAACGCACTAGTAAGTTCTTCTAAGGCTCCAACTAGATCGAGTAAGCCTCCAGCTAGATCGAGTTTTTCCACTCAACAAATCAGAGAACTACAAGAGCATTTACGAAAACTAGGCTACTTTCAAGCTAATCCCACTGGCAATACTGGCCCGCTTACTAGACAAGCGATCGCCAAATTCCAAAAAGATTATAGATTACCGATTAATGGTGTAGCTAACGCCCAAGTTTTGGCAGCAGTACGTAGAGCCTCAGCTGGTGGATATAGTACTCAACAACCAAGTAAAAATTATCTCACAGTTGGCGATCGCTCGGATAGCGTGAAATTAGTTCAAGACCGTTTGTTCCAATTGGGCTTTTTTAATGCCACTTCTGATGGTTATTTCAGCGATTACACCAAAGAATCTGTACTTGCATTCCAGCAATCTTCTCGACTCAATCCGACTGGAAATGTAGATTGGCAAACTTGGGAAGCATTAGGATTAAATAACTCAAATAGCAGTAATTATACTGAAGCCAGTCGTTCTGTAGTTCCTGCAACCAATGACTATTTATTACCTGAAACTAACGGTAATGTTTTAGCTGGTAACACTCGCTATACAGTTATTGTGCCTATTTTCAGTCATGATACCCTCACTAAAGTGCAACAGTATATACCTAATGCTGTGGCAGAGCAATCTAGTTTAGGTGATTATGTGAATGCTGGAGCATTTAGCGATCGCACACAAGCAGAAACGCTAACGAAAATGCTCCGTTCCTACGGTATAGATGCACGGGTTAGATACAATTGAAGAATTCTGTTAGCGCAGCGGGGCGTAGCCCATTCTGACTCCTGAATTCTTACCAATTAAATTGACAAACTCAACTGGGAACCTTGCTGAGTTTTATTCACTTCAATCCTGGCTTGGAAAGCTTCCTTGAGGTGGGGCATGTGAGTGACAGTGAGAATGCAAGCGAAATCAGAAGCGATCGCATTAATCGCTGCAACTAAGCGATCGCATCCTTCAGCATCTTGCGTCCCAAAACCCTCATCCACAATTAACAATTGCAACGCCGCCCCCGCCCGTTGTGCTAATAATTTCGCTAAGGCTAAACGGATAGCAAAGTTAATTCTAAAAGCTTCTCCACCAGAATAAGTTTCATAAGCCCGGGTTCCTCTAGAATCGGCGATTAAAATATCCAAAGTATCTATCAACTTCACATTTTTCTTAGTTGATTTACCATTGCGTCCAGCTTTTTGAGTAATAAATTGTACGTGAAATTGATTGGCACTTAACCGCGAAAGTAATTGATTTGTCTCAGCTTCCAATTGCGGCAAGACATTTTCAATCATCAGTGTTTGGATGCCATTTTTACCAAAAGCTTGCGCCAATTCCTGATAAACACGCTGTTCGCGTTTGCAAGATTGTAATTGTTTGTATTGTTGTTCGTACTGAATTTGCAGCGTTTCTAGTTGATGCGCCAACTGTTCTAAACGCCCCAACTTGGCGATTTGCTCGTCGAGTTGGCGTCTGCGTATTGCTAACTGCTGCTCTAGGGCTTGAATTTGGGCAGATGGGTTGGCTGTTGCTTGTAGTTGCTCGATTATGCTTTCGATTTGACTAGCAAGTTTTTGTCGCTCTGCTATTCTGACGCCTTTAGACTCCTCTAATTCTTGCAATCTCGTCTGAAGTTGGGGATACTGCTGCTGGGCTGCTATGAGTTGCTGATATCGCAAATGCCAAGATTGAGCTTTCTTGACAGCCATGCGGAGGTTGTTATGCACCTCCAAACTGTAGCCAATTTCAACGATGTGACGTTCCAGAGCTGCAATTTGTTTGGCACATTCAGAATTAGTTTGCTCTTGCTGGATTCTAGCTTGTAATTCTGCAATAGTAGCCATAAGTTCTGGCTTTCGGGCTGCTAGTTGCACTTGTCGCTTAGTAGCGTCTTTAATCTGGCTTTGTTTAATTTCTGCCCAGCGCCATCGCTCAACTTCGCTGCGAGCTAGGGCGTGGTCTTGCTCGTTATAATTTGCTTGTTGCAGGTATTGGTCTAATTTTCGCAGTTCGGCTTGTTGTTCCGGAGCGTAATCACCACCTTGTAGCGATCGCTCTAAATGTTGTTTTTCAGCAGCAATTTGTTCTAATTGATTTTGGACATCAGTTGTCGCTTCTAACTGTGCTGCCAATTGTCCCCGTTGTTCGCGCAAACCGTCATAAATCGCCAATTCCTGCAAAATTTCCCGATATTTTTGTCTTAGCACCTGAATTTCTTTATCTGACACAGCCATTTGTTCCCGCACGACCCAAAACTGTCCTTGAGTATCATCAATCTCATTTTGGGTTTTTTCCACCACGCGGCTCCAATGATGTTCGTCTAGTGGACGTTCGCACAACGGACAAAGAGCATTGGGATTTTGGAGCATTTGCAATTTTTGCTCTAATTGTCCCAGCAGTTTTTCATAATCGCGTTGATGAGCTTGCAGACGTTCGAGAAAATGACGCCTTTCTTGCCCTTTTTCCTGGACTCGTTGCAAATAAACCCGCTTTTTATCCAATTCCTCTATTTGGATTGCGACATCCATCACCGCTTGTTGCAATTGCGGTTGGCGTCGTTGCTGGCGTTGCAATTGGTTTTCTGTATTTTCCAGTTGTTCGAGCCTAGCGACTAAACCAGCATGAGTCCGATCTAATTGGCTTTGTAAAGCTGCTCGTTGTTGCAACAAAGGAGTCACCTGCATTTGCAATTGGTCTAAATGAGCAAGATGGTGACGTGCTGCGCCTAGTTGAGATAAAGCAGCCTCAACTTCACCTGATTTGGTGAGAGTTTGCTGAATTTCTCGCTCTTGTTGTTGCAAAGCTTCGAGTTGGGCTTGAGCTTGTTGCAGTTGGCGTTCGATTTCCTGAATTTGTTTGGTAAGCTGTTGTTGCTTTTGTTGGCGAGTTTGCCCAGCGCGGCTATATTCTTCAAATTTGGCAGCAAAAGCTTCTTCTTGAGATTGCAGACTTTGATATTGGGCGTATCCAGCCTTAATCTCGGCTTCTCGATCTAAAATTTTTTCTAATTCTGATAGCTGACTCCTAACCGCTAACTGTTCTTGTTGCAGGCGATCGCAGTCTTGATTAAGATTTTGATATTGCTGCTTGACAAAGCTCAGTTGTTGTTCCCAGTTTTGCCGCTGGTGCTGGACAACTTGCAAACTTTGTAATTGAATATTGTCAAAAGCTTGTACTTGTTGCAGTTGATTTAGTTCGGCTTCTAACTGTTCTCTTTGCGCCTCAGTTGTCTGGCGTTGTTGCAGCTGAATTTTAATCGCATCTAAAGAACGTTCTAGTTCCTCCGCCCGTGCTTTAAACTGACGAGAAGATTCCTTGGCTCGTTCTTCTAAATCATCATACTGATTGAGTTTTAACAACTCTGCTAAAATTTCCTTGCGTTCGGTAGGCCGTTTGAGCATGAATTCATCAGCTCGACCTTGACGCAGATAGGCAGAATTAATAAAAGTATCGTAATCGAGTTTAATGTGTTCTAAAATCAAATCTTGGGTTGCCCTTACTCCTTTACCAGTGAGTGGGCGAAATCCAGAAGGTGTTTCTATTTGAAATTCTAGGACGCTACTACCTCCCCGAATTCGAGTGCGAATCACCCGATATGTTTGCTGGTTGCTTTGAAAAGTAAAATCAACCCGGACTTCTTTGGCACCAGAATAAATAACATCGTCTTCAGCACTGGCACGGCTTTCACCCCAAATTGCCCAAGTGATTGCTTCTAAAAGAGAGGATTTACCCGCACCATTGGAACCAGAAATACAAGCCGTATGCAAACCACGAAAATCTAAAGTTGCATCACGGTAACTAAGGAAGTTTTTGAGGATAATTTGTACTGGGATCATTCACGCTATAGCGTCACATCTACTTTTAATCATTAAGAGTACAGATGCACTGTTTGTTAGTTTAGCTATCTAGATATCAGGTTTCTAGTCTTGAAGATATCAAATTTACAAAATTTTACAATTTTATAAGTAAATTTTTCTTGTTGGATGAATAATTTTTGCAGCATTCAGAGAAAAACGAAACTATTTTAGAGACTCCCTTGTATTTCCTGACGCTGACGGAGAATTGAAAATGAAAAGGGATGGAGAAGATAAACGAGATAAGGCAGATAAGAGAGATATTAGTTTCGCATATTCTTTATTTCTAGATGCTATTTCCGAACGCCAATTAGTATCTAGAACTTGTATTTGATTTTTGAAAAACTCCCCACTCCCCACTCCCTGGCGAACTTTATTACTTGACTAGGTATCAACAGTCCAATATATTTACCTAGAGCAATGAGGATGTTGTGTATGCGATGGGGATAAATTACCAAATCTATAGTAAAAATTAGCACAATTTTAGTGCTGAGATAAGATCCTAGCGATCGCTTTGCTATTCTCCAAGTTGCTAAACCAGCCACATCACCAGTACCGCTTTGGGTAATTGCTAATTTCTATACCGCAAGCGTTTGCTTTTCGAGAAGTTGGTGAACTTGCATTGCAATTAAAAATCCGAAAATTTCAGATACTCACGCAGTAACCCGATGATTGAAAAAACAGTAAAAGTAACAAAAAGCGAACTATTGCCAGAGGGAGATTACGTTTCACCAGGATTTTCCATTATTCAGCCAGATTCATGTTTTCCTAATATGATTTTGGGAAATCCATATAATAGTTTTTGGTATTACCTGCGGCGAGATATTGCTCATAACTGGTATGTAGATAGGCGACGCCAGGATACAGGATTTGTCAGCAGAGATGAAGCTCATATTCTGTATAATACAGCCTTAAAATTTCAGGGTAAAAAAGCTTTAGAAATCGGCTGTTGGATGGGTTGGTCAGCTTGTCATTTAGCTTTAGGAGGAGTGCAGCTAGATGTTATCGATCCGATGCTATCCCAAGAATTATTTTATGAGAGCGTCACAGATTCACTCAAATCAGCTGGTGTTAAGGAATCAGTGAATCTCATACCAGGATATAGCCCCCAAGCAGTAGAAGAATTAGCAAATAAATTTCAACGTAAATGGTCATTGATATTTATAGATGGGCATCACGAAACACCAGCCCCACTCAATGATGCAATAATTTGCGAACAATTTGCAGAACCCGATGCTTTAATTTTATTCCACGATTTAGCTTCTCCTGATGTTGGTGAAGGTTTGAATTACTTCAAACACAAAGGTTGGAACACAATGGTATATCAAACTATGCAAATCATGGGAGTTGCATGGCGCGGAAATATCGAGCCAGTAATGCATCAACCAGATCCTCAAATTAACTGGCGCTTACCTCCACATTTACGACAGTATCCTGTTAGTGGTTTGATACCAACTGTCGCGGAAGAAAAATTTAGAAAAGTCCTCAAATCATTTCAGCCGTATACTTTATTAAATGAAGAAAAATTATTCTCGCTGTACAGTCATGCAGATCAATTCTCTTATTATGTTTCTTGGCTACCACAAATGTTAAAACAGGCGATCGCCAGAACTAATAAAACCCAGTAACGCTAGTATCTTGATGGGATGGGCTTAATTACCCGTCCTATTATTATCAAATGGCTAATTGCGATCGCTTCACCTAGACCGAAGATAATTCAATCCTTACATTACTTGTTAAAACTACCAATTTAAGAGGATGTTTGAAAAGTCCTCTTGTCGGTATCGAAAAGTTCTAGATCCCCTTAAATCCCCCTTTTTAAGGGGGACTTTGATTCCAGTTCCCCCCTTTTTAAGGGGGGTTAGGGGGGATCTAAACGCGCCTAAAATCACAGTAAAATACTTTTCAAACAACCTCTAAGAATCAGTTCCCACTTGCTTTTTATCTAATGGTAAATTCTCAGGTAACTGCCAAGAACGCCCTTGACAATAAACATAACCATTAGCGATGGAAATACCAAACATTTGTCGCATGATTTTGGTTGCTTCTTTTCTCTCTTCATCTGTTAAGTAATCCTCACCTTTGAAACCTGCTCGATAATGTCTAGGATTACCACCAGCTTCTACATAACGCTGCTTTCCAATTTCTAAAATCTCTTGGAACCTTGCATACTTTTGTTTTTGCTCTTCAGTCCAATTTGCCATAATTACAAGTCCCAAGTAGTCGGAACAATATCACCATTTTGCAAAATCATAGCAATCGGCAAGACTGGGCTAGGCGTATTTATATACCAATTGCCACTATCTTCATCATAGAACGTATTACCGAGTAAATCTAGGGTTGTCAGTGCGTTCATAATTAAGTATTGCGCTTCACTCGGTTCCATCAGGAATTACTCTACAAATGGGTTTTAGCAATTCTTAAGGAAAGAGAAAGTATTTCCCAAGTCCTAGTAAATAATATATAGTAATCGGCTGAGATTGTTTAACTTACTTGGCTTACTAGCTAGAAACGCGATTAACCATTGTCTTTACGGGAATGGCTAAGAAGCTTTTCGAGTTAGAAAAAATCAAATACAAATCTTATAAAATAGAAGTAATAGTTTGCAATTACGTAAGTAAGTGGACGTCAGCAATCAAACAAAGTCAGGAAACAATTAAACTAATTTGGCGTCATTAAGAGTCTTTTACCTTCTATTTAGTAACGCACATTAGTACAATAAAAATTCTCAGGAGCAATATCTTTGATGGGCTATGCCAACGCATATACTCTACATCAAAAAAGTACTTCTGCCTCCGGAATATGCCTAAAGTCACGTTCGATAATATTCTGAAACAAACTCAGTAAACCCTCGTCATTACAGATACCACACATATTAAGGTCAACTTACCTATGACTCATCTACATCAATTGAAATCTGGAACTGCTGCACTCATGGCAATGGCTGTTACTGCCAGTGTCATTAGCCCCATGATTCCTTTTGCTCCTGCTAACGCACAATACAATAGCGGGCAATATGGAAGCGTTACAATTCCTTCTGGAGTCAATTTACCTGTTAAGTACGAAAAAGAAACAATTACTATTGCTCCTGGGGAAAGTAAATCCATAACCTTGAGAATAGCAAATGATATTATCGACAGGAATAGAAATGTCTTGATTCCCGCTGGTACTAAAGTAATTGGACGTTTAGAACCTGTTGACCTAGATGGTTATTCAACAGAGGATGATAACAAAGGGAAAGGCGTCCGATTTGTAGCCCAAGAATTAGAATTTTCTAACGGCCGCCGTCTGTCAATTAATGCAACTTCTCGCACATACACTACAACTCAAAAAGTTAAACAAGGACCTAGCACTGGTCAAGTCTTAACTGATGCAGGTATTGGTGCTGGTGCTGGTCTTTTGGGTTCGCTAGTTACTGGCAATAGCAAAATTGATGATTTAAAACCTGTGATTGGCGCGGCTGCGGGTGCAGGAGCAAGTGTCCTATTGCGGAAAAAAGAAACAAATGCTTTCGTGATCAGACCTGCACAAGATTTGAGGCTGACACTAAATTCTAATTTGACCCTATCCCGCTAATAGGTTTAACTTTATTCAAGTCGTGACTTTAATCATTATCCATAGGCGATCGCACACTATATTGAAGGTGGCGATCGCCTTCATTTTTCAGCCTAAAAAATTTATTTTCACGCAACTATTCCATCTCTATATCGTCTTACTGCATATTCAGAATTTTATAGACATTTATTTAATAGCGTTAACCGATAAAAGCCCAATCGGGCTATTACTTATTGCCTAATTTTTGAAAACCGTTTTGCAATTTTGATTATGTGTTTTAACTATATTTTCGAGGTATTTTTTCTGACAGAAAATCTAAAGTGACAGGAACATAAAAAGTTAGAAAGTGTCTAATTAATTAACAGTAAATAAATAATTGTAGAGGAATAAAAAGTAATGTTTACTTTAAATCGTTGGCAATCTGGAACAGCTGCACTCATGGCTTTAAGCGTTACAGTTGGAACTGTAGCACCCTTCGTTACAGCTGCACCTTCTTTTGCTCAAACTACTTTTTCTGATGTTTCATCTAATTATTGGGCAGCACCATTTATTCAAGAATTATCACAACGAGGTGTAATTGCCGGATTTCCTGATGGTAGTTTCCGCCCTGAAGAAGCAGTAACACGCGCTCAATTTGCTGCTATGGTCAACAAAGCTTTCCAAAAAGCACAACAGCGATCGCCAATCAGTTTTACTGACGTACCTAGCAACTATTGGGCAGCCAGTGCTATTGGGCAAGCTTATACCATTGGTTTCTTATCAGGATATCCCGGCAATCGCTTTGAGCCTAACCAAGCTATTCCCCGCCAACAGGTTTTAGTTTCCCTCGCTAACGGTCTGGAATATAGTGCCAGTGGTAATATCGAAAGCACCCTGCAATACTTCAACGATGCTTCTAACATTGCTAGCTACGCCCGTAGTCCGATTGCAGCCGCAACTGAGAAGCAAATTGTAGTGAACTATCCAAATGTGAAGTTCCTGAATCCAACTGCAACCGCCACTCGCGCCCAAGTAGCAGCTTTTATTTATCAAGCACTGGTTAGTTCTAATCAAGCCTCAGCAATTAATTCGCCCTACATCGTAGCTCTTGGGTCTAATACTCCAATACCTGTAGCTGTGACAATTCCTCAAGGGACTACTATCCCTGTGAAGTATGACAAAGCAGAAAAAATTCTGGTCACCAAGGACGAAACAGCACCTTTGACACTGACAGTATCCCAAAACGTGGTTACGCAAGATGGATCTGTAGTCATTCCTGCTGGTAGTCAAGTTATCGGTCAACTTAAACCTGCCACAGGCGGTTCTCAATTCGTTGCTGAAAAACTAGTTTTGACCTCAGGTCAAGAATATCAACTCAACGCTAGTTCTGAAGTGATTACCAAAACCGAAAGCGTCAAAAAGGGTACTAGCGTCGGATCGATCGTTCAGAATACCGTGTTGGGCGCAGGAGCCGCCGCTGCGGTATCTGCTGTCACAGGCGATCGCGCTATTGCCACAGAAGAAGTCTTGGGTGGTGCTGGCATTGGAGCGTTGATTGGTCTATTCTTCGGTCGCAATAGTGTTGACTTAATTGCAATTGACCCAGACACCGATTTACAAATGACAGTCAATCAAAACTTGTTGGTTTCGCTGAGATAGTCATTAGTTATTAGTCATTAGTCATTAGTCATCAGTATTTACAAAGGACAAATGACTATTTCTCAACTTGGGGCAACCAAATAATAAATGTAGTTCCCGGTCTATTGGGTGAAGTTAATTTAGAATTAATTGCAGGGCTGAAAACTTCGATTTCGCCCTGCATTTGCTCTATTAACTGTTTAGCGATCGCTAATCCCAAACCTGTACCGGGAATTTCTGTTTGCGCTTGTACGCCCCGGTAATGCCGTTCTCCAAGATGCTCTAAATCTTCGGGTGGAATGCCAGGGCCGTTGTCTGTGATGACTATTCCTTGAAAATTACCTTTTTGTTGCCCAGCCTGGATTAAAATTTTCCCGCCAGCAGGAGTGTATTTCAATGCATTATCGATGATGTTATTTAACACTTCTCGTAATGCCTTGATATTGGCACGTACTAAGGGTAAATTCTGCTTAAATTCAGTTATTAACTTTAACTTTCGCTCTTGTGCTATTGCTTTAGCTGATATTAATAATGGTTCCAATATATCTGCTAGCGAGCATTCAACTGCTTTATCTCCGCTTCCCGGCAATAATAGAGGCGGTTTCGCATCTTTTTCCACGGTTGCTTCTACAAATACTTCATTAGGTAGATGCAATGGCGCTAAATCTGCCTCTGTTAAATCGATTACTTGCTCAAATTGTTGCAGTAATTCTTGAAGGCGATCGCTTTCTCGCACGATACTATTTGCCACATCCCGATTAGCGTCTGCCGGTCTCAATCGCTTTAACAAAAGTTTACCAAAAGTCCGTAATGCTGTTAATGGATTACGAAACTGATGCAACAGGTTATCTAACAAATCCTGTTGTTTTTCTTGGAGAATTTGTTGTTCGTGTAACTGGTGCTGTAACCATGCTCGTCGCTGATCTAAGATACAAGCGATCGCCAATGTTTGGGCTACGTGTTGAATTTGGCTTTGCTCGTGTTCGTTCCATTCGCGGTCTTTCCTACCAGTCACCAGTAAACCCATCATCACACCCTCGTACACTAGAGGTAAAACGATTTGGTTACCGCTTAGTAAATATTCCTCTTGTAAATGAGGTTGAGATGTACCAGGCATCCCAGAATCCGATGAAGAGGTTGGAGATTCCGAGCCTGAGGTTAATAACTTTTGCTGGCGATCGGGCAATACCAATAAATTACCAACTTGAAGCTGCTTAGGTATTGTGGCAGCATCCTCTGCTGGGGGTAATAATGCTGTTTCTGGGTAAACCATCACAGGAATCAGTTTTGCCTCACCAGAAGGAGTTTCTACTAATTCTTGTGTTAGGTACACAATACTTAGAGTTGCTCCCAGCCCTTGGGCCAGCAGTGCTATTTGCTCTCGGCACAGAGCAAGAAAATCAGAACTGGCAGACATTAACATTTTTTACTCTTGCTCAATATTACGGATTTTGAGGCATCATTAAGGGAGGATTGTTAGTTTTTACCTCATTCTTTTAATACAGCTTAACTAAAATCTTCTAAGTAGTGTTTTCTACCTAGAGATTATATTTTTAGCAAGTTTCGTTTTATATATACTTCTAAAGATATTAATTTTATTGCATCAAAAGTTAAAAAACTATTGATTTTTAGATTTAGAACTTTTATAATTACGACGGATTTTGTAGCTATCACTACAATCTGTAAGCTTGAAAGAGGAGGACAATAGGTTGGCAAGGAGACGCAAAAGAAAAAGTCGTCGTCGTCAAGAAGGACGGCGGATTCTGGAACATGTGCCTCAATATAGCATCGAAAGTGGCGAAGAAAAACCTGTGACAGCAGCCAGAAGGTTCATTCAAGCTGAAGGTATCTTGCCACCGGCGTTGCTACTCGTAAAGCGAAACGAACACACTACAGACCGTTATTTCTGGGCAGAAAAGGGACTGTTTGGTGCTCAATACGTAGAAGAAAACCATTTCTTGTTTCCCAGCCTGAGGACTCTAGAAGCTCCTACAGGTCAAGAAGCCCTTGCTTTAGCTACTCGTTGATAAATGGCTCATCTCAGACATTGAATGTGGCTCCTGACTATAAATTAACTGGCAAAATTGCTAAGTTTACGCAAAATTTAATTTTTTTTTAGTTTGTAGGTGATTTGCCAGTAACCCTAGTCCAGGTAATCGGAAAGTCAACTGGTCTTCAACCATGCTAAATTGCAAGGCTTGGTACTAGTTTTGGATGATGTACGAGCAGTGGATACAGAGCCAAGCGCCTCTAAAAGCGCTAGTGAAGTTGCGCTCTTATCCACATGATTGTTTAACAAAGCTCTGTCAACAAATTTAAGTTAATGAATTTAAATTTTTTCCCATAACTTTTGTTGTGGGATAACTGACAAAGCGGCAGTCTTGATTTCCTGCTTACTGGTTTCCATTACCTTAATAGGTCAGGTCAGAAATCTGCATATCATAAAGTTAAGGGATAGCGATATAAACCAACTATTACTCACCAGCCTTTAACTGTAGAGTCCTCCGTAACTCAGTGAGTTCGTCTCGATGGGCAACTACAGTGATATTGCTTGAGGGGGTTTGTTTGCTCTGAGTTGTTTCTACCTTGAGCAACACCTTCTCAAGTCTTCCAGATTTTTTCCAATAAAATAGACCACTCAAAGGCGACAGCAGTACCAAAGCAAAAGTAAAGCTACTGAAGCTAGGAAAAAGTAAGGACAGCACCAGTGATAGGCAAACAAGACCGCTAGCTGCCAGTAGAGTGAGAAATATAGCTAGGAACCAGCTGGGGCGAACATAACCTGCAAAAGTGACTTGGTTTTGTTCTCGGTCTACCGCTGCCACTCGGTAAGACCGCGATTGGAAATACTCTTTTAATTGAGACATCAAACCAGCTTCGTCTTGTTCGGATACCAAGTGCGCTATTTCTGTCCGGTCTTTAGTAGAAGCACGAATAAAGAAAAACAGCCCAACCGATAACAGCAAGGTTAGCAGCAACGTAGATGGCAGAATAGGAGTATCCATAACTAATTGTTATTCTTCGCTGGAGGAGACTTATTCATTATCAATTATTCGTGTTACTTTGTTCGCTGGTTAATGTAGTCTTGCCAAAGAGAAGCTAAATCCTGCGCTGGCCCTTGCCATTCTGGAGAAACTTGGTACATTCGCCTTGGGCGTCCTCGTCCATCGAGCTTTTTCCAATATCCATTAATTGCCCTTTCGTCTTCCAGAAACTTAATTGCACTATAAAGTACAGTATCCGAAAGCCTATAAGTGGGATATTCAGTTTCTAATCTTTGGATTAACTCAGTTCCGTAGGATTCACCTTCTAACAAAATAGACAGTATGTAACAAACTGCTAATTCCTGACAAAGGTAAGTTGGCGGAGGATTTTCAAAGAATTGATATATATCCTCAAGTTTCATGGTTAGTGAATGGCTAAAAAAATGCCTTATGGTAAGGTCTACAATCCTCGTAGCCAGTATATAGCGCTACTCTTAAATGAGTAATATCTATAAAGCTACTTAAGCTATATTTCCAAAGCAAAAACACCAAATGATGACCCACTACTGTGAAAGTTGTGGGACTAGTTTATGAGTTTTAAGTTACAGGAGAGCCTATTCCCGCCTAAACTAAATCAGGTATGGTGAGGAGGGAATAAACAGTGCTTAGATCGCTGTTTTGGTGTTAAGCGATGCTGAGTTGGTTAGAACTGCTTAAGCAATAAGATGCCATCGAAAAAATTTTACAGTTAAAATGCAATTTTGTCTGTAGAACTTAATAAACACTTTGTTTTAGAGTGAATTTTCCAGTGCAAATTTTAAATATTTAAGTTAAATAATATGTCTAAATTCAAACTGTTAAGCCTGTGCACACACCTGGGCAGTAATTATTGCTGATTTTTTACACTTGAGATCCTGCGGTGCTATCTGGTAAATGTGATAGTAAATTTATCAAAAACAGCCAAAGGAGAGGGAAAGAAAACAAACACACGAGTAAATCCTCTTAGTGAGGAGTAGGGTATAGATAGACAAGGCGACAAGGAGAATAACTCATGTACAGACAAGAGTTAATCGCGTCTCTAACTAACTCCTAACTCTTCATTCTTCACTTCTAACTCCTAACTCTTTACTCTCACTGAGCATGGTAATTCAGTATGTCACAAACTCCAGATGCCCCATCATCTTCCTCTAACCTCCGGGCAATTGCCCAAACCTTTCGCCTTGCTGGTTGGATTAGCTTTTGGATTCAGCTAGTACTAGGCGTTATTTCTGCGATAATTGTGTTGCTATTCGGCATCTTTAATCAAAGAGCGGGCAGTCCTAGTAATAACCCTGGGACTGGTTTTGGCGTATTTTTAGCAGTTTGTGGATTGGTTGTTTTGGGTGTGGGCATTTATTTGGCTTACCGTTACACCAGAATTGGCAGACAGTTGGAATCTTCTAATCCCAGCAACCGCCCTCGTAAAAGTGAGACTGTACAAGTATTACGCTTAGGATTGTGGGTAAATTTAGGGGGAACTTTGGTAACTCTTTTGGGAGCGCAGGCGATCGTTGGTACGCTGGTAGCAAGATCTATATCTCCCCAAGCGATAACTACCCAATTTTTCGATCCTACCCGAATTATTAGCGGTTTAGATATGCTTGTTGTCCAAGCAAATACTAATACTGTATCAGCTCATTTTGCAGGGCTTGTGGCATCGCTTTGGTTACTCAATCGTATAAATAAGCCGTAGAAAAATAAATTTTAATGCAAACTTTTAGCTAAAAATCTATACTTCTTAAGGCTGATTTTATTGTGTACTTTCCTCTCATTTTGGAAAGTCATATCGCAAATAATTTAAATGTCCTTGTCGTGCTTTTCCTAAATTTTCAAAGTACAGCGTGTAGAGTAACATCAGTTGCTTAAATTAACATCCACCGAAAAGCTGATATCAGAAAATTTTATCATGTGAAATTAACTGGATTGAAGGTTTTAATACTATGAATAAACTAGAAATTTAGAAATCTGGTACACAAGTATTTTTTAGTACACTAATGATTGGATTGTGTAGTTATTTAATTTTTATCGATCGCCAAAATAACCAAAACTAATCACTCTACTGGAGTGGTTTATCGGGCGTACTTGCCCATTGGTTACCCTTACTTGCAAATACTCAGTACTCCACAAAGTCAGATGACTAACACTAAACTTTGATTTTAAATTTTTCTAGCCCTAGCAAGATTGGCACAGCGAGATTTTTATGTTTGCTTTTCTGGTCACAGCAAGGCAAAATCAGTATATGCTGGGGTGTTGGCAGGAAGATAATAGGCTAAAAACTGAGAAAAATCTGTGCTGGATATCAAGCAAATACGGGAAAATCCCCAATTAGTTCAAGAACGATTGAACAGTCGTAGTGGTAAATACGACATTGAACCGATATTACAGTTAGACCGAAAACAACGGGAATTAGAGGGCACGCGCAGTCAACTCCAAGCCCGTAGTAACGAAATTGGTAAAATTGTCGGTCAAAAGCTCAAATCTGGTATCGATGCTCAAGACCCAGAAATCCAAGCGTTGCGGGACGAAGGTAACACTATCAAAGCTAGATTGAGCGAACTCGAACCCCAGGAAAAAGACCTCAAAGCTGAAATTGCCCAGCTTGTTTTAGCACTTCCCAACTTACCAAGCGACTCTACACCCATTGGCAAGAGTGAGGAAGATAATGTAGAAGTGCGGCGTTGGGGTGATGAGTATATTCCCCAAAACCCGAATATTCTCCCTCATTGGGAAATCGCTGAAAAGCTAGGTATTCTCAATGTTGAGCGAGCTGTCAAAGTTGCCCAAAGTCGCTTTGTGGCATTGATAGGCGCTGGCGCAGCACTGGAGAGGGCATTAATTCAATTTATGCTGAGTGTCCATACTCAAGCTGGCTATGTGGAAGTTAGCCCACCGCTATTGGTGAATACTGACTCTTTGACGGCGACCGGTCAGTTACCTAAGTTTGCTGAAGAAAGTTTTAAATGCGCTGATGATGACTTGTGGCTGATTCCCACAGCAGAAGTTCCAGTTACTAACCTCTATCGGGGCGAAATTCTGACTGCGGAAGATTTACCTATATACCACTGTGCTTATACTCCCTGTTTTCGCCGAGAGGCTGGGAGTTATGGGCGCGATATGCGGGGTTTAATTCGCCTGCATCAATTCAATAAAGTGGAACTGGTGAAATTTGTCGAACCCAGCAGTTCTTTTGACGAACTAGAAAAATTAGTGGGGAGTGCAGAAGCAATTTTACAAGCTTTGCAGTTGCCTTATCGAGTCGTAAATCTCAGTACGGGGGATTTGGGATTTGGTTCTGCCAAAACTTACGATTTAGAGGTTTGGTTGCCTTCTTCTGGCAAATACCGCGAAATTTCCAGCTGTTCTAATACTAGGGATTTTCAGGCGCGACGGGCTGATATTCGTTTCAAAGAAGCAGGGAAGAAAGGCACTCAGTTTGTGCATACTCTCAACGGTTCCGGCTTGGCTGTGGGACGAACAATGGCAGCAATTTTGGAGAATTATCAACAACCCGACGGGACAGTAAAGATACCAGAGGCGCTGCAACCATACTTGGGGCGGGAAGTACTGTAATTAGTCATTGGTCATTGGTCATTAATCAAAACTCTTCGGCTAGGGAAAAGGGGAAAGGTTAAAGGGAAAAGGAGGGATCTTCCCTTTGCCCCTTGCCCTTTCACATTGTCCCCTGTGCCCCTCTACCTCTTACGCCCCATGCCCAATGCCCAATGCCCAATTAGAATGGGAATAAGTATATAGCTTAAATATCTTCACTAATTTGCTCTATGTCAGTTTTAGCAGCGATCGCAGTCTTGGCTGTTCTGATCTTGGTACACGAGTTGGGACATTTTGTTGCAGCGCGTTCTCAAGGTATTCTCGTTAACCGTTTTTCTTTGGGTTTTGGCCCGGTTCTTTTTAAGTATCAAGGTTCGCAAACCGAATATGCTGTCCGTGCTTTTCCCTTGGGCGGCTTTGTGGGCTTCCCGGATGATGACCCCGATAGCGATGTTCCACCCAATGACCCAAATCTGCTGCGTAACCGTCCAATTTTAGACCGGGCGATCGTCATCAGTGCCGGAGTGATAGCAAATTTAATATTTGCTTACTTAGTACTGGCTCTGCAATTGGGTATTGTAGGTATTCCAGAGAAATTAAACTATAAACCAGGTGTCATCGTACAGCCTGTTAATCAAGAATCCATTGCCTACCAAGCAGGAGTTAGGGAAGGAGATATTATTCTGGCTGTTAACGGTCAGGAACTTCCTGCTTCTGAAAAATCAACCACTTTGCTGACAAAAGAAATTCAAACTCATCCAAATCAGCAAATCGAACTGAAAATTCAGAGTGAAAATCAACAACAATTTGTAAAATTAACACCAAAACTGGCAGCCGATGGCAAAGGTGTAGTAGGTGTGGCACTGAGTCCCAATGCTACAGCAGTTTATCGCCGTCCTAATAGTCCTTTTGAAATTTTCGGCATTGCTGCTAACAGGTTTCAACAATTATTTGTGGGAACACTCAGCGGTTTTGGTCAGTTAATTACTAATTTTCAACAAACTGTAGGACAAGTTTCTGGCCCAGTTAATATAGTCAAAATAGGCGCACAATTAGCTGCCGACAATAGCACAAATTTGTTGTCTTTTGCGGCAATTATCAGCATTAACTTGGCGATTATTAACATTTTACCATTACCTGCTTTGGATGGCGGACAACTCGCTTTTCTGCTAATTGAAGGTCTGCGCGGTAGACCTGTACCTGCTCGGATTCAAGAAGGTGTAATGCAAACTGGTTTGGTGCTACTCTTAGGACTAGGTATTTTTCTAATAGTTAAAGAAACTACTCAATTAACTAGTCAATTAGAGTGGGTACAAAAGTTATTCCAGTGAGCATCGCTTGAAATTAGGGAGTAGGAAATAAACAGTGGCGAGTAGGGAAAAGAAAGTTTTATCTCTAAAGCAAAGGGCGGTAGAAATTCTCTCTCGCCTGAAGCGTCTTTATCCAGATGCTACTTGCTCTTTGAACTACTCAACACCAGTACAATTGTTGGTGGCAACTATTCTGTCGGCTCAGTGTACTGATGAGCGAGTCAATAAGGTAACGCCAGCATTATTTAGTCAGTTTCCTGATGCAGAAAGTTTAGCGATCGCCGACTTACTAGAATTAGAAAACTTGGTGCGTTCCACAGGATTTTATCGCAATAAAGCCAAGAACATTCAAGGTGCTTGTCGGATGATTGTCAGCGAGTTTAATTCTGTTGTCCCCAACCAAATGGAACAATTACTAAAGCTTCCAGGTGTGGCACGCAAGACAGCAAATGTAGTCCTCGCTCATGCTTATGGCATTAATGCTGGTGTGACGGTAGATACTCACGTTAGCCGCCTGAGTCAACGTTTGGGTTTGACTGAACATACAGACCCCATCAAGATTGAAAAAGATTTAATGCTGTTATTGCCGCAACGAGATTGGGAAAATTGGTCAATTCGGCTGATTTATCACGGCCGTGCTATTTGTAAAGCTCGTTCTCCCGTCTGCGTTGCTTGCAAACTTGCTGATTTATGTCCTGCTGCAAATAAGCCAGCAGTTGTAGGTTAGTCTTGACTCAAAAGAGTATATGGAGATGGGGAGATGGGGAAAAATCCTCTTCCTTGTCGCCGTTACCGCATAATCTTGCGTGTTTAGGAATTTCAATTTTACAGGCTAGTAGAGAACACAAGTAGCCTAGAATTGAAAAGAAGACTGTAGAATGGAAAATGCTGTCTTAAATTAACTTAAGAGAATATATGGCAAAAAAGAGCATGATTGAGCGCGAGAAAAAACGCGCCAGATTGGTAGAAAAATATGCCCAAAAGCGGGAAGCTCTTTTAGAAGAGTTCAAAAGCGCGGAATCTCCCCTTGATAAGCTAGAAATCCATCGGCAAATTCAACAGCTACCTCGCAACAGTGCGCCCAGCCGCCGCCGTAACCGCTGCTGGTTGACTGGTCGTCCTAGAGGTGTTTACCGCGATTTTGGACTATCTCGGAATGTGCTGCGGGAATGGGCGCATGAAGGTCTTTTACCTGGAGTAGTTAAGTCTAGTTGGTAGTCATTGGTCATTAGTCATTGGTCATTAGTCATTGGTAGATGCAAAGGACAAAGGACGAATGACAAAAATTATTGACCGCAACACTTATCAATTCCTAGACTTTCTAAGAGTAGATCGCTAACGGCGTTGGCGATCGCAAACTCTCCATAAAAGCTATTGGAAAAATCATACGACTGCATCTCTGTGACAATGGCAATTACCAGAGAACCGAGGTCGTTTTCTCCTTCCATTCGTTGACGCACAAAAATTTGTGCGGCTCTTTGAGCAATTTTTTGGTTAACTGCTTCTGGGATAAATTCTGTATCCAGCCACTGCAGTAGACGTTCTCGCAACCATTCACCTTCGAGTTGCGGATTTTCAGGGCGTGGTAGAGTAATGGGTGGAATTGGTTCAGTCATTTTTTTTAAACGCAAAGGAACGCTAAGGAAATCGCAGAGGAACGCAGAGAATGACTGCTAGTATCAAATTGCGTTCCGTTTGTATTTTTTATACTTATGCAATATGATATCGCTGCTATTGTTCAAGGTTATGCTCAAGGCTATTTTCTCATGGCCGATGATAGCGATCGCCTGAATTGGTACGCAAGTCGCGATCGGACTTTTATTCCCTTGGATGAGAGGTTTCGCTACCCCAAGTCTTTACAGCGCGTCCTCAATCAAGAACGCTTTAGTGTGGCGATTAATCGAGATTTTCAAGCTGTGGTGGCTGGCTGCGCTAACCGCGAAGAAACTTGGATTTCACCAGAATTGCAAAAGATTTACTGGCTACTTTACCAAAGTGGTTATGCTTATAGTTTTGAAACTTGGCAAGGTGACGAACTAGCTGGGGGAATTTTGGGAATTGTAATTGGTGGTGCTTTCATTGGTGAATCGATGTTTTACCGCATTCCCGATGGTTCAAAAGTAGCAATGGTTAAGTTAGTAGAAAAATTGCGCCAGAGGAATTTTGTATTTTTTGATGGCCAAATGATGAATCCGCATTTGGAAAGATTTGGTGCTTATCGCGTTGGAGATGAAGAATATCAAAGCTTACTCAACAAAGCATTACAGCATCGTTGTTACTTGGTATAAAGAATGGCAAAAATATTAATATTCAAGAACTGTTTTGATTGATGGTTTCCATTGCGCTCGAAGATGGATGGTTTCATCAGGTTCTTGGCCAATGTGCTGAGAATGGTGGGTTTGTTTTTATTGCGCTATTGGGTGACTTAGGGAACGAACAAGAAATCATCTCATATCGGAGGGTTAGAGAAAATCTAATATTTCCTCTTTCAGATTACATTGAGGGACAAACTCCGAGTATTTTACACAGATGCGAGGATCTATTTGGAGAAGCAGCTGATGCGCCGTGGGTACGGGCTAGAATTCCAGCCATATTTGGTTGTAATATCTTGATAAGCTTATCTGTTCCAGACTACAAGTATGGGCTTGTAGAGCAAACGTTTGTGGCTTGTGAATTAGAGTCAAATGGAGACTGGATAGCCTACCCGTTCATCTGCGAAGACTATAATCTTCGCACGGGACTGCGCTTTAATCCAGATGTTTCATTAACTGAGATTTACGAACGTATAGCTAAAGCGTTTTGGGAACTTTTGCTTCTTGAATATGAAAGTATTTGTGCATTCCGCGATGGCTATCTGCACTATAACGAGATGGACGATGAAGAATGGCATAATATAGTATTTAAGGATGGTGAATTCAGCATTGAAATAATAGACCCTGCGTTCATTTAATTATTAGTTGTAGTGGAATTTGGTTGAGTGCGATCGCTAATCTTGTAAGTTTGATTGACGCTAGAAAACCTAAGAGAATTTTTCCATTCTCAATGTTAACCGCTTGTATTAATGAAAAGTGCGATCGCACCTCTTACAAACTTACTAAACCGTAACTTAGGCAATGTGTTGTTTTGAGGTTTCTTAGACTACCCTAAAGATAGAATTAATAAATTTTCTCTGTTATGAGTGTTGTAATCTCAGACGAAATTGTACAAGCATCTCAGCTTACTCCAACGGAGTTTTGTCAAGAAATTGCGCTGTTCCTCTTCCAAACAGGACGCTTAACGGTAGGGTACGCCAGTCAGCTAGCGGATATGCAACCCAATACCTTTCGCCAACTCCTCAAGCAGCGAAACATCCCTCTTTACTCTTACGATGTTGAAGACTTTGAATTGGATTTGAAAAACTTGCGAGAGCTTGGAAGACTGTGATTGTTATCAGCAATACATCAGCAATCACAAATTTAGCAGCAATTCAATACTTGCAACTTTTGCCTCAACTCTACACTCAAGTAATCATTCCAGAAGCAGTATATCGTGAGCTTACCGATATCAAGCCTGACGTTCCAGGAACCTCTGAAGTTCAAGCTGCTTCTTGGTTGGAAATTCGGCAAGTTACAAACTGTGAAACTATTGAACGACTGCGATACGAAGTAAGATTAGATCCTGGAGAGTCTGAGGCAATTGCCCTTGCACTAGAACTGAGTGCTGATTTGCTATTGATTGATGAGCGTCGAGGTCGAGCAGAAGCTCATCGCCTGGGATTGAGGATTACTGGATTGCTGGGTATTTTGATTGAGGCGAAACACCAAAATCTCATCATTGCTGTCAAACCGTTGATGGATGCCTTAATTTCTACATCCGAGTTTAGAGTCTCTCCAGCTCTATACAATCAAATTTTAGATATGGTAGATGAAGTTTGAAAGATTGTTTTTCATTAGTAGCGATCGCCATTTTTCTAACAACAATTGCTCAATTATCATAAGTATTTTACCTTCTTTGTTCGGTAACTAAAGTTAAGCTAATCCATTCACCTTTGTCGTTATAGCTGCGAATCATTCTCTGGCGGAGATTTGGCTGGATTAACCAACCAGCTTCTAAAAATAAAGGTTGACGTAATTGGACTTTGAGTGGTGAAGTTGCAGAAGCGCCATCGGGTAGGAATAATACTTGTATCTGCTTTTCAGGATTTTCGTCAAAGAGAACAATGGAACCCTTGATAGTAGCAGTTGAAGTAATTGTGCGTCCTGCAAAAGAAGTACTTTGAATTAATCGCCCAGCGTTATCTAATTGTAATTTTAGAGTTGTAGAGTAAATATCAGGCGATCGCAAATCTCGATATATTGTCACTGCTTCACCTTGCCATTCTCCCAACAAGGCATCTAACTGCAAAGGTGGACGTTCTGCTGCTGGAGTTCCGGCTAGATATTCTCGAATTAGGGTTATTCCACTGAGATTACCTGTCTTATCAAATAGTTGCACTAGACGTAAGCGGCGATTTTCACGAACAAAAGCCAGTTCTCCACCGAATTCGGAAAACGGCCCTATCTGAATTAAACCCTCAGAAAACGAACCATTTTCAAAAAACAGCAAACCTCCTCCCACAGAACTAAATTCTCTAACTAAATCTCGTCCCGAACGGCTCAAAGTTAAGCGTACTCTTTGGCTATCGTTCAACTGTTCTAAAGAAAGGCGGCTAGGAGTATCGTTGAGAAGCGTACCTTGGGGAGAAAAATTAGCGAACGAACCTTCCCAAACACCAAGATTTTCTAAAAAACATTCCCACTGCGATTTCATAATTATTTCCTCTCCTCTACCCATGCCCAATGCCCAATACCTATCGTTTAGCAAAACGTCTGACAGCAAATAAGCTTCCCATTAATCCTACAGCTGCACCGAAGCTCAAAAGAATTAGGGGCAATAATAAAATTTGGGCTGGAGTGAGTTGTATTCCGTTGGTAATAAATTGGATAAACTCAGGCTGATTGGCTAGCAATTTAGTGAGAAACTGTTGAATTACAGAAATAAAACTCCAAGCGATCGCACCACCAACTAAACCAAAAGTAATTCCTTGTAAAATGAACGGTAGGTAAATCCAAACAGAAGTTGCTCCCACTAGTTGCATAATTTCAATTTCCTGGCGTCGCGCCATGACAATCAGGCGAATTGTAGTAGTAGTCACGGCGATCGCTGTTACAGTCAAAATAATCGTAATTGTTAAAGTAATCCAGTTCAGACCCCGGTGCAACTGAGCAATGCGCCTGACTGCTTCATCGATATACTGCACCGTATCGACTCCTTGTAACTTAACCAACTGGGTTGCTAAAGTTGGTACTACTTGAGAATTACGCGCTTTCACCTCGATCTCATCAACCAAAGGGTTCTCGCCTAACTGCTGCGTAACACCCTCAATATCCGAAATTCCCATTTCCTTAACTAACTTACTCCAAGCCTCGTCCTTGGTAATTGTGTGTATTGCGGTTACCTCTGGCATTTTTGCAATTAGTGGTTCAAGGCTTTGGGCTTGGATATCCGGTTCGAGATAAACTGAGACTTCTAGCTGGCTACCAAACTGGTAGAGAAGCTTTTCGACTTGCCAAGAAGTTTGCAAACTCAAGCCGAATAAAAATAACAACACCGTCACAGTGCTGACAGCTGCCCAATTCATCCAACCTCCCCGCATTAAACCAAGGAAAGTTTCTTTGAGCAGATAGTCAAGTTTCGTGAGAGATTTCAACACAAAGCACCCCAGTCAGAAGTCAGAAGTCAGGAGTCAGCAGTCAGAATTAATAATTGATAACTCAGAATTCAGAATTCAGCACTCCCTACCTCCCCATTTCCCTATTCCCCACTCCCCACTCCCCAGCTTGATAGAATTAAGTTAGTAGGAATTTTCACCATCTAGCCATCAAGACTCATGCCCTCTGAAATTGCTGTCGAGAAAAAAAAGTTAAAAAATCCACCTTTGGAGCTTCATTATTTAGGCGATCGCGTGCTGCGTCAACCCGCAAAGCGAATTACTAAAGTTGATGATGAACTCCGCAAACTGGTGCGCGAAATGCTGCAAACTATGTACAGCAAAGATGGCATTGGTTTGGCTGCGCCCCAAGTCGGAATTCACAAACAACTAATTGTCATTGACTTGGAACCAGAAAACGCAGCTAATCAGCCTTTGGTGTTGATTAACCCCACAATTAAACAAGTCAGCCGCGACATCTCGGTTGCCCAAGAAGGATGTTTAAGCATTCCCAACGTATACCTTGATGTAAAGCGCCCTGAAGTCGTAGAAATTGCTTATAAAGACGAATATGGTCGTCCCCAGACTTTAAAGGCTAATGACCTTTTGGGACGCTGCATTCAGCACGAAATGGATCACCTCAATGGTGTGGTATTTGTAGACCGTGTAGAAAACTCCTTGACTTTAGCCCAAGAGCTATCTAAAAATGGCTTCTCGTATCAAGCGGTGAAACCAGTAGCATAGGGGAATAGTAGTGTATTTAACTCCAAAAAGCGGTTTGTTTCTGGGTTGTTGTTGTGTAAGTGCGATCGCAGCTGTCGGTTCGATTTTTGAACTCAGTTACGGACAACCAGATTTAGGCGTTACAACCACGGCAATTATCCTCGCATTGAGTATTCCACTCACAGGATTATTTTTCTTTGCCGCAGTGAGGGACGCAAGGGCTAACATAAAATAAGCATCAGGTACATAAAAAAGGTAAACGGATGAAATCAGAATACTAACTTCATCCTTTTACCTTTTATTTTTGTTCTGTATCTTCTACTGCGCCGTTATACCATTTCAGTTTAAAAATGATACGCAGAGGGGGCAGAGGGAGCAGGGGAGGTAGGGGAAGAATTCTAACTCCTAACTCAGCACTCAGCACTCGTAAATATAGTTTTAGTTGTAATGCTATTGATAAAAATCGTACATCGCGTTAGTCTTCATGGACGTAACTGCACGCTATGATATCAGGCGATGACAAATCAACCCTCCGCGAAAATTCCTTCTTGCACTTGGAGTCGTCCCATTGGTTTAGGTTGGGACAAACCCTATACTGTCCGCTACGCAAGTAATCTTGATGACGGCCCTTGGCATGGTATGCCATTAGGCGGCTTTGGTGCAGGTTGCATCGGTCGTTCTTCGCGGGGAGACTTTAATTTATGGCACATCGATGGCGGCGAACATACCTTCAAAAACTTTCCCGCCTGTCAATTCAGTGTATTTGAGTCCAATGGTACATCTTCTCAAGCCTACGCTTTATCTACCGAAGCACCTGAAGATGGTACTCTCAAGGCATGGCAATGGTATTCAGGGAGCAGCGGAGGAGCAGGGAAGGCAGGGGGGGAAATACCCAATGCCCCATCCTCTACTGGCGAATATCATGCCTTATATCCCCGTAGCTGGTTTGTGTATGAAAATGTTTTCCAAGCACAGTTGGCTTGCGAGCAGTTTTCCCCTATATGGGCAGGGAATTATCAGGAAACTAGCTACCCTGTAGCGGTATTCCTTTGGAATGCTCGTAACCCCACAAATGCACCTATTACTCTCAGCATCATGCTTACCTGGGAAAATATGGTGGGCTGGTTTACTAATGCTCTCAAATCTCCGAAAGTACGCGTGCGCGATGATGGTAGTCCAGTTTATGAATATCAACCTCGTTTGCGCGAAAGTCAAGGAAACTACAACCAGAGTGTTGAGGATAGCCAACATTTTGGTTGTCTTTTAAGTCGAGTTAGCGACGGCAAACCATTACAAGAAGGAGACGGGACTTGGTGTATTGCCACGTTAAAACATCCCAAAGCTGAAGTATTTTATCACACCCATTTTAATAGTGTTGGTACGGGTGAAGATGTATGGAAAACCTTTGCTGAAGATGGTTCTTTACCTAATTATCAAGATACAACTCCAGCAACAGAAAATACACAAATAGGAGCTGCGATCGCACTTCGTTTTACTCTCCAACCAGGCGAAACTCTAGAAATCCCCTTTGTCCTGGCTTGGGATTTGCCGATTACAGAATTTGCTGCTGGAATCGACTATTATCGCAGATATACAGACTTTTTTGGTCAAGATGGTAATAATGCTTGGACGATCGCATCTACTGCCTTAAAAGAATATCAAAACTGGCGATCGCAAATTCAAACTTGGCAACAACCCATTCTCGAACGCCAAGATTTACCAGATTGGTTCAAAATGGCTTTGTTTAACGAGCTTTACGACCTCACCAGTGGCGGTACTCTCTGGAGTGCAGCATCAAAACTTGACCCCATCGGCCAGTTTGCGGTGCTAGAGTGCTTAGATTACCGTTGGTATGAAAGTCTAGATGTGCGGTTGTATGGCTCTTTTGCGCTGTTGTTGCTGTTTCCCGAATTAGAAAAGTCTGTGATTCGGGCATTTGCACGGGCAATTCCCCAAGGCGATGAGACTGGGCGCATCATTGGCTATTATATGACCATCAAAGCCGAAAGTCCTATCGCTGTTCGCAAAGCCTTTGGTGCAACGCCCCACGATTTAGGCGCACCGAACGAACACGTTTGGGAAAAAACTAATTACACCAGCTATCAAGATTGCAATTTATGGAAAGATTTAGGTAGCGATTTTGTATTGCAAGTATACCGAGATTTTCTGCTGACTGGTGCTGAGGATGTGGAATTTTTAGCTGATTGTTGGAATGCCATCGTTGAAACCCTCAACTACCTGAAAGCTTTTGACTTAGACGGCGATGGGATTCCAGAAAATTCTGGTGCCCCCGACCAAACATTTGATGATTGGCGGTTGCAAGGAGTCAGTGCTTATTGTGGAGGATTGTGGTTAGCAGCTCTAGAAGCTGCGATCGCTATCAGTAATATTTTATTGGAGAATAATATTGGCGATCGCCAAGATTTGGAAACTCAAAAATCCACCTATCAAGCTTGGTTAGAACAATCCCGCCCCATTTACCAAGAAAAACTCTGGAACGGACAATATTATCGACTCGATAGCAAAAGTGGTTCTGATGTCGTCATGGCAGATCAATTGTGCGGACAGTTTTACGCCCGGTTGCTAGGATTACCTGATATTGTACCGAGCGATCGAGCCTTGTCTGCTTTGAAAACTGTTTATGATGCCTGTTTTTTGAAATTTTACAACGGTCAATTTGGTGCTGCTAATGGCCTTCGTCCTGACGGTTCCCCAGAAAATCCTAAAGCTACTCATCCTTTAGAAGTCTGGACAGGAATAAACTTCGGCTTGGCAGCTTTTCTTGCCCAAATGGGAATGAAAGACGAAGCATTCAAGTTAACGCAAGCAGTGGTGCAGCAAATTTACGACAATGGGCTGCAATTTCGCACGCCTGAAGCTATTACCGCAGCTGGTACTTTTCGCGCTTGCACTTACCTACGCGCTATGGCAATCTGGGGAATTTACTTAGCGATTAATTGATTGACTCTCAACCGAAATCTTTTTACAGCGGTTTTCATCTATTTGAACCACAATTTTCGGTAGGGGCTTTACAGCTGTCATTGGTGTCAACTTAAAATGAAAGCCAGGTCTGATAAGCATTTCAAAATTTTTCGATATACTACCTAGATTTTCGATCTCCCCTAACCCCCCTTGAAAAGGGGGGAATTAGAATCTTTTGCCCCCTTTTTAAGGGGGTTGGGGGATCTAAAACCACGGTAAATTGATTGTTTTAGCTTAAGTTGACACGTATGCACAGCTGTAAAGCCTCTACAACGTGGTCTATTTACCTGAAAATTGCTGTAAGGTTCGGTTCAGCCAACAGACACCATAAGTTTCTGCCTCTAGAATATAATTTCCTCGTAACTGTCATACCACCAGTAGCCATTCATACACATGTAGAGACGTTGCAATATAACGTCTCTACCAATCATTATTGTAGGTAAATCAGGGGTCTTACCCCCTATTTCGCAACCATACCTACAAACAAAGCGCTTTCAGCTTGGTCTTTTATAAACCCTAAATTTGTGATTTTATTTTCCGAGTATTTCCGGAAGCCGAGGAAAATTTCAGTAATGGTAATAGTTGAACTATTGAGAGCTCGAAACAACAGTTTCCAAAAATGCAATTATTACTAGATGTAGCCACATATATTGGTAATATTTTCCACGCGATGTTCAGTACAAAACTGAACATATACCAATACCATACTTTTAAACGCCTTGGCTCGGCGAAAATCAAAAATCGCTCAACTATGAAGTGCTAGCTTTTTGAGGAATTTTTGTAATTCGGATTCATACTATAACCTATGTATAGCTTGTTGTCAACAAATCGATCCATTTGTCTGACAAAGAGAAAAAATAGCATAGGCGCACCTCACAGCAGGCTTACTCACTAATTAAGAACCCAACAATTCTGATTTTTGATAGAAGAACTAGCATTTAGAGAATGGTTTAAAAGTAGTGGGTAAAGTATCCAAAACTTTGGCTCTTCCTAAATCCTCTTTTTAAAGAGGACTTTGAGAGGGTTATTCCCCTGTTAAAAATAAACGGGAGCAAAAAGATATTAATACGTTGCTACAACTTTATAAGAAGCTTTTTTAGGAATCTTAAATGATTTGTAAAATTATTGTTTGAGGTCGAGAATAAGGGACAGTAAACAATAATTTATAAATATACTTTGTTTTTTCACTAATCATTTAAGAGTAGAGCGTTCCAGAGCGCCAACCCAATTTTTCTATAGAGATAAATTACTTTTAAATAAATTTAGTAAACAAAGTGACTAATTATCTCAAATACTGTGACAAAAACTTTGAAATTAAATATTTTAAAAATAATTAAAATTGTAACTATTAGAATTTACAGAGTATCAATAATTTGAGAATACTTATTTTTTGAAACAATATATGAATGCTACACAGCATTCATAAAAATGCTGACAATATATTTATTAAATAAAATCCATTAAAATTTCAAAATTACTTCGTAACAATTTTAAATATTTGTTTGATTACAAGGTTTACTAGCCAAAAGATAAAGTTTAGGTAAATAAGGCTATTTTTCAAAAAAAATACAAAGAAGATTTTCAATAAATACAGCTAGTGTTTTTTGTAAGGCTGTATTTACTGCTCAACCTAGAAATTGTTTTAATTTCTAGTTAATGCTATTATTGTCTAGTCACAAGACAATAGTAAGTGTTTCAAATTGATATTGTCTGAGGGGTCTTACCCCTCATTAATTACTAAAGAGGACAATATTAAAACTTGCACAATATATAAGTAAATATTGAGTTTCAACAGATAGATTTGGCTGATAAATCTGTTATATTAGCAGAGGACATTAGCAGCGAAAGATAGTATAAATGCGATGGCTTTATCAGCGCTTAAAAATAAATGTTTTTTTCTGATAGTCTAAAAAAATTGAAAATTTGCCGGACATGGCTTATTTTTATTCGTAATAGTTGATACGAGCGAAATCCAGATAAATTTATTGAATTAGGATCTGATAATTTTTCAGGGGTTAATACTGCATCTACCAATAGCTAAAACGAGACTTTAAAGCTGCGATCGCTAATTATAACTTGGGAAACTTATCTGTCATTAAAATCCAAGAGTGCCCTAATACGATTAATTATTTTCCCAAAAGATTAAACAGCTGTAAAAAGCCTAGTGCAGTTTGTAAGCCTCAATTGAAACACCAACAATTGCACAAACCAAACTAGTTTACTTAACCCAAGAGAACTTAAGACTATGAATCAAGACATTGCTAGCATTAGTGGTAATTTAGATCGGACAATGAAAGCTCAACAATTTGATAAAGTAGTTGAAGCAATTCTTGCCGGAAAGTATTCCTGGGCATGTGTTTTAATGCTGCGATTTGCTGGTTATAACCCACTGCATTACATTCCGTACCGTACCTATAATCGATTGCTGAAAGAAAATTCTCAAGACACCAGAATCAACCAACAGCAAAGTGAAAATATAAAACTGCTCAAACAGTCTAACGATTCCCGATCTGAAAACAATGTATCGTCGAATCCCTTAAATAAAATTAAAGATAGAACTTATCTCGAAGTAGTGGGAAAGCAAAAAACAGAAATCTGCGGTGGTAGTTTAGATCGAAGATTAGCACAGTAAATTACCGCAATTTCAATAGAACCAAAAATCAAACCCAAAGTACTCAGCACAATTGTTTGAGATACTGTGGATGCAATTAAAAAATATTTTGTATTCATTTTACCTGAGGCTTGATTGAGTCTCTAAGATACTGCCATGCTATTTTTTAATGCATGGCAGATTTTTTATAAATCTGCCAACATGGCAAATATACATTGATGAAATTGGTAAACTAACAATAAGAACTTCAATCGCAATAGAGGTGATTACCAAACAAGTTAATTTAAAAAATAAAATCAATGATTAATTTTTAACATGAAATACATCCAACTGATTATGAAAGTAGTCAAGATTTCATGTAAGAGATAATTTATAAACCAAGACGGATAAGTAGACGGACATAATTAAATGTAAAATCCAAAGCAGTAAAACCTTTTACTCTTGAAGATTTTACCTTCTGGAGGCAGCGCGTTACGGGGGTTTCCCCCGTTGTAGCGACTGCCGTCCTTCTGCCTTCTGTCTCCTGCCTTCTACTTAATAAAACCGTTACTACTGGTGGTTCTGTTTCCAGGAAAGTCTCATCTGAGAGAATTTGGAGAGGTGGCTTTTCCAAATCTAAACTTAATATAGCTTTCTATATTGTGGTTGGTGTTGCTTTAGATAATAAAGCAAACGCTTAGCACCAACGCCAAGAACGGAAATAGAAAAGTTACGGTGAAATTTTTATCGTGGTTGGTAGATTTTAGAGCTAACACGCTTCTCTTTCGACTATTGAAATCCTAGTCCTCCCAAACTGGATTATCTCTAGTTTATAAACTTTCAATTTATATAACGATCGCTGGAAGTTAAAAACTTAAATAACTTCCAGTTTTTTATCGCAAATAAAAATAGACCGGACAAATTAATTGCCCAGCCTGTTTTTACACAATTATAGTTAATCCAAAAACGAATTAAACCTTAGCTAATTCTGGAACGGGACGCTTGCTGTTGCGAATTGATGTAATCGCCTCAGCGTAATCCTTGGCGTTAAATACAGCTGAACCAGCAACCACCGCATTTGCTCCGGCTTCCAAAACTTGCCAGGTATTATTAGCCTTGAGACCTCCATCCACTTCAATCCAGGGGTCAAGACCGCGTTCGTCGCACATTTGGCGCAGCTTTTGGATTTTGGGTAATACGCCAGGGATAAAGCTTTGACCGCCAAAACCAGGGTTGACGCTCATAATTAGTACTAAATCACACAAATCTAGAACGTATTCAATTAACTCTAGAGGAGTGCCAGGGTTAAGTACGACTCCAGCTTTTTTACCAAGCTCTTTAATTTGGCCTAAGGTGCGGTGTAAGTGTGGCGAAGCATTATGTTCTGCATGTACAGAGATAATATCAGCACCGGCCTTAGCAAATCCCTCTACATACTTTTCTGGTTCCACAATCATCAAGTGGACATCCAATGGCTTGGTCGTGACTGGACGAATCGCCTCCACAACCAGAGGGCCTATCGTAATATTAGGTACAAAACGACCGTCCATTACATCAACATGAATCCAATCGGCTCCAGCTTGGTCTACGGCACGAACTTCGTCACCCAGACGGCTAAAATCCGCTGATAAGATAGATGGAGCAATTACAATGGGCTTTTGAGATGAGTTTTGGGTCATGGTTAATGGGTTTTCAAGCGTCCTCGTCTGTAATTATTGTAACCAAATATTGAGCCAGATCTCATAATTTTTTGGAGTGGAAAATGAGAGAGCAGGGGAGGCAAGGGAAGCAGAGCAAAAGGTTAAGGGGAAAAGGGAAAACGAATAAATTTAATCTTTCCCCTTTACCCCTTTCCCTTTCCCGATTCCTAATGACTAATGACTAACGACTAATGACTAATGACTAATAACTAATGACTAAAAAACTAAGTTGGATAATTTGGGGATTGAGTGCTTCGTGTCTGAGTGCGCCAGTAATTGCTTCAGTTTTAGAATCTCCTTTGGGAACTAACGGCATTGACGTTCTTAAGTTACACCAAGCTCCTTATAATTTAATCGGTCGCAAGATTGCTATTGGTCAGGTCGAAATCGGCCGGCCGGGAATGTTTGGGTGGGATAAGGCAGTGTCTAAAAACCGTGCCATATCTTTAGCTGCGGTGTTTTTACGCAATGGCCCGGCGAAGTCTAATAGCGGTGTTGATTCCCATGCATACAATGTTGCTGGTGTGATGGTAAGCCGAGACAAAGGCATACCAGGCGTTGCTCCGGGAGCGCGACTTTACTCGTCTGCTGTCGGTTCCACTAAAAATATGGGTCAGCCAGAAGAGTGTTTATCAGCCCAGCACATAGCGCTGCAAAATGGTGGTGACGTCCGGGCAATTAACTTTAGCTTTGGCGAACCTCTCAGTCGCGACCCTCGACCGCAAGCTACTTTAGACGGGAATGCTTTATTAACTTTATGTATTGACTGGTCTAGTCGCGTCCATGATGTTTTGTATGCGATCGCTGGCAACCAGGGAAAAGGGGGGATTCCCATTCCTACAGATAATTTTAACGGAATCAACGTGGCTTTTTCATCTCGCAGGGGCGGGATTTTTAATAAAGTAGATGTTGCTAATCTGGCTGGGGTTAATCAAGGAGCGAGTGTGCGACTAGCTGGGAAGGAGTTTAACATTGGCGGGCGTCGCGCTATCGGTTTAGTTGCTCCTGGTAATAACATTACTTTACTTAATCCAGATGGCAAATCGAACAAGGTCACGGGGACAAGTTTTGCAGCACCTCAAGTTACTGCTAGCGTTGCTTTGTTGCAGGAACTTGGCGATTGCCAGATGCGAACAAAACAACCGCATTGGAGTACGGATTCTCGACGCCATCAAGTGATGAAAGCTGTATTGCTCAATTCAGCAGACAAAATCCAAGATAGCGGCGACGGTCTGCGTTTGGGAATGACTCGGACGCTAATTGATAAACAAAATCAAAATTGGCTTGCTTCTGATGCTTACAAAGATGCAAAAATTCCTTTGGACGCTCAAATGGGAGCCGGTCATTTAAATGTATTTCGCGCTTATCAGCAATTTAATGCTGGTCAATGGCAGCCATCAGATACAACGCCGCCTATTGGTTGGGATTATCGCACAATCAATGTTGGAAGCTCTATTGATTATGGGTTAGCGAAACCGTTAAAGCAGGGTAGTTTTGTCGCGATTACTTTAACTTGGGATCGATTGGTAGAACTTAATGATACCAATAAAAATCAGCAGTATGACGTGAATGAAAATTTTCGCGATCGCGGTTTGAATAATCTCGACCTCTACTTAGTAAAAGCTAATGCTAAAAGCTTAGATGATGGTGTTGTTTGTTCTTCAATCAGCCAAATCGATAGCATAGAACATATTTTCTGCCCTGTTGCTGCTACTGGAAATTACAAAATCCGCGTCCAGTTTCGTCAACAGTTAAATCAAGCGACTCAACCATATAGTTTAGCTTGGTGGAGCGTGCCTATTAATTGAAGTAACAATTCACAACTACACATCAAAGTCAAACAAGAGGAAATAGGAAATAATCAAGAGCAATTGTCTATTATCATTGTGTAAATAATTATGTTAGATTACTGATTTGATGATTGCGTAGTCTACAATACGTTTATATATGTAGGCGAGTTTCAAAATCAAAATTTTCGATTGCTGCTTTACACAGCTGACTCAAGCAGCAACTCGGAATTCGCAAGCCTCAAATTTTTGTTTAATTTCTCTGACCAAGTTACTTGCTGTTACAAAAACTGTAACAGTGCCATTCTTCTATTACCGCAAGTGCAATATTTGATTGTTGACACGGTTTGACGTCAACCCTGAGACACAGACTAACAATCTTTGGCAAGTGAGGTAGCAGAATGAATCGGCAAAAATTGAGTGGAATGAAAGAAAATTTTCTGCAAAGACGTTACGGAGTTAGTCTTGGCAGACGTTATGTTCTAGCAGCTGCAAGCGTTGTTCTCTTCGGTGTATTAGGGTGTTCTCAGGTCGATAGTAATAAAAGTGCCCTTGCCCAATCTAGTTTACCTCAGCCAGAAACTCCATTGGAAAAAAAAACAGCCAAAACTGATACTAAAATTGTTGAGTCTAGCAATAAGTTTGGCTTCAAACTTTTTTCCGAAGTATACAAAAGTGATGGTACAGGAAAAAATATTTTTATCTCACCTTCAAGCGTAGCGATCGCCCTAGCTATGACCTACAATGGCGCTAGCGGTTCGACTCAACAAGCAATGGCAAAAACCCTGGAATTACAGGGGATAAATCTCTCAGAAATTAACTCTGCTTACGCCGCAACATTAAAGCAGCTTTTAGACAATTCCGATGCCAAAGTACAATTGAAGATTGCTAACTCACTTTGGGCAAATAAAGATGTGAAATTTCAGCCAGACTTCCTTCAAAGAGCAGAGGATTTCTATCAAGCCAAGGTCAGCAATCTCAACTTCCAGGATCCTACAGCCATCAATACTATTAACAATTGGGTAAAAGATAATACTAATGGCAAAATTGCTAAAATAGTCGAACAAATCCAACCCAATCAAGTGTTGTTTCTGATTAATGCCATATATTTTAAGGGTAAATGGAGCCAAGAATTTGACAAAAATCAAACTGTAAAATACCCGTTTTACATTACATCTAGCAGACAAAAACAACATCCAATGATGTCACAAGATGGTGACTACAGATATTATGAAAACCAACAATTTCAGGCAGTGAGTTTACCTTACGGTAAAGATGGTAAATTCAGTTTTTATATTTTCCTACCCAAACAAACCTCTAACCTCAAAGCGTTTTATCAAAACTTGAATGCTGAAAACTGGGAAAAATGGATGACTCAGTTCAACAAACAAAAAGGCTTTATTCGCTTACCCCGCTTTAAAACAGAATACGATGTTACACTTAACAACGCTTTGAAAGCTTTAGGGATGGAGGAAGCTTTCACTAATAAAGCTAATTTTTCTGGCATGGGTAGAAATTTTACCATTAGCCAAGTTAAGCATAAAACTTTCGTAGAAGTGAATGAAGAAGGCACCGAAGCGGCAGCCGCAACTTCTGTAGGAATAGTAGCAACATCAGCTTTCAGACCAGAACCACAACCATTCCGAATGATTGTCGATCGCCCCTTCTTTTGTGCCATTAGAGATAATCAAACGGGAAGCATTTTGTTTATGGGTTCAATAACTGACCCGCAGTAAAAAGGACAAGGAGACAAGGGGACTAAGGTAATGTCGCTTCCGAAATGCTGAGAGTATTTTTACTATCAGGTTTTGGAGGTTCGTTTGCAGCGATTCCTTCTGTGGTGCATTCTTGAGTTTCACTAACCAACCCTTCAGGACGCAGGGCGCTTAAAGCGGTCTTAATGACAACAGCTGTAGGAACTGCCACAATTACACCCAAAAGTCCGCCAATCCTTGCTCCTGTCAAGACTGAAATTAACACCCAAACAGGGTTTAAGCCAGTAAAACTACCTAAAATTCTAGGAGCAATTAAATTTTCGAGAATTTGTTGCACGATTACTGCTGCAATTACAACTCTCACACCCATTGAAAAATCTTGCAGCGCCACTAATAACGTAGTGAGAACGATGCCGACAGAACCCCCAAAGGGTACGAGAGCCATGATGCCGATAGTTAAACCAAATAGCAAACCAAATGGTACTTTCAGCCACAGAAAACTCGGAATCAAGGCCGAGGCCATACAGGTAGATAAAATTAGCTGAGTGATGAAGAAATTTTGGAAGCTCAAGCGGACGGTTTTGGAGAAAGGATCTCGAAATCTAGCAGGTAGCCAATCCACTAGACTTTCCCAAAGTTCGCCTCCATGCTGTAAAAGATAGAAAGTTAAAACCATCGTCAAGAGAAAATCTAGCAGGCTAGTGAATGTAACTACTGCCAGATTTAAAACTTGTCCGGCGATCGCTTGCAATTGTCCCTTAACGCGATCGTTGATTTGCACCACCAAAGCATCGAGGTTGATGGGCAAGCCGAAAGTCTCAGCTTTTTCGTTTAGAATCATGAGCTGAGAACGTCCAGAGTCAATTAACTCCGGCAAACGAGCCACTAGTTGCTGAGCTTGGGTGAGGGCTAGAGGAAAAAGTGTCACACCCAACGCCAATAAAATCGATAAAGCTAAGAGAAATACTAAAATAGCAACTTGCTCTCGCCTCGCACCATGACGTTCCATCCAACTTACGGGGTAGTTGAGGAGAAAAGCTAGTACTGAGGCTCCGACTAAAATGACTATGAGAGAATGGAAATAATTAAAAAATACCGAAATTGCCCAACCATTAAGAACTAGCAGCGGAGCGAATAACGCGATCGCTGTAATTCGCGCTATTGGTGTAAATGTCTGCCACCAGTCGAGTAGCTTGCGTGTCTGCATTTTCAGCTGATTGCGGAATAGAACAAGATTAAATCTTTCTTTACAGTTTATTATCTCTAACTATACGAGTCTTATTCATCCTTCTAGTTTAGGAGTTAGACTAAGCCCAATGGAAAATTATCAAAAGAGTGGGGAGTGGGGAATGGGGAATGGGGAGTGGAGAGCAGGGGGAGCAGGGGAGGCAGGGGGAGCAGGGGGAGCAGGGGAAGAAATAAGCAATGCCCGATGCCCGATGCCCGATGCCCCATACCTCATGTCCAAAACACAGTTACTTTTATATTTAATTCCAATTATTGGTTTTTTCCCATCTCTGTGGACTCTTTATCGCCGCCAGGGAACTCAGGAACAACTCGCTGTTAGTCGTCTGTCTATTACTTTGGCACTTACTTGGCTGTTGGGATATTTATTATTGGCTACCGGAGCAGCAACTTCCGATTTTTTAACACTACGTTTATTTATCCTCAATAGTTTTCTCACTTCAGGTTACTTTTTAGTGAGTGTCTGGTTGATTTTCCGGTTGATGCAAGGCAAATCTGGGCGTTTACCAGGGTTTAGTAGTTTAGCAGGACGGGTAATTGGGAAGTATTTATCTTAATTAGTTTCAGGTAATAATTAACAGTATTTTCACTTAGATAGAAAAAATTATAATTGTTTTCTTCATACTATCTAGTCAAATCCAGTTTATTATTGCCATACTTCAGTAAAACATCTCCAGATTTACCCAAAAAAAAGAAAAATGCTGCTATAAGTGTTGTGGTTGACACTACATTAAAAAAGTTAGCACTAATAATTAAGAGTTAGGTATTATGGGTTGATTTGTCTGCATATTTTTAGCCTGCAAATTTACGGAATTTGATTATTGAGTAAGTGTGAGGAAGTCTGTGACCATTCAAAGAAGTTCGGCAGAAGAAAACCAATCAGGAAAAGGCTCAAAGTCCATTAAAAAAATTAAGAGCAACTCCAAATCCGGACGTTGGCTGTGGTTTTGGGTTGGTATGAGTGGGATTGCAATGGTGTCAGCAACCGCGGGGGCGTTGTTGGCAGTTTCTTTGACTAGTACGCCTTTGCAGCAAGCCCAGCTCAGCGCCAAGGAAAAAGAGGTGTTTGATAGCGATCGCATCTCTGGAGGCGTGCTGCGATTTTCAGAATTAACTCGCCCGGTTAATTTGTTAGTTATGGGTATGAGCGTACTACCGCCAGATATCCAAAACCCTCCTGATGAAACTAAAGATCTGAAATACCTGCCCCAAGTCAACTCCTTTGATGGTCTTTCCGATGTGATGCTCTTGGCCAAATTCGATCCAGAGACAAAAAAAATAGTTATGCTCTCCATTCCCAGAGATACCCGCACAGAAATAGAGGGATTTGGAGTCAAAAAAATTAATGCTGCCAATGTTGATGGCGGGCCGGCTTTGACTGCGAAAACTGTCAGCAATCTCTTAGGCGGTGTGGGAATCGATCGCTATGTGCGAATTAACGTTTTGGGAGTTGGTAAGCTGATTGATGCTTTAGGTGGCGTCACAGTCTACGTCCCCAAAGATATGAAGTATCAAGATGATTCTCAGCATTTATACATCAATTTGAAAGCGGGTAAGCAACATCTCAACGGCGATCAGGCACTACAATTACTACGTTTTCGCCATGACGAACTCGGAGATATCGGTCGGATTCAACGACAGCAAATGGTGATGCGTGCTTTGATGGATCAGACTCTCAACCCGGCTACTGTCGCTCAATTACCTAAAGTTCTCGATGTTGTCAAAGAACACATTGATACGAACTTAACAGTTGAAGAGTTAGTAGCACTATTGGGCTTTGGAGTGCGGACAAATCGCTCGAATATGCAGATGTTAATGCTACCAGGCCGCTTTAGCGAGAAGAATGAGTTTGAAGCTAGCTATTGGTTGCCAAGCAAACGTGGGATTGCCAAACTCATGGCTGGGCACTTTGGTCTGGAATCAGCAGAACAAGAACAGCAGATGAGCGAGCCACAGTCTTTACGTGTAGCAATTCAAGATAGTACAGGTGGCGATCGCTCTAACCTCGAACCGTTAATTAGAGCCTTGGAAAAATCTGGATATCGCAACATTTATATAGCCAAGGCATGGGGCGAACCTTTAGAGGTAACTCATATTGTTGCCCAACAAGGAGATAGCGACAGTGCCGAATCAATTCGCAACACTTTGGGATTTGGAGAAGTACGTGTCGAAAGTACTGGTAACCTTGGTTCCGATATCAGTATCCAAGTCGGTCAAGATTGGTTGCAACAAAAATCTATTTTGGAGAAATCGCTCACGCCCTAAAGGTTACGGCCGCAGCTGACACCGAGTTTACTGCTTGAGTGAGTTCTTGGAGTTTAGCTGCTACCACACCATTAGTAAATAATTCTTCTGCCTTAGCCAAACCCTCTGGCATATTTGGACAAATACCACTCCGCCATAGATAAAATCCGCCATTCCACAAAGCGGTTTGCATTAATTCTCCTGGTTTGCCTGCTAAAACATCTTGAATATCCGCCACCAGTTCTTCAGTAGTTCCCAGGGGTACATTTTTGGTTGTAAAGCCGTAATCGCGCGGTACAAGATGCAATCTTTCTATCTCTGGGGATGCTACCGATGAAGATAAGCCGACGATCGCAGTGCGATCGCGCGGTAAGTCACAACTACCTTCCAATCCCTTCACCAACGTAAATTTTGTTACTCCCCGCAGCTCTAAAGCTATCTGAAACATCCCTTCAGTCGGCGGATGAACAAACCCGGAAATTATATGAGCATCGCCAGCATAAGGACACCAAATTAGCTCCATTGTTGCAAAAGGCGGACGTTTGCCAAGTTGGTCGCGGTACTCCCAAATACTTAAACTTAAGGGGAAATGCTGAGGCAAATAAATAAAGCCAATTCCCGTTTCTGCAAACACTTGCTGGGTTTTTGCTAGCGGTAAGGCAGTCCAATCGACTCCTAAACCCTGCCAAATATCTATTAAAGGTAACCCGTACTTAGTTGGCAAGCGATCGCCTCCGTGCATTATCGCTGGTTGTCCGGCGGCGGCAAGTAACAAAGCTGTCACTGGGCTAATTGGTGCAGTGCGGGTTCTGCCATCGTAAGGGACGCCCAAAACGATTGGTAGGCGTTCAGAAACGATTGGTTGCAGTTTTGGTCCCAGTTCATAATACGCATCCAACATTCCTGCTAACTCTTCTCCCGTGGGGCGCTTGATGCGATGAGCAATCAAAAACGCTCCTATTTGGGCTGGTGTAGCTTCACCAAGCAGCATCATTTTAGTAGCGGTGGCTGCTTGGGCGCGAGTTAAATTTTCGGCTGTATGGTTACCGCTGCCTACTTTTTGCACAAATTCCCTAAAATTGGTCATTAGTTATTAGTCCTTAGTCATTAGTCATTAGTTTAGTTAACAATAACCAATGCCCCATGCCCCATGCCCAATACCCATAAAATTTAACTAGCCGATCGCTGCTGGTGAATTTGCAGTGGGATATTTTCCAGCACGAGTTGCCAAAAGTGCTTGATGGGAGGGATTTGCAGGCGGTCTTGAGTGGTGACCATTACTACCCGACGAGTCAAACTAGAACTATCTTGTAAATTACCAGTACTATTGCTGGCTAGGGAACGAATTGCTAAAGTTGGGTCTTGGCGTGCTTCTATTAATGCTGATTGAGGTAATAAAGCTATGAGTTCCCCTTGGCGCACTACTCCGCGGAAGGCATCTAGGGTATTTACCTCTAAAGCTGCTTGGAGTCTAGCCTCCATACGCTCAAATCTATCTTGTATCAAACGCTGCATCCCATAACCATCTTTAAAAACCACTTGCGGATAACGAATTAACTCTGACCAAGGGATAAATTCATGTTGGGCTAGGGGATGATTGGCAGCGGCTAAAACTTCTATAGGTTCCTCGTAAAGTACTTCTAATACCATTTCTCTACCAGTAGTTAAGAAGCGATTATTCATAACGATCGCTAAATCTACCAATCCATCTTTGAGGACTTTCAAGGCGCGATCGCTTCCTAATGAAGTCACCCGCAATTGCACATCTGGATAATCATGACAAAACTGTTGCAACACTGGCGGTAAGTAAGAACCGCACAAGGAATGAATCGCCGCAATGCAAAGTTCTGGCTGTTTTCCGGCGATCAAATCGGCTAATTCTTCTGTAGCAGTCTGCCATTCTTGGCAAATTTTGCGGACGCGAGGTAGCAAACGTTCGCCTGCTAGCGTCAGCTTGGCATGGCTGGTTCTGTGAAACAGTTCTGTTCCCAAATCAGCTTCTAGGGCTTGGATTTGGCGACTAATCGTCGATTGCGTAACACCAGATGTTCGCGCTGCTTGTTGAAAGCTGCCGGTTTGGGCGATCGCTAGAAAGGCTTGCAACTGCTCTAAGCGCATGTTTATCTAGCCTGTATTAGATTTATAGGTTTCATACTGAATTGTTACTTCATAACTTCTAGGAGTTCGCTAGGTCTGTGAATTAAATAATCTGGATTTTGCTTGGCTAGTATTTCCGATGAATTAAAACCCCAAGTCACCGCTATAACTTGGATATTTGCTTTTTTTGATGCTTCTATATCTCTAGTTTCATCACCGACATAAATAACTTCTTCAGGTTTTAGCTGTTTTTGCTTTAATACATTATTGATAATTGTTGTTTTACCAAAAATTGTAATTCCTGAATATATAAAATCAAATAAGCCATCTAAACCATTGATATTGAGAAACTGGGTAACATTGTCTTTGGAATTAGAAGTGATTATTCCCAGCTTATATCCTTGAGTTTGCAGTTCTATTAATGCTTCTTTAATTCCTGGAATGGGTTTGAGTTCGGGGATTTTCTCTTTTAATTGCCCTTTCACCTTTTTCACGAGAAAAGGTATTTTAAACAGCGAAACTCCGGAATACTTAATAATTTCCCTTGATGTTAAGTTTTTCAGTAAAACTAATTCGTCTGGAGTTATTTGTACGTAACCAAAGTCTACAGCTAGACGATTAGCAATACTGACGAGGGCATCTACTGTATCTGCAATTGTGCCATCAAAATCAAAAATAATTACTTTTTGGGTCATCTTTCGCCTAGATGCGTCAAGATTGGCTCGAGCGTTGCGTCGTAACATTTCTGGCTTAATCCGCCGTAAAGCGGATGCAGGAAATCGTTTATCCCACTCCTCATCTGAGATTTTGGCTAATTCTAACAGTTGGGGAGCAAGATTCCCAGGATAAGGCCCAAACTCTGCGATATCAGTCGTCCGGGCAAAACGTTGATTCCAGGGACAAACATCTTGGCAAATATCACAACCAGCAACCCAGCCATTTAAATATGGCCTCAGTGCTGGTGGTAATTCTTCTGCCCGATTTTCAATTGTATGATAAGCAATGCAGCGATTCGCATCGACAACAAAAGGCTGAGTAATTGCACCGGTAGGACAAGCTTGAAGACAACGGGTACAAGTACCGCAGTGTTCTGTATGGGGGCGATCGCTTTCTAGTTCCAAATTTGTCAAAACTTCCCCCAAAAACACCCAAGAACCATACTCGCGTGTAATTACATTACCATTTTTAGCAATCCAACCAATTCCCGCTTGTTGCGCCCAAACTTTATCTTGCACTGGCCCCGTGTCTGCATAATAAATAGCCCGCACGCTTTCATCAAGCGATTCTAGCCAGGTGGCTATTCCTTTGAGTTTTTTATGCATTATCTTGTGATAATCTCTTCCCCAGCCATAACGAGAAATTTTGCCGTATTCCGTACCCTCGGGACGTTGATGTGGAGTGTAATAATTCAGTGCTACGCAAATTAGCGATCGCACTTCTGGCATTACTAAGCGAATATCCTGACGCTTGGGATTAGCCATCCATTTCATATCGGCGTGATAACCCAAAGCCATCCATGCTTGTAACCTCTGTGCTTCTGTGGTATCTATCCTGTCTACAGCAGCAATCCCAATTTTATGAAAGCCCAACTCGCTGGCTTTTTCTTTCACTACGCTGCTGGTTACGGAACACTGATTCATTGTTTTATATTTAGATTTTGCCTAAGTAAAGGCGTATCAATTTTACATTTTACGGAAACTTTCTTTGATGAATATTTGTTAATTATTAAATATTCATAACTTCAGAACCCGGACTTCTTAGAAGAAATCCGGGTTCTGTGTATTGAACATTTTATTTTTAATGAGGTTGACTTAAGAAAGCAAAATTCGTCTCCTCAAAACTTCCATCGCGAGAAAGATTCGTAAATATCTGGCAATCTATCTCAATAGGGCTTTTTTTAAGCGGTTTTTGTATTCAAATTAATATTTAGCTAATATCATACAGATAATTTTATGACCTTTACTGAATTTATACCCCCAGTACAGCCGAAAGTAGAATTCCAGATTGAGGGAATCACTCAAACGAGCGTACTGCGTTATTTTGAAACACTAAATACAGGAGAATTTGACGTCACTGCGAGCTTATTTGCCAGCGATGGTGTGATGCACCCACCATTTGAATCTGATATTGTTGGCCCAGAAGCGATCGCAGCTTATTTAAAGCAAGAAGCCCAAAATATTAAAGCTTATCCCAATCAAGGAATAGCGGAGACTTTGGAAAACGGTAATCTCCAAGTCCAAGTTACAGGCAAAGCACAAACTTCTTGGTGCGGTGTAAATGTCTTATGGCTATTTATCCTCAACCAACAAGGGCAGATTGCATATACTAGAGTCAAACTTTTAGCTTCACCTCAAGAGTTACTCTCGTTACGAAAGTAACTAATTGCGATGCCAAACCTGCTCATTTAACTAATTCGGGTAAAGTAGCTTCTAGCTTCAGACAGTTAGCACCATCAATATGCAACTTGTAGTCTACTTTATCCATCAGACGATTCATAATTAGCCAACCATAACCACCTTCTTGTTTTTCCACAGGGCTGGGAGCATAGTATGTAGACATGTCAAAGCCTTCGCCGTAGTCCCAAACTTCTAGTGCCAGATCTCGGTCTTGGAGTTCCAAGCGCAGTAAAATTGGCAAATTTGGTTTGTCTCTATGGGCGTGACGTACTGCATTTGAGTAGGCTTCTACTAAAGCTAATCGCAAACGACTCGATTGGCGCGACCAATCTACAGAATCTCCTAGCTGGATTTTCAAGCATCCCAGCAACCAGTTCTCAACAATATTGAGAAAATTTAAATCACTTGGTACGTGAAGCTCACTTTTCATTACTTACAAAATCTCCAGCGAGAGTATAGTTTGATCGTCTTCTTGGACGTGGTTATCTGCTTGGATACGAGCTAGTAAATGGTTAAGAGAAAGTGGTTTTTCCTCTTGTTGCAGGAGCTGCCAAAGCCCGTCTTGATTCAGCATAGAACGATCGATTGACTCAACGCCAGACCCGGTTTTTGCTGAGCCATTTGAATCATTAAATACCATTGCTTCTGTAATACCATCACTAGTTAGTAACAGTGTGTCTCCAGGAGCGAGAACCAAGTTACAAGATTGTGCTTGCCATTTGGGTAATATCCCCAAAGGAACGCTGCGGACTTTGAGGTAATTGGGACTATCGGCTGATGTTGCTTTGTGCGACCATAACAATGGGTAGATATGGCCAGCATTAGTGTAAACAAGCTCCCTAGTGCTAGGGGTATAACAGGCTAACACAAGAGTTATAAAATAATTATTGCTAATCAAGTCTTCACTTAAAGCGTGGTTCAGGTTCTGCATGACCACATTTGGCAGGGCTGGCGCTTCTTGAGATAGTTCCCGACGCAAAACAGAAATTACACTCGCCATAAATAAAGCTGCTGGCACACCTTTACCAGAAACATCACCTACAGCCAGCCACAAGTCGCCTTTGGGATGGACAAATACTTCAAAAAAATCTCCTCCGACTTCCCGCGCGGGGTAGCAGCAAGCTTGTACCTTGACACCTTTAATATCAGGTAAACTTTGGCGTAGCAGGTTGTATTGAATTTGGCGAGCCACCTCTAATTCATTGTGAATCTGCCGTTGTTTTTCCTGGAGGCGTTGGTAGAGTTTTGCTTGAGACAGAGCCAAGGCTGCTTGTTCGGCAACGCCAACAATCAGTTGGATATCTTCGTCTTGCCAAGGGAGGTCGCGTCCCCATTGATGGAGAGCCAATACAGCCACCAAATGCTGTTGGTAGCTAAGTGGCACCACTAGATGATGACAAGGGTTACCGTCGTATATTTCCTGAGCAAGTTGATAATCGCGGGTTTGTAGAACTTTTTCAATTAAAGGATTGGTGTCGAAAGCGCAATCCACAACCTCCGATTGAGGATCGTGGTATGAGAATAGCTCCGGTGTAAGGCGATCGCCTTCTGTTGGTCTGAGCAAGCAGCTGGTGGCTTCAAATGTTTCTCCGATAGTTGCTACAGTCTTTTGCAACATACTGTCGTAGTCTAAAGACTCGCGGATTGCCGTTGTCACCGCATTAAACAAGGATTCTCGCCGTAATGCCCGACGCAACTCTTGGGTGCGCTTCTTCACTAAACGGTATGTATCCGTAGCTTGTTCAACTAATGCCCTCAGTCGCTCTGGATTCCAGGGTTTGGTGATGTACTTGAACACCTGACCGGAGTTAATCGCATCCACTAAATCTTCCACATCAGTAAAACCAGTTAACAAAATCCGAATCGTGTCCGGATACCGTTCTACTGTGCGGCTAAAAAATTCGCTGCCACTCATTTCTGGCATTCTTTGGTCAGAAATAATCACAGCCATCTCGCCCACTTTGTCCAAAATTTCCAAAGCACCCATCGCATGATTTGCTTTGTAAACTTGAAAATCTCGTCTAAAAGTGCGGTAGAGTAAATCTAAGTTATCCGGCTCATCGTCTACCACCATGAGCTTCAGTTTGTCCACCCCTGTCTCAGCCATATTTGACTTTATTTTTCAACTATGTTTAGTGGCGAGATAGTACGATGTTTATCCCACCTGATAACTAACGAAAATTTAGAACTAATCATTCTCAACAGCTTTCAGTTATCAGTGTTTGAAACCTTGATAACTGTTGACTGTTAGCTGAATTGAACTTTTATCCCACTAACCCAGAACGCAAAGCGCGGACTGCTGCTTGGGTGCGGTCATCGGCACATAGCTTATTCAAAATATTGCGGACGTGAGTTTTAACAGTGCCAACAGTAATGTAAAGTCTTTCCGCAATGACTGCATTGCTACAACCTTCGACAATCAACTGTAACACTTCTAACTCCCTTTCTGTCAGGGTGTAGGGTTCAATTCCTTCCAGATTTTCCGCAACATCAGGGTTAGGAGCAACGGGTTTGCTATCTACAAAAGCCGATTCCGACTTTTGCGGATTTTGTTGCGCTTGTTGTAATACAATTCGAGCGATCGCCGGATCGATCCACGCGTTGCCATTGTAAGTGACTCGTACTGCTTCCAGCAAATTGTCAAATTTGATATCCTTCATACAGTAAGAGTCTGCCCCAGCAGCAAAAGCCGCCAACACCGCTTCTCTATTATCCCGTAGTGTCAAAATTAACACTTTTGTGCTTAACTCTTCGCTATTAGTAGTAGATTTTACCTCCCGTGTCAACTCAATGCCATCTTTATCTGGTAAACCAATATCTACTATGGCAATATCTGGTTGTAGCATTTTTAACATCTTTAAACCCTCAGTGGCATTGGCAGCTTCCCCTACAACTTCAATTTCACCCTTTTGTAGTAGCGCTGTCCGAATTCCCACACGAGTCAGATCGTGATCTTCAATCAGAGCGATACGAATTTTACTCATAGCCAACTTCAGCCCGTTACACTACCTTAACTGTAAAGTCGAGTTTAGTGACATACTCCTACACTATTGTCTTTATCGTTCATATCAAAGCATGTGTGTTAATCTCGTCTTTTCCTAGCTTTGGCATCCATACTCTTCAGGTGCGTTTAAATTTACCAGTCATTTTTAACCGCCTTAGAAGTTCTAGACGCGCTGCTAGGGATAGCAATTTTTTACCATCCAATCCTGCCGTCTTACAAACTCGATCGTCTAGCAGACACTTTTAGCTATTACTGCCAAAAGTTTTAACAGGTGCAGATAAAAGACATCTGTGTATGGAGGTGTCACACTTGAGCAACTCAAATTCTACGTTGACAAGCAACACAGTGCTGACAATTAAGGGACATTAAGTATCCTTAAATTGTCCCGCAATTCCCCATCACAGCCAACGCTTTGGGCGTGGTGTACTACCCTAGTGGAGGTCTGGAAATGCAATTTGAGTAAAGCTAATATTTAAGGGTATTACGACTGGCACAGGCATTGATTACCCTTGTCAACATTAGACTTTAGGAATAAAATTGCAACAAAATTGCGACTGGTTTAGTCAAAGTACGAGCGCCCAAGACTTATTAGTTTAATTATGCGTTCTATTGTTGCAGCTGTTGCTCTTTGAGATAACAGGCGCTCATACCGTAGGGTTAGGAAGTTGCTTTCATGCCTCACCCCTACCTTAATGACACAAACCAGAGTGGCTACTGTTAAATTCTTCTTTGATAAAAATATTTGATAAACTTAACATTCAAGGAAATGTGGTGTAACATTAATCAAAAAAATAGGCAATATGTCTAAATCGCCTGAAGCATTTTCAGTATTGGGAATACCAGTTCATGTGATGGCTAACTATCCAGGCTGGTTGTTAGAATGCTTGCAACAAGGCAGAGGAACTCATGTGGTAACGCTCAATGCAGAAATGACTATGCAGGCAGAGCGAAACAAATTCCTCGCTGAGACTATTAAAAATGCCGAACTAGTTATTCCAGATGGAGCTGGCGTTGTTCTGTATTTACGTTGGCTGTTATGGCAAAAAGTACAGCGTTTTCCGGGAATTGAATTAGCAGAAAAGCTTTTGCAAGAATTGGGAGAGCGTAAGACAGGGGCAAAAGTCTTTTTCTATGGTGCCGCGCCTGGAGTAGCAGCAAAAGCAGCAGAGTTTTGGCAGCAACAAGTTCCAGATTTGAATATAGTAGGTACTCACTCAGGCTACCATTCCGCACAAGAGGAAGAACAATTACGTCAAACTCTGGCGGAGTTACAGCCACAAGTGATTTTTGTAGGTTTAGGAGTGCCGCGTCAAGAATTATGGATTGCCCAAAATCGGCATTTATGTCCTCAAGCAATTTGGATTGGCGTCGGTGGTAGTTTTGATATTTGGTCTGGTACTAAAACTCGCGCTCCGGCTTGGTTAGGAAATAACAATTTGGAATGGCTATATCGGTTATATCAAGAACCTTGGCGCTGGCGTCGGATGTTGGCTTTACCGGAGTTTGCTCTCAAAGCCTTTGTTTATCGCTGGACTGCAAGGAATGCAATTAATTAAGTGGGGAGATGGGGAGATAGGGAGTGTGGGGAGTGTGGGGAGAAAGAGAATTTATGCCCCCTCTCTTCCCACACCTCCCACACCTCCCACACTTCCCAATGCCCTATGCCCTATGCCCTATCTTACTACTTAGCTAAATACTGAAGTCTTCAACAAATTTTAAATTTCTCTGTTGAATTTGAAATTCCCAGGCAAAACCTGGGAATTCTGATTTTGAGGGAAATGTGAAATCTAAAGAAAGCAAAGTGTTTGGTTGTGGGTATGAGGAAACTTTAACAATGCCTGTATTAACAAGTGAAGTTCAGACAGAGAAATCCGTCGATAAACACAACAGTGAAACTCAACAGCAAATTAGTAATACTCCTGTCAAGATAAAATTACAATCTGTAAATAAGACTTATGCTAATGGCTCTCATGCCTTGTTGGATGCGAACCTTGAGGTTAAAAAAGGAGAATTTGTGTTTATCACAGGGGCAAGCGGTTCTGGTAAATCAACGCTTTTAAAGCTGCTTTACGGTCAGGAGTTACCCACACAGGGAGAAGTAATTGTTGATGACTGTAATGTAGCTGCTTTAAGGGGCGATCGCTTGTCATTATTGCGGCGACGTATTGGCATTATTTTTCAAGACTACAAACTAATTACCCAACGCACAGTAGCCGAAAATGTGACTTTTGTACTCCAAGCTCAAGGGTATACCCGTAAAGAAATTCAACGCCGTTTAGAACCAACTTTGAAGTTGGTAGGTTTACTCAAAAAAGCTGACTGCTTTCCCGATCAATTGTCTGGGGGAGAGCAACAGCGGGTAAGTATTGCGAGAGCCATCGTTAGCACGCCGCCACTGCTGTTAGCCGATGAACCAACGGGAAATCTCGATCCAGATAATTCCTGGCAAGTTATACAAATTCTCCAAAAATTAAATTCCTTTGGCGCTACCGTAATTGTTACCACCCACGACGAACAACTGGTGCGCCGCTGCAATCATCCAGTAGTCCAAGTTCGTAATGGAAGACTGTATCGAAAATAATTATTGGGCATTGGGCAGGGAGTAGGGAGTAGGGGAAGAAAAAACTAATGACCAATGACTAATGACTAATGACTAATAAACACGTTGTTTGAGTTTTGCTGATACGGGTATGAAAGTTTTGGCTGTTTTAGGCGGTAGAACTTGTAAGCGATCGCACTCTTGCAGAGTTTTAAAAGCTGCGTCTCTAATGGCAACTTCTTCTTCTCGGCTCAGCAGGAGTTGCAAGCATTGGACTATATCTTCCTGTACTGAAGAATCTACTCGCTTGCGAACTATGGATTTAGCGAGCTGACGCACGGCAATTAACCGCTTTAATGGATCTTTTTCTGTTAAATCAACTAACAACTGCTCTACGCGGTCTTCTTCTCGGTTTCCATAAAAGTTGACAATTTGCCATACCAATAAAATTAAAGTCAATAGGGTTCCTACACCTTGCAAAATTGCACCAGTAGCAATCCATCGGCTGTGAGAGTCAACCCAAATTGCAGCGGCTATGTAAGTACTGACAGTAGCAACGCCACCACTGACAACTGCTAAGACTAACTGACGGTTTGAACTGTTTAAAAACTCACGTATTTTAGACCAGCGTAATTGCCAGTCCCACTGCTGCATTGAGTAAACCAATACCATTACTCCGACGCCTACCAAAAGAGCCAATAGCAGTTTCCAGTTCCACAAGAGCATGGCAACGACGATTGTCAAGAAGCCAAGAAAGACTCCTGGCTCAGAGAAGCGTTTAAAAGTTTGCTGTTTAAAGTTTCCTCCTAACTTGAAAATCGGGAGTAGTGAGTGGGAATTAGGGAGTAGGGTATGTTCCTTTTTCATATTTGGTTGTCGGTTTTTCCCGCGATCGGCTGTCTTGAGCTTTGGAAGCGACTAACTAAGGATCTGGTCGATCGCTTGCTGCCAACAATACGAAGCTTGTACCACGGTCTTTACCTACTTGCTTACAAAATTACTTATTTTATAAGTTTTACTAGAGCCTAAGAAAGTAGCAAGCATCCCAAACTGGTAAAAATACCGAGGGATGATAAATTTCATCCTAGTTTTTACGGTTCGGGAGATGTACGAACAATATATTCTACAAGAATACCCGGAGTCTGACGAGTAAGCTTAATTTTGTTACTGAGTTTTTAACGTTTTCAGTTTAGAGACAAAAACAAAAGTCATCAAGGGTGAACTGACCATCAAAAGCACAGAAGGTAACGCTGTAGATGTTATTCGCAGCTATAGATAATAAGGTGTTGGGAGAAATTGCTGAGTCAGAATTGGCAAGATTGGCGCTTGATAGTACGCTTTGTCCAAGGAGCTGGCGATCGCGATCGTAAGCCGAAAGCACTAACCGCTGCGAACTAGTGACAAAAGCGCTAACTGAGTTAACGGGATGCAAGAAAGTAGCTTCCAAAAATCCGCCTTTAGGCGCTCCCATTAAAACTGTCAGCCCTGAATGGCTTGGAAATGCTGGATTTGATGGCTGTATTGCTAAAGAATTGTGAAAAATGACTCCCCAGTGTTCGTACTGGCGTTCTACTGCTTCAAAACATTTCAAATCTTCAAAGTCTAAACAAATATAAGTAGGTACAGTCAGGTTGGCAATGTCAATACTTGGCTCGGCCGGCTCGCGGCGAGATGAAGCTTTAATTTGATTTTGTATTTTAAAGTTGTCAAGCGCAAATTTAGGGTCTTCAATCCTTGGTAGTGTATTTGATTGAAGAGTAGCCTGTTTTACCATGACATTCCGCCTTACCATTACCTAGAGAATAATCAGATTAGTAATATATCAAAAGCTATTCTTTTGAGATGCAGAAGTAGAATCAATAGCTTATTAAAATCAGCGTTTTGACTATTCTTGACGCTCAAAATTATTTATCAGTTTGTTGATAGAGTATCATAAAAAACTTATCTGTATTTTTAGCAGAGTAATGCTCGTTACTACGGTAAACTCTGAAAATATAGTATTTTCAAGGGTTTTTTCTACATAAGTGTGAAAAAAATAACACCGAATCTTTATAACTAATTCGGTAATTTTACATCTACTTAATCTGACTAACGTCAGAAGTCCTAGAGTCATTGATTCGCGGATAATAAATCTGTGGGAGACACAGCAAAGTAAAAATATGATGACGCAAACACAGAACAAGATGTAGAGATGTAAAGAGTAATTTCTCAGTGTTCCGGCGTCCCCATGTCTGAGGGTCTCTCCTGTTACCCATGTTAATGATTAGAGTCAAGAAGAATATTTATGTTTCAGCCAATAGGATTTGAACAACGCTCCGTAATTACCTCATTAGGTAAAATAGTTTATTATACTGCTGCTGGATCGCCTTGGCAAAACGATGTGACAGCCAAAGACGGCCGGGAAACCTTGGTATTTCTCCACGGCTTTGGTGGAGGGTCTTCTGCTTATGAGTGGTCAAAAGTTTATCCGGCTTTTGCTAGTGAATATAGGATTATTGCACCAGATTTGATCGGTTGGGGTAGATCTGAGCATCCAGCACGCAATTATAATATTGACGATTATTTGACAACGATTCGGGAATTTATTCAGCAGACTTGTAACGGCCCAGTCACAACGGTCGCTTCTTCTTTAACCGCGGCATTTACAATTAGAGTAGCGATCGCTCATCCCGATTTATTTAAGTCTTTAATTCTCACTACTCCTGCCGGACTTTCTGACTTTGGTGAAAATTACTCTCGCAGCTTTTTTGCTCAGTTAGTCAGCGTTCCTGTTATCGACCGCGTGCTATACAGTACTGGAGTTGCTACCAGTGGCGGGGTTCGGGGTTTCTTAGAGCAACGACAATTTGCTCAACCCAATCGAGTCTATCAGGAAATAGTAGATGCTTATCTACAATCTGCCCAACAGCCAAATGCTGAGTATGCAGCACTGTCTTTTGTACGCGGCGATTTGTGCTTTGATTTATCGCTTTTTATTCAACAATTGACAACTCCCACGGCTATTATTTGGGGAAAAAAATCGGAATTTACAGGCCCTTCAATTGGTCGCCGTCTCGCGGAAATGAATCCTCAAGCAATCCGATTTTTTCAACAATTGGAAGACGTCGGATTAACACCACAGTTAGAATTACCAGCAGTAACAATTGGGTTAATTCGTCAATTTTTACCTTTGCTGAATTAATCTAAAAATTCAGAATTCAGAATTCAGGAGTCAGGAGTCAGAATAAAGCTTGGATTCTAAAATCAAACTTCCTATAAGTTCTTAATTTTTTAGCTTATTAAGCTTGCGAGCATCCCAAATGTGTAAAAACATATTTTGTCATTGCGAGCGTAATGAAATGGAGCGAAGCAATTCGCTTGCTTCTAGCTGTTGCGATTGCTTCATTGGGCTTCGCTTCATTTGCTGTTTGACATCTGTTCTCTTTGTAAATTTGCTCTCATTGGGATACTCCCACTAAGCTTGACCATCAAAGCCTTCTGAATTCTGAATTCTGAATTCTTACAAATACTATTTATCTTTTAATCTGACATCAATGACAGTAGCATTGAAATTGTAGTTAAAACCTTCCAACTCAAATGGCATTCCAATTTTGACTTTACTGTTACCAAGAACTGGGCCGCTTTCAGTGACTTGGGCTTTACCATCTAAAGTTAAAAGTAAATCTGTACTAAAGTTGTTACTTTTTGGATCTGGTAATTCTTTCACAGAACCATCAGGCTGGGAAACATTGATTGTTCTGGGCAGTTGTTGAATTGATTTAATCTCAATCTGACCGTATGGTTGGTTGCGGATGATTACATTAGTTTTACCGCCTTTTTTTAATCCGTTATTGAATAATTGTTCGGGGTCGCGTACATTCAAACCACGAACTACTAAATCTACCTCTATGGGCACTGTTTTCGCACCGACTTGGGCAACAGAACCAGAAGTGCCAGGGAAGAAAAAGATGCCAAATATAACTAGCAGAATTACCAGTGCAGCGCCTAAATCTAGGAGGTTAATTTTGCCAAATAAACGACCTTTTGAATCTAAAATAGCCATAAAAAGTTTTCCCAGGTAATAGCTAAGTAATTGATTGTAGCAAGAAGTTTTCGGATGACAACAGCAACTTTATCTTTTTGGTAATAATCCAAAGTAACTGGGTCTTGCAGCCATGCGACAGTTTATCACGTGTTCGTTAGTTTCGAGCAGTGGCAGCTAACCCTGAAATTTTTGCCTATTAGAACTGATGTACCCAAAAGGTTAAATATGAGATTTAACCCTATCTATAGAGGGAATCATAGCCGTCAAATTTTAAGTATATTTGCGTAGGTATTGTTTGTATAACAACCTCTTGAGTTCTCAGTTAACAATGCAACTTAGAATACTCTAAATCCGTCTCATGATTTGTCTTATCATTTTACGTTTACCAAAATTATCTTCAGTGCGGATTATGTTAAATTGGAAAAATTTTTTTGTAAATTACCGGATGCGGCGGCGTCGCTGGTTTTATCCATTAATTTCTGTTGTAGTTGCTTTGAGTTTGTGTCTGAGTACAGCCCTACCTGGAAGAACTTTAGAATTCTTACCTTTGATATTGCAGGGAGTCCAAGTACTTCAGCTTTCTAATATATCCGATCGCCAGGAAACCGATCTTGGCAAAGAGATTAATCAGGAAATGGTAGGGCGTCAAGTCCGACTTTACCGCAATGCTGAAGTTAATGACTATGTAGAAAAAATTGGTCGGCGTTTAGCAGCTAATAGCGATCGCCCCAATCTTCCCTATACTTTCCAAGTAGTAGATGACAATGCGATTAATGCCTTTGCCACTTTGGGAGGTTATGTATATGTACACACAGGTTTGCTCAAAGCCGCAGATAATGAAGCGGAACTGGCAAGCGTCATGGCCCATGAAATCGGTCACATTGGCGGCAGACACTTAGTTAAACAGATGCGGCAAAGAGCGATCGCTAGCGGTTTAGCTAGTGCAACTGGTTTAGATCGCAACACGGCTGTCAATATTGGTGTAGAACTTGCCTTAAATCGTCCCAACAGTCGTAAAGATGAATATGATGCCGATCAAAGAGGATTAAGAACTTTGACACGCGCTGGTTATGCCCAGTCCGCAATGGTTTCTTTTATGCAGAAGTTGCTGAAACAGGGTGGTTCTGTGCCAACATTTTTAAGTACGCACCCTGGAACAAGCGATCGCATTGCCGGCCTCAGACGTGCAATTGAGTCTAAACCGAGTAATTCAAGTTATGGGTTGGACAGTGCTAGTTATAGAGCTAATATTCGACCGTTAGTCAAGTAGTCTTGAGGCCAAGCTCAAGGAGTGGAGCTATACGGATAATACTCTTTGGCAGAGGACAAAAATTGTATTTTCTTTTTTCTGTCCTCTGCCTTTTTTTGAGGATTTTTCCTCAATTTTCCAACGTAGGTAAGTAGTTGGACAAAAATATTTACAGTCATTACCAGAGAAGCAATCTTCAACCTTGCGATCGCTTGTTTGAGATCCAGCTGCGCTAGTGATGGAATAACTTTAGGGATAAGCTATAAATAAATGGTTTTTACGGGTGTCATATTGTTCTTTAAACTCCTCTTGACTAAAAGGCTTTTCGCCGTTGAGCCATAAATCAAGTAAAGAAATTTTCAGTCCGCATTCTAAACAAAGTAGGTTATAAACATCTTCGGGATTAGTGCCGTAGTACTTTGCGGCTCCTAAACTGTATTCAAAAATTATAATCGGCTTGTCTCTTTTAATAATATTTTTTGCACCAAGTAAAACTTGTAGTTCTGCTCCTTCAACATCTATTTTGATCAGTGATATTTTTTCAGTCTTCTCGAATAATATATTATCTAATAGATCGGTTTTTACAGTTATTTCTACTACCCGATCGTCGGATTTAGGATACTCGCGTTTTTGTAAGCCGCTGTAAGCTGGACGGTTAACTACATAGTTAAACTTTGCAGTTTCCTGTTTATCGCTTAATGCTAAGTTATATATCTCAATGTTTGGCTTATTAAATTGTTGAACTAAATACTCGTATGATTTGGGTAATGGTTCAAATGCAAAAAGTTTACCTTGGGTGCAATATTTCATCATGATACCCAATATAATTCCGTGATGACAGCCTACATCTACAGCCACGGAATCAGGTTGCAAGACTTTTTGAATAACTTTTGCAGTGAAGTAGTCATAGTTAACAGATTTAAACTTCTTTATTAATCCATATTGTGCAGCCAACATTTTTACATAAGGTATATTTTCATAACCTATGATTGAGCTGAGGATACGTATAGCTAGAAGCTTCATTTTGATTCACCTATAGGAAGTTTATCTGCTTATTTCTTGCTGATACCAATCAAAGTTATGAAATAGTTTGTTTTTTTAAGTTAGTTGTATAAATTATATTCAATAATGCTCAATTTTATCACGGCGATTAACTTTAATTTTTGCTGGGTCAACAACGACAGCTAAATCTCGTAAAGGGAGGGCACGGAGATAGTTTCTAAAAATGTTAACTTGATAAACTAAATTGTTTGTAACATCTAGTCCAGTCAACCAACCACTCCGGGGATGATATGCGCCGGTATCTATACCTAGCCATCCCTGTCCTTGTGCCAATTGACCGGGAGAAACCCCAGGTAAAGTAAAAGTAATAGTGTGACCGATAATAATTTGCTTGTCGGGGAAGTAAGGTTGGGGAATGCTGTGGAATTCTTCTCGTATCCAGCAGAGTTGATCGGCTGTTTGTTCTTTGACTGGCTTAGAAGGGTCAACACCAGCATGAGTTAACCAAATATCCCCCAAGTCAATATATGTAGGTAAAGCCTTGAGCCAATCTAAATGGTCATCTGGAATTGTCGCGTCATGGTAACTGGCTACGGTAGCTTGCCCTCCACTATACAACCATGCTTGCATCCTTGGAGAGGAAGCCCTTTCATCCGTCAGAATGCTTAATAACATCTGCTCGTGATTTCCCAACAAACACGGGTAGTTATTTTCTTTGACAAAATCAACTACTTGCGAACTGTGAGGCCCGCGATCGATTAAGTCTCCCAGAAAATAGACTCGATCCTCTGATGTCGGGGCGATCGCTTCCAACAATGTCATTAAACCTTCATAGTGACCATGTACATCCCCAATTACAATTTGCCTGGGGTTAGTTTCGCTCATTGTTTCTTGGCTGCAATAATTTGGAATTTTTGGATAATACTTCTGCTACAGTTTAAGCCGTCTAGTTTCCGCAATAACAGGTAAAAATACTGGATAAATTTTATTTTAATATAAAGTTTAATTTAAATTTAATTCTGACTCCAATTAGGTATCAGTTTTACTGGCGATCGCAGTATATTATAGTCTATGGGTTTTGTGACAATTTAAAAACAGGTCGCTTGAATCTAGATTGTTAGCCTAGAATTTAAGGCGTGACTCTATACCTGACTTTCAATTTTAAAATGTCTGAGGATTTTTCCCCTGAAATTAGTTCGCGGATCTGCAATCACATGAATGAGGATCATGCTGATGCAGTGGTTCTTTATGCTCAAGCTTTTGGTGGCGTTACAGATGCAAACTCAGCACAAATGCTGTCAATTGATGCACAGGGCATGGATTTAACAGCACAAGTGAATGGTGAAAATTTGCCAGTTCGTATTCAGTTCGATCGTGTTTTAGCAAATGCAGAAGATGCTCATCAAACTCTGATTGCAATGGTGAAGCAGGCGCGGTTGAAGGCAAAGTAAAAAATGACAAACTAATTTACAACGATTTCAATTGAATAAATTACATACTCAGGGACACGATATATTGTGCCCCTAATTTGTACTATATGCACATCGAGAAGATTCGGTTTGTTGATTTATTTTCAGGAATAGGAGGAATTAGATTAGCCTTTGAACGGGCTGCTGATTCTTTAAATATAGAAAGTGAATGTGTTTTCAGTAGCGAAATTAATCCAGATGCTCGATTAGTTTATGAAAAAAACTTTAACCAAACACCCTTAGGTGATATTCGTTTAATCGATCGACTACCAGAACATGAATTTTTATTAGCTGGGTTTCCTTGCCAGTCTTTTTCTCACGCTGGTAAAAAAGAAGGCTTTGGCGATACGCGAGGCACATTATTTTTTGAAATTACCAGATTAATTGATACTTATAAACCACAAGCTTTTATTTTTGAAAATGTCCGGGGGTTTTATAGCCACGATGGAGGAAGAACTCTAGCAACGATTCAGCATGAAATTCAAAAACGAGGTTATAGCTTTGATGCCTTTTTACTCAACAGCGCAAACTTTGGCTTACCACAAAACCGCGTCCGTATTTATATGATAGGCATTTTAAATGCTTCTCCCACTTTTGACTTGATTTCTGATGTGGGGCCAAAAGATTCTCATTCATATAACCCTCAGCAATTATCTTTGTTTTATCCACTAAAAAAGTCTGTGATTGTTAGTGATATTTTGGAAAATAATCCAGATGAAAAATATAATTGTTCGCCAGAGTTTGTCAATGCGTTAAAACGAATATTTAACAATGATTTAAATCGCTTACATGGAGTCAGGCTGATTGATTATCGGGGTGGAAACTCTATTCACTCGTGGGATTTAGGATTGCGTGGCGAGTGTAGTGCAGAAGAAATTGAACTGATGAACTGTTTTATTTTAAAAAGACGAAATAAAGAATTTGGGCAAGAGCAAGATGGTAAATTATTAACTCAGGAACAAATAGCTAGTTTTTTTAAACATCCCAATCTTGGAGAAGTTTTGAATTCGTTGGTTAGCAAAAAATATTTAAAACTGATTAATAATAAATATAAACCTCTATCAGGTAACTTTTCATTTGAAGTTTATAAATTTGTAGATCCAAATAAAATTTCAGTAACGTTGGTTGCTAGCGATGCGAATAGATTAGGAGTTTATCACAATCATAGAGTACGGCGATTAACTCCGCGAGAAGCAGCAAGGCTGCAAGGGTTTCCTGATAGTTTTATACTTCATTCTAATGATGATAAAGCTTATTATCAGCTGGGAAATTCTGTGAGTATTAATGTAGTTAAAGCTGTGGCTCAGGAAGTAATATTGAAAATATTTATGCCATGTCCAACACCACTATCTCAAGCAGTAACATATCCTTGGGTCAAGACGCGACGCCAGTCGCTACAACGGGGAGCCACTGCGTTGGACGGGTTTCCCGGCTTGAAGCAAGTGGCGTGGGAACCCCCGCAACGCGCTGGCTCATAAATCGCGTCTCTACAAAAGGTCTATTTGTCGCATTCTTTTTTCAATCTTGTGTTTGCAATAACCAAAAGCCGCTGTAAGTCATTCCAGAATCATCAGGTTGGACTAATAAAAAATGCAATCCTTGGCTTTGTTGTTTTCGTTGTTCGTAGACTTGGGCTGCTGTGGTAACTTCTGGATCTTCAAAAGTGGCAAGAACCCATCTATCCACTAAGCCTGCTTCTAATATTAAGCCGTCTGGTGCGCCAGAAATGTAGTTCAATTCCACTGGACGGGCTTGCTGTAACCACCGCGCTAACTGCATTGATCGCCGTCCACCATAAACGATCGCGCCAGGAACAGCCACGGTTGACGCTAAACCTAAATTAATCGGTTTGAGATATTCTGGTACGTGCAAAATCGGAATGGGGCGTTGTGCAAACGCATCTACGAGTTCGCCAGCTGGGAGTGTCGCAAAACGCCATTGTTCTCCCAAGAGGTTTTCTGGCAATGGTGCAGGGGGTGGTTTATCCAGCACTGAAGGATATTGCTTTTCCTGTAACCATTGTTTCAGTGCTAAAGTGCGGCGAGTCGGTTCGACATTAATACCTAAATTACGTCCAGCTGCCTCAATTAAACTGAGAGATTGAGGACGAAACACTTGAATTACATCCGGCAATCGATCGCCAGCTGCTTGCTGAAGTTGAGTAGCAACCCAGTTAGAATTTGCTGCTGACTGAAGACAAGTAGCTTGATATTCAAAGCTGCGAGTTGCATCACAAATGAACAACTCCCATAACACCTGTCCGGATGCATCTGGTTGTGGACGACGATAAAAATCAGCCTGCCAAATTTTCATAAGTTGGGGAGTGGGGAGTGGGGAGTGGGGAGGCAGGGGGAGCAGGGGAGGCAGGGGGAGAGAGTTAAAACTGAAAATTTCGAGTTCAGATGCTCAACGTTTGAGTTCGGAGGCTCAACGTTCCAGCAAAAAGATGCAATTTCCGAGTTCGGAGGCTCAACGTTCCAGCAAAAAGATGCAATTTCCGAGTTCGGAGGCTCAACGTTCCAGCAAAAAGGTGCAACTTCCGAGCTCGGAGGTGCAACGTTCCAGCAAAAAGGTGCAATTTCCGAGTTCGGAGGTTCAACGTTCCAGCAAAAAGGTGCAATTTCCGAGTTCGGAGGTGCAACGTTCGAGTTCAAAGGCTCAACGTTTGAATAAAAAGGCTTAACGTTGAGCTTCATCTCCTCCATACCCAATGCCCAATGCCCAATGCCCCATGCCCAATGCCCCATGCCCAATGGTCAATTCAAATAGCCTGAATCCATTCTTTGACAGAATATTCTGTCCAAATGCCATTTTTCCAGTAGGGATCGTTTTCAATTAATTCGCGGACAGTGGCTTCGTCTTCGGCTTCGTAAATTCCAAAAACTTTTGTGACATCTTTGGTAGGGCCGATGGTAATCAGCACGCCGGATTCTTTCTGTTTTGCTAATCCGTCTAAGTGAGCTTGACGGTGAGGGACGCGTTTTTCAAGAACGTCTTCGCAGTAAGTTCCCCAGAGTACATATTTAGGCATAAACAATTTTGGATTTTGGATTTTAGATTTTATATTTTGGAACCAGTATGTTGGGGAGTGAGGAATTATTAATTTATAACTCCTAACTCCTAACTCTTAACTTCTCAGGTTGACGCCGAATTTTTCCACTAAGGCTTCGCGGACTTTATTGTGTACTGGTTCGACTTCTGCTTCGGTGAGGGTACGATCGCTTGCCCGATAAATTAGGCGGAATGCTAGACTCCGCTGACCTTCGGGGACGTTTTCGCCTCGATATTCATCAAACAATTCCACTGATTCGAGTAAATCTTTGCCAGCTTTATTAATTGCTTTTTCCAGTTCGGCAACTGAGACTTTTACAGGTGCGAAAAAGGCAATGTCGCGATCGCTTGCTGGGTAGGTGGAATAAGGATGAAATGTCGGATTTAGAGTTTCGTCTTCTTCTAAAGAGTTTAAAAGTACATCTAAATCTAATTGGAAAACGTAGGCTGAATCTGGTAAGCCTTTTTCTCGTCGCAGTTGGGGATGAATTTGTCCAAAAATACCCAGTCTATTACCTCTAATCCATAAGGAAGCGGTGCGTCCTGGATGCAAGCGTTCGTCTCGGCAGTCGGGTTGATATTCTACTTGCAAGCCGAGTTGACGAAATACACTTTCTAAAATGCCTTTGGCTTCAAACCAAGTCAAGGGTTGTTCTCGACCGCCTTTTGACCATTTACCAATAAAGCGATCGCCTCCCATAATCCCAGCCAGGGCTTCTATTTCTCGCAAGCCGTCTTCTTCTTGCCAGAAAATTTGCCCGATTTCAAAGCCGTTGAGAGCGCCGTTACCCTGCTCTATATTATATTGATAGGCGTCAATTAACCCAGATATTAAATCGGTTCGCAGGGCTGAATATTCAACAAATAATGGATTTGTTAATACTATTTGTCTGTCTTCTCCCGGTTTAACTAAAGAATAATGAATTAATTCTGTTAAACCTTCTGCCCGCAGAAAAGCTCTTAATTTGCGAATCAATTCCTGGTCTAAAGGGAGATAACCTGCTTCGGCTTTGTCTGGTAAGGTATCGCAAAATCTGTTGTAACCATACAAACGAGCAATCTCTTCAATTAAGTCGATTTCCCGTTCTAAGTCGCGGTAACGATAGGGCGGTACAGTAACAGACCATGTAGTTTGCGATGTATTGTCTTGTCCTGAGACATTGCCCAAAGGAGCCAACTGACATCCTAATGCAGTCAGAACCCTTTCAACATCTTGTTCTTGGAGTTCTGCTGTGTCTTCTCCCAAGTCGATTGGCCCTAGTACCTGATTTACTCTCTCTAAACGCAGGGCAATGGAACGACTCCAGGTAGATGGGTCGGGGCGAGTGTCGGCAATTTCTTGCTGAGTAATAACTCCACTAGCTAATTCGCTAATTAATGACAAGGCGCGGCGATTGGCAACTTCCAATTCGGCGCGGTTAACTCCTCTTTCGTATCTTCCAGAGGCTTCACTTCTTAAGCCAACACTGCGAGAAGAACGGCGAATTGCCACGGAATCAAATAAAGCAGCTTCTAAAACTAGGCTTTGGGTACCTTCGTAGACTTCGGTTTCTTCTCCACCCATGACTCCCGCCAGGGCAACGGGTTTGTCGTTGGCGGTAATTAATAAATTTTGCGATGCTAAAGTGCGAGTTTGTCCATCTAGGGTTTTTAAGGATTCTCCAGAACTGGCGAAGCGGACGCCGATGGTTAAACTTTCGCTGCTTGCAACTGATTTTAGGCGATCGCGATCGAATGCGTGCAATGGTTGTCCCCATTCCAATAACACGTAGTTAGTAATGTCCACCACATTATTAATTGGACGTACCCCCGCAGCCCGCAAACGCTGTTGCAACCAATCAGGAGATGGGGCAATTTTAATTTCTTCGATGACTGTACCAATGTAAGCAGGGCAAGCTTGGGTATCGGCAATTTTTAAAGCTAAATTTCCTGTATTTTTGGCAATTGACACTTCACTGGGTACGGGAATGCTCAGTTTTCCCCCAGTTAAAGCTGCAACTTCCCGTGCAACACCTACCATACTCAAAGCATCAGCGCGATTAGCTGTTGCTGTGAGGTCTAAAATTACATCATCTAAACCCAATAAAGGACGGACATCGCTACCCAAGGTTAAATTTTCTTGGGGAAAAATATGAATTCCGTCTACATCAGCGGGCAAACCGAGTTCTTTTAAAGAACAAATCATGCCTTGAGAAGGGACGCCGCGCAGTTTTGCAGGTTTAATTTTTAAATCGATGTTGGGTAAGTAAGTTCCCGTAGTTGCCACTGGAACATATATGTCTGCCTTGACATTAGGAGCGCCACAGACAATATTTAAAGTTTCACCTGTGCCAATATCTACTTGGCAAACACTTAATTTATCAGCATTGGGGTGTGGTTGACGTTCAAGCACTCTCCCGACAACTACGCCATTTGCCCAAGTGCGGCGATCTTCAATATCTTCTACTTCAAACCCTGCCATTGTCAGGGTTTCGGCTAATTCTTCCGGGCTAAGTTTTATCTCTACTAGTTCGCGCAGCCAGTTTAAAGAAATACGCATGGAGTGTGCTGGTTTTAGGAATCGTCTTTTGCTCTCATTTTAGAGTGTCTGTTAGCGAGCGATCGCTATTCACTCTGCAAGTCATAGCTTTTCACTTGAACAATCGTACTATGTTGGACTAACATAGCAATCCGTTTCCCAAATCTTTATCTTGGCATTTTGACTATTCGCTTCAAAAGGAAACTTTTACGAGGCTTAACTACTCATTAGTGGAGTTCAACTACTAATTTATGAAACTTACAGCAGCTTTGAGGTAATTAAATCATAAGTTAGGGACTTTACAGCTGTCATGGGTATCAACTTAACGTCAAGATCGGCGTTACCCCACCCCGGTTTTGTCTAAAGCCAAAACCGCCCCTCCCCTTGCCAAGGGGAGGGGTTGGGGGTGGGGTGAAACGTTTGTGGGATAAGTGTTTGAGCTTAAGTTAATACCAGATACCAATGCATATCTGTGCGCCTCTACAAGGGATTATGGTTCAAGTTGATTTAACTAGCAATAGAGATAAATTGCGGAAATGGTCTTTGAGAATTTGGATCTATCAAAGCTATAGAGTTTAAAAGATTCAGTTCCCAGGAGTTAATCGTGGAAGTCAAATATAACGAACTAAAAAAATGGATTTTACGTCCAATGATGATGGGTTTGCTAGTAGCAGGGACAATCGCCAGCAAGGCAGAGATTAATTTTTCTTTGGCAAACCCAGCAATGGCTGCACAAGTTGTTTCATTAGAAAAGTCTACTCCCCAACCTGCACGAAAAGAGCATGGTATTTATCAGAGCGATCGCTTTCGTTTTCAATTTAGCTACTCCCTGCAAGATTTTGTCATAGATAACAAAATAACTACTCCCAACAATAATGTTAATTCTCCATTAGCTACTGTTGATATTTGGACTCACAAACACGCCCAGAAAATTCGCGCTGGAGAATATGAAGGTGGTACAGAATACCCAGCTAATGTTCGTGTATCTGTATATAAGAATCCTGCTAGATTAAATTTGCAGAAGTGGGTTAAGCAGAGTAATGATTTTTCTCTACCCCGTGAATTCAAAACTGCAAAAATTGCAGGGCAAAGTGGGTTTAAATTTAAATCTAGTGGCTTATATGAAAACGAACACGTAGCTTTTATTAGCCCTAAAGACTCTCGAATTATTGTTGTCACAATATCTAAAACTGGTTATGGCAACAATGATGCTATTTACGAGAGAGCATATCAGCAGGTAGTGAACTCTTTCACTTTTTTAAATAGATAGCAAAACGGGCGGTTAGAAACCGCGTCTACACAAACAAAACCCACCTGCGTGGGTTTCAAGACCTTTATTAGTTTTTTATCAAAATATGTTTAATTAAACGTAAGAAAATTGTAAATTATATATATACATTTTAGCCAATAATTTCAGAAATAATGCTGAGTAATATTGACATCAACAATGAAATTAACGTAAATGATATTAGCGATAAAATATATCATTTCATTTCAGAACTGTATCCTATTTGTCGTAGTATTACTGGCGAAGGATTACGCAAAACGCTGCATCTTATTCAGCAACATATTCCTTTAGATATACATAATATCCCCACTGGGACTGAAGTATTTGATTGGACTATTCCTAAAGAATGGAATATCAAAGATGCCTTTGTTAAAAACTCACAAGGTCAAAAGATTATAGATTTTTATAAATCTAATCTCCATATACTTAATTATAGTATCAATATTCATGAAAAGATGTCATTACAGGATTTAAAGGCACATCTTTTTACACTACCCGATCGCCCTGATTGGATTCCTTATAGAACTTCTTACTACAAAGAGAACTGGGGCTTTTGTCTCAGCCATAATCAATTCTTGGAATTGAAAGATGAAGAATATGAAGTTTGCATTGATTCTTCTTTAGAAGATGGGTATTTAAGTTACGGCGAGTATTACATTAAAGGTGAAAAAACAGATGAAATTCTGATTTCATGTCACACCTGTCACCCATCGCTTTGTAATGACAATCTCTCAGGTATAGCATTGGCAACCTTTTTAGCCAAACATCTCAGCCAAATTTCACTTTCTTACTCTTATCGTTTTCTCTTTATTCCTGGAACCATTGGTTCTATTACTTGGCTAGCTTTAAATGAAGCAAATGTTGACAAAATTAAACATGGTTTAGTTCTAAGCTGTGTGGGAGATCGGGGAAAATGTCACTACAAAAAAAGCCGTCGCGGTAATGCAGAAATTGATAAAGCTGTTACTCATGTACTGAAGAATTCCGGAGAAAATTATGAAATTATGGAGTTCTCTCCTTATGGCTATGATGAACGGCAATTTTGTTCGCCAGGGTTTAATCTTCCTGTAGGTTGCTTCATGCGATCGCCTCATGGTACTTTTCCTCAATATCACACATCGGCAGATAATTTAGAACTAGTACAACCCCAATATCTTGCAGATTCTTTTTCAAAAGTTTTGTCGGTTTTAGATGTTATAGAAAATAATAAAAAATACTTAAATCAAAACCCTAAATGCGAACCACAGTTAGGTAGGCGAGGATTATACGGCGCAATGGGCGGACTGACTAATCCTAAAAAAAGTGAAATTGCTATGTTGTGGATTTTAAACTTATCTGATGGTAACCATACTCTATTAGATATTTCGGAAAAATCAGGCATAGAGTTTGACGTCATTAAGACAACAGCAAATACATTGTTGCAGTTCAATTTATTGAAAGAATGTGAATAATAAAAAAAGCAATAGGCAGAAAGCTTTTGAGCTAAAAAACTATTTTGCGGCAATAAAAAGCTTCTGCATATTGATCGGGTGAATTAGATTCAATTCCTCTCAGTCTGAGAATTGACAAAAATGTTTTTTCTGTAAACCATTGTTTATTTTTTTGCGACTCAAAGCTGTCAATAATATATTGAATTTTATTTTGACAAATTTCCTCATTTAAAGGAACAAAGAAATTAGGATTTCCTAAATCGCCATCATATTTAGGTATTTCATACTCTAGAATTAAATGATTTCTAAATGTATTCCAAGTAAATTCTGAAATCAAGCGATGGTCTTGATGCAAATCTTGGCGATAATGGGTAAAAATTAAATCGGGGCTATATTCTCGTTTTAATTGTTCAAAAAATTGTTTAATTTCAATTCCAATGAAAGGAAAAAAGCCGTCTTGAAATTGTTTGATTTCTATATTTTTAACATTTGCTTTTTTGAGGAAGGAATTAGCACTTTTATAGGCTTCCTCTTCTCTTTGTAAATTTGAACTAAATACAACCCAATAAAATATAATATTGGGATATGTTTTTATTAATTTTAATATCGTGCCTCCGCAACCAATTTCTATATCATCACAATGCGCTCCTAAACATAAAACTTTATACTCAAAGTTTTTTTCTCCATCAAAAGTGAATTTAAGCATATTGATAATTTTTTAAGTTTAAAAATACTTATTTGAAAATATTGCTTCAAAGATGAATTATAGTAGATATCTAATTAGATATCTACAGTAAAAGAAATTGGTAGTTATCCTTGAACTAAACTTGCTGGTAAAAAATCATTAGTAAACTGACTAACTCGGCTATATTCCACAGATTTTGACTTCCTTTCAATTAGGTTCCATGCTGCCCAAGGTGCGTTACCTTGGCAATACATATCATCTAATTGTTGCTGTTCTTTGAAAGTATCCATGCACGCCCAAAAGCCGTTATATTTATAGGCTACTAATTGTTGGATTTGAATTAGCCTTTGAAATGGTTCAAGTACTAATTCTTCTCCAGCTTCAATGTATTTATAAATATCTTTTCTAAATACAAAGAAGCCGCCATTTATTCTAATGCCAGCTTGCTGAACGCTTTGGATATCATTTACTAAACCATTTTCTTGTGTTGAAACTAAATGGAAACTTTGCGATGGCTTTACACACAGAAAACTGGCTATTTTGTTATGTCTGTAAAAGTCATCAATTAAATCAGGTAGATATAAATCTGTTAAACCATCGCTATAATTAGCTAAAAAGACTTCTTCGCCTTCTAAGTATTTTTCAACTGCTTTGAATCTTTGCCCAATATTTGAATTTAACCCTGTATCAACAAAAGTAATATTCCAATCTTCAATATCGCTATTGACGAGTTGAATTTTTCTGCCTCCCTCCTGCAAAGTAAAATCATTGGAAACACATTCGTCATAATGGAGAAAATAATTTTTGATGACATCTGCTTTATAACCAAGGCACAAAATAAAATCTTTGTGTCCATAGTGAGCATAGTATTTCATCACATGCCACAGTATTGGCCTGTAGCCAATATGAACCATTGGCTTAGGAACATTTGTAGACAATTCTCTTAATCTTGTTCCTAAACCGCCGCAAAATAAAACTACTTTCATGGTAATTTCCTTTGGCATTAATAAATTAGATTAGACTTCTTGCAAAAGTGAGAAAAATCTAAGGAATAAAGGGTAGAGAGAAAGGGAAGACTTTTTTATTATCATTTCTCCCTTTGTATTGATTGCTTTTCGCTTTACCCACTCTTGCAAAAATAGTTTTGCAAGAAATCTATTAGGTTTGAGTTACTTTGTTACTCAAGGATAGATATTGACTTCTGGAATAGGCACAACAAATTTACCGCCCCAGTTACGTATATACGACATCTGGGAGATAATTTCATTTTTCAAATTCCAAGGTAAAATCAACAGATAATCTGGCTTCGTTTCTGGAATTTTGTCTGGATGAAAGATGGGGATATGAGTTCCAGGTAAAAATTTACCTTGTTTAAATGGATTTCGGTCTACAGTATAATCAAGAAAATCTTCTCTAATTCCACAATAATTTAAAAGAGTGTTACCTTTACCGGGCGCACCGTAACCGACAATTGATTTTCCTTGGCGTTTAGCTGCAATTAAAAATTCTAAAAGTTCAAACTTGGTTTTCTTGACCTTTTCACCAAAGGAAAAATAACTTTCTAACTTAAGAAATCCAGCCGTTTCTTCCTGGCTTCTTAAATCTTTGACTTTCTGGCTGATAGATTTAGAATTATCTTCTACATGGGCAGCATAAATTCTCAACGAACCACCATGAGTTGACAGTTCTTCTACATCAAAAATAGTTAAATTGTGAGCAGCAAAAACTTTCTCTACTGCAACTAATGACAAGTAAGAGAAATGCTCGTGATAGATAGTATCAAACTGGTTTCCCTCAATTAGTCGCATTAAATGAGGAAACTCCATAGTAATGACACCTTCAGGCTTAAGTAAAATTTTACAGCCTGCGACAAAATCGTTGATATCGGGTACGTGAGCAAGCACGTTATTTCCTATTAATAAATCTGCTTGCTTGCCATTAGCAACTAATTCATTTGCTGTGTTTTGTCCAAAGAACTTGATAACTGTGGGGACGCCTTTGGCGATCGCTACTTCAGCAACATTAGCTGCTGGTTCTATACCCAGGACAGGTATTTCTTTTGATACAAAGTATTGCAACAGGTAACCATCGTTACTAGCTATCTCTACCACTAGGCTTGAAGAGTTCAGCCCCAAGCGTTTTGTGACTTGTTCAGTATAATTTTTAGCATGTTGTAGCCACGAATCAGAGTAAGAGGAAAAATAGGCGTAGTGGCTGAAGATATCTTGCGGGCTTACATATTCCTGGAGTTGAACTAAAAAACAGCGATCGCACACGTACACATGTAGTGGATAAAAGGGTTCCATTTGGTTTAGCTGTTCAACCGTCACGTAACTTTCACAAAGCGGCGACATTCCCAAATCCACAAAAGTATGCTTTAACGTTGTTCCACAGAACCGACAGCCACAACGATTTACACTCCCACCATTTTGTACAGACTCTTGCAAAGTTGTCGTAATCATTTGTTAGTTCTCACACTTTTATATGCAACCTGATAGAGGCAGAACCCTTATACCAAATCTCCAAAATTGAGTAACAAATCCTTTCCTCAAAAACCTTTTGATATCTGGGTTTCCTAATTTTGTTAGCGCAGCGTTAGCGAGTCCGCGTTCGCGCAGCGTCTCGTAGAGAGCGTCATTTTTAATTTTGAATTGTTATTACGCCTAGTTGGGCGTGGGTAGGCTCTAAAACAGATTCAAACAAAGGCCAGCAAGTATCTTTTTCAGAAATTTCGCTCACAGGTAAAGGCCATTCAATCCCAAAAGCCGGATCGTTATAGGGCAAGCCATACTGGTAATCTGGTGCATAAAATTCACTCATCTGATACACAACTTCAGCTTCATCAGTTAGCGTCTGATAACCATGAGCGAACATTTCAGGCACGTATAAAGCTCTACGGTTTTGAGCTGTTAATTCAACACCAATATGTAACTTGTATGTAGGAGATTCAGGACGCAAGTCAATGATGACATCATAGATAGCGCCATGAGTACAGCGAACCAACTTGACCTCGGTTGCTGGAGCAACCTGATAATGCATACCCCGGAGAGTACCTTTTTTGTGGTTGAAAGCTAGATTGCATTGAGCAATTGTTGGTTTTAAACCGCGATCTGAAAATTCATCAGCGCAGAAAGTACGAGCAAAAAAGCCGCGAGTATCTTGGCGTTGCTCTATATCAATAATGAATGCGCCTTTGAGTGTAGTTTCTGTGAATAGCATGGCCAAAACTACGGTGTAGGGTGTGGGGTGTAATACCGTTTCACTTTAAGGTTGATACATTTAGGCAAGCAGAGGAGGCAGAGGAAGAAACAAAAATGATTTGTATCAAGAATTGAGTGAAATGGTCTAAGGGGAAAGAGAAAAATGTACGCCCTGGCCTAAAATCAATAGGATTTAATCTGTCAGGAAAATCTATCTCAGGGTGGTTTTTAATTAATACTAGTTTCAAAACCCTACACCCTTCTTTTTTACTTATTCCAGAAGAAATCTCGATCTATTTGCTGAGTGCGAACTAGATACTCCAGCTGTTTTAAGCGAGTGAATCCTGGGAATAAAAAAGTGGATTCTGACATATCGATCGCATTAAATACATCAAATAACTGCTGGGCACCTTTAAGTGCATTCCACTCACACTTAAATCCCGGTAGTTTGCTGTTAATTTTCTCGAAAGAAACCCGATAGCTGCGGTTATCCGCACTACTCTCACCAAAAGAAAGCTGACAGCCAGTAAATACTTCAGCCACTATTTCAGCAATTTCTTTGACTCTATAGTTACTAGCAGTGTCGCCAACATTAAAAATTTGGTTGTGAATAATGTCCCGTGGGGCTTCGAGGGTACAGACAATTGCTTTACAAATGTCTAGCAGATGAACTAGCGGCCGCCAAGGAGTACCGTCGCTTGTCATCTTGATTTCTTTAGTCGTCCATGCCAGGGCAGATAAGTTGTTTAAAACAATGTCGAAGCGCATTCTGGGAGATGCGCCAAAGGCGGTAGCATTCCGCAAAAAGGTAGGAGAGAAGTTAACGTCAGCTAATAACTTGACATCTCGCTCTACCAAAGTTTTACATTCGGCATAAGCCGTTTGGGGGTTGACAGAGGATTCCTCAGTAACGTAATCATCGCTACCAACTCCATAGACACTGCACGAAGACGTATAGACAAAGCGACGTACACCAGCTGTTTTCGCTAATTTAGCAAGGCGAACTGAGCCTTGATGGTTGATTTCATAAGTCACATTGGGGCGTAGTTGCCCAGCTGGGTCATTGGAGAGTTCTGCTAAATGAACGACTGCCTCAACACCTGCTAAATCTTCAAGTGTGATGTGGCGGATATCTTTATTAAGAGTTTTGGCTGTGAGTTGGGTACCATTGTACAGCCAACCAACCTTGTAGAATCCCGTGTCAACGCCGATGACTTCATCACCGTGTTGCATCAAGATTGGGGCTAATAAGGAACCGATATAGCCTTCAGTTCCAGTTACCAGTATTTTCATGGATACCAAATCCCGATAGGTAGAACTTGGTTGTGTAAAAAATCTTCCTTGACTTAGTACAAAACCATTTCCTCAAAACGAGCTACCTCGCACGAAGAACTGCTTACAAGACCGTTCTTAAGTGTGCCTAATGTTGTGGTACTAGCACAATTTCTATGTAAATCCTAGTATCTAATCGGTGTGTTTGCGATCGCGTTTCGGAGAATGTATGACTTAACGTATAAGTTGTATCAGATCGGTTTAGTTTTCTTCGAGTATTAAATACTTTTCTTACTTTTCTTACTTTTCTTACTTTTTTATTTATTCAAATAAAAAATTAGTTCTCTTTTGTAACCGAAATTATTATTTTTTAAGAGAATATGTGATTCCATATACATTGTATAATTGCTCTGTCTAAAAAAATAGGGAAAAGATAAAAATTAATCCTTAAGGAGGACGAAAAAGCTGAGATAAAATAATTAACTTTAATTTTTGGCCAGAAAATAATAAATGTATCAATGAAAATAACTTTGAAAATTATTCGCAACAATTGAGTTAAACATAGATCTGATTGCGATGTTAAACAAGAATAACCCTAAATTTAGAAAATACTTATTTAAGTTAATAACTGGAGATTGAAAAACTAATTTATGGCACGCCGTTCGTTGAAAGCATCGAGTAGAGGTATTGAGAAAGCAAAAAGGGCTTTTAAAGTCAGAGAATGGACGCAAGATTATCTAGCAAGTGAGGTAGGGCTTGAAACTCGCCAGTCAATCTGGAAATTTTTTACAGGCAAACCGATTGAGCGTCAGAACTTTATGGAAATCTGCTTTCAACTCGGTTTAGATTGGCAAGAGATAGCCGAACTACCAGATCGGAAGCTACTCACAGAAAACCCCCAGGAATCAAAAAACTGCCACGATATTGAAAGCTTAGTGCAAATATTGCGATCGCGTCGCAGCGATAAGATTCAAACTCAGTGTGGTACTACACGCTTGTTAGATATTACTCAACCAATTGAGCTAAAGGAAATCTATGTTAGTACTAATATTCTCAATAGTATTACCAGCCAAAGATGGTTAGATATCCTCGATCTACAAGAATCCATCTCCGAAGGGGTAGATTCTTTTGGCTTTAATAAAGTCTCTCAGGAGAGAATTTCTGCAATAGAGGCAGCGATCGCTTGTTCCAAACTAGTGGTATTGGGTAAACCGGGGTCTGGCAAAACCACCTTTTTACAATATATTGCTATGGAATGCGATCGAGGTAAATTACTATCAGACCGGATACCAATTTTTATTCGCTTAAAAAAATTTGCTGAGGATGCTACCGCAACAGCTAATTTTAATATATCTAACTATATCATTCAAGAGCTTGGCTCTTGCGGTACTTCCGAAGCAGAAATTCAAATATTACTTAGTGAAGGTAAAATATTACTTCTCCTAGATGGCTTAGATGAAATTATAGAAAATTGTAGCGCTCAATTTTTATCCGAGATTGGCAATTTTACGCAACAAAATAGTAAAAATAAGATAATTATTACCTGTAGACTTGGTTACAATCGCTATCATCTTGATGAATACAGTTATGTTGAAATTGCTGATTTTGATTCGTTCCAAGTAGAAGCTTTTGTTCGCAATTGGTTTATTAATGTTAGTAGGAATTCTCCAGAACAAGGCAAAGCCTTAGCTTGTCAATTTATGCAAAAGTTACAGCTATTAGAGAACCAACAAATTCAAGAACTTGCTGTAACGCCGCTTTTGCTCAACCTAGCTTGTTGTGTATTTCACGCTCGGTCGGACTTTCCAGTGAGAAAGGTCGAAGTATATAGGCAAGGATTAGACATTTTGCTTAATCGCTGGGATAAAGCAAGAGATATTAAACGAAATCAAATCGATAGGTACTTTTCTTTATCACAAAAACTGGAATTACTTAGTCAGATTGCTGCCGTGACTTTTGAGCAAGGTAATTACTTTTTTACACAAAGTCACCTTCAACAATACATCACAGATTACCTCTGTAACTTATCCACCGCCCAAACAGATCCCGACGTATTACAGCTTAATACTGAATTAGTGCTCAAATTGCTGGAGACACATGGATTGCTCATAGAGCAGGCGCGGGGAATTTATTCCTTCTCGCATATCACTTTTCAAGAGTATTTCACAGCTAAAAATATTGTTAATAGTGCCAGCCCACAAATATTAGAAAAAAAATTAATTGAGCTAGTCAGCCATCTAACTGAACCCCGTTGGCGCACGGTTTTTTTACTGACAGCCGGGATGTTGGATAATCCCACTTGTCTGTTGCAGTTAATGAAGGAACATGTCGATGGCCTTGTAGGTGGCGATCGGCAATTGCAAGACCTCCTCAATTGGCTCAACCATAAGTCCCTTTCAATTCAGGCTCCCCACAAACCAGCTGCTATTCGTGCCTTTTACCTGATAGTAGCTCTTCTAAAAGACCAGAACTTGAATCATGACTTGGCTTTTTCCCTTGGTATTGATATCAGGCAAGGTAGCAATCTAGCCTCTGATTTATCTCTAGATTTAGCTCTTGAGTCTGCCATTCGGTTAAGCCATGCCCTATCTTACGAACCGACTTTAGATCGAGTCTTGGCTTTGAGTTTTACTCTTCCTAACGATCGAACTCTTATGTGCGATCCCCAATTACAGAGATCCCTGCAAAAGCTCAAAGCACAATTACCGTCCCCAGTTCAAAGCGTAGAAAAGTTAAAGGAATGGTGGAATACTAACGGTCAAACTTGGGCCAATGCATTGAGGTTGGCGATACTGAATTGCCGCAACATTGGTCATCAATGGCAGCTAAGGGAGCAGCAAAAAGAAATACTCAAGCAGTACTATACTGCTAACCAATTACTAGTAGATTGTCTCAAGAGTGCTTTTAAAATTACAAATTCCGCCGTACTAGAGAATATTTTGGCAACATTACTGTTACCAATCTCTAAAACATCAGATCCTAGATTAAGCATTGATTTAGTGATATAAAAATTAAACTACTATAAATACACGTAGTAGCGTGGCAAGACTAAAATAGTGTGTTATTGTAGGTTGGGCTGTAGCAAGATCCTGAAGGGTACGGAGTGAAATCCAACGTGGATCTTGGTGTTGGGTTACCCTGCGGGAACCTTCTGCGAGGGAACGGGAACGCCAAGGGCGAACAAGCCTCTTAACCCGTCCAACGCAGTGGCTTCCCAAGCTACAAAGTTTATTGCAACATTTTAAGCTTGCCACGCCAGTAGGGTGCGTTAGCCTGAGGGTACTGCACCAGTTAACGAATTAGATAAAGTTACGTTACTGAGTAAGGGTATTTTTACTTGCAGTACCAACTAAATTGGATACAAAACTTACCAAAATTATACGTTAATTCAAACATTTTTCTAAACGCGATCGCAAACAGACTGATTAGACACTCAATTTATTACAAGACTTTTCATTGATAGCCATTGTGGTGGTACCAAAGCAAATGTATGCTGCGAAAGCGTTACTGGGCTAGTTAAATGTGTGTTCTCTTTTTTGAGCAAACTAACCTAAATTGTACGCCAAGGGAATTTGGTAGGGTAAAGGGAAAGAGAAAAGGTGTTTTATCCCTTGCCTTTTACGGTTTAAACTTTCCCGATTCACCCAGTATTTTTGCTTAGCGCTTTACTAGCGTTTCAGCAACAAAAGAAATAAATTTGCAGTGAATTGTCGGGGGTAATTTGCAAAACTTGACTTCACCACCTTCTGGCTTCTCTGCTGAACCACTTGCAGGCAGCGAGAGAGTGACAGTAAAGGGAAAGTTTTTCTTTATTGGAGAGAAAAAGTTTTTTCTCAAAGGAGTTAGCTACGGCCCCTTTTCTGTAGGCACGCACGGCGAGTCTTTTCCAGAAAAACCGATTGTGGAAAAAGACTTTGCCTTGATGGCAGAAATGGGAGTTAACTGTCTGCGTACCTATACTGTTCCACCTAAGTGGCTTTTGGATTTAGCTGCAATGTACGGTCTGAGGCTATTAATCGGTATCCCTTGGACTCAGCATATTGCTTTCCTTGACTCTTCTACTGTCAAGGCAGAAATCCGTAACAGCATTGCTCAAGGAGTTAAAGCCTGCCGGAATCATCCTGCCACCTTTGCCTATTTAGTGGGTAACGAAATTCCTCCAGATATTGTGCGATGGCACGGAGCAAAAAAAGTCCGGGCTTTTATCAAAGAGTTAATGGCGGTAGCAAAATCCAACGATCCCGAAGGTCTGGTGAGCTATGCCAATTACCCCTCTACGGAGTATTTAAATATTAACTTTACTGATTTTTCGTGCTTTAACGTTTACCTGCACAGGCAAACAGATTTTCGTCGCTACCTCTCGCGGCTGCATAATCTAGCCGAAGATAAACCCCTAGTGCTGAGTGAGTTTGGTGTTGACTCCATACGTGAGGGAAACCAAGCCCAAGCCGAAATTCTCTCGCAAAAGCTGTCATCTAGTTTTGAGATGGGAGCAGCCGGAACGATAATTTTTTCTTGGACGGACGAGTGGTTTACCGGCGGATATGCTATCCAGGACTGGGCTTTTGGTGTAGTTGATGCCAAACGCCTGAAGAAGCCTGCCTTCCAAACAGTGCAGCAGTATTACACGGCGTCTTTACCGCCTGTATTACCCAGGTATCCCAAAGTTTCAGTAATTGTCTGCGCTTACAATGCCGAACGCACGATGGATAGTTGTCTGGCTTCTTTGAAAGAACTCAACTATCCCAACTATGAAGTCATCGTTGTGAATGATGGATCGCGCGATCGCACTTTAGAAATTAGTCAGCGTTACGATTATGTACGCATAATTAGCCAAGAAAACAAAGGGCTAAGCGTCGCCCGCAACGTTGGTCTGGCCGCCGCCACTGGCGAGATTGTGGCCTATACGGATTCTGATTGCATGGCAGATCCAGATTGGCTCACTTATCTAGTAGAAAAGTTCCTTTCTTCAGGTCTAGCCGCTGTTGGCGGGCCAAACTTATCTCCTCCAGAGGAATCTCTCGTTCCCGCCTGCGTCGCCGTTTCTCCTGGCGTACCTACCCATATCCTTTTGAGTGATGAAGTAGCCGAACATATTGCTGGTTGCAACATGGCTTTTCGTCGGGAGGCGTTAGAAGAAATTCACGGCTTCAACCCGATATTTCGTGCTGCTGGTGATGATGTCGATATCTGCTGGCGGCTGCAAGATAGGGGTTACACCATTGGTTTTAGCCCAGCCGCAATTGTATGGCACTTTCGTAGGAACACAGTAGAAGCCTATCTCAAACAGCAGCAAGGCTATGGCAAGGCAGAAGCACTGGTTTATTTTAAGCATCCTTTCCGCTTTAACCTTCTGGGACAGCCTTCTTGGTTGGGGAGAATCTACGGAGATTTATCTACATTTGTTCGTCTTGGTCAACCAGTTATTTATTCTGGGGTGTTTGGTCGCGGTCTCTTCCAAACCCTGTACGAGCCTTCCTCCTCACTTATCTCTTACCTACCTCTGACACTAGAGTGGAACATCGCAGCTTTGTTGCTGTTATTATCTGCACTTTTGTCAGGCGATCGCCCTTGGCTGGGTGCGGTAATGTTCCTCATCTCTTTTACATGGTGTGTTGTAGGTGCTTTACAAGCGCGGATCGATCCCCGATTTGTTGGACTCAGGGCAAGGTTGCTTGTGGCAGTACTGATTTACCTGGGGCCGCTGGTACGTAGTGTAGAACGCTACCGCTGGCGCATCAAGGAACTCACCAAAGCGCAACCTATAAATTTTGATGACCTTTAAATACAAATAAAACAAGTTTTAAGACAATGACTCAAACACTAACTCCAGCAGATTTAATCGAGTTTGATTCGCCAGCATCCAAAGTCAAAATTTCCTGGCGCGATCGCGGCTATGAATTGTCCTATTGGACAGAAACAGCAATGGAAAAAGAAAGCCTGCTGCAAAAAGTGATGGATTTATTCCTAGCCCACAAATATTTCATTGTTACAGATGGAGGTTGGAGCGACTGGGATTTAGAGATTTATCGCGGGATTTGGTCAAAAGTGCAGCTGAAAGTCTGCACTGAAAATCATGGAGGTAAAAAAAGAGTTATCAAAGTGTGGTGTGGGTTGAGGATGTCACAGTTAGCTACTATGGCTATGTTTGGCTATTCCTTATTCGCGATCGTGGCAATAATTCTGGGAATGCCAGAAGTAGCAGCAGTCACAGCTGTACTAGGTCTGCTCAACGCCAGTGTCATATTATATGAAAACTTCCAGCTAGGACGCATTCTCTACCAAGTACTAGAGAATATTGCCAAAAGAGTCTACTTGCTGCCAATTCAAACCACCTCGAACAAGTCTGTCGCTCAAAGTGCAATATTACAGCCGTGATATTTGTTAAGGGGAAAGGGAAAAGGGGTAAAAGTTTTTCCTTCCATTCCTCTTCGCCATTCCCTCTCAAGGGTAGGTTTTTTATAATCTCAAAAATATTTGAGAAAATTCTCAATTGTTTAACGTGGTTTGCTCGTTAGAGGATTTAAGCATCGGGTGAAATCCTCAAAAATGCTCGAATAAAAAATACCTACCTTGAAAGTTCCCCTTTCCCCTTTCCCCCTTATCCCCCTCTATCCCAACAACCATACGGGAGGTGAATCTGTAAGTGAAGCAAATCGAAGCGATGATGCATCGATACGGGCAGATGCTCCGATATCCACTGCGCCATTGGCGGACTTTAATAGCAATCCTCGCTCTCACGGCTGGCACTTCAGCCACCGCAACACTTCAACCTTGGCCGATGAAAATCCTGGTAGATTATGCCTTGGGTCAAGGAGTCATCCCCGCGCAAGTTCGCTCGTTCCTGGAAACTTTTAACCTGGCAGTCACCCCAGGACTACTAGTTGTTGTCGCTGCTGTTTGTAGCCTTGGACTTTATGCCCTAAACGCTACTTTGGAAACAAGCCTTACTTGGGCCTGGAGTGCTGCCGGGCAAGGTATGGTCTACGAACTCGCCCAGAAATTGTTCTATCGTTTGCAGCGCCTTTCAATGCTGTTCCATAACCAACGGACTGTCGGTGATTCCCTCAGCCGTTTGGCCGGAGATACCTATTGCGTTTACACCCTGACTGGTGCTTTGCTGATTTCACCCATGCAGCACCTACTGACGCTAGTAACTATTAGCATTGTCGCCTGGAACCTGAATCCTTTACTAACGCTACTTTCGCTCTTCGTAGCCCCTATAATGGGTGGTTCAGCCCTTGTTTTTGGTTCCCGAATCAAGCGGCGGACAAAACTTAACCGCGAAGCCCAGTCTCGCCTTACCAGCTTTGTCCACCAAACAGTCACAGCAATTCCCATCGTCCAGGCATTTGCTAGGGAGAGTTACAATACCCGGCAGTTTGAGAGCTTAGCGGCAGACGCAGTTGTTCTCTCGCAACGGGAAACTTTGCTCAAGAGTGTTTACAGCGTAGCAAATGGTTTTGTAACAACTATCGGTACTGCCATTGTTCTGTATGTAGGCGGGCAGCAGGTGTTATTGGGGGCTATGAGTATTGGTAGTTTGCTCGTCTTCTTAGCATATCTACAGTCTATACAAGGAGCATTTAGGGGGCTGTTTGGTATTTACGGGAGCCTGAAGTCCGTAGATGCCAATATAGATAGAGTCTTAGAGATTTTGGATGCTGAGGATGGGGTGCAGGATGCCCCTGGTGCTAGACCATTGCCAGTTCGTATGTCGGGAGGACGCGGACACATATCTTTAGAGAAAGTCACCTTCGGTTACGAACCGAACTATCCCGTCCTCAAAGAAGTTAGCCTAGAAGCCCGACCCGGAGAAACCATCGCCTTGGTAGGCGCTACGGGTGCTGGTAAGAGTACGCTGGTTTCCCTGATTCCCCGGTTTTTTGACCCCTGGCAAGGACGAGTCCTGTTTGATGGGGTAGACGTAAAAACTGTGCAAATTAAAAGCCTACGCGAGCAGATTGCCTTGGTGCTACAGGAGCCGTTTCTCCTACCACTCTCGGTGGCACAAAACATTGCCTACGGTCGCCCAAAAGCGAGTTTTGAGGAGATTGTCGCAGCTGCCAAAGCAGCTAGGGCGGACGACTTCATCCGACAGTTACCTCAGGGGTACGACACCGTTCTCAGTGAAAGAGGAGCTATCCTTTCCGGCGGACAGAAACAACGACTGGCGATCGCCAGGGCGCTGCTTAAGGATGCGCCAGTACTAATTCTCGACGAACCTACCTCTGCCCTAGATGCTCACACCGAAATGCTGCTGTTGCAAGCTTTAGACCGACTGATGCAGGGGCGCACGGTATTTATCATCGCTCACCGCCTTTCGACTATTCTCCGAGCAGATCGGATCGTGGTGCTGGAACAGGGGAGAGTTGTGGAAATGGGAACGCATCAGGAATTGCTGGCAAACTCTGGTCTGTACAAGCGTTTGCACTCCTTACAATTTCCCGACTCGCCACAGGAGGTCGCGTTATGAAACTCTGGTGGCTGCGACTGGCACGTTACGCCCTAGTCCGTTGGCGCGGGCTGGCCTTTGTGCTGGTGCTGATGCTCGTTAATGTCGGGCTGAATGTCCTCAAGCCTTGGCCTTTGAAGGCGATCGTTGATTGCGTCCTGAGCAACCAACCCCTGCCAAATACTTTTGTTTGGCTCAAAACCTTAGCTGGTGGTGGCGATACTCAACTACTTGGCCTGTTGGTAGGTGCGACAATCGTTCTCTTTCTAGCTAGTGAAGGAGTTCGTCTGCTCCAAGATTATCTCGGCGCTGGCGTTGGCAGTCAAATGAGTTATGACTTGGGAGCAGCACTGTTCCATCGCCTACAGCATCTTTCTTTGGAGTTTCACAACAAACAGCAAGCTGGAGATCTCGTCCGGCGAGTCATGACCGACAGCATTTGTATTCGGAATTTGGTCATGGGTGTTTTTCTGCCCGTGTTAACTTCTGTGGCGAATCTCGCAGTCATGTTCGCTGTCATGTGGCAACTCGATCGCTTCCTTTCACTGTTATCGCTAGTCGTTGCTCCTTTGATTGTGTTACTGATTTGGTTCTTTAACCAGCGCATGATTGAGCGAACCTATCAGCATCAACAATTTGAAGGCGAGATTATGGCACTGGGAGAACAGACCTTAACAGCACTCCCAATTGTGAAAGCATTCAATCGCGAAGCACACCAAGATGAACGCTTTCGCTACCTGTCCCAAAAAGCACTGCAAGCTTGTTTGCAGGCTATTTTTGCTCAGATGCAATTCAAATTTGGCGTCAGTGGAGTAACCGCAGTCGGAACGGCAGCAATCGTGCTATTCGGCGGCTTCCAAGTGCTGAATCAGTCGCTTTCAATTGGGTCTTTACTGGTCTTCCTTTCTTATCTCGCCTCCTTGTATGCGCCGATGGAGACTTTAGCTTACATGTCTTCTGGTTTTGCAGCAGCCGCCGCAAGTGCTAGAAGAGTGCTATTCGTATTAGATGCTAAGGAGGAGGTGCGCGAGACTGCCGATGCCAAACCTCTTGCTAAAGCGACTGGCTACGTCTGTTTAGAGAAAGTCACCTTCGGTTACCAGCATGGCAAACCAGTACTCCAGGACATATCCTTAGAAGCGCGGCCAGGGGAAACCATTGCCTTGGTAGGAGCCACAGGAGTAGGTAAGAGTACTTTGGTTTCCCTGATTCCCCGTTTTTTCGATCCTTGGCAAGGACGAGTCCTGTTTGATGGGGTAGATATCCGCGATGTGCAACTGCAAAGTCTGCGCCAGCAGATTGCTGTGGTGCTGCAAGAGCCGTTTTTACTACCGCTAAGCATTGCCGAGAATATTGCATATAGCTGTGTTAATGCCAGCCGCGAAGCAATTATTGCCGCCGCCCAAGCTGCCAATGCTGACACCTTTATTCAACTATTACCTAAAGGTTACGACACGGTAATTGGCGAGCGAGGAGCTACACTTTCCGGGGGAGAAAAGCAACGCTTAGCGATCGCCCGCGCCCTACTCAAGAATGCGCCAGTGCTGATTTTAGACGAACCCACCTCTGCTTTGGACGCTCAAACCGAGTTTCTCTTGCTAGAGGCATTGGAGCGACTGATGGCAGGACGAACCACGTTTATTATTGCCCATCGCCTCTCCACAATCCAACGAGCAGACCGGATCGTGGTGTTGGAAGAAGGACGAGTTGCAGAGATTGGCAACCATCAAGCATTGCTAAACGCTCGTGGGCTGTACTATCGCCTGCACCAAACCCAGTCGAGTCGAGCGATCGTCCATTCTGAATCAGTATAAACCAGGAGAGCTAAGGTGAGTGATTTAGCCAACTATCAGTCAGCTTACAGGGCAATTACGAATTTTCCACCCAATGTCCAAATTGGTGAGAATACAGTCATCATGGGCAATCTTGCGTTTAAGCGATTCCATAGCCGCAATAAACAGGGGCTAATCATTGGCGACAACTGCACTATGGATGGCGTTCACTTCGATATTGGCGAGAAAGGACAAGTCGAGATTGGTAACTACTGCTACTTCACCAACGCTGTACTTTTATGCGAACTGGAACTTTGCATTGGCAGCTACGTTGTCATTGGCTGGAATACAACACTCGCCGATACTGACTTTCATCCCATCGCCCCTGCCGAACGCATTGCTGACGCGATCGCCTGTTCCCCTCTGGGCAATACCTCACTTCGGCCAGAAATCGTCAAGCGACCCATAGTAATTGAGGACGGGGTGTGGATTGGGCCGAACGCCACAATCCTTAAGGGAGTGCGTATTGGAACGGGTGCCTTTGTGGAGGCAGGTGCAATGGTAAACCGAGACGTACCGCCACGCGCCAGGGTCATGGGTAACCCAGCGCAGATTATTGGGGAGGTTTAACGGCGATGGTTGCTGCACGCACTCTCTCCTGGGATTGGTATCCGGGAACGATTCCAGAAAATGTAGTTCTTGACGAAACTGCATACGTGGAAACGACCTTTAGTTTTTACTTATACCGCAGCGAAGCACCAGTGGGCGTCAAATTCGGTCGCGGTGCTTCCACCTATTTGGGGACGATGTTTGATGTCGGCCCTCGCGGGCAGGTCAGTTTGGGCAACTATGCGCTGGTTCACGGAGCCAGGATTATCTGCGACGCCCAAATCGAAATCGGCGATTATGCTCTCATTTCTTGGAATGTGGTTTTAATGGATACCTACCGATTACCGTTCGACCCGACACAGCGGCGGCACGAACTGGAACAGATACCGTTTCGTTCCCCTCGATGTATTGATGCAACGGTACCAGCGCAACCAATCTTCATCGGTGCTAACGTTTGGATTGGTTTTGATGCCTGCATATTACCAGGCGTCACCATCGGAGAGGGGGCGATCGTTGGTGCGCGGTCTGTTGTCACGCAGGATGTCCCACCATATACCATCGTGGCTGGCAATCCTGCCCGTGTTGTTCGTCACTTAGATGCAGGAGGCAGCGATGGTAAGCGAACGCCCTAGTAAGGGAAAAATCATTGTCTTCGGAATTCTATTTTGGTATCCCTTAGCAGGGGTGACTTATCAGTTCCTCCACTACCTGCTGGGGCTGCGCCGCTTAGGTTATGACGCTTACTATATAGAAGATTCATGGCGTTGGATTTACAACCCCCGCCTCAATGACCTTTCTCCAGATGCGACTGAGAATATTCAGCGAATTGCCCCAATTTTAGAGGCTTATGGCTTCCAAGACCGCTGGGGATTTCGCGACTATCTGGGGGGTGAGTGTTATGGAATGACTCAAAGCGAAATCTTGCAATTATATAAGGAAGCAGACGCCTTCTTAAACGTCACGGGCGACCAGGAAATCCGCGAAGAGCATCTGGCTTGCCCGCGCCGCATCTATGTAGAATCAGATCCGGTTGCTTCCCAAATTCGGGTTGCTCAGGACGACAAAAAACTCATCGCTCACCTGTCCGCCCACGACACTCACTTCAGTTTTGGGGAAAATCTCGGCGCACCAGATTGTGGCGTTCCCGTTGGTGGTTTTAACTGGTTACCTACCCGCCAGCCAGTTGTGCTGGATTTGTGGGAAACTCCAAACTTCACACCTGGGATTGCTTACAACACCATTGCCACTTGGAATAATAAGGGCAAAGACATTACTTATGAGGGCAAAACTTACTATTGGCGCAAAGCGCGTGAGTTAGAAAAATTTCTCGACCTTCCCCAGCGGCGTCCGTTGCGATTTGAGATGGCGACGAATGTCAGTGACGAGGAAAGAGAAACTGTGCGCTGCTTGCTGCAAAAGCATGGTTGGAGCCAAATAGACGCGGTGGAACTCTCTCAGGATATGAAGAATTACCGCGCTTATATCCAGGAGTCGCGCGGGGAATTTACGGTGGCGAAGGAGCAATATACGCGGCTGTTAAGCGGTTGGTTTAGCGATCGCTCTGCTTGCTATCTCGCCGCCGGTCGTCCCGTAATTACTCAGGAAACGGGATTCAGCAAATATCTGCCAACAGGTAAAGGACTTTTTGCCTTTAACAATATGGAAGATATTTTGGCAGCACTCGACACAATTGAAAGCGATTACAAAGGCAATTGCCAAGCAGCTAGCGAAATCGCCTCAGAGTACTTTGCCGCAGAAAAAGTGATTGGTAGTCTTATGGAAAGAGCGGGGTTATAAGCATGGTACGCATTGTTGTTTGTGGCTATATGATCCGATATCCCGTGGCGGGAATGCTCCTTGTCTTCTTTCATTATCTGCTGGGGTTGGCACGGCTGGGGCATAACGTGTTTTATTTGGAAGAAAGTGGCTGGTCGCAATCCTGTTACGATCCTGTGCGCCAGGAGTACAGCGACGATCCACAACAAGGGATGGCGATTATTCACGCTGTAATGGCTCAATTCGGTTTACAGATCCCAATTTGTTATATTAATCGCGAGTCTGGGCAGATTTGGGGGGCAACCTGGGATGACTTAAAGCAGATGCTAAAAGAGGCTGATGTACTCCTGAATATTGGGGGGGTTTGCTGGTTACCTGAGTTTCGTCTGTGCCGTCGGCGTACTCTGATTGACCTAGACCCCTTCTTCACCCAGATTGGGCGCTTCGCGGTTGAGGATTTGGACGAGTATCAAGTGTATTTCAGCTATGGTGTCAATATTGGCAAGTCAGATTGTACGGTTCCGACACGCGGAATTGATTGGCATCCTACGGTTCCGCCTGTGGTGCCTGAAATTTGGCACAAATCGGTGGCTGCAAACGAACAACCCATTGCCGAAAGTCTTATGGATGCTCCCTTCACAACGATCGCGAATTGGAGTGCCTATGGAGGGGTAACGTATGCAGGAGAGTATTACGGACAAAAGAGCGAAGAATTCTTGCAGTTGCTGAACCTGCCAAACCATACCGCACAACGTTTGGAATTGGCGCTTTCTGGGGCTAACGAGGAGATTAAAACGCAATTCCTGAGAGCGGGATGGCTAATACAAGACGGTGGAGCGGTAAGCGTAGATTTAGCAACCTATCAAACGTATTTAATCAGCTCGCGCGGAGAATTTAGCGTGGCGAAACAGGCTTATGTCAAAACCCATAGTGGCTGGTTCAGCGATCGCAGTGTTTGCTATCTCGCGGCTGGTTTACCTGTCGTTTTACAAGATACAGGGTTTACAGATTGGCTGACCACGGGTCATGGCGTGCTGGCGTTTTCATCGTTGGAGTCAGCTGTAGACTGCATTGAGCGTGTCAACGCAGATTATCCAGCGCAAAGCCTTGCAGCACGGGAAATAGCTGAACAAATCTTCAGTTACAAAGTCGTGCTGCCTCGACTACTGGAGACAGCGGCAATTCATGCTCGATGAGACGAGTCAAGGAGAGTTGAAGTCAGATGATGATCGTTTTTGCGAGTGCAATCGGTCGTTTTCCCATAGGAGGCAATGCCTGGTCTGACCTACAGTACCTTTTGGGTTTGCGATCGCTTGGGCATAATGTTTTCTACTTGGAAGAATGTGGGCCAGAGTCGTGGGTTTACAACTGGGAAACTGAGCAACTGACAACGGAATTGGACTATCCGACAAATTATCTCAGAAACTGTCTAGAGCCGCTTGGCTTTGAAAACCAATGGATTTACCGGGCTGGCGATCGCTCGGTTGGAATGGAGATTGACAAATTTAAGGATATCTGCTCTCAGGCTGATTTGATGATTGTGCGTGCTTCGCCAATTTCTCTATGGAGAGAGGAATATGATTTGCCAAAGCGCCGCATTTATATTGATGCCGATCCAGGTTTCACTCAGATTAATATTGCCAGCGGTCATGGGGAATTGATTGAGACTATTGAACATTGCGATCGCCTGTTTACGATTGGACAACGCATTGATGCTGATGACTGTCCGATCCCCACAAACGGTAGGCATTGGCTAAAGACGTTACCTCCAGTAGCACTGCCTTACTGGCCAGTAATTGACGATGATAATCCCACTCACTTCAGTTCGATTATGCAATGGCGCAGTTATCGCGAGGTCGTATACGAAGGAGTCACCTACGGCAACAAGGATAAAGAATTTCTCAAGTTTCTTGATATACCGCAACTAACAAAACAACCGTTTCGGATTGCCTTAAGTGGCGGCTTTCCCAACGAACTATCTCAGTACGGCTGGGAAGTCGTCCCCGGATGGATTGCGTCCTTTTCACCAGAGTCATACCAAAAATTCCTTCAAGAATCCCGTGCTGAGTTTGGAGTTGCAAAACAGGGTTATGTTGCGACAAAAGGCGGTTGGTTTAGCGATCGTAGCGTATGTTACCTAGCTTCCGGCAGACCTATTTTAGTTCAAGACACAGGCTTGAGCGATTGGCTGCCAGTAGGAGAAGGGATTTTAACCTTTCGCGATCGAAAGGAGGCAATTAAAGGTACAGAAGCCATCAACGCTGACTATAAAAGACATCGGTATGCAGCACGGCAATTAGCAGAGGAGTATTTTAACTCAGATAAAGTTCTTTTAACTCTTTTAGAAGCAGCTATAAGTTAACGATATATTGAGTTTATAAAATATCACTATGTCAAAAGTAACCATCGGGTTCGTTCCTCGCGAACAATTCTCCTTAGCAGCTGAATCTTTGCAGCGGATTTTTGACTACACTAATATTCCATTTAACTTAATCGTAGTAGACTGCAACATCCCAAAGGTGTATTGGCAGCAAATCGAACAAGTGCTGGAGGGACGTAGTAATGTGGCAGTTATCCACGAAGAGCATTATCTAACGCCTAACCAGTCAAAAAATCTGGTGATTCAGGAAGCCAAAGATGATTTTGTCTGCTTCATAGAGAGCGACGTTATGGTTGAGCAGGGCTGGCTATCTCAACTTATGGCAGCTTGCGAAGAGCATCCGGCTGATGTCGCAATCCCACGCATTATCGAGGGGCGTTTGGGAGAGGCAAAAGTTCACTTTGACCCAAATCTGGGACAGATTCGCTCAGTGCAAACAACCGATGGAGTCAAATACGAAATCCTTCCGTTTACAGAGGATGGACAACTTGATAAAGGGGAGCATCGCCGGACGATAGAACTGTCTGGAGAGGCTCACTGTCAGCTCTATCGTCGAAGTGTTTTTGACCGAGTTGCTCCTTTTGATGAAGAGGTTATTTATCTAGATTGGATCGATTCTAGTTTGGCTTTATATAATGCCAAGATTCCAGTTGTGTTTGAGCCAAAGTCTGTAGTCCATTTCTGGCATCCTTTTCCTCCCCGTCGTCCTGACCTCGATTATTTCTTCATGAGATGGGATCTCGAACGAGCTCAACAGGATCTCGAGCGCATTCCCCAGAAGTGGAATCTGGCTAAAGTGACAGCAGATCTGGAGTTTGCCAGGGAGCGAAATCGTATCGGTCAGCTTCATGCAAGCATGGAGGAACTCAAAGCTTTAATATCGCCGCAGGAATCCTTTATTTTGGTCGATGAAGATTGGTTAAATGGCAATGAAGTCATCGAGGGTTTTCGGACTATACCCTTCATCGAACATAACGAGCAGTATTGGGGAGCTCCAACAGATGATGACACAGCTATTCGAGAATTCGATCGCCTACGCCAAGCTGGTGCCAGCGCGATAGTTTTTCTGATGCACACTTTTTGGTGGCTGGAATACTACAGGGAATTTTCTAACTATTTGCGTCAAAAGTTTCCCTGTGTATTACAAAATGAGCGTCTAATTGTGTTTGATTTACGCTAATGAAAAAATCTAGAGCAAGTATTATAATAACCAACTACAACTACGGGCATTTTCTGCGTGAGGCGATTGAAAGTGCTTTAAATCAAACCTATCAGCCTACGGAAGTCATCGTAGTCGATGACGGTTCAACAGATAATTCACAGCAAATCATTGCTAATTACGGAAAAAGAATTGTTTCTGTTTTGAAAGAGAATGGAGGGCAGGGATCGGCATTCAATGCCGGTTTTGCTGCCAGTTGTGGTCAAGTTGTCTGCTTCTTAGATGCAGACGATGTTTTGTTACCCAATGCTATTGAAAGAGCAGTGGAGCTGCTGCACGAATCCAACGCAGTCAAAGTGCATTGGCCTTTATCTGCGATTGATGTTTATGGTAAACCACTAGGCAAGTTATATCCTGAAAAACCTTTGCCAGAAGGAGATTTGCTTGATGCACAGCTGAGTGGTGGTGTAGATGGTCATATCTTCTCCCCTACTAGCGGCAATGCTTGGACGCGTAGTTACTTAAAAAGGATTTTGCCCATACCGGAGATTCACTATCGCATCAATGCCGATTCCTATCTAGCAATGCTTGCTCCCTTGTTTGGCCGCATCCAGCGCATTGACGAGCATCAGGCTTTGTATCGCATTCATGGTAATAATGGCACTAGCAAGACTACTTATCGCTGGCAGCTTAACCAATACCAGTATGAAATGACAATCCTGCATAAGTTTTTACAGGAACAGAACATTCAAATTAAAGATGCTTTTGAGTGCGCTCAAAGTTCTGGTTATAGCCATATCAAGCGTATGGTCGAATTGGGCGAGGAACTAGAACCGTTAATTCCACTAAGACAAAAGTATATTTTAGTTGATATGGATGAATGGGGATGGAATGGGCAGCTACTTGAAAATAGGCGATCGATCCCCTTCCTTGAAAAAGATGGTATGTATTGGGGACCGCCACCAGATGATGCCATTGCTATTAAGGAATTCGAGCGTTTGCATCATGAAGGGGCAAGTTTTATTGTATTTGGATCGCCAGCTTTCTGGTGGCTTGACTACTATGCTGAATTCGTTCGCTATTTACGTACTAGGTTTCGTTGTGTTTTGGAAAATGAACGCTTGGTTGTCTTTGATTTACAGGGAATAGGCAACAACAATGAAAAACTTTAGTTATTGGTTTAAAGCCTACTTTAAAAAAGATGTTTTTATCAAACACAAAACGCAAAAAAAACAGCGTCATTTTTTCAATCCGAGATTTTTAAGTGTAAGTTTCCCTATTGCCTATTGCCTGTACCCCCTTTCCTTTAAAACTTATTACCAAAACAGGGGGTGAGTACAAATAATATGAAACCCAAAACCAAAGTTACAATCGCTATCCCAACTTACAATCGCTCGAAACTTCTAAAAACAAGCCTGGAAAGCGCACTGGCTCAAGACTATCCAGATTTCCAAGTGCTTGTAGTAGATAATGCTTCTGACGATGATACAGAAGCGGTTGTGCGATCGTTCGCAGATTCGCGGGTCGCTTATGTACGCAACGAAACCAATATAAGAATGTTCGGCAATTGGCAACGGACTATTGAACTCAACACTAGTCCCTATCTCAGCATCTTGTCAGATGATGATGTACTCCTGCCTAACTTCATCCACGAATCTGTCCTCGCATTAGACAAACATCCTCATGCTGGCCTCTCGGCTGGTCTAGCTGAATTTATCGACATTAACGGTGCGATAGTGCCTGTCACAGTTACAGAACTTTCAGATAAGTTACCAGAAGGATTAATATCCGGTCTAGAGTTCATCCACCAAATTGTTGATGGACGAAAATGGATTTTGCGTACCTCAACAGTGATGTTTCGCGCTGATGCATTGACTGCGGTTGGTGGGTTCGACCTAACTCATACAAAGTACTTACTAGATTTGAACCTATATTTACGGCTGGCAGCGCAATTCGATTTCGTCTTTATTGCCAAACAGTTGGCTCAAGTGCGCTTCCATGTCGAACAGGATTCCCAGGTAAGCTTTCACTCCCTTAGTGGAATAGGAGCGTTGGCTGTAATGGCAGAACGTACTGATGCGATCGCTTATTTGTTAAAGTCGCCACGTGCAGAGGACGCATCTTATCGTCAGTGGCTAACAGAGCGCCTGTTGCATATCAGTATGCGCCGTAGTGCGTTCGCGTCTGAATTAGTACCTAAACTTAATGTGAGTTGGTCAGAACGCCTACAAATTGCTGTGCGCGATATTGCATCTGCGATTCCAGCAGGCAAGCGTTTGATTTTGGTCGATGAAAATCAATGGAGTTGTGATATTCTGCCGCAATTCGATGTTCTGCCTTTCCTCGAACATGAGGGTCAGTACTGGGGAGCGCCGCTAGATGACGAAACCGCTATCCGAGAACTCGAACGAATGCGGCAAGGGGGAGCAAGTTTCATAGTTATTGCTTGGTCGGCCTTTTGGTGGCTTGATTATTACTCTGGTCTGCGAAATTATCTCAGTTCAAATTTTTGCTGTGTTTTGGATAATAGCCGCCTCGTCGTTTTCGACCTGCGACTGTGAGATTCTTTTAATATGCAGTGAAAGCTTTGGACTGCGATCGCTTGTTCTGAACTGTAAACTCACTGAGTCAAGTTTTCATGAACTGGAAATATGAAAAAGGTAAATTTAATATCTTAGGTCAATGGCTAGCCTGGTCAGGAGTTTTGGCTCTAGCCGGTACTGGCGGTTGGCTGACTTACTTTTTAGCTCTCAACCAATCTCCTGAACCAGTAGCAGTAAGCTTACAAACCGTACAGCGAGGTAATATTGAAACCACAATCAATGAAAGCGGTACTGTTGAGTTGCAAGAACAGCGCATCTTGAAGTCCCCGAAAGAAGGTGCAGTAGATCGAATAATGGTCAAACCTGGCGATCGGGTAAAAGCTGGTCAAGTGCTGCTAACCCTGCGCTACCCCGAACGAAAAATTGCTCTTGGGAATCAACAGTTGGAAATTGAGCAAGAAGAACTCAACTTAGCACGCAATCGCCAAAAAATTATCGAAGCCCAAGAACGGTTAACAGCTGAAGAAGCGCAACTTAAGAGGCTGGCTCCTTTAGTAGAAAAGGGAGCAATTGCCCTACAACAAGCCCAATCGCAGGAAGATGCAGTACGCCAAGCTAGGGCTGCTCTCAGAGATGCTCAAGCAGAGACACGTACAAGCGCCCTCAAAATTCAAAGCTTGCGATTGGAGCGTCAAGTTATTCAGCAGGAAATCCAAGATAGTATCGTGACTGCACCAATGAATGGCGTAGTCTTGGGTGTCAACGTTCAAGATGGTGATGGAGTTGAGTTGCGTACCAACCTGCTCACCATAGGCGACCCCAGAAAAATACTCGTGAAGCTCCAGCTTTCTACCCTCAACGCGGGTCAAGTCCGAGTCAGTCAATTTGCCCGCGTGACGGCGATCGGCCCTAAGCCCAAGACATTCATGGGACGCGTGCTAAGCCTGTATCCTCAAGCACTTACACCTGAAGCTCTCAGACAGGAAGGCGGCGGTCAAAATCAATCATCTCAAGCAATAGTACCCGCAACAGTTGCGCTGGATACTCCTACTCGCGAACTGCTCCCTGGTAGCCGAGTAAATGTTGAGATTATTTTGCAGCGGCGGCAGAATATAGTAGTTTTGAACACAGGAGTTATTGGGCGGTCTGGCTCATCTCCTTTTGTCTGGGTTCGGGACAGTAAAAATCAAGCTCAGAAAAGAGCGATCGCTCTAGGATTGGAGGGATTAATGAACGTAGAAGTTACCTCTGGCTTGCGTGCTGGCGAACAAATTATACTGCCACCTGGAGAATCCGAACTCAAGCCAGGAACGCCAATTAAAACAACTCAAAAGTAATAAGTAGAAGGCAGGGGGCAGGGGGCAGGGGGCAGGAGGGAAAAGCCACTTTTTATCAGGGTTTTAAACTTTTGTCTTTGACATTTAATTATGTCTACCTACTTACCAATTTTAAAAATAATCACAGATATAGCCGTAGTCAGATATGTTAGGACATTTTAAAAGCTTGAATACCAGGAATAGTAATACTTTTACCTCCTGCCTCCTGCTATACACACTTTTAAAGCCTTGCGCTATCTAGTTTTATTAATTTTTAATTTTGAATTTTAAATTGGTATAAAATGGCTCTTTCAGCTTTCGATTTATTAGATATCACCTTTCGTTCATTGGGTAGGAATCCTTTACGTTCTGGCTTGACTACTTTAGGTGTATTTATGGGTGTGGCTGCTGTAAGTGCTACGCTCCAGGTTGGCAATATCAGCCGTACTGCGATCGCTCAACAACTGGCAAAACGAGGCGCACCTCAAGTTTCAGTATACGCAGACTGGGATTCTGGCGGTCGTACTACCCAGCTGAAGGTGGAAGACATGGAATACTTGCGACAGCGGTTGACTAACTTACGAGCAATCAGTGCTTTTAATTGGGGCGGACCGACATTAACTGTATTTCAGGACAAACAGGCTAGTCCACCGATGTCCCCTGTTTCCCAAGATTTTTTGTTGACTTCCGGAAAAACGTTAGTTTCGGGACGGTTCTTTACGGCTAAGGATTTTGCTATTTACCGACCGGTAGCAGTAATCGACCAATTGCTAGCAGAACAACTCTTCCAAAAGCAAGATCCTTTAGGTCAGATGATTTATGCTGGGCAAAGACCTTATATCGTCGTCGGGGTGATAGCCACTAATCTCGATGAAAATGCACCTCCTGCGGGTCAACTATATGTGCCGATGACTGTTTACAATGCTCTCACTGGTAGCCGCGACATTGGTAGCATCCAAATGCGTCCTGACAAACTTGAAAATGTCGAACAATTGAGCGACCAAGCTAAGGAACTGCTACAACAAAGATTCCCCGGTCTCAAATTTAAGTATTGGAGTAATGTATCAGACATCGTTCAGCAGCAGAAAACCCTGGAGATGGCTTCTCAAGGTCTAACCGCAGTAGGAGCGATCGCTTTATTAGTTGGAGGCGTCGGAATTGCCAATATCATGATAGCCTCAGTCACAGAACGAACTGCTGAAATAGGTTTGAGGCGGGCAGTAGGAGCAACCCAACGGGAAATTATGCTGCAATTTATTCTAGAGGCAGTGCTTTTAAGTTTAATAGGCGGGGGTGTCGGTCTGGGGGTAGTGCATGGCGTGACGGTTATAGTCGCTGATACCTTTAAATTGCCTTACGAGTTTAACGAGCAGATTGCAGTGTTGGCATTAGGTTCAGCGCTACTAGTGGGTGTGGGAGCTAGTTTGCCTCCTGCCGTCCGCGCCAGCCAAATCGATCCAGTCAAAGCCCTACGCTCAGAGTAATTCGTATTTAGTCATTAGTCATTGGTCATTGGTCATTGGGCATTGGGCATTGGGCATTGGGCATTGGGCATTGGTCATTAGTCATTAGTCATTAGTTATTAATTATTCTCCCCTGCTTCCCCTGCTTCCCCTGCCTCCTGCCTCCTGCTATAAATTCCTAAGTATATCGATCTACGAGCTGCATTTAAGTTAAATGCATAAAAATTATTTTCAGTAATTCCGCACGAGTAAACGGTTTCGTCAGATATCCAGAAGCACCTACCAATCTCGCTTTTACTTTGTCTACAATTCCTTTGCTACCAGTGACAAAGATAATCGGAGTCTCTTTAAACATGGAATTATTGCGTATAATCCTACACAATTCATAACCATCAATTCCTACCATGTTCAGATCCAGCAATATTAAGTCTGGTTTGTGCCTGATAATCGACAAAACAGCTTTTAATGGATCGTTAATAGTAACTACAGAAAAATTTTCATTTTCTAAGAAATGGCTAATTTCTTTAAGAATTGTCGGACTATCATCTACAGAAACTATTTTGTGGACTTTTTGGGCGGTTACAGTAGCGGCGGTTACTCTTTGAGGAGCCGAATTTATGTTATCTGATATTGTTGGTTCCTGAAGGTTTGCTTGTGGAGGAGTGGAAACTTGTGGTAATTGCTCAACAGTATTTATATTGTCTTCACGACCATCTGCGTATGTATTGACAGTATTGCTTACTTGCGCTCTGGTATTTACTGATTTGGCAATCAGTTTTGGTAACAGCGCTCGCTCTTCAAATATCTTTGGTAATTTATCAAATGGGGGATCTGGTTCGTGCAAGATAATTCCCCCTTGAACGATGTAAGGGTATAATTGCCGAGCCAATTGAATTTCATCTTGATTCAAAATTGCCGCTAAATGACAAAGACTAAAACCTTTCATCCAACTAGTTAAATTCGGTTGCAGGCTTGGTAAATCTTTCTCCTCAAATTGCTTGTTAGCTAACAAATATGGACGTTGATATGGTGAAGAAATATACGGCACAAAAGATTGCCAATTTTCTAATTTTTTTTGGCAGCGCTCTACAATTTTTTCTACATCAAACTTGCAGATTTTTGGCATTTTAGTAACTGGTTCTATTAATTCATAACTACCTTCTTTGATAAGTAGAAATGATTCAATTACCTCTTTAACTAATTCTTGAATTACTGCTGCTGCTTGGGTGGAATTTAAATGTTGTTGACTTACCAACCAGTAGATGGCTTGATATTCAGGGGGCTGGCTTCTCGATTGACTTTCATCTTCGAGTAACTGGCTGTGTGAGTCAGGTTCAAACATTAAGCGAACTTGAACGCGAACCTCGTTGGTAAGTAGGGGAATTTGGTGGCTCAGACGGCGCAAATGGCGTTCTAGTCTATCGAACGGCTCCACAGAATGAGTTGCGTAAGTTATTTTGCCTTGTTCTAAGTGAATCGACCAAAAAACTGAGTTACTCGCTGCTTGTAAGCAAGTAGTATCGGAGCAATTAGATAACTGTCTTAACAAACTTAAAGGACGTAGTTTGGTGAATGCGCCTGAATTATTCATATTTTTCTACTTTTTTGCGGAATCAGCACCCCAACATTTGTAAATTACAAATATGAGCTATGAAATCTTTTCTTTTTTGTAATATTTCTTTATGTACAAATTATTTATTTGAAATATGTATATATATTAAAATTTATAAAATTTTTAATATATAGTTTACTTTTATACGTTTTAATTACAGTCTCAACAATAAAATATTTTTCTTTAACTATGTATACTCAAATGCCAATGCCGAACAAACTTGTCTTTCATTCTACTCCTGGCTTTTTTAACTTAGATAAGCACAAATAAACAAAACTAGAAACTTAATCGTCAATTGAACATCAATATATGTTAGCCACTTTTGCCTGAACTTACCACCGATAAATCTTGACTCCATACCCGAGTAATCTACATTTTCGTTATGTTAATTCACTTTCAAGGTAAATATGATTCCAGGTTCCCGCAATTATACAGATATGCTTGTAAAGTCACCGGACTTAATTATGCTTAATTACTTTTCTATAAAGGAACGATTAACCTACATAAAATCTTTAAAAAGCTATGTAGGAAATTCTACGTATTTATTGTACTCTAGGTTTAATAGATATAAATTTTTGGTAGATACACTACAACAGCTAATGTTGAGTTTTGAGAAACTCTTTTTTGCAAAACTAGACGCCACTCAAGCTCTCGTTAATTATGCACAGAAGTTGGTGAAAATATTTTGTTTCATAAAACCTAGAGCATCTACCACTAGATACTATATCTGTAGTCGCGTTAGTGGCTAACAACTAGATACTTTGAACACAGGGAATTAAAACTTTGGATTTTAACATAACACAAAAAGTTATGCATGACACATTAAGACTTGATGAAGTTGTAGAGTTTGCAGAGAACCCAGAACCCCGTTGTCCGTGCGTTCTCTTACTAGATACATCTGGTTCGATGCAAGGAGAACCAATTGAAGCTTTAAATCAGGGTTTACTAAGTTTAAAGGATGAATTAGTCAAAAATTCCTTGGCAGCCAGACGAGTGGAAGTAGCGATCGTAACTTTTGACAGCAATATTAATGTAGTACAAGACTTTGTAACTGCCGATCAATTCAATCCGCCAATTTTGACGGCTCAAGGATTGACAACGATGGGTGCGGGAATTCATAAAGCTTTAGACATTATTCAAGAACGCAAATCTCAGTATCGTGCCAATGGGATTGCTTACTATCGCCCTTGGGTATTTATGATTACCGATGGCGAACCGCAAGGCGAGTTAGATCGGGAAGTAGAACAAGCATCCCAGCGATTACAAGCAGATGAAGCAAATAAAAGAGTAGCATTTTTTACCGTTGGTGTAGAAAATGCCAATATGACACGTTTAAATCAAATAGCTGTGCGTACCCCGCTGAAACTCAAAGGGCTAAACTTTATCGAAATGTTTGTTTGGCTCTCAGCTAGTATGTCAGCTGTTTCGCATTCCCAGGTGGACGAACAGGTAGCACTACCGCCAATTGGTTGGGGGACTGTTTAATTTTCAATTCGGGCGGCTAGCTGTTGGAATAAAATCTTATGAACGTATCAAAACAGATTGCTCAATGGCGGATTGTGGCTGCCTCAGTGTGTGGTACGAGTCACTTAAAAAACAAACAGTTATGCCAGGATGCTCATCACTGGCAGATATTGTCAGATAACATTTTAGTGGCTGCGGCAGCCGACGGTGCGGGTTCTGCAAGTCTAGGCAAAGTGGGAGCGATGATTGCTGTGGAGAGTGCGATTGAAAGCCTGTCTAGTAAAGCAATTAAGCAAAGCAGTTTGAGCAGTGATGCTTATATGCGATCGCTTTTAAATGATGCCATAGTAGCTGCCAAAAAAGCTTTGGAGGAAGAGGCTATTAGTTGTGACAAACAACTACAAGACTTAGCAACTACCTTAATTATCGCGATCGCCACGCCAGAAGTTGTAGCTGTGGCCCAAATAGGTGATGGTTTGGCAGTTGCCAAAGATAGTATCGGTAACCTCCTCGCATTAACTATGCCTGACAGCGGCGAATACATCAACGAAACCACATTTTTAACCTCACCAACTGCCTTAGATACAGCACAAATGAGGTTATGGCGTACAGACATAGTGAATATTGGTATAATTACTGACGGGTTACAAATGCTGGCTTTAAATATGGTTGTCGGGGAACCTCACAAACCGTTCTTTTTTCCGCTGTTTGAATTTGTAGCCAATGCCGAAGACAAAACAGCAGCAAAGGAGCAGTTAGTAAAATTTTTACGCTCAGAGCGCATCACCCAACGCACTGATGATGATTTGACACTGATAATAGCTGCATTTAACAACTCATAAGTATTAACTTTAAAGTTTGAGATTTTAGATACTCTCGTTAGCGGTAATTTGACTATGCAGGTACTACGTTGTTCTCCTAAAAAAGAAATCCTCAATTTGAGTATAAGTTTGGGGCGTGGGGGCGAAGCTTGTGTTTATGCAGTGCCATCCGATAGCAACTTGGTGGCCAAGATATACCACAAACCAAGCACTGCTCGCGCCGACAAACTACAAACGATGCTGGCCAACCCGCCAGAAAACCCCACAGCTAGCTTGGGGCATATTTCCATCGCTTGGCCGGAGGATTTATTGCACGCGGCAGATGGTAGCAACGGTATCGTCGGGTTTTTAATGCCGCGCATTCAAGGAATGCGTCCAATCATTGACTTTTATAACCCCAGAACCCGCCGCCAACACTGTCCGTTATTCAACTATCAGTACCTGCTTCGCACAGCTCGTAACTTAGCAGCAGCTTTTGCAGCTTTGCACGCCAGTGGATATTGCATCGGTGATGTAAATGAGTCAAACATCCTCGTCAGTGACACCGCACTAGTAACCTTAATAGACACAGACTCTTTCCAAGTAAGCAACCCAAACACTAATACTGTTTATCGTTGTCCGGTGGGTAAACCAGAGTTTACTCCACCGGAACTGCAAAATAAAACTTTTGCAGAACACGATCGCGAAATTTCTCATGACTTATTTGGGTTAGCAGTACTGGTATTTCAACTCTTGATGGAAGGTACGCATCCATTTTCGGGGATTTTTCAAGGTGCCATTGAGCCACCGACTTACGAATCACGCATAGCATCGGGTCATTTCACCTACAGCCAAAAGCGACGCGTACCTTACCGCCCGACACCCATCGCCCCGCCTTGGGAAATTCTTCATCCCAGCTTACAAGAACTATTTGTGCGTTGTTTTGAAGACGGTCACAACAACCCACAACTGCGTCCCAGCGCCCAAACTTGGCTCTCAGCAATAGCCGAAGCCGAAGATTCCCTAATTACTTGCACCACCAATCCCCAGCATCGTTACAACAATCATCTAGATATATGTCCCTGGTGCGAACGTAGCGTGCGCTTGGGCGGACGCGACCCGTTCCCATCGCATCGGGCGATAGAAGCCAGAGAACATCTACAACCGCGAATCAAAGCGAAAAAGCGCTACACCCAAACACCACGCGCGCCACAGCGAGGCTTACCAACCCACGTAGGTAATTATTGGCAACCAGTAATTACCCCTACCGCTTCACCTTATAGACGTTCCAAGAAGTCAAAATTGTACCCAGTTGTTTTTTGCTTGTTGGGTTTTGGTTTATTGGGATATGCGGACTTAATGATTAAATTCACCGAGCCGTTAGTTTCCCACAATGCTTACACTCAACAAACATTAAAATCTGGTCAGACATATAACAAACTCAGCTTCGCAGATTATTATCAGCAAGCTCATACTGCTTACAAACAGCGAGACTATGAAAAAGCAGTTGCAAGTTATAGCCAAGCAATTGCTCAAGAACCCAAACATGCCAAAGCGATTATGAATCGTGGCAATGCTCGTTATAACTTGAAAGATTATGAAGGAGCAGTTGCAGATTACACCCAAGCTTTGAAAATCAAGCCCAATCAAACCAAAGCACTTGTGAATCGGGGGAATGCCCGGTTAATGCTCGCCGAATATAGTAACGACCCGGATACAGAATACAATCAAGCCCTTAGCGACTATAATCGCGCTATTGACATCGATCGAAATGACGTTGAAGCTTATATTAGGCGAGGCATTGTCCGATCGCAAATGGCTAAATACAGCGGTGAATCTCAACAAGTTTATAAAAAAGCGATCGCAGATTTTACTCAAGCAATCAAGTTGAATTTATCCAAAGCAGAAGCTTACTTCCAGCGCGGCGTTGTCTATTATCAAATTGCCCAATATAGTAGCAATTACGAGCAAGAATATAATCAAGCGATCGCTGACTTTAACCAAGCATTAGCCATTAGCCCCAAACTAGCAAAAGCCTTTCTCAAACGCGGCATGGTTCGTTACGAACTAGCGCAATATGGTGGTAGTGGATCTAACCAAAACCAAACCAAAGCGATCGCAGATTTACAGACAGCTGCTAAAATCTTTCTCGAACAAGATGATATGGATAATTATCAGCAAGCACTCAGTAACATGTGTGTCGTTGTTGAAAACAAATGCGATCCTTTATTCCAAACCCCAAGTGGCGCGGAAAAAATCAACTAAAAATAAGTAAGTTTTAGTCCAGAAATAAATCTTTAGTAGGGTGCGTTACGGCTTTAGCCTAACGCACTTTTTGTATCAACATACATTAACAACTCAATATTTTTCGTGGCAAATAATACAAATTTAAATAATTTTTCCAATACATCGATAATAGGGGCTTTACAGCTGTAAAGCCCCTACCCATGTTCCTCATTCAAACGAGAATTTCTATATCTCTTATAAGTAAATTTAATTCCTGACTAATAGCAAAAGTTATCTTTAGATGACAAATATCTCCAAAAATATTTAATCTACTAAAGTAGACTTTAGCTATAACAAAAGGAACTTCAGTTATAGGCAGTGACTGTATTTGTCGCATCTTTTTTAAAATTGAAACTATCTATAAATCCATGCTTAACATACTCAAATAGTATTATTTTTACTTTCTAAATAGAATAGTAATAACTTATTAAAAGATAATTAAAGAGTCATTTTATACTATTCTTGATTCATTCTGAATTCTGACTCGTGAATTCTGAATTCTTCTATTTACATATTCATAGACCTTTTATATAGAAAAGATGTTAATTTATATCTTCTTCATAATTTCGTAAAAAAATACAGTTAGATTATTGACTGAGAAAAATAAATCAGAAAACAATTTTTTCTCCATATAAGTGCATCCTCTTCATGTGACGAAAGACAAATAATATCCCTACAAATCTCCGAGGTAATTGCATGAAAGCGGTGATTTTGGCTGGAGGGCTTGGTACGCGCCTCAGTGAAGAAACTAGTATCAGACCCAAGCCGATGGTTGAGATTGGTGGTAAGCCAATTCTATGGCACATAATGAAGACTTATTCTGCTCACGGAATTAATGACTTCATCATTTGTTGTGGTTACAAAGGTTACATAATTAAAGAGTATTTTGCTAACTACTTTTTACACATGTCAGATGTAACCTTTGACATGAGATTTAACCAGATGAACGTGCATTCTGGATACGCTGAACCTTGGCGCGTCACCTTAGTAAATACGGGCGACCAGACAATGACAGGCGGACGCTTAAAACGCATCAGCGAACATCTAGGAAATGAAACTTTTTGCTTTACTTATGGCGATGGTGTAAGTGATATTAATATCACTGAGTTAATTCAATTTCATCAACAACAGAACACTTTAGCAACACTGACAGCCGTACAACCAGCAGGACGTTTTGGTGCAATTTCCTTAGGATACGAGCAAACTAAAATCGCAAGCTTTCGAGAAAAACCTGAAGGCGATGGTGCTTGGATTAATGGCGGTTATTTTGTGTTAGAACCAGAAGTGATAAACTTGATTGCTGATGACTCTACCGTATGGGAACAAGAGCCATTAGAAAAGTTAGCTTATATGGAACAGCTATCTGCTTTCAAGCACTACGGTTTTTGGCAACCAATGGATACCTTACGCGATAAAAACCACCTCGAAGGGCTATGGAACAACGGTCAAGCTCCTTGGAAGGTGTGGTAGAGGCAGAGGAGAGATGGGGAAGTGTGGGGAGTGTGGGGAGAGAGGGGGGAAAGATTTCTTCCCCATCCTCCTACACTTCCTGCTTGCCCCATGCCCTAGTAAATTTATAGTGTAACTACAAGTACGATAATACTAATGTATGATTTTGCGATTATAGGTGGGGGAATAGTTGGACTCTCTACGGCGTTGGCTTTAGGAAAACGCTATCCCAATGCAAGTATTTTAGTCGTAGAAAAAGAGAGTCAATGGGCTTTTCATCAAACTGGCAATAATAGCGGCGTGATTCATTCTGGTATTTACTACAAACCAGGGAGTTTCAAAGCTAAATTTTGTCGTGATGGTTCTCGCTCAATGGTAGATTTCTGTCAAGAACATGGAATTGACCATGAAGTTTGTGGTAAAGTGATTGTTGCAACTGAAGAACAAGAACTAGCACGCCTCGAAAATCTCTACCAACGCGGCTTGGAAAATGGCATAGAAGTCCAAAGAATTAGCCCGGAAGAAGTCAAGGAAATTGAACCCCATGTAAGTTGTGTAGGTGGAATTCGAGTATTTTCAACTGGCATTCTTAATTACAAACAAGTTTGTTTGAAATATGCCCAGCTGATTCAACAACAAGGGGGACATTTACACCTAAATACTAAAGTACTGAAAATCTTATCCAGGGGTAAAACTCAGGTACTAGAAACAAACAAAGGTAGCTTTGAAACCAAGTTTGTAATAAATTGTAGTGGATTGCATAGCGATCGCACTGCCAGATTAAATCAAGTTGAACCCCAAGCCAAAATTGTCCCATTTCGGGGAGAATACTACGAACTCACACCAGAAAAACGCTATCTGGTCAAGACTTTAATTTATCCAGTACCCAACCCAGATTTTCCCTTCCTGGGCGTCCACTTTACCCGGATGATTGATGGTAGCGTTCATGCAGGGCCAAACGCGGTTTTATCCCTCAAACGCGAAGGTTACAAAAAAACCGACTTTGATTTAGGCGATTTTCTGGAGGTTATGACTTATCCCGGTTTCTGGAAATTGGCAGCCAAACATGCTGATGAAGGTATTCAAGAAATTATTCGTTCCTTCAGTAAAGCAGCCTTCGTTAAAAGTTTGCAAAAACTAATTCCTGAAGTCCAAGCAGAAGATTTAGTTCCCACCCATGCAGGAGTCCGCGCTCAAGCCTTAATGAACGATGGCAAGCTTGTAGACGACTTTTTGATTGTTTCCGGTGAAAACTCTATCCATGTTTGCAATGCTCCTTCTCCGGCTGCTACTTCTTCTTTAGAAATTGGCAAAGCCATTGTCGCCCAAATTCCTCAACTTTCGCATTTAGATAATGTAGTAACTGCGTAGATAGTATAGTTGTCACTTCCGGCGCTGCTGAATTTGGATGTGAAACCTCACGCAGAGGCGCAGAGTCGCAGAGGTATTTTAATAACTACTCAAGATTGCTGAGTCATAAGATAACAGTAGTCAAGTCTCTCTGCGCCTTTGCGTCTCTGCGTGAAAAAATAAACCATCTACATAAACATTTCTCCTCACCTAGTTGCGTAACGCACTCTTCAATACAAAGGCATTAACCACAATGAAAATATTAGTAACCGGCACAGAAGGCTATCTGGGTTCATTATTGCCACCTCTGTTAATCGAACGCGGACATGAAGTTATCGGTATCGATACTGGTTTCTATAAAGTTGGTTGGTTGTACAACGGTACTGATGTCACAGCCAAAACCCTCAACAAAGATATCCGCAATATCGCCCCTGAAGATTTGGAAGGCGTGGAAGCAATTGTTCACATGGCGGAACTCTCCAACGACCCAGCCGGACAATTGGCACCGAATATTACCTATCAAATTAATCATGTAGGTTCAGTTCGTCTGGCTAGCTTGGCTAAGGCTATGGGCGTGCGTCGTTTTGTATATATGTCTTCGTGCAGTGTCTACGGTGTTGCTACCGAAGGTGATGTTACAGAAGAATCTCCTATTAATCCCCAAACAGCCTACGCAGAGTGCAAAACACTGGTAGAAAGAGATGTTGCACCATTAGCTGACGATGACTTCTCGCCTACCTTTATGCGGAATGCTACTGCTTTTGGTGCTTCTCCGAGAATGCGGTTTGATATTGTTTTAAACAACTTGGCGGGGTTGGCTTGGACTAGCAAGCAAATCAAAATGACTAGCGACGGTACACCTTGGCGTCCGTTAGTTCACGCGTTGGATATTTGCAAAGCAATAGCCTGCGCTTTGGAAGCACCGCGGGATATCATACATAACCAAATCTTCAATGTTGGAGATACAGCAAATAATTATCGAGTTAGAGAAATCGCTGAAATTATTGCTGATATTTTCCCTGATTGTAAATTGTTGTTTGGGAATAATGGCGCAGATAACCGCAGCTATCGGGTATCTTTCGAGAAAATCAATAGCATTTTACCCGGATTTAAATGTGATTGGAATGCAAGACTTGGTGCCGAGCAGTTACTCAAGTTATTCAGTCAAATTGATATGGCTGAAGATACTTTCTTGTTTAGAGGATTTACCCGTTTAAAACAGCTAGAGTATCTGATTCGTACCGAGCAAATTGACAAAGATTTCTTCTGGAATAAGTAGAAACTATTTATAGTTTGAGCTTTGGTAGTCAAGCACAAACTATAAATATATATTCTTAATTTTGACTGATTTCACAGAGTATTTTGTTAACCATTAATAGGGCTTGAAATTATGGCGATCGCAAAATGTCGTTTCAGTGGCCAACCGTTACACCAAACCTTCGTTGATTTGGGAATGTCACCTTTAGCCAATGCTTATCTGTGCGAAGAACAATTAAATAAAGCCGAAAAGTTTTATCCTCTCCACGCTTATATTTCTGAAGATACACTTTTAGTTCAATTAGAACAATTTGAAACTCCAGACCAAATTTTTAGCGACTATGCTTACTTTTCTTCCTACTCGGCAAGCTGGCTAAAACATGCCAAAGCTTATACCGATATGATGGTAGAAAAGTTTAAATTTAATCGTGATACTCAAGTTATTGAAATTGCCAGTAATGACGGTTATTTACTGCAATATTTTTTAGAGAAAGGCATTCCTGTTTTAGGAATCGAACCAGCGGCAAATGTAGCGAAAGTTGCACAAGATAGAGGTATTCCTAGTATTAACAAGTTTTTTGGAGTTGAAACTGCCAGAGAACTAGTTATGGAAGGAAAACTAGCTGACCTTTTGATAGGTAATAATGTTTTAGCTCATGTACCAGATTTAAACGATTTCATCGCTGGAATGAAACTCATCCTTAAACCTAATGGTATCTTGACGATGGAATTTCCTCACATTTTGCAACTCATTGAGCAAAATCAGTTTGATACTATTTACCACGAGCATTTTTCCTATTTCTCATTTATTACAATCCAAAAAATCTTTGCGGCACACAACTTGCAAATTTTCGATGTAGAAGAATTGCCGACTCATGGCGGTTCTCTGAGGATTTATATCAAACATGACTATGCCGATTATCCCAGCATTAGGGAACGAGTTCGGCATTTGAAAGAGAAAGAAATTGCCGCCGGGCTACATCGCATAGAAACTTACGTCACATTTGCAGAAAAAATCAAAGCAACAAAGCATAAGCTCTTAAGCTTTCTTATCGCAGCTAAAGCAGAAGGTAAATCAATAGTTGGCTATGGCGCACCAGCTAAAGGTAATACATTACTCAATTATTGTGGTATTGGGAAAGACTTTATTGATTACACAGTAGATTGTAATCCTTACAAACAAGATTTATTTTTACCTGGCACACATATTCCTATTTTTCATCCAGAAAAAATTCGGGAAACTCAGCCCGATTACGTCCTAATTTTACCTTGGAATCTTAAAGAAGAAATTATGGAACAAATGGCATTTATTGGTGAATGGGGCGGACAATTTGTAGTGCCAATTCCTGAAGTGAAAATTTATCCTTGTCCTGTTCCTGATAAGGTTTTGATATCGTTGTAATTACTAATATAAATGAAAACTTCAGATTAGGATTACAGCAGAATTCAGGAGTCAGAATTTAAAACTAATTAGTGTAGGTGAAGCAACTATAACATTTATAAATACTAAGTCTTCTCTACGATAAATTACACTAACTAGCTAGCTTAGTGCTTTAGATCTGACTCCTGAATTACTTCTTCTTAAAAGGTGTATTTGCTCTCTAACCACCAATCAGCTATTTTAAAATTCATTCTCTACGATGTCTAAATTACTGACTATTGCCATTCCTACTTATAATCGCGCTCAATTACTGGATAAACAATTGACATGGCTGGCTCAAGCTATTAAAGGTTTTGAAGATGAATGTGAAATTTTAGTTTCTGATAATTGCTCTACAGACAATACTCAAGAAGTAGTACAAAAATGGCAAAAAATACTTAGTATTTTAACATTTAAATCGAATAAAAATTCCAAAAATTTAGGCGTAGTTAAAAATATTATGTATTGCCTAAATTCTACAACAACAAAATATGTTTGGACAATTGGTGATGATGACCCAATTCAGGATAGAGCCGTTGCTTATGTTATTAACAAACTCAGACAGCACGAAAATTTATCATTATTGTTTCTCAACTTTTCTGGTCGCAACCAAATTACTGGCGAGCCAGTTCATCCACCGACAATTGTTGGTAACCGCTGGTTTGATATAGATAGTGAAGACGGTAATGGTAATGGAAAAGCCATATTTGAACATTGCTTTTCAAAAAGTGTCGGTGCAGTTATCTTTTTAACTGCAACAGTTTATCGCACTGATTTAGTAAAACGCGCTTTACAAATTTGGCCGGACGCTGAAAATAACTGGATTTCTTTAGCATATTTAGCCGGTTATTGTGCTGCAAATGGTGGTGTAATTGTCACGAAAGAAAATTATTTAGAATGTATTGTTGGCGTGAGTTATTGGCAGAAAGAACCAAAATCTGCACTGTTAATGCAATACAAGCATATCCCAGAAGTAATTTTGAAATTGCAAGAAAATGGATATTCTAAGCAGTTTTGTAGACGAATGCTTTTGCAAAACGGTAAAGAAGTCAACTGGAAAGTTTTCTTGGGTGCTTTAAGAAGATGGCCGATGTCTGCCATCAAGACAGTAGTTCCATTTTTGGCTTTAGTAGGCTTTTGTGCTTTTGACGTGATGGTTTCTAAAGAATTCAAGTTAGCAGAATCCAGTGAAATCTCTGGTCGAGAAATGCGGAGTTACGAGCCATAAGCTATTCAAATTGTCAAAAAATACGTCGGAAATTAGGAGGAAGTTTCATTATGTTGAATGCAATTAAACACAAAATATCTATGCTGACTTCTGACTTGAAATACTACCTAGCTCTTTGGAAGCATAGCAAGAAATTGCCAGAATTAGGAGTAGGCGATCGCCAAATTCTTAATGCTCTCAAAAAAGATGGTGCTTATGTGACAACACTTGCAGATTTAGGGTTTGATTCTAGCTCAGAACTCCTGAAAGCTGCTTACGAACAATTGTCTCAGATGGAAGACCCAAATAATAGCCATCTAGATGAAAAGTTGCCATATATTTATACAGTCACGGGCGTACCAGAAATTTCTAACTGGGGAAAAGAAACAAGACTACTCAATATTATCGAAAATTATATTGGTCTTCCCGTTGCTTTTCATGGCGTACATCTACGCAAAGATTTTCCGAGCAAACATCAATTTGGGACGCTACTATGGCATAGCGATGCTGAAGACCGCCGTATTATTAAAATCTTTGTTTATCTGAGTGATGTAGAACAAAAAACGGGGCCATTTGAATATATTCCCCGTTCTTTAGCTCCTGTATTTAGCTGGAAATATATTCAGCTTTACTACAAACTTTTCAAGTCTCGTTATCTGGGTATTGACGATGAAGATGTTAAACCAGTCATCCCTAAATCAGCTTGGAAATCCTGCACGGGTGCAGCAGGTACTGTGATTATTGCAGATACAAAAAAGGCTTTACATCACGGTACAGTCCGCACAGAAGAACGGTCAACATTGTTCTTTTGTTATACTGCTAACCCTCCGGAGAGGCCAGACCTTTGTACGCAATATTGGGATAATACTTATCACAGAGTAGAGTTAGGTTCTGAATTGGAGGAAGTTAAAGGTTAGGTTTCACGCAGAGGAGCCAGTGCGTTGGGGAGACAGTGCGTTGCGGAGGTTCCCTCCGTTGTAGCAACTGTCGTCGGCTCTGCCGACTTAAAGCAACTGGCGTCGCGCGGAGGCGCGGAGAGAAGAGGGAGTAAGTCAATATTTATCTTAGGGGAACCAATATGATTTTTACTGAAACTGAGCTTAAAGACGCATTCATTATTGATTTGGAAGAAAAGGCAGATAGTCGTGGTTTTTTTGCTCGGACTTTTTGCGCTCAAGAATTTGAAGTGCGGGGTTTGAAGCCGACAGTTGCCCAATGTAATCTGTCTTTTAATTACAAAAAAGGCACGATTCGAGGAATGCATTATCAAGTTTTGCCAGCAGCAGAAACAAAATTAATTCGCTGTACCAAAGGCGCTATCTATGACGTAATTATTGATATGCGTCCCGAATCTCCAACCTTTTTATCGCACATTGGCGTAGAACTAACTCCAGAAAATCGCCGCGCTTTGTATGTTCCAGAAATGTTTGCTCACGGTTATCAAGCACTCACAGATGAAACCGAAGTTGTTTATCAAGTAGGCGAATTTTACACACCTGGATACGAACGCGGTCTACGATACGACGACCCATTTTTTAACATTGATTGGCCTCTAGATGTAACTGAAATCTCCGAAAAAGATCTAAATTGGCCCCTATTAAGAATGATGACCATCGGCGCCACAATTTCCTAATCATCTCACCTCCTCTCCGCGCGACGGACACTTTCCTCAAGTCGGGAAACCCGCCCACAGAAGTGTCCTCCTCCGCGCCTCTGCGTGAAAAAATTAATCAAGGTAGAAATAAATGCCAACCAATATTCTATCTCCTATAACCAACCCCATCTCTCTAATCTCCAAAAAAATCCAAGCCCGCATCAATTACGCCAAAACCTTACAAGTTGTTTCCCTCAAACCCAAACAACCTTCTAAAGGAAACGTACTTCTTTCTTATCGAATTGAGCCATTTTTATTAAAACCAGGTCAGCCAATGCCTAACGACCATACTTGGTATTGGGAAGTTTGGCAAATAGCGCAAACTTTTTTAGACTTGCGCTACAACGTTGATGTCATCCAGTTTCACAATGATAAATTCGTTCCCCAAAAAGATTACGCATTTTTCATTGATATTCGTCACCGAATGGAGGCACTTGCACCAAAACTAAATAAAGATTGCATCAAAATTTTTCACGTTGACATTGCGAATATGGTGTTTCGTAATGCAGCTGAATGCAACAGGCTTCTAGAACTCCAACAACGCAGAGGAATTACTTTAACTCCACAGCGATTTGAAACGCCTAATTTGGGAATCGAATATGCGGACTGTGCCACCGTTTTAGGCAACGATTTTACAGTTGGTACATTCCAATATGCCAACAAACCAATGTATCGCATTCCGATTTCTACGCCTATTGTTTATCCCTATCCAGAAAACAAAGATTTTGAAGCAGTTAGAAAAAACTTTCTCTGGTTTGGTGGTAGTGCTTTAGTTCTCAAAGGACTAGATTTAGTTTTAGATGCTTTTGCTCAAATGCCAGAATACCATTTAATGGTTTGCGGCCCAATTAGTAACGATAAAGAATTTGAGAAGGCTTTCTATAAGGAACTCTACGAAACACCAAACATTCATACCTATGGCTGGATTGATGTTAGTAGTCCTGAGTTTATCAAGGTAACAAATAATTGTCTTGGACTTGTTTATCCTTCCGTTTCTGAGGGACAGTCAGGAGCAGTTATCAGTTGCTTGCACGCTGGATTAATTCCAATTTTAAGCTACGAATCTGGTGTGGATGTCCACGATTTTGGTGTGATTTTTGATAACCTTTCCTTGGAAGAAATTAAAGCAAAAGTTAAAAGTATTTCTAATTTGCCTGTAGAAGACCTGAAAGTTATGTCTCAAAAAGCATGGGAATACGCAAGAGCAAATCATACCAGAGAAAAGTTTGCTCAAGCATATCGCAATGCTGTGGAACAAATGCTCGAACAACAAAAATCTCAAAAACAGAGTTATTTCATAGAATATAACAAGCAATTAGTTAATACTTAATACTAATTGCAACTGAAAATGTACTTAATAGTAAATTGTAACAAATTATTAGGTGCAAAATTATTGGGAATTTGTAACACAACAAACAGTTCTAAAAAGGAGTTTAGTTCATGATTATTATCGATCGCGCCTTACAAGCTAGAGCAGCAGCAGGCAATCCTATTAAAGTCGGGATGATTGGTGCTGGTTTTATGGGTCGAGGAATTGCCAATCAAATTGTCAATTCAGTCCCAGGAATGGAGTTAGTTGCTATCTTTAATCGCAAGATTGATGCAGCTAAACAAGCTTATTCAGAAGCAGGAATTGAAGATATTCAAGTTGTTGCAACTGTCGGCGAATTAGAAGATGCGATCGCCAACGGGAAATATGCAGTCACAGAAGACGCTAAGTTACTGTGTCAGGCAGAGAGTATCGATGCACTCATCGAAGTTACCGGTGCGATTGAATTTGGCGCTCAAATCGTCATGGAAGCGATCGCACATCGCAAACATGTGATTATGATGAATGCCGAACTCGATGGCACCATTGGCCCCATCCTGAAAGTCTATGCTGACAGAGCAGGCGTCATCCTCAGCGCTTGTGATGGCGATCAGCCAGGGGTGCAAATGAACCTCTACCGATTTGTCAAAAGCATTGGTTTAACTCCACTTTTGTGCGGTAACATTAAAGGACTTCAAGACCCCTATCGCAACCCTACCACCCAGGAAGGATTTGCCAAACGTTGGGGTCAAAAGCCTCACATGGTGGCTAGCTTTGCCGATGGCACCAAAATTTCCTTCGAGCAAGCGATTGTAGCCAATGCCACAGGCATGAAAGTCGCCAAACGAGGAATGCTCGGATATGACTTCACCGGCTACGTCGATGAAATGACCCAACTATATGATGTCGAACAACTCAAAGAACTGGGCGGTATCGTCGATTATGTAGTTGGAGCCAAACCCGGCCCTGGCGTATACGTATTTGCTACTCACGACGATCCCAAGCAACGCCACTATCTCAACTTATACAAATTAGGTGAAGGCCCTCTTTACAGTTTCTATACTCCTTATCACCTCTGTCATTTTGAAGTTCCCCTATCCGTAGCGCGTGTAGTTTTGTTTGGTGATGCCGTCATGTCTCCCCTAGCAGGGCCCTTAGTAGATGTTGTCACCACCGCCAAAATCGACCTCAAAGCCGGAGAAACCCTCGATGGCATCGGCTACTACATGACCTACGGACAATGCGAAAATTCCGATATCGTCCAACAGCAAAATCTCCTACCAATCGGTTTAGCCGAAGGATGTCGCCTCAAGCGGGACATTTCTAGAGATGAAGTCCTGACATACGACGATGTAGAATTACCCCCAGGCAGACTTTGCGATCGGTTACGAGCCGAACAAAACAGCTATTTCGCCCCAGAAAAAATCCTGGCGGCAGCTGGGTATTAGGATTTCATCCGGTTAAAGATACGGGGATGGGGAGATAGGGAGATGGGGAGAAATAATTAATGCCCCATTCCCCACTCCCTATTCCCCATTCCCCATTCCCCATTTTCTTAAAATTCATGAAAATTGCTCTAGTCCACGATTATTTAACTCAACGGGGTGGGGCAGAGCGTGTATTTGAACTGCTTTGTAAGCGTTATCCTGAAGCAGACATTTTCACGTCTCTGTACGATCCGCAAAAAACTATCGACCTTAGCGATCGCATAGTTAATACAACATTCTTACAAAAGATTCCCTGTGCAGCAAAGTATTTTAGGTCAATGGCACCTTTGTACTTTCCTGCTTTTCGTGCCTTAGATTTGCAAGACTACGATTTGATTATTAGTAGTAGCACTAGCTTTGCCAAAGCAGTACGGAAAAATCCCAGGGCTAGGCACATTTGTTTTTGTCATAATGTGACTCGTTTCTTATGGGATACGGCAACTTATTTAAAAGAGTATGGAGACTATAAATATTTTGCTCCTTTAATCGAGCAAGTCTTCCAAGTAATGAGAAAGGTAGACTTAAAATACTCACAAGAACCTGACATTTATATTGCTAATTCTAGCGTTGTTGCACGCCGTATTGAAAATATTTATGGCAAACAGGCAATAATGGTTAACTATCCAATTGATACTAGTAAATTTGTTTTTTCTGATATTAAAGATGAATATTATCTGGCCTCTGCTCGAATGATTAGTTATAAGCGTCTTGATGTCATAGTCGAAGCTTTTAACTGGTTAGGCTGGCAATTATTAATCTCAGGTGATGGCCCAGAACTAGAACGGTTAAAAGCCAAAGCATTACAAAATATTCAATTTTTGGGACACGTCAGCGATAAGACACGCAAAGACTTATTTTCTAAAGCCAAGTCAATTATCGTTGCAGCTTTAGAAGACTACGGATTAGTTCCAGTAGAGGCTAACGCCAGCGGTACACCAGTTATTGCTTATGGAGCAGGTGGAGTATTAGATACTCAAATACCTGGTGAAACTGGAGTCTTTTTCAAAAGACAAACACCCGATTCTTTGCAAGTTGCATTACAAGAAGCTAAAGGAATCTCTTGGAATTACGATCGCATTCGTCATCATGCAGTCGCAAATTTTTCTGAAAATGCCTTCTTTAACAAAGTTGAGCGAATTATTCATCAAGCTTGCAGCGTGCAAATTTAATCAGAATTCAGGAGTCATAATTCTGAATTCTGAATTCTGGTTTTTTTATCTCTAGCGTAAATTCTGGTAAGGATAATCAAAGTGGTTCAAACTAGTCTAAATCCGCATCTAAATCCTGCGTCTGAAAATGAACCCAGTTACGGGCAAATGTTTGCTGTATTGATGCGGAGATTTCCTTGGTTTTTAATAGTATTGCTCGGTTCTGTTACTATTGCAGGAATAATAACTTTAAAAACCAAACCAACTTTTAGAAGTTCTATGCAACTGCTAGTAGAACCTAACTATCAAGGTAAACAAGAAGGCGGTGGCATAGAAAGCCAATTTACAGACTCTAATGTTGTAATAGACACTGCAACCCAGCTTAACTTGATGCAAAGTTCGGGTTTAATCCAAAAAGCAGTTGATAAACTTCAGTCTGAATATCCAGACATCACTACAGCAGAAATTAAAAGTTCTTTGTCCTTAATGCAATTAAGAAGCAAAGAAGATAACGTTGCCACTAAAATTTTTCAAATTGAATACACAAATTTAGACCCAGAGAAAACACAAAAAGTTCTAGATGCAATTCGACAAGTTTATCTAGAATACAACAAACAACAACAAGATTCGCGTTTACAAAAGGGTCTACAAATTATCAGAGAACAGTTAGCTAAAGCCAGTGAAGAGGTGAAAGCGGCTGAAACAAACCTCCAAAGATTTCGCAGAAACCAAAATTTAATTGACCCTGAATCGCAAGCTAAAGCGATTGAGACAGCTTTAAACAATATCGCTCAAGAACGCCAAACAGCTCGCGCTCAATATGGCGAAGCTTTAGCACGGCAAAAATCTTTAGAAGAGCAACTTAACCGTTCTCCACAAAATGCTTTAGTAGCTTCTCGGTTGAGTCAGTCTACTCGCTATCAAGGCTTACTTAACGAAATCCAAAAAACAGAATTAGCCCTAGCACAAGAACGCTTGCGCTTTACAGATCAAACTCCCAGCGTCCAAAAGCTCAAAGAACAACTCCAAAGTCAAAAGGAATTACTGCAACAAGAAGTAGGAAGAACTTTAGGCGGTAAATCTGCTAGTGCATTTGTTTCTGGAGATTCTCTCCTGGAAAAAGGACAACTCGGTGAAATCGATCTCAACCTTGCTAATCAGTTAGTAGAAACGCAAACAAATCTAGTTGCTTTAAGCGCCCGCGATCGAACTTTGGCTAACAAAGAAAACGAATTACGTTTTGAACTCAAACGTTTTCCACCTTTGTTAGCTTATTACAATCGGATGCTACCGCAGCTACAATTTAGCCGTGAAAGATTAGAGCAACTTTTAAGGGCAGAACAACAACTGCGGCAAGAATTGGCTAAGGGTGGATTTAATTGGGAAGTTGTAGAAGAACCTCAAAAAGGCGCACAATTAGGCCCTAACCTCCAGCAGAATTTAATGTTAGGTGCAGTAGTTGGGTTAATGTTAGGAGGTATTGCTGTCTTTATTCGCGAATCAATTGATGATTCGGTTCATACTACTGCTGAATTAGAGAGACAAATACCACTGCCATTGTTAGGAACTACTCCTAAATTACCGCCAGCAAAACCAAGAGAATCAATGATTAAATTGCCTTTTGGCAAGCCAGAAGTTCTCGCGCCTTGGACAATTCAAGTATTGCAATCTCCACCACGTTGGGAATCGCTGGATCTGATTTACAAAAACATTGAACTTTTAAATGCTGTTGCTAATTTGAAATCTTTGATGGTCACCTCGGCTTTACCAGATGAGGGTAAATCAGCTTTAGCGTTGGGTTTGGCAATGAGTGCTGCGCGTTTACATAAAAGAGTACTCTTGATTGATGCCAACTTACGCGATCCTAGCCTGCACGAACAGCTAAATCTCCCCAACGAACAGGGACTTTCAACTCTACTATCTAGCGATGCAACTCTACCCAATCAAATTAGTATTCAGTACACAGGTTCAGCCTACATCGATATTTTGACAGCCGGGCCGAGACCTGCTGACCCAGCTAATCTTTTAAGTTCCCCTCGGATGATGCAATTAATGGCAGCATTTGAAGAAAACTATGATTTGGTACTCATAGATGCTTCGCCAGTTCTCGGTATGGTGGACGCGATGCTTACTGCATCATCATCTCGTAGTGTGGTCATGGTTGCAAGTATCGGTATTGTGACTAGAAGCCAACTGGCTCAAGCTACAGCCATGTTGAGCAAATTAAACTTGATTGGAGTTGTAGCAAATGGGGTATCGAACTCTAGCGCTAGTTACGTACCTTATGTAAAACAACAACAATTAGCTCTGCGCCAAGCTGTAGAAAAATAGATTTTGGGTATTGGTTGGTATGAACCCAGATGTAGAGACGTTGCAATGCAACGTCTCTACAAGGATTTTGTATACATGAAATCAGCAACGCCATTTTTGCAATTGAATTTCAGCAACCGCGATAGGGTAGCACAGCTGTGCTACCCTAAAAATGTATTAAAAGCTATTAAATTTAGATTTATTACTATCAGGAAAAATCCTGTATATTTATGCTATCTTTATGAGTTTTCAGAAAAATTATTGGCTAATTAAAGACTAAATAAAGAATTTATTTGAGCGATCGCCATTGTTTAAAACTCTTATATTCTAGAGATTAAAGCACTTTCGCAAAGATAAAGCACAAGAGTGAACTAGTTTTGTTAAATTTCTCGGCATCAGAAAAAGTTCAACACAATTAAACAAAGTTTTTAACCGTTATCTCTACAGGTGACTTTGTTTTAAATATAGGTGAAATGTAATAATTCAGCAGACTTTGATATCACAGTTCTTTTTTTAAATCTTCTGGATTTGGACTTCTGGCTCCTGAATTATTACATATAAATTACGAATTAGCTTGATAGTTTTTGATAGCGCCTCGCCTCAGCAATTCACTCTTGTATAAACCCAAAGACATCATGACAACTTCAATAATTCCAAGTCTAGAGAATTTTTATGATGTAACTCCGCAACACCAAAACCATTACTCTAGATCCTGTACATTACTGTGGCGAAGGGGCAAACTGTTGGTGAAGCAGCCAGGACTAGTTAAACCACCATATTTGTCTTCATTAAATAGCCAGCGATCGCTAGTAGAATGCTTAAAACATTCTCCTGTAAATTTAGTGAGTATAGATGCAAAACTGGGTGAAGATTTACTACAGTTTTGGGCAGATGCTTGCGAACAAGCTCATAAGCCAATATTCTTACGCATATCCTCTAGCAATAAAGAGCTAAAACAAACTAATCAAAGCTGGAGATGGTTACAACGAATCATTGATTGGATTGTTGCTTTTTTATTGCTGTTATTCCTCAGCCCAGTTATCCTGGGATTGATTGTATTGCTGCAATTTTACTCGCTAGAGTCACTTTTTTCTCATGAATGGCGTGTTGGAGAAAAAGGTAGACTTTTTCGAGCCATTAGATTTTCTACGACACCAAATCACAACATCACACTGCTAGGGCGTTGGATGCATAAATACAACCTCAACAATCTGCCATTGTTATTTAACGTACTGCGCGGTGACATGAGTTTGATGGGATTTCGTTCTTGGGCTTTAGCAGAGGCAATACAAATAATTGAAGAAGAATACAGAATTCAGAATTCAGAATTCAGAAATTTATCTGTAGGGTAATTCATACTTTAATCGTTAGAATCCAAAAGAGTTTGATATTCACTTTGAATAATATAGGACTCCTATTTGATTTTTGAAAAAAAATCAACAAGTTAATCTTCTAGAATCTTGTTTACTGTTCTACACAAATAATTTCAGTAATCAAACCGGATTCCTATATTATCACTTCTTAACTTCCCAATTATTCTGAATTCTGACTCCTGAATTCTGAATTCTGAATTCTGGTTCCTCCCTTTTCCCATGCCAAATTGTCATTACAAAAATCCATGCTTTTGAAACTTTCCCAAACAATCAGCAATTTCCTCAAAGCTACCAAGTTTTGGCAGGAAAACTATTTGATATTAAGAGAAGTTGCACACTTTCGCAAAATTGCAATTTCCGCTTTAGTATTTTCAATTTTGGCAGCAGCATTTGAAGGTGTAAGTATTGGCTTCTTACTTTCATTTTTGCAAAGCTTAACTAGTCCTAACGCTCAACCTGTTCAAACAAGTATAGATTTGATTGATATTTGGATTTTAGGAACCAAGACATCAGCAATTAATCGGTTATATCGTATATCTTTATTAATTTTGTTGAGTACTTGGTTACGTGCTACCTTTAATTATTTTTCCCAAGTCTACACAGAATTATCTCAAGTACATCTTGCAGACCGCTTACGTAAACAAATCTTTGAACAGTTACAATCCTTATCGTTGAGTTACTTTGCCAAAACTCGTTCTGGAGAAATAATTAATACAATTACCACAGAAATTGACAGAATTAGACAAGGTTTTAGTGCCGGAGCTTTTTTATTTACTAGAGGGATAACAACTCTTGTTTACTTATCATCAATGTTTTTGATATCATGGCAACTAACTTTGATATCAGCATTACTATTTACACTTTTAGGTGTAGGATTATCTAATTTAAATGCCAGAGTCAGAGAATCAAGCTTTGGCGTCACAAATGCTAATTCTAATTTCACAGCAACAGCCGTAGAATTTATTAATGGTATTCGTACCGTTCACTCTTATGGCACTCAAGAATTTGAGCGCCAGCGCTACTACAAAGCTAGCGATAAAGTAGTCAGTACTACAACTAAAGTTGTCTTCACTTGGACGCTGGTGAAACCAATTGCCGAAGGAGCAGCTACTACGGTATTGGTGGGAATGATTATTTTGGCATTTACTAGCTTAGTTAGTAATGGAACGCTACAAGTTGCTTCTTTACTAACATTTTTCTTTGTGCTATTTCGTTTTATTCCATTCGTTCAAGATATTAATGGCACAAGAGCTTTTCTCAGTACTTTACATGGTTCAGCAAACAACATTAAAAGCCTTCTGAAAACTGATGATAAAAATTATTTTCAGAATGGACATATTAAATTTCATAGGTTAAATAACTCAATTAATTTAGTATGTGTAGATTTTGGCTATGACGATGAAAATCTAGTGTTGCATAATATTACCCTAACCATTGAAAAGGGAAAAATGACAGCATTAGTTGGAGCTTCTGGGGCTGGTAAAACAACCCTTGCTGATTTAATTCCGCGATTTTATAATGCTACAGAGGGAAATATTTACATTGATGAAACTGATATACGACTGTTTGAAATTAACTCTCTACGTTCCAAAATAGCAGTTGTCAGTCAGGATACTTTTATCTTCAATACCACTGTTTGGCAGAATATTGCTTATGGAACTCCAGAAGCTACGAATGATGAAATTAAAGAGGCTGCTAGATTAGCGAATGCACTAGAATTTATTTTAGAAATGCCTGAAGGTTTTAATACCCAATTAGGAGATAGGGGTGTTAGATTATCTGGAGGGCAAAGACAGCGAATTGCGATTGCGCGGGCGCTACTACGAAACCCAGAAATTTTGATTTTAGACGAAGCAACTAGCGCCTTAGATTCTGTATCAGAACGCTTAATTCAAGATTCATTAGAAAAGCTATCTGTTGGCAGAACAGTAATTGCGATCGCTCACCGTCTTTCTACTATTTCTAAAGCCGATAAAGTAGTGGTTTTAGAAGCAGGAAGGATAGTAGAACAGGGCAAGTATGAAGAATTACTCGGACGCCACGGCAAGCTTTGGGAATACCATCAGACACAATACTATAATTCGTAATACTCGCCAAAGGCGAGAAGCAAGCTACGTAATGGGCTACCCCCGCTACGCTAACGTAATTCGTAATTTATGAATTACGAATTTACAAGAATGCTAAATTATCTCAATCTCATTATTGGTAGATTATTCTGACTCCTGTTAGCGTAGCGGGGCGTAGCCCATTCTGAATTCTGAATTCTATTCATAGTTTTAACAAGGGAAAATCAATGGTAAATATCGGCTATCACACTGCTAAAATGCAGGGTAAATTTAATCGTTCTTTATATAAAGCAGCGCTTTCTCAGATTGTCAGCATCCCGATAAAACAAACTCGGCAAGCACCGATAAGTGTATATGCCTTATCATGCGAACGGGATTTGCCAGAACAAGTGGCAAGTATTCGGTCATTTATCCGTCATGTCGGCGTTCCAAATACATTTACAGTAGTTTCTGATGGTAGTTACACAGAATCTAGTTGTAATTTACTCTGCCGCATTCATCCTTGCGTTGAGGTAGTACTTTTACAAAACTTCGTGAAACCAGATTTACCTCAATGCGTTCTTGATTATGCACAATTGCATCCAATGGGGAGAAAATTATCGGCATTAATGTCAATTCCTGTTAATGGAACTACAATTTACACCGATTCAGATATTTTGTTTTTTGCTGGTGGCATAGATTTAATTGATTTAAGTAAATCAGACAACAAATACTCTCTTTATCTCCCTGATTGTTCGATGTCACTAGACGCACGAATTATCTATGATGATTCTGAAAAGTTAAATCCTGTAAATGGTGGATTTATTTTATTTAGACATGAATTTGACTGGAGTTTTGCTATTAAACGTTTAGCAAATCTTCCAGAACATCCTAGTTATTTTACCGAACAAACAATTGTACATCTGACAATGCACCACAATCATGGTCAGCCTCTCGATTCAAAAAAATATGTTCTTCATGTAGAAGACCAGTTCATTTATCCCGATAAATCTGCAAGTAAAGACATTGCTCTCAGGCATTATGTTAGCGATGTCAGACACAAGTTTTGGTTTAATGTTGGTAGATAAGCTAACGAACTTAAGTCTATATAGATACAAGCACTAAAACTAGTAATAACGCAGTAATTAATGCCTAAAATAATTAATAATTTCCAGCAAAAAGCTAAACAATTACACGGGGAAAAGTTTGCAGAAGACCTGATTTATCAATGCTCAAATTTTGAGGTAGGTGAGGGTGGAGGTGTTGAAACTTATTTGGCTTCACTATTTGAACATCGTTCGTCTGATATTAGCGATCGCGTAATTAAATCCCTCAAGAATATTGACCAGAGTCAGTTCAAATTATTGCACCTCCACAGTCCAGATTTACTATTACAGCTTACAGGTGAATGCCCGGTAATCTTCAGCGTTCATAATCACTCACTGTATTGTCCTAGCGGTACGAAGTATTTAGCTGGAGAGCAGAAAATCTGCGATCGCAACTTTTCTTACTTGGGATGTACCCGGGGTAAATTAGTCAATAAATGTGGTAGCCGTAAACCCTTAAGGACTATCAGAGAAATTCAAGCTACTCAGCAATTTGTAGATGTCTTAAAAAAGATAAAAATTACTTTTATTGCCAATAGCGAGTATGTCCGTCAACAGTTAATTAAAAACGGCATCCCAGCCGAACAAACTGTAACAGTACACTGTGGAATTTCTCTACCACAGACACCAACTGCACCTCTAAGTTTACAAGTCCATCAAAATCAAAGAATTTTGTTTGTTGGTCGAATTGTTTCTGATAAAGGTCTGGAATGGTTGATTAAAACCTTAATACATACAGACCCGAAAATTCAACTTGATATTGCAGGTGAAGGCTGGGAAAGACCGCGCTTAGAAAAGTTAGCAGATACCTTGGGATTGAAGCACCGTATTACTTGGCATGGTTGGTGCGATCGCCATAAGATAGATGAACTTTATCAACAGTGTTTTGCAGTAATTTTTCCCAGCGTTTGGCCTGAACCTGCCGGTCTTGTAACCCTCGAAGCTTATGCTCGTTATCGTCCCGTAATTGGTAGTGCAGTGGGAGGAATTCCCGAACATTTACGCGATGGAGAAACGGGTATTCTTGTTCCTGGTAATGATATTAAAAAACTAGCGCAAGCCATTAACTATTTGTCTAGCGATTATCAAAAAAGCCTAGAGATGGGCAAACAAGGTCATGCTTTGTTGATGAGAGAATTTACAATGAATTGCCATGTAAATAATCTGCGAACAATTTATGCAAAAACAATAGCTGAATTTGATTATTCAAAGGCAAAGTCTTATAGAAAAAATCAGTAAATAAAGACAAAAAAATATGTCATTGCATCAACAACCATTAGTCAGCGTTATTATTCCGACTTATAATCGACCAGATTATCTTAAACAAGCGATCGCCAGCGCTGTCGAACAAACTTATCAAAATATTGAAATTATTGTTTCTGATAATTGCAGCTCAGAAAATCCTCAAGCCATTGTCGAATTTTTTAACGATTCGCGCATTCGATTTTGGCGACACGAGCAAAATATCGGTATGCTTGCTAATCAGCAACACGCCTTTAAAATGGCGCAAGGTAAATATCTTGCTAGCCTTCATGACGATGATATGTGGAATCAAGACTTTTTAGCAAAGCTTGTACCACCATTAGAAGAAAATTCTGACTTAATTCTCGCTTTTTGCGACCAATATATCATTGATGCAAATAGCATAATTAATTACCCTGGAACTGAAGAAAATACACGCGGTTTCAAGCGCGACAAACTAACGCCAGGAATTCATCAACCTTTCTCTAAAATTGGATTGATAGATAAAAGTATACCCACTGCTGCATCTTGTGTAATTCGCAATAACTTGATTGATTGGGATAGTATTCCCCCAGAAGTTGCAGGAATGTGGGATTTATATTTAACTTACCTCTGCTGTATATCTGGTCGTGGTGCTTATTACTATCCAGAAAGATTGACCCGATATCGCGCCCACGAACAAACTGATACTATGCTTAGTGGTAGCCGAGACGTACAAGCAAAAATTCGCAAAGCCAAAAGCGAAATGTTTTGCTATCAAGTCTTTATGCAAGACACTCGCCTACAAGAATTTAAGACGTACTTTCAACAAAAATGGTTAGAAGCAAATACCACATTGGGAATTGGTTTACTACGAAGCGAACAAATAGCCGCAGCACGTCCTTATTTTTGGCAAGCATTGAAAAAACAAAAATTTAATCTGCGGACTCTAGTTGCCCTCACTCTCAGTTTCACACCGCGATTTTTCGCAAATAAATTAATCGCATTATCCAAATAATCGTATTTAAGACGCGATTCATCGCGTCTCTACAAGAATAACTGCAAAAAAACTCTCCTCCTCTCTCTGCGCCTCTGCGTGACTTTTCCTAAATAAACCAATGTATGAAACTTTGTATTATCACCCATAAAATCAAAAAAGGCGACGGTCAAGGCCGAGTCAACTACGAAGTTGCAAAAGAAGCTATCCGTCGCGGTCATCACCTAACATTATTAGCAAGTGAAATCGCCCCAGAACTAGAACAAAACACTCAAGTTAATTGGATTAAAATCCCAGTCAAAGGCTACCCCACCGAATTTTTACGTAATTTCATCTTTGCTCAAAAAAGCGCAAATTGGTTACATCAAAATCGTGCAAACATTGATTTAGTTAAAATCAATGGCGCAATTAATATGGCTGCTGCTGATGTGAATGCCGTACATTTTGTGCATAGTTCGTGGTTGCGATCGCCAGCTCATATTTCCCGCAATCGCCGAGATTTATATGGTTTATATCAGTGGCTATTTACTGCTTTTAATGCACGTTCGGAAAAACAAGCTTTTCAAAAAGCTAACGTAGTGGTAGCAGTATCCGAAAAGGTAGCCCAGGAATTAATTAATATTGGTGTACCCCGTTCTCGCATTCGCGTAATTGTTAATGGAGTAGACCTAGAAGAATTTACTCCTGGTAAAAGCAATCGCCAACAATTAGGTTTACCAGAAAATGTCACCCTGGCACTCTTCGCCGGAGACATCCGCACGCCAAGGAAGAACTTAGATACAGTTCTACACGCCTTAACCAAAGTTCCCGATCTACATCTAGTAGTAGTAGGTCACATCGAAGGTAGTCCCTTCCCCCAATTAGCCGCCTCCTTGGGGTTAAAAGAACGCGTGCATTTTGTCGGATTTCGCCGCGATATCGCTGAAATTATGCGGGCAGTAGATTTATTTGTTTTTCCTTCCCGATACGAAGCTTGCACCCTCGTATTGTTAGAAGCGCTTGCTTCAGGATTGCCTGTAATTACTGCCACAGCTACCGGGGGTGCAGAGTTAGTAACACCAGAATGCGGCATCGTCTTACCCGACTCAGATGATATCGATGCATTGACAACGGCATTGATATCTTTAACGAGCGAACAATCGCTAATGCAACAAATGGGTCAAGCTGCTCGTTCTGTGGCAGAACAACACAGCTGGACTACTATGGCACAAACTTATGTGGATCTATTCGAGGAGTTAAGCAAGAATGCTCAACACCGTTCTCATACCGACTTATCGCCGTCCACAAGACCTATCACGCTGCCTTTTGGCGCTACAGGAGCAAACTAAACCAGCCCATCAGGTAATAGTAGTTGTTCGGGATACGGATGCAGAAACTTGGGAATTTCTCGCCCAATTTAAAGCAGACAAGCTGCCACTACAAACTGTGCAAGTCACGCAAACCGGGGTAGTCGCAGCCCTGAACGCCGGATTAGCACAAGTGAAGGGCGATATTGTTTCTATTACTGATGATGATGCTGCACCGCATCCTGATTGGTTAGAGCGCATCGCTGCTTACTTTGCCCGCGACAGTCGCCTTGGCGGTCTTGGCGGACGTGATTGGATACATCACGGCAACAAATTAGAAGACGAATCCCGCCTGATAGTTGGTCGATTGCAATGGTTTGGACGCGTGATTGGCAACCATCATCTGGGAGTAGGAGAACCCCGCGAGGTCGATGTTCTCAAGGGCGTAAACATGAGTTTTCGCAAAGAAGCAATAGGGGAATTGCGCTTTGACGAACGGATGCGGGGTACAGGAGCGCAAGTACATTTTGAAATGGCGTTCGTGCTGACATTAAAGCGAGCTGGTTGGAAGATAGTTTACGACCCTAGCATTGCTGTAGAACATTACCCAGCACAACGTTTTGATGAAGATCGGCGAAACAGCTTTAATGAAATTGCCTTGATTAATTTAGTTCATAATGAAACCTTAGTTTTATTAGAACATTTGTCATCTATCCGCAGGATTGTATTTTTATTCTGGGCAATATTAGTGGGAAGCTGCGATAGTTTTGGCTTAATACAATGGCTGAGATTTCTACCCAGTCAAGGAGACTTGGCAAGTAAAAAGTTGTTGGCATCTTGGCGCGGACGTTGGGAAGGATATAAATCAATTCAAAATTCAAAATTCAAAATTCAAAATTGAATGATTTCTAAGCAGATACTTTATAATAGTTTTTCGCAAGAAAACTATTCTCCTGAGGAGCGATCGCTAGAGGGTTGGATGGCGATCGCAGGCTTTCTCTTATTAACTGTAGTTTGCTATTTTGCTGGTGCTACTGCGGCATTGCGCCTTATTTATCCAGTGACAGCTTTAGTAGTAGCTGTATTTTTATACTTACGCCATCCTATTCTTTATATCGGCTTTACTTGGTGGATATGCTTTCTTACACCCTTAGCTACCCGCTTAGTTGATTATCGAGTCGGATGGGATCCTACCCGTCAAATGCTGATAGCACCATACCTAGTGGTGTTTGTCACTATAGCAACTTTTTTGCGACGTTTTAGAGGCGCTTTTTATCAGGGGGGTTTGCCATTTATTTTGGCTTTTATCGGAGTCTTTTACGGCTTTTTAGTAGGTTTAATTTACAACGCACCAGTTCCAGTAGCACGCGGTTTATTAGATTGGCTAGGCCCAGTTATTTTTGCTTTTCACTTATTTATTAACTGGCGAGATTATCCTATCTATCGCCAAAATCTTCAGCGAACATTCCTCTGGTGCGTGTTAATTTTAGGAGCTTATGGCGTATATCAATTCGTTGTTGCTCCTGAATGGGATAGATACTGGCTCATACAATCAAAACTATTCATGAGTTCTGGAAATCCCGTACCTTTTGGTATGCGCGTCTGGAGTACATTGCACTCAGTCGGCCCCTTTGGTTCCGTAATGCAAGCTGGACTATTGTTATTATTTACTAGCTCTGGAAGTTTAATTTTTCCTGCCTCAGCCGTTGGTTATTTATCCTTTTTATTGACACAAGCGCGTACAAATTGGGGCGGTTGGTTATTAGGAATAATTATGATTGTGGGTTCAGTTAAAACCCGGATTCAAATGCGCTTAATAACTATAATTGTGGTCATGGCAATTTGTGTTGTGCCATTAACAACCATTCAACCAATTTCTCAGGTTATATCAGAGCGTTTGCAAACTTTCTCTAATCTGGAAGAAGATAACAGTTTTAGAGATAGGTCAGAAAGTTACGACAAAAACCTGAGTTTAGCTCTTTCTAATGCTTTAGGTAACGGATTAGGAAATATCTGGAAAGTCAATGAAAAAACTGGACAAATCGAAGTAATTGTAATTGATAGTGGGATTCTAGATATGTTTTTTACCCTTGGTTGGTTTGGAGCCAGCTTTTATATGGGTGGATTAATTTTGTTAATTGTTAGTGTTAGTAAATATGGTGAGGGTCGTTTTGATAGTTTTATCAGCGCTGCCCGCGCCATTGGGATTAGTTCTGCGACACAACTAGTTATTGGTAGTGGCATGTTGAGCGTAGCAGGTATGATTCTTTGGGGATTTTTAGCTATGGCTATGGCAGGGCATAAGTATTATTTGCACCAACAAAAATAAAATTTCAGACAAACACCTTTAGAGAAGAGGTTGAAATTATGAAAGTAATTATTGTAATGCCACTAGCCGAACAACGAGGCGGCGGTGAAATGATGCTTTGGGATTTGATGCAGCAAGGACGTAATGCTGGCATCAAGTGGCTAGTAATATTTTTAGAAAACGGCCCGATGGTAGAACAAGTAAAGTCCCTCGGCATTGAGACGCAAGTTGTGGAAATTGGACGTTTACGCCAAATCCACCGTTTTATTGCTGCCGTTTTGCGGATAGCTGCGATCGCCCGTGAGGAAAGTGCAGATATAATTGTCAATTGGATGTGGATAACGCACATATCCGGAGGCTTGGCAGCGATGTTGGCGGGGTTACCTGCTGTGTGGTATCAGCTAGAAGTGCCCAGCGATAAAACTTGGTTAGTACGACTTGCTACTTTAATTCCAGCGCAGGCAATTATTACTCTCTCCCAAGATGGCAAGCAAGCACAAGCCGAAATTTGGCCGCACAGACCAACACCTTTGGTCTATCCTGGCGTAGCACTAGACCGATTTCAACCTGATGCTTTACCTTCTCCTCAACAAGCACGGCGAAAGTTAGGCTTACCTTTGCACGGGCCGTTGATTGGAATTGTCGGCAGATTGCAACGATGGAAGGGAATGCATGTATTGGTACAAGCTATGCCCAAAATTTTACAGCAGTATCCCGACGCCCATTGTGTAATAGTTGGCGGGAAACACGATTTGGAACCAGATTATGAAGACTTTTTAAAAGCAGAAATCGCCGCTTTAGGCTTGAAAGAGCAAGTAATTATGACTGGGTTACAGCGGAATATTCCAGAGTGGGTACAGGCGATGGATGTATTTGTCCATGCATCCGATAAAGAACCATTTGGTATTGTGATTATTGAAGCGATGGCTTTGGGAAAACCTGTAATTGCTGGCGATGCAGGCGGGCCGACAGAGATTATTACAGATGGAATTAATGGACTATTAACACCTTACGGCGATGCGGATAAATTAGCGATCGCTATTCTCCGTTATCTTGACGAGCAAGAATTTGCCCAAAGTGCGGGAGCCGCTGCACGGCAACGCGCTCTCGACTTTTCAACATATAATTATGCTCAAAACTTTATCAACACCGTTCGTTCTGTAATACCAAGCGTTTCCTAGATAGAAAACTGAATTTTATATATGGTTTCTTGCAACTTTCTGAAAGACGTTTGGCCTTGAAATTTTTATGAATAATTAATTGTACGGTGTGTTACGCCATTTGGCTAACGCACCGTTTTTATAACATATATTGCTGCCTTATAGCTTTAGCCTAACGCACTGTACAATCTCAGTTTTTAACTTTTTGATAGCAGTGCGCTCGCAGTTATCTAAATTGTATCGGGGTCGATATTTAACTCACGCAATTTTGCTGCTAAACGTTGCGCCTTTTGTTCTGCTTGTTCTGCCTTTTGTTCTACCTGTTCTAATTTTTGCTCTGTCTGTTCTACTGTTTCTTCAGGTGTTGGAACTAGTTGTCTATCTGGTGTAAAAAACCGCAATAGTCCCTCATGAATTCCTAAATATAATCCTAACTGTTGACTCCACAAATATCCTTGTTCGTTTGCTTGCAGAGGTTGATATTTCCCATCTACTAAATGAAATCCTGCAAATTCTAATGTGTATGGGTCAAACCAAAAATAATCAGGGGTGCGGAAAGTATCTTGATAAATTTCTTTTTTTAAACCTCTATCTGTCTTTGCTGTTGAGTCTGACAAAATTTCTAGAATTAAATTTGGATATTTTCCATCTTCTTCCCACACTACCCAACTCTTACGCGTTTGGCGTTGAGTTCCCAACACTACAAAAAAGTCTGGGCCTCGAAATAATTCTGATTTTAGTTGGCGCGGACTGTAGTAGATAGTCAAATTTCCAGCTGCATAGAAATCATTTCTCTCTCGCCACAGCCATTCTAGACAGGTCAAAAGTAAAATTATTTGTCTCAGATGCAGTTCGGTTTCCAAGGGAGGCTCGTCACTATATAAATCGCTAGGAGGAAATATAACATCGCCAGGGATGCCTTCTTGAGATTCTAATTCTTGAGCTATGGTCATAGAATTGCTACGGCATCAAATATTTCTGGATTTATTTTAGCAGTATTGTAGTTGGCGATCGCTACCATCCAGGTTGAATATTACCGAAGTCCTGGGGTTAAAGAATAATGCTAAAACTCTAAAGTTGCTTAAAGTGACATTTAGCAATAGGCAAAATGAAGCAAAGTACACTAAAAATTTATTTTTATAAGTCAAAATTTTATTTTCTTTATTTGTTAAGTAACTTTCACTATTTTATATGTATAATCTATAATTTATTATTAATATATTAATGTATAATCTATCGTTACAAACTTATTTGTTATCCCCATTTAGGACTTGTTTTTCGTTTATTATCTTAGCGATAAAGTATCTATTTTTAAAGCATAATATACTCTTTACCTAGTAATCATTTTTGGATGAGATTTTTGCAGCCCAATGGGTATAGTCGCTTCTAGACATTGAGTGAGATTTTACTACATAAATCATGAGGCATTATATGAATAGTTAGAACTCTTATGGCACTATCCAATGTCTCAAGAACTATTAATTTCTTTTCAAGAAGCATATAGCAATCTCGAACTGTTCCCGTTAATGGAACAGAACGAAATGGAAAGATTTAGAGTCGAATATGGCGATGATTTGATTGCAGACCTCAATCAATTAGTTGAAGACAGCCCCAATAAAGATGGCAAAATAGTCTTTACAGGACATCGGGGTTGTGGTAAGTCAACTTTGTTAGCTGAATTTAGCAGGCAAATTCAAAATAAGTATTTTGTAGTTCTATTTTCTATCGCTGATAAAATTGAAATGTCAGCAGTGAACCATATTAATATTCTTTTTGCCATTGCAGTCAATTTAATGGCAGAAGCAGAAGCACGCCGGATTGATATTCCTCAAAGTACTAAGGAAGCTCTTTATAAATGGTTTGCTACTCGGACTCGCACTGAAGAATTAAATTTACAAATAGAAGCTGAAATCGGTTTTGACCTACTCAAGTTAATTAGCTCTAAATTAAAAGCTGATGCTAGTGTCCGGGATGAAATTAAACAAGAGTTTGAACGTAAAATTTCAGATTTGGTCGCAAGAATTAACGAAATTGCTGCTTTGATTCAAGCCGCTACAAAACAAGATGTGTTAGTCATTATTGACGATTTAGATAAACTCGATTTAGGCAGAGTTAACGAAATTTATAAGGATAATATTAAAGCTCTTTGCCAACCAAATTTTCGCATTATCTATACTATCCCCATTGCAGTTTTGCGAGAAACATTTATCAGCACAATCATTGCTACAGAAACTAACGACCAAATTGTGGCAATGCCTGTCCTCAAAATATTTGATAAAGGTAAAAACCGCCTTCCCAATGCTCAACCGCGTCCGGAAGCAACAAAGATTCTTGGTGAAGTTTTACGCAAGCGGATTGCTAGTGAATTAATAGTACCAGAAACTGCGGAAAAGATTGTTATTTATAGTGGCGGTGTCTTGCGAGAGCTAATTCGCATTTCTAAGGAGTGTTGCCGTATTTGTTTGCGGATGATTCGGCGAAATCCCAACGCACAAGTTATTATTAACGACCAAATTCTCACCCAAGCAATCAATAAAATTCGTAATGATTTTTCTATACGTTTAGGAAAAGTTGATATAGATATCTTGCAAACCGTTTATCAACAGTTTAAGCCTAACGACCCTAAACAACCTGAGTTTTTGGATTTACTACATGGTTTATACGTTCTAGAGTATCGTACTGAAGAAACGTGGTACGATGTTCATCCAATTATTATAGAAAGCTTGAAAATACAAGGAGCGATTAATGTTAAATGAAGGTTTTCTAGATGATGAAGGAGAAAATCAAGATGCGTATGACGATTTAATTGTTTCTATTGAAGCTAAAACCCACGGATTAAATTTACTGATTGCTGTTTGCGATGACCCCAATTTTCGTGATGAGATTATTACCAGATACGAATCCGAAGTAGAACCTAATTTTCGCACGTATCAAACAATTTTAGCACGCTATGAACCGAGTTTAAAAGCTGCTCTCAACCAACTCGTAGAACAAGAAGAATATCTGCGCCAGCGTCAACCAGCAGTAATTACTGTAACGGGTACCGAACAATTTTATTTTCTCAGATTAGGGAACGAGCAATCAGAACAAGAGAAGTTTTTTGGTTACTTACAGTGGACAAGGGAAGGATTGCGCGATTTTCCTTTTACAATTGTGCTTTGGTTAACTAATCAAATTTTAATCAATTTGATTAAAAAAGCTCCTGATTTTTGGAGTTGGCGCAACGGTGTATTTAGGTTTGCATCTAAAAAAACAAGTGCTATTCCTGGTAAGGAATTAGAACCTATTCGGTTTGCTTTTCGAGATACGGAGTTAGCAGGTACAGATACTAATGAAAATAACCATTTTTTCTTACCAATTCGAGATTTAGAAAAGCTAATTGATAATATCGAAGAGGAACGAGGAACTAAAGACCCCAGCTTGGCTACTTTGTATTCCAGATTGGGCGATATTTATCGCGGTAGATTAGAACGCGGTGAGTCTCAAAATTATCAAGAAGAACAAGAACTCGCAATCAAATATTGGCGTAAAGCGATTGAATTGCAAAATGAGTTAGGTTTACAATTAGATTTAGCTGCTAATTTCAGCAATTTAGCAGGTTTATATCGTGCAACAGGACGGTACAGCGAAGCCGAACCACTATATCAACAAGCTTTGCAATTAAGAAAACGTCTATTAGGAGAAAACAATCCGGTTTACGCTACTAGTCTGAATAATTTGGCAGGAATTTACAAATCTACTGGGCAATATAGCAAAGCAGAACTTCTCTATCAACAAGCTTTGGAACTGAGAAAACGCTTATTGGGAGAAAATCATATTGATTTTGTGGCGAGTCTGAATAATTTGGCCTTATTATACGACGAACAAGGACGTTATGATGAGGCAGAACCTTTGTATCTGCGATCGCTAGAAATTGCCAAAACTTTACTAGGCGAAAATCATCCTTCTTTTGCTCTGATATTAAATAATTTAGCGCTACTTTATTACCATCAAGGACGCTACAATGAAGCGGAACCTTTGTCGCAACAAGCAATAGAATTAGACAAGCAATTTTTAGGAGAAGAAAATCCTGATGTTGCTACAGATTTACACAATTTAGGTTTAATCTACCGCGCTCAAGGACGCTACAATGAGGCGGAATCTTTGTTTTTACAATCTTTGGAACTGAAGCAGCGTGTATTACAAAAGGCGCATCCGCTTTTAGCAGATACTATCTATGCTTTGGGTTATTTGTATCGGGAACAAGGACGCTACAATGAGGCGGAACCTTTATGCAAACAAGCTTTGGAACTCGATCAGCTGTTGTTAGGAGAAAATCATCCGAATGTTGCAGAAAGTCTCAATAATTTAGCGGAAATTTATCGGACAACGGGGCGTTATAGTGAAGCCAAATCTCTTTATTTGCAAGCTTTAGAAATTTGCGATCGCGTTTGGGGTGCGAATCATGTCCGCTGTCTGGCTGTGCGGGAGAATTTAGAAAAGGTTAGGCTGGAGATGGAGAGGAGTTAATACGATTTTACTTGAAAAATGATAGGCAGAGGGAGCAGAGGAAGTGATTTATAGCAGTAATTTCGTGAATTGGTGTAAGCTGTAAGACTATTGGGTTTTCATTGTCGTTTGTATGGTTGCGCGAAGTACAAAAAAAGGGATAAGCCAAAGCCTATCCCTCAAAAAATCAATTAATCAATGTATAGCAACAGACAAGGTGGTTAGGACATTCACAGATGAGAAAACTTCGATACAACAAGACTTTTCACCCAGTCCCCAGTCACCAGTCCCCAGTCCCTTACTATATCAAGTTCCACTAGTCCAAGAATTGATGTACTCAATTTGGTCTGGTGTTAGGCTATCAATGGTAATTCCTAACGCTTGCAATTTGAGTCGAGCAATTTCTTGGTCTACTTCGGTAGGAATGGAGTGCAAACCAGGTTGCAATTTACCTTTATTCTTCACTAGGTATTCAACAGCTAAAGCCTGGTTGGCAAAGCTCATATCCATCACTGCGCTGGGGTGTCCTTCGGCGGCGGCGAGGTTAATCAAGCGTCCTTGACCGAGAACGACGACTGATTTACCGCTGGTTAATTTATACTCTTCGGTGAAGGGACGGACTTCTTTGATTTCTTTAGCTTGACTAGCCAAGTATTTCAGGTCGAGTTCGATATCAAAGTGACCGGAGTTACAAACTATTGCACCGTCTTTCATCGCATCGAAATGTTCGCCGCGAATCACGTGCTTGTTACCGGTGACTGTGATAAACAAATCGCCGACTTTAGCCGCTTCTGCCATTGGCAGGACGCGGAAACCATCCATTACGGCTTCGATTGCTTTGATGGGGTCAATTTCGGTAACAACTACGTTACCACCCAAACCACGGGCGCGGAGTGCTGTACCTTTACCGCACCAGCCATAACCAACAACGACGATGGTTTTACCAGCTAGCAGAATGTTTGTAGCGCGGATGATACCGTCAAGGGTCGATTGCCCGGTACCATAGCGGTTATCGAAGAAGTGCTTGGTGTCAGCATCGTTGACGTTCACTGCGGGGAAGGTGAGAACGCCATCTTTGAACATTGCTCTCAAGCGGACAATTCCCGTTGTGGTTTCTTCTGTGGTGCCAATCAAATCGGCAATTTGGTGTTGGCGTTCTTGAACCAAGGTCGCAACTACGTCGCTACCATCATCAATGATCACGTTGGGGCGGTGATCTAAAGCGATTTGGACGTGGCGGCTATAAGTTGCGTTATCTTCGCCTTTTTGGGCAAATACGGGAATTTCATGATCGACGACGAGACTAGCAGCTACGTCATCTTGGGTTGATAAAGGATTGCTAGCAATTAGCAGTGCATCTGCACCACCTGCTTTGAGAGCGATCGCCAAATGTGCTGTTTCTGTTGTGATGTGGGCGCAAGCTACAAGGCGTAACCCCACAAACGGTTTTTCTTGGGCAAAGCGATCGCGGATTTGCCGTAAAACTGGCATTTCGCGTCCAGCCCATTCAATGCGCTGTCTTCCCAAGGGAGCTAGGCCGAGGTCTTTAACCTCGTGCTTTAATCGGGGAGAAGTTGCGGTCATGAAAAGTTACCTCAAAGATGTAAAAAAGTTACGTAAAAGCTACGCACTCTACTAGGTTATTCTACGACTGGCAATTTTTGCTTCAAAGAAAGCAAATTATTTGTCAACAGTCCTTAGAACTAGCTTGACGTCCGATCTGTTTAATGTCAACTCAGTCGCCAGCTTTTTCTTTTTTGTTTTATCTTTGGTAAGAGTAAGGCTATTCTTAGCTTTACTTGCTCATTCTCAGTACAATGTCATCTACCTAAAGATAGTTCATGCTCAAAAAAACATCAAAATTTTATAGTCTGAAGGCAAACACTTAACTTTAGATAGGCACATTTACTCAGATTGATTGAGGAGGATGGTTATGGAAGCAGTCAAGAGTAAATTTGATTCAAGGAGGTGTTTGAGTGCGCTTTCAATTTTTGGCGGTCGCGAAGGGAATTTTGTTGCCCAGTTTTGCTAAAGATTTCAAAGAGCAAAGGCAGGTATTTTCAGCAGGAACATACCTCGGCAACATCGCCAAGCCCGTACCATACTTGGAGGCTCCCAATCAAGCGTCCCACTTGTCTAAGAGGAGTGCGTTAACTAAAGGCCGCAAAACTTTTGGTGTAGTAATGGCGATCGCAACTTCAACGGCTATAACCGTTGTATCTGTGCCAAAAGCCAGCGCCCAGATTCCTTTTTTCCCGAATTTGCAAGCTCCCAGCAGTACGAGCAATGATAGCAATGACAGAGTTGTTTCCGGTTGGGTTTATTTGGATGGTCGTCGCTTATTTCAAATTGCTGGGTCGAGAACTAGCTTTCCCGAGCGTTTAGAAGACATCCAAAAGAAACTCGAAGCAATTAGCCAATTTTACTTTCAGTCACCACCCAACACACCAATCAAGACAGAAGTTCGCAAAGTCAACGATTTACCAGTCATTTATATCAACGACCAATATTTGATGACTGTTACCTCTGAAGATGCTGGGCTGCGACAAGTTGATATGTCAACATCGGCAAATCAAATTGCTGATTCCTTAAAAGAAGATTTACAACAGGCAAGACAAGAGAGACAAACTCAATTTTTAATCGAGCAAGCTAAAATTGCTGCGGCTACCGGAGTGGCAATGATTGTCATGAGTATGGGAGTAAATAGCTGGCAAAGGCGTTCCAAAAAAAATTCCAATCTCCTTACTACTCCCCAAGCCGAAAACGGATTCACCCCCTTAATTTCAACAACAACTCAACCAATTACAACAGAACTAAATCAACGACAAGACCGACATATCCAAGAAGCCAAAAGACGATTGTTCCAGCTAACTCAAGCAGGAATTTGGGGAGGTGGAAGTTTCTTTATTTTGGGTCTATTTCCCTACACGCGAGGATTTCAAGTAGCGATTCTCATGGCCGCCCAATTTCCTTTGCGATTAGGTGTTGTCTTACTGGTAACTTATGTAGCTGTACGTCTCAGCTATGCCTTAATTGACCGCTTCGCCTCGACTCTAATTAACACTAGTGCTTTTATCACTCCAGAAGATTCTGCACGCCTGCAACTGCGAGTTTCCACGTTTTCTGGTGTTACTAAAAGTATTGCTACTTTTATCTGTGTAGCAGTAGGCTTTATACTGGCGCTGATATCCTTGGGTATAGATGTTGTACCTTTACTCGCGGGCGCAAGTTTGGTGGGTGTTGCCGTATCTTTAGCTTCGCAAAACTTGATTAAAGATGCGATTAACGGTTTCTTGATTATTTTAGAAGACCAGTACGCTTTAGGCGATGTGATTAATGTGGGAAATGTCGGCGGCTTAGTAGAAAATTTAAATCTGCGGATGACCCAGGTGCGGGATTCCGAAGGGCGCTTAATCACGATTCCCAATAGTGAAGTTAAAATTGTTGCCAATCTTTCTAGCCGTTGGTCGCGAGCCGATTTAACGATTCCTGTCGATTACCAAGCCGATACAGACGAGGCTTTGAAGTTGATTAAAACCGTTGCGGATAACATGAATCAAGACCTGCAATGGCAGTATCAAATATTAGAACCACCGCAAGTTTTAGGCATAGATCAATTTGGCGATCGCGGTTTAATTATTCGTGTCTGGATTAAAACACAGCCCCTCAAACAGTGGGATGTCGCACGAGAGTTCCGCCGCCGCCTGAAAATCGCCCTAGACGAAGCCGGCATTACCATTTCCGTCCCTCAGCAAGCAATTTGGGTCAATGATAGCTCATTGGTGAATTTGCAAGGTAACGGAAAGGGTCATTAGAAATGGGGCAGGGGGAGATGGGGAGATGGGGAGATGAGGAGATGAGGAGATGAGGAGATGAGGAGATGGGGAGAGAATTTCACCCCACCACCCCATCACCCCACCACCCCATATTCCTAATTACTAAATTAGTACTTTTGTACTATAATAGAGAGATAGCATTCACAAAGCCTAGCCAAATGGATAACGGCTGCGTGAAAACCTTCTGGAAGATGGTTTAAAGGGTTAGTTCGATGATGAAGCATTATATTCTCAACCTCAATCCGACTGCGAAGCATGAATGGGATCGCTGCATTTTACGTGACCCCTTGACGGCTAAGCGTCCGGATATTGCCAAATTAATTGCTGAAGCAGTTGGTGCGGATACAGGCAGTTATTTGGTGAGTGTAAATATCGAAGTTCAAGTGTTAGAACAAGCTGCGGTACCTCAAGCCGAACAACTCTCGCTTTCGTTTCCAGAGGTGAATGTACCCTCACAATTACGAGAAGCGGCTTGAGGTTAGGTGCTGGATTTCGCAACAGATTTTGTTGGGTGGCGTTTGGCTTAACCCAACTTCAATTTTTTCTGTAGCAGGGAACAGGCAATAGGTTTGAAAATCTATTTTTGTCTGTGTTTTATTCAATACAGCATCATCGTTGGAAAATATGGATTATTCAAAAGCTCGCTCTTGAACTATGAGAAAATCCAAAATGGTATCAGTTAGGCTAGGCTAGCTCAAATGCACCAATATCTACTTTTTTACCAGAGATGCGACGGAAACCAATACCCCGTTGGTCGAATGGAATTGGCTCGGTAGTATTACCATCGCTATCTAAATCTGTAGTATCGCTAGGTACGTCTTGATTTCTGCCGCTATTGATAGCAGGGCTACCAGCAACTAGGGCATGGGTTTTGACTAAACCACCGTTGTTTTTTAACTTGAGATCGATAACTTTGGCGATCGCAACTTTTAACTCTTCGCTACTATTAAAGCCTGTACTGCCACTGCGACGTCCAATCAGGTTATAGCCGTTGCTGGCGAACTTACCTACGACATCTGGATTGATGGGGTTAGTTGCAGACTTGTTATTGCCAGCAATGATGCTGTTTTTAATCTTGGCAGTACCTTTGAGATTGTAGATGCCACCACCTTTGTTATACTTGCCTTTTTCGCGATCGTAAGCGGTATTGAGGACAATAGTACTATTGCCCACAGTTATAGTGCCATCATTGTTATAAATACCACCACCACCGTAGTATGCAGAGTTACCGCTGATGGTGCTGTTGTATAGCGTTACAGTACCATCATTGTTGTAGATGCCACCGCCAAAGCCTTCGTAGTAGTCGTAGCTGAAAGAGCCTATTGCTTTATTGCCACTAATCGTGGTGTTAATTAGCTTCAGAATCCCATCAGTATTGTAGATACCGCCACCATCAGATGTTACTTCATTGCCACTGATAATGCTAGCGATCGCTGTGAAGGTGTCACCATTGAATATACCGCCACCTCTGCCGTCAGAGAAGAAAGCTGTGCCGACATCGTTATCGCTAACAGTGCTGCTCTTTAAAGTAAAGACATTATTATTGTAGATACCGCCTCCGATATAAACTGCCTTGTTGCCGCTGATAATGCTGTTGGTAACACTCGCAGTACCATTGGTCTTCTCACCATACCCGAAGCCGTTGGCAATACCACCACCGTAGTAACCTCCATCGTTATTACTAATGGTATCGTTGCTGAGAATGAGAGTGCCATTATTGTAAATACCACCACCGGAGCTGTTGGATTCGCCACCTGCTACGTTGTCGCTGATGGTGCTGCCGATTACTGTTGCACTGGCAACGTTATAGATACCGCCGCCATAGCTGGCATTATTACCACGGATATTAGCGTTCCTGACGGTTAGCGTACCTTGATTGTAAATACCGCCACCAAAATATCCAGTATTGTTACTAATGGTGCTGTTTCTGACTGTCAGGGTGCCATCGTTGTAGATACCACCGCCACCTACTTCAAACGAGGTATCGTCTGCATTATTGTTAGTGATGGTAGTGTAGCTAACAGTTAGGATACCAGAGTTGTAAATACCACCACCTGATGCTTGGTCTGCATGATTGCTGGTGATGCTGCTGTTATTGACATCAATAGTACCAAAGGTAGTATTGTAGATACCGCCGCCTGAACTGGGGTAGTAGTTGTTATTGTCGTAGTTAGCTACCTCATTGCCACTAATGGTACTGTAGTTCACAGTCAAGTTGCCGTCGTTGTAAATCCCAGCGCCGTCATATATTGCATTGTTGCTACTGATGGTGCTGTTATTGACTGTTAAAGTGCCACTGTTGTAGATCCCGCCTCCCCTTTCGTTTGCATCGTTACCAATAATCTTGCTGCTATTGAGTGTGAGGTTACCAGAGTTGTAGATACCGCCGCCGTTATCGGCAGTGTTGCCAATAACATTACTGTTGCTTAAGGTGAGGACACCACTATTGGAAATAGCACCACCGCCTCCTTCGCTACTGTAGCTATTGGTAATAGTTAGCCCGTTGATAGCAGCACTAACACCATTACGAATGTCAAAAACACGAGAAGCAGCATTTTTTATAATGCTTAGTAAGCTGGCATCTGTACCTTGAATGGTAAGATTATCTTTGATAGTCAAGCTACTACCAGTCAAATTGATGGTATCAGCGATCGCATCATTAAACAGTCCGCCAAATTTGATAATGTCTCTTCCTGTAAGGGCATTGGCATCTGAAATTGCCTGCCGCAGCGAACCAGCACCACTGTTGTTAGTGTTAGTAACGGTAAATGTAGCCATGCAAATGACTCCTGTTGTTATCAGGTTTATGAAGATTGAACTTAAGGCTAGTGCTTGTACTGCTACGAGTCTTGGTAATTTATTTTATTGCTCGGTGGTATTGAAAAATGAGTTTTTTTCAAACAGCATCAATTTTGACAGTTGCTGTAACATCCACTGTCAAGGAAAGTGAACTACGCGATCTCAGTCTCAAACTCTGACGTAAAGCTGTTTTAGGTCAGAATTGCAACTTCTGAAGTCTGCCTGTATGTCTTGGAAAAAGCGATGCCTGCGGCGAGTTATGCTAAATGTTCGGGACATGAGGTTAAGTTTTAGCAAAACCCAAAATAGAGTTAAGTTCTGCTATAACTCAAACCTAAGTATTTAGTTTTATAGCTAAGTCTACAGGGAATTAGTGTGTCGCAGGGTAAAAAAATATACAAATAAGCTTGAATTCATATAGCTTACTAGGAATAAGTATATACAAATACAAAAATTTCTATTAAAATTTAAGGAGAGTTTATATTAACTTCATATTTGAGAAACTTTTATAAAGATAGTATAAAGTAAAGCGTCACTTCCCTTACGTAATGGTTTAGCTAGATTGCAAAATTTTCTCTGGGCTTGACAGGTGCAAAGAAATAAATTTACAGACTTTTAGCTAAATTCAAGTAAATCTGACTAGAACAGAGCCATTATATTGGTCAAAAACCGTAAAATTTACTATAATAAATATATACCGTTAGTAAACTTACTTAAGTATAAAACTGCTCTGTGACAGCCTTTGGGAAAATGGATTCCAGGGTTAGTTTTTTGCTTAAAGATTAAATTCTTGACCTTAGAGGAAAATTATTAGATGATGCAACTGAGTCATTATCCAGCTGCGATCGCCCAAGCTGCTCAACGGGCTAATGAAATAGACTCTCAGTTGATGGCAGTGCAGCACCAGATTAACCGATTTGAAGGGAATGCGGATCGGGTTGCCGCGTTTGAGATGGATTTGAAAAATGACGCTCAACGCAAGGCGCGTCGTTTTGAAGTGCTGCTTGTGAATCAGGAATATCAAAAGGCAATGGACACTTTCATCCGCTTAACTAGCGAAAAGGCAAATGCCATCGGCCATTTGGAATATCTGCGTAACCAGTTTAGCGTAGCAAAGTTAGAAGCTAGATTAGCGATCGCTCAACAACTCACTGATTTTGAATCTCGTGAATTAGTCGGTTTGTAGTCACACTCATAAACCAACACCCTTGGCTTTGTGGAAATTATCTGTTGGGGAAGGCTGTTTTTAAGCAGGGGAAGAGAAAAAAATCCTTGCGTCCCCGTGTCTCTAATAAGGTTCGGATAAGCAGGGGAAGCAGGGGAGGAATAATTATCTCCCTGCTTCTCTTCTCCCCCTGGTAAAGAACAGCCTGCCTCTAACCTCACGATATTGCCAGTGTCTGCGTGTAAATTTAAACGATAAGTCTTCAACCGGATAGGATACGATCAGACAACTGCTAAGTTAGTTAAGTTACCTTTGTAGCCACTAATCTCAATCACAGCATCCGTAAGCGCAGAAAATCCATTAGTGTTATCGTTGAGTGCCAGAAAAGTCCGCTGATGATTGCCTGTACCAAGGGTAAAAGTTGCCGCACCTTTAGCTACAAAAGCAGTTGCAGTCAATATGTGTTGTACATCTGAGAGATTTAAACTCGCAACAGTGCCAAGTTGAACTAAATTAGCAGCGGTAACTGCATACAGCCCATCAATTTTATCTTCACCGATTTTCAAGTCAGTAATTCTATCAAAGCCAGATAACAGGGAATCACTCAGACTGTTGAATACAAATTTATCAGCGTCACAATCCCCTGTTAGGATATCACGCCCAGCGCCACCGTTGAGGATGTCATTACCTTTGCCACCAACTAGTTCATCATTTCCAGCTAATCCAAAAAGTTTATCGTTGCCGTTTTTGCCTGAAATTTTATCATTACCACCACCTCCAGTCAGTTTATCTGTACCGTTACCACCGTTTAAGGTTTTATTAGGTACATTTCCTTGTGTGATGGTCTTGCTAATGAGTTGGCCATTGGCATTATATAAATAAGTGGCAACTGCATCAGTAGTGCCATTGCTGTTGATGTCAATATCTGCGGTAATTAGTTTACCATTGGCATCGTAGTTGTAACTGGTAATCTCGTCAGCGATGCGATCGTTATTAAGGTCGGCTAGCTGTGCAGCTAGTCTGTTATTAACATCGTAACTGTAAGCATTCACTCCATCGAAGATACCATCATTATTGTTGTCAATCTTCTGTGAAATCAGCTTGCCGCTAAAATCGTAGTTGTAGATGCCAACTGCATCAGTTACACCATTATTATTCAGGTCATAGCTAGCAGACGCGCGTCCATAATTATAATTATAGGTTGTGACCTCATCAGGGATGCCATCTATATTATTGTCACGACTAGAAGTTATCAAATTGTTGTTGGCATCATAAGTAGAAGTAATGACAAAATCAAAGACGCTATCGCCGTTAGAGTCAACACTAGCTGATGTCTCGTTACCGTTGGCATCATAATCAGAGATTACGACAAAATCACCTACGCCGTCGCCGCTGGAGTCAATACTAGTGGATATCCTGTTACCATTAGTATCATAAGTATAGGTAGAGACATTATCACCTATACCGTCTCTGTTGAAATCAACGCTTTCAGATATGAGATTACCATCAGCATTATAAGTATAAGTTACGACAATATCAGCTATGCCATCGTTGTTAGAGTCAATGCTTTCAGATATCAAATTACCATCAGGATTATAAATATAAGTAGTAACACTATCAACGATACTGTCACCATTAAAGTCAGTACTAGCAGATGTCCGGTTGCCGTTAACATCATAAGTATAGGTAGTTACAGTATCAGCGATGCCGTCACCATTAGAGTCAACACTACCGGCTGTCTGGTTGCCGTTGGCATCATAAGTAAAGGTTGTGACATTATCAGCGATGCCATCACCATTAGAGTCAGTACTAGCAGATGTCCGGTTGCCGTTAACATCATAAGTAAAGTTTGTGACATTATCAACGATGCCATCACCATTGTTGTCATTACTAAAGGATATCTGGTTATAGCGGTAGGTAATAACTGAGTCTATTGTGCCATCACTGTTGTTGTCTATTCTTTCAGATATCAGTTTCCCCGCAGCATCGTAAGTATAAGTTGTGGTTGAGGTCATAAATTTGTGTTCCTCATCGATTTGATTCAGTGTTATGTGTTGCGATGTGTTTTTATGACACATCGCTATGGTGTAAAAATCTTTTTATCTACCAAATGTGGATAGTCGGATGTCGAAGCAGATTGTTGAATATATTTCTGCTGTATTAGTTATAGAAATGACAATATAAGATAAAAGTTTTTGTAGGCAGTGTTTTTAATCACACTTTTTATATGACATACATCAGAGCTAATTTGTAAACTCAAGTAAAGTAGTTGTCTAATAAGGGTTTCAATAATTTAAGTTAATACAGCACTTATTCGCTGAAACTTAGACTTAGCAATGAGTTGAGTATCCTTCAAATTTTGTTTACGAATCAGTTCTTATTGCTAAGTTAAGTAAGTTGGTATAAACGTTTCTACGAGAACGCAATTTTTGAAATTCGATTCGCTACAAATTTGTACGACGCTGTACTGATTTTTAATATTATACCTGTCTAATTGTCAATCATAAAAGCACTCCTTTGCAGGTGAGAAAGGAAGCAAAAACTACCTTTTTCTGAGTGGGGTTAGCGCGAGTATTATGTCTATTTAAGCGGACATGATATGAGACAGCAGTTGGGCAATTTGCTGATTAGTAGTTGCAATATCAAAACGCAGACTAGCCGTAGTCCTAGCGTTATTAACTATATTTGCAGTTATCTTTGTTTCCTGTAAACAGGTAGTAATTACTTGTGCAAGTTCCTGGGGTTCTCCTGGCGTTACCAGAAAACCATTAAATTCGTGTTCTATTAATTCCATTGCACCCCCGGCTTTTGCTGCAATTACAGGTTTTTCACACAGCATTGCTTCAACAATCACTCTTCCAAAAGGTTCTGCGGCAGTAGAGGTATGTGCAACTAAGTCACAAGCTGCCATTAACTGAGGAATATCTGAACGAAACCCTAAAAATTTGACGCGGTTTTCTAATCCAAGTTTGGCAACTTGTTGGTGCAATTGTTGGACATAATTTTGTTCGCCAAATAATGCATCGCCAACTAAAATTACAGTTACTTGTGGTGGGCATTGAGTCAGGGCATCAATTAAAATGTGCTGCCCTTTCCAAGGTGCGAGTCGGCTAAAGTGTCCAACTACAAATTTCCCTTCTAATTCTAAATTTTGCCGCAATCTTTTGCTGTCAGATTCATGAGTTTGATAATTTTTCGGTTCAAAGCCGTTATAGACAACCTCGATAATATCTTGGCGTCCTCCTGCTTCTATAAAGGCTGTTTTACTAGCTTGAGAATTTGCAATTACTAACGATGCAAAACGATTAGCTAGGTTAACAGCTATGCGCAGGTTAGTTTGGCTAAAGTGTTCTCTGGAGAGAATATCATGTAAATGATAGACCAGAGGACGGCGCGAGAAAAAACTTGCTATTGCTCCAACAACTAATGCCTTTTGGGTGTTAGCGTAGATTAAATCGTATTCACGGGCTTTTTGAACTACTTTAGTAATTAAAGGAATAAGCTGTCCCAAAGTATTTAAACCTTGGATTACATTGCTTTCTTTACGAACTGCGATCGCTTTATTTGTCAAAACTTCTACTGGGATATTATTTTGCTGTAGTAGATGTTTAAATGACCCATCTGCAAATAAACCTACTAAAGCATTATCGCGATAGGGTTTAGCAATATCTATTAAACATAATTCTGCGCCGCCTGGTTTACCACTTTGGTCTAAAAAAAGAATTTTCATAAAACATTATTTTGCCAGATAATTTTATTCATACTGCTACTTTAATAAAACATTCCGCACTCGTAGGGCAATTTCATTCCAATCATAATGTGTAGTTGCATAATGGCGACAGGCTTCTCGAGAAGGGATGTAAATATTCCCTAATAGTGCTTGTTCCAATTTTTCAGCAATAGCTGATGCTTCAGTAGAAGTAGTAATTAAATCGGGTGATAAATCTGTTAAAATTTCTGGCATTCCTCCAACTGGAGTACATAAAACTGGAGTGCCAGAAGCTAAAGATTCAACTATTACTAATCCAAATCCTTCAAAAGATTGGCTAGGTACGACAGTTAATTCAGCCGCTTGATAAGCTATCGGCAATTGTTCGTCTGGAAGAAAACCTAAAAATTTAACGTTATCATCTAGTCCTAATTCTGTAGTCTGTTGTTGTAGTGCGGCTTGGATGTGACCGCGACCGGCGATCGCCAGCCAAATATCTGGTATTCTGGGCTTAATTATAGCGATCGCTTGTAATAATTTGTCAACTCCAGTTCGATGTACTAAGCGCCGCGATGTAAATATAATCCGACGATTATTAGACCAGCCTAATTTTTGACAAGCTTCCTGCCGCGATAGATTTGCTTGAAACCAATTAATATCGACTCCACCAGGAATAACATTAATTTTACTCCACGGTATTTGATATTTTTGATGTAAAATATTGCCAAATGCTTTGCTGAGAACGATAAAGCGATCGCAGCGATTATAAGTCGTTTGTTCTATCAGCCAATGCTTAATTAAAAGACTGAGATTTTTATTCGTTACTTCCTGCTTACTCTCAAAAGCCCAAGGGCCATGAAAGTTAAAAGTAACTGGTACTCCCTTTGGTAAAATATCTAAAATCGGAAAGCTATATAATGCAAAGTGCAGGTTAATCGCATCTGGTTTCTTGGTTCTAGTTTTCTGAAAGTTTTTGCGAATCGACCATAATCTTTGACAAATATTAGTATCAGCAGCAGCTAAGTTATTCAGCTTAATGGGATAGTCTCCTTCGGCTTGTGGTAAACCGACTCCGCATAATTCAATCTGGTCTTGATTTGCTGCTAATTTATGAGTTAGTTCGTAAATATACCTTTCTAGTCCTCCAGGATTTTTAGGAAACCAGCCTAATCCTAAGGTGAGAATAGATGCTGGAGCGAAATTTTCTTTTTTATTTACCACGGTTATTTCTCCTATAAATGTATTAAAAGATGATAGGTATTATAAATAAGAAGTTGGAGAACACCAATTTATAAACTATTTATATCTTTGCGTCAACAAGCAATTAAAAGCTGTGTTTTTATTAACTGGATAATACCGAAGATGATAAATATAATACTTGTTGATTGAAGAAGGTGAATGGTAGACAGTGAAAGGTGAAAAACCTTATAGGGCAATGGATAAGTTCAATTTTTGTATTAATGTTTACTAATTTTTTAGAGAAAAGGGTAAATATTAATACTTTGATTTTTTTACGGATTTTCAAAATAATCATTGTAGATACAGTTATTCAGTTGAAATTGTGAATATACAAAAAAATCACGCAGAGACGCAGCGAAAAGTCGGAGCGTCGGTTTCCGGCAATCTGAACTTTTAAAGACAGAGGCGCAGAGAGGAAAAGAGAGTTTTACTAAATTAGGATTGTTGTAAATAATTAAATAGTATTCTATGAATCATAAAATAATGATGCGACTAGTAAAGCTTAATCAAAATTTGAAGCAGCCAATTAAAATTTTATCTAATTTAAAATATTTACAAAGGAATAAGATTTTCAAGTTTTTACTTAGTTTGGCTGTTGGAGTAGCGATTACTACGATTGGTATTACAACAGATTGGGCGACAACGGGGGCAGGTACATTCAGCTATAAAACATCGTGGATAGGTAATAGTATTGGCAGCGGAAATCTGCGGATACAAAACAATATAGAAGCAATGTATGTTACCCATGATGGTACGGTTTATACTAACAGCCATTGGGATGAAGCTGGAACAGAAGCAGGCATATATAAGGACGGTAAAATTATCAATGCCCTTGGCGATACTCACGGTTGGAGTCGTGGTGGTGGCAAGGCTGTAACAGCAAATAATAAATATGTTTATATTGCCATGAGTCAAGGTTCAATTGGCAATACCAAAGAAGATTACCCGTCAGAAGGAACAGCTTGGCACTGCGTTAGACGTTATGATTTATCGGGAAAAACAGCACCGTTTTCTGGGGGACGTGGCTGGGATAAAAGTATGTTAATTATCAGCAATAAAAACGAAGTTGCTGGATTAGCAATTGTTGAAGATGAGTTGTATGTGAGCGATATTGATACTAATCGGATCCGGGTTTACAATACCGAGACGATGGAAGAACTTCGCAGCTTTACTGTTGCTAATCCAGGAACGATCGCAGTTGATAAACAAAAAAATCTCTGGATTATTCAAAACAAAAATGGTAGCAATCCTGCGAAGATTTTACGTTATTCTATAACTGGAAAGCAATTGCCCCAACAGATTGCAGGTATTATCGAACCGACAGCGATCGCCATCGATTCTCAAGGTAGGCTGTTAGTAGCAGAAAATGGTTCGCGGCAGCAAATATTGATTTATGACATTAAAGATAAGCCAACACAAGTAGGCAGTTTTGGCATTAAAAACGGTATCTATGCAGCAGTTCCTGGTGAAGTTCGAGATTTGAAACTTTATGGAATCACCGGAGTTGGCGCAGATGCTTCGGGTAACATCTATATAAATAGTAATGGTTTCAACAAATCAGGAACGGATTTGCGGAAATTTGCACCATCAGGTAAACTACTGTGGCGATCGCTAGGCTTAATATTTGTCGATAATGCAGATGCCGATCCCAAAACTGATGGTGTAGATTTATTCACCAAACAAGAACAATATCAAATGGATTATAGTAAGCCTGCTGGCAAGCAATGGACTTACAAAGCCTACACCTTAAATCCTTTCAAATATCCTCAAGATCCGCGTTTGCATACATCCCCAGATGCAACCTTTGTGCGCCGCATCCAAGGAAAGCCGTTTTTGTTCCTCACAGATATGTATAGCAGCTTTCTGCAAATATATCGTTTCAATCCCGCCACCGATGGAAAAATCGCCATACCAGCCGGAATGTTTGTCGGTACGAATGGTGCAGATAAAAAATCTCTCAGCGGAAATTGGCCGCCCTATCAACCAGAAAAAGGCGAATGGATTTGGCGAGACAGCAACGGTAATGGCAAATTTGAACGCAATGAATACGATACCAGTAGAGATTACCCATATCTCGGCGGCTGGTGGGTAGACAGCAAAGGAGATGTTTGGAAAGCTTTGCGAACGCAAGATGGTAAGGGTATCCGGCATTATCCTTTACAAGGAATAGATGCCAAAGGTAACCCCATCTACACCTATAGTTCGATGGAAAAGCAAACTACTCCTGAGATATTTAACGATTTGCGGCGCATTGAATATTTCCCCGAAACAGATACTATGTATTTGTCAGGCTTCACAGTAGATCGTCCTGCATTTGGTGACGATACTGGAGTTGCAGGATCTGAAATTGCTCGTTTTGACAACTGGAGTAAAGGAAATCGCACTCCCCGCTGGCGGGCTATAATTCCCTACGACACCACTGCCAAACGCGAAGTCTCCACAGCTGCAATCAGTGTGGCAGGAAATTATGTTTTTGCCGTTACAGTTAAAACCGCAGAGGTATATGTTTACAATGCAACCACAGGAGTGCAAGTACAAAAGTTAAAACCAGGCCCAGAAGTTGGCAGCGAAAGTGGCTGGATTGATATACCTTATGGTATCCGTGCTTTTCGGCGTTCCAATGGCGAGTATTTGGTATTTGTAGAAGAGAATTGGAAAGGAAAAGTAATTATGTATCGTTTAGCAGGGTGAGCATTGATATCGGTTTTTTAATAGACATGATATTATTTATGAAGGCTATGTTTTTCCTTCGATAGGAACAAGCCTTTTTTTGTTTCACTGCGTAATTCCTATTTGTGCCAGAACTTTACATCACTTGGCATTCCCTAATTTACTCAGGGAATAAAAAATTAGGAGCGTGAAACAGTGTTTTGGAAATTTGCGATCGTTGTTTTATTATTGCCCAGTTGTCTGGGATTAGAGATAGCCGCAGCATCTGAAAAAAATCAGTTACAGATGCTACTAAATTCTGAGGAATTAAGCACCGGAATTGTGCAGACAAACGCCAATCAAAATGCCTTTAATTCCCTATCAAATTCAGCTACAGAATATTCCTCGCTTCCTCAAAATTCAGAACTTGATACTGAAAAATTAAAACATCGAAAATACCGACACTATCATCGGAGGTATCGTCCATTATATCGTCATCGTAGGCGGTATTATCATAGGTACAGGAACTATTACCGTCAAAGGTATTATTACCCCCAAAATATTTATTACCGTAGGCGATACCACAATCGATACAGGAATTATTACCGTCAAAGGTATTATTATCCCCAAAATATTTATTACCGTAGGCGATACCACAATCGATACAGGAATTCCCATCAAGGTTTTTACGATCCTCTATACTGTCATTATCTGAGAAACTATGACTATCTGCATAGAAATTCTCATCGCCGTTGCTATTAACCTAATTTAGTCATTAGTCATTAGTAAAGAGCAAAGAACTAATGACAATGACATACACGAGGTTTAAACTTAGTCTAGAACAATTGTAGCGACTGTCTTGAAAGTCAAGCGATCGCTACTACCGTGACTGAATTTTTTAAACTAACTTTTCGTGTTTTTGAGTTAAATGCATTGCAATTCCTTTTTCATAATAAGCTGCTTCGTTAATAAAAATCGGATAAATAGTAGATACTCCCTCATATAAAATATCTTTTCCTGCAAACGTCAAAAATATTCGATCGCCTGGATTTAGAGGTTGATAATCCTGAAACTGAATCTGGGGATGAATCATAGCTTTAATTTCCCCGCATTCATCTCTGGGATAATCAATACTACCAATATATTCATAGAGTATTAACGTGTTATTTTTCTGTGGAATTTTACCTTCGTTATACCGTTCAAAATAGTCTAAAATATTATAAATAAGCTGTTCTGTTTGTTGAAATAATTCTGCATTTAAGACATTTTGAGCAACAGCACCGACTTCGATAACAAAACCCAATTCGCACAAAGAACGCAAAAAACCACCTTCTTTTGATTTTTGATTAATACATACTTTTACTAGAGGATTTATCGAACTTACATAAGCAGCTAACTGCATTAAAAAAGGATGCATTTCGGAAAAAATTAAACTTAAACCCATATTTGCAGTTGTGCTATGTAAATCAATAATTACTTCTACAAAAGGTTGATTTTGCGGTTGCAGGATTTGTTTAATTTCTTTTGCACGTATATCTTCATAACTTAAAAGATTTGGATTTTCTAAGTTTTGATTGCTGAAGCAACGATTTAAATCTTTGTCAATGTAACGTTTACCTTCTGCAACAGCTTTGGAATTACCAATTAATACCAATGTTTCTAAACTTTGTCTATTAACTAAATTTGGGTACTGCTGAAACTTTTTAACTAAGTATACTCCCGTTAATTCATTACCGTGCGTTCCTCCGAAAATCGCCACTCGTTTAACCTGATTCATAAAAACCTCGCTCTCAAAGCTTGTAGGCTAGACATTATAATGCCCACCTTACTCTAGTCTTTTTATATAAAACTGATTAAAGGAATAAGTCCTGAGTTATACCAATTCACAATTCGCAATCCGCAATGGGCTACGCCCCGCTACGCTAACGCAATTAAAAAACTTAGATGCAGCAAAGCTTTCAGCGTTTACATCTGTATCAGATTTTTAGTGAAATGGTATTAGAACTTAGGAATTAAGAATGTCTAAAACGCTTACGCAACAGTAATTACGAATTACTCGAAGCGGTACTAGTAACTTACGATATTTGTTAAGCTGTTGGTTTTGGCAGAAAAAGTGGAGAAAGATATGGAGTACAATTTTCAAGCACTGACTGAACTTTACAAAAACGCACTCCTCAACGATGTACTGCCATTTTGGGAAAAACATTCCCTTGACTGGCAGCATGGCGGCTATTTCACCTGCCTCGATCGCCACGGCAAAGTTTATGATACAGACAAATTTATCTGGCTGCAAAATCGCCAAGTGTGGACTTTTTCCATGCTTTACAATCAGTTAGAAAAACGCGAAAATTGGCTGAAAGTTGCCAGTAATGGCGCTAATTTTCTCGCTCAACATGGCAGAGATAGTGATGGTAACTGGTACTTTGCCCTGACTCGTGAAGGCAAACCACTAGTTGAGCCTTACAATATCTTTTCTGATTGCTTTGCAGCAATGGCATTTAGTCAATATGCACTCGCATCCGGCGAAGAATGGGCTAAGGATGTGGCAATGCAAGCTTACAACAATGTTTTACGGCGCAAGGATAACCCCAAAGGCAAATATAACAAAACCTATCCCGGCACGCGCCCGATGAAATCATTGGCTGTACCGATGATTTTAGCTAACCTCACTCTAGAAATGGAATGGTTGTTGCCCAAGGAAACTTTAGAAAATGTTCTAGTTGAGACTGTCCGCGAAGTGATGACGGATTTTCTCGACCAAGAACGGGGACTAATGTATGAAAATGTTGCTCCCGACGGTTCCCACGTTGATTGTTTTGAAGGACGCTCGATTAACCCCGGTCATGGTATTGAGGCAATGTGGTTTATCATGGACATTGCTCGTCGCAAAAAGGATACCAAAACTATCAACCAAGCCGTTGATGTAGTGCTAAATATCCTCAACTTTGCTTGGGATACCGAATACAGCGGCTTGTATTATTTTATGGATGCAGACGGCCATCCGCCACAACAACTCGAATGGGATCGAAAGCTGTGGTGGGTTCATCTAGAATCTTTGGTTGCATTAGCGATGGGGTATCGCCTGACGGGACGTGAAGTGTGTTGGGAATGGTATCAAAAGATGCACGAGTATAGCTGGTCGCACTTTGCTGATGCAGAGTTTGGTGAGTGGTTTGGTTATTTGAACCGGCGGGGAGAAGTATTATTGAACCTCAAAGGTGGTAAATGGAAAGGATGCTTTCACGTACCACGTGCATTGTACCTTTGTTGGCAGCAATTTGAGGCATTGCGATCGCTTTCATAGAACTGGGTTGAAAGTGGGGAAAAGAAATATAGAACTGGGTTGAAAGTGGGGAAAAGAAATTTTTATTGGATCTCACGCAGAGGCGCAGAGGCGCAGAGAGGAGAACACAAAGAAAGATTAATTTGCTTTGATTGCTGCATTTTAAAGTCCTAAATCTACGGCTATGCGATGGGCGCAAGCAAACCCAGAAAAAGCTACTGCATTCAATCCCTGACCGGGAAAGGTACTATCCCCCACGCAATAAAGCCCTGGAATAGCGGTGCGATTAAAGGGCATCTTCAACAAACCGGGTAATTTACGTCGGGGAATTGGGCCGTAAGTACCATCTTCACGACCTAAAAAGCGGCGATGGGTGCGGGGTGTTCCTACTTCCAAATAATCCAATCCCGCATCTAAGCCTGGAAAAATGTTTTCTAGGCGGTCAATAATTCGCCAAGCTGCCTCTTCTTTCTTGGCTTCGTATTCAGCCGGAGAAAGCCCTAGCCATTCATCAATCCAGTGAGGCGTGAAGGCGTGAATGATATGATATCCACTTGGTGCTAAATCTGGGTCGAGCAATGTGGGAATGGAAACAAAAATTGTGCCTTCCACAGCCATCATCTTTTCCCAGTCTTCCAGCAAAATGTGATGGCAATCTGTCCCTTCAGGTAGAACTGACTGCTTTACCCCGATATGTAAACTCAAGAAGCTAGGTGATTTTTGATAATTTTGTTGCCACTTTTTCTCATTATGCGGTATTTTCTCTGCTGGTAGTAATTGTTGAAATGTATCCCAGCGTGTCGCATTAGATACTATGCGTTTACCCCGATAAACTTTACCATTAGCTAGCTGCACGCCCACGGCTTGCCCATCTTCTATAAGGATTTTCCTGACCCTGGCTTGGTACATAATCTGACCTCCAGCCTTTTCTAAACCCTCGACCAGTTTTTGAGCAATTTGGCCTACTCCGCCTTTGGGATAGTTAACTCCGCCGTAATGCCTATCAGAAAAGACCATCCCAGCATTAATCATTGGCGTCATGTCTGCTGGAACCACCGACCAGCAATAACATTCCATATCGATAAATTTCAATAATTGGGGGTCTTTGATGTAGCGTCGCGCTATATCCCCGGCATTTTGAGGCAGATACTTAACTAAACCGAGACACGCTAAAGGATGCTGGAAAAATACCCGCATCAGATACCGAGGTTCTTCCAGCGACAGTAAATCGATGTTATTGAGGCAGTTGAATACTTTTTGGCATTCGTCATAAAAGCGACGAATCCCTTGTTCTTCATGGCGAAAATGAGCAGTAAGGTTTTGCAAAAATTTTTCATAAACCCGGTCAACTTTCAGTTCTAGACCTCCAGGCAGATGATAGTGAATTTGCACTGGATCTGCGATCGCCTCTAGGCTAACATCCACAGCTGACAAGGCGCGGGTGAGTAAATTAGTAGTGCCATTTTGCCCCAGCCCAAAAATCATCGAAGCGCCAACATCAAATCGATAACCTTGACGTTCAAAATAACCAGCACTACCACCAGGGATGGAATAACTTTCCAGTACCAGCACAGTTGCTCCCTTCGCTGTTAACTGAGTCGCTGTTACTAAACCTCCAATCCCAGACCCAATCACGATCGCATCAAATGTCATTAGTCATTTGTCCTTGGTCATTAGTCATTAGTTATCGGTCATTAGTCATACTAACGCCACATTTCCAATGCTCAATATCCCATAACTCATGCCCAATCGCAAAAAAGAGGGACAAGCCTGCTGCCGCTGGCTAATCCCGTCTGCCGATCCTTAAAGAGAGGAGAACACTGTATAACAATATAGCCTTGATTGAGAATTGCTGTCAACTGCTAATGCAAATTATTATCAACAAAAAGAGGATAAATTAATTTTAGCCATTATCGAAGACAACAAGTCGATAGCCAATTTGGTTCTGGGTCAACTTTCACACTTAAGTAGACGGACATAATTAAATGTAAAATCCAAAGCAGCAAAACCTTTTCCTGTTGAGGGTTTTACCTTCTGCCTTCTACTCAAACTACCTCGTTCTCATAAGATTGGCTTGTGAGTTGAGCTTACCGTCTTCCATGTGAACGATGCGATCGGCAATATCTAGGATGCGGTTGTCATGAGTAACCATCAAGATGGTACAGCCTTGTTCTTTTGCCAGTTTTTGCATGAGGTTGACTACATCTCGTCCCGATTGACTGTCAAGGGCGGCGGTAGGTTCATCAGCAAGGATAATTTGAGGATGGCTGACTAAAGCGCGGGCGATCGCTACCCTTTGTTTTTGTCCCCCAGACAGTTTATCAGGATAGTAATGCAAGTGATTTCCCAATCCTACCTGCTCTAGCATCTGGGCTGACCGGATTCGCATATTTTTTAAGCCAATATGCTTGTGTAATTCCAAAGCCATTTTCACGTTTTGCAGTGCCGTCAAACTACCATGCAAATTATGTCCTTGGAAAATATAGCCGTTATGTCGTCGCACCTGTACTAATTTTTGGGGGCTTGCACCACAAAGTTCTCGTCCCAACACGCGCAAACTACCAGATTGCGCAGAACGCAAACCACCCACTAAAGTCAACAGAGTAGTCTTTCCAGAACCAGATGGCCCGGTCATGATAATAATTTCACCAGCATAAATCTCCAAGTTGATATTACATAAAACTTGCTTGCGAAGTGAGCCATGACCAAAGTAGTGGTCGAGATTATGGATGGAGATGATGGGAAGCATATTAGGGAAGTGGGGAATGGGGAGTGGGGAATGGGGAGTGGGGAGTGGAGATTGGGAAAATATAAATAAAACTTCCCACATCTTCCCTATTCCCTACTCCCCACTCCCTACCCCCTATTTTCAAAACATATCAGCGGGGTCAGTGGCTTGGAGTTTGCGGGTGGCGATCGCACCGGAAATTGCACACATAATTACAGTTAGGACTAATACTTGTAATGCCCGAATCCCTGTTATATACATGGGCAAATTTGTTGCTTTGCGAGTCAGATGGTAAAGTGCTAAAGATACTCCCAATCCGGGAAAAAAGCCTAGTGCTGCCAATATCAAAGACTCTTCAAGTACGACACCTAGCAAGTAGTAATTGCGATATCCCATTGCTTTGAAGGTGGCGTATTCCCGAACGTGGGCATTAACGTCGGTGGAGAGGACTTGATACACAATAATCACACCCACCACAAAACCCATCGATACACCAAGATTGAAAATAAACCCGATGGGGGAATTTGTTCTCCAGAAGTTATTTTCAAATTCAATAAATTCTGCGTGGGTTAAGACTCTGACATCATCTCTGAGGTAAGCTCTAAGCATTGCTGCAACTTTTTTTGGGTCATAGCCTGGTTTTATTTGGATCAAACCTAGACTGACGCTGCTGGACTGTCGTCCAGAAAATAGCCGCAAAAAATTTTGATCGCTGGTAATCAAGTTGCCTTCAGCACCGAAAGAAGCCCCGACTTGGAATAAACCGCTGATGATAATTGTTTGGCGTTCTATTTCCGCAGTGACAATTTTACCTTCTTCAATTTGAGCGATCGCTTTTTGATAATCTCCTCTAGCACCACGGTCGAACAAGACCGCACCCGGCAGCTTAATTGCTGGCAATTGCTGGTTAACATCTGGTAAATCAAAAGCTGGCTTGTCTGGGTTAAAGCCGATAACTAAGACCCCCGTTTCGCGGTGTGTTAGAGGATTTTTCCAGATTGTGTTATTGAAATACATCGGTTCTGCTGACTTTACCCCTGGTATATCCATTGCTTGATAAAGTCGCCGCCGAGAAAACGTAGACAAGCTTGGCAAATTACGGGCTTGGGGACTGGTTAAAACAATATCTGCTTGCAAACTGCGATGTAGTCTAGTGTTACTGTCATACAGCGCAGTTTGAAAGCCCAGCTGCATGAACATCAGCAAATCGGCAAAGGCAATGCCTAACAATGCCACCAAAAGACGACTTTTTTCATGACTCAGTTGCAGCCATCCTAAAGGGGTTCGGCGTCGCAGTTGTTCAATCAATCCCATAGTTTGGAGTGAGTGGAGAATCGAGGGCAGGGGAGGCAGGGGAGGCAGGGGAGGCAGAGGAGAATAATTAATAACTAATGACTAATGACCAATGACTAATGACTAATTTCAATTACTGTTTTGACTTGCATATTGGTGAGGTTGGCGGCTTTTTGGCTGGAGGCTTCATCTAGTCGGATGTGGACTTGTACTACTCTGCTGTCGATATTGGTGGCAGGATCGGTGTTAATGATATTTTGGCGACGTACTTGTAAGCCTTTGCGATCTACGATTCCTTGCAGTTCAATTGATAGGAAATCGCCAAAGATTCGTACTTTTTGCCCGGAATGGACTTTGGCAATATCGCTTTCGTAAACTTCGGCGATGACATACATCTGGGTGGTTTGGCCGATATCAGCAATGCCATCATTGGATACTAATTCCCCAGGATGAGCGTGGATCTCGAATATCTGACCATTTTGCGGCGATCGCACTTCGGCTTGTTGGAGATTGGCTTTCGCTAGATTCATCGCTGCTATGGTGCGATCGACTTCTGCTTGCGCAGCTGCTATATCCACTCCTCGGACTTCACTGATTTGATTGAGTGTTGCTGTGGCTTCTTTAATTTGTTGTTGGCTAGCTGATTGGGTACGATTTAACTGTGCTTGGGCTTGTTGCAAATTTTTTTGGGCTGTGGCCAAATTTAAACGCTTGCTGTCCCGTTGGGAGGCGGAAATCGCTCCTTGTTGATATAGTTGCTCGTAGCGTTCGTTTTCTGCTTTGGCGTTTTGCACTTCAGCCTCGAATTTCGCAATTGTCGCTGTTTGGGCGTCGATATCGCCAAGGCGTTCTGCTTTTAAACGAGCGATCGCAGCTTGTTGGGCGGTAATTTCACCGCGTTTGACACCTGCTTGAGTGCGGTTTAAGTTCGCTTGGGCTACTTTTACCTGTTCTTGGGCTTCTTTTAATGCTGCTTCTAGGCGATCGTAGCTGCTCAAAACCGCAATTAACTGTCCTGCTTTTACCCGATCTCCTTCCTTTACCAACAACTTTTCTACCCGGCTTCCTTCCACAGACCCCGCAGCAGATAGTTTAATTACCTCCCCTTGTGGTTCAATTCTTCCTAAGGCTGTTACTGTTTTTAATTGTGGCAATTGCGTTCCTTCTACTTGTGCTTCTTGAGTAGCAGGATTTTGCCAAAGTTTTATTGTATAAAAACTTATTCCGCCAACCAATAAAGACGCAATTATACCTATAGCAACGGATGGACGCAGAAGAGACTTAGGGGATGGTATATACCCTAGCTTTGAGTTTCGCACCATAGATTACCTCTTAACTAGTGGCGCAGAAAAAATAACAAATTGAAGAACCAGTTAGAAATCAGAATTTACAGATTTTTGATTTATCACTTCAAAATCCTAAACAAAATTAAAAATTGTTGAGATTTTAGTTAGATAAGGTGATTTACCCAGATAGGAGAACAAAACTCTCTACTCAATCGGAGATTTCTGTTCCTAGCGAGCTACTTTTGTTTTATAAAAGTACTTAGGCTATACTAAACGTTTTTAAAATTACGCGTTGTAACAGCGCCAACAATCAGATCTAAATTAAGCAAATCTAAATGAATATTTGTCTGCTTGTAAACCAAGCAAATTAATGGTAAACTCTTTTTTGCAATATTTAATAGCCTCTACATTTAGACTAATATACGCTTAGCATCAAGTAAATATAATAATTATTTTTGATTTTTGAAAAATAAAAATATAAAACTATTATGAGTCTTTTTTGTCTAGTTCATGGTGCTTTCCAAGGTGCTTGGTGTTGGGATTTGCTAATTCCTTACTTAGAAGCGCAAGGTCACAAAACAGTAGCAATGGATTTGCCAATTGAAGATGCATCTGCAAATTTATCGCAATTTGCGGATATCGTATCTCAAGCACTTCCAAGAACTGATGATGATATTGTGCTGGTTGGTCACTCAATGGCTGGTACAGTCATTCCCCTTGTTGCAGAAGCCCATCCAGTACGCGAACTGGTTTTCTTGACTGCGCTTATTCCATATCCAGGAATGAGTACCATCGATCAGTTTTATCATCATCTCGATTCTGATAGCCTCAAATCATTAAATTACCAACCAAAAGATTTACGTCAACTCGCACAATTTAATGATGAACCTTATATATTTAATCCAGTTTCTACTGGTAGAGACTTTGAAGATGAAGCCGTATTAATGGAAATTTTCTATCAAGATTGTCAACCAGATATAATGCGCTGGGCGCTTTCAAAAAAGCGATCGCAGCAATCACTGGCATATATTTTTGAAGCCAATCCTCTGAAGGCTTTACCAAAAGTAGAGTATAAATATATTCTTTGTACTGATGACTCGATTCTCTCTCCTGCATGGTCGCGCTACGCTGCACGTAAGCGCTTGGGAGTTGATGCCATAGAGTTGCCTGGAGGACATTGCCCGCACTTGTCTCGTCCTGCGGAACTTGCATCAGTATTAACTAATGAGAAACTAGGCTAAAATCTGCTTCACTGCTGCCTTTAAGTTACTGACACAACAGCACGATCGCTTACTAGTTTCCCATCTTCCATACGAACAATGCGATCGCCAATATCTAAAATCCGGTTGTCATGAGTAACTAAAAGAATTGTACAACCTTGTTCTTTTGCCAATTTTTGCATTAGATTAACCACATCTCGTCCCGATTTACTATCAAGGGCGGCGGTGGGTTCATCTGCTAAAACAATTTTAGGACGGCTAACTAAAGCACGAGCGATCGCTACTCTTTGTTTTTGTCCCCCCGATAAATCATCAGGATAATAATTTAGGCGTTCTCCTAACCCTACCTCCTCTAACATTTGGGCTGACCTACTTTTCATTTCTGAAGGCGAAATATCCTTGTGAACTTCCAGCCCCATTCTGACGTTTTGCAATGCTGTCAAGCTAGCGTGGAGATTATGTGCTTGAAAAATATAACCATTATGGCGTCGTGCTTGGGTAAGTTGTCTTGGTTTAGCGCCACAAAGTTCTTGTCCCAAAATCTGCAAACTCCCAGATTGAGCAGAACGCAACCCACCCACTAACGTCAGCAGCGTAGTTTTACCAGAACCAGATGGGCCTGTCATAATGATAATTTCGCCAGCGTTAATTTCTAAGTTGATATCAAATAAAATTTGTTTCTTTAATTGACCGCGGCCAAAATAATGGTTGAGATTGCTAATATAAATTACTCGTTCATTATTCATAAATATATTAATTAATTCTTCTTTATTATTTCATGATTTATAACTAATAACTAATAACTAATGACTAATAAATAACTAATGACTAATTTTAAAACATATCTGCCGGGTCAGCGGACTGTAATTTACGAGTGGCGATCGCACCAGAAATGATACACATAATCATAGTCAGCACCAATACTGTTAAAGCTCGAGCTAAGGTCATATATACAGGTAAATTTGTAGCATTTCGAGTTAGGTGATAAAGCCCCAAGGGAACGATCGCACCTGGAATAAAGCCTAGTACTGCCAGAATTATTGCCTCTTCAAACACCACACCTAATAAGTAAAAATTGCGGTATCCCATTGCTTTGAATGTGGCATATTCTTTTGTATGGGCGTTTACATCAGTAGATAGAACTTGATAAACGATAATTACGCCTACCAAAAACCCCATCATTGCACCCAAGCTAAAAATAAAACCGATGGGAGTGTTTTGCTGCCAATAGTCTTTTTCAAAGGCGATAAATTCCTCTTTGGTAAGAACTTTAATATCATCGCCCAAGTAGGATTTTAAGTTTTTTGCTACTTGTTCTGGCTCATAGCCTGGTTGTAGTTGAAGTAAGCCTAGACTCACACTGCTGGCCTGTTGTCTGGGAAATAGTCGCAGAAAGTTCTGATCGCTAGTAATTAGGCTGCCGTCAGCGATAAAAGAAGCCCCGACTTTGAATAAGCCACCAATAGTAACTGTTCGCCGTTCTATTTCGGTCGTGACTGGTTTACCTTGTTCAATTTGGGCGATCGCTTCTGTATAATCTCCCCTAGAGGCACTGTCAAACAACACAGTATCCGGTAGCTGAATCGCCTCTAAGTTGCGGTTAACTTCCGGTAAGTCAAGCATTTGGCGATCGGGATTGAAGCCTATAACTAATACTGCTGTTTCCTGGCGTGTTTGAGGATTCTTCCAATCGATAAAGTTGATATACATTGGTTCGGCTGACTTTACCCCCGGTATATCCATTGCTTGGTACAGTCGCCGTCGAGGAAATGTAGACATATTAGCTAAGTTACGTGCCTGGGGACTAACTAACATAATGTCTCCCTGCATACTGCCATGTAACCTAGTGTTACTGTCAAACAGAGCATTCTGAAATCCTAGCTGCATGAACATCAGAACATCAGCAAAAGCAATGCCTGACAATGCTACTAAAAAACGCCCTTTCTCGTGACTCAGTTGCAACCATCCTAGAGGTGTTCGCCGGTGCAGTTGTTTAATCAATCCCATAGTTTGGAGTGGGTGGGGAGTGGGGAGTGGGGGAGCAGGGGAAGCAGGGGAGAATAATTAATAACTAATGACTAATGACTAATTTCCCAATTCAATCACCGCCTTCACTTGCAGATTGGTGAAGCCAGCGGCTTTAATGCTGGATATTCGATTTAACTGCACGTGGACTTCTACGACTCTGGCATCGATATTGCTAGAAGGATCGGCGTTGATGATGTTCTGGCGCTTTATCTGCATTCCAATCCAATCTACTTTTCCTACTAATTCCTGGGGAAGGGAATCGCTGGTTACCCGCACCTGCTGCCCTGGGCGCACTTTGTGGATATCACTTTGGTAGATTTCTGCAATTACATACATTTGGTCAGTTTGACCGAAATCTACAATGCCGTCATTACCAACAGTTTCCCCCGATCGCGTATTAATATCTAAAATTTGACCCGATTCTGGAACTTTAACGTATGCCTCGGTCAGCTGTACTTGAATTTTTTCCACTGTGGCTTGAGCGCTTTCTACTTCTGCTTGGGCAATGGCTACATCTGTGGGACGCACTTCAGCAGTTTCGTTGAGGGTGGCTTTTGCTTCGTTAATTTGCTGTTGTAGAGTAGCGATGGTTCTGTCTCGGTTGGCTTTTGCTTCGTTAATTTGCTGTTCTAGGGTGGCGATGGTTGTTGTCTGGGTAGCTTGGCTTTCGATTAACTGCTGAGTTGTAGTTGCCGCACTCAAGCGTCTTCGATCGAATTCTTGACTGGAAATTGCCCTTTGTTTGTATAAAGCCTCGTAGCGTTGGGCATCAGCTTGAGCGTTAGTTTTTTCGGCTGCTAGGCGAGTGACTGTTGCTTGTAACTGCTGCTTGCGGCCTTTGAGTTCGGCTTCTAGGCGATTAATTGTCGCTTCCTGAGTTCTGATATTTCCTTCTAGTTCCGCTTGCAGGCGGCTGACACTAGCTTGTCGCGCGCCGATTTCTCCCTGCTTTGCTCCTGCTTTGACTTGGGCTAGACGGTATTTCGCTACTACAACTTGTTTTTGTGCTTCGCGCAAACTTGCTTGTAAGCGATCGCGACTATCCATAATTGCCACTACTTGCCCAAATCTTACCCTATCCCCCTCACTAACCAACAGTTTTTCTACACGACTTCCTTGATTAGAGCTAGGTGCAGACAGTTTTATTACTTCTCCTTTTGGTGCTATCCGCCCCAATGCCGTAACTGTTTTTACTATCTGCTTTACCGCCGCTGGTGTTTCTTCCTTTTTATTTACAGTGCTTTGAGATTTTTGCACCATATAAAGACTTAGCCCAGGTGTAACTAAAGATGCAATTATTGCTAACAGCACAGGCCAGCGAAAATTATTCTCGGAAGACCGTGATTCTTCTACCTGTAAATTTGGCTCCATACCGCCCCCTCTACCAGCGGTCAATAAAACTAAACCGTCTAGTTCTAGAATACTAAACTAAACCGTACAGTTTAGTCAATGTTACGGATCTAAACTTCTATCGATTTGTCTTAAACTAAAAGCTCAGTAAAAATATTTAGTAAATCGGCACAATAAAACGTAACTAAGTAAAGAAAGATAAACTAAGCTCAAATGCTTTTTATTGCTGCTTTATAACTCGTACTTTTGGAAGTATTTCAACAACAAATATTGATACTGAGTTACTTTGCCGAATTGTTTCACCAAATAGCATTAATTGTATAAAAAACAGATTTTGTAATTTAACCTTAATGTTTTTTAATATAAATTAACAAATAGGATAGTTAGAAATGGCACGTACAAAAGCTAATGAAATTGAGCGAGAAAGTTCAAGCGATAAAATCGAAAAAATTTTACAAGGGTCAAAACAAGAGTTTTTAGCACATGGCTATACTGGCGCAAGTATGGATAGGGTAGCGGTAGCAGCAGGTGTGTCTAAAGCAACAATTTACAGCCACTTTCAAGATAAAGAGGGACTTTTTAAAGCCCTGATAGAGCAGTTAGCAAGAAAAAAATTTGAGTCAATTTTTGGCGCACAAGCTTTAGAAGGAGAACCCAATATTGTACTAAAGCAATTATTAGCTAAAGCATTGACACAAATGCTCGAAGACAGCGAATTTCAAGCATTTGAGCGAGTAATAATTGGGGAATCTGCTCGTTTTCCTGAGTTAGCTAGGATTCTCTTTCGCTGCATTGCTAAACCAGGAAGTGAAATTATTAGTCAATATTTAGCTGCTAACCCAGAACTTGATATTCCCGATCCAGATGCAATGGTATGGGTATTGATGGGTTCAATAGTGCATTTCGTGATTGCTCAACAGATTATGCATGGTAAAGATGTTTTACCAATGGAAAGCGATCGCCTAATTGATGCTTTAACACACTTGATTAGTAAATGCAGTCAATAAAACCTACTTCGTGAGAATAGAATAAGTATTGATTACCTGTGACTGCAAAACATTGGTTCGCATCAAATTACATTAGGGAACAGTAAACAGTTATCAAGGCGTATGGTGTAGTGTTACAGCGTCCCAAAGCTTCCCACGTGCAAGAGACTTTAGCCCCACGATAAACACATCATTCTTTACTAAAAAATAATAAATATAACTGACAATATTTATATACAATACTATTTTGTTCTCTCGATATCAAAAATTGCGGAGTAACTTTTGTGGCATTAAAAATCAATCAATTATTCAATTCAGTCAAATATTTACCAGCAATTATAGGTTTAATAACTATTTCTTCCTTGCCAGTTAAAGCCGCTACATTTTTAGCAAGCGATCGCGCTACTTTTGGGGGTAATGATGAACTTAATTGGGTAAGTTTAGGTAAAGTATTCAATCCCGCTGCTCCTGACTTTTCTGCTTTTTTAGGTAACTCTTTTTCAGCAACATCCCAAGGTAGTTTAGGATTAAATGTAAATATAGCGTCAACGAATAATTCTTTCATTACTCCACCATTTGTTTTCCAAACTTTACCTCGTCCTGGTATTCCAACTAACTTCGCTAACGGTGACTATGTTCTCTTCGGAGGTATAGACCAAAGAGCTTTTGGGCCTAATCCTTCTTTTCCCGCCCCGGGTAATGGCGGGCCTTTGACTATTACTTTCGATCGCCCTGTTTTTGGTGCTGGGACTCAGATAGCTGTAGACGATCGCCCTACATTCGATATATTTGTTTCAGCTTATGATAGTGCCAATAACCTTTTAAATACTTTCTCGACCAAAGGTACTTCCTCACTGCTGTTGGATAATTCCGCACTTTTTGTAGGGGTTCGTAGTGATGAGGCAAACATCTCACGACTCGTTTTTAGTACTTCTTTTCCACAACAAGGCTTGGCTATCAATAAGATAAGTATTATTGGAGTTCCCGAACCAACTTATACCTTGGCTATATTGGTTTTTGGTATTTCAAGTGTTGTTTTGAAAGTAAGACAACGCATTTGATTGTCTCACAGAGTGGGAATATAGGACTCATATTTGATTTGGTGAAAAAAAATCAGTACACCCAAACAAGGCTTCTTTCCCACTCCCTACTCCCAATTCCCTACTCCCTGTCTATCGCGCTTGCGCTGCGCTTTGCGCACCACGCAAATAATTTCATGAATCAAGTCAGATTCCTATAGCTTTCATTAAAAAAGTACTATCATTTACCAATCTCCTCGATGAGAGATTTTAAATGTTCGTATCGCCTATGATTGACTGACCACTCTTTACAAGCTTCTTTGACAATTAAAATTTCTTCGGCTGACAAAAGCTCGTCGGGTAAACCAGACGCTAAAATCTTTGCGGCTTTTCGAGCTTTTTTATATTTCACACCGTACTTAACTAGTTCCGTGCAAAATATTTTTTCTTTTTCCTCTACTGATAAAAAATTACTTTGCATTATACGAGCAATGTAGAACTTATTTGAAACTACATCAGTAAAAATAAGTTTCCGCTTAAAATCCTACAAATTTCAAACCTTACTAACTACTATCTTAGGGTATATGAGTATATGTACTTAGTGTGTATCTGCTTGTTTGGTCGATTGGGGCTAGACGGCGCCTTTCTTTACCAAAGAAGGCAGGAAGCAGTCCCAATGTAGAGAAAATCTTGGATCTGAGTTTAATTATTTATTTTGTGGTAGAAAAAATAGGTTAAGTCAAGAAAATTTCATTCCAGTAGTAAAAGTAATGACTGGTACAAATTTTGCTAACTAACTTAAAAAGCTTGCTGACAAGTTTGATATTAAGGATAGTTCGGGTAAGAGGTGGAATTTTCAGTCACACCAATTTCGTCATACAGTTGGAACTCGCATGATTAACAACGGAGTTCCACAGCATATTGTTCAAAGATACTGATACCGTTGGCGAATTCCCCAAACAGCTAAACTGAACCGATTAGTTCAGAAATGAAACGATTGAGAACCTTCTGAACATTTTTATACCCAGTAGCTTGCTTACCTAATTTCAGTTCAGACAAAATGCGATCGCGTAAAATTTCAAGTTCTCTTA
>JAVRCJ020000003.1:0-394513 GCA_034530875.2 Nostoc sp. DedSLP01
GTGATTAGCGATCGCCTGTTTATTCCTGATTTTCCTTACTACATTGTTTGTCTAATTTGTCAATGCGTAACTCCTAAAATAGTCTTAAATTGTCCAGAATCATCTATTATCAAGCTGAATTCTGTGCTGATTCTGGTCTGGCTAAACTGGTTTATCGTTTCTAAGTGACGTTCGTTAACGTTGCTACTAGACTATTGGTTAAAAATTGGTGCAAGCATTGGAGCCTACTATATTTCTGGCCTTAATTGAAAAAGGTCAACAGATAAAGGAGAAAGCGAAGATCCCTCCTTTTCTTTTTTCTCTTCTTTTGACCAAACCACCAGATCAATTGTTGGTACTTATCCAAAAAGTATTATTTGTACCCAAGCTAAGTAAGACTTTGTTGACTTAGTACGATAAGAAAAGCTCTTTGGATTAGACAGATTAGAGTAATATAGCAACGATGGTGTCATTGCATAAGAATGATACTGTAATTTTGCTTAGCATATAAAATTCTATTACCCTGCTAATAGAAAATTTTTCTTCAAAGGAGTTTGCTGTAATGTCCACAACACCGACTACTCGATTAATTTTAGAAACTTTACTTCCTCATCTGAAAGTAGCAGCAGCTTATGCCCGTTTTATGCAACCAAAAATTGCTGCGCTCCCTGCAAAAGAAGAAGGAAATAACTTTTTTGCAGCTGCACTGACTGACGCGGATGTGGCAATTCAAAATATGGTGGAAGTAGTACTCCTGGGAAGTTTCCCAGAGATTCGCTTTTTTGGCGAAGAGTATGAAAGTTCTAGAAATACTAAATATTTTCGTGGTACTGAACTTGGTGCTGGAGGTGATTATTTAGTCACACTCGACCCCATTGATGGCACGAAGTTTTACATGGATGGGCATTCTAATTACCAAATTATTCTCAGTATTCTAAATTCAGATGATTTTGAGGCAGTATTGGCAATTTCTCCTGCCGAAAATGTTTATTTTTACGGTTTGCGAGGCGAAGGTGCTTTTAAAGGAACGTTGGAAATGAATTTAGAAGATTGCATTGCATTAGATATGACATCACCTAAACCTGCTATATTGTTGGGATGGGGAATGAATGCGATCGCACCTCTACTAAAAAATCGCTATCAAGTAATTGATATTGCCAATGATTATTCTAGTGAGGTTCAAATTCCCAATCTCAATGGTATTCTGACTGGTGATTTAAGTGGAGCAGTAATCAGAGCAGGTAAATTTATTGATGGTGCTGCTCTGGCTTTTTTGGCAAGAGAAGCTGGTTATCTTGTTACTACTTTAGATGGTTCGGCTTTACCGCCTCTGCATACTTGTCAAAACTATAGTCTCCCTGGATTGATCCTAGCTGCATCAAAATCAGTTCACCAAGATTTACTCGAAGCAACCCAAAGCTTACTTGCTTAACGAAAAGCAAGGTCAATTAATATTTTTCCTATTCACCATTTCCTATTCCTTCTTTATTTACTGGGTTAGTTAAAAATTCTTGGATGCGGTTGACAAACTCTTCTATTTCTGAAATTAATTTGATCGTACCTTTATGCTCCTGCTGGAGAGCTTGTTGTTCTAGTTTTTCAACTGCTAGGTACATAGCTGTGGCTCCAACATTAGCACTACCACCTTTAAGGTAATGAGCTTCGCGGACAATTTGGCCAAAATCATAAAGTGCGATCGCACTTTTCAAAATCTCTAAACGGGGTTTAATATCTTGAACAAAGATTTGCAATAAATGTAATTCAAATTCTTTATCGTTATCTGATATCTGATGCAAATGTTCCCAATTAATTGCTTGGGTAACTGGCTCGTTATTTACGCTGGTAAGCGTCTCCTCGCATCTAGCTACCGCCTGTTGTGAGAAGATTTTATCTGCCCAATAATCTAGGATTGCCGCCAATTTTTCTTTCAAAACCGGCTTACTAAGATAATCATCCATGCCGGCATTTAGACACTTTTGTTTATCTTCTTTCATAGCATTAGCTGTCATCGCAATCACCACAGGTCGGCGATGGCTAGCAAAGGCGCTTTCTTGCCAACGATGAATTTCTTTTGTAGTTTCTAAACCATCAAGAATTGGCATGTGGCAATCCATTAAAATCAGATCGTAAGGAATTTTTTCTAGTAGCTGTAAAACTTCTTTGCCGTTGGCAACGACATCAGCTTTATAGCCCAAACTCTGGAGTTGCTTGAGGGTTACTTTCTGATTTACTAAATTATCTTCTGCTAGTAAAATCCTTAATTTATATTCACTAAAAAAATTAGAATTTAGTGATGGAGAAATAAAACAAGAATTATGAATATTTGCAGTTTTTTTACTTTGATCTTCTTCAGTAAGTTGTAGGTGCGAATCTCTAGCTTCTGGTTCTGGTTGAATTTCTAAAATATTTACAATCATATCCAGAAGACGTGACGCCTTAAGCGGTTTGACTAAATAAGCAGCAAATCCGATTTTGAGCGCTTGCTGTACTTGATGTCGTTGATTAGTTGAGGCAAGAATAATTAAAGGTAAGTCAGCAATTGCAGAATTGGCTTTAATATGTTCTCCTAATTTAATGCCATCTGTTTCGGACATTTGCATATTAATTAAAGCGATATGATATGGATTTCCTTGCTCAGAAGCTTTGTGAATTGCTTGGAGTGCAGCAGCAGCGCTGTTAGCCCGGCCTACCTGCATTCCCCAAGCGGTAGCTTGATGATGGATAATTTTGCAATTAGTAGAGTTTTCATCTACTACTAATAAACGGCGATCGATTAAAAGTGGGCGTTCGTATGGTCTCAAAACAGGCTCAAGTTGCTTGGCAAAAGGCACTTCAAACCAAAACTTAGATCCTCTGCCAATTTCACTTTCTACCCCAATTACTCCTCCCATCAAAGTCACCAGTTGTTTGCAGATGGCTAATCCCAAGCCCGTACCGCCATACTTGCGAGTGGTGGAACCATCGACTTGGCTAAATGGCATGAAGAGTTTGCGCTGGTCTTCAGAACTAATACCAAGACCTGTGTCTGTAATAGCAAAGTAAATGGTGACTGTAGTGGAGGAAAGAGAACGCAATTGTACTTCTACTAGGACTTCGCCAGCACTGGTAAATTTGATAGCATTAGCGATCAGGTTCATGAGAATTTGCCGCAGCCTACCAGCATCTCCTTGGAGGTAAATCGGCACGTTATGCTCAATCAGGGCAGCAATTTCTAATCCCTTATTATGTGCTGACGGAGCCAATAATTCCAAAACATCTTCAACACAGGTAGATAAGTTAAAATCTAGAGTTTCCAGAGCCATTTCTCCAACTTCAAGCTTGGAGAGATCTAAAATTTCATTGATTAAAGTTAATAAAGCTTCTCCACTGATACGAATTGTTTCTATAAAATCTCGTTGTTCTGGGTCTAAGGGAGTATCTAAGGCTAAATTCGTCATTCCCAATACAGCATTCATGGGAGTGCGAATTTCATGACTCATATTGGCTAAAAAGGCACTTTTGGTCTGAGAAGCCAATTCAGCTTGGTAACGGGCAATTTCAAGTTCTTGTCGTTGGCGAGTTTCTGCTTCTAATAGTTGGGCTTGGGTTAAGGCAATACCTACTTGGTCGGCTATTTGCCGCAAAAGATGAGTTTCAAAGCTCGACCATTGATGAGAATGGCCGCACTGATGAACTATCAGCAAACCGCGGAGTTCTTCTTTGACCAGAATTGGCACAACCAAATTGACTTTCACGCCAAACTGTTGCATTATTTGCAGATGACTTTGTTGGACTTCCAGCAAATCCAAATTAGCCAGTCCTACAATCTCTCCTTGACGGTACTGTTGTAGATACTGTTGTTGTAGGTATTCGGCTTGAAAGTAGGGAGTGACGATATTTTGATTTTGCTCTTTAATTGCTGGTAAGCCAGAAACTACTGCTTCAATAACAGTAGTTGCAGATTCATCTGGTAAAAGCTGATAGATTAATACTCGGTCAGTTTGGAGAATTTTTTGAACTTCCTTGACAGTGACTTCCAGAATTTCTTCGATTTGCAAAGACTGGCGAATTTTTAAGGTGATTTCGGTAAAAAGTTGCGATCGCAAGTTTTGCCGTTGTAATTCCTCTTCAGCTTGTTTGCGCTGGATAAATTGCCCTACTTGTTCGCCAATAAAATTCATCGTTTTTGCTAATTCTTCGTCAGGTTCTTGGATTTGACGATTGAAGCAAGTAATGGCGCCAAGGATGTTGTTACCTGTACGGATAGGAAAACCAAAAGCTGCATGTAGTCCTACTCGAGCTGCGATTTTGAAGCTAGGGAAATTTAAATCTTTAACGATATCAGCAATCCAAACAGGTTCAGAAGTAGCCCAAACACGGCCGGGTAATCCAATTCCTAAAGCAAAAGTCGTTTGTCGATTTAAGCCTACCAACTCTTCCATCTCAAGAGATGGTTTGTGCCACATATCGAAAAAACGCAGGAAATTCGCTTCTTTATCTACCATCCAAATTTCGCCCAAATCCCATCCCAAACTTTCACAAATTCCTTGGAGAATTTGGGGCATAGCTTCGGCAATTGTAGTAGAATCTGCTAAAACGCGGGTTGCAGCATATTGTGCAGTCAGATGTTTTTCTGTTCGTTTGCGTAAGTGCAGCTCGTTGTAAACATCGGTAATATCAATACCCGTGCTAACAATATATTCTACTGAACCTTCATGATTTTTTAAGATGGTATTCGACCAAGATATTAGCCGTTTGCTACCATCCTTCATTACCCAATAGTTTTCGTTTTCGTGGAAGCTTTTACCAGTCCTTAATTGCTCAAAAATTGCTTTGACTGATTCGACGTTTTCACTAGGTATAAACAAGTTCCAGAAAGACCTACCTATGACCTCATCAAAGGAGTAACCTGTTGTTTTTTCACATGCTTGATTGAAACGAACGATTTGTCCTTGGGAGTTAGTAACTACTACTAATGCACTAGCTGTATCCAGGACTGCTGAGATAAAATTGCGTTCTTGGTTTAGAATTTCTTCTGTTCTTTTGCGTTCGCCAACTTCACGATAGATTAAATAGTAGACTACACCAAGAATTAAGCAACTGAGACTAATGGCGATCGCAATTGTTACCGCTGTTTTCTGATTCCAAGCTTTTGCTGCTTGTGAAAGTTGCTGACGCCGCGCTTTTTCCTCGTTTTCTATCTGATGAGTGGCTTTATGGATTTCATTGATGAGATTTTGACGTTCGTTTGCCAATAATACCTGTAACGCTGCCTTTAATCCCTTTTTTTGGCGCAATTCAACAGTCTGTTTTAATTGAGTAAATTCAGCTTTGATTAAAGATTCAAGGGCTGCAATTTGCTTTTGTTGAGTTGGTAGATCTGTAGTTAAAGTCTTCAGTTTTATAATTTCGCGATCGGCATTATTAAGTGCTGTTTGATATGCTTGAAGATAAATTTCTTTTCCAGTGAGGATATAACCACGTTGTCCAGTTTCGGCATCCTTTGTCTGAGATAGTAGTTTTTCCAAACTGTTAATTTTTTTGTAACTGTTTTTGATAATACTGCGGTTATTAATAGATACTCTTGTATTTTGGTAATAAAGCCCGGCGATCGCAACTAAAATAACTGAGACCAAACCAAAGCCTACTGCAATCTTTTTGAACAATTCCTTCTGGGCTTTTTTGGGCTGTTTGCCTTGATTGCTTCCAAGTACTAAATTTGCAAAATTGCGCCGCAATTCCAGTTGCTTGAGGACTTGACGACCCAAACTTCGTAAAGCTTCTATCTGATCTGAGGTCAGCGTTCGCGGTACGTAGTCAATCACACAAAGGGTTCCTAGTACGTATCCCTCAGCATTAGTTAGGGGTACACCGGCATAAAAGCGAATTTTTGGCTCACAAGTCACTAGTGAATTTGCACAGAACCGTTCGTCACTTGTGGCATCAGGTACAACAAGAATGCCAGATTCTAGAATAGTATGGGCACAAAATGCTTGGTCTCGATGTGTTTCTTGGAGATCCCAACCAACTTTTGACTTAAACCACTGGCGATTTGTATCAATTAAGCTAATTAAGGCAATAGGAGTCTGGCAAATATACGAGGCTAAATGAGTGAGTTCGTCAAAGGACGCTTCAGGTGCTGTATCGAGAATTTTATACTGCAACAGTATCTCGATTCTCTGTGCTTCGTTATCGGGTAATGGTGCTTTCATCCTTAAGCCTTATCTACGAGGGAATGGAGAGTGGGGAGATGGAGAGATGGAGAGAAATTGCAGCATTCTTTCCCCTCTGCCCTTTATCCGTCTGTCTCTTTTTCCCCACGAGCGATTCGATTAACAAACTTACTTCAATTAATGACAATAGTTGAGTGAAAAACGTTAGCGTAATTTCACTGAGTTCAACCTGAGTCACAAATTTAGTCAAATGATTAAGTCGTTGTTGTATTTTTTGTGGGCTGGTTTATTTGAAATCGCGGGTGGCTACTTGGTCTGGTTGTGGTTGCGTGAAGCTAAACCATTTTGGTACGGGATATTGGGTGGAATTGCTTTAGTTATCTATGGAGTTATTGCAACTCTTCAACCGACAAATTTTGGTAGAGCGTATGCGGCTTATGGCGGCGTATTTATCGTCATGGCAATGCTTTGGGGTTGGAAGGTAGACGGGGTAATTCCAGACCGCTACGACTTAATTGGATCTGCTTTAGCTTTGGTAAGCGTATTAATTATTATGTTTGCACCTAGATATTAAGTAATGTTGCTAAAATTTAGCAATTATTAAAGAGGACAAAGGTAGAACTAGCAACAAGTCTTTCTCCTTTGGTAGATCCAAAAATAAAAGCAAGAGCTGTTTCGAGGATATTGTTGCCAAAACTAGTAGATTTTGGCGCTTTCACCTGGAGGGCTTTCATCGACGACTAGGCATTTTATTACTTGTAGATGCCTTATCCTTTTCGATAATCCATAAATGTTGATGAGGATTTTTTTCAAAAGTCAATTACCAAAGGCAAAATTGCAAAGGTTTTTGAGCAACTACATACCCAGAAGCAATTATATGTTTATTACGTATTTATGCCTAAATGAGAAAAAAATTGAATCACTACCATATTTTTGTAAATTTTTGGAGAATACTAGACAAAATTATCCATAACTTCAAATTCATTAAATTCTCAATAATTCTCAGGAACCGAACTAAAAGATTATACTTTTGTTAATATTTGAAAAAAAAATAAATTTGAGTAGCTTTAAAGACAAAAAATAGTATCAAAAAGTACTGAAAATATATTAATCTATTACAAATTTGTTGGTGGTTAGGGACAAAAAGAAGTGTTCAAAAGAGTTGTTACTATTGCGGTTATAACCCTGTTATTTTTGGCAGGGCCGCTGATGGGTAATGCTTTTGCCCAAACAGCAGCAGCCAGTCCGCCTGCGGCGGATACAGGAGATACAGCATTTATGCTGATTTCGGCAGCGCTTGTGCTGCTAATGACGCCAGGGTTGGCATTTTTCTACGGTGGATTTGTACGATCGCGCAACGTCCTAAATACATTGATGATGAGCTTTGTATTAATGGCGATCGTGGGAGTGACCTGGATTCTCTGGGGTTATAGCCTAGCCTTTGCGCCGGGTTTGCCGTTCATTGGTGGATTGCAGTGGTTGGGGTTAAATGGTGTTGGTTTAGAGACTCAAGGCTACTTGCCGCATCTACCATACGAAGACGCCCTCAAAGCCGCAGACTCCAACTATGCCGATCTCGTCTCCTATGCTGGGACGATTCCCCACCAGGCATTCATGATTTACCAAGCCATGTTTGCCATTATCACCCCAGCCTTAATTTCTGGGGCGATCGCCGAACGGATGAGTTTCCGTGCCTATTCATTGTTTGTGCTACTGTGGTCAACCTTTGTTTACGCTCCCTTGGCTCACATGGTGTGGGCTAAAGGTGGATTCTTAGGTTTGGCTGGTGGTCTGGGTGCTTTGGACTTTGCAGGCGGTACAGTAGTTCACATTAGTTCCGGCGTTTCTGCTTTAGTAGCAGCGATCGTCCTCGGGCCTCGAAAAACCCATCCTGACCGTTTAAGCCCTCCACATAACGTTCCATTCATTTTGCTAGGTGCTGGCTTATTGTGGTTTGGCTGGTTCGGCTTCAACGCTGGTAGTGCTCTATCAGCTGGTAGCGGAACATCGGGTAACTTAGTCACAAATCTGGCAACCACAGCCTTTGTTGCTACTAACACAGCAGCAGCAGCAGCAGCTTTAATGTGGCTAATTTTGGAATCAGTTTTACGGGGTAAACCAACCGCAGTCGGAGCCGCTACCGGAGCCGTTGCAGGTTTAGTGGGCATCACTCCTGCCGCGGGATTTGTCACACCGCTATCAGCGATTTTAATTGGTTTCATTACCGCCTTTGTTTGCTTCTATGCTATTAGTTTCAAACACAAGCTGCTAATAGACGATGCTTTAGATACCTATCCAGTGCATGGCGTTGGTGGTACTGTGGGGGCAATTTTAACAGCAATATTTGCTACCACCCAAGTCAACGGGGGAGGTAAAGACGGTGTGCTACGCGGTAATTTTGGTGAATTGGGAGTTGAACTAGCAGCAATTGCGATCGCTTATATCATTGCTGGTGTTGGTACCTGGATTATTCTCAAAATTATCGATGCTACAGTCGGGCTGCGAGTCAAAGAGGAAGCAGAATTGCAAGGTTTGGATATCAACGAACACGGTGAAGAAGGTTACAATTCTGAGTTTGGTGGCGATCGGCCGATTCAGTCATAAGTAGGGAGTAGAGAGATGGGAAAAGGTTAAAGGGAAAAGGGAAAAGGGATAAATTTAACCTTTCCCCTTTACCCCTTTCCCCATTCCCCATTTTCATCTAGTGTGATTTTTGATTCCTAGCGTTAAAATCTGATTCAAAATAATTAGTAAATTTCGCTAGTCGTGTCTACTTCTGTAAAAACCTTTCCTATCTGGGCATTTTTCTCGCTGTTAACTAACGGCGTACTATTGTTGGCGGTCATTCTGCTAATTTGGCAACAGCAGAGATTGACCGCTTTTTTTGGGGGGGCCATAGCATCCCCAGGACAAATCAACGCGAACAACTCGCGATCTGTTTTGACACCCGATTTAGGCCGCCGTCATCAACTTACTTACCAAGAGTGGGTAGATATCCTCAAACAAGAAGCTCAGGTAGCCGCAGAGCGCCACCCTCCGCACTTAAACATACTGGTGGGAGATTCTCTAAGTTTGTGGTTTCCGACTGAGTTATTACCGGAAGGGAAAAATTGGCTTAATCAAGGAATTTCTGGTGAGACAACCAAAGGGCTTTTGAAAAGATTGGATATATTTGACCGCACCCAGTCGGAGGTAATTTTTGTGATGATTGGGATTAACGATCTAATCCGGGGAGTGAACGACGAGGTAATTTTAGATAATCACCAGCAAATTATGAGTTACCTACGCAGAAGGCATCCCACAGCTCAAATTGTTGTGCAATCGATTTTGCCGCATGGTGGAGAGGAAGCAACTTGGCAAGGACGAGATAAACTTCTGGCTATTGGCAATACTCGCATTCGCCGATTGAATGAGCAACTGCAAAGCATATCTGCAAAAAAAGGTGTGAAATTTCTTGATTTATATCCTCTGTTTACCAATAAGCAAGGTAATCTTCGCCCGGAATTTACTACCGATGGCTTACACTTAAATCGTGAAGGCTACGTAGTTTGGCGTTCTGCATTGCAGATTTATAGCAACATGGAATTAAAACCCGAACTTCAAGGTGCTTCAGAGAGGCAAAAGAATAAGAAGTAATATCTTTGAATACCAGTCTGTAGAAATCGCCTCTTGGCGCGAGAGAATAAAAAATAGTGGTTTAAGTAGACAAATCTAATGGATACAAAAGCTTTTAAGCGGACACTGCAACATTCTGAAAATTACAATCGCAAAGGGTTTGGCCATCAAGCAGAAGTTACCACCCAGTTACAATCTGAATATCAAAGTAACTTGATTCAGGAAATCCGCGATCGCAATTACACCCTACAAAGAGGCGATGTCACCATCCGACTAGCCCAAGCCTTTGGCTTTTGCTGGGGTGTAGAACGTGCTGTGGCTATGGCTTATGAAACCCGGCAACACTTCCCCACAGAACGGATCTGGATTACTAACGAGATTATTCACAACCCTTCTGTGAATCAGCGGATGCAGGAGATGGAGGTAAAATTTATCCCAGTAGAAGCGAATCAAAAAGACTTTTCTGTTGTTGATAATGGCGATGTAGTCATATTACCCGCTTTTGGGGCTAGCGTTCAAGAAATGCAGATACTCCACGAAAAAGGCTGCAAAATTGTTGATACAACTTGTCCTTGGGTATCTAAAGTTTGGAATACAGTAGAAAAGCACAAAAAAGTTGATTATACTTCAATTATTCACGGTAAATATAAACACGAAGAAACAGTTGCGACTAGTTCTTTTGCTGGCAAATATTTAATTTTGTTGAATTTGTCAGAAGCAGAATATGTTGCTAACTATATTATTAATGGTGGCAACCGTGAACAATTTCTCCAAAAATTTGCCAAAGCTTGTTCGCCAGAATTCGACCCAGACCGCGATTTAGAAAAAGTTGGTATTGCTAACCAAACTACCATGCTCAAAGGCGAAACAGAGCAAATTGGCAAGCTTTTTGAGCGTACTATGTTGCAGAAGTATGGCCCTACCGAATTAAATCAGCATTTCCAAAGCTTTAACACTATTTGTGATGCCACCCAAGAACGGCAAGATGCAATGTTGGAGTTAGTAGAAGATAATTTAGATTTAATGGTAGTAATTGGCGGGTTTAATTCATCAAATACTACTCAATTGCAACAAATTGCTATTGAAAAGGGAATTCCTTCCTATCATATTGATAGTGTTGCACGTTTGAAATCAGCAAATTCGATTGAACATCGGCAATTAAATGGGCAGTTAACCATTACAGAAAACTGGTTACCAGATGGAAAGATTGTTGTGGGAATTACTTCTGGTGCTTCTACACCAGATAAGGTAGTAGAAGATGTTATTGAAAGGATTTTCACTTTGAAATCAACACCAACACTCGTTTAAACTTCAGGAGTGTAGAGCAGCCTCATTAAACATAAAAGATTCAAGAAATAGATACCCGACTTTTTTAAGAAGTCGGGTATCTGAGTAAGTCACTACCAACTGAGAATTCACGGATTGAGTTTAGCAGGCTATATTTAGAGACAATACCAATTACTAATACTTTGCGGAAAACCGCACTTTGTATGTCTACATAATGAAGAAAGTTATATTTGAATTGCTGCAAGAGATGTTTTTCATGATGCTGTTAGAAAAGGTCTAGAGAAAGAAGGCTGGGTGATTACAGACGATCCTCTAGAAATTGAAGTCGGTGGCGTTGAAATGTACATAGATTTAGGTGCAGAGTTGATATTAGCAGCTGAAAAAGCGGGAGAGAAAATAGCGGTTGAGATTAAAAGTTTTGTTGGCGCCTCAAATATTTATGAATTTCATACAGCATTAGGTCAATGTTTCAACTATAAAATTGCTTTAGAGATTCAAGAACCGGAAAGAATTTTATACTTGGCTGTTCCTTTAGGAACTTATAACAGCTTTTTCGCATTACAATTTATTCAACTTGTTATTCAACGCTCTCAAATAAAGTTAATCGTTTACGATCCTGTAAATGAGGTGATTGTAGAATGGAAAAACTAGAAAAATATCGAGTTTATATTCAAGAATTATTGACAGTTTATGCTAGTCGAGGTTCGTCAAAAAGTGAAATAGAAAAACAAGTTATTTTCGATACTATTCACGACCACTATCAATTAGTATATGTAGGCTGGAAAAATCGAAGGCGGCAATATGGATGTGTTTTACATCTTGATATCAAAGATGTAAAAATTTGGATACAATACGATGGTACAGAGATTGGTATTGCTAATGAGTTAGTAAAATTAGGAGTTCCAAAGGAAGATATTGTATTGGCATTTCATGAACCATTAGTAAGGCAATACACGGGATTTGCTGTGGGTTAATAAAGCTAGACTAGTGTCTATTGTTGTTATTAGTTTGTTTGGGTATTTGTTCCTCAGTTATTGCCAAAAACATCAATATTATAAAAAGATAAACTACTATTGCGATCGCAATACTTGGATACGAAGATGAGAAAATAGTTCTTGTACTTCTACAAACAAGCGATACTGCAAATTTTTTTTATGGAATAAATCTAAAATCCAAAATGGCATTAGTTATGAATTAGCATGACAAAAAAATGGCTTTCTATCGTCGGTATTGGCGAAGATGGGTTACAAGGATTAAACGCGATCGCTCTTTCTTTAATCGCTCAAGCTAAAGTAATTGTAGGAGGCGATCGCCATTTAGCAATGCTCACTCCAGACGACCAACGCGAGAAACTAGTCTGGGCATCTCCCATTAGCACTTCTGTCGAGGAAATTATCAAGCGTCGCGGCGAGTCAATCTGCGTATTAGCAAGCGGCGATCCCATGTGTTACGGCATTGGTGTCACCTTAACGCGGCGCATTCCGATTTCAGAAATAACGATTATCCCTGCACCTTCAGCCTTCAGCCTCGCCTGTGCCAGGATGGGATGGTCTTTGACTGAGGTGGAAACTTTGAGTTTGAATGGTCGCCCATCCTCCCTGCTGCAATCTTACATTTATCCGGGAGCTAAGCTGTTGATTTTGAGCCAAGGAAAGGACACACCCGCCATCGTTGCCGAAATTTTGACAAATCGTGGCTATGGTGACAGCAAAATCGCAGTCTTGGAGCGTATGGGCGGCGCTGATGAAAGAATTGTGGAAGGGATCGCTGCATCTTGGACTGAAACTGAAGTTGCGGCTTTAAATGCGATCGCAGTTGATTGTATTGCCGATGCTGGGGTTGTACCTTTACCAAGATTACCAGGATTGCCAGATAACGCCTACCACCACGATGGACAGTTAACCAAGCGTGAAGTAAGGGCGATTACTTTAGCAGCTTTGGCGCCAACACCGGGACAATTATTGTGGGATGTGGGCGCGGGTTGCGGTTCAATTTCTATTGAATGGATGCGGAGTCATCCTCGGTGTCGGGCAATGGCGATCGAGCAAAATTCATCTAGGCTAAAATACATTGCTGATAATGCCGCTACTCTGGGTACTCCAAATCTGCAAATTATTGCAGGTAAAGCGCCCCATGCCTTGAAGGACTTACCGATACCAGATGCCATTTTTATTGGTGGTGGAGTGACAGCTACGGGACTTTTTGATGTTTGCTGGGAAGCACTAAGGCCGGGGGGACGTTTGGTGGCGAATGTGGTGACGGTAGAAGGCGAACAAACTTTATTTCAATGGCACGAACGAGTTGGTGGCGATTTAATTCGTATTGCCATTCAACGGGCAGAACCTATTGGTACATTTTTGGGCTGGCGAGGAATGGCAGGTGTAACGCAATGGGTAGTTGTAAAGTCTCAAGCCTAAGCCTTGACTAAGTAGGCGGACATAATTAAATGTAAAATCCAAAGGAGCGAAACCTTTTACTATTGAGAGTTTTACCTCCTGCCTCCTGCCTTCTACTTATCTTAAGAGTTTATTTTAAAATCCCCTACCCCCCTGCTGTTCATGTGCAGCTATATTTTCGAGAATTGGTATTAGAGGTACGAAGAATAAGCAACTAATTAAAAAGTATTTGCATAATTTTTTACCTTTGTACTGAAAATTACTTCAAGCTACTTAATGCATCGATCGCTACCGATTTTCATCGTTAGCGCTAGGATAGCTATGTATTTTTTGGAAGTATAAATATGGCTCAAACTTTTTATGTAAATCCGGTAACAGGAAACGAGACTAACGCTGGTAGCCAACAAGCGCCGTTTAAAACTATTACGCAAGCTTTGAAATTAGCTAAAGTTGATACTAAGATTCAACTGGCAGATGGTAATTACAATGCTGCGAGTGGTGAGGTCTTCCCCCTAGCGATTCCATCTGGGGTGACAGTAGTAGGTAATGAAACTAACAAAGGAAATGGCATTTTGATTGAAGGAAGTGGTAGTTTCCTCAGCCGTACTTTTGCGGCTCAAAATGTGACTTTTGTGCTAGCAGATAAAGCCGAACTCCGGGGAGTGACTGTAACAAATCCGGCTAGCCGTGGTAGTGGTGTCTGGGTTGAATCAACTGCCCCTACTGTTGCTAATAGCACTTTCACTCAATGTAAGCGGGAAGGAGTATTTGCTACAGGCGATGCGAACCCAATGATTCTGGGTAATGTGTTCAGAGAGAACGCAGCGAATGGAATTGCGATCGCTAAAAATTCCCAAGGTCAAATTCAAGGTAATACTTGCATTAAAACAGGTTTTGGTATTGCCATTAGCGATACCGCATCGCCAATACTCCGAGATAACAAAATTTCTGAAAACCGTTCTGGAATCGTTGTCTCTGGCAGTGCTCGTCCTCTGTTGCGGAATAACCTGAGCGAAAATAACACTGATGATGGTTTAACTGTAATTGCCAGCGCCCTACCAGATATCGGCAGTAACAATAATCCAGGCGGCAATACTCTACGCAATAACGGTAAATTTGATTTACAAAATGCCAGTTCCAACAAGCTGCTTTCTGTGGGAAATACAATAGATGCGACCAAAGTCACAGGAAAAGTAGAGTTTGCTGATACTTCGGTTCCCACACCGACACCAACACCAACGCCGACTCCTAATCCCACACCAACACCAACGCCAACGCCAACTCCCAATCCCACACCGACACCAACGCCAACTCCCAATCCTACGCCAACGCCGACTCCCAATCCTACGCCAACACCAACGCCAACTCCCACGCCTACTGTTGAATTAACCGATATTACTAATCATTGGGCAGGTGCATTTATTCGGGAATTGGTTAAGTTGGAAATAATTAATGGTTTTCCCGATCGCACATTTAAACCCGATGCTACGATGACACGGGCGCAATATGCGGCATTAATAGTAAAAGCTTTCAACCCATCGCCAAATCGCCCAGTTGCCAAATTTAAAGATGTACCAGCAGAGTTTTGGGCAGCAAAGGTAATTCAGCAAGCATATCAAGGCTTATTTCTCTCTGGTTTTCCCGATAATACCTTCGGCCCCAACAAAAATATTCAGCGGGTGCAAGTGATTGTTTCTCTGGTGAATGGATTGGGGTTATCAAGTAATGGTACGACAACCACCAAAACTTTTGATGACCAAGCAAAGATTCCTGATTATGCTAAAGATGAAGTCATCAAGGCTATTCAAAAAGAGATTATTGTTAATTACCCTAATCTCAAACAACTCAATCCTACTCGTGATGCCACGCGTGCTGAAGTAGCTGTCATGGTATATCAAGCTTTGGTAGATGCTGGTCGTGTAACAGCGATCAACTCACCTTATATTGTGAGTGCTTGACATACTCAAGAAAGAAGGCAGGGGGCAGGAGGCAGTCCCAATGAAACAAGTTTCATCGCCAAGAATGAAAGTATCTTTCTCCCCCTGCTTCCCCTGCCTCCCCTGCTCAAGAACTGCTCTTTCAAGTCAGGGGTTGTTCTCCCTAAGACAGTGTGTCAAACATTTTTTAATTCTGTGGAGACTACAGAGAAGGGATTACTTAGTGTAAATTACATTAAAGTCTGAAATGGAGATTGTCGATGCAACTTCTCGAATGTCCTCGTGTTGCAGTCATCGCCGGAGAAAATGCGGTTCACGTTTCTCAACTACCTTCTATATGGCAAGAGATTGCGAGAGGAACCAAGAGTGTGGGACTTTCCCATCCACATACTTATGTTGAGATGGCGCAGTTATTTCTATACAAATTAGAGCATGGTGACGTTGATTTATTTAGCGATCGCCCCCAATTAGCTCACTTAATACCGTCATTCTCCCAAATCTTTGCACAGCTAGCATGGGAAACCCTGGAATTTTTTGGAGAAGACTTTAGGAAAGATAGCTATCCGAATTTTGCAGAAATTCTCTGCGATCTCGAGTCAAAGGGAGTTGAATATGCCGAGCAAGTAAAAGTGGCTCGTATTGGTATAGATTTATTCAATGAATTTGGTTACGAACTTCCTGCGAGTTTCTATCACGTGCATTTAGCGCCAATTTACCGCGATGGTATTTTTGAAGAACGTGCCTTAAGATTTGACCCTCGCGATATAGAACACAAACGTGCTTGGGATGCCATACTCCATGCAGGTAAAGTATTTGCCATTCAGATGAAGGTGCAAAGTATTGCCTCAAAATATGGTTTTACCTATCAACACGGCTGCGGTTGTAACTCTCATCTATCTTCCATCGACCCTGCGCATGGCGCGTTTGAATACGAATTGAGTCCAGAAAAGCGCCAGCGATGGATTCGCAGCTTCATCTGGACTGCTTGGTATGAGTATGCATTCTTTGCGATCGTGCCGAATACGATTTATTTAGTGTAGAAGGGACTGGGGACTGGTGACTGGTGATTGGGGATTGGGTATGTGGCAAACATGAGAGTGTGGGAGGTGCGGGAAGAGAGGGGGCATAAATTCTCTTTCTCCCCATCTCCCCATCTCCCCCAGTCCCCAATCCCCAATCCCCAATCACTCCTAACCATTCTCATCCAAAATCGTTCCTTCTAAATTCGCTCCCTCTAAATTGGCTCCGTTTAAATTTGCTTGGTTTAAGTCTGCTTGATTCAGATTTGCCTGAGACAAGTCGGCTACGGTTAAATCTGCGCCACTCAAATCAGCTTTATTTAAATTGGCAGCAATTAAGCTTGCTTGGTGTAACTCCGCCTCAGTTAAGTTAGCTTCAATTAGCTTGGCAACTGTCAAATCAGCCTGACTTAAATTAGCTCCATCCAAATTAGCTCCTTCTAAAATAGCTCCATCTAAAATAGCTCCAGCTAAGTTGCTACCACTGAGGTTGGCATTACTCAAATCTGCCCCGTTCAAGTCTGCTTCAATCAAACTAGTTCGCGCTAAATTAGCGTGGCTCAAATTAGCTCCATCCAAAACGGCTTTATCTAAAATTGCACCGCTAAGGTTAGCTTCTCTAAGGTTGGCCTCACTCAAGTTAACGCCAGTAAAATTTCTTATACCAGCAGTATAATTTTTCAAAAATTCTTCTGCTTTCATATCTGTTTTGCGTCTGTTGGTGTGCTAAGGAACATTGAATTGAAGCTACGCAGATGTGCTAGCAATCTCCAGCACGCGCTATGGAGGATTTATATGTGGAGTATGAATCAGTTTTATCTAGAGTAGCGATCCTCGAATGTTAGCGCTACTACCGAGAGTTGTGATTTTATTTCATACTTATGAGAGATGTTTAGGAATTAATTAAGCATTAGTGCAAAGCGATCGCTATACTCTATTGTGGTGTTCGTCTGGCAGAGGTTATGGCAAAACCAATTCGTATTCTCTTGCAAACCACAATTGCTACAACTGAAGATGATTGGAGCATTTTTCGTTTCTCGATGTTGAAAGATTACTTAGCATCAATTAAAGATGAAGCGGGAAATTCTTTATTTGAAGTTACAGGGCGCGATTATGAGTCAAATGGAGTTGATGGCGACCCGGTATTAAGTACTCTTGACAAATCAGATTTTGATGAACTTTGGCTATTTGCCTTAGATGTTGGTGATGGTTTAACTGAAAAAGACATTGCCGGAATTAACGCTTTTCGGAAACGTGGCGGTGGGATTCTCACAACACGCGACCATCAAGATATGGGTTGTTCGATGTGTAGTTTGATTGACATTGGCGATCTCCACTATTTCAACACAAAAAATCCCGATCCTGATGAATCTCGCTTGAGCCGAGATGACTCATATACAACTTATATCTCTTGGCCTAACTATCATTCTGGTGCTAACGGCGATTATCAAAAAATTACCATTGTCGAACCCATTCACGAACTTTTGAAAAATCCCAATTCACCTTTTGGATATATCGAATTATTTCCAGCGCATCCCCATGAAGGCGGGATTGGTTCGCCAGTAGGCAATAAAAATGCGCGGGTAATTGCTTTAGGAAAAAGTTTAATTACTGAGCGAAAGTTCAATCTTGTTGTAGCTATCGAACACCATCAAGATGGAGAAGGGAATACATTAGGAAGAGCAGTAGCTAATTCGAGTTTCCATCATTTAGTAGATTACAACTGGGATATCGAAAAAGGCTGCCCCTCTTTTGTAGATGAACCACCAGGAGATGGTATGAAAAAAGAGCCACGCGCTTTGGAAGATATCAAAACTTATGTGCGTAACGTTGCTTTTTGGTTAGCAAATTAAAAAATACAATTCATGGCAAAAGTTAAAGTAAGTTTGAGAGCAAGTTTACAAGACTAACTGTAGGTTGAGTTTACTGCGTTCAAACCCTCTTGTAGAGACGCGATTTATCGCGTCTAAAAATAAGACAGACAAGGGTAAATCGCCGTCTCTACAGAAGCCAAAGGAGATTGGGGTAAGATTAGACCTCTTGCATAAATATTTTTGTGTTTCACGCAGAGGCGCAGAGGAGGACACTTCCGTGGGTGGGTTTCCCGACTTGAGGAAAGTGTCCGCCGCGCAGAGAAGAGAACGCAAAGAAAGACTTTTGCAAGAGGTATATTGCACAAACTGTTTGAAAATTATTTTAAAAAATAAGTATTTTTACTTATTCTTGTAAAAAGTTTTATTCCTTTAGTAGAAGTCAGACTCACCAAAATATTTTTATAATATTAATAAAGTAATATTTTTCAGAGGACACAAAGTTTTACTTTGTGTATTTCAATCACTAGATACAAAATCAACGTTTGAATTCAGAACAAATAAAATTTATTTAAATATGTTTAACTTTAATAAATTTTGTGCGCTTTTTGATGAAAAAAACAAGCGATGGATTATATATTTCCCACAAAAGTGATTGTATTAATGTATAGAATCATTAATTTTTCAATTTAATCTAATTAAAAAAGAGGTTTTAATGAAGTTATTAAATAATGATACTGGAGTCACATTATCAGTTAAAAGTGATGATGAGAATGTGATTCACAGTACACAAATTACACATCCACGTCCGCAGTTGCAGCGATCGCCTTGGCAAAGCCTAAATGGTTTGTGGAAGTTTGCTTATGATGACGAAGGAAAATGCATTGAACCCAGTGACTTAAAGCAATGGACTCATTTGATAGAAGTTCCGTTTGCTCCAGAATCAACTAAAAGTAGAATAGGTGACACGAATCTTCACTCAAATTGTTGGTACGAAAGAGAATTTCCCACGCCAGAAGGTGATGGTCGATTGCTGTTACACTTTGGGGCGGTGGACTACCGCGCTCGTGTATGGGTTAACGATAAATACATAGGCGAACATGAAGGCGGACACACCAATTTCTCCCTCGATATTACTCACGCTTTAAATGACAGTGGCATAACGAAAGTAACAGTGTGGGCGCAAGACGATCCCCAAGACCTCGCCAAACCTCGCGGGAAACAAGATTGGCAATTAAAACCGCACAGTATTTGGTATCCTCGCACTACGGGCATTTGGCAGACAGTCTGGATTGAGCGAGTGGGTAAGGCTTATCTCGGTCATCTGTGCTGGAATTCCGATTTTGAGCGATGGGAGGTTAGTTTTGAAGCGATTCTCGCTGGTGATGTACCTGTTGACGGCGTACAACTCAAGATGAAATTGAGCATTGGTAGTAATGTATTGGTTAACGATACATACCAAGTGTTGAACGGAGAAATTAACCGCCGCATTGCTCTTGGCGATCCTGGAATTGATGACTTCCGTAATGAATTATTGTGGAGTCCAGAAAAACCAACGCTCATTGATGCCCAAATTCAACTGTGGTATAAAGATTGCTTGTTAGATGAAGTCAAATCTTATACAGCGATGCGAACAGTGAGCGTACAGCGCGATCGCTTTATGCTCAACGGTCGCCCCTACTATTTACGCCTTGTACTCGATCAAGGTTACTGGCCGGATACACTGATGACTCCACCCAACGATGAGGCAGTGCGGCGTGATGTAGAACTAATCAAAGCAATGGGTTTCAACGGAGTCCGCAAACACCAGAAAATTGAAGACCCGCGATTTTTGTATTGGGCAGATGTCTTAGGGTTATTGGTATGGGAGGAAATGCCCAGTGCCTATCGCTTTACCCGGAAAGCCGTAGAACGCACGACACGCGAATGGGGTGAAGTCATCAAGCGAGATTCCAGCCATCCATGTATTGTTGCTTGGGTGCCGTTTAATGAATCTTGGGGAGTACCAAATTTAGTCGAGACGGCTGCTCACCGCAACTATGTTTTGGCAATGTATCACCTAACCAAAACCCTTGACCCAACTCGTCCCGTAATTGGTAACGATGGCTGGGAAAGTACGGATACAGACATTCTGGCAATCCATGATTATGATACCAAGCCACAGCAATTAATCCGTCGTTACGGGCCGGAGGTGAAGCTGTCAGATATGCTCAGTCATAAACGCCCCGGAGGACGTATCCTCACGCTTGACAACTATCCACATCAAGGTCAACCAGTGATGCTCACAGAGTTTGGTGGTATTGCTTATGCTCCAGAAGACAAGCCAAATACAGACCAAGCTTGGGGATACGAGCGCTGCTGGAGTATCTCGGAGTTAGAAATGAAATATATTGCTCTACTGGAAACCATCAATAATATTGAACTCTTCAGTGGATTTTGTTACACGCAATTTACCGATACTTTCCAAGAAGCTAACGGTTTATTGTACAGCGATCGCACTCCTAAATTTCCCATTGAGGTAATCCGGGCTGCAACCCTTTCCGATGGAGGATTTTGCACTCCTAGTAGGTGTTAAAGTTATACCAATTCAAAATTCACGCATTACAGCAGTTTTTATGTATTTGAACCACAATCCTTCGTAGGGGCTTTAGAGGTGTCCATTTGTGTCAACTTAACGTGAAACCCTTGTAAAGATGTGATATTCAGTTCTCTCACTTCCCATCAAGATCCGCGTCACCCCACCCCGGTTTTGTCTAAAGCCAAAACCGCCCCTCCCCTTGCCAAGGGGAGGGGTTGGGGGGTGGGGTAAAACGATTGTGGGATAAGCGTTTGAGCTTCAGTTGACACCAATGACAGCTGTAAAGCCCCTACCCTATGGTTTAATTACCTGAAAATTGCTGTAAGAACTTGGTTTTCTTTATTTGCTAAAACTCTTCTCTACTTACTTTTGATAGTAGATGCTTGTGGTGGATACTGCTGCAATACGTGTTGTAAATATTGCCCAGTATAAGATTTAGGATTTGCTGCAACTTCCTCGGGTGTCCCCACAGCAATCAATTCTCCGCCTTTATCGCCACCTTCTGGCCCCAAATCTATTACCCAATCAGCACAACGAATCACATCTAAATTGTGTTCGATAACTAAAATTGAATTGCCTTTATCCACTAGTCTTTGCAATACATCTAATAATTTATGCACATCGTAAAAAGATAACCCTGTTGTTGGTTCATCTATTAAATAAAGCGTCTTACCTGTGGCACGGCGAGATAATTCTGTGGCTAATTTTACCCGCTGTGCTTCACCACCAGATAAAGTAGTCGCAGGTTGTCCCAATTGAATATAACCCAAGCCGACATCAAATAAAGTTTGCAAGCGGGCGATCGCTTTGGGAATATTTTGGAAAAAATCTAAACTTTCTTCAATAGTCATGTTGAGAACATCAGAAATAGATTTGTCTTTGTACTTCACCTGCAATGTTTCGCGATTGTATCTTGCACCTTTACAAATTTCGCATTGCACGTAAACATCAGGGAGAAAGTTCATTTCAATTACATTCACACCCTGTCCGCTACAAGCTTCGCAACGTCCGCCTTTAACGTTGAAAGAAAATTGTCCGGGTTTGTAACCTCTAGCTTTGGCTTCTACTGTTTGTGAAAATACATCCCGAATAGCATCGAAAATTCCCGTGTAAGTTGCAGGATTAGAACGTGGCGTGCGTCCAATGGGGGATTGATCGATGACAATCGCTTTATCAATTGCATTTAATCCTTGAATTTTATCTAAGTCTTTCGGTAAGGGAACTTTCTTAGTTAAATGATGTTGTAATGATGGATAAAGTAACTCATTAATTAAGGTAGATTTTCCAGAACCAGATACGCCAGTAACAGCTACAAGCTTCCCTAATGGAATTTCTACATCGATATTTCTTAAATTGTTGCGATGGGCATTTTGAATTATTAAACTGCGCCCATTTCCTTCTCGGCGTTCTGCTGGCGTGTGAATTACTCGCCGTCCTGATAAATAAGCACCCGTCAAGGAATCTTCTGCTGCTAATAATGCCTCTAAATCACCTTGAGCGATAATACTTCCGCCGTGAATTCCTGCACCAGGCCCGATATCTACTATATAGTTGGCTGCACGAATTGTTTCTTCATCGTGTTCGACGACAATTAAAGTATTACCTAAATCGCGCAATTTCGTTAAAGTTTTCAGCAATCTGCCATTATCGCGTTGATGCAAACCAATACTTGGTTCGTCTAAAACGTAGAGAACTCCTGTTAAACCAGAACCAATTTGTGTTGCTAAACGAATGCGTTGCGCTTCGCCACCAGAAAGCGTCATTGCTGGACGGTCTAGGGTGAGGTAATCTAAACCGACATCTAACAAAAATTGCAATCTGGCTTTAATTTCTCTAAGTACTAAATCGGCAATTTGCAACTGGCGATCGCTCAGCTTAAATCGCTCGATTCTTTCCCGACAATCTCGAATCGATACGCTAGTTAAATCTAAAATTCCATATTGTCCTAACTTCACCGACAAAGCTTCTGGTTTTAATCTTTTACCATTACAAACTTCACACGGCTGGTCGATTAAATACTGCTCTAATTTTTGCTTAATTAACTCCGTTCCACCCTCATATTGCCGTTGCAAAATTGGCACAATACCTTTAAAAATTTGTTTTTTCTCTGTTTTTGTATTTCCTTCTTTTTCTCCATACAAAAGAGTCTGCTGCTGTTCTTCTGTCAGCTTGCTCCAATTTGTTTGTAATTCAAATCCATAAGCTTGCCCTACACTGTAGAGCAATTCCAAATAATAAGAATTATCCTTTTCTGACCAAGGAGCGATCGCAGCATAAACTGGGGCTTCCGGGTCGGGTACAATCAAATCTGGCGCAAATCTCCTTAAAGTCCCGATTCCATGACAGTTGGGACAAGCACCGTAAGGCGAATTAAACGAGAACAATCGCGGCGATAATTCCTCCATTACCGCGCCGTGTTCCGGACAAGCAAAATTTTCCGAAAATACTAATTCTTCTTCTGAGTTAGACCCCCCGCCTTCGGCACCCCCCCTTGCCAAGGGGGGTTCCTTAGATGAGTCATGACTAACAACGATGGTTGCAATGCCACCGGATTGTTTTAAGCACGTAGATAAAGAATCGACCAAACGCTCTTGGATACCATCTTTTTTCACCAAGCGGTCAATTACTACTTCGATAGTATGTGTTAAATTTTTATCCAAATCAATAGAATCTGACAGTTCGCGCACCTCGCCATCGACACGCACGCGCACAAAACCTTGAGACGCTAGACTTGACAAAAGCTTACGGTGCGTGCCTTTTTTACCCCTGACTACAGGTGCAAGAATTTGGAAACGGGTGCGGTCTGGTAATTCGAGAATGCGATCGCACATTTCATCAATTGTCTGGGGTGCAATACAGCGATCGCAAATCGGACAATGGGGTTCGCCAGCCCGACCAAACAACAGCCGCAAATAGTCATAAATCTCCGTCACCGTACCCACAGTGGAACGCGGGTTATGAGAAGTTGACTTTTGGTCAATGGAAATCGCCGGACTTAAGCCTTCAATCGCTTCTACATCCGGCTTATCCAGCTGTCCTAAAAATTGCCTAGCGTAGGCGCTGAGGGATTCTACATAGCGACGCTGCCCTTCAGCGAAAATCGTATCAAACGCTAAAGAAGACTTACCAGAACCAGAAACGCCAGTAAATACAATTAAGCGATCGCGTGGCAATTCTAAATCAATATTTTTCAGATTATGCTGCCTAGCACCCCGAATCCGAATGGTATTCTGGCTATTGTGCGAGGGAAAATGTCCGTTCAACAGAGAAGCCTGGGCATTAGCTGGCTCTGAACCGAACTTCGGGGATGCTGTGAGCTGTGGGTCTGACATATTGGGCCGCAAAAAAGGAGTTTCTTATGAAACAGTCCTTAATAATACTATCTTTAACTAGTTTACAGTAGAACAATAGTACTGTTTTAAATACTTATTGGGCATAGGAAGAGGCAGTCCCAATGAAACAAGTTTCACAAGCCTTGAATGAAAGTGTCTTTCTTCCCCTGCCTCCCTCCGCCCAAAGCTCTTTTTCTAGCTAGAGGGGCAGAGGGGGCAGGGTGCAGGGAAAAACTAATGACCAATGACTAATGACTAATGACTAATGACAATTACCAAATTTAACGCAAACAACGAATTGCTTCTAACAGACCTCTAGCTTTATTTAGTGTCTCTTCGTATTCTTTTTCAGGTTGGGAATCAGCTACCAAACCAGCGCCAGCTTGCACGCTGACGGTGCGATCGTGCACAACCATTGTGCGAATTGCGATCGCAGTATTTAATTGTCCTTCAAAATCATAATATCCGTAAACACCGGAATAAACACCACGGCGACTAGGCTCTAACTCGTGGATAATTTCCATTGCTCTAATTTTGGGCGCGCCGCTGACTGTACCGGCTGGAAAACAGGCTTTGAGTAAATCCCATGCTGTTTTATCAAGTGCTAATTTACCGACAACATTGCTAACAATGTGCATTACATGGGAGTAGCGTTCAACTACCATTAATTCATCAACTTTGACGCTACCACTTTGACAGACACGCCCTAAATCGTTTCGTCCTAAATCGACAAGCATCACATGTTCGGCAATCTCTTTAGGATCTTGGAGTAAATCTTCAGCAAAAGCTGTATCTTCTTGGCTGGTTTTACCCCGCGGACGGGTTCCTGCAATTGGACGTACAGTTGCGATCGCTCCACCATTTGGATCGGTTTCGGCTTTTACCATCACTTCGGGACTGGAACCGATGATTTGCCAATTTTGGAAGTGAAAATAAGCCATGTAAGGCGAAGGATTTATCTGACGTAGAGAACGGTAAAGAGCAAAGGGGTCGCCTGCGTATGTTGTTGATAATCGCTGGGAAATAACTACTTGAAAGATGTCACCAGCTTTAATGTATTCTTTTGCTTTTTGGACGCTTGCACAAAAATCAGAGCGAGTAAAGTTACTCTGATACTCCTCTGCTCCCTTGCCTCCCGGTTCCCCTGCTCCTCTGCTTCCTGGCGATTTCCATTCCAGCCGAGTTTTTTCTGGCGATAGGGGGAGAGATAGCTTTTCGAGCATTTGGGTAACGCGATCGCAAGCTTTTTGATATGCTGCCTGTAAAGACGTTAGATCTAACGTCTCTACATTGCGTAAATCAGCGTATGCTACTGCCCAAATTTTTCGCTTCACCTGGTCAAAAATCAACAGGTGGTCTACCTGCATCCACAATCCATCGGGGATATTTCGCTCATCTGGCGGGTGAATTGGTACGCGGGGTTCGATCCAGCGAATTAATTCATAGCCCCAAAACCCAAACAAACCACCAATTCCTGGCGGTAGCTGTGGTAATTTCACTGGGTGATAAGGCTCTAGGCATTGAGCTAAAGCTGTAAAAGGGTCGCCTGCAAAAATTATCTGGGAGCCATCGCGGTTGATTTGAGTCGTGCGATCGCCCCTTGCTTCCAAAACCCATACCGGATCGCAACCCACTAAACTATAACGTCCGAGTTTTTCTCCACCTTCTATGGATTCCAACAAAAAGCTATAAGGCTGACCTGCACAGACTTTATACCAAGCAGATACTGGCGTATCTAAGTCTGCTACCCATTCCTGATATACAGGAACAAAATTGCCTTGTACAGCTAGCTGAGAAAATTCAGAAAAATCGGGAAATACCATAAATAGCTTGGGGTTTGGGATTGGGGACTGGGGACTGGGGACTGGGGACTGGGGACTGGGGAATGGGGACTGGGTATGGGGCATAGGGCATTGGTTATTCCCCTTATCTCCCTATCTTCCCATCTCCCTATCTCCCCATCTCCCTATCTCCCCATTCCCCAATACCCAGTAACTAATCCCTATGCATCATAGGTGGCTGTACCGCTGAACTTGAGCTGTGCAGGGTTGGGGTTTTGTCCGATGCTGCGTGCGACGAAACGTACTTTTTCACGGCCTTCATTCACTTTTTCGGGGAAGACACCATCAGCTGGGTGAATAAAAGTAGTTTCTCCGTTGGGAAAAATCCGGTAAATTTTGTAGTCTGTAATCTTGAATTTCCGGAGTTGACCGCCCAAAGCGATGGCTTGTTCTTTGCGAGCCAAGTACAGCAGGTTTTCACCTTTTACCGCAGTGGCAGCGCCACCTGTGGGCAATTCAAATACTTGGTCTTTGGGGCTAGTCCAAGTAATAGCGTACTTTTCTTCCACTTCTGCTTTTCTTAGCAAGCCGCCAGTGTTGCCAGCAAATCGTGGTGTTTGTCCAGAGAGTGTTTCTGCCATAAAGTGTGCTCTCAACGTTTTTAGGGCATACTAACATCGTAACTAGGATCGTATTGCAATCGCGTCATAGACTGTAACAGTTTTTAGTCATTGGTCATTGGTCATTAGTTTTTCCCTGCCCCCTCTGCTCCTCTGCCCCTACACTTCCCCATCTCCCCATACCTATTTACTCTTGACTTTTGCCCGCTTTTCCTCTTGGGTACTTTGAACAATTGGGATGGTGAAGTGGAACTGACTACCCTGGTCTTTGCCTGCTGACTTCGCCCAAATTTGCCCACCCCAGCCATTGACAATTTGACGACAAATTGCTAGTCCAATTCCAGTACCACCAGTGGTACGTCGCAGCGCTCCTTCTTCTTGATAGAAGCGGTCAAAAACGACTTCTAAGCGGTTCGGTTCAATGCCACGTCCTGTATCAGCTACAGTAACTTCAACCATTTGATGGGTGTTGCGAATCGCCCTGATGCTGATTTCTCCTTGGGATGGCGTAAATTTACAAGCGTTGTCAATGAGTTTTGCTAGTACTTCTACCAGCCAATCACCATCAGCCCTGACTAGGGGTAGATTTTCGGGAATTTCGGTTTTGATTTGGGGTGGTTTTTCTGTTGAGGAACGGGTGCGAATGCGGCTGAGTGCTAAATCTACACACTCTTGTAAAGTCAGGGATTCTGGATGCCATTCCACGCGACCGCTTTCTAAGTTGGAAAGTGTGAGAAAATCTTGCACGAGTTTCCGCATTCGTTCTGAGTCGGCAAGAGCAGTACTAAGCATCACTTGTTGCAATTCCAAGGGCATATCTGGCTCGCTAGCCAGACTTTCTAAGCACACTTGAATGGTGGAGAGGGGAGTACGCAGTTCGTGCCCGGTAATGGCTATGAGGTTGCTGCGGGTGCGGTCTAAAGCTTCTAGCTGCTGATTGAATTCTTCTAGGTTAGCGTAAGCTTCGGCTTGGATGAGGGCTGCTCCCACTTGGGTGGCGATCGCTTTCACTAAATCTAATTCCCCTGGTTGGCACTCGTGCGGCGGCATTTTGCAGTAGTGTAACTCCACGATCCCTAGCAATCGTCCTTGATAAAAAACTGGTTCCATCAACCAAGAACGAATGGCGAACTTTTTGGCAATCAACGAAAGTCCCGCAAAATTAGTCACGCGAGGGTCGCTAAGCGTATCGCTAATACAAACACCTTCGCCTTGTTGCACGATGTCCCGAAATAAAGGATTTTTCTCTAATTCCCAGGTTTGCCCGCGAATAGATAAAACACCAGCCGTCAAAAATTCATGTTCGATGATTGCTTGGCTATCTGTAGCTTGGGCGCGGTAAATTAGACAGCGACAAGCATTGAGGTGTTGTCCTAATTCTTGTGCTGCTATTTGCAGAACTTCGTGAGGATCGAGCGATCGCCGAATCGCAGTACTAATGGTATTGACTAATCGCTCTTTTCGTGCTTGGGCAGTAATTGAACGGTAAGCTTTATGCAATTTGTACTGACTAGCTTGTAAGTAAGTTACTAAGCGTTGCACAAAGGGATCTGTGTCAATGTCACAAGCATATTCGCTGAGCTGTTCTGCTCCAAAGTAGGTTCTGCTTTGTCCAATGCCAAATCTCTGACGTGCCTGCTCAATTTTGCTTGCCAGTTCTGGTCTATAGACTAAAATCCTATCTAACAACAATTCGGCAGCTTTGAGGCTAACTCCCCTTTCTGATGTCCAAACACCCTCAAACCTTCGTGCTGTATCCATATCCAGACTGGGGGTATGGTCTGGTAGTTGCTGGTTTTTAGTAATAGAACCAAGATTTTCCCGGCAAACCAAACAAGTCGCGTAACTATCAGCAATTACAACCAGATGCCACTCGTGGCTTAAGCCATCTTCTGGTTCAAAAGCTACCTTTTCGTAGTGTTCCGAACTGTTAACAAAATCAGTTTCCGGAGCTGACAATACGTATATTTGATTACTTCGCAAGGCAAGCCTCTGGTAGCGATGAGCTTCTTGGCGGTAGAATCGCTCTCGCTGAAAACTAGCAATTACAAGGGGTTGAGCTAAAGTCGCAGCCAGAACTTGATCTTCCATTGCGTGGGAGAGTGCCGTTAATGAAGCCTTAAAATATAGCTGGGGCCGCAAGTACGGTAAGGACTTTAGGAGATCGCTCAGCACAGAAGTCGAAATGCTCATGAATTATCGTTAAACGCCCAATCTCAACAAGATCCACGTCACAGCTGCATTGTACAAATTCCAAAGGACTCTCAAGTTAAATAGACAGTTTCAATATGTAAAGAACGCTAAAATGCACTTTTTGCTCGGGTAAATGCAACACTTTGTTACCTATTAGCAGGAGTCGGTACAACTAGCTAGCTTCATTTACAAAATTTCAAAGTCTTGAGTAGGAAATAGAGCAATAGTGGCAATGCATTCGTCTTTCTCACCTTAGTGTGGCGTAGTCATTGGTCATATCGCTTTATTCTTAACTCAAGTCTTTTTATCCATTGGCTGACATTGTGATTTTTAAATAATAAACCACTAAGCCCAATATACATTCTCGATCGCCTTTGTCATCACCGAACAAGCTAAAAGTCAAAAATTAAAATACGAACCACTGTGCTAGATTACTGCTTTTTTGGGGCGATCGCCTCTCGAAACTTTGAAATTTTCTTACCTACTTTCCTCTTTTAGGATGTATTGCACCTAATGGATAACAGCTATAAATAATACGATCGCAAAAATATAGACTTGTACGCGGAACTTTGGCTAATGACTCCAGACACACTCATAACCCCGGAAAAAATTTTAGTAGATGGTAAAACTTTTATTGCTGCCGATCGATTACCTATCCCAGAGTGGCCTAGTGTTGTCAGTGAAAAGCCACAGCCGACACTAACTGTTAAAGATGACGATTTATTTTTGGTCACAGATACTATGGGGAACATTTCTGGCTGTTCCCTGAATGAGGCAAATCCCAGCATGGGGCTGTTTTGCTGCGATACGCGATTTCTCAATCGCTTAGAGTTGCAAATTGAAGGGCGATCGCCTGTACTCTTAAGTAGTAGTGCCGAAAAAGGCTTTTTCATCTCCGTTTTGTGTACCAACCCCAAAATCGACGAAGGCTTGAAAGCCGACACAATAGGAATTCGTCGGGAAATGGTACTAAATGGCGCACTATTTGAAGAAATAGAAGTATCTAACTACAGCACAACCACCATCAGTTTTGAACTCAGCATCAGCTTTGATGCGGATTTTGTTGATTTGTTTGAAGTCCGGGGTTACGGCAGAGACAAACAAGGTAGGCTTTTACGCCTAGTGGAACCAACAGCTGAAGAAGGAACATTTTCTCTGGTGCATAGTGTTTCACCTCTACCCAAGGAGTCATCCGCTTTTAGGGAAGAATCTTTAACCCTTGCCTATCAAGGTCTGGATAATTCGGTGATGGAATCGCGTATTGTATTCCAGCATCGGCAACCAGACTATTTCAAAGGTTATACTGCGGTTTGGCGGCTAGAGTTAGCTTCTCACGAAACCCAAAAGCTCGGCTACCGAGTCAATATGGTAACCAACAACAAATCAACTTCAACTGTCAGCGCCCCTGCCACCTTAGGACAAGCAAAAGCTGCGGAGTTGATGGAAGAACAATACTGGGTACAACAAATTACATGCATTCGCTCCGATAAAAGCATTTTCAATCGAGTCATTGAACGAGCCGAGCAAGATATGTATTTGTTGCGCCAGTCCTTTGGCAAGTATAAAACCGTTTCCGCCGGAGTACCGTGGTTTTCTACATTGTTTGGGCGGGATTCGTTGATTACAGCTTCCCAAACTCTGATGTTAAATTCACAAATCGCCAAAGAAACCCTGATACTGCTTGCGACATACCAAGGTAAAACCGACGATGAATGGCGCGAGGAAGAACCGGGTAAGATTTTGCACGAGTTACGTTTGGGAGAAATGGCTCGGTGTCAAGAAATTCCTCATACCCCTTACTACGGTACAGTTGATGCGACTCCCTTGTGGCTGATGCTATATGCCGATTATTATGCTTGGACTCACGACCAAGAACTTCTAGAGCAACTTTGGCCGAATGCTCTAGCAGCAATGGAGTGGATCGATCGCAATAGCCAACAAACCGGCTACCTCAGCTACTACTGTAAATCCAAACGCGGTCTTGCAAACCAAGGTTGGAAAGATTCTGGCGATTGTATTGTTGACCGTAAGGGAGAACTCGCCAACGGCCCCATCGCTTTATGTGAAGTGCAAGCTTACGTCTATGGAGCAAAAATGCGCCTAGCAGAAATAGCTAGAATGAAGAAGCGGCTTGATTTGGCAGACCGTTGGCAAGAAGAGGCCAAAAATCTCAAGGTGCGTTTTAATCGAGATTTTTGGATGGAAGACGAGGATTTCTGCGCTTTGGCTTTGGATGGAAATGGCAAACGAGTCGATAGCATTACCTCAAACCCCGGTCATTGTCTGCATTTGGGCATCTTCACCCACGAAAAAGCCTACAGTGTAGCAGAACGCTTGCGGGCACCAGATATGTTTAATGGTTGGGGTATTCGCACCCTGAGTAGTTTGTCGCCAGCCTACAATCCAATGGGCTATCACATAGGTTCGGTTTGGCCTCATGATAACTCTTTGATTGCAATGGGATTGCGATCGCTCGGTCTGATTGACCAAGCCCTGGAAATTTTCCAAGGTTTATTCGACATGACTAGTCTGCAACCCTACCAACGTCCTCCAGAACTTTTCTGCGGCTACGAACGTAACGCTGATAATGCCCCCGTGCAGTATCCAGTCGCCTGCACCCCCCAAGCTTGGGCTACTGGTACTATCTTCCAATTACTGCAAATGATGGTTAACTTAGTACCTGATGCTCAAAACAACTGCTTGCGAATCATCGACCCGGCTTTACCAGAATCGATTAATCGCCTGTCATTTCATAATTTGCAAGTCGGTACTACAGTCCTCGATTTAGAATTCGAGCGTTCTGGTAGTACAACAGCTTGCCGCGTTGCTAAAAAACGCGGTAATCTGCGGGTAGTTATTGAAGCGTAGGAAGGGAATAGGGAGTGGGGAGTGGGGAATTTACTGCTCCCTATTTTATGGTGAGTGCGTAGGCGTAGCCCGTCGTAGACATCGCTTGCCAGCATAACCTGAAATTTAGCACCTGGGCTTCGCTCTAACCAAGGCAGTGTTAGCTTGCTTCATCGCCAGTGTGTAGAGTTCTCAAGAGCTGCTCTGTAAGCTCGATCGATTCACATACAGTATTTTGCGTCAGTTCTGTAGTTTTAAACCCATGAGCAATAGAATTACGTAATAAGAGTGCATTCATTAGTAACTGATACTCAGATTTTGAAATTACACCTTCAGTTGCTAATTGCTTGACTAAGTAGCGTGGATCGAATCTTTCTAAACTTAGCTCTTCCTTTTGGGCAATAAGTCTCAAAGTTGCTTCTACCAAAGACCAACAATATAAGATAGCTGATTCTGGATGTTGGATTGTAAGTTGCCTTGCTACTTCCAACTGTGATTCTATTTCATGTTCTTGAAGAGAACGCTCTGCTTTCAGAGAATACATTACATCCTCAGGGTTGGTCATTACTAATTCAAATCTCCAACCAGGATGTTTTTCTACCGCTTGAGCTAAATTACGTAAGTATTGATTAGAAGGAGAACTAAGTGAGGAGCGTGACTTGACTTCAATAACTACATTTTCTTCTCCTCGACGTACTATCATATCGGGACGATAGTTATTAAGGAACTCAGGCAAGTCTTCTGAATTCGGGCGAACAAAAACTTCGTAACCCTTTTGGCGATATTCCTCTGCTAGTTTCAACAATCGCTCTTTTTCTAAGTTCGCGCTTGAAGTTGTCATCAAGTAACTACCTCCTGGTTAGGAGCATCAATTACGACAATATGTAAGAACTCATTGCCACGAGCAAAGCCTTCCGCCAATGTCGGGGTCATGTTTTCTATTCTAAAGTTACCTGACAAATCCCTCTTTCTAACTACGAGATCGCTAACTTGGCGATCGTCTTTATAGGCTAATTCTTTAATTGCATCTAAAATGGGCTTCGGTATATTGTCCACATCTATAATTGTCAGAATCATAGAAATAGGTTATCTGGAGCATAACCCACCCAGTAGCTGTTTTTTGTTCCGAAGACCAGTATTTTTCAGCCTCTTGTCGCACTATCTTTTTCCAATCTTCAAGCCGATTGCCCTTACCACGCTTACGAGTTTGTTGTGATACTGGTGGTCCATCCACTATAAACTCAAATCTGGTCAATGCACTTCTAAATAATAGACATAGGTTATTTTATGTTAATAACCTCGAACACAACCCAATAAATCACCATACGCCAATCAAAAAACGAGGCGGGTGCTTTTCACATTCCCGCCTTAGCAAAGTTGATTTTAATCTTTAACTGCTAATTCTTAACTTGGCAATTTGAAATTTTCCTGACAATTCAAAATCAAAGTTGCTCTTTGGGCGAACCTTTGGTGCGCCCTGAAATCTAAAATTGAATGGCTCTTAAGTTTCTTTTACGCTTCTTCAGAATTATCTCTTTTCTGCCCTGGAGATGCTTCGTAAAGCGCATCAAGATGTTGGCGAGCATCTTCAACATTAATCGAACGCATTACCAATAATGGTTCTTTAATTAAATTGCCGGCGCTATCTAATAACTCTGGATGGGGTACAAACTGTTTTCTCGCTGCGTAATAACCAAAACTACCTCGATCGCCTGAAGAATTGGTTGGATAAGTTCGCTCCCTATCGAAACTGAACATAATCAGGTTACGAATTAAGTTACCAACAGCTATAAATGCAAGGATTGTAAAAGCAAAGATGTAAAGCAGGTGTAACATCGGATTTTCCTCCAGGGCAGCAATTTTTTAAAAGTTTATTTTGTAACGTTTTGGTTCGCCGACACGTGACTCACAGTTAAAGCTAAAGATTTAACGCTCTTTTTGTGCGCTTGTATTGATATGGAGCTATCTGTCAACCGTTATTCCACTTACGGTAACATAGGATACATTATTTTGTTAATCTCAACAGCCTTAAGAAAAAGTTAAGTTTTGTGTACTATTTATTTAACGACTGAATATGTTGTTTTGTAGTTGTTAAGCACTTTATTCAGAATTTAACTGATACTGTTTAGGCTCCTGGGGCTTGACGAAAGCGCATTGCCACATTCCAGCATTCTGTAACTAATTGATGCCAAGGCATTAAAGTTGCCATATCAATTCCGACTTGCCCCTCAGTAGCACTAAAAAGCATTTTGGCGGTGTTTAGTTCTTCTTGGGCTTGCTTAACCCGCAAGAGTAAGTCGGATTGCTCTTGATTGCTCATAAATGAGAGCTTCTCTGTTTCTAGTAAGTCACGCGATCGCTTAAACCAATACTGAAAATCATCCAACAACGGTTCTAAAACCGTTTTCAGCAAATCAGTCCCCGGTAAATTTGAGTCTCGCATAAATGAGAGGAATATTTCAAACTTTCTTACTAATATTAACGTTATTTACGATTCTTAACAATTATCTTATTTCTATCGCTCGGAAGAAATTTCAAAAAATTAGTATTTTGTAACAAAAGCTACAGATTTAATTATATAGCTTTGTTAAGAGGTTTGTACAGTTCCCTGAGGAAGGTGTCTATAGATATAGATGGGGCATGGGGAATAAGGCATGGGGCATAGGGTATGGGTAGATGGCAAGCAGGGGAAGCAGGGGAAAAGGAAAAAGGAATAAATTTAATCTTTCTCCTTCCCCCTTACCCCTTTCCCTTTCCCCATGACCAATGCCCAATGCCCAATTCCCCATACCCTGTTTGGCCAATGCCGCTATAGTTGAATAAGCTTACAAATTCAGCTCGATTCCTTTTTGTAATTACTTCGCCAACGGTTCAGCAACCAATGTCGCTAAAACTATCATCAAATCCTTCAGAAGAGTTGGACAAACCTGAAAAAATTTATTTACCGCGTACCAGCGAATCGGAGAAGTTAAAAAAGATTCGCCATACTGCTTCCCATGTCATGGCGATGGCGGTACAAAAGCTGTTTCCCAAGGCGCAAGTTACAATTGGCCCTTGGATTGAAAACGGATTTTATTATGACTTCGACAATCCAGAACCATTTAGCGAAAACGATCTCAAAGCCATCAAAAAAGAGATGGTCAAGATTATCAATCGCAAATTGCCAGTTATTCAAGAAGAAGTCAGCCGCGAAGAAGCCGAACGCCGCATTCAGGAAATTAACGAACCTTACAAGCTAGAAATCCTAGCGGATATTAAACAGGAACCAATTACGATTTACCACTTGGGGAATGAATGGTGGGATCTGTGTGCGGGGCCTCATGTGGAAAATACCAGTGAGTTAAATCCTAAAGCCATTGAATTAGAAAGTGTTGCCGGTGCTTATTGGCGTGGGGATGAAACCAAAGCCCAACTACAACGCATCTATGCTACTGCTTGGGAAAGTCCAGAACAACTTGCTGAGTACAAGCGACGCAAAGAAGAAGCGTTGCGGCGAGATCATAAAAAACTTGGTAAAGAACTGGGATTATTTATATTTTCTGATTTAGTGGGGCCGGGTTTACCGTTGTGGACGCCCAAAGGTACTCTGTTACGGAATATTTTAGAAGATTTTCTGAAACAAGAACAATTAAAACGCGGTTATTTGCCTGTCGTAACGCCCCACATTGCTAAGGTCGATTTATTTAAAACCTCGGGACACTGGCAAAAATATAAAGAAGATATGTTCCCTTTGATGGCGGACGATGAAAAAGCAGCCGCACAGGAACAAGGCTTCGTGATGAAGCCGATGAATTGTCCTTTCCACATCCAAATATATAAGAGTGAATTACGTTCCTATCGGGATCTACCGATGCGCTTGGCTGAATTCGGTACTGTGTATCGCTACGAACAATCAGGGGAATTAGGCGGTTTAACGCGGGTACGGGGTTTTACCGTGGATGATTCTCACCTGTTCGTTACGCCAGAACAACTCGATAGCGAATTCCTCAACGTGGTGGATTTGATTTTATCGGTGTTTAATAAACTGCAACTGAAGAACTTTAAAGCCAGACTGAGTTTTCGCGATCCAGCTAGTGATAAGTATATTGGTAGCGATGAAGTTTGGGATAAAGCCGAAGGTGCGATTCGCCGTGCAGTTGAAACCTTAGGGATGGAACACTTTGAAGGAATCGGAGAAGCGGCGTTTTACGGGCCGAAACTCGATTTTATCTTCAGTGATGCCCTAGAACGGGAGTGGCAATTAGGAACTGTACAAGTAGATTACAACTTGCCAGAACGTTTTGAGTTAGAGTACGTTGCTGAAGATGGTTCTCGCAAACGTCCGGTGATGATTCACCGTGCGCCTTTTGGTTCGCTAGAAAGGTTGATTGGTATTTTGATTGAAGAGTATGCAGGCGATTTTCCCTTGTGGTTGGCGCCAGTGCAAGCAAGATTGCTGCCAGTGGGTGAAGCACAATTAGATTTTACTCAAGATGTGGCAGCAAAGATGCGGGCATTGGGTATCCGTGCAGAGGTGGATACTAGCGGGGATCGCTTGGGTAAACTCATTCGCAACGCAGAGAAAGATAAAATACCTGTGATGGCAGTTGTGGGAGCCAAGGAAGTGGAAACCAATACCTTGAGCATCCGTACCCGCGCCTCTGGGGAATTAGGAGTTATATCTGTAGATGAGGTGTTGGATAAGATGAAGAATGCGATCGCTAACTTCGATAACTTCTAGTAAAAAGTAGGGTGAGCAATGCTCATCCTACAAAATTAAATCTTTTGTTGATGCTTGCAGAAGTTTTCAGCCTACTGAACTTGAATAACCAGTGGTGTTGCTAAGGTAATCTGATAATTTGATCGCTTCGGTACTTAAACGATCCCACCGTGAATTCCAATTAACAATTGCAACTATCGACGGCAAACTCCTTTGTGCAGACATCTGCGCGTAACTTTTTGCAAGGCGTTGCATAATTGGGCGTTACTGATTTCATGTATGAAAAAGATTGTGCATGATAGCAAAATCTTTGTAAGCACGTTGTAATCGCTAATCTCTACATCTAGATTCAGGCTGTAGTCTTTAAAGGTCTAATTTTCTATTTTTTGAATGAATTTATGCAAAAATACTTAATTTTCTTAGTTATCAAGCGTTATCAAATGTATGGTAAGTGATGAGTGCGCAAAGACATCAGAGGCAGTTTCGATCTGAGATGTTTTGCGAGAAAATAGGGGCTTGAATTTTCTTTTAACAAAAAATAAGATGAGCGTATTAAATATTTCTTAAGTAAGATTGACAGGAAAAAAAATAATTTTATTCTATATCGTGGGATGGATAACTGACAGGACAAATACATCTAAGGTATTAGAATCCTTTAATAAAAACGGTTTTGGCGCTTTATAATTTTTCCTATTTTTTCGTCAAAATCCTTATCCAGTAGGGGTTTTGTAAATACCCTGCCTTCGCCCTGAGATTACTAGTTATCATTGCAATAATCACAGTCATAAGTACTGCCGAATTTTATTTCTAAAAATAAAATCCAAAGCCAAATAAGTATTTGTAATACAACAAAGGCGTTTATTAGTGATGATTTCAAGACAAGGGTATTGCATTATTAATCAACTAAATGTAATGTATTAAATTAAAGAGATTTTTGATAAAAAGTAATAAAACTTAGTAAAGTCAACAAAAATATTTAATTTAGATGAGAATAAATATATTTTCATCTAAATTAAAGCTGACACAAATAAATAGGATGCTTATGTAAAATTTGATATTGAATAAATTAAATTAAATCGATCTCATCTAAAAAGTCTTAAAAAATGCTTAGTTAAGTAACATACTTAATTTAAGAATAATTCTTCCTTGCTTATGATGAATAAACAAGTTTGTAATATGAGAAAAATTTTGCTTATTGAATCAGAAGTAAAAGCCAAAAACTTTTTTTTAGATTGTCTTGAAGTCGGGGATTTTTATCCTATATATGCTGAAAATGGCCTAATTGGTATTCAACAAGCAAAAGAAGAATTACCCGATCTGATAATAAGTGAAATTTCGCTTCCTCAGCTTGATGGCTACAGAGTCTTAAGTATATTGCGCCAAGACCTTTCTACAGCTAGGATACCTATAATTTTTGTGACTACAAAAGCAAATCGCGCTGACATTCGTAAAGCTATGGAACTAGGAGCAGATGATTATCTGACTAAGCCTTGTACAGCAAACGAATTACTAGGGGCGATCGCAGCTTGTTTGGCAAAACGGAACCTTCTGCAACAATGTTACAGTAATTGGCCTATTTTACCGTTACAACCATTGCCAGAATCATCATTACTTGCAGATAGTATCAAGCAAGTAAACGTTAAATTGGCATTTCCATCTAATTCTTTGTTGAGTAAAGTCTTTAATTTTATTGAGGCTAATTATTACCAACAAATTGCCCTCAGTGATGTGGCGATCGCAGTTGGCTACTCGTCAACTTATCTGACAGATTTAGTGCGTCGTCAAACAGGACAAACCGTCCAAAACTGGATTATTGAGTATCGAATGACAGCAGCTCGTGGTTTGTTATTAAATACTGACGAAACAATCGAGACAATTGCTGCAAAAATAGGCTATCAAAATGTGACTCATTTCTTCCGCCAGTTTCGTCAGCATCACGGAACAACGCCCCAAAGCTGGAGAACAGAGCATCGCCAGCAAGAAAATAAAGCAACAACAAAAGAATTGCTAGTTTAATCGAAGGATAAGTAATAGTTAAATACTTAGATTAATGCAAAAATTAGCCCTATAGACAATTACATAAATTTTGTTTCTCACAATACACAACAATGCTCCAAAGTTGGGGAATGGGGTATATTAACTAACTAAAGTAGAAACAAAAACAAAAGAATTGTTACCTTTTCCGAAGGATAAGTGATAGAAAACTATTCTCAAATACTGTAAATATTACCTCTGTAAGCAGTATACAGGATATTAACTCAACTGCTGATAGTGAAAAATAGCGTGCAATCTAACTGGGTGTAACTACGAGAATTTTTGAAATCCCGATAAATCCTTCTATTGTACAGGAATAACTGTACTGTAATGTCATAGAGGTAAATATTATGAGTACTAATTCTCAGCCTTTGCTAACTCAAAACCATTTTGCAACATTGGTTGAATTGTTGAGTTATAGGGCAAGCACTCAGTCTAAACAGCAAGCTTATACTTTTTTACAAAGTAGTGAAGCAGAAGCAGAATCTCTGACTTATGAAGCTTTACATTTGCAAGCACAGGCGATCGCAGCTAACTTACAATCTCTAAATGCTTGCGGACAAAGAGCTTTATTACTCTATCAACCAGGTCTAGATTTTATTGCTGCCTTCTTTGGATGTCTGTATGCTGGTGTTGTTGCTGTTCCCGCCTATCCACCAAGGCGAAATCAGAGTCTTTCCAGATTGCAAGCGATCGCCCAAGATGCCGAAGCAAAAGTAGTATTAACCTCTACAAAATTGCTTTCCAGCCTCCAATCTAGTTCTATTCAAGAGGGTCTAGAACTCGCTGGATTGCATTGGCTTGCTACCGATGGATTGAGTACCGACATAGCATCAACCTGGCAACCTCAGGAACTAGATAGCGATACGTTGGCTTTCATCCAATACACATCTGGTTCCACAGGCACGCCAAAAGGAGTAATGATTAGTCATGGGAATCTGCTGCATAACGAGTACGCCATCGAGAGAGCCTTCGGACATACAGACAAAACTGTTGTTGTTGGTTGGTTGCCTGTTTTCCATGACATGGGACTGATTGGAAATGTCTTGCAACCCTTATATTTAGGCGTTCCTTGCATTCTGATGTCCCCAGTAGATTTTCTACAAAAGCCAATCCGTTGGTTACAAGCCATATCAGACTATAAAGCAACAACTAGTGGCGGCCCGAATTTTGCTTACGATCTTTGCATTCGTAAGGTAACACCCGAACAGCTGAACAATCTCGATCTCAGCAGTTGGGAGGTTGCTTTCACCGGTGCTGAACCTGTCCGTGCAGAGACTTTAGAGCAGTTTGCTTCTACTTTTGCACCTTGTGGCTTCCGCAAAGAAGCATTTTACCCCTGTTACGGTATGGCAGAAACCACCCTGATAGTAACCGGAGGTGAGAAAACAGCTTTACCAATTGTTTGGAATCTAGAAAAAACAGCATTAGAGCAAAACCGGATTGTTAAAGCCCACAAGGTCAAGGAAGATATACAGACGATAGTAGGTTGCGGACAAAACGTTCCAGATCTGAAAGTTGTGATTGTTGACCCACAAACATTAACCGTTTGTGCTTCCGACCAAGTTGGCGAAGTTTGGGTATCCGGGCCGAGTGTTGCTCAAGGTTATTGGAATCAACCAGAAAAGACAGAAGAAACTTTCCATGCCTATTTAGCAGATACAGGTGCAGGCCCGTTTCTTCGCACTGGAGACTTAGGATTTTTGCAAGATGGAGAGTTATTTATCACAGGACGAATCAAAGATGTAATTATCATCAGAGGGCAAAATCATTATCCCCAAGATATCGAACTAACTGTAGAAAAAAGCCATCCATCTCTGCGGCCTAGTAGTGGAGCAGCATTTGCCATTGATGCCAAGGGTTCTGAACGATTAGTTATTGTTCAGGAAGTAGAACGGAGTTATCTGCGCAAGTTAAACGTTCAAGAAGTCGTCGGGCAAATTAGACAAAAAGTAGCTGCACAACATGGATTGGAAGTTTATGCTACCGTACTTGTCAAAACAGGTAGTATTCTCAAAACTTCTAGCGGTAAAATTCGGCGTCAAGCTTGTCGAGATGCGTTCCTTACTGGAAGTTTAGATGTGGTAGACGATTGGAGCGAAAATCCTCAAAACAAAGCAAAGTTTATCCATTTACAAGCCGAACTTGATTCGATGCTAGGACAACTAACATCTGGAAAACAGTCATAAACCCGAATCAGCTCGTAGCCGAAATACCAACAAAAACACCGTGTAATTTAGCGTTTGCCTTAGCAAAATAATTACACACACTATTCTTTTATTGCCCATTCCTGTTTCTACCTACATTAAGGACGAAATCAAATGACCCCAATTTCTACAATTTCACAAAAATCTACTCGGACACGCACAGCAGCCGAAATTCAGGAGTGGACAGTTTCTTATTTAGCGAACTTGCTAGAAGTTACTCCTGAAGAAGTTGATGTGACGATTCCTTTTGACCGTTATGGTTTAGATTCTTTAGCGGCAGTTAGTTTAACTGGCGACTTGCAAGATTGGCTAGGAATTGATGTCGATCCGACTCTAATTTACGATTACCCAACTATTGAAGGACTCGTTAAGTATTTAAGTACTAATTTAAATTAAGAATGAGAAATTCTGTTTTTCAAACTCAGGTTTTGAGGCACAAATAATGACTACAGCTAACGTATTAAATGAGAAAACCACAGATTTAAATCTGCCTGGAGATAAACAGAAGAGGCATTTTCAAGTCATTCAGAAAACATATCAGAACAACATCGACTCTGATTACACAGAGAAGATGGAATCTTTAGGCAAAAACTTTGATTACAACAAAAATAGTAATCATTTTTGGGGCGATCGCCAACTTTCTACCTTATATGGTACCCCTCTTTACAACCAAGCTTCTCAAGCGCAAAAATTAGCCCTTAACCATCTTTACTGGGTAGGGCAGTATCAACATACTGCCTCTGCGGAAGCAAACACCATGCTCTACAACCAAATTACATCTGGTGTTTTTACCCACGTTGGCGGATACGAAACTCTTTGCCAAGAACTAGATTTTGAAACCAGTCAGGAACGCCATCACATCAATACTTTCCATAGAATTGGTTATAAGACCAAACTCGCTTTACTAGGCAAAGAATCCTTTGGTAATCCTTTGCATAAAAAATTAAATAATCAGACTCAGAAGAAATTGCTGCCTTTGCCAGAACTGCCGAAAAAAGAAGCAGTTCAAGATTTCACCTATCGCTTTCTCACCAAATTGATGCATCAAGGCAAAGACAACTACTATTCTGAGTACTTGAAAGAGAAAAGCGAATCAATTCCTACAGCAACTGGTGGACTCGCTGGCGTAACTGCATCTCCATCTGTATTTAAATACTTGAGTTTGAATTGGGGTAGTTCTCCCTTTTTAGCCGCGCAGTATTATTCGGTGCGGATGGTTGCAAATATGTCCTTAAAAACTTATGAGTACCACTACTACAAACAGTTCAAGGAGCTAGATAAAAAGGGTGAGTTTATCCCAGATCCAATTGCTGTATCTCATTATCACTTGTTGGATGAGTCTTTCCATACCACAATGTCTCAGACCATTGCCCAAGAGGTATATAAAGATTTTCCGAAGCCAACAATGTATGAAAAGCTTCTCTCTAATGTAATTATCTTATTGGTACAAAGAGGGGTTTTGAGTGGGCTGTCTGGTGCTTTACCTGCTACATTCCGCGATGATGTGAATTTTATACCTGCTTATTATCGTCTGCTGACATCGCCTCTATTTAAGATGTCCCAGGAAGACGCACTTTATTGGATGGAAAAATGCTTGTGTGAAGAACACGAAGGCTTTCATACGAATCACAAATTCCATCAAACTCTTCTGAATGATTTAAGACGCTTCTTTGGCCATCTAGAATATTTGTGGCCAGTTAACCGCGAAATGCGCTTAATGGCTGAAGGTGGTTCGATAGAGAAGGCAATTCAACGCAATCAAATAGCGTTTAAGCAGTTCGCTAGTTCTGTTGCTGCATAGAGCGATCGCATTAATTTTGAGAAGTATGTTTTTTAACGCAGAATTAGTAATTCTGACACCTCAAAATTAACGATCGGAACTAGTAGAGCGGACACCTTTTTTTGCAGCAATACATTAAGTGTTGAGGGCTGAGTCGTGGAACCCATAGCTATTGTTGGTATTGGTTGTCGCTTTCCTGGCGCTAACAATCCAGAGGAATTCTGGCATATTTTATCTAATGGCATTGATGCTATATCCGAAGTCCCTAAAGAACGATGGGATGTAGATAATTTCTACCATCCCCAACCTGCCACACCAGGCAAAATGAGTACTCGTTATGGTGGATTTATTGAGGGAGTAGATAGTTTCGATCCGGCCTTTTTTGGCATTTCCCCGCGTGAGGCTGAACGTATAGATCCCCAACAGAGGTTAGTTCTCAAAGTTGTTTGGGAGGCTTTGGAAAATGCTGCAATTGTGCCTGCTAGCCTCTCTGGTAGTCAGACAGGAGTGTTTATTGGAATTGGCAACTATGATTATGGAATTGTCATTTCCAAAGATTTAGAGCGCATCAATGCCTACGATGGCACCGGTAATACACTTGGTGTTGCTGCAAATCGGGTGTCTTATCTGCTCAACCTGCGGGGCCCGAGTTTAGCGATAGAAACATCCTGTTCTTCCTCGCTGGTAGCGATACATTTGGCTTGTCGCAGCCTGGAAAATGCCGAGTCCGATTTATGCTTGGTGGGAGCAGTTAGTTTAATGTTGTCGCCACAACAAACTATTATTTACTCCCAAGCTCGGATGATGGCATCTGATGGGCGTTGTAAGACCTTCGATGCTAGTGCTGATGGTTACGTTCGCGGTGAAGGCTGTGGGATTGTCGTACTCAAGCGTCTAAGGGATGCGATTAGAGATGGCGATCGCATTCAAGCAGTCATCCGCGGTACGGCAATTAATCAAGATGGTTTGAGTAATGGCTTGACTGCTCCTAACGGGCCTTCGCAACAGGCTGTGATTCGCCAAGCTTTAGAAAATGCAGGGGTTGAGCCGTCCCAAATCAACTATGTAGAAGCACATGGAACCGGTACATCTTTAGGAGATCCGATTGAAGTCAGGTCTTTAAAAACTGTACTGATGCCAGGACGCAGTGCCGAGCAGCCTTGTTTGATTGGTTCGGTAAAAACCAATATCGGTCATTTAGAAGCTGCGGCTGGGATGGCTGGCTTAATCAAGGTAGTACTGGCACTACAGCACAAAAAAATTCCAGCCCACCTGCATCTTAAAGAGTTGAATCCATACATTTCCTTGGCTGGGACACCTATGGGTATCCCTACAGAACTCCAGCCTTGGAATGTGAATGGAGGAACTCGTTTGGCAGGTATTAGTTCTTTTGGTTTTGGGGGTACTAATGCCCACATCATTGTCGAGGAAGCAGTCTCTAAAGAGGGTGTGGGTACAGGCACATACACAGATCCCGAGAGTTTTTTCCCCACGTCATCACCTCTCGCCCTCACCGCGTCTGCTTCTCGTCCTTTACATTTATTGAGTTTGTCTGCAAAAAGCGAACAAGCTTTACAAGATTTGGGCCAGCGCTATGTAGATTTTCTGGCAAGGTATCCAGAGTTATCTCTGGCTGATATTTGCTTTACTGCTAGTACGGGGCGATCGCATTTTGATTATCGCTTGGCTGTGAGTGCTGAATCTGTCGAACAATTAAAAGAGCAGTTGAGCGCTTTCGTTGCCAGACAGCAGTCTGGTGAATTAGTAACCGGCCAGCTAAGTAGCCGCAAACAACCAAAGACAGCCTTTTTGTTCACTGGGCAGGGTTCTCAGTATGTGAAAATGGGGCGCGAGTTATACGAAACCCAGCCCACTTTCCGTAAAACCTTACAGCAGTGCGATGAAATTCTGCGTTTGTATCTTGACAAATCACTGCTAGATGTGCTTTATCCCACCGATAATGACACAGTTGGTCTAGTAGATGAAACTGCCTATACTCAACCAGCACTGTTTGCTTTGGAATATGCCTTATGCAAACTTTGGCAGTCTTGGGGTATTGCACCTGCTGTAGTCATGGGGCATAGTATCGGAGAATATGTCGCGGCTTGTGTAGCTGGCGTATTCAGCCTAGAAGACGGATTGAAGCTGATTGCTGCCCGGGGACGGCTGATGCAAGCTCTACCTGCTAATGGCATGATGGTAGCAGTCATGACCAGCCCAGAACAAATAGCAGAACATATTCAAGGCTACGAAAAGAATATTGCGATCGCTGCTATTAACGGGCCGCGGAGTGTGGTGATTTCTGGGGAACGGCAGGCGGTAGAAACATTGTGCCAGTCCCTAGACACAGATGGAATCAAAACGAAACAATTAACGGTGTCTCATGCCTTCCATTCTCCATTAATGGCACCGATGATTGAGGAGTTTGCAGCAGTTGCGAAAACCGTTAACTACTCGCTTCCTCAAATTAAATTAGTTTCTAACGTTACTGGCAAACTCATCAGCCAAGAAGTAGCTAATCCTGAGTACTGGTGCAATCACGTCCTGCAACCAGTATTATTTGCCGAGGGAATGCAGACTTTAGCACAGCAAAAGTGTGATGTATTATTAGAAGTTGGCCCCAAACCAATATTATTGGGTATGGGCAAGCAGTGCTTGTCTGATGCTGAAATCCAAAAACTAGTATGGTTGCCGAGTTTACGTCCAGGCCAATCCGATTGGCAGCAATTACTCCAGAGTTTGGCACAAATGTACGTGCAAGGAGTAGCAATAGACTGGAAAGGATTTGACCGAGATTACATCCGTCAGCGCGTTCTATTACCTACATATCCCTTTCAGGAACAACGCTATTGGGTGGAACTTGAAGAAAATCAGTCAGCGAACAAGCAAGTGATTTCTACGAATCTTGTAGAAACTCCTATGTTGCACTTACTACAGCAAGGAGAAATTCAACAGCTAACAGAACAAATTGCTAAAACAGCGAATTTATCTGCCCACGAGCAACAATTTTTACCGAAGTTGTTAGAAGTTCTGGCAAAGCAGTACAAACACGAATCAATAGCGGCCTCAATTCAAGATTGGCTTTACAAAATTGAGTGGCAACCCAAGGCAAGAAAGATTGCAGCAGGTGACAAAAAGCCCCAAATCGGCAGTTGGCTGATTCTGGCTGATATGAAAGGAATCGGACAAACTCTTGCCGAACACCTGCAAAAACAAGGATTATCTTGTATTTTGGTTTATCCAGGCGAATCTTATCAGTCGAAGGGAAATTCTACCTGGATTATTAATCCGACAAGTACAGAAGATTTTCAGCAGTTGCTAAATGAAATTAAGGTAACTAGCCAAAAGTTACAAGGTGTAATTCACCTGTGGACTTTAGATACAGCTACATCTGAGGTAACAGTACGAGAGTTAGAAAAATCCCAGGTGTTGGGCTGTAGTAGCGTTCTATCTCTAGTACAGGCTCTAACTCAAGACAGCGAAGTTGATTCACTCCGTCTGTGGTTAGTGACGCAAGGCGCGCAGCCAGTAAAAACTTTACCGCGAGTTACCCAAGCATCATTATGGGGTATGGGTAAAGTAGTGGCTCTCGAGCATCCTGAAATATTCGGTGGGATGGTAGATTTATCTGTTGAGCCAACGTCAGAGGAAATATCCTTACTGTTGTCAGACATTGCAGATCCTCAAGGTGAAGACCATCTAGTATATCGTGGCGGACAACGTTATGTAGCTCGTTTGATACCCAAACAATTACCATCTACCTTAGAAAGTTGTTCGATATCCCCGGATAGCACTTATTTAATTACAGGCGGACTCGGGGCGCTAGGGTTGAAAGTGGCAGAGTGGTTGGTGGAACAAGGAGCCAAACAACTGGTACTGACTGGGCGCAAACAGCCAACAGCCGAAGCACAAACAGCGATCGCTCGTTTAGAAAAAATGGGAGCTACAATCCTAGCAGCCCAAGCTGATGTCACCCAAGAGCAAGATTTATCACAGCTATTAGAAACAGTGCAAGCAACAATGCCACCGCTAGGCGGGATCGTTCATGCAGCAGGGGTTGTGGGATATGAAACATTGCCATCTCTGCAATGGGAGTCCCTAGAGGCAGTATTACGCCCTAAAACGATGGGTACTTGGCTGTTACACGAACTCACCCAAGATATAAACCTGGATTTCTTTGTTGTTTTCTCTTCTATTGCCTCAGTATGGGGTTCTCGCGGACAAGCTCATTACGCAGCTGCCAATGCTTTCCTAGATAGTTTTGCTCACTATCGCCAAGGACAGGGAATGCCGACTTTAAGTGTGAACTGGGGCCCCTGGGCTGATGGTGGTATGGCTTCTGATGAAGCCCAAAGTTGGCTGACTCGTATGGGAATTGGCATATTACAACCAGAACAAGCGCTGACAGCTTTGGGTTTATTACTTGGCTCGGATACAGCGCAGGCAACTGTAACTCAGGTGGATTGGGCGCTGTTCAAGAGGTTATACGAGGCCAGAGGACGGCGAACTTTATTTGACGAGATATTAATTCAACCATTAGCTGACAACCAACAGCAGCCAACTACTACATCAACACTGGTGGAAGAGTTAGAAGCTGCTTCAGTTAGCGAGGCAAGAGCCATGTTAACTGCTTATCTCCAGACAGAAGTCGGCAAAGTACTGGGCTTTGAGGCATCAAAACTGCCTAACCCAGAGCAAGGCTTTCTCGATATGGGTATGGATTCGCTGATGGCAATTGATTTAAAAAACCGACTAGATAAGAACCTGGGAACAACATTGCCCTCAACAATTACATTTGAGTGTCCGACAATTGTCGATTTAGTCAAATATTTGGGGCGAGAGGTGTTGAACTGGGACAGTACCGCCAGCGATGTCATAACTTCGCCAGACGAACAGGAAAGGGCTGCAACGGTGGAAGGAATTCAGCAACTTTCAGAAGATGCACTTGAACTTTCAATAGCAGAGGAACTAGCAGGATTAGAATCTTTACTTCAAAGGAATTAACATGGCTGAGTATTCTCCAAAAGTAGACCAGTTGAATTCATCACAGCGCTTGCTTTTGGCATTAAAGGAAGCGCGGGCTAAACTTGAGGCGGTAGAGCGTTCCAAAAGCGAGCCGATCGCCATCGTTGGTGCTAGCTGTCGGTTTCCTGGCAAAGCCAATAACCCAGAAGCATTTTGGCAGCTATTGCGTAATGGGGTAGATGCGATTACAGAAGTTCCCCCTCAGCGATGGGACATAGACGCTTACTACGATCCAGAACCCGATACCCCAGGCAAAATATATACCCGCTTTGGTGGTTTTTTGGAAGATGTAGACCAGTTCGATCCGCAGTTTTTTGGCATGTCTCCCCGAACGGCGGCAATGTCAGATCCACAACAGCGATTGCTCCTACAAGTCAGCTGGGAAGCTTTAGAGAATGCAGGTCAAGTTCCAGAAAGGTTGTCAGGTAGCCAAACTGGGGTTTTTGTCGGAATTACCACCAATGATTATGCACGTCTTTTGCTTCAAGATGGCGGACTGAGCCAAATTGACGCCAATTACATCACAGGTAACCCACTCAACACTGTTGCCGGACGGCTATCTTACACATTAGGTCTACAAGGGCCCAGTTTAGTAGTTGATACAGCTTGTTCCAGTTCTTTGGTAGCAGTTCATTTAGCTTGTCAAAGTCTCCGCAATCAAGAGTGCGATCGCGCCTTGGCAGGAGGAGTCAACGTAATTTTGTCACCAGAAGGTGCAGTGGCTCTGTGCCGGACACGGATGATGTCGCAGGATGGTCGTTGTAAAACCTTTGATGCTAACGCTGATGGTTTTGTCCGTTCGGAAGGATGTGGTGTTATCGTCCTCAAACGACTCTCGGATGCTTTAGCTGATGGAGACAACATCTTAGCTTTGATTCGCGGTTCAGCAGTCAATCATAATGGTGGCAGCAGTAGCAGTTTCCTGGCACCGAGTGGAGTATCTCAACAAGCTGTGATTCGTAAAGCTCTAGAGAATAGCGGCGTCAAGCCAGCCGACATCGATTATGTTGAAGTTCAAGGTACTGGCACAGCTTTAGGAGGCGATCCGCTAGAAGTGGCAGCTTTAGCGGCAGTATATAGCCAGGATCGTCCCCGGGAGCGACCGCTGGTAATCGGGTCGGTGAAAACCAACATTGGTCACCCAGAATCAGCCGCAGGTATAGCAGCCTTACTCAAGGTTGTGCTTTCCCTACAAAATAAAGAAATTCCACCCCATTTAAATTTCAAACAGCCCAATCCTCACATTAACTGGGATAAATTACCAGTAAAAGTACCAACCGAACTGATGCCTTGGTCTAGTGATTCCAGGCGGCTGGCGGCAGTCAATAGCTATGGAGCCAGCGGTACTAATGCTCATGTTGTACTTGAAGAAGCGCCAGTTCTAGAGACAATTACAGAATCTGCGGAGCGTCCCCTGCATCTATTAACGCTATCAGCTAAGACCGATGTGGCATTGAAGCAGTTAGCCAAAAAATACGAGAGCCACTTAGCTGCACATCCAGAGTTACCGATTCAAAACATTTGTTTTACTGCTAACACTGGTCGCTTGCACTTCGAGCATAGATTAAGTGCGATCGCTACTTCTTCAGTGCAACTGCACCAACAGCTAGCAGCTTTTGCTGCTGGACAACAAGCAACCGCAGTCTTTCAAGGACAAATAGAAGGAAATAGCCAGCCCAAAATAGCTTTTGTCTTCGCGGGTGAGGAATCCCAATACGTGAATATGGGGCGCCAACTTTATGAAACCCAACCGGAGTTCCGCAAATGGCTTGAGCGCTGCGAAAATATTTTGGGTTCTGAGCTAAAACAGCCTTTAATTGAGATTTTGTACCCGCAAACACGGACTAACTCTCCTTTAAATGAAACTAGTTACAGCCAACCTGCTTTATTTGCCGTAGAGTATGCCCTCTTCCAGTTATGGAAATCCTGGGGCATAGAACCTAGTGTAGTCATGGGTCATGGTGTAGGAGAATATGTAGCCGCCTGTGTAGCTGGAATTTTCACCTTGGAAGAAGGTTTGCAGCTGGTTGCTCAAAGAGGACGCTTGCTGGAAACACTGTCCTCAGAATCAATATTAGAGAAATTTCAGCAGGCTGCCGAAGCGGTAACTTACTATAAACCTCAAATTGCTTTCGTTTCTAGCCTCACTGGAGAATTAGCAACAAATGAAGTTAGCACCCCTGAATATTGGTGCGATCGCTTGCAACAGCCTGGGAAATTTGCTGCTAGTATCCAAACTCTGGCTCGACAAGAGTATAAGTTATTTGTCGAAATTGGTTGTCAGCCGCTTGGCAACAATTTGCCGGACATTGAGGGAGTTTGGCTTCCTAGCCTCAATCCAGAAAAAGAAGATTGGCAACAGCTACTAGAGAGTTTGGCAACATTATACGTAGGTGGTGTGAGAGTAGACTGGTTGGGTTTTGACCGGGGCTATTTGCATCAACGCTTACCATTACCAACTTATTCTTGGCAGCAACAGCGCTGTTGGTTTGAGCCGACGAAAAATGGTCGCGGTAAGCTAGAAAACTCGTCTATAGCTAACTTATTTAGTCAAAGCGATCGCCAACAATTAGTTAACCAGTTAGAAAACACTGGAGAACTCACAAAAGATGAGTTGAGGTTGCTCCCCAGAATTGTTGAATTCCTAATCGAGCAATTCCAGCAGGAGATTGAAGTATCTCAACCACACGAAAAAATAGAACAAACATCAATCCCCCAGGTGGATGTAAGTACTCTAACCGCAGCAGATATTCAAGTTTGGCTAGTTAATAAAGTTGTTAACGAGTTAGGAGTCAAATCTGAGGACATTAACCTCCAAGCACCTTTTGATAGTTACGGTCTAGATTCAGTACTGGCAATTGGTATTGCTAGTGCTGGCGAACAATATTTTGGAGTTAAACTGTCTCCTTTGGTGTTAGTGCATTATCCAACAATTGAATCTCTTTCTCACTATTTAGCTCAAGAAATTGCAGCTTCAGAGTCAGAAATGTTTGAAATCTAATGATTTGAATAATTTAATAAAACCAAGGAAGTTGTCAACAATGAATGCATCTGAAATTGTAGAAAATCTTACCCAACAAGGCGTTCAGCTTTGGGCTGATAATGGCAAACTCAAAATTAACTCTCCCAAAGGGATTTTAACGCCAGAATTGCGCACAGAAATTGCTCAACGCAAACCAGAAATCCTCAAGTTTTTAAGTCAAAATAACCAAACCATCAGCGATAATTGTGCTACTCAGACCGAAGATCTGAGCTTACAAACAATTGGTCGTTTGATTGGAGGATTTTGTAATGGTTCTAGTATAGGCTTTAAAGCCCCAGTCATCGATTCCAAAGCAATGGCGAAAAAGTTGGTCATCACTTTCCGTCCGTTGCCGCAAGGATACAAAAATGATGCGATTATTAAATTTAGAGAAAAATTAGAACTCAAATTTCAGAGTTACGGCATTAAAATTGAACCTTGGGAACAAGCAACAAAAGAGTTTTCCTACGAACTGAAGCTACCATTTACCAATTGGAAGAAAAGCATCAAAACAAGAGTTATCAAATCTGGCATTAGTGCAGTAGTTGATGTTGAAAGACATCCTAACTTCACAGGAAAATTAAAAATTTTTACTGCTGAAAAGCTATATCAAGGCTACTCTCGTTTTATTTTAAAAAATCAAAAAATGTCAGTCTCGAAAATTGCTCAATTTATTAGCTGGGCAGAAGAAAATATCCGCCCGGCTGAAGACCCTACAAATACTCAAGTAATCGTACTTACAGAGCCAGACGAAAAATTTAGCGATCCCAAAATTCCTTACGAACAAAAAATTCCCATTGGTATTAGTACTTTAGTTAGAACATTTTCTGAGATTGTCATCGGAGTTTCTCATACTCAGATTTCTATCCTCAATATGAATCTTTCCGATTCAAAATTTCCTATAGATAATATAGATGAATTCGTTTTAAAATCATTAGTTCCGAAGATTTACGTGCCGATAATGCCACTATCAATGAGTCGATTTGAAGTGGGAGAATATGACTCAAAGCAATCTGAATATGCGGCAAAATTGGTGAAATTAGGTCAAGAATTAGCATCAACAGGTTTACTTCCTGCTGGCTTTAAGATTGATAACGTTATTAAAAGAAAGTCACACAGAGATATTGTTGACTGGATGGCTAAAGGACGGACGGGAGTTTCCTATGGTTTTGTTGCTTATGCCGAACCACCGCAATATGTAGGGCCAGTTGAAATCTCAGCTAAAGAATGGGAAAGCCTTGCATCTGTAGATGGGTTTAGTAATAACGAACTGCGTCAGAATGAAAGCGGTAGAAAGTATATCAGAACCAAAATCGGTCAAGAATGGAAGTTTAAGCAAATTCCCGATATTTGGCTTGTATGCTCTCGTTCTGGCTCTAATAAAACAAACTTGAATCTTGAAACCGACGTTCTCCGCATTGGGTTAAAAGGTAATTTATTACTCCAATTGCCACAAGGAAACGATTTAGCAGCAGCGGATATCAAGCCTTCTTACGATATTTATGTGATGATTGCTATGACTCTTGCAGCCGCATTGTATGCACCTGCACTGCTAGAAAATGGCGCACCTATGGTTCATTTTCATGGATATCCATCAAAAGAATGGTTCCAAAAAAATGAATACTGCACTGGAGTTGAGAATCCATCAGTACCTTGTGGAACTTACGAGGCAGGCGTTTTTAACTTCTTAGGCATTCGTCAATTGGCTGAGCAAAGTAACAGCAAGTTTGCCTTAGGTAGTTTGATAGAACCAGATCATGGAACCAACTTTATCGCACCCGATCTCACGTATATCGTAGACAGGCTCAAAGCAGGAATTGAACAGGGACAAATCGAATTAGGCGGCAAGTATTTGGTGTCCTTAAAAGAAAACTTAGCTCTTAATTAATCTTTGATTTGTAAGAGACTCTAGTGTGTTGCGATCGCCAGCAAAATTTACCTTAGAAAGATGTGAGTAATCATGACAGCTATAGCAGGTAAAACGGTACTTTTAACGGGAGCTTCCCGCGGTCTTGGTGTATTCATTGCTCGTGCTTTAGCAAAAGAAGGTGCAACGATAATCGGCGTTTCTCGTTCCAAGGAGAAACTAGAAAAAGTAGGCCTTGAAATCAATGCTTTAGGCTCTAAAGGGATAAGCATTCCCTTTGATATTAGTCAGGTAGAGCAATTGCCGGATCTCTTACAAGAGGTGAATCAGCTTGCAGGCCCCGTTGATATTCTAATCAATAATGCTGGCATAGAAATTTACCGAGCTTTTCAAGATTACTCGCTTGCAGAACTAAAGTCAGTATTATCAATTAATTTACTGGCTGCTATGGAATTAACGCGTTTGCTTTTGCCAAGCATGTTACGCCAGCGTAGCGGTCACATTGTCAATATTGCTTCTTTAGGTGGTAAAAAAGGATCTCCTTACGACAGCATTTATTGTTCTAGTAAAGCTGGGTTGCTGATTTTTAGCGATGCACTTAGGCAAGAATTGGCTGGTACTGGTGTAGAAATATCAGCTATTTCTCCAGGATATATAGCCGAATTTGGTATGTTTGCTGATACTCACGTACCTGCACCAGAACTTGCAGGTAAGTCTGCACCAGAACAGGTAGTAAAAGCAGTAATTAAAGCTATTAGGGAAAATAAGGCGGAAGTGATTGTCAATCAAGATTCTATGACAGAAGTTTTGACGAAATTACTATTTGCGGTTGAGCAATTTTTTCCTCGCTTTGGAGATGCGGTTCATCAGCGGTTAGGTGTAGGAGAGTTAAACAAAATGCGTGTAAAAAATCAAATAATTGCAAATATATCTAAAAACCAAGTTTATTTAGATAAAGTTTCAAATAAATGAAAAAGAATTCAAAATTCAACAATCTTTTAGTGTGGAATTCACCAAAAATTCGAGTTAGTGTATTCCTGTCCTAGAGCGCAGGCTTCCGACGATATGAAATTTTCAAGACAGATATGCCACTAATATTCAAGAACATAATTAGCAATAATCTTGTTCTTTCTGTCAAGATTTGAGTCATCAATAAAGTGCATTTAAACATTAAAGAACATGAAGACAATAATAGGGAGATTAATTGAATGAGCTATTACACTCTTGCTTTTATCTTCACTACTTTTCCCCCTGAAGTAAGTGGTTCGTCACAATTTAACTGGGAGCGCGTACAATGGTTGGCACAACAAGGAATATACCGTGTTGTTGTACTGACACCAGATTGCCAAAACCCATCAGCTTTGCCATCAGTACCATCAGATTTGTGTGAAAGGTTAATTATTGAAAGCTATCCCTCAAAACCTTGGCTTCCTTATGAACTGAATTATGTACCTACAGTAGCAGCAGAACGTCAAATTAGCGAGAGGTTGGCTTATTACAAACCACATCTAATTACTCTAGTGGATATAGAGAGGGCTTTCTTGTTTAGTACATGGCAATTCCCTGGCAAACGCTATGCAAAAGAAAACCAGATTCCATATATTACCGAATACCAAACAGATTATTACAATTTTGCAGGTAGCTATCCTGCTTGGCAATTTTTACGAGACTTAGTTATCCGTCCTTTGACCAACTATTTATATAGTCGATTCGATACCACATTAGTTCCTAGTAAATTAGTCAAGAACAATCTCCAAAAAATTGGAATTAAAAATTCTCTCTTTGTACCCTTTTTTGGTATCGATATTTCCTTGTATAGCCCCCAGCGACGGAATCGAAAATTATTGGATAAGTGGTTAAGTGACGAGGAAAAAGATAACAAAGTTTTACTTTTTTTAGGGCGTTTGAGTTTAGAAAAACGAGTGGATTTATTGATAGAAGCATTTGCAAGGTTAAAAACTAGACAAGAAAAGTATTCTTTGATAATTGCTGGAGATGGGCCTGCTGCTGCTGTCAAAAAATTAAAGAGCCTTGCTGCCTCTATTTCCAACATCCATTTTACAGGTTTTATTCACGGAGAAGAAAAAGCAAATTTGTTAGCTTCATGTGATGTATTTTGCAACCCTTCACCTTACGAAACTTTCGGACGAACAGTTGTGGAAGCCATGGCTTCAGGGATACCAACTGTAACTGTTAATAGCGGTGCAGTTTCTGAATACGCAATTGATAATGTAAATTCCTATCTTGTCCCACATGATAATGTTGAAGAGTTCGCCAATACCATTGAAAAAGCCTTGTTTAAAGATAATACAGCAATAATTAACCGCGCTCTAGAAGATGCCAATCAGCTCTCTAGCAAACAAGGATGCAAAAATCTTAATGAGTATTATCAACATTTATTAGGATTGTATAGTAATCCGCAAATAAATGCAAAAAAACTAACCGAAAATCGAGTTTATTTAGAGCAAGTTTCTCATAAATAAACAATCAATCGCAATTAAAATTATAGAGACTAAATACAATAGTCTCTATAAATTTTTTACTGTTTGATGTAGCATAGATATCAAAAATTTTCCCAACATGACTAATACTCACTATGATGTCATAATTATAGGAACTGGTGCTGGTGGTGGAACTTTATTACATCGGTTAGCACCAAGCGGTAAGAAAATTTTAGTATTAGAAAGAGGTAATTTTCTCCCTAGAGAAAAAGCTAACTGGAGTTCAAAAGAAGTTAATCAAAATCGCCGCTATTCTACATCAGAGACATGGTACGATAAAAACGATAAAGCTGTGCATCCGATAACGCATTATTATGTCGGAGGTAACACCAAATTTTATGCCAGTGCATTACAGAGATTTCGCCAACGAGATTTTGAAAAAGTTATTCATGAAGGTGGTATTTCGCCAGAATGGCCGTTAAAATATAACGACTTTGCCCCCTACTACACCCAAGCGGAAAAACTCTATGAAGTCCACGGTAAACGCGGTCTAGATCCCACTGAACCAGACACTACTGAGGAATACCCGTTTCCAGCAATCAGTCACGAACCCTACGTGCAAGAAATCCACGATCGCTTAAAGGATAACTTCTTGCACCCATTTTTTGTACCTCTTGGGATTAAACTGAATGAAGCCCAGCGTCATTTAAGCGCCTGTATTCGCTGTGATACTTGCGATTGCTTCCCATGTTTAATCAATGGTAAATCTGATGCCGATATTAACTGTGTACGTCCGGCAATGACTCATGCAGATATTACCTTACTAACTCAAGCAAAAGTTTTACGTCTGCATACGAGTGCATCAGGTCGTGAAATAACTGGAGTAGAAGCACAAATCGGCGCTCAACGTCAAATATTTTCTGCGGATATTGTTGTTGTTGCATGTGGAGCAATTAATTCGGCAGTTTTGTTACTCCAGTCTGCTAACGAGCGACATCCCAACGGATTAGCTAATAGTTCTAATCTCGTAGGGCGTAACTATATGTATCATAACAACGGTGTTGTCATCAGTTTATCACAGCAACAAAAGCCGACAGTTTTTTCCAAAACACTGGCTATATATGATTTTTATTGGGGTGATAAAGAATTTCCTTTCCCAATGGGAATCGTGCATTCGCGGGGTAGTGTCGATAAAGATTTAATAGCCACGTATGGGCCGCCTTTTATGCCTAGCTTCATACCTGAAGAGTTATCAAAATATTCCTTTAGTTGGTGGATTATCTCAGAAGATTTACCAGATATTAATAATCGCGTCTGGATTAAAGATAATAAAATCGTGCTTGATTGTACTAACAACAATATGCAAGCATTTAATCGTTTAATGCAGCGTTGGGTTGAAACATTAAAATTAATCAATCAAGGTAAATCTTTATATTTTAAACATCGAATTGGGCTAGAAGGTGTTGCACATCAATGCGGTACTTGTGTTTTTGGCGAAGATCCAACCACTTCAGTTCTGAATTTGAATTGCTGCACCCATGATGTTGAAAACCTTTACGTTGTTGATGGCAGTTTTTTCCCTTCATGTGCTGCTGTAAATCCTTCACTAACGATTATGGCAAATGCCTTACGTGTTGGAGACCATTTGTTAAAAGTACTCGCCTAATAAGTTTGGGTGTAAAAATAGCCTTCTTTTGTGATTCTGGCTGAAAAATATACTTTGGAAAAAAAAGTTTAATTGAAATAAACGTTTCGCAAAATAATTCCAAAGCAAAAATCAAGAAATTCAAGAGAACTGAGGTGAAATCAGATGAAAAAAGTGCATTTAATGATATATGATTTAGGCGCAGGTCACCGGAGTACAGCTAATGCTTTGAAAGAAGTTATCGAAAAACGAAAATTGTCATGGGAAATTAAAATTGTTGATGTCTTTAAAGAAATTTTTGGCACGACTACGCCCCACTATATCTACAACAATTTTGTATTGAAAAAAAAATGGGCAAGACTTATTAATGATTCTCTATCTGTACCTTTTTTCAAGCAGCAAATTCGCTTCAACCATAATGCTTGGCAAAAGCTTCTGAGAAATTATTGGCGGCAGCACCAGCCTGATATGGTAGTTTCATTGCTTCCACTTGTGAACCGAGTGCTTTACGAAAGCTTACAGGCAGAACTGCCAGGTACTCCCTTTGTGACTTCCATGACGGATTTTGCTGATTCTCCCCCTAACTTTTGGATAGAAAAGCAAGAGCAATATCTCATTTGTCCTTCTGAGAAAGCAGTTCACCAAGCCGAATCTTGCGGTTATCCAGAAAACAGAATTTTCCGCACTTCAGGAATAATTATCCAGCCTCGTTTTAATCAGCCTATTACTATCGATCGCTACATTCAAAGACAACGCTTGGGACTAGATCCAAATTTACCCACCGGCTTAGTTATATTTGGTAGTCACGGCTCAAAGGAAATGATCGAGATTACCGAGAGTATAGAGCAATCATCGCTGAAGTTGCAACTCATATTTATATGCGGACGTAATGAAAAACTAGCAACAGATTTGCAAAATCGTCAAAGCCGCTTACCCAAGTTTGTGGAAAACTTTACTACTCAAATTCCTTACTATATGCATTTGTCCGATTTCTTCATTGGCAAACCGGGTAGTGTCGGTATTAGTGAAGCTGTGGCAATGAATTTGCCAGTAATTACAGAATGTAATGCTTTAACGCTCCATCAAGAAAAACCCACAACTGAGTGGCTGGCAAGTAATGAGTTCGGAATTGTAGTTAATAATTTTCGCAAAGATATCACTCAAGCGATCGCACAGCTCATTGAGCCAGAAAATTTTGCTCGCTATCAGGCTAATGTCAGAGCTTACAATAATCAGGCTGTATTTGAAGTGGCTGATATTTTGGCAGGCATCCTGGAATCCCAGACTACTCACAATCGCCTCGTGGCTCAAAGAGCTTGACTTGAAAAACTCACAAATCCTGTTTCTAACTTCTCAGAATTGCTCAAATCTGAATCTTTAAGCAGCAATCTCAGAGAAATTAAAACTATCAACATATCTGCGTTGTTTGCTAAATAACCGAGTCAAAGAAATGAGATTTGATTGGCTGATAATCGGAGCGGGATATTCAGCCTGTGTCATGGCTGAACGACTGGCAACTCAACTTGCACACAGGGTCTTAATTGTCGAGCAAAGAGATCGCATTGGCGGCAATGCCTATGACTACTACAACGAGCATGGCATTTTAACTCATAAATACGGGCCTCACATCTTTCACACTAAGTCGAAAAAAGTCTGGGATTATCTCTCTCAATTTACAGAATGGAGACACTACTATCACCATGTGCTAGGAGTAGTGGAAGGTAAGAAAGTTCCCATTCCTTTTAACCTCAATTCCCTTTATGCTCTTTTTCCTCCAAAGTATGCAGAAAAACTAGAAAATTTACTTCTAGAAAACTTTGGTTTTGGGGTAAAAGTACCAATTTTAAAACTGCGTGAAAGTGCCAGCGGTGACCTAGCTTTTTTAGCTGATTATATTTATGAAAATATTTTCCTCCGCTACACCATGAAGCAGTGGGGAGTGAAACCAGAGGAATTGGATCGAGGAGTAACCGGACGCGTTCCAGTCTACATCAGTCGGGATAACCGCTACTTTCAAGACCCTTACCAAGCTATGCCGAAACTTGGCTACACCGAAATGTTCCGTCGAATGTTGGCTCACCCCAATATTAAGGTGCTTTTAAATACAGATTATCGAGAAATCATCAACGACGTTAAATTTAATCGCATACTTTGCACTGGGCCGATTGATACTTTTTTTGATTATATGTATGGCGAGTTACCTTATCGGAGTTTGCGCTTTGAATTTGAGACTTTAGATCGAGAGTGTTATCAAGAAGTTGGTACAGTCAATTATCCCAACGACTACGAAATCACCCGCATAACCGAGCAGAAGTATTTGTCAGGACAAACTTCTCCCAAAACTACCCTGGTGATGGAATATCCGCAAGCTTATATCCCAGGAAAAAACGATCCCTATTATCCCATCCTCAATGACGATAACCGCGATCGCCTGAACCTATATCTCAAAGAGGTAGAAAAACTCAACGGTACAGTATTGTTTGCAGGACGACTTGCAGATTACAAGTATTACGATATGGATCATGCAGTCCTTCGCGCACTGGGTTTGTTTGAGAAAGAAATAGCAAATTCAAAATAAGGTCTGGGAAAAAAAGGGTATATGGGTATGAGGGTGTAGGGGTATAAGAGAAGAAGTGAATTTCCATTAACTCTTGTTCCATTACACCCTTACACCAATATACCCAGACAATGTTTGTGCGTAAGTCCTGAGAAATTGCGAAGCATCTGGAGTGTTTTTAACGATGAATCGATTTAGCGAACAAGCGATTGCGCTCTTGGTGATGGGTTTGGCACTTTTTATGGCAAATCTCGATGATACCGTCATGAATGTAGCGCTTCCCAAGATTCAAATTAGTCTAGGTTCCGATCTCTCGCAATTGCAGTGGATTCTTAACGCCTACACCCTGACTGCTGCTAGTTTAATATTGACGAGTGGGACATTGGGCGATATATATGGGCGCAAACGAATTTTCCTTACAGGCCTGGTAGTTTTCACAATTGCTTCTATAATTTGCAGTCTAGCTCCCAATTTAGGAATTTTGATTGCTGGGCGTACTTTTCAGGGAATCGGTGCTGCTGTCTTAGTAACAATTTCTCTGTCTATTCTCACTGAAAAGTTTCCTGAGCCAAAGCAGAGAGCTAAAGCTCTTGGTATCTGGGCTGGGATATCAGGAATAGCTCTGGTTGCCGGGCCTGTGCTTGGTGGGTTGTTAGTAGATAACTTGGGATGGCAGAGTGTGTTCTTTCTCAACGTGCCCCTTGGCGCGGTCGTTTTTTGGCTGACCTCCCGCGTTATCAGAGAAAGTAAAAATCCCGGAAAGCAGCGTCTTGATGTGCCAGGTTTGGTGTTGAGTATAGTGTTGCTGGCATCACTGACCTACGCACTTACCGAGGGTAACGCTGGCCTGTGGCGATCCCCGTTGATTGTTTTTTTGCTGGCGATGGCTGGATTGAGCCTTTTGGGTTTTTTGCTTGTTGAGTCCCGCAGTAGCCACCCAATGCTGCCACTACATTTATTCAATAACCCAACCTTTGCTGTAGTCAACATCGTCTCAGTTTTAGTGTTTTTCACTCTCGTCAGCTTGCTGTTCATCTTCAGCCTGTTTTTACAGCAAGTACAGGGTTACTCGGCGGCGGCTACTGGTGTGCGCTTTTTGCCGATGAATGCGGCTTTTGTAATTGCATCACTTTGTTCTGGGTGGTTCGCTGCTCGTTTGGGGTGGCGGTTTGGAATTGCAACGGGACTATTGCTTGCAGGCATGGCTGCCTTATCGTTTATACAAGTAAATGCCGATACGGAGTATGGAGCCATCTGGTGGAAGCTTATTCTCTGTGGGTTTGGTGCTGGCTTAACACTAGCGCCTTTGACAGCAGCAGCCATGAGTACCGTAGCCCCGACTCAAACAGGAATTGCCTCAGGGATACTTAACACTAGTAACCGTCTCGGCAGTGTTCTGGGAGTTGCCCTACAGGGAACAATTTTGACACAACGCCTTGCTTCGGATTTGAGGCGATCGCTTTCTGCTTGGGATCTACCCTCAAACCTAAAACAACAGCTTATTGTCGATGCTTTGCACGGTGCAGCGAAAGTTCCTAGCGACCTCCCAGGCAGTATTTCTGAGGTCGATCTGGAGCAAGCGATTAATAATGCCTTCGTATCAGGTCTACATGCAGCTATACTCGTAGCTAGTTTTGCCCTTCTAACTGGAGCATTTTTGATTCTGGTATTTGTTCAACCAACTTTTAAGGAAGCCACCAGCAATTCTCGTCTTTCTGTTAAGTAAAGGTCAAATAGTAAATTTTAGAGGCAGATTTACAACAGGTAATACCAATTTGAAAAAAGAATGCGACAGATACATAAGCTCTAAATCTGTTGTTATAGGTAACTTTATTTTTTGAGAATTTCTACTCAATAAAAACCTAAATATTTTCAATTAAGGATTTAAACAACTTGCTTATGTGATTTCCAAACCTGAAGTAGATTTAAAGTTAACAAGTATTTTTATTAACATCAAAACTTCAGAAACCTAACTCCCTTAGCCTCCCTTTTCTACAAGAAAATGGGGGTTGCAAAACCTCTCTCTGTTTCCAAGAGAGGTGTAGAGAGGAATTGATAGTACACTTTATGGCTTTTCCAAATTCTCTAAAGAGAGAAATATAGTAGATGACTTCATTCGACATCTGCAAATAAAGTGCGAGTACGATAGAAAGCTGTTTATTTTTTTCTATTAGCTCTTTATTCAGCTTTTTAGCAGTTAATTGCTGTTCTATTTAATATCACAAAATGTTTTATTTTGTGTACCAAATTTGCTAAATTTTTTATAAAGTTTAGATGAATTCTTAAGAATAGCCAAATAATGTCTTGACAGACTGAGCATGAATTTACAATACTACTAACAAATACTTATGTGCGTATAAAAACGCTGATTTAAGTCTGTTTTTTGGCAAAAGTTTTTCCTCTAGACGAGTTATTTCATTTATTTGCTATTACACTTTTCTTTTGAAAGTGAGCATTAATTTAAGGTTTTTGCTGCAAGAAATATGTCATATTTTACTGACACATGACGCTAAGATTTTTTAGCACAGCGGACTTGTGCTGGAATTAATCAAATTTTCAGGGTTGCATCTTCGCAGGATAACTAAGGCTACGACAGACAAAGCATTATAGTACTGCACATGATGTAAGATAGCTTTACCATTTTTACTGAAGTATGGATATTGAAGTGCATAAAAATACTTCCTAAATAAATATTAATTTAGGAATTAATAATTGGGTTGGTTTACTATCGCGACCATTATTTTTCTGCTAGCCTGAGCATTTTTGATTTTGGTGTTTGTTAGACCAAGTTTGAACTAAACGGTTGAAAAATCTTTACTTTTTCTCAAAAAATAAACGCACAAAATAAATTTTTTAGGTGCATCTACACGAACTAAGGCAAAGTAGCGACAAATGTAAATGTTACATCTCAAAAAACTGAAATTCTAAAAAAGGACTGAAATGAAATGGCTACTCCTAAAGTAATCTCTTCGTTATTTACACCTGCCAGCGATCTAGTCTTTGGAGGGCAAGTAAATTTTGAAGCCATTTTCGGGCGTGCAGGAAACGATCTGATTTACAGTTACGATCCTGATGTAGATAATACTCAAAGTCAAAATATTGATTTTTTGTTTGGCGACCTATTTGATAATTCACCAGAAGAATTTGGGGTTATTCTTAATATTCAACAAGGTAATCTCTTAGCTATTTTAGATACAAATATACCATCAGTAGGAAAGGATAAATTTATTCTTGGCGACAAAAACCAACCCTACTACACAAATAATGGCAGCCCAGGCAATTTACTCACCACAGATTTTCTTGGTTTGAATGAGTACGCCTTAATTTATGATTTCAGTCCGTCTCAAGATACTATACGGCTAAATGGCAAAAAAGAAGACTATCGAATAGTAGAAATTAATGGATTAAAGGTTGAGGGAATCGAACCACTTTTTTATGGAAAGGCAATTTTTTCAATCCAACAGGGAATACCTGACCTCGTTAGTTTTGTAATTTCCAAACCTGAAGTAGATTTAGATCTTAATGGATCGTATTTCGAGTTTATAGGCGAAAAACCACTAACAAAACCAGCAAAAAAGAAGATTGGGCAATTAGGAACTACTGCTATAGATGTTGGTACTGCTGCCGCTACAGATCCTTCGGGCAATGTATACATAGCAGGATTTACTGGCGGCTCTTTGCAAGGAACCAGTAAAGGTTCTACAGATGGCTGGGTAATTAAATATGATAAAAGTGGCAATCAGTTGTGGGGTAAACAGATTGGTAGTTCTAATTTGGATCAAATCTATTCTACAGTCACAGACAAGGACGGTAACTTTTATTTAGCAGGGCCTACAGGGGGCAACTTATTTGGAGCCAAACAATCACAAGATAGTGATGTTTGGGTAGCTAAGTACGACAAAAATGGTAATCAGTTGTGGGGTAAACAGTTTGGAACTAATGTAACTGGAGGTTTTGCTAATGCTAGCTTTGGTCTAGATGTAGATGAAAAGAACAATGTCTACTTATCGGGATTAGCAATTAAGGAAAATACAAATCTGAACATTTTCAATTTTCCCGTTCAAGATGATTCTTGGGTGGCTAAATTCGATAGTAATGGTAATCAGCAGTGGTTTACGCAAATTAAAGATCCGAATGCGGGTTTCCCTTTTAACCTAGCTCCCTTTTTTGACGAAACTTACGATCTTGCCGTCGATAAGGATGGCAATAGTTACCTTTCAGGATGGACTCAAGGTTTAGTAAAAGAGTCAGACCCGTCTCGAAATCTTTTAAAGTACGATGCTTGGTTGGCGAAGGTCAATCCCGGCGGTCAGGTACAGTGGGTTCAGCAGTTTGGGAGTAAAAATGAGGGTACTGAATTTTCATGGGCTGTTGACACTGATAGTAAGGGAAATATCTATGCTACCGGATGGACTACAGGCGACTTAGGAACAAAGGATAAAAAGGGTAGCAAAATCGGATCTTACGATGTTTGGCTGGCTAAGTTTACCCCAGATGGAACTCAGGTGTGGGCTAAACAGTTTGGCTCTAAAGGTGATGATGGCGTCTACTTATCTGACTTAGAGATTGATTCACAAGACAACATCTTCTTGACAGGATATTCTAACGATAAGTTAGGAAAAGGCAACAAAGATACGGCTTATAATGCTTTTGTCGCAAAGTTCGACACTAACGGCACAAACAAGTGGATTCAACAGTTCGGCAGCAAATCCAGACTCGACTACGCTACAGGTCTTACTGCTGACGATACTGGTAGGCTTTTCGTTACTGGAGTTACAGATGGCTTATTGGGCAGTGGTACTAGTGCAAATAATGGCTCGGCTTTAGATGCTTGGGTGGCCGAACTTAATGCAAATAATGGTAAACTACGAAAATTTACTGGCACTGCAAACGATGTAATTAGTATTACCGATCCCGGGCCAATCCCCACTATTGATGTAACTGATGATTTTGTGACTGATGATAAGTTACCTAGTGGTGATAATATCATTGACCCCGCTAAGGGAATCAATACGGACGTCAAGTCATTTAATTATGGACAATTCTCTTCTAAACTTGGCGATATATTCGACCCTAACGAACAAAACTCTTTTGCTTCAGTATTGTCTCGGGGAGTTAGTAGTGGTAATGCTCCCTTCCTCAGTAATGATGATTTAAAATTTTTACAACGTTAAGGTTAAATTTTGCTGCAAGTAGTATTGGATACTGTTGCACCTTTACTTTTAGTAGCCTGCACTAGGCTATGGCAATCCTATTTGATTGAACAACTTCTCATCCCCGGAGGGAACTCTTAACAGGAATAGGGAATAGATTTATTCGTATCTCATTTAGGATTGCTATAGCAAGGTAACTGGCAAACAAAGAGTTGATTTATTGCTGTAAGTCAAAAAAATACTATAAGAATGAATCTAATTCTACTAGTTTGAGTACAATCTTTATCTATAGACTGTATTTCTTTTAATTACCTTCTTGATGTTCATCTGGCTCTTGATTTTCTTCCTTAGGTAACTCATCATCTATATCATAATTATCTCTTTGTTGTATGTAACCCTCACAAAATCTGTGCCATACTTCACCGTATTGGCTTTCTAAAAAAAGGTCGATTATTCGTACAAGCTCGGAATAGTCATATTTATTGTGGCGCATATTGTTCATTAGGGAATTTAAGATTTTTATAGCGAAATTAAATCGACATATTTGATAGTAGCTTAGTTAAAACAAATTTTCTATTAAGCACAAAAGACCTCAACTTTGTCTAGAAAATAAAAGGTCTAAAATCAGAGGATCGCTTAAAAAATTATTCAAAATACTTTAATTTTTTTTCAATAACATAAATATTTACTTATGTATATAGTCAACTCTAGTAAAAGGATAGCAAAAATACTTGCTGTCTAAACAATACTTTAGAGAGTATTTATTCAGCCTCGTTATTGAACCCTGTTTTAGCTATATCCTGAGGTTAGACCAAAAATGTGAGGATTTTGTGAGGAGCTAACTTAGGTATGACTTAATCCTGTTTTATCACTCTGAGAAAACAAAAATAAGAGCAAAATTTCCAACTGTAGATATGACGGGTATTTGAGCGTTTATTTTCTAACACAATCCCTGAAATTAAGGTTTTGGTAAAACTCTCATCCCGTAGGAATTCCAGATTATTCTCTCCCGAAAGTCATAAAAGAGGGTTAATCTTGAAGAATTGCTGTTAGACTCTCCACAAGCTGCTTAAATTTTTCTTCTATCATTCCAAGTACAAGACGTAGAAGATGCCGAAATTCTACCTTGTTCATTCTCTCTTTCCTGTGCCGGATTAAATCGCTTTTTTGGGTTTTGATAGTTAAGTCAAGAATTTTGACTTTTCTAATTAGTGGGTTTTTTTGATTTTAAGCTTTTAAATATTCCTAAATTAGCTGATGAATAATCCAAATTATATCATGCTAATCCTAGCAATACCCCTGTAAAAAATTCTTTTATAAAAATTTAATTCATCTCCAGGCAATAAAATAAAGCGATCGCTTTTATCAAAATCCTGTTTAAATTCCGAAAATACTTGTGTGGTGAGCGGGTGAGCGTTCGCGTTGGCCAAGCCTCTCGTAGAGAAGGGCAGGGCAAGCGCGATAGGGAAGGAACTCTTAACAGCAAAGCAGGTAAGTATAAATGTAGTAATTCTTTTCAAAAATAAAATATTCATCCTATATTTTCTCTAATTACTCTACAATTTTGAGCCATTACTAGCAATGAGTAATAACTAAATTAACTGATGGCTATCCCTTACACCCCTTAAAAGGATGTGATTCCGGTAGATTTTTTTTGATATTCAATCCGTACTTGTTTAACCTTAATTTGTTCGGATATTAAAAACTCAAGTTTTTCTACTTGCTGCAATCCCAAGCTTTCAAAGCGCGCTAATTCCAAATTAGATAACGGCCAAGGTGGACCGCTTGGTTCAAGTTCTGTATCCCGAATACGAGTGATTAATAAAAGCGTACCACCAGGAGCAACAACAGAGGTAACTGAAGAAATAACTGAATAACGCACATTCAAAGGTAGAGCTTGAATGTTGCGGCATTCAAAAACAAAGTCAAAGGCTTGATGCCATTGTGAGGGAAGTGCAAATAAATCTGCAACTAGATAGCTGACATTTGAATCAGGAAATCGCTGCTGACACCAAGCGATCGCTGTTGGTGAAATATCAAAAGCGGTTACCTCAAATCCAAGTATCGCTAAAGCTTCTGCATCATCTCCCAAACCACAACCAATTACTAGTGCCTTTTGCCCAGAAGCGAATGGTTGATTATCGTTCAACCAATCTTGTAGATAAGGATGAGGAGCTAACTTAGCCCAAGGAATTTGTGCGGCGTCACCTTGAGCTTCGGCATATAAAACTTCAAACCATGCTGATGGTTGTGATTTCTCTAAAGCTTCTGTAGCTAAGTTTTGAACGCGAAGCTGTAAATTTTCTGGTTGTTGTTCAAACATAAAGACTGATGATACTCTCTGGGGGTCGCGAGTCAGAACTAATTACAAAAAACATTTTTAGCTTTGTTGACAATTATCGCTTCCGGTAGAAAAATCCACAAAACATTAGCGATCGCCGTTGCATTTTTAAATAGCCTTGACTGATACCAATTCTCCATGAATATGCACTAAATTACTAGAAACAGAATAACCGCGCTAATACCTACGCTCAAGCTGATATAGAGTTTATACAAAAGTTGAAAGTTAATCTTCTCAACCAACAATATTAGCTACTTCCTGGCAAATAGTCGTAGGCTCAAAAGGTTTCGCAACTACTCCGGTAATTCCCATCTGGGCAAAGTGAGCGCGATCGCTTGGTAAAACTTTAGCTGTGAGTAGAATTACAGGTATAGATTGAGTTGCGGAATTTGCCTGAAGTTGCTCGTACACTGCAAACCCGTCCATGTTAGGCATAGACACATCAAGCAGAATCGCATCAATGGCTTGTGCCTCAGCGATAGTTAAACATTCCATCCCTGATGCAGCCGTCAGCGTATCCCATCCGCCCAAATCTTCTAAACAAGCCGATCGCCCAATCAGCGATGCAACTGAATCGAGATGATGGTCGTCTACCCATCTTTGGCTGACAATTAAATAGCGCATATCGCGATCGAACATCGCAATCCCAGCAGGTGCATACTGGACAAATAGGCGTAAGGTTGTTTCCCTCTCGTGCAAAGCACTTTTAAAGGATTCTAGGTTCTCTTCATCAATACATAAATCGTTAATTTGGAGTGGTAAGATAGCCATCCACTCGGGTACAACCGATTCCACAACAACTCTTCCGCCCCGGTCTGAAGAAAATTGGAAAATAGTCACGCGATCGCACGTTAAAAACTGCCGTACTTCATCGACCGTAGTTTGTAAAATATTTTGTAAATTCAGCGATGGTCGAATCCCCTGTGCGATTCTCATCACTAAGCCTTGTTGCTCGAATTGCTGTTGCAATTGTTCGGCATTTTCCAGAGCTAATTTTTGAGCTAGTTGTTTAACCTTGTGTTTACTTTTAACTACATTGCTAGTCAGCAGATTAATTATTAATGCTACCGATAGGAAAAAGCCTAGCTGCAATATATCTTCTGGTTGAGAGGTAAAAATTTGATATTCGGGGGAAATCAAAAAATAATCAATTGCCAGCGTTGAAAGGATGACTGTAACTATCCCTGGATGAAAACCACCATAGAGAGTACTGACAATAATAGCTATATAAAAAAAAGCATCTATAGTTCGAGATATCAGTGATTCTAACCAAAGTGTGAATAACAAAGCGATCGCACTTGAGCCAATAGCAACGCTATAGGGCAATAATCGCAGATAAAATCTCATAATTTTTGATTTTTACTAGCCCTAGCTTGATATTACACTGATTTTGGGGCTTTGACGCGCTCGGGCACTTTGAATGGAATGCGGATCGGTGAGACAACTGTAATCCATTAACTATCGGCATCTCTAGTTCTAGCAACAGTAGATTTGACGATGTTACGATTAATACTTGTCAAAATTAGCGATCGCTCATTCCCAACCAAAATTGTAGAAAAAGCGATCGCTCTCATTACTATATAGATATAGGATAGATATAGGACTTAATTCTTCAGTTCAGCTAACTATTCTCATTTAACAAAATATTAAATTTGATAACAAGCCGTCAAAGCCACTGCTAAAGCATCAGCAGCATCATCTGGCTTGGGAATCTCATCTAAATCCAACTCCCGCGCCACCGCTTCTTGCACTTCAGACTTATCGGCATTGCCATATCCTGTTAAAGCTTGTTTAATTTGAGCAGGAGTAAACTCCATATAAGGAAGCCGACGTTGCCCCAAGACTAACATAATTACACCCCGCGCCTGTGCAACCAAGATAGTGCTTGACATACGATAGAAGAATAATTTCTCGATCGCCACTAAATCTGGTTGAAATTCCTCAATTACAGTGTGTAAATCATCAAACAAGGTACACAGCCGCTGTCCCATTTCTACATCTGCTGAAGTTTTGATTACTCCAAAATCCAGCATATTTACTGTGGTCTGTTGCAGCTTGTTAGGAATTTGCGTGCAACTAATTGCCCCAAATCCTAAAATTGCCAGTCCTGGATCTAATCCTAAAATTCGTTTTTCCATTCTTACCAAAAAGGGGGTGTCGGGTGTAGGGTGTAGGGGAAAAACTAAAATTCCCGCACCAAGGGAGGGCACAAGCCCTAGAACGCTCGTCATGAAAAGAGTGTAGGGATTATCTACCAAAACTAGTACAGCAAGCGTGGAAATAAACATACCATTTGAAATGCCTAAAACCCTTACACAACATTAATTACGTTAGCGTAGCGGGGCGTAGCCCATTACGAATTACACGAAGCAGTACTAGGGTGTAGCTGAGTGGGTATAGTGTAATTTAACAACGATTAACAATCGCGTTGATTCCCCAACCTTTAAACGCCGAACAGATTGAATTTTTGATGCCATAAGTTCGATCGAGTTATTCCTCCACCCCACACCCTTTTAATAACTTGCTTTTAGCCCTATAGGATTGAAAAATATAATAGTTTGACACTTCGTGTTTAAAACCAAGTGGTGTTGATTTTCTGTTAATTATTAGTTTGTAGCACTGCTGTGAATCATCAGGTATGTCAATTGGTTTTCTCAGACAAGCCCTCAACGCCCTGCGAAAGCAGTCGCCCTCTCGTACTTCCTATCGGGTTAATCAGTGGTTTAAATGGTTATCCCCCGGATTATCGATTAAACGTTGGTTCCTAATCAGTATTGGAGGTGTAGTGCTAGCGATTTTGGGGTTAGCTATTTGGGTTAAGCTGACCCCAATTTTTTTAACGATTGAGTTGATTAGGAGCTTCCTGGGAGTAATCACCGAGATCTTACCCAACTATATTAGCGGGCCTTTGGTGCTGCTCGGTGGCTTGCTGTTGCTGCTTTGGGGGCAAACTCGCACCGTCGGCTCAATTACTAAGGTATTAAGAACCGATCATGAAGAGGAACTGATTGATGTTTTGCTGGCGCACCGTAGATTATACCGAGGGCCAAAAATAGTAGTCATTGGTGGTGGTACGGGGCTTTCTACGTTATTGAGGGGATTAAAAACTTACAGTGCTAATATTACTGCGATCGTCACTGTAGCAGATGATGGTGGATCTTCTGGGCGATTGCGCCAGGAATTTGGCGTGCTACCACCAGGAGATATTCGCAATTGTTTAGCAGCCTTAGCAGATGAAGAAAAGTTATTAACGGAATTATTTCAATATCGCTTTCGTGCTGGAGATGGGTTGACTGGTCATAGTTTTGGCAACTTGTTTTTAACAGCAATGAGTGAAATTACTGGAGATTTAGAACGCGCAGTTGCAGCTAGTTCTAAAGTGTTAGCTGTGCGGGGACAAGTACTACCAGCAACTTTGAGTGATGTTCGCCTTTGGGCAGAATTAGCCGACGGCCGCCGCATTGAAGGAGAGTCAAATATTCCCAAAGCTGGCGGCAAAATTGTCAAAATTGGCTGTATTCCGGCTAATCCCCCAGCCATACCAGCAGTTATTAAAGCCCTTAAAGAAGCAGACTACATTATTATTGGCCCGGGTAGCCTGTATACTAGCCTGATTCCGAATTTATTGGTACCAGAAATTGCCGATGCGATCGCCAAAGCCAAGGTTCCCCGTATCTATATCTGCAATATAATGACTCAACCAGGAGAAACTGAAGGATATACTGTTGCGGATCACATCCGAGCAATTGACGCTGCTTGTCAGCAAAGACAGCTATTTGATGCCGTACTCGTACAAAAAAGATCCCCCTCCGAACAATCACTCATCCGCTACGCGCAACAAAATTCCCATCCCGTTTTCCTAGATAGAGAAGCTGTAATTGAGCTAGGACGGCGAATTGTGCCAGCTAATGTTTTATACGAAGATGACATAGGTATAATCCGCCACAATCCCCAAAAATTAGCCCGAGTTTTATTGCGCTGGTACGGTAGAGCGAATCAAGGAAAATAGTCATTGGTCATTGGTCATTGGTCATTGGTCATTGGTCATTGGTCATTAGTCATTGGTCATTAGTCATTGGTCATTGGTCATTGGTCATTAGTCATTAATTTTTCTCCCCTGCCCCCTCTGCCCAATTATGAAAATTCTTCTTCCAGACCCACAAGCAACGCTACGTTTAGGTATTACTCTCGGTGAATCCCTAAGCGCTGGTAGTGTAATTTTACTAGAAGGTGATTTAGGTGCTGGTAAAACTACTTTAGTCCAAGGTATTGGCAAAGGTTTGGGAATTAGCGAACCGATTGTCAGTCCGACTTTTACCTTGATTAATGAGTATACTGAAGGACGCCTGCCCCTTTACCATTTGGATTTATATCGCCTAGAACCCCAAGAAGTTCTCAGCCTGAATTTAGAAAGTTACTGGGAAGGCGTTGAGGTTACACCAGGAATTGTGGCTATTGAATGGGCAGAACGAATGCCTTACAAGCCAGATAACTATTTGAATATAAGTTTGATACATACAGACCAAGGCGAGCGCCAAGTCGAAATCATAGCATTCAATTGTGCAATTGATAAAATCATTGCCGCTATTTAAGTAACTAGAATTGAGAATTCTAACTCCTGAGTTAGGAAAAACTCTACATTTGTTCTATCTGCCGCTACCACGTTCGCCACTGTCAATTACTAACATTGTTATCTCAACTAAAAATAAACGATAAAATTTTTCAACAGCAGATATACGGTTCAGTTAGAGAGCAAAACACAACAGACAAGCACGTTGAATGATAATACAATTCGGTTAGCTTTTTTAATCCGAAGGCATTGAACCTACAGCGCTTTTTACCAAACAATATTGATAAATTCAGAATTAATATTTACTAGCTTTATTGCTGAAAAGTCAGTTAAAAACCTAATTTGATAGTTTATAAATCAAGCGAATGCAAACTGTTGTTGGGTAAAATGGTAATTTTGATAAAACTTAGTAAATTTTACTTAACGAGATTATTTCTCCACTATCATCTTGAGAAATAACCTAAATATTTAGCAGCTAAAGCTAGTACAGAAAAGTTAAACAACAATCTATTTTTTATAAGTCGTCTCACTTCTCCTGAGACTTAGTATTCCCAAATTAAATAAAAAATATATACACAAAAATAAAAACTACTTTATATTTTTTAATTAGTTTTAACTAACAATAAAATATTATATTTACATCTGTAAATAGCGCTATATCCGAATATAAATAAGTCATTATTATCGTATTTCTACATAAAAGAGCGTAGAAATACGATAAATATTAGAAGAACTTGGTTGACATTGATATACCTACGTAGATGCACTAGTTATCTCTAATAAAAGAGGCGATCGCCTTTCTCACCTGCGGCCCGTTTCCATCTCTGGTATAGTAACTATAGCCTTTGTCAATAAAAGCAGATGTCGTATCTATTAATTGCTCGATAATCTCTTTTTGAGCATTATCCATTTCTTCATTAACATTTTGATTCGTAAACTGATTTTTTCGCTCCTTTTGCTGCAATAAAATCCGGCTGTCTTTATCAGTTTCATTTGGCTTGGCTTTAAATCTTTCGTTTAAGTCAAATTGCAAGCGTAAGTAACGTTTGGAATTATATCCACCCATAATTTGCCGACAAATTGTACTATCAATTTCAGATGTAGGCTCCATAAAAATATCAATTAGATGTTGCGCCCAATCTAAGCCTTTCCAGGTTTTTACTTGTTGGTATTGATATGGTTCGCCAGTTTGACCAGTACCAATAGAAAGTATGGATACATCTTCTAAACGCAAATTATCCAGTTTATATTGTTGCTTAATTGTTTGAGGAACTAAAGTAGATTGACTTACTCTCAAAACTAGACTCAGCGCGGCTAAAGAAGGGTTATTAGCGCTCACACCTCCATCAATATGTGGGAATACCCAATCACCAAATTTATTTTTGTCAACACACTCTAATTTATAGGGCGGAAAGAAAGTAGGAGCTGAGGCAGAAGCGGTGCATATCTCCCATAAATAACAGTCATCATACCATCTGTCTCCTAAATCGGGATGGCAATTTGTAAAAAAAGTGGTATTACGATAAAGTGTATCGTAAGCCAGAATTAAAATAATGGGGTCTTGAATATCTTTAATTCTTTGATTTTTATATGCATCTTGAAGGACATTAATAATACCATCATGAGAATATTTAGGTGGCGAGAATATATCTAAAATAGCTTTAATAATAGACGGCATTTTTTTGTAGCGGTCTTTTACATTTTGCGGGAATATATCTTTACCTCTCTCTCGATAAAGCTTCATTAGTTCATAGCTATCTTTACCTACAGCAATCCCTGCTGTTAATATTGAGCCAGTAGAAGTGCCTGCAATCATATCAAAGTATTCGTGTAAAAAGTCTGCTTTCCCCTGACTTCTAATTTCTTGCTCTACTTCTTGAAGTATCCGTGCTGTAATAACTCCGCGAATACCACCGCCATCTAAACTAAGAATTTTGAACGACATAAATAGTAATTCTCCTTGATTTTCTAATTCTGAATTCAGAATTTGTAATTAAGTCGCTGTTAGAAATTTGTGATTTTAACCCACAACTACTTAAAGTCAAAAGGGTAAAGAAACGGATATTCACTAGACCTCTTGCAAAAGTCACTTAGGTAAATTCGGTTTGGGAGAGATGAAGCTCGTAATTGTAGAGAGCAGCAATCAAATTAAACCTCAAACTAAATCTTTTTCGACGATTTCTATAAGTGAGGGACAAAATTTTAAATCCCTTCAGCTTCCGATTTACATGCTCACCTAAAACTCTGATTTGGGCTAATTTTTGATTACTCTTTTTATCCTCACAACTTAACTTACTTCCTCTAGGCTTTTTTTTAGGAATTTGACTATTGCTATGTAGCTTTTGAATACCTTGATAACCTTTATCTCCCAAGCATTTTATGTCTCCTCGCAACCTAACTTTACTATTTTTAAATATCCGAAAATCATGCTCTCTACCCTTACCATGAGCGGTACAGATGATTTGACCATTCGCTTGGTCTACTACTACCTGTGACTTCAATGTATGCTGTTTCTTTTTCCCACTATAGAACTTTTTTTGTTTTTTTTAGGACGTTCAATTGGACTTTCTGTTACATCAACTACTACCACTTCTAATTGATAATTAGAAGTAGTCAGCTTTTTCTTCCCTGGCAGTGTGAACGCCCTCGATTTAGTCAGCATATCTTCTATTTTTCTGATAATTCTGTATGCCGTAGACTCATTTACTCTCCAAGATTGACCTATATGGAAGTATGTCCGGTATTCTCTCCAATATTCTAATGTCATTAACAATTGGTCTTCCAAGCTTAATTTACCTGGTCTTCCTGTTTTTTGTTTTAGCTGACTTTGCGATCGCACTATCTCTAACATCTCGTTAAAAGTCTCTGGACGTACACCACACAAGCGTTTAAAGTCTTCTGACTTCAGGCTCTTTACCTGTTCGTAGGTCATTTATGCTACCCAACTCTCACTTACTTGTCCCATGCATCTAGGACTTTTGCAAGAGGTCTCTTCATCAGCTGTCATCAAATTGAGAAAATTGTTAGCTGAAAAACAAGCTCTGCCAAAAGCACAGGATAATGACTCTGAAATATTTGCTGGATGAAAATGTTGCTCCTCTTTACCAGATTCAACTCAAACGGCAAAAACGCGATTTAATTGTTTGGGTAGTTGGCGATGCTGGTACTCCTCCTAAAAGCACATTAGATCCAGAAATATTATGCTGGTGTGAGGAATACGATTTTATTTTGGTAACAAATAACCGCAGATCTATGCCTGTACATTTAGCTGAACATATTGCCCAAGGGCGTAATGTACCAGGTATTTTTATTTTGAGTGAAAATTAACTATAGGTCAGACTATTAATCAATTAATTTTAATTGCTGAAGCCTCTTTTGATAACGAATATCAAAACCAAATTTTTAATTTACCACTATTTTAATATATGCTTTAGAACAACTAAAACGAAGTGATGAGTATTTTAATTCAATAAGCATTTGAAAAAAATAAACTCCCCGACTTCTTAAAAAATCGGGGATTTATCTTACAGCCAAAAGTCAACAATTTAGAACTGCTATCTTGTCCTATGGCTTTTTCACAGCTTCAACTTTTGCTTCTACCTTCACCGTTTTCACACCTTGAACTTGCTTCGCTAAAGTTTCAGCTTTTTTGAGTTCATCAACAGAAGCAGCAGTACCTTGGAGGATAATTTCACCCTCTTTATTTTCAACTTGTAACTTATTTCCTGGTAAATCTTTATTCAACTTTTTGCTGACTTCAGTTTTTAAATCACTTTCAACTTTCGTTGCTGCACTTTTTGGAGAATCGATTTTAACTTTAGTCTGTGTAGTAGGTATTGGAACCAAAGTTGGTAGTGCTGGAATTTTAATAGTTTTATCAACATTTGGATTTGTTGCGGAGGCTGGTGTTGCTGGTGCTTGGGACGCTTCATTGGTAGTGTTAGGAGTTTGGGAACCAGTTTTAGCAGTCTCTTGGCAGCCAACAGTACCAATTACCAGAATGCCACTAACTAAAAATGGAATTAGCTTTTTCATTATTTATCTCCGAATTCAGTACTTGAAGCGATTAATTAAGCTGTCTGTTGTGGTGAGGAGCAAATGTTAAAAATTTATTATTTTTTGTTTACCATTTGTCATCTGTCATTTGTACTTTGCTAACGACTAATGACTGTTGTACAGAGGTAATAAATCACGTCTATGCACAGACGCGATTCATCGCATCTCTACAATGGCTAAAATTTTGGAGAATGCACCAACTCAATTTCTTTATGGCTGCTTACTAGCATAGTTCAACATCAGTCTCTAGCTTTTTCAATTTCCGGTAGATGCTCAATAGCTTTCTTGGAATGAGACGATGCTGCCATATCATCGTGATTTGATGTTATCAGATTTGCAGAAGTTTGGCGATGTCTACAACAACCTCGTAGATACAACTCAAAATTTCCGCATTTTTCCAATTCTTTGCCAGCAAAGTTACCAACAAAATGTTAGTTTAAAAAACTATGGCTTGCTTAAAATGTCCACAATACCAGGAAATATTAGCCAATGCCCTATCTTAGTTCTGCCAGGGAAATTCGCGCCATTGTCGCTGAATATACTCATACTAAAACGCTGTGGATAGATACAGAAGTGGCTGACTATAAAAGCCGCAATCCCAAGCTGTCGCTGATTCAGGTATTGGACGATCCTGATGATATGAGTGGCGATCGCGTTTATCTTTTAGATGTCCTAGAGCAGGATAATATTATAGCTGAATTTATTGAAAAAATTATGTTCAATCCTAATATTGAAAAAGTTTTTCATAATGCCAGTTACGATCTAAAACTTCTCGGTAATAAAAAAGCAAAAAATATTACTTGTACTTTGGAAATGGCCAAGAAAATTCCTTATTATCTGTTGCCATTGCCAAATTACCAACTCCAAACCATAGCTACTGCACTGTGTAGTTTTAACAATATCGACAAACAAGAACAACAAAGCGATTGGGGGAAACGTCCCCTTACCGAAGAACAAATAGAGTATGCTTACCTAGATTGTATTTATCTGGCTCAAATCCACTCGAATTTGTTAAAATTACAAGCCCAAGCTAACCTCGATCCGGCAACAGAAGATTTAGGAATACTTAGTGCTAAATACTCGCAACTTGAACAGCAATGGAAGTTATTAAATTCAGAATTCGAGCATTTGCAAGAACGTATCAAAAAAGCTATGCAAGCCCAGAATATATCTGAAACTCCTGATTACAAGTTGACTAGTTATGAACGTACCACAATCAAAACTACATTTACAGAATTGTTCAATTTAGCACAAACTGAAGGTATTGATGTAGATTTTCCCATTACACTAACTCAGAAAATCCAAAAAGATTTAGGGCAAAATCTAGAACAGTTATCTGTAGATGTTGACAAAACTACTGCTTGGCGCTTAACTCCTAAAACTCAGGATGCGGAAACGGACAATGATTAACAGACGCGATAAATCAATAAGTGAGAGACGCGATAAATTGCGGTCTCTACAAAAATGATATTGAATTCAATGGAGGCAGCGTTAATAAAGTTATTAAATTGACAAAGCTCATTGCCAAATTATGAGAATAATTTTTAATCTAAAATTTAAAATTAGTACGGTCAATTAATAAAATTTATTGAAAGCTGTATCAAAAGTTAGAGTAATTATTCTGTTAAAGAATTAAAATCTAGATTTTGGGATTAATTCCAGAAGATTGCAGAGGAGTTGCAGGGGCACGACATTGTTGTGCCCTTAGCCGTGTACTTCATTTACCTGAAAAAGGCTGTATTTCAGGCGTTCTTAAGAAAGAACAAAGGCGTCAGTCAGCAGATGTTCTTGTTCTGATTTCTGAATTGGTGAATTCTTATTCAAGGCAGTTTATTTTAACTTATGATACGGCGTTTATTTGGGCAAAAGCGAACAAAGGTAAATAAAGTATTTACCATAGCTATTTTTACTACATTGACGGCAATTAGTAGCGTGTCTTGCAGTAAGAATGATAATGTATTAATTACCGAAGTCGGAGTTAGTCCACCTAGCCGTCGTTCAGCTATCAGAACCAAAGCTGAAGCATTCTACGTTCAGGGAAAAAATCAGCATATCAACGGCGATTTGCAAGCCGCGATCGCTTCGTATACTCAAGCAATAGAGCAGAATTCTCAATATGTCGCTGCTTACAACAGTCGGGGATTAGCCTATTTTGATTTGGGAGATAAACAAAAAGCGATCGCAGATTACAATGAAGCGCTGCGTATCAATCCCAACAACGCCGAAGCATATAATAACCGGGGAAATGCCCGCGCCTCCCAAGGAAATAACCGAGAAGCTGTTAAAGATTATAGTGAAGCGATTCGCCTAAATCCCAACTACGCCGAAGCCTATAATAATCGAGGAAATGCCCGCGCCTCATTAGGAGAAAAAAACAGGGGGATAGATGATTTTGACCAAGCCATCGCCCTCAGACCGAGATATGCCATCGCCTACAATAACCGCGGAAATGCCCGTGCTGCCAATGGAGATCCGCAAGGAGCGATCGCAGATTACAATGAAGCCATTCGCCTCAATCCTAACTTTGCCCCTGCCTACAATAACCGCGGAAATGCCCGCGCCAAGAATGGAGATAAAGAAGGCGCACTTAAGGACTTGGAACAAGCAGCCAACATCTTTCAAACTCAAGGTAACAACGATCTATATCAGCAAGTGACAAAAAATATCAAAGAACTTGCACAGTAGAGGGAATGGGGACTGGGAGATGGGGAAGTGTGGGGAGTGTGGGGAGTGTGGGGGGAAAGATTTCTTCCCCATCCTCCTACACCTGCCACACTTCCTATGCCCCATGCCTTATTCTCAATTACATTTCAGAGCCAATGTGGATGCGATCCTCAACTTCTGCAAATTTTTCCTGTGCCTGTCGTTCGGTACCCAATAACGAAACAACGATCGCCACGATAAATGCTAGAGGAATCGTAACTAATCCAGGATTTTTCAGCGGGAAGGGCGCCCAAGGGTTTTTGAGAATTGTTACCTGAATAGTAGGTGACAAATAAATCAGTAGTAAGGAGGAGAAAGTACCTACTAGCGTACTTGCAACTGCCCCGTTAGTGGTAAAGCGTCGCCAAAGCATTGACAGAAGCAATGCTGGGAAGTTGGCACTAGCAGCGATCGCAAATGCTAAACCTACCATATAAGCCACGTTTTGCCCTTTAAACAAGATGCCCAGGAGTATGGCTACTAACCCGAGAAGCATTGTCGCACCACGAGCCACCTTCAGCTGTTCTGACTCGTCAGCATGACCCGAACGCACCACATTCACCCACAAATCGTGAGAAAGTGCAGCTGCACCTGAGAGTGTTAATCCAGCAACAACCGCCAAAATCGTTGCAAAGGAAACGGCAGCAATAAAGCCTAAGAAAGCATCGCCACCAAGAAATTCTGCCAACATCGGTGCAGCCATATTACCACCAGTACCGATTTGCTTGATGGCATCTTGGCCTACTAGCACCATTGCCCCAAAGCCCAGGATGAAAGTCAGAAGGTAAAAAGCTCCAATAATGGCTGTGGCGTAGGTAACAGAAATCCGGGCGGCTTTAGCGTCGGGTACTGTGTAGAAACGCATTAGGATGTGGGGTAATCCAGCTGTGCCGAACATCAACGACATGCCTAAGGAAATAGCATCAAAGGGGTCAGAAACTTGTTTGCCTGGAGCTAATACACCTGTATATTTCTCAGCCGCAGCGGCAAAAAGAGCCATTGGGTTAAAGCCAAATCGCGCGAGTACCAAAATAGCTAGCAAGATAGTTCCGCCAAGCAAGAGAACTGCTTTGATAATTTGTACCCAAGTGGTGGCAATCATCCCCCCAAAAATCACATAAGCCATCATTACGCAACCGACAATGACCACGGCTAATTCATAATCAAAGCCAAACAGCAGTTTGATTAGCTCCCCAGCACCTACCATCTGGGCAATTAAGTAGAAGGTGATTACTGCCAAGGTTCCAATTGCAGATGCTATGCGTACAGGTTTTTGTCGCAAGCGAAAAGCTACTACATCAGCAAAGGTGTATTTACCCAAGTTACGTAGCGGTTCTGCAATCAAAAACATGACAATCGGCCAGCCCACCAAGAAGCCGATAGAATAAATTAAGCCGTCAAAGCCGTTGAGTGCTACCAGCCCAGCGATACCTAAAAAGCTGGCTGCACTCATGAAGTCTCCCGCTAGGGCTAACCCATTTTGAAAACCACTGATTTTACCGTCAGCTGTATAAAAGTGTGAGGTGCTTTTAGTGAGCTTTGCCGCCCAATAAGTGATGCCTAAAGAACTTACAACAAAAAGAAAAAAGAAAGCGATCGCCAACGGATTAAAGTGGCCAAGTCTAGAAATATCCGTTACTGCTAAAGGCAAATCGCACCAAAACACAATATTCATGCTTAATTGGGTTTGATATCTTAGATTTTGGACTAGAAATTGCTAATAACTAAATTCACTTGCGTGTGAGTCTTGCGATTTGGTTATCGTAACTGCTATTTGCCCAACGCACGTAGATAAAAATTAATACCCATGCCGAGACAATTACCAGCGCCCCTAGTAAAATTCCCAAACTCAGACCTGGAACTACTAACGATCCCAATAGGGGCTTATTGAAGGCAATTAACAGGATAAAACCAAAGTAAATAAACATCATGGCTCCACTCAAAATCAGGGATACCCGCCAACGTTCAGCCGCGAGAGCCTGGAGAGCCTTTGTGCGATCGTTCATGTCTTCCTTGAGGTAGAGAAGATTAGGTCACGATTGTCTCATTGAAGTTGATTTCTGTGTAATTTTCTTAAAGATTATTAGTAAATCTATTGTTGTGTTAGGTAATAAAATTAACTTTGCTAAGGAATATACACAATAAAAAGACAATAATGACTATGTTTTGATATGCGTAAAACTACAGATACTATGAGATATCAATAAATCTGAAATATAAATAATTTTTTACCTAGTTACTGACTCAGTAGTAACTTATCCTCTTGAGATACTCAAACAAGAGTCAAAAATATCAAGTTTTGATATACAAAAAGTTTAAATTTAATGCGTATTTATTGCTAGGTTTTTATTTTTAAAATTTCATAAAAAATTTCTCTCAAGTAGATAATATATTAAAAAAACTTGGTTTTTTGGTATTTCTGATAAAGAAATACCAAAAAATACCGGAGTTGATTACGTAAATAAACAGTAATATTTATATCATCAGTTTACTAACATACAGATAAAGCGCTAGAAAAATCTAGTAAATCATAGTACTAAAAATATCTGGCTCAGCTTTTATCTGCATTGCAATTTGCATAGATATGAATTTCATCATTGTAACGAGCGAAAGCTGATTTTTAACACATTGTCTGACTATATCAACTGATTCAGAGCATCTCAGTTCCACAAAAATATTTAGGAAAAAATGCGAAAATTATCGACGTAAATTTGTAGATATATCTATGTCTACAAAAGTGAGATGCACTCTTTAATTTAACCCTCAAAAAGCCCAAATTTCAGCTTCTACCATACCACAAACCAGAATCTATGTTTATTGAAACGCTATTCACAGACCCAATTTCTTTTTTGAGAATCATTGTAATTGTCATATTTTCCATTACTTTGCACGAACTTGCTCACGGCTGGGCTGCTATGAGTCAGGGGGATAATACTCCACAAAAGACAGGGCATCTCACCCTTAATCCTGTAGTTCACATGGGCAAAGAATCGATTATCTTTCTTTGTCTGATGGGTATAGCCTGGGGACAAATGCCCGTCAACCCGTCTAAATTTCGCTCTCGCAAGCTAGGCAATATTTTGGTGTCTGCGGCTGGCCCATTTTCAAATTTGGCTTTAGGTATTCTATTTACTCTAGCCCTTAAAATTCTCGCTACCTTGACCCTTGCAGGAGTCTTCAGTGTCGAATTTCTTTATCTAGCGGCTCGAATCAATTTAACATTATTTATGTTTAATCTCTTGCCAATCCCACCACTTGATGGCTTTCATGTCTTCAGTGAAATTTTTCCAAAATTAAAACCATTAGAAACTACTCAATTTGGAATCTTTGCAATGATGCTTCTATTTATAATTCCAGAATTTGGGATTGGACTTAGTAGCATTTCTGATTTAGTTATTCGGTCGGTAATTGGTGTAAAATCCGGAAATTTTTAACCTCATAAACTATTTAAAGCCAGGGATGCCCGACTTGTTACCAAAAGTCGGGTATCTTGTTGTTTATCAATCAATACAGTTCAGTTAAGATCCCCCCGCCTGCGGCGACCCCCTTAAAAAAGGGGTGAAAGAGAGTTGTTAGCCCCCCAATTTATCGGGGAGTTGCGGGGATCTTAAAACACTAAGCCAAGCGTATTGGTTTATCAATGATTTAGAGTTGCCACTTTTTTGCTGTAATATTCAGTTTTTGCATAGATACTGATAATACTATCACCAACTGCAAAAAAAGTACCTTGTTGCTCATTTTTAGAAAATTGCAAATTGGGATATTTAGCAGCGACTTCTTGCACAGTCATCGGTTTTGCGTTCATTTGGTCTGGCAATACTCCAGTACAACCAATATAAAATACTAAGGGAGAAATCTTGTCTTGGTAGATTTTTTCTGCATATTGTTCTAACTTAGTATTTGCAGTTGTTAATGCTGCGATCGCTTCTTCTTTATTGATTTGCTTGCCAGCTTGTTTATCCTGTAATAAATCTGCCAAATCTTCAGCACCAACTCTTGTGAGAATGCGTACAACTATGCCATTTTGCTCAAGTCCAAGAAAATCATCAAAAATCGGTTTCATCAACTCGTCAACTTTTGTAATCTTGGTGCGTGATGACAGTAGCCTCTGTCTCACAGCAAGATTCCGATTAAATATCATCTCAAAACTCGACTTTTTAATAATCTCTCCAGTTTTTTTATTGTAGAGACGATACATTCTATTGAGAAATTTGTTCGCAGAATGCAACTTGTTCAAGTTAAGGATATCCTGGCTACCAATATCAATTTTATAGCTCAATCTGGATTCTAAAGTACCATTTGCTATAGCTTCATGGATATCTGTGTATTCATTAGTCGTCGGAAAATTGATGTAAACATTCTTAGATAGGTAGTGCTTTTTAAATTCATCTAACTGTTCTGCTACAAATACATCGGACTCATTTTTCAAGCAAGCAGAAATCATACTAGTAAGTACTTTAATTTCTGCAAGTTCATTGAATAGTCCATCTATGCTGCTGTAATGACTATCAGCAGGTACAAGCGGTAAATTATCTAATTGGATAGTATATTCACCACGAAAGTCAAAATTTTTTGCATCTAGTACGCCCTTTTGTTGAAGTAATTCAAAAACTTTTTTACTACTAATTTTGACTCGTAAAGATTTGACGTTGATGTTGCCGTTACTAACAATCGTGTAATTATTAAAGCTATCTAGCTCATTAACTAACAAACCTGCTACCTCAAGAGTGGGAGTTTGGTCTGCGGATTTAGCAAGTTTGACTTTACGTTTGATAAGCATATTAATAGTAGCGGTATTGCGATTAAAGTGAAACTCGCCCATACCAACATACTCAGCATTATCTATATTTTCTGTTCGCAACCAAGGTTGGATCGGTTCTCCGTTTTCGTCTCTCACACCTTTAATACGCTTGATACCTGTTCTTTGATAATTTTCTTGCAGGTGCTTGATGTTGACGATAATATTGTGACGATATTGCGTAAAGATTTTGATGAGTTCTACTAGAGAGATTTGATTATTTGTCATATTTCCACCTTGGATATAAAGGCTAACAAGCTGTTGAACCGTGGAAAATTGAAGTGCAAACACACGAGATTTTGCTCAATAAAAGTATGACAATTTCACGCAGAGGCGCAGAGTGAGAGATTGAGTTTTCATACTATATAGTACAATTGTACTATAAAAATGTCAAATTGGGTAGGTTTAGTCCATCGTAGGCATTGCCGTACTGTTGAATAGGACTAGAATAAGTGCCTTTTCAGCTTTACGCCTTTGAGTGACTTTAAATAAATTTGTTGTGCTTGGGAGAGAGTTAGATACTTATCTCGCGAATTTTTTGAATTAGGGTGTTATCATTTTCTGATATTTAGGCTCCGGGTTTAAAATAATCCAAGAGGCGATCGCCTGAATCAGCGCGAATCAATGCTACAACTACATCTGGTAAGGCAGCTAAGCTGGGATAAACTAAATAACGCGGTTCCCAACGGGGGTGGAACTTCTCTTTATAGGTATGTAACCCCTGGAAATTGTAGAAGTGATTTAAATGTTCGTAAAGATAATGCAATACTTTCTCTAAACGGCGCGATTGTGGGTTATCTCCAACTCCAGCGAGTGCAGAAAGACCAAAATTGAAGCTATCGTAACCACATTCTTTAAAATGCTGGAGCAGCGAAATGAATAAAAAGTCCATTATGCCATTTTCAAGGGACGAGCGATATCGCATCAAATCGATAGTTGCTTCATTAAGTTGATACTCTGGAATAATATTTGCAAAGGCGCTAATCTGACCTTCAGGGCTATGCAGGACAGCAATCTCACATTCTCGCAGATATGCTTCATCAAACCAACCTAAAGAAAAGTGTTTTTCCGAACCTTGTACCATATTTAGCCATTCATCACTTACAGGTTTGAGTAAGTGCAACAAATCATTGTCGATTGGTGGTTGGTAAAAGTTAATTCGGTATCCTAGTTTTGTTAAACGATTGATTGATGGTCTAAAATTTTTCCCAGCTTTACCTTGTAATGTAAAACTTTGCAAATCAACGATCGCTTCTTCTCCAATCTTGAGTACTTGAAATCCCAATGACTTGTAAAGTTCAACATCATCGGGCAAAGTTTGATAAAAACTAGGATACCAATCATTGCGCAGGCAAAACTGCCAAAAAGCAACAATTGTCTCTTTGCGGTCTTCAATGGGGCCGATGGGATCTCCTAAGGCGATCGCGCCTCGTCCTTTGGAAACGTAAGCGATTACACTATTACCAGAAGGGCTGAAATAATAACTCTTATCATTTAATAATGTCAAAGCTGCTAAAGAAGAACATCCATATTGTTCGATAATTTCTTTAGCTTTTTTGCGTTCGTTTGGAGTTGCTAAATTACGCCAAAATACGGGTTGCAACAACATAACCACCGCGTATGTAATAGTAACTGCTGCAATCACATAAATAGAATTAGCAAAAAAAGCCCCAAACTTGCTTTTTGGTTCCAGACCCCAATTATCTTCGGTGAAGAACATTGCTAAAGTCTGAACTACGGCTTCACGCCAATTAAAATTTTGTGAAAACTTGCCATCTAATAAGTAAAATCCAATAGTTCCGTATGCCAGGGTAAATAATAAAGCACCAATTAGCACTCGGACTCCCCTTGCAATAGAAGGAGGGTCTGATTGCGCTGTAAAAACATGGCGCATCAGAATTAATTGCATTAATAATATGCCAGATAATATACTTTCTTCGTAATCAAATCCTTTCACCAAGTGGCTGAACATAGAAATGACTAGCAGGCTAACAATCAGTAACCAAGCTATCTTTTTTCGGCGTAATAAATTAGTTGCAAGTGTTAATAAAACAAACCCAGTCAGTGCTGCAAAAATATGACCAGTAGCACGAATTTCAAATGGTAAAAATTCCTTTAACCAGTGATTTCGACCGTACAGGTTAGGTGTCACTGCGGATAACAAATTTACTATCCCCACTAAACCTGTAAGGAAAGCTGCACTCCAAAGTCCAATCTGAGTTTTTAAGTTATTAGTCATTTGTCGTTAATAGTTAGGAGTGAGGAGTTAGGAGTTAGGAGTTTTCAATTTTTAACTCTTAACTTCTACCTTCTGACTTATGAAACTGTTCTCCTACATAAGAGAGTGAATTTTTGAGATGTTTGTGGAAGTAGTTCCAGCCGACATCAGTACCAGATAAACCATGACCTCCAGGAAATGCATAAAATACGTGAGTAATACCTAACTTATTTAAGGTTTGATTAAAGGCTTTGGTTGAAGCTAGTAAATTAGTATCGTTAACGCCCGCATCTAAGTAAATACGTAATTGCTTCCTATCTTGAATTGGTAACTGTTGCACAATTTGTTGAGGACTATTTTGCGAACCGCTGCTATCAGTAAAGTAACCGCTATGACTAAAGAAAATATGGAAGTTGTTAAGATAGCGTAAGCCGATATTAAAAGCTCCCCACCCTCCAGAGGATATACCTCCTATAGCCCAAAATTGGGGTTTTTCTAAAGTGCGGTAGCGTGACTTGACAACTTGTACTAATTCCGAACCAATTAAAGTCCCGACTTTGCCATTCGGCCCGTCAAAATAATCAGGGTCGTATAAAGGACTGGAACCGCGATTGTCATTACCATCAGGTGTAATTACAATCGATGGCGGTAATTTCTTACTTTGATAAAGTTCGTGCAACACATCTAAGATTGCATATTTATCAGCAAAGGCGCGAGCATCATCATGTCCCCCATGTAGTAAGAATATCACGGGGTAGCGCTTTTGCCGATTTTTGTTATAGCCAGGAGGTAAGATGACGCCATAGTTGCGGACTGCACCCATCGCTTGGGAATTGAAGCTTACTAATTGAAACTTTAGCCCAGTATTTGTTTCTTCTGCGGGCGGGTCTAGTTGTGGTGCGCCTAAGATAAATACATAATAGTAAGCAGCGATAGTGAGAAGGGCGATCGCTCCTACCAAGCTAATCAAAAATTTGGAAATCTTCATATATTTTTAGCTTGAAAAAATTCACCTCCATATAGAATTTCAGATATTTAGTCTAATGCAATTTTCGACATAGCTTTTTGATTCAAATTTGACCGTTAAGCTTTTGATAATATTCTGTTATTTTTTGACATTAAGACTTTGATTTTCACCTTTATCCATTATCTTTGCTAATTTGAATTGTTCGCCCACGAATGTTAAAGAATCAGCTAAATGTTCGCGCCAATATTGCCAAGTATGACTGCCAGGAAACTCCCGAAACAGATGGTAAATTTGGAGTTGTTCGAGTACTTTCTCAAATTGTTCGGCTTCTTGGATTTCTTCTGTATCTGACCTACCAGAATCGAGGTAGATTCTCAATCTTTTTTGTGCTTGCAAAGGAATAGTTTTGATATAAATTATTGGGCTATTTTTAGGACCGCTTTTATCCTGAAAATAACCGCTATGACTAAATAAAACTGAAAAATTATTTAGATTGTGTAATCCCACATTCACCGCACCCCAACCGCCAGAAGATAAACCACCTATTGCCCAAAAATCTGGGTTTTTTATTGTACGATAACGGCTTTGGATAACTTTTACTAATTCATCTCCCACGGCTGTGGAGACATTACCGTTAGGGCCATCGATATATTCAGGGTCTCGGTAGGGACTAGAGCCGCGTTTATCGTTACCATCTGGTGTAATAATTATGCTCGGCGGCAACTTACCTGTAATATAAAGTTGTTTGAGAGTTTTAAGAGCTTGTCCTTTATTTTCAATAAACCAATCTTTAGGATTGCCATGTCCGCCGTGGAGAAGAAAGATTACAGGATAGCTTTGTTTTGGATTTTGCTCGTAACCAGGGGGTAAAGAAACGCCGTAGGTACGACTTCCACTCATAACTTGACTATCGTAAGTTTCAATTTTATAGCTGAGGGGAGTAGCTAAGTCGCTATTATGAGGCTGCGATGGAAAAAGCGAAGGCGTTGTTTGTAAGTTTTGCTGTTGCGGTGGGTTTGCTACGACACTTTGCGAGAAATGACAGCTAAATAGAGTTAATAGTGAAACTAGCAAGAAAATATTCGATTGTTTGTAGTTCATTTTCAAAGAGCATTGAGTATTGGACAGTGAGCGCTAGCAATCAAAAGTTTACGCAAGTAATTTGTCAATCTTGTGTCAAGACGATGGAAACTTTACGACTAGTTGTAAGTTAAAAATCAATAGTTAAGATAAGTTTGCTGGCGATGATGAAAAAGCTGCGACTTCATTTGAGTTCTTTGTTTGGCTTGCTGCTGCTGGTAATTTCTGTCTGGGCGATCGCTCGCGAATTGCATGACTATAATTATCGTGATATCCTCAACTCATTAGCGGCAATTCCCAAGAATCGCTTAAGCTGGGCAATTTGGCTGACAGCTTTGGGCTATCTAGTGATGATTGGCTATGATATTTTGGGTTTTAAATATATTAATCGTTCGCTAAGTTGGAACAAAATAGCTTTCACTAACTTTATTAGTTCTACATTTACCAATACGATTGGTTTTGCCTTGCTAACTGGCAGTGCTATCCGTTATCGATTTTATGCTAATTGGGGAGTGTCAGCAGTAGCGATCGCTCAAGTGATTGCTTTTGCTAATTTTACTTTTTGGTTGGGAATGTTTGCCATTGCTGGATTGATATTTATTACCAACCCTTTAACAATTCCCCCACAACTACATTTGCCTTTTGCAACAGTACGTCCCATCGGTGTAATTTTTTTGGTACTGATTGCTATATATTTGCTGGGAAGTATTTTAATTAAAAAACCTGTAATCATTCTTCAGCATGAATTTCGCTTTCCTTCATTGCCAATATCCTTAGCTCAAATTGTGATTTCTAGTCTTGACTGGATTATTGCTGCGGCAGTTCTTTTTGCAATGCTTCCTAGTAATATAACTTTGTCTTATCTCGATTTTTTAGGAATTTATTTACTAGCGATGTTTGCAGGGGTGGTGAGTAATGTTCCTGGTGGTTTGGGTGTTTTTGAAACTGTGATGTTGCTGCTTCTCTCATCAAAAATTTCGGCGGCGGTAGTTTTGGGTTCGCTGTTAGCTTATCGTGGGATATACTATTTTTTACCTTTGCTGGTTGCGGCAGGTTTGTTAGGAATATATGAAGTTAAATTTGGAAGAAATTAGGTTTTTGAAACGCAAAGGTATGCAGAGGTTAGCGCAGAGGAACGCAGAGGATTTTAGCAATATCTTCATAAACTGCGGCGTAAATTCCTAAGTTTTGCTGAGGCAGTTGCCAGTTGAATTTTATAAGATTAGTAATAGTTATTTAGGATTTTTGATGATATTACAAGAGGTCATCAAAAATTTTGTTTTATCGATTGAAGAGAAAAAATAATGAGAAATAAACTATTGTTTGGCGCCATATTTATGGCAACTTGGGTAGGAACATTAATCCCGAGTGCTTTTGCGGCTTCACCTTGTTCTGTGGGACAAAAAGCAGAGGTTTTTTGGAAAGATACATGGTATGCAGCAACAGTCTTAGAAGTGAATGACGATCGCTGCTATATTACCTACGATGGTTATGATAGTTCTTGGGATGAATGGGTTGATTCTTCACGCTTTCGGGTATCTTTTGAAGTTGGAGACGCAGTACAAATTCTCTGGAAAGGTAAATGGTATGCAGGGAAAATTTTAGATGTGAGTGACAATCTTTATAAAATTACTTATGACGGTTATGATAGCTCTTGGGATGAGTGGGTTGAACCTGCACGAGTAAGTAGATAGCTAATATTTTAGTTTTATAAGTTCAAAGGGACGATTTCATTTGTAGAAGTCGTCCCTTCAATTTTTTTATAATTTTTTCTATTATTACTTGTTTAGAGGCTGGTAGACTGAGAACCATAAATAAAATTCCGTATATTTTGGCGAATTTATGGAGCCAGTATCACTAACAGCAGGTGCGATCGCAACCTTGGTCATCATCAAAGCTTTTGAAAAAACTGGTGAAATCATCGGCGAAAAGGCTTGGCAGGAAGGTGAAAAGTTATTTTTACTCCTAAAGCGCAAACAACCCAATACGGCAAGTGCCATTGAACAGGCTCAAACACAACCTTTAAATTATGGTCAGGCTTATCTGATTGGACAGCAAGTAGAGGAAGCAGCAAAGAAAGATCCTGAAATTGCTCAAGCGGTGGCAGCTGTAGCCAATGAGGCACAACCTCAACTGACGAACACTATTATTGAAAATTGGCAGGGGATAAACATTAAAGGTGGAACTAATACTATTTCTGGCAATACCTTTAACTTCTGACTACAGTCGCCCGAACAGGAACGGGTAAAGTCAAATCCTTCTACTGAAATACCGCAAAATTTGCCCCTGAGTGGGGTGGTGGAATTTATCGGACGCGAAGAAGAATTGCAAAATCTCCACCAACTTTTGCAGGATAATAAACAAGTAGCTATAGCCGCTATTGCGGGGATGGGTGGAGTTGGTAAAACAGAACTCGCCTTGCAATATGCCATCCAGCAACGCGAGACTTACAAAGGTGGGCTTTGCTGGTTGTTACCGAAAATTGGGGATGTGGGCATTCAAGTTGTGCAGTTTGCCAGAACGCAGCTTGACTTAAACCCGCCAAAAGATTTTGATTTACTCGCTCAAGTGCAATACTGCTGGCGGCGTTGGCGTGGTGGTGAGGTGCTGCTAGTGTTGGATGATGTCAGCGACTACGAGGAAGTTAAGCCTTACTTCCAGTCGCTACCTTCTCGGTTTAAAGTGTTGATGACTACGCGCCAGAAGTTGGGACGCATCGCACAGTTATCTTTGGATGTGCTGCAACCAGAGGCGGCGCTGGAGTTATTAAGGTCTTTACTCAAGGAAACACCAGAGCGAATTGAGCGAGAATTAGCTTTAGCAAATCAGTTGTGTGAGTGGCTGGGATATTTGCCTTTGGGTGTGGAATTAGTGGGGCGCTATCTGGCGCGGAAACAGGATTTATCTCTAGCAGAAATGTTGCGACGGTTGCAGAACAAGCGATTAGATGAGCGTTCCCTGTCTAAATCTAAGTCGGAAGCCGACATGACAGCACAACGAGGTGTGTTAGCAGCCTTTGAGTTGAGTTGGCAAGAATTAGAAGACGACGATAAGCAATTGGGTTGTTTATTGAGTTTATTTGCTGCTGCACCCATACCTTGGAAGTTGGTGGAACAGTGTTTACCAGATGAAGATGCTGAAGATTTAGAAAAAATTAGAGATGATAGTCTGCTGACTTTGCATTTACTCCAGCGCAAAAGTAAGGGAGTTTACCAACTGCATCCACTGTTGCGGGAGTTTTTCCAATATAAGCTTACAGGTTTAGAACAGGCAGAGGAATTTAAGCGATCGCTTTGTCGAGTAATGGTAACAGTTGCTAAGAAGATTCCTCAAGACCCCACCCTTGAGCAAATTAAAGATTTCACCCTGGCAATACCTCATTTAGCAGAAGTAGCTAACAATCTTATTCAATATGTGAGTGATGATGATTTAATTTGGGCATTCGTTGGTAATGCTCGATTTTACAATGGTCAGGGATTGTATGACAAAGCAGCACCTTGGTTGAAGCAGTGTCTAGAAGTTATCAAAAAACGCTTGGGAGAAGAACATCCATCTGTCGCCACTAGCCTCAACAACCTAGCAGAACTCTACCGTTCCCAAGGCAGATACAGCGAAGCCGAACCCCTTTACATCCAAGCTTTGGCACTTAAGCGCAAGCTGCTGGGAGAAGAACATCCAGATGTTGCACTTAGCCTCAACAACCTAGCAGCACTCTACGACTCCCAAGGCAGATATAGCGAAGCCGAACCCCTTTACATCCAAGCTTTGGCACTTAGGCGCAAGCTGCTGGGAGAAGAACATCCAGATGTTGCACTTAGCCTCAACAACCTAGCAGCACTCTACTACTCCCAAGGCAGATACAGCGAAGCTGAACCCCTTTACATCCAGGCGTTAGATATTTTTGAGCAACGGTTAGGTGCAAATCATCCTAATACTATTACTGTGCGTCAAAATTTAGCATATTTGCGCGATCGCCTCTCCTCAGAACAGTAAAATTTAAGTTCTCAACTTCATCAATCAAGGTTTTTTCTCCAACGTTCGTGTTTTGAACTCAAAGTTTCCTGTTCCAAACGAGAACGTTCCCGTTTCAAGTGAGAATGTTCTTGTTCTAAACGAGAACATTCCTGTTTCAAGTGAGAATTTTCTTGTTCTAAACGAGAACGTTCCTGTTTCAAGTAAGAATGTTCTTGTTTCAAACGAGAACGTTTCTGTTTCAAGTGACAACGTTTCAGTTTCGAGCTAGTCGTTTCGCGTTCTGACGTGGAATGATGGTGTTGTAAAGGCGATCGCTCTACTTTAAAGTGTAAATCAACTGGCGATGTCTCTGACGGGCTACGCCTACGCTTTGATGTGATTATGAATAATGGAAAGCGTAGACGCATAGCGGCTTGTCGTCAGACATCGCTTTTCTTGAGATAAAGTTGTAAAAAAAAGCTATATGACCAGGGTTTATCTAGATACCAGTATTTATAATCGTCCGTTCGATGACCAAACACAGCCAAAAATATTTCTAGAAACACAAGCTATTATCATAATTTTACAAATGGTGGAGGCCAGATTAATAGAATTAGTTAGTTCTTCAGTTCTAGAATATGAAAATAGTCGTAACCCTTTTGTGGTAAATCAGCAATCGATGGAGCGATATTTACAAATAGCTGTCTTGAAAGTATTAGTAGATGAAAATATTAGAGGTAGAGCAGAAGAACTAGAGCAACAAGGAATTAAACCTATCGATGCACTTCATGTAGCGTGTGCAGAAGCTTCCCAAAGTAATTATTTTATTACTTGCGATCGCAGATTAATCAACCGCTGCCAAGATTTATCACTTTTGGTAATCAACCCAACTAATTTTATTCTAGAGGTAGACAATGGAAATTAAAGTGATTAACGAACAAGAAAATTTACAAGAAGTTATGCAGGTTTTACTCACTCATTTAGAACCATCGAAGGTAATGAAATTTTGGGCTGCTTGTAAACTTAGTGAAGGCGACTATTTGCAAGTTAAAGAAAAACTATTTGCTCAAGAAACAGTTAGCAGCTTATATGCCAAAATCAAAGAATATCAAGATGATAGTAAACGCGAAGTCTCTTGACTCGCCCATGCAGCGTCTACGCTCTATTTTAAAGGGTAAATCAACTGGCGATCGCTCTTAGATTATAGATAAAAAATATAAACGCGATGTGCGTAGGCGTAGCCCGTCGTAGACATCGCTTATCTATTACACATCTGGTAAAACGAATGTAGAGACGTAGCAGTGCTACGTCTCTACAATATTTGTCTATAACGCATTCAAATTATGATAGCCTCCCCCAAACAAAACTACCTTACCCCTGAAGAATACCTCCAACTGGAGGAACAAAATTCTGTTAAACATGAATACATCAACGGCTACATCTATGCAATGGCTGGCGCACTCGATCCACACGTTACCATTGCTGGAAACCTGTTTGCTCTCCTCCGCGATCGTGTGCGCGGTTCTGGTTGTCGTGTGTACATCGCCGATATGAAAGCCCGAATTGAATCTCTAAATCGCTTTTATTATCCCGATGTCATGGTTACTTGCGACTCACGAGACCAAGAAACACCAGCGTATAAAAGATTTCCTTGTTTAATTGTCGAAGTTTTATCCAATTCTACCGAAGCCTTTGACCGAGGCGACAAGTTCGCTGATTATCAAGCACTGGAAAGTCTGCAAGAGTATGTTTTAATTAATACAAAACGTCAGCGAGTTGAGTGTTTTCGCCGCAACGATGAGGGATTGTGGGTTTTGCAATCTTACACAGCAGAAGATAAATCATTTCGGCTCAACAGTATCGATTTTCAAGAAACAATGACAGCACTCTACGAAGATGTGGTTTTTGAACGATCGCAATGATGATTGGGTATGCTACACAATGTTTAGTAAACTAAATATCTATTAAAAGCTTTAAGGCTTCCTAACCCGGCGGAGGCATTGAGCAAAACGGACACAATTAATTGACTCAAAGTTATGGCGCTCATAGTTCAGAAATACGGTGGTACATCTGTCGGTTCAGTTGAACGCATTCAAGCTGTTGCACAGCGCGTTTACAAAACTGTCAAAGCTGGAAACTCTGTGGTTGTAGTGGTTTCGGCAATGGGCAAAACCACTGATGGACTCGTCAAGCTAGCCAATGAGATTTCGCCAAATCCTAACCGCCGGGAAATGGATATGCTGCTTTCCACCGGCGAACAAGTAACTATTGCTTTACTCAGTATGGCGTTGCAGGAACTCGGACAACCAGCAATTTCCATGACTGGCGCTCAGGTAGGAATTGTTACCGAAGCCGAATACACCCGCGCTCGCATTTTACATATTGAAACCACTCGCTTAACTCGCCACATAGAAGCAGGTAAAGTAGTCGTTGTAGCTGGTTTTCAAGGTATCGCTAGCACTGATGCCTTAGAAATTACCACTTTAGGGCGCGGCGGTTCTGACACTTCCGCAGTCGCACTCGCAGCAGCATTACAAGCTAATTTTTGTGAAATTTATACAGATGTTCCCGGTATTTTAACTACAGACCCGCGCTTAGTTCCCGAAGCTCAGTTGATGGATGCCATCACCTGCAATGAAATGCTAGAACTAGCGAGTTTGGGAGCAAAAGTCTTGCATCCCCGCGCAGTGGAAATTGCTCGTAATTATGGCGTTCCCCTGGTAGTGAAATCGAGCTGGACAGATGACCTAGGTACTTGGGTAACATCAGCTAAACCCAAAGGGCGATCGCTCGTCAACCTCGAAATCGCCCGCCCAGTTGACCATGTAGAATTTGACACCGACCAAGCAAGGGTTGCTTTGTTGCGCGTGCCAGACAAACCAGGTGTAGCAGCAAGTTTGTTTGGCGAAATTGCCCGCCAAAAAGTAGACGTAGATTTAATTATTCAGTCAATTCACGAAGGTAATAGTAATGACATCGCCTTTACTGTCACTACACCAATTTTAAAACGAGCCGAAGCAGTAGCAGCAGCGATCGCTCCAGCCTTGAGGAGCAAATCTAACCCCAAATCTGACGAAGCCGAGGTAATGATAGAGCATAACATTGCCAAAGTCAGCATCGCAGGTGCAGGGATGATTGGGCGCCCTGGTGTAGCTGCCAAGATGTTCGCCACCTTAGCCGAAGCTGGCGTCAATATACAGATGATTTCCACCAGCGAAGTCAAAGTTAGCTGCGTAGTAAATGCAGCCGAATGCGATCGCGCCGTTACTGCGCTACGTAGCGCCTTTGAAATTGAAGCAGAGGAGCAGGGGAGCATGGGAGCAGAGGAGAGTTCATCCCCTCTGCCCCTCCGCCCCTCTGCCCCTGTAGCCAGTTTTCCTCCCGTCCGTGGCGTCGCTTTGGACTTAAACCAAGCGCGTCTTGCGATTCGCCAATTACCAGATCGTCCAGGGATGGCGGCGAAGTTGTTTGGATTATTAGCGCAACATAACATTAGCGTTGATATGATTATCCAATCTCAGCGTTGCCGGGTAGTTGATGGCGTTCCTAGACGGGATATTGCCTTTACAGTCTCGCGGATGGATGCGGAAAATGCCAAACAGCTGCTTACCCAAGTAGCAGCAGAATTAGGATGGGGTGAAGTTGTTTTAGATAATGCGATCGCCAAAGTGAGTATTGTCGGTGCAGGTATGGTAGGACAACCAGGTGTTGCCGCTAAAATGTTTGAAGCATTAGCCCAACAAAAAATCAATATTCAAATGATTGCCACCTCAGAAATTAAAATTAGCTGTGTTGTAGCACAAGAACAAGGTGTTAAAGCTTTACAAGCTATTCATAGCGCCTTTGGGCTAGCTGGTAGTGAAAAATTTGTAGTACCAGCGTAAGGCAATAATTTTGTAATTCGTAATTCGTAATTCGTAATTAAAAATTTTTAATTACGAATTAAATAATTAATTGATTAAGTCTATCTATTGCCGGGATGCCATTTTTCCATCATGGTTATTATTTCAGAAATTTGCCGATCGCCACACCAAACTAAATCAAGTTTTTTGAGTTGTTCGAGGCTGATACCGCCATCTTCGTCAGCAATTCGATAATATTCTGTATCTTCCATTGCTGCTAATAAATGTTGAAAGATAATCGTCTCATCAAACTGAGGATTTTCCTCTGGATCGTTGAGGATTAGCATTGCTCGTTCTTGCGGTAATTCTTGCAGAGTAGTAAAAATAAACCGTGTGGGAAAGTCTACATCTTGCAATTCAGGATGACGCGAGACTAACCCAGCTACTAGCACTCCCAAGTAAGCAGCTGCTTGAGAATTACTCAATACCTGCATCTGTTGGATAGCAATCTTGGTCAAATTACTAAAAAATGCACACCCTAACTGCTGTTCGATAGCAATAATTCGATCTTCGACTAGTAAAGGTTCTACTTGTGCTGCAAATAAAGCCTGACGTTCCTGTGGCACATGACGCTGTAAAATTTGCTTGGCGCGATCGCTTACAAGGAGTCTGCCATCAGATCCAAAGCTAAAGTCTTTGCCTGGTTCCAAACCTTCACCCAAAAGGATTTGAAAAACATTCGTTTGGGCTTTTCCTTGCATCTGTTCGTATTGTGCTTGCCCAAGAAAAATTTGGCAAAACCAACGGTGGCTCTCAGAGTCACACTCGAGCATTACCTCGTTAACAATCAAATTAGTTAACTTTTCTGCTCCCACAACTCTTTGCCAATGTACAATCAGGCTACTAATAGCATCAATGTCACGACGACTCAGCGCGTTGAGCAATTGGCGCTTTGCAGTAGCTAGTCGATCTTTGTTTTGCCTAAATCTCTTGATTTTCAAGCTTCTAGATGAGGTTATATTTCACCAATGCGCTATTTTTTAGCGCATTTCGGGATCGGCTGTCATGGGTGAGATTGCTGAAGAATAAAGATTAAAAGAACCAGTTAATACACTCACTTTTCGCTTATAGTCTCTTTTGATGCAAAAATATTACTTAAATCTGGTAGTATTTAACCGTATAAATTCAGTAACATTTTGCTAAAAAAGAAAAATACTAGTAGCAATATTAGTATTGGTTAATCAATCAAATTTTATATATACAAGTTTTGGGTTCGTTATTTTCTTTTACAAAGGTTTTTTATTTTAAAATAACCAGTAATAATACGTATACTAAAATCAAATAAAATATGAAAATTGATATTAATGAATAGTCATTTTCTAGATGGACGCTACCGAATAATAAAAGTTCTAAATGATGGGGGAAAGGCAAAAACCTATCTAGCGGAAGATGCCAATTATACTACTAATCAATATACAGTCAAGCAGCTACATACTCCTAGTAGCAATCCCCAAAGTTTAGCAATGCTGCACCGCTTGTTTGCTACTAAAGCAGCAACTTTACAACAACTCGGACAAGAACACGACCAAATCCAGAAGCTAGTCACCTGTTTTGAAGAAAATGACGAATTCTATATAGTCCAAGAATTCATCCCTGGGTTACCTCTAAGTCAAGAAATTTTACCAGGACAACCTCTCAGTGAAGAGCAAGTTATTAGTCTTTTATCAGAGATATTAGAAATTTTAGTAATTGCCCATAGCAGTGGAGTAATTCATCAAAATATTAAGCCAGCAAACATTATTCGTCGAGATTCAGATAAAAAGCTAGTTTTAGTTGACTTTAATAGTATTAATGAAGCTATTACAAATTTAGATAATCTCGAATATGCACCTATAGAACAAGTTAATGGTAACCTGAAATACAATAGCGATATATATGCTTTAGGTTTAGTTGCGATCGCCGCACTTCTCGGTTTCACAAACAACGACATATCTCAGTTACGAAATCAAAAAAATCGGCTGACAGGTGAAATTGTTTGGCAGCACAAAAATTTAAAAGTTAACAAAAAATTAATAAAAATTATTAATAAAATGGTGCGTTTTGATTATCGAAAGCGCTACCAGTATGCAACTGAAGTTTTAGAGGATCTGCAAAATTTAAGCACTATTAACCCTCAGCAAAAGCAGCAGCCGGAAAAATTATTCTTAGTAATAATAGGGATAATTGTAACTATTACACTAGGTGTTGTAGCTTGGTTTTTGCTACTACCAAAAACTGAAACTGACGCTCAAAAAAAATTATATCAAGAGGGAATAAATAAATATGAGGAGGGAAACTATGAAGGGGCAGTTCAAGATTTTAATCGCTTGATTGAATTAGAACCGCAAAATGCCTTGGCTTATAATAAACGGGGTGATGCTTATTATCGGTTAGGAGATTACGAGCAAGCGCAAGCAGACTCTAGTCAAGCAATTTCGCTTAATCCTCAAGATGCGAATGCTTATTATGACCGCGGATTTGCTTTGTATGAATTGGGCAAGTATAAAGAAGCGATCGCTGACTATACAAAAACGATTGAGTTAAATCTCCAGGATGCTAATGCTTTTTATGGCAGGGGATTAGCCCGCGCTCAAATTAAAGATAATAAAGGCGCAATTGCAGATTTTAGTAAAGCGATCGCCATTAAACACGACTATACTGATGCTTATTTACAAAGAGGTATTCTCCACCGTCGTCTCAAACTCAGACAAGCAGCAATCCAAGATTTTAATACAATAATTAAAATTAACCCTAGCGATGCGAAAGCTTTTTATCAAAGGGGTTTAACTCAAACGATTAATAAGCAAAAGGATGCAGCTATACAAGATTATTCAGATGCAATTAATATCAATCCCAAATATATAGAAGCTTATTTAAATCGTGGTGATATTTACAGCGATTTAGGACAGAATATAGCAGCTACTGAAGATTACAATAAGATTTTACAGCTAGATCCAAAATTTATTTCAGCTTACATCCACAGGGGTATTCACCGCTTTTCTTTCGGAGATTATAAAGGTGCTATTGAAGATTATACTAAAGCCTTAAAACTAGATCCGAACGATCCAGCAGCTTACAATAACCGTGGTAACGCCTATCTCGAACTCGGAAATAAAAAAGCTGCAAATCAGGATTATTCACAAGCGATCGCCATTGATAGCAAAAATGCCTTAGCCTATTATAATCGCGGCGTAATTCGCGCCAAGCAGAAAAATAAACAAGGAGCGATCGCAGATTTCAAAAAAGCTGCAAGGCTATTCCAACAGCAAGGCGAACAAGCTAGTTATCAAGATGCCCAAAGGGAAATTGCAATTCTGCGAAACAATTCAACACTAGGAAAAGCTACTCGTCCCAAGTCTGGGAGAAGAGGAAGAAAAGGGAGTGGGGAGTAGGGAATGGGGAATGGGGCATTAGGAGGTGTGGGAGGATGGGGAAGAAATCTTTCCCCCCACACTCCCCTTGTCTCCCCATCTCCCCATCTCCCCACTCCCTACTCCCTAACTTAACGAACTGTCCCTCTCAAGGATTCAGCATCGACGGGTTTGATGAGGTAAATCTGCAACAGATGCCCAACAATGGAGGCTATCAGAGGTAATTTTTGGAAGAACTTAACAATCTTGGGGCGGTTGCTGTTATTAATCTCTATTATTTTGAGATTAAGGTTAGAACACTCTTCCAATCGCCAGAAAAAGTCTGGATGATTTGTATTTAATGTTAGAGGAAATGCTCGTGCAGCCGTGTTATTTGTTTCCTGAATAACTCTAGTATTATATTCTCGCGGGTCAATGCCAATAGATTGATAAAATTTTGCCCGTTCAAATACAGTCAAAGTATGAGTAGCAAAAACACTCAACAAGAAGAACCGCACCCACAATCTAGCTTTCCAATTGTTCCATAGTTGGGGTTGCGATCGCAGCAGCGCATTGAAAAAATCTCCGTGTCGATTTTCATCCTGACACCAACTCTCAAACTTACGAAACAGCGGATAAATTTGGTGTTCTCGATGTTCTTGCATGTGGCGATGCACTAAAATGTAACGCCAATAACCAATTTTTTCAGACAAGTAAACTGTGTAAATAATCCACTCTGGTGGGAAGAAGGTATAAGTGCGATTTTTGGTCAAATAACTTAAGTCAAGGGAAAGATTAAAATCTGCCATTGACTTATTCAGAAATCCTGCATGGCGCGCTTCATCTCGTGCCATAAAATTAAACGCTTCCGCCAAAACCGGATTCCGATTTTTCAGACGGCGCGATAATTCTTTAAATAGCAGAAATCCCGAAAACTCTGAAGTACAAGAACGTTCCAAAAAGTCAATAAAAGCGAGGCGTGTTTCGCCATCAATACGATCCCAACATTGCTTAAATTCGTCATCACGTACAAAATGATGCCGATTATAATCAGCCCGTAACTCCTCTACAACTGCCCGTAACTCCTCATCCTGCGCCGAAATATCTAACTGCGCCGCGGCTTCAAAGTCAGTAGTGTAAAAGCGCGGTGTTAATAATGTTTCCTGCACAGGCGGTTTTACGCCCGGTTTGAGCAACTCTGGATCGGGAGTTTCCACAGACTTAACCATAGGAATCCTTTTATCATTTCATGCCTTACAAGTTATATAAGCATAAATAATTATTTCTAGGCATCAGTTAAATTATTGAAAGTAAATTGTGAGAAATAAACTTAATACATCAGCTATAATTTGTGCATAATTAATTACATTTAAGCAACTTTAATAGTAGAAATACTTTAAAAAATACAATCTAAATACTGGTAAAAATTGAGGATAAAAAGATATTAAATTTACAAAATAATTTATAACTAAGTAATACTATGTATTCAGGTTTTTAATTGCTGAAATATAAATAAATTTTAATAACTTCATAGCTATGCAAATATTAATAGTTAAATAATTTTAGGAGAAATAAAAACAGGTGGGGTCTACATTGGCAGTGGTACTTGCTGGATAGATTAATGCAGATCCTCACTAAACCTAGAATAACAATCTTTTAACTTTGGTACTGGCAGGCATCCACCAATGATGACTGCCGGAAAATCTTGCGCTTGAACCTCAAGGAAGCAAAAATGAGTAGCAATCTAGCCGCCAAACTGCGCTCTGGAACTCAACAAGCCCACACATCAGCGGAAAACGTGGGATTTATGAAATGTTTTCTCAAAGGAGTTGTAGATAGAGACTGCTTCGCCAAGTTCTTAAGCAACTTGTATTACATCTACAGCGAACTAGAAGCAGCTATAGCAAGCCATGTAGACCATCCTGTAATTGGTGCGGTTTATTTTCCCGAACTTAATCGTCAAGCTGCGCTCGAAAAAGACATGGTGTTCTATTATGGGGATAATTGGAGAGAGAAAGTTACCCCTTCATCTGCTGCCCGAGACTACATTGACCGCATTCGGGAAATTTCTGCTAACGAACCGACCTTATTGCTAGGTCATGCCTACACTCGCTACATGGGCGACCTCTCAGGGGGTCAAATGCTACAGAAAATTGCTCAATCAGCCCTCAAGCTTTCTGGTTACGAAGGTACTTCCTTCTATAATTTTGAGTTAATTCCTGATAAAAAGGCGTTTAAAGATAAGTATCGTCAGGTATTAAATCAATTACCCATTGATGATGCTACAGCAGAACGAATTGTTGCAGAAGCAAATAATGCCTTTGGATTAAATTTACAGATGGCTCAGGAACTAGAAGCAAGTTTAATTAAAGCACTGGGTCAAGGTCTATTTAATCAGCTGACTCGTTCCCAAAACCCAGGTAGTACTGAAATTGCTATTTAGTCATTAGTCATTAGTTTTCCCTTGCCTCCTCTGCCCCTCTGCCCCCCATCTCCCCATCTCCCCACCTCCCCACCTCCCCACTCCCCTCACACACACTTATTGGAAAGGAACTCAATGGTTTTTCTATTACCTGGTGTTAAATTTGATTTGGATTTGATTCAAAAGTATGACACTCGCGCACCGAGATACACGAGTTATCCACCTGCTACAGAGTTAAACGAAACATTCACCCAAACTGATTTTAAAGCTGCGATCGCCGCCTCGAATCAACGCAAAACTCCTCTTTCTTTGTATTTCCACATTCCCTTTTGCCAAAGTGCTTGCTACTTCTGTGGCTGTAACACGGTAATTTCTAATAACAAGAATATTGCCAAACCTTACTTAGAGTATTTAGTTCGAGACATCAAAAATACTGCCAGCTTAATCGATTCAGAAAGAAGGGTGCTGCAAGTTCACTGGGGTGGTGGTACTCCAAATTATTTGGAACGCGACCAAGTGGAAGTTTTATGGAAAAACATCAATCGTAATTTCACCATTGACCCACAAGCTGAAATCTCAATTGAAATTAATCCCCGCTACATCGATAGAAACTACATTTTCTTTCTCAGAGAAATTGGGTTTAATCGCATTAGTTTTGGCATTCAGGATTTTAATACCCAAGTGCAAGTAGCTGTGAACCGCGTCCAACCTGAAGAAATGTTATTTGATGTCATGAGTTGGATTAAAGAAGCGAAGTTTGAAAGTGTGAATGTAGACCTGATTTATGGTTTACCTTATCAAACTCTCGAAACATTTCGGGAGACGGTGAAAAAGACTATGGAATTAGACCCCGACCGAATTGTTGTTTTTAATTTCGCTTACGTACCTTGGCTGAAACCGACGCAAAAAAATATTCCTCAAGAAGCTTTACCTCCAGCCCAAGAAAAGCTAGAAATTCTCAAAATGACCATTGAAGAATTGACAAATAACCAATATTTATTTATTGGGATGGATCATTTTGCTAAAATTAATGACGAATTAGCGATCGCTCAACGCAATGGCACTCTCAAGCGGAATTTCCAAGGCTACACTACCCACGCTGAAACAGAACTCTTTGGTTTCGGTTCTACATCAATCAGTATGCTAGAAGATGCTTATGCTCAAAATCACAAAGAGTTAAAGGATTATTATCAGACAATTGCAGCGGGAAATTTACCTATTAGCAAAGGCATTCAACTGACTCAAAATGACATCATCAGACGAGATGTCATCATGTCTATCATGTCTCATTTTCAGTTGCATAAGCAAGACATTGAAAACAAATATCATATTACTTTTGATGAGTATTTCTCTGGCGAACTAGAGGCACTAAAACCACTAGAAGCTGATGGTCTGGTGAATTTATCCAAAGATCGCATCCAAGTCACAGATATCGGCAGATTACTAGTAAGAAATATTGCCGTCATCTTTGATACTCATACAAGAGCGCGAGAAGCAAAATTTTCTCGTGCTATTTAACGTAGCTACAAAGCTATTGCAATTTTATTTCTAATATTTACCAAACTGAAGATTCCTAAATTTTTTAAAAATTGGGAATCTAATACTATTTTCATAAAACATAATTTTTAGCCAAAAGCCAGAACTATGGAATTTAGTTTTGGTTTTTTGATTTATCTCCATAAAGATAGACAAAATAATTATTTCTTCAGATAGATACAAAAGAACCCAAATTATTTGTAGATAAATCAATATTTATACATTAATTGTATATGTATTGATAATAGTTGAAATTTCGATACAATGATTTTTTATTCGCAACTAATTACAAATCAGAATTTACCTAAAATCTCATAGATATAGTCTATTTGATCTAACTTTTGGATTTAGCATTTATCCCATCTGATAGAAAGAATTGTGAAGAATAGTTGATAACTTAGATACAAGTCAGAATTGATGAGGTAATTATCGATTATGAGTATTATTGCTTGGGTAGTTTTAGGACTTTTAGCAGGTGCAATCGCTAAAGCTATTTATCCTGGTTATCAAGGTGGTGGCATTCTTTCAACAATGATTTTAGGTATCGTTGGTGCGTTCATTGGTGGAAGTTTATTTACATTGCTAAGAACAGGAACTCTGCAAATTACCTCAGCTGGCGCTGGCTTAACTATTCCTGGCATTTTAGTAGCTGTCCTTGGTGCAATTATTGCTATCTATCTGTGGGGCTTAATCAGAAGAAGTAATGCATAATTGCTATTCGGCAGTTATCGATCCTGAAATGAATACTGGTCTTCATTCGTTTTTTATTTTCCATTTGAGAAAGTGATAAAAATGGAAAACGCTACGAACGAGTAAACCAGTATATAGATGTTATCAAATTGTTTTTTGGAAGTGTAAATCTATGTTCTTTCACAAAAAAGATCCTATCCACGTAGTAAATGTTAAAGAAGCAAATCCTCGTTTTGCTCAATTACTTCTAGAGCAATTTGGTGGAGCAACCGGAGAACTAAGTGCAGCTTTGCAATATTGGGTTCAATCATTCCATGTAGAAAATGCTGGAATTAAAGATATGCTCCAAGATATTGCGATCGAAGAATTTAGCCATCTAGAAATGGTTGGCAAACTCATCGAAGCTCATACCAAAAATACCGATCAAACAGAAGCTTATAAAAGCACTCTCTTTGCAGTCAGAGGAATAGGGCCTCATTTTCTAGATAGTCAAGGTAATGCTTGGACTGCTAGCTACTTGAATGAAGGTGGAGATGTTGTCCGCGATTTAAGAGCTAATATCGCAGCTGAAGCTGGCGCTCGTCAAACTTACGAAGAGTTAATTAAGTTAGCAACTGACGAAGGAACTAAAAATACTTTAGTCCATCTTTTAACACGAGAAATTTCTCATACCCAGATGTTTATGAAAGCTCTAGATTCTCTGGGTAAGTTAACAGATCCATTCTTTGGCAACATTCAGCCAGATGAAACTGTTGCTCTCTACTACAACCTATCTTCTAATGGCGGCAAAGATGAGCGTGGCCCCTGGAATTCAGAGCCAACCTTTAAATACATAGCTAATCCCCTCGAAAGCCACTCTTAATTCCATAGATTGCAGCCATAAGATAAGTTGATTTACAGCAAAGATTTTTGGCAAATTATTGGAAGTTTTTAGGACTTACGCACTCAGATCCCCCAACCCCCTTAAAAAGGGGGCTTTAGAAGTTCCACTCAATTTATCGAGGGGCTAGGGGGGATCTAGGTTTCAGGCTTCAGTGCGTAAGTTCTAGTTTTGATAATTGCTGAGTGCTATTTGCTTATATCAATGTCAAGCCGATACACCATAGGGGCGCACATTTGTGCGCCCCTAAGAATCGCTAAAAATATTCGTCAGACACAAGAATACAGCGCGATATTTTTGAGTTGAGAAATTACAGCAGATTTCGTGCAATACACACCTTCAGTCTAGGAAGTTATTACACTTCTAAATTGCACATTTACTCATGCTGTTGACTGCTGAATGTTTACTGTCAACAGCTAACAACCAAGATGAAAAGATGTGCTGTGTTAAATATGCAACAGCTTAACCAAGCATAAAGCTTGTTTTATTCCTGAATGCAGAATTTATAATTCTGAATTCTAAATTCAGCTGGTATTGAACTCTAAATTAAAACTCAGGATCTGGAGATTGAATTGTGATTGTTAATGCTACTCCAAATGGTTGGGAAGTTATTTATCATCGCGCCCATGCTTTGTTAGCAGCTCAACTAGCAGGACAATGGCGGCGTAAGGATGCTCCAGCCCGATTATATGAAACATTAGCTGCAATTTCCCATCACGATGATTTAGAAAAAGAATGGGAAGAAGATAATCTAACTGAAGCTGGTGCGCCAAGAGACTTTACTTTGATGACGACAGATGAGCAGCTACAAGAGGGCGTTCAGAAAACTGCTAATTTGGCAAAGAATGCTCTTTATCGGGGAAGGTGGGTAGCTTTGTTAATTTCTATGCACATTAGCCGTTTAAATGAGCCAAGCCGGGGTCAGTCTCCAGAATTAGACAAAGTTCTAGACGAGCAACTTGAAAATCAAAAACGTTGGCGTAAAGAACTAGGTATTGAAAAGGACGAAGTTGATGCAGCTTATGCATTTATGCAATGGTGCGATCGCCTTTCTCTGATCCTCTGCAAACAAGAATTACCTGCTGATGAACGCTTTCTCGAGATTAGCAAAGGCCCTGACGGTCAACGCTATGATATCATGCAGCGCAGCGATAACTTAGTTGTTGTCGAACCCTGGCCTTTCCAAAACGACAAATTCACCGTCAACATTGAAGCCTGCGAACTCTCTCAGGTGAAATTTGAAAGCAGCAGCGAACTAATTCAAGCGCTACAACAAGCCCCCATCAAGGTATTAGAATGGACATTTGTTAAAAGTTAGAATTCAGAATTCAGAATTGATAATTCAGAATTCAGCACTCCCCAGTCCCCAGTCGAATCAAAAAAGAGCCAGAAAATTACTTATCTGGCTCAAAGCTGGAGACAAAAAAATCATCAAATCAGCGCTGACTTGAGTAAGAACCTAAATTCTGCCCAAGTTATGCAGCCCTAAGATAGTGCCTGCTCCTAAGATATGCCCAAAGGCGGTAGTTGCTAGTAAGGCAGGTAAACCAAAACCACCAAAGAAATTAGCTGATGGTAGTGCTGGTTCGGAATTTTGATACTTGATGGTAGATTTGCCAAAGGCAATGGCGATTATGTTGGCGATAATCATAATTACACCAACTGTAGGACTCCATTGCAAAGGTGCAGTTGCAGCAGCAAGTAACGTTGAAGTAAGCACGTGATTTGCTCCCGAAATTTATTAATGGTTGCAAATATAATCTGAAAATTTCCGAAGCCAATTCAAGAAAATAGCTGATATTGCATTAATATTTAACACTTATTTTCACTACTTAATATAATCAGCCCCATCTTACGTGTTTTTGTCGCCAAGATCCGATTAATGCTAAAATAAAACTAGTACATTTGAACGACTTTAATTAATCGATTAGCTTTGGTATGAAGTACAGTATGCAAACAGCCCAGCTTCTAGAAAATAATTGAAAAAACCTGTAATGCATGTACTATAAATTACAAATGCCTTTGCATTCAAAGACAAATAAATTTCACGGCTTATCCACAGTTACGCCATAGTAGAAAGCTTACACTGATACAAATTTTACTTCAGGTAATTGGTGTCAAAAGTTGCTCAGAAGAAAATAATGTTTTTGCGATCGCTTAAATTAAACAACCTGACCGATATGAGTGCGTAGGCGTAGCCCGTCGCAGACATCGCATTAATTATCTAGATTTGACAACTTCAAGTCAAGAATGGCTGTTATTATTACTTCAGATTCAAAGTAAATTACAGGCGCTTGGCGCAACCCGCTGTAGGCATCGCTCTCAAGATACTTTACACTCAAGATGATAGCGATTATTTCCACCTTCTGTTATGTCCTCAACTCTCGATTCTTTGCCACCTGCACTCGCTAAAATTGTCCAGCGCTTTCAACGGTCAACCGACCAAAGAAGACGTACCGAACAGCTAATTGCCTATGGTAATAAGTTGAAAGATTTCCCCGAAGCTGACAAAGTACCTGAAAATAAAGTTCCTGGTTGCGTTTCTCAAGTTTACATCACTGCTTCACTCAATGACGGTAAGGTGATATTCCGGGCTGATTCTGATGCCTTTATCAGTAAAGGCATGGTTGGTCTTTTAATTGAAGGATTGAATGGACTAACTCCCACAGAAATATTAGAACTTACTCCAGATTTTATTCAAGAAACAGGTTTAAATGTTAGCCTCACACCTTCCCGTGCTAATGGGTTTTACAATATTTTTAAAACCATGCAAAAAAAAGCCTTGGAATGTAAGTTAGATGTAGCTAACTAATACTCGGTCATTGGACATGGGGCATTAATTTTTGACTTCAGGGCTAATGACTAATGACTAATAACTAATAGCAAAATTTAATCCAATGTCAACAAATTTATTATCTACTTCTGCTGCTGTGGGATTTGGTGGAGTAGTTCAAGAATATCTTTGGAATTGGGAAAACCAGCAATTGCGCGTTGTTTATGAAACCCTTGGTAAAGGTTCGCCGCTATTGCTACTACCAGCTTTTAGTAGTGTTTCGACGCGTTTAGAAATGGGCGAACTTGCGAGATTATTAGCTCCCCATTTTCAAGTTGTAGCTGTGGACTGGCCTGGTTTTGGCGAATCTTCTCGCCCTAGTTTAAATTATCGACCCGAAATATATCAGCAATTTCTGGAAGATTTTGTCAACGCTATTTTTAAGACTCCAATTATTGCGATCGCGGCTGGTCATGCATCTACCTACGTCTTACAATTAGCTGTAAAACAGTCTAGTGCATTCTCACGAATTGTATTGTTAGCTCCTACTTGGCGCGGCCCTTTGCCGACAATGGGGGCAAGTCAAGAAATAGCTGGTATGGTAAGAGAATTAGTGCGATCGCCTATACTCGGTCAAGCTCTCTACAAACTCAACACTACCCCATCTTTCTTAAATTTTATGTACCGCCGTCATGTCTTTACAGACACGGCAAAACTTACACCGAGTTTCATAGAAAAGAAATGGCAGACAACTCAACAACCAGGAGCGAGATTTGCTTCTGCTGCCTTTGTAACTGGTAATCTTGATGCTGTACGCCAACAATCTGATTTTCTCAAACTTGTAGAATCTTTAACAGTACAGCTCATGGTAGTAATTGGGGAATCTAGCCCTGCTAAATCACGAGAACAAATGAATGCTTTAGCAGCATTACCAGGAGTAAGAAGCACCGTTATCCGTGGTTCTCTAGGACTACATGAAGAATACCCAGCAGATGTTTTAGCAGTAGTTCAGGATTTTTTGTTCTCTTCATGAAATTGAACAATTAAAAGGACTTAGAAGCATGAACTTTGCAGTGAGTGAAAAAGTTGCAATTGTCACAGGCGGTAGTTCTGGGATTGGTCGAGCAACCGCAGTTGCTTTTGCTCAAGCCGGAGCAAAGGTTGTTGTAGCGGCGCGACGGGTTCAAGAAGGAGAGGAAACAGTTCGTCTTGCTAAAGATGCAGGTAGTGAAGCTATATTTGTGCAAACTGACGTGACCAAAGCTGTCGATGTACAAGCATTAGTGAATAAAACCTTAGATACTTTTGGTCGATTGGATTGTGCTTGCAACAATGCGGGCTTTGGAAAATCTGTGCCGCTAACTGAACGTTCAGAAGAAGAATGGGACGCTGAGACAGATGTTAATTTGAAAGCGGTGTGGCTGTGTATGAAATATCAAATTCCAGCGATGCTCAAAACTGGATCGGGTGCGATAGTCAATATGGCATCTATTGGAGGTGCTGTTATTGGCACATCTAGTTTTTCTGCTTATCAAGCAGCCAAAGCAGGAGTTATTGGGTTAACGCGATCGGCAGCGATGGAATATGCTCAGCAGGGAATTCGGATCAATGCCATTAGTCCGGGGCTGATTGCAACAGAAATCTTATCCAATGTTCCAGAAAATATGCTTCAACAAATGACTGACACAATTCCACTCAAAAGAATAGGGAGAGCAGAAGAAATCGCAAATGCAGTTGTTTGGTTATGTTCTGATGCAGCATCCTACATTACAGGACACAACTTAGTAATCGATGGCGGTTTTACAGTTCAGTAGAAAGCTCACATACATAAGTATAAATATTTCTTAAATACACAAGATTCGTCTTGTAGCTGACTATAAAGCCTGTTTTACTCCCCAATTCTCAATTCTTAAGCCAACTTCGCACAAAAAAATAAAAACAATTATCATAGGCGATGATGATTATTCATAAGGTGAGACTAAAGGAATTTAGAGTATGCTAGCTGACGTAAGCACAAATTCAGTTCCCGTTACTGTTCTTACAGGTTATTTGGGAGCAGGTAAAACAACTCTACTCAATCACATCCTCACCTACGAACACGGCAAGAAAGTTGCTGTGATTGTTAACGAATTTGGGGAAGTGGGCATTGATAATCAACTAATTATTGATGCCGATGAAGAAATATTTGAAATGAACAATGGCTGCATCTGTTGTACAGTGCGTGGCGATTTAATTCGCATCATTGGCAATTTGATGAAGCGGCGTGATAAATTTGACCATTTAGTAATTGAAACAACTGGACTAGCTGACCCTGCACCAGTGATTCAGACATTTTTTGTTGATGAAGATTTGCAAAATCAACTATCTTTAGATGCGGTGGTGACAGTAGTTGATGCCAAGCATATTTGGCACCACTGGGATGCAGACGAAGCCCAAGAGCAAATTGCTTTTGCCGATGTAATTTTACTTAATAAAACAGATTTGGTGAAGCCAGAAGAATTGGACGAATTAGAAAAGCGAATTCGGTCAATGAATGCTATGGCAAAAATCTATCGTACCCGCAATTCTGAATTAGAAATGAATGCTTTATTAGGTGTGAAAGCATTTGATTTAGATCGGGCATTAGAAATAGATCCGAATTTTTTAGGTGAAGATGCCCACGAACACGATGAAAGCGTTTTTTCTGTAGCTTTAGTGGAAAAAGGTGCAGTCGATGGAGATAAATTAAACGCTTGGCTTTCTGAGTTGTTGCGTACTCAAGGGCCAGATATCTTCCGCATGAAAGGTATATTAAATATTGCTGGGGAAGAGAATCGATTTGTCTTCCAAGGAGTACACATGATATTTGATGGTAGACCCGATCGCCCCTGGAAACCTAACGAAACTCCAAAAAACGAACTAGTATTCATCGGTCGCAACCTTGATGGAGAAAAACTCAAGCAAGATTTTCTTGCTTGTCTAGCATAAATAGGGAGTGGGGAGTAGGGAATAGGGAGTGGGGGATAAGACAGATGAAATCAGTTATCAGTAAACAGGGGTATGGTAATGATAACTATTCACTGTTCGCTCTCGATGCCCAATGCCCCATTCCCCACTCCCCACTCCCTTTTGAAAGATATGAACTCCACAACCAGCAACTCTAAACTATTTGAACAACACTATTCAGGGATACTTGCAGATTATATAACTGCGATCGCTTGGTCGCCCCAAGGTCAAACTTTAGCAGCAGCTTCCGCAACTGGGGAAGTTGTACTGTGGAATGATAGCGAACTGACAACCTTACAAACTGGTAACGGTAAATCGGTAGATTGCCTTGCCTTTTCCCACGATGGCAAATTTTTAGCTGTCGGCGGACAGGAGGGACAAGTCAAAATTTGGCAAGACACTGAATTAATCGCCACATTGGAAAATGCACCTGCATGGGTTGACAAACTAGCTTGGAATCACACCAGTAACCAACTAGCTTTTAGCTTGGGGCGTTACGTCCAAGTTTGGGATGCAGATACTCGTGAAATTGTCGTCACGCTGAATTTCGATAACTCATCAGTCTTAGGCATAGATTGGCGCATTGATGGGCAGTACCTAGCCATTAGTGGTTATAAAGGAGTGAAAATTTGGCACAGTCAAAACTGGGATGACGAACCATACATCTTAAATATGACTACCGTCAGCCTAGCGATGGCTTGGTCGCCCGATGGTAAATTCCTCGCTTCTGGCAATATGGATCGTAGCGTCACAGTCTTGGAATGGAACAATCCCGATCCTTGGGTGATGCAGGGCTTCCCTGGTAAAATTCGCCAATTGGCATGGTCAGAAGCTACTACGGAACTAGGTACGCCAATACTGGCATCCTCTAGCGTTGAAGGTATTGTAGTCTGGGAAAAGTTAGAGGATGATAGCTTAGGTTGGGAAGCACGAGTTTTAACTAATCATGTCGATGTGATTAATGCGATCGCCTTTGCACCTAAAAGCTTTCTTCTCGCATCTGCTGGTGCTGATGGCTGGTTATGTTTGTGGCATCAAGCCAAGGAAGTATCCCAAATAATCACAGGTGTTTCAGGAGGCTTTTCTAGCCTAGCTTGGCATCCCCAAGGCAAATTCCTAGCCGCAGGCGGTGAAAAAGGCGAATTAGTTATTTGGTCAAAGGTTTCCCAGAGTTAAGGATTTAAGCTATTGGGCTTTTAAATTGCACAGTCATTTAGTAAGTTCGTTGACGTCTGACGGTTCACAGTTAACCGTCAACAGTTAACAGCTAATACAAAAAAATGTGCAGCTTAAATGCAAAAACAAGGAGAATAACTCCTAACTCTTGACTCAGGATTCAGTAGGTTTCTTCCAGAAGTGCCACAAAAGAGTCAGAAAAAACCTTTCCCTTTTCCCCCTCTATACCAACCATTTTATTTTCAAACCAGTCTAGTATTGAATCTAAGTAACTTATTGGGTATGCTGTAGCAAAAGAGGTATATTTCTGTAAAGTATGAACATAACCAAACTGATCTTACTTGCCTGTCGCGCTTTCCTAGCATCTATATTGCTGCTAGCCAATCCAGCAAATGCATCGAGTCTGAAATCTGAATATGCTACACAAATTACGCTAGCATCTAAGCAACAAATTGCTGATTTGGCAACACAAAACTTGACACAAAAATCTAATCCAATTATCGACCAACTTGGTTGTAATTGCGGCAACTGCGTTCCAGGACAATTTCATTTACTACAAGGCAAGCTGCCATCAGTTGGTTTTTAATAAGGTTAGAACTCAATAGATATTTTATGGGCAAAGCAAAACTTTGCCCTTTTTTATTTTTATCAACCTGGGAAAAAAGAACTCTTAAAGGTTGTTTGAAAAGTTTTGGGCGAAAATAATTCGCTACTACACAAACAAATATTGAACCAATTCAACCAAAAAGTTTAACGATTGAATTGGTTCGCGATGGCTAGAATGCTTGTAGAATAAGAGTTCAACGGAGAGACAGGGATTTGAACCCTGGAATACGTTTCCGCATTACAGCATTTCCAGTGCTGCGCCTTAAACCACTCGGCCATCTCTCCAGATGTCACGATTTACAATCTTACTATAAAATTCTAAAAAATGCAAAGATAAAAAAGATTTTTAGGTTAATCTCAAAGTTAAAGTCGCAAAACCCAAATCCAGATGTCCCGTACATATACAATTCGAGTTCGCGATCGCGCTACTGGCAAAATACACACCCTACAAGTGCCAGAAGACCGCTACATCCTGCACACTGCCGAAAAACAAGGGACGGAACTACCGTTTTCTTGCCGTAATGGGGCTTGCACCACTTGTGCTGTCAGAGTACTGTCAGGAGAAATTTACCAACCAGAAGCGATCGGATTGTCGCCAGAGTTACGCCGACAAGGTTATGCCTTGTTGTGTGTCAGTTATCCTCGTTCTGACTTGGAAGTAGAAACACAAGACGAAGATGAAGTTTATGAACTCCAGTTTGGACGATATTTTGCTAGGGGTAGAGTCAAAGCAGGTTTACCCTTAGATGAGGACTAGAATTTTGTTCGCGCACAGACACAGAGGAGGAAATTACTGTTTTGACAGCGTGTCTTGGTGAGTGGGTGCGAAAAATAAGCATTTTGGTTTGCCTATTACTGTTGGTGAGTTGCCAAGGCAAAAATCAGCTGCCAAACAATCAGGCACAAGTGAAAGTTGCGCGGGTAGTTAGCGGGCAAACCTTAGAAGTATTAGGTATGGCTGAACAACCAAACTTGATTTCCCAAGTCCGGTTAGTGGGAATTGATGCACCAGATTTGCGACAACGACCTTGGGGCGAACAAGCAAAAGAACAGTTAGAGAATCTAATTGGTGGTGCAGAACAATCCGTAACCCTAGAGTTTGATTTAGTAACAAAAGATAAAGTCGGGCGAACCCTAGCTTATGTATGGAAAAATAATCTTTTGTTGAATGAAGAATTAGTCAAACAAGGGAATGCATTGTTTGTTGAGCGATCGCCAAACCACAAATACGACCAACGTTTAGAACGTGCCCAACAATGGGCGAGACTCATGGGACAAGGAATTTGGAACCCAGAAAAACCCATGCGCCTAACTCCTGCTGAATTTCGCCGTCAAAATCTGTGACAATTGGGGACTGGGGAGATGGGGAGCAGGGGAGGTAGGGGAAAAGGTTAAAGGGAAAAGGGAAAAGGAATAAATTTAATCTTTCCCCTTACCCCTTTCCCTTTCCCCATTCCAATGCCCAATGACTAATGACTAATAACTAATAACTAATAACTAATGACTAATTTACAAACTTTTCTAGATATTGCTACAGAAGCGGCGTTAGCTGGTGGTGCTATACTGCAAAGCTACTTGGGTAAGTTAGAAGATACAGTTATTGAAAAAGGACGCCCTGGCGATTTAGTTACTGCTGCTGATAAAGCCTCAGAAGAAGTGGTTTTAGAAATTTTACGTCGCCATTTTCCCCAACATTCTATTCTCGCTGAAGAATCAGGTAAATTAGGCGATCGCGAAAATGAATACCTCTGGGCAATAGATCCTCTAGACGGCACAACTAACTACGCTCATCAATACCCATTCTTTGCGGTTTCCATCGGGCTATTAATTAATGGTGTTCCCCAAGTTGGCGTCATTTATGACCCTTTTCACAACGAACTATTTCGTGCCGCTGCTGGTTTGGGAGCAACGCGCAACCGTCGGGCGATCGCAGTTTCGACAACCTCAGAACTGAATAAAAGCTTGCTAGTAAGTGGGTTTGCCTACGATCGCCGTGAAACCTCTGATAACAATTACGCAGAATTTTGCCACCTCACCCATCTGACTCAGGGAGTGAGACGTAGCGGTTCCGCATCCCTAGATTTAGCTTATGTTGCCTGCGGCCGCGTCGATGGTTACTGGGAACGGGGACTTTCACCTTGGGATATTGTCGCTGGTATCATTTTGGTACAAGAAGCAGGCGGCAAAGTTACCGCCTACGATGGCAGTCCCTTAAAAATTGAGTCAGGTAGAATTCTCGCCACAAATAGTTATATTCACGACACCGTAAGCCGCGAACTTTTACAAGTTCCCCCACTGTCAGCCTGGAAGTGAAGGTAGATAAAGAGTAGAGGAGCACAAGGACGGAGGCGAAAATAATCAATGACTAATGACCAATGACCAATAACTAATGACTAATAGCAATTTGCTACTGACGGATTGCCGATCGAGCGAAGTAAACTAGAAAAAATCTAATTGCTCCTTTGGTGCAAACTGCTATATGTCCTTCAAAATAGATCGTGGATTATTTAGATATGATTTCATAGATCATCACGCAGTTTTATGCGTTCCAGTCGATGCGGATATCAAAGATATTCGCAAACGCTATCTTCAAATTGCTCGTCGCTTACACCCAGATAGTATTATTACTGAAAATCCCGAGCAAAAACAGCTAGGCAATGAATTTTTATCAAAGCTGGTTAACCCAGCTTACGAAAAACTTGCTAACGAACGTGCCAGGGTCGAATATATTCTGATTTTGTCGCAAATGGGCAAGCGTCTGGTACACGAAGCTACTACGGTGACTATAAACACAGAATTAGGCAGACAGTTAGCTAGCGCTCCCAATCTCGATGGTTTCTATAAAAGTGCGATCGCTAAACTTGCCCAAACCCAATATGATTCTTTAGACCAAGCCCTAAATGTCATAGGGCAAATTAGCGAGTTGAATTTAGTCTATTTAATGCGGAGTGCAACCAAGCCATCCGCGACAACACCATATACTCAACCTAAAGTTAACTCAGCTCCACCGCCACCTAAACCAGATGCGGCAAAACAAACACCACCAGCGCCACCAGCAGTCAAAGAAGACTCGGTTGTAGAACAGTATGTTCGTCGCGCTCAATCTTTGATGGAGAAAAACCAATTTGCCCAAGCGAAAGTAGAATTGCAGGATGCTCTCAAGCTAGAACCGAAAAATAGTCACTGCCATAGCTTGATTGGAATGGTGTATTTGAAGCAAAATCAGCTAAAAATGGCCAAAATCCACTTCGACAATGCACTAAAATTAGACCCCAACGACCAAACAGCGTTGCAATGGAAACCTAAAATAGATAAAGCTTTAGGACAACAACCTACCGATCAGAAGGTGACTTCATCCCCCAATAATGGAGATAAGCAACCAGATAAATCTGGTAGTGGTGGTTTGTTCGGTGGTTTGTTTGGTGGGAAGAAAAAATAATGGTGTATCAACCAGCAGCGGGAGCCAGGGATTTATTACCCTTAGATGTGGCGAAAAAACGCTGGATTGAAGATAGATTACAACAGGTGTTTCATCGTTGGGGATATCACAGGATCATCACCTCAACTTTAGAGCGAATGGATACCTTGATGGCAGGGGAAGCAATCCAACGCCAGATGGTTATCCAACTACAAAATAGCGAAGACGATGAATTAGGCTTGCGTCCAGAATTAACAGCATCAATTGCTCGCACCGTCGCTACTCGTATGGCAGGTGTAACTTATCCCCAACGGCTGTACTACAATGCCAATGTATTTCGCCGTACTTGGGAAAGCAGGCATAATCGCCAGCATGAGTTTTATCAAGCTGGAGTTGAGTTATTAGGCGCTGGGGGATTGCTAGCAAATGCAGAAGTGCTGCTGTTGGTAGCAGATTGTCTGGCTGCACTGGGTTTACGAGAATGGCATTTAATTTTAGGTGAAGCTGGAATTACCCGATCGCTCCTCAATGCTTTTCCTGCTAATTTACAAGATAAAGTTCGCACTGCGATCGCTCATCTTGACCGCATTACTCTAGATAGTTTACCTCTCGGCGACGAACTACGCGATCGCGCTCGAATCATGATGGATTTGCGCGGTTCCAGTGCCGATGTCTTGCAAAAAGTTAGTAGCTTAGGGCTAGACGAACAACAGCAACAAGCAGTAGATAACCTCAAATCCCTAGTAGGATTACTAGAATCTGAGAAAAAATTCTCCTTAATCCTCGACCTCAGCCTCATCCAGACCATAGACTACTACACCGGCATTGTCTTTGAAGTTGTCAATGATACCGAATCCCAAAGCCGAATTTTGGGTCAGGGTGGTCGCTACGACCAGCTTTTAGGGCTATATCATCCCCAAGGAGAAAATATTCCCGGCATTGGTTTTGTCCTCAATATCGAAGATTTATACCAAGTATTGTTATCAACTGGGCAATTACCGCAAGCAACCCCAGCTAGTAACTGGTTGGTAGTACCAGAGACACCGAGTGCTGACGCTCCTGCTTTTGCTTACGCGCAAAAGCTCCGAGATTCCACTCATTTGGTACGAGTAGAAATGGATTTGCTCAGAAAGGATGCAGACGGCATTCGCCAATACGCACGCGATCGGGGCATCGACCAAATTGCCTGGATTAAAGCCGATGGCTCACCAAAAATTGAATCATTGCGTTAAGTGAATTGGGCATGGGGCATTGGGTATAGGAATGGGGAAAGGGAAAGGGGTAAGGGGGAAAGGGAAAGATTAAATTCATTCCTTTTTCCCTTTTCCCTTTAACCTTTTCCCCTGCCTCCTCTGCTTCCCCTGCTCCCTCTGCTCCCCTGCCCTCTTCCCCTGCTAGTCTAGAAATAGCCGATACAGAATAGAGGGAATCGAGAATATGCCGCACACAATTGTTACAGAGGTCTGTGAAGGCGTTGCTGACTGCGTAGATGCCTGTCCGGTAGCTTGCATTCATGATGGCCCTGGCAAAAATGCCAAGGGAACCGATTGGTACTGGATTGACTTTACTACCTGCATTGACTGTGGTATATGTCTCCAAGTTTGTCCAGTTGAAGGGGCGATTCTTCCAGAAGAAAGACCAGAGTTGCAAAAAACTCCGGAATAGTTCATAGTCAGTGGTCAGTTGTCAGTTATTTTTTGCCAATGACCGCTGACATAAGACTAATGACTAATAACAAATGACACATGACAAATGATTATTTACTAGAAGTTCAAAACGTCCACGCTGGGTATATCAAAGACGTAGATATCCTACAAGGTGTGAATTTTCACGCTGCACCAGGGGAATTGGTAGCGGTAATTGGCCCTAACGGTGCTGGTAAATCTACTTTGGCAAAAACAATTTTTGGGCTTTTAACTCCTCATACCGGCACAATTACCTTCAAAGGTCAAAATATCGTCGGGCTAAAGTCCAATCAAATCGTGCAGCGAGGAATGTGCTACGTACCGCAAATAGTTAATGTTTTCCCTTCCCTGAGTATCGAAGAGAATTTAGAAATGGGCGCTTTTGTCCTGAATACTCCTTTGAAACCACTCAAGGATAAAATATTTACCATGTTCCCCAAACTAAGCGATCGCCGCAATCAACGTGCTGGTACTTTATCTGGAGGAGAACGCCAGATGCTAGCGATGGGCAAAGCTTTGATGTTGGAGCCGAGTTTGCTGATTTTAGATGAACCTTCTGCGGCTTTATCGCCCATCTTGGTAACACAAGTGTTTGAGCAGATTAAACAAATAAATCAAACTGGTACTGCGCTCGTATTAGTAGAACAAAATGCCCGCAAAGCTTTAGAAATGGCTCATCGCGGATATGTACTAGAATCTGGACGAGATGCTATCTCCGGCCCGGGTCAAGAATTATTGAATGACCCGAAAGTAGGCGAACTGTATCTGGGAGCCGGAAAAAAGCATTAAATAGAGAATTCAGAATGGGCTACGCCCCGCTACGCTAACAGAATTCAGAACTCAGTTGCAAATTGCTTTAATTTAAAATTTAAAATGGCTAACAGCTTAAAAATAGTTTCTGGAGGCCAAACAGGAGCAGACCGTGCAGCTTTGGATTGGGCTATAGCTCGTCAGATTCCTCACGGAGGCTGGTGTCCCAAAGGGCGTAAAGCAGAAGATGGTGTTATTAATTCACGTTATAACTTAACTGAAACACCATCAGATGAATATTCCCAGCGTACTGAATGGAATATACGCGATTCTGATGGCACTGTGATATTTTCTCTTGCTGAAAAAATTTTTGGAGGCACTTTATTAACTGCCGAATTAGCTGAAAAATATCAGAAACCGTGTATACATATTTGTCAAGAATTCACTCATGTAAATCCTGTCAGTGAATTAAGATTATTTATCTCAAACTATAAAATACTAACTCTGAGTGTTGCAGGAACAAGAGCTTCAGATGAACCAGATGTATATCAATTTGTGAAAAATACTTTGGAAGGAGCTTTTTTTTACAAAACAAATGATTATAATCCTATTTGATAGTGCAACATCAAGATTAAATAACTCTTAAACCGTGTAACAAGGTAATCTTAGATGCTATTTGCATCTGATATCTTCCTGATACTAAGAAAAATGTTGTCAGGTAGACTGATGAGCCAAATTAATGGATTTGTAGGGCGACGTGATTTCTTAAAATTTGCAGGTGTAATGGGTATTGGGGCTGCTGCTTTTAGTCACCGTTGGGATATACAACAAGCTGCTGCGGCTGATGTTCATCCAGTTAACCCTAATCCAGTCAGTGCTGATGAAGCTATTAGACGTTTGCTCAATGGTAACCAAAGATTTGTCCTTCAAGAAAGCAAATGTGGCGATCGCTCTCTAGAACGCTTACGATTAGTTGCTAAGGCTCAGTATCCATTTGCTGCAATACTAGGTTGTGCAGATTCTAGAGTACCTGCGGAAATCGTCTTTGACCAAGGGCTTGGAGATTTATTTGTTGTGCGAGTGGCTGGCAATGTTGCTAGTGACAGCGCTATAGGAAGTTTAGAATACTCTACAGCTGTATTAGGTTCGCAGCTAATTGTTGTTTTAGGCCATAAAAGATGCGGCGCAGTCATAGAAGCAATCAAAGACGAACCCCTTCCTGGCAGAATTGGCTTCATTGTTGAAGGTATCAAACCAGCTTTAGCAAACACCAAATTAACAACTGATAGTACTAGTGATGATGCTGTGAAAGCCAATATTAAGTATCAGGTTCAAAAATTGCAAGAAAACTCAACTCTTCTAGCCAAATTAGCCCGTGAAGGTAAACTAAAAATTATTGGTGCTTGTTACGATATTGACACTGGTAAGGTCAATATGATTAGTTGAGCATTTTTAACTTTAAATTTAATAAAAATCATATAAAAAGTAACAAAACTTTCAAATTGAAATTGCTATTAGCCAAAAACTCAAGCCAGCTTATATAGCGGTTCCCAATCAAATGAGATACAGAAATTTGATTGGGAACCGCTATATGCAACGCTGATTTAAGAATTATGGCGTGCCTATTGTAACTCTCTCCCTAAAGTATTTAATAGTGAAGCAATGCCAATAATTTACTAGGGGGAAGGGAAAATGCAAAAGTATATATGTACTGTTTGCGGCCATATTTACGATCCACAAGAAGGCGATGAAGACAGCGGTATAGCGCCAGGAACAGCCTTTGAAGACATCCCAGATGATTGGGTGTGTCCGGTTTGCGGTGCCGGAAAAGAAGATTTTGAAGCTTATGAAGGCTGAAAATAAAAGTTAGCCTAGAGATTAGATGCCTGAAAAGAGATATTTTTGAAATTGCTACCGTTAAAAATTGTAGTTATCGGGGGTGGGGCAGCGGGATTTTTTGGCGCGATCGCTTGTGCTAAAGTTAATCCTGCTGCACAAGTTACTCTCATTGAAGCTAGTCGCCAACCGCTAGCGAAAGTGCTGATTTCTGGCGGCGGACGCTGTAACGTGACTCATGCTTGCTTCGATCCTGGCGAATTAGTGCAAAATTACCCTAGAGGCGCAAAAGCTTTGCGTGGTGCTTTTACTAGATTTCAACCTCGAGATACAGTTGCTTGGTTTGCTAGTCAGGGAGTTCATTTAAAAACTGAAGCCGATGGTCGGATGTTTCCCATTACCAATACTTCAGAAACTATTGTCGAATGTCTGATTAAAGCCGCTGCCACATCTGGAGTTAAACTTCGTATCGGTACGCCTGTAACTTCGGTGAAACACATTTCCCAAGACGAGGGGTTTGATATCTTCTTGAAGTCGGGAGAGATAATTAAATGCGATCGCTTACTTCTTGCTAGCGGCAGTAGTTTGATAGGTTATAAAATTGCTAGGGAGTTGGGGCATAATATCGAATCACCCGTTCCCTCTTTGTTTACCTTTAACATTCTCGACCATAAGCTGAGGGACTTAGCGGGAATTAGTGTTGACTCTGTACAATTGCGCTTATCTGTAGGCGGAAAATCCCAATTGCAGCAAACCGGGCCGTTACTAATTACTCATTGGGGTTTGAGTGGCCCTGCTGTTTTAAAGCTTTCTGCTTGGGGTGCAAGAGTTTTGCACGAAAGTCGCTACCAAGCAACATTATCAATTAATTGGCTGCCTCATTTGCAACTAGAACAAGTGCGACAACAAATTTTAGCAGTCAAAAATGAATGGGGAAAGAAAGCGATCGCATTACATCGCGGTGTTGACCTCCCCCATCGTCTTTGGCAATATATTATTGCCCGTGCAGGGATCGCCATAGAAGACCGTTGGGCAGAAATATCCAATAAAACCTTAAATTTATTGGTGCAGGAACTCAATCAGGGACAATATTTAATTAGTAACAAAGGAGTTTTCAAAGAAGAATTTGTTACTTGTGGTGGCGTTAATCTCAAAGAAGTAGAATTCAAAACAATGGAAAGTAAGTTAGTTCCTGGGCTTTATTTTGCTGGGGAAATTTTAGATATTGATGGTTTAACTGGCGGGTTTAACTTCCAAAGTGCTTGGACAACTGCATATTTAGCTGGTAATGCAATGGGAACTAATATTATGTCGAGTTAAAGAGTAATTAATCTTTTTAAACTAGGATATTTATTCAGATTTGAATATTGCACAATAAAAGCATAAAATATCTCGATCCCTAAATACGATAAGGGTTTAGCAATGCTAAACCCATTACTCCCTACTTTCAATTTTCAAGCTATATGTTCATGCGATCGCTGAGACAATGAAGGCATGAAAATATTTTTTCCCAGTTTGCCAGTCCTGATGTTCGAGATAGGTATCGCTAGAATGAAGAGATACTGGCTAAATGGTAAATCAAGGGCAAAATTACTGTAAATTCTTATCTGAAACGAGAATTTTGCTTACGACGTTGCTTGTGCCTAGCAATTGCTTTACGCTTCTCTTTTTCTATCGGCGTCTCGAAGTGACGTTTTTTTCTCATATCTTGGAAAATTCCGGCTTTGGAAACTTCCCGTTTAAATCTCCGCAAGGCTGATTCAATACCCTCATTCTCTCCTAAAACTACTTGTGTCATTCTGATTCCTCCTAAACATGGATCGATAATTCAAAACTAGATACAAAATAAATATTCCAGCAGAGTCGAGCCTTTGGCTTTATCTGCTGGAGACTCTAGATGTGGAATTTTTAGGAATCGACTTAGTAGCGATTGTTGTTACGGCGGGCGTTATTGCCACCCCAGTTACCACGCGAGGAATTATTTCTTTCTTCACGGGGTTTAGCTTTGTTGACTCTCAGATCGCGTCCCATCCATTCAGCACCATCAAGCGCGTCAATTGCAGCTTGTTCTTCTGCATCTGTTTCCATTTCCACAAAAGCGAACCCACGCGGCTTGCCTGTCTCTCTATCTGTAGGCAATTGAACTCGGGATACTTTTCCGTATTCCGCAAAAGCCCGCTTGAGGTCTTCTTCCGTAACCTGATAGGACAGGTTACCAATGTAAATTGACATAAGAGTCTCCGAATTTAGGCATTGTAGAGAGTTAAATTCGGAGAGACGCTTTTAGAAATCAAAACGAGTTACTCAACCGAACATAATCTTTATATGGATAAGTGTAGCACAGCCTTTGAATATGGACTCATACGGAATTTGATTTCCAAAAAAACTTTAAAGCTAGGCTTGTAGCTCTTGCAACGACACACTTTTTTTGCTTTTATATGACATTTTCAAATTGAAAAGCAAATCGGTATCAATTAGCGATCGCCCAACCAAGTTAGTCTTTTGGAAATTGAGATGTGTACTGTGTGTTTAGGATTGTTCTTTCCTAGTGCGCTTGATTATACCATAAATAAATATCTTAGAAAGGAATTTCCAAATTTTTATCTATAATATAATGTCACCAGTATTTTTAGCTATCGGCGAACTGGGCTAAAATCATTTCTGCTTCCCTACACAGCACTTCGTGATATTCACCGTTACTAGCCAGCAAACCTCCCCACTGATTGATATCACCTGTGTTGTATTGCAAGGGCGTACCATCGAAGTGAGTAAATTGACCGCCAGCTTCAGTTAAAATTAGTTCTGGAGCTGCCATATCCCAGTCTTTGGGAGCAGATTTGCCAGAGAGAGAAATGTAAATTTCTGCCTGTTGTTCGACAATTGTGGCGATTTTACACCCGACACTGCCAACAGCTTTTTGATTTTGACAGGGTAAATTTTGCAGTAAATAATTTAACCTTTGGTTGCGGTGAGAACGACTTACTACTAAGGTTAAATCTTCAACTGGTTTACCTGAGGATACTTTGATAGGAACAGATCCCTCACGAGTTTCTACAAACGTTCCTCCGCCTTTTATCGCATAGTACAACTTTTCGGCTTCTGGGACTGCCACCACTGCTAAAACTGGGCGTTTTTCCTTAACTAAAGCAATGTGAATGGCATATTCCCCAGTTTTTTCGATAAAGTCGCGGGTGCCATCCAAAGGATCGATAATCCATACCCAAGGGGTAGACGGCTGTGAAGATGTATTTACATCTTGATAGGTTTCTTCGCTGATGTAAATAAAATCTTCACCGCCCAAACTTGCTTGTAGCTTTTCAAGGATGTATTGACTAACGGCTACATCGGCAACGGTAACAGGCTCATTTTGTTTGTATTCTACTGCCAAATTAGGATCTTTAGCTGTGCCGTGATAATAAGAGCGCAGTATATCTGCTGCTTCCCAACTTATCTGACGAGCGATCGCTAATATCTCTTCTAAGTCTTTCATTAATTTAGCCCGAATCTTAACTAAAAAAATATAACTGTCTTTACCTAAAATCCATCCAGCGCCGAGTACCAAAAAATTGACAAGAATTAGCAGCGATATTTGCTGCTAGTGTCAGAGCATCGGTAAAACTTTCTCTTAAAATGTAATGACAGAAGCCACCGTGAAAAATATCTCCAGCTCCTAAGGTATCAACGGCTTGAATCTGGGGCACATCTACAATACCAGTTTTAGTGCAACTCAAGTATTCAATTGGTTTTTCTCCGTGGGTAATGGCGATATGGGGAATGTCAAATTTGCTCAAATAAGCAAAAACCCCTTCTTGAGTTTTACAGTTGGGGGGATAAAAATTAGCCGAACAGATGGCGTAATCTACAAATGGTAGAATTTGCTCGAATCCAGGTTTCCAGCTACCACCATCGATGACTATTGGGATATTTTGGGCTTTGGCCATTTGCGCTATAGAATAACCAACAGCCATCTGATGTCCGTCAATTAATACTATGGCAACATTTTTTAAAATATCTGCTGGGATAGCTGCGCTGTTGGCTTGAGTTTTTACAGCATTGATAGAAACTACAGCGCGTTGCCCCGTAGCTTGGGTGACAATAATCGAAGAGACTGGCGGTGCTAAATCGGTGGTAGGCTCAAGATCTGCGATCGCTACTTGATAATTTGCCAAATCGCCTCGAATTAGCTGCGTCATTGGATGAGAACCTACCACACCCAAGACTGTAGCTTGATTACCTAAATAGGTAAAAGTTACAGCTGCATTTGTAGCCGGGCCGCCCGCCGCCACACTATAGTCAATAGCAACAATCTTTTGATTATTCTGAGGCGCAGAGTCAGCAAGGTAAATTAAATCTAAGGTTACTAAACCTACAAATAAACCATTAGCCATTAGTTATTAGTCATTAGTCGTTTGTGTTGGTAGTAGTATATGAATTATTTGTTTTAACTTCTCACTTTTGTACAGACGCGATTCATCGCGTCTCCTAATTCCTAACTTTTTCCTTATGCAAACCGACCCCAAACCAAGAACACTTTACGTCGTTGGTACTCCAATTGGCAATTTGGAAGATATGACATTTCGGGCTGTGCGAATTTTGCAAACTGTAGATACTATCGCTGCCGAAGACACGCGCCATACAGGAAAATTGCTTCAGCATTTTCAAATTAAGACACCCCAAATAAGTTACCACGAACACAATCGTACCAGTCGCATTCCAGAGTTATTAGAATATTTAGCTAATGATAAAGCGATCGCTTTGGTTAGCGATGCTGGAATGCCGGGAATTTCCGATCCTGGATATGAATTGATTAAAGCCTGTATTGAAGCTGGAATTTCTGTAGTTCCTATTCCTGGTGCGAGTGCAGCAATTACGGCTTTGAGTGCAGCTGGACTACCAACGGATAAATTTGTCTTTGAAGGTTTTCTACCAGCAAAAACTCAACAGCGACGAGAGCATTTAGAATCTTTGGAGACAGAATCTCGCACCATAATTTTCTACGAATCGCCACACCGTTTGCAAGATACTTTACAAGACTTAGCAGAAATTTTGGGAAGCGATCGCCAAATCGTACTAGGGCGGGAGTTAACTAAATTGTATGAGGAATTTTGGCGGGGAACAATTGCCGAGGCGATCGCACACTATAGCCAAAGAGAACCCCAAGGCGAATATACGCTAGTTTTGGCGGGACTTCTAGCCAGTCAGCCGCAATTGACACAAGAGGAATTGAAAGCCGAATTGAAACAATTAATTAGTCAAGGAATATCGCGATCGCAAGCTAGCCGTCAACTAGCAAAAGTTACTTCTATGCCTCGTCGCCAACTCTATCAGCTAGCTCTTTCTTTAGCGATCGAATCTGATTCTAATATTTAAAGGTATAAAAAAATTAATATTATGTATGCCAAATAGTACGATTATAAATAAAGTATTCGCCTGATAATTCCCAGATTTTAGATGGAAAGCTTAGTTCGTTTTTCCTTTTGGAAGCAAATTCTTATTGCTCTCCTATTTTATGTTGTTTGCAGTAGCATAGGTCTTTTCATTTCATCAGACGGAATTGCCAAATTAGCAGTACAAGAGGGAAAAGAATTTCAGTACTGGGATGCAATTCATTATGTCAATTTGGGTTTCCATCCTCGTTGTCAAGCTTTTTATCCACTTTGGTCTCAAATCAATCGCTTGTTTTCCCCAGAAAATCCCTTCATTGGTCTGCGGTATGCTTTTGTTATCTGTAACGTTCTTTTTGTCTTATCACTACCTATCGTCTTATATGTCTTGAAAAAAGTAATTAAATCAGAAACTATAAGCTTTATCATTCTGATACTTTACGTTATTAATCCAAATTCTATTTTCCATAGTATTGGTTATACTGAAAGTTTATTTTCACTCTGTGCAATTCTTAGCGTAGTCGCTCTTTTGTTTTCACATTCTCTCTTTTGGAATTGTATCTTAGCAGTATCTGTCATACTCATGTCTGTGTCTAGACCGAGTTTAGTGCAACTTCTCTTTGCTTCATTTAGTGCATTATTTTGCGTATTTTTAGGAAGCCATTTACAGTCTAATACCAATTCTCAAATTAGGGAATGGAAAAAATATACTATTCCCACTGGATTAATTGCTATATGTTCTATTGTCGGTTATTTAATTTACGGCGTCTATTGTTTATTATCAACAGGAAACTTTTTAACTCCCTTTAAAGCTCAAGTCGAGTGGGGAAGAACTCTTCAGTTAAGACCATTATTTCTATTGTTTCCTAGATCCTTACTAAACGATCTACATGGTCTCTACTTTCCATTTATTATATTATTACTAGTGCTTATTCTCATTTACTTTCATACCAAACGTAAGAAGATTTTACTCTATATACCTAAACATCCTCTACTATGGATAACCCTTTTTTATCCTCCTATCGCAATTTTGATTTATTCCATCCGTTCTTGGCAGTTAGGTAAAGCTGGTAAGCTAACCTCTCAATCTGTAAATCCAACCATTGCCCAACTACAAACAAATTATGTGTTCTTTTTTTGCTTATTCATTTGTATAGCCAATGCAACTATTGGATTTTTAGCGGCTTCTGGTTATCTCTATAGCCTTGCAAGATTTGTGTTCGCAACTCCCTTCTTTTTTATTGCTTTTGGTATGTTAATAGACCATCTTGATAGCCCAAAGACACGACAGTTCCTTTACGGGTGTATTCTGGTTTCTGGTTTAGGATTAATCGAACAGTGGTATCGTTGGGGCAATAACCGTTGGGTAGGATAATTAGAAATGAGGTATTTTATTTGCTGAAAAATTTTTTAGCGTTTAATATTGGGTAAAATAGTATAAAGATATGCAAAATAATACTATTAGAAATAAGTCACAAAACTCCCCTCTACTTTTCTTATCCGCTTTAGCTATAGCTATTAGAATTTATAACATTAATTCACCAATTATCGGTATTCATTCCTGGCGTCAGTCAGATACAGCAGCAATAGCCAGAAATTTTTATGAGAATGGTTTTAATTTATTTTATCCTCAAATCGACTGGGGAGGAAATTCCCCTGGTTATTGCGAAACTGAATTTCCCATTTATTCATTTATTGTTGCTCTGATTTACAAGCTTTTTGGACTTACAGAGTTTTGGGGAAGATTAATATCGATTATTTGTTTTTTAGTAGCTCTGTACTTTCTCTATCAGTTGGTTAGCAAAATTTTAGATTCAAAGATTGCAGCTTGGTCTTGTTTATTTTTTGTAATTTTGCCTTTGAATGTTTATTATAGTAGAACTTTTCAGCCAGAATCAATGCTGTTGATGTGTTCAGTTATCGGTATCTACTATTTCTATGATTGGTTGGAATCAGAAAAATTACAACATTTAATTTTATCAGGTAGTTTTGTAGGTTTGGCTTGTCTAATTAAAGTTTTACCAATAATATATTTAGGAATACCACTATTTTACTTAGCATGGACTAAATATGGTATTAGAATTTTTGCTCAAATATCTCTGTGGATTTATAGCATATTAATATTAATTTCTGTAGCTATCTGGTATTATCATGCTCATCGAATATTTCTTGAATATGGTAATACTTTTGGTTTTTGGTCAGGCTCAACAAATAGATATGACTACAATATTGTACTTACCTTCAAGTTTTGGACTGAAATTTTATTTAGAACTTGTATCAGGCATTTTGCTATTTTTGGGTTTCCCATATTTTTATTAGGTTTAGTAATTCCTAGAAAAACTCGGCAAGAATATGTATTAGATGTTTGGCTAATTTCAGTAATATTAACTTGGATATTAGTACCTGTTACCAGCCTAGTTCATGAATATTATCAACTGCAATTTATGCTTACAGGAGTGATATTTATGGGTAAAGCTTGCAGCGAATATTTTGATAAAGCTTGTCAATATGTTAATTTGCAAAAATTTATAGTATTTTGCATCTGTCTAACTGTAGCTGCTGGCTCTGTTATTTATACTATTGATTATATGTTTAAAGAAAGAACAGAAAAGTCAGGTGTTTTTCACCTAGCACAGCAAGTAAAACAAAATACTCAACCTAATTACCTAATAATTGCTACTACTGGTAGCGACCCGACATTACTTTATTTATCACATCGAAAAGGATGGCTAATTAATCACAGCGATGTCACTGAGGAATATATTTTATCTAAAGCTAAATTAGGAGCGAAATATTTAGTAGGAAGTTTTAATTTTGTAGAAAGTTATAATTTGTTTGTGGATGATAACCAAAAACAAAAAGTTGAGAATTTTTTAGAAAAACATCAAAATATTCTCAAAGATAATACTAATTTCATTACAAAATTACGATAATCAAAAAAGCTGAGACTCTAATGTATCCCTAAAAGAGTATCTCAGCGATCGATAAATTTTTATCTTTCCAAAATGGAGTTAATTTTTTGGAGACTGTGCCTGAATTAAGCAATTAGTCAAGGTTTGAGCTAACACCTGTACGTGGGGTTCATAAAGTAGAGAAAGGTGAGAACCGGGAATGTAACGTACATCTAATCCCCCAGCAACTATCTCACCCCAACCAAATTGAGGATCGTATTGTATGCCGATACCTTCGCCTCGGTTTTTGTCTTCAGTTCGCAACAAAATACCTCGACCGGGATAAACTGGGTAAGTATATTGATTAATAGCTTGAGTATTAATGTCTATACTTTTTAAATGGTTGTCAGTTTCCGGTAAATCAAGTGTTGCTTCTAAGTAACGCTTGTATGTATTTTGGAGGCGTGACTTATTCCAAGCACCCCATTTGATAATCTTTCGCCAAATATAGCCAGCTCCTTGTTGCAAAATATTGTTTAAATGCAAGAAAATTCTTTTTACAAATGGCGATCGCTTGCTATAACCAGGACGACAACTATCAAGGATAATTAGAATACCAATTTCCTCACCTTGTTCGGAAAGTTGTCGAGCCATTTCAAAGGCAACTGCACCCCCAAAGGAATAACCTCCCAGAAAATAAGGACCATCAGGTTGCAAGGTCTTAATTTCTTGAATGTAGTGCGCGGCCATGTCTTCAATACTGGTATGGAAAGTGTTTTTTCCATCTAGCCCCCGTGGTTGTAGTCCGTAAAATGGTTGTTCCGGGCCGAGATGTTGTGCCAATTCCCGGAAGCATAAAACTTCTCCACCTAGTCCGTGAATACAAAAGAAAGGAGGCTTGGAACCATTTGGTTGAATTGCTACCAGGGATGACCAAGTAGTTGTTGATTTGTCTTTTACTGAAGTCTTGTTTGTTAGTAAATCTTCTTCTGGAGAGATGATTTTGGCTAAAGCTTCTATAGTACTTGACTGGAAGAGAGTGGCAAGGGGCAGATTTTGATTAAATGTTTTCTCAATTTGCCAAAATAATTTGACTGCAAGTAAAGAGTGTCCTCCTAATTCAAAGAAGTTATCTTTAATGCCAATGGGTTGGACACCTAAAAGTTGTTCCCAAATCTGTGTTAGCTGGCGTTCCACTTCATTGCGGGGAGCAACAAAAGTCGCTTCTGGTTGTTGTCTTGATGAGTCGGGCGCGGGTAGGGCGCGGCGGTTGACTTTGCCGTTGGGAGTTAGGGGCATGGCGTCCAGCACAACGAAAGCTGAAGGTAGCATGTATTGTGGCAGCTTTGTTGAGAGGAAGTGCCGGACTTCGCTAATTGTGATGGCTTTCTGATTTGGGATAATGTAAGCTACTAAACGCAGGTCTCCTGGAACATCTTCTCGGGCAATAACTACAGTCTGAAGTATATCTGGATGTTGGGCTAACACCGTCTCGATTTCCCCTGGTTCGATGCGGATGCCACGAATTTTAACTTGATGATCTCGGCGACCGAGAATTTCTAGAGAACCATCTGGACGATAGCAACCGCGATCGCCTGTATAATAAACCCAATCTCGTTGGTCATTCCCAAAGGGATTTTTGACAAACCGAGAACGGTTTTCTAGTTGAGCGTTGATATAGCCCAAACTCCTAAATGGTGTGCGGATGACAATTTCGCCAGGTTCGCCAATACCGCAAAGTTGATTATTTGCTCTTAAAACTAGTGCTTGGGTTTCTGGCAATGGCATTCCTACTGGCTGTACTCCTGGGGTACATTCAACAGGTACTCGATAATAACACTTGGCCAAAGTTGTTTCTGTCGGGCCGTAGAGATTGACAATTTCTCCTGATTCCGGGAAAGCATCCCGCCACCGAACTACCAGTGTTTCCTTGAGAGGTTCGCCGGCAAAAAATAACCAGCGTAAGTTATGTAGAAAAACTCCTTCAGGTACGTTACCTAACCAAGATTGTGCCAAGGAAGGAACTGTGTGCAGTACAGAAATTTGCTCGTTTTCCAAGTAACGCAGAATTCTAGTTGGTTCTAAGTTATCGCCTTCCTCTGGCAAACACAGGGTTGCACCGCTAGTCAAAGGTAAGAAAATATCTCTGAGGACGACATCAAAACTCAGACCTGTCAATTGGGCAACGCGGTCTTGCTGACCAATTTTAAATGTCTGCCGTTGCCAGTTGAGAAAATGTGCCATTCCTTTGTGACAACCCAGCACGCCCTTAGGTACGCCAGTGGTACCGGAAGTAAAGAAAATATAAGCTGCATCGTCACCAGTGATTTTAGGCAAATTTATGGTTTGAGTGTTGCCTTTAGGTGAATTGATGATTTCTCCCGTGTGTGGGTTGACACAGATAGTTATTAAAGATTCGGTTATGGCTTTGTTTTCAGGGGTCTGGCTATCTATATATAATATGTATTTAGCTTTAGCTTCCCTGAGCATGAGCTGATGGCGATCGCTAGGCAGCTTCGGATCGAGTGTCATTAGCACACCACCACTCAACAGTACGCTGAGCATACTTGCAATCAGCCCAAAGCTGCGCGTCCCAAACACAGCTACCACATCTCCCCGTTGGACTCCACGAGCTAATAAAGCCTCTGCTAAACTTTGAGCTGTTTTGCCCAATTCCCCATAATTCCAACTACGAGTTCCTTGACGAATTGCTGAATGTTCTGGGATGGAGTTGACCCAAGACGCGAACATTGTTGTTACCAATTCGTACTCTGGTTCTGGCAAAACCGCCCTTGGTTCTGGCAGCAAAAATTGCGCTTGTGGTGTGACCAGGGAATACAAACCAATTTGTTTATCTGGAGTCGCGACAATTTGATTCAACAAATGATGGAATTGATGAAGCATTTCCATCATCCGCTGTGGAGTAAACAAATCGGTGTTGTAGACTAAATCGAGTTTGATTCCCTGGTTTTGTTCTGTGACATACAAAGTTAAGTCAAACTTAGAAGCCGTTTCTAGCATCGGCACTGGTTCTACAGCCACTCCAGGTATTTCCAGTTGGATGTCTCTTAAATTAAGCATATTAAACCACACTTGAAATAGTGGGTTGCGGCTGGTATCCCGTTCTGGTTGCAGTTCTTCTACCAGTTTCTCAAAGGGCATATCTTGATGGGCATAAGCGCCCAATGCCATTTGCCGGACTCGACTTAGCACCGAACGAAAACTGGGGTTGTCGGAAAAATCAGTCCGTAAAACCACAGTGTTAATGAAAAATCCAATCAAACCTTCAATTTCCGAACGGTTACGTCCAGCAATGGGGGAACCAATAAGAATATCTTCTTGCCCGGTGTAGCGGTGCAATATTGTTCCAAAAGCCGCCAACAAGGTCATAAATAAGGTGACACCTTCCTGACGGGACAATTCTGTAAGCGATGCACTCAAGCTTTGGGGTAGCATTAAAGACTCAGCCGCCCCTTGATAAGTTTGCACTGGCGGCCGCGGTCGGTCTGTAGGCAATTCCAGTACAGTGTTAGCATCTGCTAATTGGGTTTTCCAGTAATTTGCTTGGCTGGAAAGGACTTCACCCGATAGCCATTGGTGCTGCCACACAGCAAAATCAGCATATTGAATCGGTAATTTTGCTAGAGGGGAAGGTTTGCCGTTTAACAAGGCTTCATAAACGGCTGCTAACTGCTGCCAGAGAATACCCATTGACCAGCCATCTGAGGCGATGTGGTGCATGACCAACAAAAGTATCTGCTCTTTTTCGGTGATTTGCAGCAAGTTAGCCCGCAGCATCAAGTCAGATTCTAAGTTAAAGGGCTGTTGCGCTTCTTGAGTCAGGAGAAATTGCGCTTGCTCTTGCGTAACTTGAATTACTTGGAGTTCAACCGAGCGAGGCGTACCAATTACTTGTATGGGGCTACCGTCGGGTGATTTAATAAAGTTTGTTCGCAGTGCTTCGTGATGAACAACGATCGCATCTAGTGCCTGTTGCAGTACACCCAAATTTAATTCGCCCGTTAAGCGCTGTGCATCGGCAATGATATATGCCCTGCTGTTGGGTTCCAACTGCTGCAAAAACCACACTCGCTGCTGGGCAAAAGATAAGGGAACTGATTCGCGGTTGGCTATTTGGGGAATGCTTTGATTTTGGGAATTATTTTCTAGAATTTGGTTTTGAGTAATCGTTTGAGCTAAATTAGCGATCGTGGGATTCTCAAACAAAACTTGCAACGCTATTTCTATCCCTAAGGCTTGGCGGACTCTGGACATAACTTGAGTCGCCAGCAGTGAATGTCCCCCCAATTCAAAAAAGTTGTCGTGGATGCCTACTTGTTGCAAACGCAGAACTTTCGCCCAGATGTTAGCCAAGACTTCTTGTGTAGGATTCTGGGGTGGGACAAAGTTAGTTGATATCGGGTGGGATATATCTGGCGCAGGTAAAGCGCGACGGTCTATTTTCCCATTGGGATTTAATGGGAAAGCGTCCAAAAATACAAAGCTGCTAGGCACCATGTATTCTGGCAGCCGACCTTGCAAAAACTGTCGTAATTCAACCTGACTAGGAATTTGCCCGGGACTAGCAACGAGATATGCCACAAGTCGCTTATCTCCAGGAACATCTTCTCTGGCTACGACTAAAGTCTGCATCAGTGCTGGATATTGGCTGAGTACAGTTTCAATTTCTCCTAATTCAATCCGAAAACCACGTATTTTTACTTGGTGGTCAATACGACCGAGGAACTCGATATTACCATCGCTGTTGTAACGTACCAAGTCACCGGTTTTGTAAAGACGTGTCCCTTTTTCAGAGCTAAAAGGATCGGTAATAAACTTTTCTTGAGTCAATTCTGGACGGTTAAGATAGCCCCGCGCTAGACCAATACCGCCAATATACAGTTCCCCTGATTCGCCAACAGCTACAGGTTGCAAATTTTCATCAAGGATGTAAATCTGTGCGTTGGTAATGGGATGACCAATGGGAGCAATGGTATAGTTACTGCCTCGCTGACAAGTCCAGAAAGTGGTATCTATGGAAGCTTCTGTCGGCCCGTAACAATTATGTAAAACATTGTCCAAATTCAATTGGGCAAAGAACCGTTCTATAAGTTCGACGGGTAAAGCTTCACCACCGCAGGTAACGTGTCTGAGAAGTCGGCAATTCTCAATTCCCTTTTCTTCCAGTAAAACCCGCAGTATTGAAGGTACTAAAGCTAGGACAGTAATTTGCTGTTCGCTAATTACTTTTACAAGATAGCCAGCGTCTTGATGTCCGCCAGGACGAGGCATAACTAATTGCCCCCCAAAGCACAACGGCCAGAATATCTGCCATACTGAGGGATCGAAGCTAAAAGAAATGGTCAGTAAAACTTTGTCTGCTTCGGTTAATCCAAAGGTTCTTTGCCGCCAGTACAATTGATTGCAGATTCCACGGTGAGGAATCATTACACCTTTGGGCTGTCCTGTAGAACCAGATGTATAAATTACGTAAATTAAATTATCGGCCGTAGTTGCATTTACAGGGTTCTCTTGGCTGTTCTCGGCGTTTTCTTGCAAAAACAAGTCAAGACAAATCACTTTTGCTTGATGCAGTGGTAGGTTGTTGACCAATTTTTCTTGGGTTAACAAGACTGGTGTTTGCGTGTCTTCCAAAATGAAAGCTAAACGCTCTTGTGGATATGATGGGTCTAAAGGCACATAAGCACCTCCAGCTTTGAGAATTGCCAACAATCCTACAATCATCTCTAAAGAGCGTTCTAGACAAATACCCACAAGTACTTCCGGCCCGACACCCAAAGTACGCAGATAGTGCGCTAGCTGATTCGCTTGTTGATTTAACTGCTGATATGTAAGTTGCCTATTTTCAAATACTACAGCAATTGCTTGGGGCGATCGCTCTACTTGCATCTCAAACATTTGATGGATGCAGAGATTCTCAGCGAATGCTTGAGTATCACTCCATTCACATACAACTTCAGTGCCAAAGATGTGAGTTAAGGGATCTAACGGAGTATTTTTTTTAGATTCAGAAGTCTGATTATTTATCTGCATTTTATATATATCAACAACTCGCTAAAGTCTTTGGTTTCACTTGCGTTTCTGCTCAAGCCAATGCTTATAGAGGATTTTTAAACTTTATTTTATTTCCCAAATTATCATCAATAGATTTTAAACAAGTTTATGCATATCTTATCCAGACTCTTATAAAAGAGGACGATAACTTCAGCTTTTTGGTGAATAAGTAACAAGTGTAAAGTAGTAAAAATTTTAGTTTATGCGGTTCGCGGTTTTTTATATATACACCTCCTATTATTTCCGGTGAAAAACTGGTTATTAACTCGAAAAGCTTCATTTATGAATCTTTCCTAGCTGAATGCTACTACATCAAAGTTGCTTGTGAAAGAAGCACCCTTTGCTAGGGTTTTGTAAACAAGACGGCAGTTGCTCGTCAGTCTCTATACGCAGTACTCCAAAGATAAAAATAGCTTTTATACTTCAAAAGATACATATTTTAAATTTATTAATTGCTTTGTGTTTAATTTGCTAATTACGGGGATTTAGCTTTTTTAATCAAAACTTTAAATCCGGAGATAACTAAATAATTTACATAGTACAAATATAAGTAATTAGTTATATATTAATTTACAAGTTTATAAAATTACACAAGATACACCTATCTCTATTATTTTATATAGACTCCTTTAACTCAAAGATAATTATTACTGAATCTTCATTGTGATTCTTGGTATGTAAAATTACTGTAAAGCCTGAAAATAATCGCTGGAATAATTACGGAAATTCAGTAGAATTTTTACAAGTGGGTTTAATTGCCTAAACCCGTACTTTCTCATAGACAACATAAAATCGCCTTCAAGCGCGATTGAAATGCGAAAAATGTCAAAAAAATGACTTTCAATAAAGGAGTGAAAATGTCTAGAATGCAAATATAACAATGCTTATAGGTTTGAGGCATTGTTTACACTATTTGGATTGATTAAAACTGATTCTTGGCATCGCATGTTTGCGGAATAATTTATGGGTTTTGTCAAATAGGCATCGTATTTTATAAATTTTTCGTCAGAATTTCGGAATACAACAGTCTGGATTTTCAATGACTCTGCGATCGATTGCCTATTAAGATGCCCAAACCTGACGTAAATCTAATCGCAATTTCAAAGTTATGTAAAGTTTTGTTACAAAAATCAAAAATTTTGATGCATTTCGTTATATGTTATGTCTGTAAGTTTTTGTCAACAGTAATCATGCGTAATAAGCAGAGAAGCTTCTAAGCAAGACTATTTTAGTCTTGTTAAAAATGCTACGTTAAACTCGAAAGGAGACTATGTTTTCCTGGAAGCGCAGCTCTGCAATAGAACTGTAAGGTTTCATTACTTTGTGATTACGCACATTAAAGAGTTTCAATATTTTTAATCTAGTCTTTGTAAAATTATTAACAACAAGAACTCTAGTATTAGGTCAAGGAACAATCCCCTGCTTCACATCAAAGCCTAAAATCTCCCGACTCAACTAGATCCTATCTTGTAACTAATATTAAATCTTTGGCTACTAATTACACTTAATTACACCTAGATACTCAAAGATTTTTTGCTCAAGAGGTTCAAAGTTACTCGAAAAAGTCAGTAACAGTCAAATATAAAGGTCAGGTTTCTTGAAAAAATATGAGATACTCTACTTGCATAGTTTCCATCCAATTTTAACTACACCAAGTGTTACTAACTATGAGTAATCAAAGTATTGCAACAAATAAATTGAGTGAAGTACCTTTGGATCTACGTGCATCTGCATTTGTAAGGGTACGCAAAGGTTCCTGGTGGTTGAGAGTCACAACCCTATTTTTAGTAGATTGCACTCTTTTATCCTTAGCTTGGATTTTAGCTGGGTATCAATCTTCTTACAAATATTTCCCTTGGGATACACCAAGTAATTATTTACCGATTCTAGTCGCTATTGCAATTCAAATAGGATCGTTGGCTCTCGAAGGTATTTATCGAGAAGGTCAAAAACGCTATGACTATTTAAATATTATTAAATCGCTTACCTTTGCTCATGGATTAATACTACTGGTTTGCTTTTTATACCAGCCAATCATAGATATTACAAGTCCGAGGTTGATATTATTATCTTGGTTATTCAGTACATTCTTTGTTTGTACTGGTAGATATACTGTCAATATTGTTCTTGAGTATCTCCGCAAACAAAAGAAAATAGTCCGTTCTTCTGTATTCATTATTTCCGATCCTCAAGACCACGAGCAGATTGCTAGCTTTGTCAAAAAAGAGAAACACTATATTGTATCTGGAACGGCTAATGCTAATGCATTAGACAGGTATCAACGTCAACAGACATTGAACCAACTTAACCAGTTAGGTGTCACAGAAGTTTTTATCTCTTGGGATGCTCTCAAAAATAGAATGTTCTTATGCTGGCTATTTCAAGCATCGGGTATACAAGTGCACATTATCCCGATGGAATTAAAACCAATTTATAGAAACGTAGAATTTAATAAAGTAGGAGGAATGCCTTGCCTGAGTTTAGATTGTCCGATAATTACAGGTAAAGATTTTTGGATAAAGCGCATTTGTGATTTTTGTTTCGCCGCTTTATTCGTAATGTTAACGTTTCCTATCTATATAGCTATATCTATAGCTATAAAACTGGATTCTCCTGGCACAGTATTCTACAAGCAAACTCGTATCGGTCTACATGGAAAACAGTTCAAAGTATGGAAATTTAGAACCATGAGATCTGATGCAGACAAATTGCAAAAGGAATTAGAAGCTTTAAATGAGACAAAAGATGGGATTATTTTTAAAATCAAGGACGATCCTCGTGTTACTCGTGTTGGAAAATTCCTCCGTCGTTACAGTTTAGACGAGTTACCGCAACTGTTTAATGTCATCTTTGGAGAAATGAGTATAGTCGGTCCTCGGCCTTTACCACTTAGAGATGTAGATAAATTTTCTGAGCATCATTTTATCCGACATGAAGTTTTACCTGGTGTTACTGGTCTTTGGCAAGTTTCAGGACGCTCGGATATTTTAGATTTTGAACAAGTCATAGCTCTAGACATGAGCTACATCGAAAACTGGTCGCTGAGTTTAGACTTTGAAATTCTACTCAAAACAGTGATGGTGGTTTTGAAAAAAGAAGGTGCATACTAAAATCTCCAAAGAAAAATAGTTTGCTGTCGTTGAGTTTGGTGGTTTGATTGTCTAAAAATATTAAAAGTAACTCAACGAAGCATACTTTTTTTCTATCTAAAATCATATTATTTTAACTATTTCTGTCTGAGTTACTTTTTCAAAGCAAGCAAACTATACATTTCAGATTTTAGTACCAAGCAAAGAAATATTTTATTCAAAAATAAACCAATACTTGGTATTTTTATTAATCTGGGTAAATATCTCTTCAGCCTGTATAGGCAAGATTTTGCGGTTTTGACAGTTCTAGTTCTGTGTTTGAAGGAAATGAGGTAACTATAGCATAAGGAAATCAGTGGAACAAAAATTATCAAAATTAAGCTGATTACTATATGGGAAAAAACCGTAAATTAATAAGTAATTCCTTTTCAATGATAGTTAATCGTTTAGCACAAAGCATTACAACCTTTGTGTTAACAACCTCTATTGCTCGCATATTAGGGGCTGAAGCCTTAGGTCAATATCTATTAGCATTTACCTACTACTTTATATTTGTAAGTATTGCATCACAAGGATTAAAAAATTTATTTACAAGAGAAATAGCCCGCGAACCCGAAAAAACACCACTTTATTTAGTCAGTGGAAGCTGGTTGCAGTTAATTTTCAGTTTCTTCAGTTATGTGGTTTTGGTAATTACAGTATTTTTACTACCCTATACTTCGGAGACTTCAGCTGCTTGCTACATCATGGGTTTAACAATAATTCCCTTTTCGCTTTCCAATATTACTGAGGCAATTTTTCAAGCTAAAGAAAAAATGCATTTAATTGCCATTGCTACAGTTCCAGTGTATGTAATACGTTTATTCGTAATGCTCTGGGCAATGCAAAAAAATTATGGAATTGATTATCTTGCCGCAATTCTAGTTGTTTCAGAATCAATAATTCTCGGTATTGAATGGATTTTAGTTACAAAACTAGTAAAAACAAAATTACGGATTGATGGAAATTTTGTCTGGAGCACAATAAAAAATGCGCGTACATTTTTTGCTATTGAAGCGTTAGCTGTTGTCAATGGCAGAATTCAAATCTTGATTCTTTCATTACTAGGAAGCGAGTTTATAGTTGGTGTCTATGGTGGAATAACCCAATTGTTACAACCATTTTTTATTATTGCTAATAGTATTTGTATAGCAATGTTCCCGGGGTTATCAAAGGCAGTCAGTGAAGGGCGAGAAACGCAACGAAAGATTATCTCAAATTGTATTGAAACATTATTAATTATAGCTTTACCTTTATCTGTAGGGTTAGTTTTTGTTGGTAAAAACTTACTAACTTTTATATATAATCCTAGCTTTGCTCAAGGAAGTTTAGCTTTGAGTATCATTGCTGTATCATTAATTTTTATGCCTTTCAATCAATCGTTATCTTACTTACTTGTAGCGAATGGTTTTGAAATCGTCAACTTGCGTCAAGTGGCTATTAACACTACTTTAGGAAGTTTGGCGGGTGTGATATTAGTTTCACAATATAATTTACTAGGCGCAGCAATAATGGCTTTTTTGATGAGCTTTATTGCCTTTATTCAGTATGTTTACTTCAGCTTTACTCTCGTATTTCCATTAAATTTATGGCGAATTATACGCTCTCCACTGCTACTTAGTATTTTGATGGCAGGTGTATTTATTATTTTAGAAAAAAGTCATTTAAATTTTTTATTAACTATAGCGATCGCTACTTGTTGTTATATCCTATTTATTAACTTTTTGAGTATTCGTAATTTAGGCGGAATACATACTCTTAGAGAAAAAATTTTAAAAAGATCATGAAGATCAATCTGGCGATTGATATTGAAAATAGTGAATCTACAAAATTAAATTAGCTAAAGCAAAAATATGGAAGTTCTTCAAACAGAAAAAACAACAACTCAAAATTTGGCAATAGCAGACCAAAGCAACCAGCCACTAGTCAGCGTCGTTATTCCTACACGCAACAGACCACAGATTGTCGTCAGAGGTGCTAAAAGCGCATTAAATCAAACCCTGCGATCGATTGAAGTGATTGTGATAGTAGATGGACCAGATGAGGAAACAGTTAATGCCCTATCTCAGATAGGAGATCCTAGACTCAAAGTTATAGAATTACCAAAAAATATTGGTCCGTCAGGAGCTAGAAATACTGGGGTTAGAGAAGCGAAAGGCACTTGGATAGCCTTTTTAGATGATGACGATGAATGGCTCCCAGAAAAATTGCAACGTCAACTAGAACTAGCAAATAATTCCAAATGTGATTTTCCAGTTATCGCCAGTCGTTTCATTTCTCAGACTCCAAAAGGCGATTTTATTTGTCCAAGAAGGCTGCCTAACTTATCTGAACCTTTAAGTGAATATCTTTTTGTTCGTAACTCCTATTTTAAAGGAGAAGGGTGCATACAAACTTCGACTCTTTTCGTGAAAAAAGAGTTGATGGAAAAAATGCCTTTAGAAGAAAAATTTTACAGACACGAAGATTGGGAATGGTTGCTTCGAGTCAGCGCGATGGAAGGTGTACAAATAGAATTTGTACCTGAGGCTATGGCAATCTGGCATTCAGAAATGGGAATCAAGCGCTTAAGCAACGTTAACGACTGGAAATATTCCTTAGATTGGATTAGTTCAATTCGTAACTTAGTAACACCTAAGGCTTATTCAAGCTTCATTGCAACAATTGTCAGTCCTTCGGCGTCATTAGCACGTGATTGGAAAGCTTTCTTTCCTTTATTGTGGGAAATTATACGCTCAGGCAAACCTCGACCAATAGATATATGCTTATATTTAACAATGTGGTTAATTCCTCAGAGTATCAGACAGCAAATTCGCTATCTTTTGAATAAGAAGCCGAAAACATCAAAAGCTGTTACCAAAGAAATGGAAACTCTCAAGTAAATGCATTGGCTAAAATACTGCGGTATATCATAGGTTGGGTTGTAACTTGCTGCCATGAAGTAGTAGAAAATACAACCTAACAGACGACACAAGATGTTGAGTTGGTTTCTCAGATCGACCTCAGGAAGTTTAATTTTTAGTCTTAACTTCATCGTATTAAGCGATAATAGTGATAAAATTTATCATTTTATCTGTTAGACTACTGGTATCAAGCGAATCCAAAATTTACACAGTCAGAAATTATGCTTGGATAATTTGCACAATTATCACCAATAGCAAAAGTTTTATGCTTCAACTTCAATCTATTTGAGCTAAGACTACAGTTACCAAAATCAACTTTCTGCATTTCTGCATTATTTAATTTATTTCTTGATTTACAGGATGAAGCATATTATAAAAAATGAGAAAAATTTTAATTTCTGCTGAAGAATTCCTCACAGTTATTTGCTTACTGATTTATGCAGGAACTCCATTAGACCCATTTTTGACTGATGGTTATAGCGTACAAGAAGGTGATAGAACCATATTTCGAGTGTTTTTCACTTGTACATATTTATTGAGTACTTTATTAATTACTCTGCGCTGGAAGAAGGTTATTTCTGTTATTAGCAGAGAGAAACTTATTTGGCTATTACTTGGAGTTTGTGCGCTTTCTGCTATCTGGTCTTTAGATCCAGACACTACCATACGTCGAGTTTTTGGCCTTATAGGAACAACGTTGTTTGGGGTTTATCTCGCTTCACGCTACACCTTAAAGGAACAACTGAAGTTATGTGCCTATATGTTTGCTATCTCAGGAATAGCGTGTTTACTAGTTGGTGTTTTAGTACCAAAATATGGCATTGGAGGAGAGGAATCTGCAACAGCTTGGCGAGGAATATATCCGCAAAAAAATGTTCTTGGTAAGAGGTTTGTACTTGGTGGAGCAACATTTTTGTTCCTGGCTATGACTACTCAAAAAAACCGTTGGCATTATTGGATTGGCTATATTCTTTCTGGGATACTTATAGTCTTATCAAGCTCAACAACATCTTTAGCGAATTTATTCGTCATTACAGCAAGTTTTCCTATATATCAACGAATTTTACGCTTTAGGTATACAACAATGATACCTATATTGACGTTTATAGGAACTTTAAGCTTAGTTTTTTATGCCTGGTTTGTAACTTATGCCGATCAAATTTTGGGAAGCGTAGGTAAAGATACAACGCTTACTGGACGGGCAGAGCTATGGCCTGTTGTATTTGAGATGATTGAGAAAAAACCGTGGTTAGGATATGGCTATGGAGCATTTTGGCAAGGTTCTGATACTTCGGCTGCTAATTACGTACAAATGTCGATAGGATGGCCGGCTCCTACTGCTCACAATGGATTTCTAGATCTGTGGCTAGGTGTGGGTCTATTAGGACTCTTGGTTTTTTTCGCAGGTTTTGTAATTAATTTATCTAGAGCAATATATTTCATTCGCTTGAATAAAGCACATGAAAATCAAGTGTGGTTATTAATTTATTTAACTTTTATAATTTTGGCTAATTTAACTGAAACTACATTAATAGAGCAAAATAGTATTGAATGGATACTTTATGTATCAGCAATATTAACAAGTAAACTACCTACACATCCTAAGTTTGAGAAATACAATAAAAGGCTTAATGTACAGTTGGATTAAGTTGCTATTGGTTCGCGAAAATTCCAAGATTCAAACACTTTGGTTTAGACAGACCCAATTGCAGTAAAAATGTCTCAATTAAAATATATACATCTATTGTTTTGTTCAAATTTTTAGCTACAAATTTTGATAAAAAATAATTTATGAGTGTTGAGTTAATCGATTAACAGAAAATGATGACTTTTTGCACAATTCAAGATAAAGCTGATGTCTGAAACCAATACTATCAAAATTATAATGTTAGGCCCTAGCTTACTTCAGCAGGGTGGAATTTCTGGTTACGAGAAGCTTTTTTTGGAATATGCTCCTTCTGAAGTCAAAATATCTCATATTCTTACTCACGAAGAAGGATCCGTAGCAATCAAAATCATGGTATTTTTGAAAGCTATATGGAAGTTTGTGTGGATATTGGTAACCGAGGAAGTTGATATTGTTCAACTTCAGATTTCGCAGCGTGGTAGTGTTTTACGACAAGCTATTATGACATTTCTAGCTTGGCTATTCCATAAGCGAATCATAATACACGCTCATGGAAGTCAATTTCATCTGTTCTACGCTGGTCTAAGAAAATCAATACAGCAGTTGCTAAGTTGGATATTTGGCAAGTGCCAAAAGTTAATTGTCTTGTCAGAAAGTTGGAAAAGCTTTTATATAGAAAACCTGGGACTCAAACCAGAACAAGTTGTAGTTTTTTACAATCCAGTAAAAGTTCCTGTCGAAGTTCCACATCGTTCTGTATCTGAGAAAGTTAACTTACTTTTTTTAGGACGAATTGGACAACGTAAAGGAGCATTTGATTTGATTGAAGCCTTTTCTCTTCTGCCTATTGAATATAAAAATAGAGCGAGTTTGATTATGGCAGGAGACGGGGATTTAGAACAAGCACGGAATTTAGTTAAAACTCTAAATCTTGATAATTATATCAAGCTACCTGGTTGGATAGGAACTAACGAACGTGATATTCTTCTATCTCAAGCAGATGTATTTGTTTTGCCTTCTTACAATGAAGGTCTTCCATTAGCAATCTTAGAAGCAATGGCTTGGGAGCTACCAGTGATAGTTACACCAGTGGGAGGTATACCTGAGATAGTTACTCAATCTGAAAACGGATTAATCGTTAACCCAGGTAATATTGAAGAATTATCAAATGCTCTTAAGTCATTGATTGAAAATGACACTTTGAGGCTTTCTCTAGGAGAAAAGGCAAGAATAACTGTTTTTCCTTTAGATATTAAAAAACATTGGGTTGGTTTTATGGATCTATATCACTCAGTGTTGAATTACGATCCTAGAGAAGAAAACTCTTAGGCTTAGATGTTTTGTACTGTATGAAACAATAACAACATAGATATGAAAATTAGCATTTTTGGTTTGGGATATGTCGGTGCAGTAACAGCAGCTTGCTTGGCACGAGATGGACATGAAGTAATTGGGGTAGATGTCAATCCCGACAAAGTAGATTTAATCGCTAAGGGAGAGTCGCCTATTGTAGAGCCAGGGCTGAGTCAGTTGCTATTAGACGGAGTGGCAGCTAACTTAATTACAGCTACTACAAATACTGAAGCGGCAGTACTAGCATCAGATGTTTCACTGATTAGCGTTGGTACGCCCTCAATAGAAAGGGGAGAACCCGATCTAACTTATGTGTGGAATGTGTGCAAGCAAATTGGTAAAGCCGCTAGCCAAAAGAATGGAAGCCATGTAGTTGTCTTGCGTAGCACCGTTCCCCCAGGAACATTAGAAAAATGCCAAAATCTGCTAGAAAGTATTACAGGTGATAGTTCTATTCATCTGGCATTTAATCCAGAGTTTTTACGCGAAGGTACGGCGATCAAAGATTACGATCTACCACCTTATACGATTATCGGTACTGAATCTCCTGTGGCAGAAGCAGCAGTGCGGCAGATGTACTCCAGTGTCGATGCACCGTTCATTGTAGTCCAGCCAGCTGTGGCAGAAATGGTGAAATATGTGGCTAACTGCTGGCACGCTGCTAAGGTGGGCTTTGCTAATGAAATCGGACGGGTTGCCAAAGCTTTTGGCGTCGATGGGCGAGAAGTAATGAACATAATTGTCCAGGACACGAAATTAAATATTTCCCCTGTTTACATGCGTCCTGGATTTGCTTACGGTGGTTCCTGTCTGCCCAAAGATTTGGGTTCTTTGCTTTACCACGCACGGAATATGGATGTACCAGTTCCTCTACTAAATGCCCTTCCAACTACTAACACTCTGCAAGTTGATTTAGCTGCCCAACAGGTGTTACGTCTTGGAGTTAGAGATATTGCCCTCTTGGGATTGGCATTCAAACCAGGTACAGATGATTTAAGAGAAAGTCCAGCAGTGCTACTGGTCAAGCGGTTGATTGGGGAAGGCTGCCAGGTGAAAATTTATGACCCGGCTGTGTATCAGGCTCGACTGATGGGAACTAACCTTGCCTATATCCAGAGTAACCTCCCCCACTTTGAAGCCTTGCTAGTACCTAATTCTCAAGAAGCTTTGGAAGGAGCAGAACTGGCAGTGGTTACTCACGCTACACCAGAGTTTCGCCAAGTGCTACTAGAAGCGCCCAAAGAAATGCAAATTTTGGATTTAGCTGGAGTCTTTAATCAAACATCTAAGGAGTCAAGTTATCATGGCATCGCGTGGTAGGGTACTGATTATTGTTGAGAATCTCCCGCTTCCTTTCGATCGCCGTGTATGGATGGAATCCAATACTCTGATCAAAGCTGGGTATGAAGTTTCGGTAATTTGCCCCAAGGGTAAAGGGTTTGAAGAAGAATACGAAGTAATTGATGGCGTTCACATTTATCGCCATCCAATGCCGCCAGATATTAGTTCGGTTTCAGGTTATCTCAAGGAGTACGCTACAGCACTATATTGGGAGTTTCGCCTTGCTCATCGGGTGTGGAAAGAAAGGGGTTTTGATATAGTCCACATTTGCAATCCTCCAGATTTACTATTTTTAGTGGCCGGATGGTTCAAATTATTCAAAGGTGTAAAAGTCATATTTGACCATCATGATATCAATCTGGAGATGTACGAGGCTAAATATGGACGAAGAGATATCTTCTACTATGGACTGGCCTTAGTCGAACGATTGACCTTTGCAACAGCAGACGTAGTTATTTCTACTAATGAGTCTTATCTATCGGTAGCCCTCACCCGCGGACGCAAGAATCCAGAGGATGTCTTTGTTGTTCGTAGCGGCCCCGATCTTTCTCGCTTCCAACCCGTACCGCCTAACCCGGTTTATCGTCGGGGTCGCAAGTATTTGGTCGGGTATGTTGGTGTTATGGGAGAACCAGAGGGAATCGATTATCTCCTGCAATCAGTGCGGTACATTGTTTATGAAAAGAAGCGCACCGACATTCAATTTATGCTTATCGGTAGCGGGCCAATGTTTGAGAAGCTGCAAGCATTATCTCAAGAATTAGAAGTTAATGAATTTGTAGAATTTACGGGGCGTATTCCTGATGGCGAACTTCTAGAAAGACTTTCCAGTTGCGATGTCTGTGCCAACCCCGATAAAAAAATGCCCTACAACGACCGTTCGACCATGAACAAGATCATGGAGTACATGGCAATGGGAAAACCCATTGTTCAGTTTGACCTTTTGGAAGGAAGGCGATCGGCAGAAGGAGCATCTGTTTATGCTAAAGGCAACGACGTGGTGGATTTTGCCGAAAAGATGATTGAACTTCTAGAGGATAGCGAACGGCGACAGCAAATGGGAGAGTTAGGTAGGCAAAGAATGGTGGACAAACTAGAATGGCGACATCAAGTTCCTAAGTTGTTAGAAGCTTATAACAAAGTTTGGCAGCGTAAGAAAGAGCCTAAACTTGAATCTAGTAAGCAACTTCAACAGTAACAATGAAAAATCTTTAAAAAAATGTGCTGCTGCTAAAAAAATAATTTATTGTGCGGCAGCTCAACATGAATTATTTTCTACTTTTTGCTTATAAATAAAGCCCTGATAGCTGTTGCGACCATAACAATTAAGCGATCGCTCTACTCCCTTGCTTAATGTTACAACCATAGTGATAATGCTACACTAAGGGCTTATACCACTCAATGTGTAACAGCAAGCCAAACAAGCATCAAATAGTATCATCTCTGCTTTCAATAACTCTACTAAATACGAATAAATATTTGCTTGAGATGGATCAAACCAAAGCCTGTAGACGATTTCAGCGCTTTGTAACTTAGATAGTATATACTATATGTCATATTGTAAAATACCAGTAGTTTTATTTATAGTCGTGCTTTCTACCTACTCAATTATCTAGTTACTACATAGATCGATATTGAATTTCTCGCTGAAAACCTGCACCTTTGAATATTTATGTCAGAAAAATCTATGGAATCTAGAGAATCTATTGATTTAGACCTCAGTCGTTACTTATCGATGTTGAAAAGGTGGTGGCTACCTGCCACCACTATATTTGTAGCTACAGTTATGCTCAGTGTAGTGGCTACAAGGTTTATGAAGCCATCCTATGAAGCAGAAGGAAAACTATTATTCAAGATTCCCTCTTTTAAGGTAGTAGGATCTAATCTTTTGCCAACAAGCACAGAAGGAGGAGGTACAGGAGATCTCAAATCCCTGATAGCATCTCAAAACCCTATAAATACACAGATAGAAGTTATTTCTTCTCCTGCTTTATTGCAGAAGACCATAGATAAATTACAACTCAAAGATTCAGAAGGGCAACCTCTGACAGTCAAAACTTTACAAAAATCGCTGGTATTAAAAATTGTTGGTGGCACGGACGTATTAAGAATTACTTACTCCAGCCTTGACCCTGAAGAAGCTGCCGCAGTAGTCAACACTGTGATGAATGCTTATCTAGAAAACGATATTCTCACAAATCGTTCAGAAGCAGCGGCAACTCGTCAATTTATTGCAAGACAAATTCCGAAAACTCAAGAGGCTGTTGATAAAGCAGAGCGAGAGTTACGTATTTTCAAACAAAAGAACCGAATTGCAGATCTATCAGAAGAAACAAAGTCAGCCGTTGGAATTATTGGCAATTTAAATAACGAAATTAACACAGTTCAAGCTCAATTAGATGAAGTCAACGCTCAAACCAACGAACTGCGGCAGAAAGTAAATTTAAGTTCTCAAAACGCTCTGGCTGTCAGTGCCTTAAGTCAGTCACCTGCTGTACAGGGAATCCTGGCACAACTTCAAGATATTGACCGACAGTTAGCCAGCGAGCGTAGCCGTTTCCAAGATAATAACCCAACAATTATTAGTCTAGAGGAAAAAAAAGCTAACTTAAGAGCTTTGCTACAGCAGCAAATTTCCCAGACTGTTGGGAACAACGCACAAGTTCCTCAGAATTTATTGCAGATTGGAGAACTCAGACAAAACCTGATCCAAAATTTTCTGCAATCAGAAGTGCAACGCTTTGGCTTAAGTCAAAGACTCGCTTCTTTGTATAATTCTCGCACTAACTACGAACAGCGCGTCAAAGTCATACCGCAATTAGTACAAAATCAGCGCGAATTAGAACGGAAAGTTGAAGTTGCAGAATCAACATATCAAGGTTTATTGAGAAAAGTTCAAGAATTACAGTTAGTTGAGAATACAAATACAGCCAGTTCCCGAATTATTGCTCAGGCTTTAGTACCCAGCGATCCGGTAACAGGCAAAAAAATTATTGTCTTGCTCTTAGGAGTAATGGCCGGTTTATTTTTGGCTACTACAACTGTTCTCATCTTAGGTATGAGAGATAGATCTATCAAAACACTCAAAGAAGTTAGAGAAATCTTTAAACATACCTTGCTGGGAATTATTCCTTTATCTGTTAAAAAGGTTCGTTCTCGTTATTCAAGTACAGAATCAATAGCTCAAACAGTTGCTGTCCGAGATATGCCTCACTCGCTAACAAGTGAGATGTATCGGATGATTCAAGCAAATCTCAAATTCTTGAGTTCTGATAAAGTACTAAAAACAATTGTAGTAACAAGCTCGGTTCCTAAAGAAGGTAAGTCTACAGTTTCGGCTAATTTGGCAGCAGCGATCGCTCAGCTAGGACGTAAAGTTTTACTAATTGATGCAGATATGCGAGTTCCTTCTCAGCATCATCTGTGGCAGCTTACTAATGCAGTTGGTTTAAGTGAGGTTCTTGTAGGCCAAGCAGAATTTACCACAGCTGTATCTAAAGCTATGGATAACCTTGATGTCTTAACTGCTGGAGTTAGACCTCCTAACCCACTTGCTTTGCTTGACTCTAAACGCATGGCATCATTAATTGATAGTTTCTCATCTAAATATGACTACGATTTTGTAATTATCGATGCTCCACCCTTGCTTCTAGCGGCTGATGCTCTAACTTTAAGCCAAATGACCGATGGGATTTTATTAGTAGCAAGACCAGGGGTAATAGATTCTAACAGTGCTAATGCTACTCAAGAAATGTTAGAAAGATCCAACTATAATGTCTTAGGTTTAGTTGTCAATGGAATCATTGATAAAAACGAATCAAGCACATATCTATATCATGGTCACGAATATTTTCAGCCAAAAGAGTTGAAAAAAGAGTTAAAGGGACTTGTGAGAAAAAAATAAAACTTTCATAGTTATGTTGGTTCTACCAACCCCTCGATCGCAATTCAAGTCTCATTAAGCTCAAAGCCTTCTACAGCAAAATTAATTTTAGCGGAGCATAGAAAGCTCCGCTTTTATATAAGGTTTAATAAGTTCAATAAATTAAGGCGATCGCACTGCAAAGATAGTGCTTTTGAGGTTGGTTTAGGAATTTTCAATTAAAAAAAGCGTTGCTTCTAAGGGCGCAACACTTTCTTTATGCCTCTACTATAAAAATACAGCTTCAGGTAAATGAAGTACACAAGTAAGGGCGCATAGCTATGCACCCCTACGATTATCTGTACCTAACCAAGCTGCAATGTGCTGCAATTTTAGATAATTGATTTTCTGGTATTTTTTTCATTGCTACAGAAAACTGGCTGAAAAATTAAAAATTTTTTTTATATGAATTCAAGCATAGTTGAGAAAATAAACTTATTGTCAAAAACAGGTAACAACAAACTTTTAAGCCTGTTGCTCATTTGCTGTTTTCTGCTATACCAGTAATACAAATTCAAAATTCACGCATTAAAAATTCAGACAGGATAAGAGTTTAGGACTGTGTATCTGTCCTATTCTTTTTTCAAATTGGTATAACTTTTCAGCGTCAAAAAAATAAGCCAATGATGAATTAGAAAAATAGGTTGCAGACAAAAACTCTGTAAAAATTAGAATTCTGCCGTACAACGCTATTGAGAGCAAAGTAGAGGTCTGGAGAAAAAAGATTTTCAGTAGAAGCCGTGCCCCTTATGGGCACAATCTTCTGGAGTAGAGCTGGTTGATGCTCCTGTGCTAGTGTCCTAGACCTCTGACTTTTTCTGACTACTATTAAATTTCGTATGCTCCTCTATCGGGTTTTGAACCCTTGGCACGAGAGCTGCCTGCAAAATCGCTTGTCACAGGATCAAACCTCATACCACTATTGATTGCTGGACTCGACGATCTGAGCCTAAAATTACTTCCGGCATTAACAAACTGTGGATCTGCCACAATATCATTTGGCCCTTTACCACTTGCACCTAACAGGGTGTTGTACAGGTTGTAGTTAAAAACAGTGTTGGAATTTTTTCGGCTATTCATGTATATCTGTTGGCCACTTTGAGAAACCAGAATGTTATTGAGAACTCTGACATTACTGGTATTATTCATCGAGATTTGACCGTATTCAATTTCTGGAGTTTGGCTATTGTAATAGGAAGTGTTGTGGATAATGTCGATGTTATTACTTTTGAATGCATGAATCCCGCCACCACCATTTCGATATACAAGGTTGTTAGCAATCAAAGTACGGCCTCGATATCCAGTTTCAGCTAAGCGATCGAGAATTATTCCATTACCGTCTTGCTTCTTCCCAGTATTAATCCAAGGAACGAGCATCTTATTGTTGTATACTCTGTTTCTCGTGATAAACATTCTATAGCCCTGGTTACCGTCATAGCTCCAGTTCTTGAGGAACGAAATGCCACTACCACCGAAGGGTGAATACCAGGCATTATTGTATACATCATTGCCATCTACTGTTACATAATCTGTCTGAATTCCGATAATGCCTCCTCCTCCACAGTCACGTATCTCGTTGTTAAGAATACGTATATGATGAGGATGGCGTTTCGATCGCCCATCTATAGTGAGGCAGTTTCCACTGGTTCGTGCGTTTGAGACGTTATACCTTTGGCTCATGGCATAGCCAAGACTGATTCTCTCATTGTTACCTTCAATTTCTATGCCCTTGACCTCGATATACGAAGCTCCATCTTTAATCCAAACTCCATGCCATCCATCGAACTCAATTTTCGGGGAATGTCCAGGATAGGCTTTATATGCGATCCATCCATTTGATGAACCAGAGCGTGTAATCGTTAATACTGCTCCTGAGTTTGAATTCTTGTATACTCCGTTCATCAGGAGTACTGTATCCCCAGGTTTGGTAAGGTTTGCCGCCCTTTGAGGCGTTCTAAACGCAGATGAGGGACTAAGCCCGCTATTTCTGTCGTTTCCACTGCCACTCACATAAAATGTTGTCCCTCCAATAGCACTGATTAAGGTGCGTTTGGGTAATTTCTTTTCTTGAACGGTAGATAATTGACGGTCGTCTGTAAATGATGATTGACGAACGTTTGTAACTGATGATTGACGAATACCTGTAACTAAAGACTCTGTTATTTTCTGACCTTGAACCACACCAACTAGTGCCCAGGGGAGTACAACAGATGCACTCAAACTGAGAAAACCCAAACCATGAATCATCATAGGAAAAAAAGGTTATGTTGCAAAAACTGAACTGTTAACGGTTACTAACTCTAGCCTTAGTAAGTAACTCAGCGAGCGATACGGTAGTGTAACTGCCGTTTGTAAGTTTATACACGGTTTTTTAGGTTTGCACCTGCGAATTTCCGCGTAAATATTTTGGAAATGCTTTTTGAGAGTGTGTTCCAAAAATTGGGAAAATTATAGTAAAAATACTGAGAAAAAATCAGAAGTAACCATAATTACCCTCTTAATGAACACTAAGCATCCGTACAAATGGCGTCTTTCTTAATTCGACATCATTCTACTGTGTATATGCGGGATCTGTAGTTGAGATAGTGTATCTCTCATCAATGAGTTAATTTACTTAAATAATACTTATAATAATGAGAATCACCAGATGTCTAAAAACAAGGCGGAGACGAGTTTATCTCGCCTCCGCTTCCAAAATATTCTCATTATCATCAGAATTCAGAGTAACTACAATAGGCTTTCAAACAGCCTATCGATGCAGATTGAGAATTTTTCAGTAAAAGTTCTAGATTTTACAGTATTTGTCAATTATCTAAATTTTGGGGATCGGTAAGATTGACCAACGTCCCCAATTTAAATCTGAATCTTCAACTAAAGTCCGAACACCCTTAAAATACTGAAGATAACACCTAGAGGCCCAGCGACAAGACCTGCGCTATCACCGATTTTTGCTCCGCCGGAGCGGCCGACTACTACAACATCATTATTCCGGAGTATGGGATTAGTTTGCTCGTTAATTCCAGCAGAGAAATCCACTTTTACTACACGTTTAGTAACGGAACCATTAGGATTGAGACGAATCAAATCAACAGCATCGTCACTAGCTCTGGCATCGTTAAATCCGCCAGCAGCAAGTATAGCTTGATTTAAAGAGCTATTCGGCTGAATTTGTGTTAATCCTGGCTTTTTAACTTCCCCAACTACACCAACTTGGATGCTTGCGGGAGACAAAGTAGTTGTAGCTAGTTGAGTAGCTTCTGCCGGGTTGATTTCAGTTGCCGTTGGGATAACAATTGTATCCCCATCTTGGACGATGATATCTTGATTGGCATCACCACTCTGCAACAATTGCCAAAGATTGATATCTATAGCTTGTTCGGAACCAGTTCTTGTAAGTCGGCGTAACTTGAGATTACGAATATCTGCTTGTGCTGTAATTCCCCCAGCTAGTTGAATTACGCGAGTCACATTTGGTAGACCAGTAGGAGTGGCAGTACCACTGTTAGCGTTTGCACCTGCCTGTTCGTTGACGCTACCTGGGGTGACTAGATACGAACCGGGACGGTTAACTTCACCAATAATTGTGACTGTACGGGGTGTGGTTTGACTGGCGGCAAAGTTAGCTGCAAATAAATTGCGAGATTCTGCTATGTCAAACTGATTTGCAGTTGGTACAACTATAGTGTCTCCATCCCGCAAAGTAATATCTTGTGATAATGTGCCTTTTTGGATGAGGTCTTTCAAGTTGAGCGTGACAACTTGCTCTGAAGAACGTATTTTACGCCGTAATTGAACTTGAGTCACATCCGCAGCCAGTGTGACTCCTTGAGCTGTTGTCAATGCGGCTAATACAGTGGGATATTGTACCCCTGGATTATCTCCAGCTCCTCCGCTTAAGCTCAGAGTATAAGCTCCGGGACGTGTTACCTCTCCCGCAACGAAAATATTGATGGGACGAGGGGATAATAAATTAACTGAAATTAGGGGACGCTTGAGATAGGTAGAGTATTTACAGGCAATTAAATCAGCAGCTTGTTCGGTTGTTAGACCTTGAACGCGTACACTGCCAATTAAAGGTAAGTTGATTGCTCCACCCGGGGGAATTTGATATTCACCTGTGTACTCTGGAACTTCAAATACATTTACACGAATGCGATCGCCGCCTCCTAAGGTGTAATTTGAAGTATCGTTTGCCTGTTGTTGTGTAGTGTTGCGTAAGGCTTGTGATACGCATCTTTCATCGCTTGATGACTGAGCCTTAACCGCAGGTAGATAAGCTGAGAATGCTGCTATAACTAGCATCAGACCCACAACTGGTTGAGCAAGAAATTTAAACAAACTTGTGTTAGGCATATTTCGCACAGATTCTGAAATTATGATTAATAAAATAGTGTCTAAACATTTTTATTTTGACTATACCTAAGTATTCAAGTTCCCCAACAATATTATTTTCCTAGAAAAGTGTCATTTACCGGAGAAAATTTATTTGGGGAATTTGAATTTTTAGTAAAGTTAATTTAAAGTTAGCAGAATTTCCGTATCACAATTATCAAAAATTTCAGACGGAGGTTAATTAAAGTTTTTTATACAATAAGTTGTCTTTTATCTAATGAGGCGATCGCTAGCAGAGTTTTTGAATAAAGTTAATTTAATGACACTTAATTTTTAATTGAAAATTTGCAACCAGTTACAACTTGTTGCCAAAATTAAAATCGGCAATATTGACTTTTACGGCAGAGAATTATTTGGCGATCGCAATTAATTAAGCGAATTATTTTTTGTCTGAATTTGCTCGATAAAAAACTCTTCTAGGGACTGACGAGATAAATTCATGGCAATAATTTTACCCTCCATCAGACGAAGGCTAGCGAGAAAATCATAATAACCATCTTGTAGTGTACCTTGCCAGGAACCATCAGACTCAAATCTCAAATTAGGTAGCCATTTTTTAAGAATTTCCTCATCACCACCTTGACCTTTGACATGATATGTGTTGTTTATACCTAAAAGTTCGTTGAGGGAACCAGAGCAAATTAATTCACCTTGAGCGAGGATGGCAATGCGATCGCAAATTTGTTCTACTTCACTGAGGATGTGGCTGTTGAAAAAAATCGTCTTGCCAGCGGCTTTTAAGGATAAAATTATTTCCCGCATTTGATAGCGTCCCACCGGATCGAGTCCAGACATCGGTTCATCGAGAAAAACCAATTCTGGTTCGTTAATTAGTGCCTGTGCCATACCGACACGCTGTAACATTCCTTTGGAGTAGCGACGCAGCAGCTTTTTGCGGGCATCGCCTTGGGATAAACCGACTAATTCCAGCAGTTGGGGAATGCGTCGACGTTGTACGCTCTGAGGAATTTGGAATAGTCCGGCTGCTAACTGTAAAAACTCCCAGCCAGTCAGATAGTCATACAAATAAGGATTTTCCGGTAAGTAGCCGATGTCTTGCTTGACATTGCGATCGCCAATTGGCTTACCTAACAATAATCCTCGTCCGCTAGTCGGACGAATAATCCCCAACAACAGTTTTAAAAGGGTGGTTTTACCGGCACCATTTGGCCCCAGCAAACCAAAGGTTTCGCCTTTATAAACTTTTAAAGAACAGCTTTTAAGAGATACGACTTTTTGATTTAGCCAAAAACCAGTACGATAAACTTTTCGCAACTCAGAAGTTACGACTACTGGCAAAGTGTTTGTCGTATTCACTTGAGAATCAGGGTCATCTACAACAGACTTCATCTTGGTTAGATCGCTAATTAGCAACTTGTTATTTACTACAAGTTACCCACTAGGCTGATAAGAATCACCATCAAGTCTGAGAATTATCGCAAACAGTGCTGAGTAATGATTGAGGAGTTAGGAGTTAGGAGTTAGTATTCTCTTTTCTGCTCCTGTGCCCCTCTGCCCTTAAAACTTCTTACAAGACGCCCTTAGAACTAGGAATCACACCAGCACGGCGGGGGTCGATTTCCACTGCTAGGCGTGTTGCTCTGGCAAAGGCCTTAAATGTCGCCTCAATAATGTGATGGGAATTAATGCCATCCAGTTGCCGAATGTGGAGTGTCATTTGGCTATGGTTGACTAATGCCACAAAGAATTCGCGCACTAGCTGGGTGTCATAGGTTCCTACACGCTGGGTAGGAATTTGTAACCCATAGCTGAGGTGAGGACGTCCAGAAAAGTCGAGCGCCACTTGAACTAAAGCTTCATCCAATGGAGCAAGGAAATTACCAAAGCGGACAATGCCTTTCCTATCGCCTAGTGCTTGGTTGAAAGCTTGCCCTAAGGTAATGCCTACATCTTCATTGGTGTGGTGGTCGTCAATTTCCCAGTCTCCCTTAGCTTGAATATCTAGGTCAATCAAACCGTGAGAGGCTATTTGATGCAACATGTGATCCAAAAACGGAACGCCTGTTGCTGCCGTGCATTTTCCTGTGCCATCAAGGTTGATGCTAACTTGGACATCAGTTTCCCCTGTGGTGCGATGAACGCTAGCAGTGCGAGGGGTTTTAGTCAACTGCTCGTAGTTGGAATTGACTTGGCGATTGGTGGTTTGCATAGGGAAGAGATTAGAAGTGAGGAGTGAGGAGTTAGGAGTAATGAATTCTTAACTCCTAACTCATAACTCATAACTTTATCGCGTCACATTCCCATAATTTCATATCCGGCATCTACATACAGAACTTGTCCGGTGATGCCGCTGGATAAATCACTGCATAAAAAAGCCGCAGTGTTGCCCACTTCCATCTGAGTGACAGTCCGTCGTAGGGGAGCGACTTGCTCCACATGATGAATCATATCTAATATTCCACCCACCGCTGAAGATGCCAAAGTCCGGATGGGGCCTGCGGAGATGGCATTGACGCGGATATTTTGCGGCCCTAGTTCAGCAGCTAGGTAACGCACGCTCATTTCTAAACCCGCTTTGGCAACTCCCATGACGTTATAGTTAGGAACTGCCCTGACGCCGCCTAAATATGTCAGGGTGACAATACTACCTCCCTCTGTCATTAAGGGTTTAGCTGCACCGCTTAGTTGCACTAGCGAATAAGTACTAATCTCTAGGGCAGTTTTAAAGCCAGAACGAGAAGTTTGGCTAAAATCTCCTGTCAAATCTTCTTTGTTGGCAAAGGCAAGACAATGAATGAGGATGTCTAGCTTTCCCCACTTATCGCGTACTGTCTCAAAGGTAGATTGAATTTGTTCGTCGTTTTGGACATTACAGGGAAGAAATAAGCTGGGGTTGAGGGGTTGTACTAATTCGGCAACTTTTGTCTCCATTTTGCCGCGTTCATCCGGTAAGTAAGTAATTCCCAGATTAGCTCCTGCTTTGTGCAGTTGTTGAGCGATACCCCAAGCTATGGAACGGTTATTGGCAATACCTGTAACCAGAGCATTTTTTCCAGTCAAATTCAGCATAGAAATTGTTAATGCGATCGATGATTAGGAGCATACTAGAATCTGAGGCACGTTTTGTCTTTGTTTTACACAGTATTTGCAAAAATGAATATTGGTAGGGGCGTTTCGTGTCGAAAAATTCTTGATTCTTTCTAAAGATATTCTCAATTTATCTTTATTTGTTCTTCAAAAACGCTTTTTAATACAGCGACTTGGAACTGTTTATCAACAATTTCTAGCTCAAGAGATCGACAATTATGTATCATTATAAACAATGAGTTAAGAAGCAATTAGTTGGAGTATAGGAAAGTACAGAAAGATTGACGGTGCTTTATTGAATTTTCAGGTGTATTCTTAGGTAATTAGTTTTTGTTTTTCCGGCATTGGGTAGGGGAAGGGAGATGATCGTGACACAAGATAAAGCCCTAGCAAATGTTTTTCGTCAGATGGCGACCGGGGCGTTTCCGCCAGTTGTGGAAACGTTTGAACGCAATAAAACGATCTTTTTTCCTGGCGATCCTGCCGAACGAGTTTATTTTCTTTTAAAAGGTGCTGTGAAACTTTCCAGGGTGTACGAGGCAGGAGAGGAAATAACGGTAGCACTGCTGCGAGAAAATAGTGTTTTTGGTGTATTGTCATTGCTGACAGGAAATAAATCCGATAGGTTTTACCATGCGGTTGCATTTACGCCTGCGGAATTACTGTCAGCGCCAATCGAACAAGTTGAGCAAGCACTCAAGGAAAATCCAGAATTATCAATGTTAATGCTGCGGGGTCTGTCTTCGCGAATCTTACAGACAGAGATGATGATTGAAACTCTTGCTCACCGAGATATGGGTTCCAGGTTGGTGAGTTTTTTATTAATTCTTTGTCGTGATTTTGGAGTTCCCTGTGCAGATGGGATCACAATTGATTTGAAGTTGTCTCATCAAGCGATCGCTGAGGCAATCGGTTCGACTCGTGTTACAGTTACTAGGCTACTAGGCGACTTGCGTGAAAAAAAGATGATTTCTATTCACAAGAAGAAGATTACTGTGCATAAACCCGTGACTTTAAGTCGCCAGTTCACATAAAAAGAATTGGAGAAAGGGAGTCGGCGCGTGCTGTGTTTTCAAAGATCGCACTAATAGCTAAAGGAAAATCTAAAATTGAGTAATGGAAGCTATTGCCAAACTCCACTTCTCCACAGACAATGGCTAAAAGTAGTAGGCTGTATCTGGAAGGATTTCGGTAGCTAAACATGACCACCGGATACATCCTCATCGCAGCAATTTTAATTCTGGGAGGCGTAATTGCAACCGTGGGCGATCGCATCGGCACGCGAGTTGGCAAAGCCCGCCTCTCACTCTTTAACCTCCGCCCGAAAAATACTGCCGTACTGGTAACTATATTTACTGGTGGTTTGATTTCAGCATCAACTTTAGGGATTTTATTCGCTGCTGACGATAAATTGCGGCAGGGAGTTTTTGAATTAGAAGATATTCAAACAGACCTCAGGCAAAAGCGGGAACAGCTAAAAACGGCAGAAACCCAGAAAAGTCAGGTAGAGAGCGAGTTAAATCAAGCCAGGGTTGCCCAAGCAAAGGCACAGCAAGACTTGCAAGCAATTAATCAATCATTGCAGGCGGTAAATGCCAAGCAAAGGCAAACCCAAGCCCAGCTCAACCGCACCATTCAGCAGCAAGCTCAAACGCAAAGTCAACTCCAACGCACTCAAGGACAACTAGATCGAGTTGTCAGCCAGTACCAAAAAGCCATAGCCGAACTGCAAAGCGTTTACAATCAGCGAAAGGAACTACAGGCGGCAGTTGAAATACTCAAAACCGAACGTCAACGGCTGTATGCTGAGGCCAAAAGAGCGATTGACGAAGCCAAAGCAGCCATCGTAAAACGCGATCGCGAACTTGCCAACCGCCAAGAAGCCATAGAAGCACGCGATCGCAAAATTGCCCAACTCGACAAACTGATTCAAAAGCGTAATTTAGAAATTACAGCTAGAGAGCAAGTGATTGCCAAACGAGAATCTCGCCTCAAAGAATTGGAAGCACAACAGGAGGAATTAGAACAGGAAGTTGCCAGGCTGGAAAAATATTATCAGTCCTACCAAGACTTACGTTTGGGTAAACTGGCGTTAGTTCGCGGTCAAGTCCTGGCCGCTGCTGTAGTTCGCGTTACCCAAGCGGCTGCGGCTCGTCAGGCGGTAGTACAACTTTTACAACAAGCCAACCGCAACGCTAACTTGGAATTAAGCGAACCTGGTGCGACTTCTCCCAATGTAGAGCTTGTGCGCGTGACTCAAGAAAGAGTCGAGCAATTGAGCAAGCAAATTGAGGATGGCCGAGAATACGTCATCCGAATTTTCTCAGCGGGTAATTATGTCAGGGGAGAAAAGCAAATAGAATTTTTTACTGATATAGCCCGCAATGAATTGGTTTTTTCTCAAGGAACGCAGTTAGCTACAACTACTGCCGATCCTACAAACATGACATCCTATCAGTTACAACAGCGATTAGAAATATTGATTTCTGCTTCCCAATTTCGCGCTCGTAACGCCGGAATTGTGGAAAATGTGCAAGTAGACGGCACTTTTCTGCGTTTTGTCGCCCAATTAAGACAGTACAATCAACCATTGGAAATCAAAGCGATCGCCGCGGAGGACACTTATACAGCCGGGCCATTAAGAGTCAAGTTAGTAGCAATAGTCAACGGACAAATTATTTTTAGTACGTGAAGTCAGAATTCTCCAATTCAGAATTCAGAATACAATTAGTGGGAGCTTCACCAGAAAGCCACCAGTGGCGGCTGACACCGTAGACGCTAGGAGGGCAGCTTGCTATAAGCAGCATAACTTTCCAACACAGTATTTATGGGGTCATTAATTTTGAATTTTGAATTCGGAGCGAAGCGACGTGACTTTTCGTGAATTTTTACCTACACAGCCAGTAATTTTGGGCTTCGATCCAGGTCGAGATAAGTGTGGTTTAGCGGTGATGGGACTAGATCGGCAATTATATTATCATCAAGTCGTGGTGGCAAAAGAGGCGATCGCTTCCATTGAGACACTGCGTCAGAAATTCCCCATCTCCTTGATGGTAATGGGTAACCAAACTACAGCCAAGAAGTGGAAACAGCAACTGTATCAAGAATTAGCAGAACCCCTGAATATCATTTTGGTAGATGAGCGTTATACGACCTTAGAAGCACGCGATCGCTATTGGCAAATGTATCCACCCAAAGGGCTAATAAAACTCTTGCCAGAGGGTATGCGACAGCCCCCAAGACCGATAGATGACATTGTTGCCATTCTATTAATTGAAAGATACTTAAATCGCCTCAGTGACTCAGCCAATTTTGGATTTTGAATTTTGGATTTTGGATTCAATCTAAAATCTAAAATCTAAAATTCAAAATTGAATAACTCCTAAAATTCCGCCCGAATAGTAAAAGCATAGTCTCCTCCAGGCTCTAGCTGATAATCTTGTTTCTCTAAAAATCGACCGAGGGGTTCTTTGATTAAGGCGCGGCCTTGGGATGGCTTGACGGCAAGTTCTCCCCTGCGAAAATGCCACTGGAAATGCCATTCAAATTCACCTGCACTTACTTCACCTTCAAGGAAGCCGTGTTGCCAAGATTGGCGGGTAATTTTGACATGGGCAATGGTTTCTGGCAGACGTTTGGCACTCACAATGCTTTATGTCAAGTGTGGAATAACAGCCATTGATATAGGCTATTTATTTTATTTACCAAACATAGCTTAAATAGACAAACTGGCAAAATGAGTATTTCTAGTTGAGGAAGTTGTGTTAATCAGCCAAAAGTCTCGAATATAGGTAAGTTACGGCTATAACCTGGGCATATCTAAAAACCCAAGTTGCGGTTTATCAAATTTCAGATGGAGACTCAAGCGATCGCTTGCTTGCAAACAAGTATATCTTGGGTAGTATTGCTGATGTAATTTTTGCTAAAAATATTACTAGTATTTCTTAAATTACTGAAATAAAAGTCATTATTTGTGATTCTGCCAAAGGGTAACTTCTAATATCTGAGGAAGGACTTTATTCTAGAAACAATATATCGAACACTATTTTCATTAGTATATTCTGGATTAATAGGAACTTCCTTGTAAGATTTCAGCACAATAACAGCACGATAAAGCTTAGAGTATTTATATTGCCGTTCTTGGATATCAAAATACAGAATACTTTCTAGGGGAAATTCAATAATTTGGTTACCGCGCAGACCTTTACGTTCGATCGAGACTTTATTGAGGCTTTTGTAAAAGATGCAGGTAGTTACGGGCGATGTTCCAAAAAAAGCAGCGATCGCCATTGCGATCGAGATAAATAAACTTAAAAAAAATAGATAATCTCGTTGATTTTGCTGCACTAATAGGGAAGTTTCATTAGACTCGATAAAATTATTTATTTTCAATGCAACTTGCTGATTTTCTTGATAGCTCAGGTGGGATAAAAGTGTAAAGTCTCCAAATGGGCTTATAATGACAACTTCAGAAGTATTATTTTTGGAAGCCCTCTTGATAATTATGCGTGCTTCTTGGGGGTCAAAAATTTTCATTTTTTCCATACCTCCCAACAAATTAAACTGCCTCAATTCACAGTTGATTTGGTTGAGTGAAAAATGGCGATCGCAAGTTAGTTGAATTGCAGCAGAATCAAAAACTAAGCAGTAAATTAAAAAGCTTAAACAAACAGCAAAAATACACCACCCGACAAACCAATATCTCAGGGGTCGATGCTTTAGCTGCAATCTAGTACGAGTTTCCTCTACAATTTTCATCAGTACTTGTCTAGAATATCAACTCTTAAGTAGAGTATTCCCTCGAAATTATCTATTTACTTATCGCCAAGTATAAGTATTAGGGAAGATTTCTCATGAATCGCTAAAAAACTTTTGATTAAGTGCTTCATAATTGGGTCAGAAAGCTATGACTAGAAGCATGGAAACCAAACAGCTAGGAAAAACTGGTATCTTTGTAAGTGCGATCGGTTTGGGTGGTATGCCGATGTCAATCTATAATCGCCCCCCTGAATCGGAATCAATCGAAGTTATTCATCGTGCCTTGGGCTTGGGTATTACATTTATTGACACTGCCGACTCTTACTGTAAAGATGAGTCAGATAAGCATCACAACGAACGGCTAATTCACAAAGCACTTGCCAGTTATAAAGGCGATATTAACCAAGTGATTGTCGCAACTAAGGGTGGTTTGATGCGTCCCGATGGTAACTGGACGCGCAACGGGAACCCAGAACACTTGCGCCAAACTATTAAAGTCAGCTTTGAGGCTTTAGGTGGTGCTAAACCCATCGATGTTTGGCAATACCATTCACCCGATAGTAACTACACCATTGAAGAATCCCTGACACCAGTCAAAGAAGCAGTAGAAGCAGGTTTGATTCGGTTTGTGGGAGTATCTAATTTCTCCGTCGAACAAATTAAGCGGGCGCAGGATGTGGTAGATATTGTCTCGGTGCAAAATCAATACAGTCCTTGGGTACGACAGCCAGAATTTGACGGTGTGCTGGAGTATTGCGAAGAACAAGGATTGACTTTTTTACCCTGGAGTCCTTTTGGTGGTAGGCGTCGTCATCAGGACTTACAAGATATCCCAGCGATCGCTAACTTGGCTCAAAAAAAAGGCGTATCAGCGTATAATATTGTTCTGGCGTGGTTGCGTTCCAAGTCTCCTGCTATTTTGCCAATTCCTGGAGCTAGCAAAATCTCTAGTATTGAAGATTCAGCACGAGCTATCAATGTGAAACTATCTGAAGAAGAAGTGCAAAAAATTGATGCGGCAACTTAATTATTATCTGGGAATTCAGAATTCAGGAGCCAGAAGTCAGAATCGATGTGGGTTTGGCTTGATTACGAAGGAAAGAAGATAAATGCAAAATTAATTTTTTTGACTTTCTGATTGCTGAATTATTACATCGTTATTCCACAGTAATAGACTTGCTAAATACTATAGCAACCCGGTTTCTTAAAAAAACCGGGTTTTTTATCAAGTAGGCTATCCATCAAATTAAACTGGATATGGCACTATTATCCAAGTAATTAAACTAAAATTTATGCAGTCAAATTTTGCAAACAATAGACTAAAGCAGATAGTGAAAGCTTTTGCTATTTTGCTACTGCTTTCTCCCTTGTATTTACAAAATCCAGTAGAAGCACAACCACAGCAAAATACCAAACTTCTACCATTTTTTGATAATGTAGATAATCCGGTTCCTGTTCGTTTTCCTTCAGAACAACAGTTAGATATCACACCGCCACAACCGCAGTTAAATTCTTTTGACCAAGCTGTATTAAAAATTTGTGGCTCTATTGGTACGAAAGTTAATGCTAATAGTTTTAAACAGTTATTATCTTCTTATCCAGATGTCTTACAGAAAGTTCAGCAAGCTAGTGGTGGCGAACTACTTCCTGGACGTAAGAAGAAAGCACAATTTTTGGATGATTTAACTAATATTTGGTTTAAACGTCGCGGGTTTGAACATATCTTTTGTGGCGAAATTTATAATCCTAATGATATTGGCGGTTTACATTTTTATGGTAGATATTTACAGTTACAAAATGAAGGCATAGGCGGACGGCTACCGAATAATCAAGGGCGGGAGGAAGTTGTTCCTGGGGTAATTTATACAATGGGTGTGATAATTAAACAGAAAAATCGTACAGTCACAGATGTCATCAAAGGCTATGGCTATCTCAGCAATGCAGAAGAAATGCTTTTAGATGCTACTAAAATATTTAAACTTCAAGGAAATAAAGAGGGAGCGTGTATTTATAATGTAAGCGATCGCGAAACTGGTAAATCCTTTCCTACAGTTTTTGTCAGAGAACAAAAAGCAATTATTACTTATTATCCTGATGCTACTCCTCAGGGTGCAAAATGTAAAAATTGAATTAGAGATGGGACGAAATCAATCCTAAGCCATTAGCCCTCTATATTAAAATCTATCTGGGATAAGTACGATGATATTAGAAACAAATCGCTTGCTAATGCGTGAGTTTATAGATACAGATTGGCAGGCAGTTTTTGCTTATCAATCTGACCCTTTATACTTACTTTATACTGACTGGACGCATCGTACAGAAAATGATGTTTGCGAGTTTGTCCAAATGTTTATTAATCAGCAAAAAGAGGAACCAAGGACAAAATTTCAGTTAGCTGTCGTTCTCAAAGAAGAAAATCGGCTAATTGGCAATTGTGGTATTCGCGTCAACGACCTAGAACTAAAAGAAGCAAATATCGGTTATGAAATAAACTCTCAGTATTGGGGACAAGGTTATGCAACAGAAACAGCACAGGCAATTTTAAAGTTCGGCTTTGACAAGTTGGGAATGCATCGTATTTGGGCATGGTGTGTTACCGAAAATATCGGCTCTGTAAGAGTATTAGAAAAAATTGGGATGCATCGTGAAGGTCATCTAGGAGAAAAAGAGTTAATTAAAGGTAGATGGTATGACAATTTTATTTACGCTATCCTTGAATCGGAATGGAAAATCTCACTCAATAATTAAACGCAATTACTAGATTGCACCAGAAGCAATCGCATCTAATTTTTTCGCATCAAGTATTGTAATCTTTCCACCCCGACTATAATTAATTACTGACTTAAGACTTTTAATTAACCGCACGCATTCTTCGTAAGTAATGCCGCTACTCCGAGCTATACGGTAATAAGATAATCTGACTTTTAGACACTCTCCCTGTGGAGTTAAATCAGTTCCTGATTCAGTAGCAAAATATTGAATTAATCTCGCAATACGAACAATAGCTCTTTCAGAAACTAATCCGTGGACTGTTTCATGTAATTGCTGAATCCGATTATTAAAAACCATCAACATTCGTAATGCGATTTCGGGATTTTTCTGAATAGCTTTTAATAAAGCATCTCGCTCTACTGTCAAAATCTCACAATCAGATTCAGCCGTCACAGTTGCCGGAGAAATGCCATTTCCTAACAAAGCAGGAGCAGCAAAAATTTCTCCAGCAGCTAGAACGCGGAAAATCGTTTCTTTCCCAGTTGTTGCTGTTTTGCTAACTTGAATCGATCCACTGACAACAGCATACAGTTTGGCTGGTAAGCGATCGCCTTCATGCAGAATAATTTCTCCTTTGTAATAGCGATGCACCTGAGTGTAAGGTTGCAAAGTTACTGTGTCTGCTATTTCCAAACCTGCAAACACAGTAATTTGTAAAAGTTGTTCCACCGATGCCTGCATAATTAGCCTGATATTGCAAAGGCTGGACGATGCCCAATCCAAGGTTTAGCTGCTTCTATTTGTGCTGCAAGGCTGATAAGTGTTGCTTCAGCCGCAGGTTTGCCAATTAGCTGCACGCTGATGGGTAAACCATTATTATCAAATCCTACAGGAATTGCGATCGCTGGTTGTCCAGTTGCATTGGCAGGAGGACAAGGGGCAACCCATTGCACGATATTTTGAAATGTCTCTTCTGGACTCAAATCAGCCCATTCTCCAACACGGATGGGCGAATGTAAATAAACTGGTAATACCAGCACATCCACGGTATCGAAAAACGCCACAATTTGCCGTGCCACTATCTGCATTTTGGCAACTGCTTGCAAATACTCAGCGACGGAACCCGTGCGGGCAAATAGCCAGCGATTCAACGACTGTAAAGCTTCAACGGGAAGTCCTGAGGCAGCTACCCCAGCTTGCCAGACGATTTGAAATGGTTCAACTAAACCACTGAAATCTGGAGATTTCTGTTCGACTTGATGGCCTAGTTCTTCTAATAACTTGACTGTTTCGCAGACACCTTGCTGACAGTTGGCGTCAGCTTCTCCCAAAGGGCTGATGCTAGTGTCAAAGGCAATTCGCAAAGTGTCAGGTTTCGTTTTGCTGGCGGCCAGAAATGGTATTTCGGGATCTGGTAACCAGTAAGGATCGCCTGTGACATAGCCAGATATGACATCTAAAAGGGCAGCAGCATCACCTACAGTCCTAGCTATCGGGCCGTTGACGGCAATTCCGGCGAGGCGTTCGCCTACGGGTGCTTTACTCACCCTACCTCGTGAGGGTTTCAGCCCCACCAAACCACAACAAGCCGCAGGGCCTCGAATCGAACCGCCACCATCAGAACCTTGGGCAATGGCACATAATCCTGCTGCTACCGCCGCCGCCGCACCACCACTAGAACCACCAGGAGTATATTCTAAATTCCACGGATTTCTCGCTGGCGGAAAGCCCGTAGGTTCGCTGTAAGGGAATGAGCCTAATTCGGAAGTAGCAGTTTTACCGAGAATCGTAAACCCAGCTTGCTTAATCCGGGTGACAACGCCATCATCATAGTCAGGGACATTATTTATTAATGCTGGATTTCCATAAGTACACGTAACACCTGATAAAGCATTTAAGTCTTTAATGGAAATCGGCACGCCAAAAAATGGCGGTAGTTGTGAGGTAGTTGTCAATAATTCTGTTTTGGCTTTGGCATCTGCGATCGCCATTTCTGCCGTAACTGTAAAATAACTCCCTAATTGCGGATTTAACTGGCTAATCCGTTCTAAATATATTTCTACTAATTCTAGCGGTGATACTTCCCGCCGACGGATTAATTCGGCTAACTCTAGTACTGGAGTAAATGCTAAATCAACTTTATTCATAGGTTAGTGAAAGGGTCATTTTCTCTTTCTCTAGGATTTTTAAACTGAAATTGTTACTTTAGCAGGATTTAAGGGAAATATAAATTCTATAGTTACTAAAATTTGTCATTCATTTAGGATAGTCAGATGCAATAAGCGTGGTTATGTTCATACTCCTGTCATTTTCATTGTTTCGCATATACTTTCGACAAATCCCTAAGGGGTATTTATGACTAACCTAGAATTGCTTGTTAGCGATCTACCAAAATTGATTGGGAATCTCAAGCTTACTATTGGGGATTCTCATGAAATCATGCAACAAATTATTCCCATTGATAATACTCAAGAAAAGCTGCGCGAAATTCAAAAGTTAATCCTTCAGGAATTACAAGTTAACAACATTAAAAATTCTGCGATCGCTACACTTCCTCGAACTGCTACAGTAGCTAGTTTATTTATTCCTAATATTGGATTAATAGAGCCACCCCTAGCTGCAAAATTTGGTAACTGGGAAACTCATATTTCTTTGAATGATTTACAAAAAAAAATTGATACTTGGATTGAGTGGGGTTATTTTTTGCAAGCTTTAGCGGCTGATATTCTCAGTGATATTCCCTTAGTCAATCAACTTAACTCTGATATTAACCATGTCAGTCTACCCCACAAATTTCAAGCGCTCAGAGAAGATTTAAAAATTAATTTAGCTGTTAACAATCCTAAAAAATTACAATATCAATTTCAAAAAATCAGTATTTATCAGAAAGATTTATTACAAATACAGCAAAAAATTGATTGTATTTTTACTACTATTAAAAATAGTCATAGTTTGTTAAATATTTTATTAGGTGTTTCTGCTTTTTGTGGTAAATCTGGGTTTACCTTGGAATGGTTAGATGATGACCACGAATTAATTATATCAAGCGATGGTAGATTTCAAGAGTTAACAGATATTTTGAATGAATGCGATTTTTTTCAAGAAGAAATTGCTGCTTTAATCGTTAAATGTGAAACTTTAATCGAGCAAGCAGAACAAATTTTAATAAAACTCGAGCAGCAAAAAACTAAAAAAATAGTTATTAATAATGAACAATTAGAATTTTTACCAAAATTTGCCATCAAAAAAAAAGTAAAAACAGCTTTTATCTTAGCTTCAAGTTTAATAGTTTTAGGTTTCGGTAGTTGGAAAGTTCAACAGCATAGTCAAAAATTACATAATCTTAACCAAGAAACAAGGGCGATCGCCAATTTAAAATCTGCACAAAAACTTGCTACAGAAGCTGCTTCTTTAGCTCAAAAACCGCCACATTCTCTGCAAGTCTGGCAGCAAGCAGAAACTAAATGGTATCAAGCAATAAACTTATTAAATAGCATTCCTGCTCAAACCTCAGTTTACGACCAAGCAAAGAATAAATTAACTTACTACCGAATTAACTATGAAGCTATTAGCCAAAGAGTTTTAATTGAAAAAAAAGCAGTCGCCAACCTAGAATTAGCCCATAAGCTAGCAATAGAAGCTACTCTGCTTGTACAAAATTCGCCTTATTCAACCAGAACTCGCCAGCAAGCAAAAGAGAAATGGAAAGAAGCAATCAATTTATTAGAAGTTATTCCAGAAAATAGCTATGTTTCTATACAAGCTCAAGAAACGCTTTCTATTTATAAAAATATTTATGCAGCTATTAGAGTCAGATAATCCAAAATTAAAAAAGCATTGGTTCTCAATCTAACCACGAACATGAAATTTCGATACTCATCGAATGACTGATAATTAAGGATTCAGTACAGTGATTCTACTAAATTTAATATTTTATTTATATTCTCAGGGGTTTTCCGTAGCGATGCCCAAAATCCTTGCAAATCAAGCTTTTACGATAAATAGTTTGTGTTTAGCGTATAGCGCTATACATGAAAAATGATCTTTAGAATACTTTTCTGTTCAAGTAAAAACTATATATTTTGCACATCTAGCACAGTAGGAAACGCCGAGGGGGAGACTAGGTAAAAGGTACAAGGTAAAAAGTACAAAGTAATTAAGGTAAGTTTCCTTCTTCATTTTTGCCAGCTTTCTATCCTTGTGGCGCAAGCATTTTCCCTGCTCCGTCTCGGCGTTTTGATTTTTCCTTCATCCGTTGCAGCAAGCTCACAACAGCTGCGACGGATTTTTGCTTTCTCTAGTTTCTTAGTTCTCAACTATTAGTTTTTGCAAACCTTAGTTGGTAACCTAAGTAAATAACTTTATTCTAGTGATTTGTCAATATTTTTGTAAAAATATTTTATGAGATTTATTAGATTGCAGATGGACAATTGGGCATTGGTCATTAGTCATTAGTTTTCCCCTGCTCCCCCTGCCCCCCCTGCTCCTCTGCCCCTTGTCCCACTATCCCTATTCCTGCGCCCCAGCGTTTTGCAAACACCGCACCACGCTTTGATAACCATTAAATTCTGCGATCGCCAAAGCAGTATAACCGCCGCGGTTTTTTAAATTTACGTCTGCTCCGGCTTGGAGTAATAACTCCACAATCTCTGCGTAACCGGCTGAAGCTGCCCACATTAATGCTGTTGCTACTGCTGAGTCTTGAAAATTCACATCTGCCCCCTTTGTTAAGAGCATTTGTATCACCTCTGTATGCTGGCGTTCGGTTGCTTTAATCAAAGCACTTTTGCCATCATCTGCTGGAAGATTGGCATCAGCGCCATAATCCAGCAATGCTTTCACAGTTGGGACATGCCCTTGTGATGCAGCCAGCGTTAAAGGTGTTTCACCGAGGTTTTTTCCATTAATATCTGCCCCCGAACGCAACAGCGCTTCAACAATTGGGCTGTGCCCCTGCAATGCTGCTACTAGCAATGGTGTATCACCGAGGTGGTTTCTAATTTGGACATCCGCACCTTTGTTGAGCAAGACTTCCACCACATCAACGTGGCCTTCAACAACGGCAAGATGTAAAGCAGTTTCACCATCTTGGTCTTGAAGATTAATCTGGGCACCTCGATCTAGTAAAGCAGATGCGATCGCACTGTATCCCGCCGCCACCGCCGCCGATAACGCAGTCGCACCATCGGCATTTTTCGCTTTGACATTAGCCCCCGCCGCCAGCAACGCTTGCACAACTTCTAGATATCCCGAGTCAGCCGCTAACATTAGCGGTGTTTCGCCCTCTTCATCTGCAATATTGACATCAACACCAGTTTGGAGAATTGCTTTGATAACTTCTACGTGTCCGTGCTTCATTGCCAGTTTCAAAGCCGTATCATCATCTTTGTCGGCAATATCCACCAACGCACCAGCAGCTAATAAAGCTCGTACTACATCCAGATGACCTTTAACAACTGCTGCCATTAAAGCTGTGCTGCCATCTTCATTAGTGGCGTTGACATCAGCACCTTTTGAAACTAAAAGTTGCACAATGTCAAGCTGTTTGGCACTCGCTGCTAACATCAAAGCTGTCAAACCATAGAGTTTTCTTTTTAAATTGATATTAGCCCCAGCATCCAACAGCGATCGCGCAATTTCGGTGTAGCCTAAATTCGCAGCAAACATCAATGCCGTAGTGCCTTGGCGATCGCACGCATCCACAAAGGCTCCATCAGCCAGTAACGCACACAGCCCCTTGATATCCCCATTTTTAGCAGCTTTCAGCAGCAAACTATGCTTGTTTTCAATCATCGATGAAGTCCCACCCAGGGAAGTTTTATTCGTCTACCCTCAAAATTCAGCTTAAGCCAAAACAAGCCCCAACGATTGACTCAACTTTCTACGAAACGCCCAATAAATTGCATTGTGAATTCTTTTTTAATTTGTGCAACTTTAGGCACAGAAAATAGAATTATGCTAACTTTTATGAAGATTTAATAATTGGGCGAGGACACGATGAGTCTGGAACTTTCTCCGTCGGTGAAATATTGGCTGAACTTCTTTCATCCAGTGATGATGTGGGCGCTGTTAGTAGTCTCAATATATGCTGCCTATTTGGGGTTGCAAGTACAGCGCACTAGAAATGCTCAGGGCGAAGAAAAGAAAGAACTAATTAAAGGTAGATATAACGTTAGACATTACCAAATCGGGTCTATACTCCTAGCTTTGATGGTGGCAGGCGCAATTGGAGGGATGGCTGTCACTTACATCAATAATGGCAAGTTATTTGTAGGGCCTCACCTACTAGCAGGCTTGGGGATGACAGGTCTAATTGCATTTTCTGCGGCTTTGTCTCCCTATATGCAAAAAGGAGCAAATTGGGCGCGTGCAACTCACATTTTGTTGAATTTCACGCTTTTAGGGCTTTTTGCTTGGCAAGCTGTCAGCGGGGTGCAAATTGTCCAAAAAATTCTTACTCAAGCTTAATTAAGTAGTCATTTTTCATCTATAATATTTGTCCTTTGTCATCAATCAATGACAAAGGACAAATTTTGTTTATGCTTGACCTGTAGTGTGTGAGAAAAACATAAAATCTACAAATCGCTGGACTCACCGTTTTTTCTTGGAATTGGGAGGAAAGGGTATTTCCAAAGTTTTATGAAAATCTTCTTGGACTTTGCGAGTTAAGCGGCGGGAGACTTGACGGACAATTTGGTTAAGTAAGCGATCGCCTGTAGATTGAATTAAAGACTTTGGTAATCGCTGAATAAATCTAGGAAAGTGTATGTAAACTACTAAATCTAACTCCCATTCAACTTTTGTCACCTGCTCGATACCCGTAGAAACATCACTTGCGGCGTTTTCTGTTAACCTCAGTGATGCTCGGTAATCTACGTCATAACCAGGCGGATGGTAATCGGGAATGGGAATTGTGCGGATGCGGTAAATACCCTCATCTGGAGGTAATAATTCCAAACCAATTTTCGGTTCTACCTCATAACCAAAAGAACCAAAACGACCAATTACTAGAGCATAGCCATTTTCCCCCAACGGTTGCACCGTCATCGGTTCGGCGCAGCGTGAAAACCATAAACTGTGAGAATTTAGATACTCAGCAACTTTGGCTGCTGGAGCAAACATTTCCATACAGTCTTGATAACGACCGTTAAATTTTGTGAGCGTCGCTACATTCTCTTGTGTTAATGTCTCGTTTGCTTCTTCTGGGCTAGATGCTACTGGTAAGACTGTTTCTGTGATTTCCAAGGATTGGTATTCGCCGTTTCTTAAAAGCATAAATACATGACTGTATACTTTGGCGTTTGTCTATATTAATGATTCCCTGCTAACTTAGCTCGTTTCGCACAAGTATCCTATTTTGACAGAAACCTCAATAATCTTCCATCAACTCCATAGAATTACTAAAATAAAGAACTGAACAAGCACACAATAGTTTCCCAGGATAGCATTTCTCATGAAAGCATTTGTAGCAGGGGCAACAGGTGAAACAGGTCGCCGCATCGTGCAAGAATTGGTAGCGCGGAATATTCCCGTCCGCGCTCTAGTGCGGGATATAGAAAAAGCTAAGGGTATTGTGTCTCCGGAAGCTGAATTGGTAGTAGGTGACGTGTTACAACCAGAAACTCTGACTGCTGCGTTGGGAGATAGCACAGTTGTGTTGGTTGCAACTGGGGCAAAACCTAGCTTTGACCCCACTGGCCCCTATAAAGTCGATTTTGAAGGTACGAAAAATTTAGTCGATGCTGCTAAGGCAAAGGGAATTGAGCATTTTGTCTTGGTTTCTTCTTTGTGTACGTCTCAGTTTTTCCATCCACTGAATTTGTTTTGGTTGATTTTGGTGTGGAAAAAGCAAGCTGAAGAATACATCCAAAAAAGTGGTCTTACCTATACGATTGTCCGGCCTGGTGGCTTAAAGAATGAAGATAATACTGACTCCATTGTGATGCAGGGTGCTGATACTCTGTTTGACGGTAGCATTCCTCGGCAAAAAGTCGCCCAGGTTAGCGTCGAAGCGCTGTTGGAACCAGCCGCGCGTAATAAAATTGTTGAGATTGTTGCTAAACCTGAAGCAGCGTCGAAAAGTTTTGCAGAGCTATTTCAACAGTGTTAGGTGGAAAAAGGGAGTAGGGAATGGGGAATAGGGAGTAGGGAAGGAATTTAGAAATTAGAGTTATGGCGATCGCTTTTTGGTCTGAAGGCGATCGCTCTTTATCTTATTCTGATTAAAAAAAGAATTGCATTATATTTATTTTCTACTCTTTTTTTGAAGAATAATTAAATAAGCAGTAGTTGAGGTAGCTATGTCTGTGCAATTACTAAGACGGAAATTCACAGTTGAGCAATATCACAAAATGGTTGATTCGGGGATTCTGAAAGAAGATGACCGAGTGGAATTAATTCGGGGAGACATTATTGAAATGTCGCCTATTAGTACAAAACATGCTGCTTGTGTCAGGCGATTTAATAATATGTTAGGGCAGCGTTTGGGAAACCGCGTTATACTTTCTGTTCAAAATCCCGTAGTTCTGGATAATAACTCAGAACCTCAGCCAGATGTGGCATTACTCAAACCCCGTGATGATTTCTACGCTAATGCACACCCCCAACCCCAGGATATTTTTTTATTAATTGAAGTAGCTGATTCAACTATCGAGTATGACCGGGAAGAGAAAATCCCTTTATATGCACAAGCAAACATAATTGAAGTTTGGTTAGTAGATATTAACGAGAAAATTGTGGAAGTTTATCAACAACCAACAGCCGCAGGATATCAGCTTATGCAAAAGTTCGGTAGCAGTCAAACTTTATCAATTAAAGCCTTAAGCGATGTGAGTATTACCGTCAATGAAATCCTTGGCAGATAAAATTACTTCTCCTTTGATTCCTCTCTCATCCCTTCAAAACGCAAAAAATGCACCCTACCTGATTCTTCTCCTGCCACAATTGTCATGCGATCGGGTGCAACTGCACAGCAATTAATGGAACTTTCGCCTGTGAAGGTGGCAATGACCTCCACTGTTGCCAGATTCCAGACTTTGAGGGTGTTGTCATCAGAGGCAGAAATCACCTGTTGCCCATTGGGGGTGACGGCGACGGCATTTACCGAGTAACTATGACCATTGAGGGTGAATAGTTCCTCCCCTCTTGCCAGATTCCAGACTTTGAGGGTGTTGTCATCAGAGGCAGAAATCACCTGTTGCCCATTGGGGGTGACGGCGATGGCATTTACCCAGTCACTATGACCCTTAAGGGTGAATAGTTCCTCCCCTGTTGCCAGATTCCAGACTTTGAGGGTGTTGTCAGAGGAAGCAGAAATCACTTGTTGCCCATTTGGGGTGACGGCGACAGCATTTACCGAGTAACTATGACCCTTAAGGGTGAATAGTTCCTCCCCAGTTGCCAAATTCCAGACTTTGAGGGTGTGGTCATCGGATGCAGAAATCACCTGTTGCCCATTGGGGGTGATGGCGATGCCTTTTACCCAGTCACTATGACCAGTGAGGGTGAATAGTTCCTCCCCAGTTGCCAAATTCCAGACTTTGAGGGTGTTGTCAGAGGATGCAGAAATCACCTGTTGACCATTGGGGGTGACAGCGACGGCATTTACCGAGTCACTATGACCAGTCAGGGTGCGGAGTAAGCGTCCCCCTGGTGGCGTTAAGCTTGGGGTCAAGGGACGCAGCCAAGCAGTAGCTGTCTTTTGCTTTATCTGTGTTAATAATGCCTGAATCTCCTCTGATGCTTTCTGATGTAGTAACCTTCCGTATAATTGAGTTGCTAACTGTTGCTTATCTGTTACTAAAATATGCCCTGATAGTCTTAATGCTCCTTGAATCAATTTAAGGCTTTTGACTTTTTTAGGGTTATTTAATGCTTCTGCATCATCAATCAAATCATAATCTTCAATTAGCGCCTGTACCCCAAACTCAGGATGATTAATCTTTGCCGTTAAAAATGCAAAATCAGTCAGCGTTTGATAATATTTTTCTAAATTTCCCGAAATTACCAAATTATAAGGAAACCTGCCCAGAAAAGCTTTGCGGGAGTAGGATTTTTTTCCTCTTGATTTCTTCTCAGTCTTCGTCATCTTCGTCGTTCTCCCGTTCCCAGTAATCAACAATCCGTTGATTCACCTCTTTAATTAGCTGACGCTTTGTATCCAAAATTGGTTTTGATTTGAGAAAATCTAGAAAACTAGCATGGTAGATGCTGTAACAAGTGTCTTCATCTATTGTTTGTTGCTTTAAATATTCAAACCACTTATTTAAAATTTGTTGCACCTCATATTCATCTTCCTGGGCAATATCAGCAATCATCTCACAAGGAATCGGCGTACCAATTTCTACTAAAATATACAGGATAATCACCATAATTTTATTAGGTGCAGAATCCATCTTCATCCGCACCCAATGAGTTTGATAATATTGCTGAAGACCATCTGGTAATTGCTTTAAATTAAAATCATTATATTCACCTTTAGCAATTCCCGGTAAGACATACCGCAAGTACATGAAATTACTTTCACTTTTTGCCGCTACCTGCTCAACAAAAGCCTCACGGTTGATATTGCGGTCTTGAATCCACTTGAGCAATCCGGCTTTATAATCTACATCATCATTGAGAAAAAAGCTAATATATTCTTGAATATCATCACGATTGTCTTTATTATATCGGCTTGCGTTTAAATCTAACTCTACCTGCTCGACACCTTCAGTATATAATCGCTTTTTACCCGGTTCATAGCGTCGCCTCGTCAGCAAAAAATAAACTTTATCTGGCAGAGTCTTAGGCAAATATAAGATATTTTCTCCCCCTGGTGCTTGCTCTACTTCATCCAACGCATCAATTACAATTACCAAGGGTTCATTCTTAGGAATTTTGCTACTAGCTTTAATTAACAAAGCTGATAAATCATCATTATCGGCATTTTCTAAGTGATAGCGGTTAATTAGCTGCTGACGAATACTTTTGAGAAACAATTCTGGGCGATTGTTTCTTTCTTGCAAAACATTAAAGTAACAAATGGCTTTATTTTCATCAATATACTTTGCAGCTATAGCACTTTTCCCCATCCCCGCATCCCCGATTACCGTAAAATAACCTTTGGAATATTTATTCAAGAAATCTTTAAAAGCATCAAACACAAATTTACGTCCGCAAAACGAGCGAATCTTTTCTTGAATGAGTACTTCAAACTCTGTGGAAATTTTTGAGGATGTAACAGGGTTAACAACTGGTATATTTTTATTTAATTGATAATAAGTTTCCTTCATATAAGTTCGCAAAATTTCAAATTTTCCTGCTCCTTGCTGCTTTGTCAGGTCAGGACAGCTAACTTGAAATTTTTTGTAGATACCTGCAAATCTACTTTTGACGGTAGCTTCAGTTATGTTGAGGTCTGAAGCAATCTTTACTTGATTAATTTGTGCGTCTTCTTTCGGTAGTGCAGCTAATAAAGTTTCTTTCTGCTCAGGTGACAAACCGTGTCTACCTGCCTCTTGACTCAGAAAATCTCCCCAATCCATTAAAATGCTTCCAAAGTCAATTTAGCAAAAATTATAACCGATTTGTTGCTTTTATTTCATGATTTTACTTATCTCTACCTTGAATAGACCTTAGTTCTACGTCTCTTATATCTACTTTAATTAGGCCTATATTTATACCTTCATTAAACTTAAGCCTTAAAAAAGAATGACACGATAAAAGTGTGGATAAAAACTACAAAAAATATTGAATAAAAATCAAGGCAGGTAATTATGGCTGTTAATTCTAGAAATACAACACAAAGAAATCACAACAGTAATAATATGAAACAGGAATTGATGCAAGAATTATTACGCCAAGCTAAATTAACGTTTAACCTTGCTTTGAGTGTCACCGCTGCTTCTGCCATGATGACGTTAGGCGGTGTAGGATTGCTCTATTTCAACAAAGTTTCTGAAGCCAGTCTCACAGCTGGAGGCGGCGCACTGGCTACTATCACCAGCGTTCAACTCGCCAAGCAAACCAAAGAAGAATTATTGGAGATTATAGAAAAATCAAATGGTTAAATTTAGAAAAGATGTAGCGATTATCCCTAAAATAATCTCAAACATGGAACAATTGCCTACCCGTTTCAACTTCTAAACTCAACTTTGACCTTCTGAGGCTCGACGTTGACCTTTTGAGGCTCGACGTTGACCTTCTGAGGCTCGACGTTGACCTTCTGAGGCTCGACGTTGACCTTCTGAGGCTCAACATTGACCTTCTGAGGCTCGACGTTGACCTTCTGAGGCTCGACGTTGACCTTTTGAGGCTCAACTTTGACCTTCTGAGGCTCGACGTTGACCTTCTGAGGCTCGACGTTGACCTTCTGAGGTTCAACTGCGGCAATATTAACACCAATTTAATTAATGATGGCAACACATCTTTGGGTCAAGATGCGATTCATCGCGTCTCTACAAATGGTCTATTTGTCGGTGTTGCATTATTGTGGGATGATTTTGGAATTTGCATCAACCATAATCCCTGGGTTCACGTGTCTACGTGTCCCCGTGTCAGGCTCAATCATCCCCTGATTCAGCAACGCCCTTTTTTCTAATGGGTATAACCTTGCAACCACATACATGCTTGGATTTTTCAAGATGGCCGTGTATGGTATAGAAATGTATAGAATCTTGAAAAGATATAAAATATAGTTTTTAAATGCAAACCTTTTCAGCATCTTCCTCAATGCAGCTGTCTGTACCACCAAAACACTTGCAGCCAAGAAAGATTGTCGCACTGGGAGACAGCTTAATATATGGATTTGGCGACCCGGAAAAAGGCGGTTGGATTGAGCAACTACGGCGCTGGTGGATGTTGCCGGATAGTGCGGGTCACGTTCTTTATAATTTAGGGGTCAGGGGCGATTGCACGCAACAAGTAGCCCAAAGGTTAGAAGTTGAATTTCGCCATCGCGGTGAACTGCGAAATCGGGTTCCCGACTTGATTATTTTATCAGTAGGCGTCAACGATTCAGCGCGTTTGGCGCGTCCTGATGGGCGAAGTTACACAGATTTCAACGTCTTTGAAAAGGAAATCGCTTCTCTGTTGGATTTGGCACAACAACTCTGTCCTGTGTTATTTGTCGGCATGGTGCCAGTAGATGAAGCTAAAATGCCATTTTTAGATTGTTTTTACTATAATCATGCAGATCAGTACCGCTACAAAGAAGCAACGCGCATCGCTTGCGATAAACGGCAAATTCCTTATTTAGATATTTTTGATATATGGATGGAACGCAGTGAAGCTTGGCGACGCAAACGTTTGAGCGATGACGGACTTCATCCCAATACACTAGGTTATCAAGCCTTGTTAGAAGATGCCATAAATTGGGATGCCATTGCAAATTACCATTCTCTAGATTTGATTGCTACCTGAAACGATACCAATGTTAGATTTTAGATTGCAACTCTACTGTGCTGACAGCGCAACTTGGATTTTGAATTCAAGCAAAAATCCAAAATCTAAAATCTAACACTACTTCTATGACACCAACTTTACTTGGTCGCTGGCAAACTCGATTATTATTACTTGCAACCGTAGGCGTACTCGTATCTTTACCCTTTGCAATGGGTTTGATTGGTTCTGGCGCTAACTCGGTTTATTTTTGGATACTTGGTTATGTCGCCATTTTTGGTTTAGGTTGGGATGTACTTTATAATTATCTGCAAAAATTTCGCTGGGACAGAGATTGGCCAGCAGCTTATCAACTTTTAGCTGGTATTTGGGAATTATTCTTTGTGTTCTGTGGAATTAAAGTATTTGGCTTTTTACCAATACCTTTACCGAAAGAAGAACTGTCACCAACAGATTTTTTGCTGCACTATAGCGTTGTGTGGTTAGCAGTTTTTATTAGTTCGCAAAGCCTGATGCGAATTATATTTATGCGTTGGCGTTTTCGGGGTGGAGAGTGGTTGTAATTCATAATTCGTAATTGATAATTAGTCATTTTTGAAAGTCAGATTGGATGTACGTTTGTAAATACTTGTATTTTTAGTCTTGTCTTAAAGCAATTTTCACCAGAGTAGGGCTGTACAGCTAGCTGTACGCCCCTACCTTTATATATTCACTTTAATACCAGTCAGAAGTCAGCAATAGAGCCAGGAAGATTCTATCTGACTTCTTCTCTATAGAAGCCGAATGAAGACTATTTTCGGGTTCTACCTGGAAATTAGATTTTTTGCTGGGCGAAACAGATGAAGTACTTTATACTTTTTACACATCCTCTGAAAATTTCCAATTTTAATTTCTACTGAAGAAACTAGAATGTCAAATTTTGATTTAGTTATTAAGCTTTTTCTGCAACTCACAGTAATTTTAGCTACTTGTCGCATCGTTACGATTTTAGGACGCCGCTATCTTGGTCAAACGGATGTTGTTTGCGAAATGATAGCAGGTGTGATGTTAGGGCCATCACTTCTAGGTTTGATTGCACCAGATTTTCAGCAATGGCTATTTCCTAAGCTACCGATTATCACTGCTTTAGGAGACAAGATACCCAATCCATCGATGTCGATTTTATATGCTATCAGTCAAATTGGATTAGCAATTTATATGTTTTTGGTTGGTCTAGAGTTCAACACAAAACTCTTGAAACACCATATTAAAAGTGCAGGTTTATTATCTGCGGCAGGAATTATTACTCCTTTTGTCTTAGGAGCGATCGCTTCTTTTTTCTTATATCACAATGACAATTTCTTTCAACCAAAAGTACTGCCTTGGTCAGCCGCTTTATATCTAGGCGCGTCGATGACAATCACCGCTTTTCCAATGTTAGCTCGCATTATTTACGAACGCGGACTTGCACAAACTCGCTTCGGTACTTTGGCTTTAGGCGCAGCATCGGTAGATGATGGAGTTGCTTGGTGTTTGCTGGCGATCGTTCTTGCTAGCGTAAAAAATTCTATAAATATCGCCATCTTAGCAATTGGTGGTGGCATTTGCTACGTTCTATTTGCTATTTTTATCGGGCAACGTCTACTTAAAGTCTTTACCCATATAACAAAACGCGATGCAGGTGTGAATAGACAAACCCTGACTTTATTGTTGATAGTTTTGATGTTTTGTACGTGGTTTACTGATATCACAGGTATCTATGCAATATTCGGTGCATTTGTGTTGGGAGCAATAACACCACGCGGGGAATTTGCTCAACAAATTCGCCAATATACAGAGTTTTTCACAACTTCTTTTTTACTGCCGATATTTTTTGTCTTTTCTGGATTGAATACCCAAATCGGATTAGTCAACACACCTTTGTTATGGGGAATCACTCTGTTAATTTTAGCGATCGCAATTCTCGGTAAAGGTATTGCTTGTATGTTAGCAGCTAAATTAGCAGGAGAAAATTGGCGCGAATCAGCAACTATCGGCGCTCTAATGAATGCTCGGGGTTTAATGGAGTTAATCATCCTTAATATTGGCCTCGAACAAGGTATAATCACCCCCACTTTATTCACTATTATGGTTATTATGGCTGTGGTTACTACACTTATGGCATCACCGTTAATTGCCTTCTTCTTGAAAGGTACAAGTTACGATAAATTTCACGTTTAAGCACGTCTATTCTAGATAGAAGATTAAAAATTAATTACTGGCATCTAACTATAGTAAAGCGTTATTAACCGTAGCAAAGCGTTTAGTAGGTTAAGAGTTATTTACCCTAATCTCTTACTCTGCGGTAAGCTAAAACTATATCTCGTGAATCTCTGCGATCTGCCATTAACAGCACTTAAGATGACAAATAAGTGCAAACTAACTTTGAGTATATCTAGCAAACTTGACTTAATAATTTCCAATTAAAAAATCAATCTTTCAAGCTGATAAATTGATTTATTTAGCTAGCAATCGCTGAATATTGAATTTCTAGTTTTTGTAGTCGAGCGCCAAGAGCAGGGGTTGACATTTTTCAGTCTCTGAAACAATTATCTTAGGAAAACCAGATAGTTACTTTTGAGGAAACCATGCACACAGTTGTTTTCGTTCTGGTTGAAGTTCTTATTGTTATTGGACTTTCACGGCTAGTAGGGCTAGGATTTCGTTCTATTAAGCAACCGCTAGTAATTGGTGAAATTGTTGCTGGGATTATGCTTGGGCCATCTTTATTTGGCTTAGTTGCTCCCCATCTAGCAGTTACTCTATTTCCACCAGAAACTATTCCTTTTTTGAATGTTTTGTCTCAGGTGGGACTAATATTTTTCATGTTTCTGATTGGACTAGAACTAAATCCAAAATACCTCAGCGGTCAACTAGAAGTGGCAGTTTTAACTTCTCATGTCAGTATTTTGGTGCCTTTCTCCTTAGGAACATTACTAGCGGTAGTGCTTTATCCCTTGGTTTCCAATGCTAGTGTCTCGTTTACCGCCTTCGCTTTATTTTTAGGGGCGGCGATGTCGATTACTGCCTTTCCAGTGTTGGCACGAATCATTACTGAGAGTAACTTACAAGGAACGCGCTTAGGAACATTGGCGTTAACTTGTGCGGCGGTAGATGATGTGACAGCTTGGTGTGTATTAGCAGTAGCTATTGCTGTTGCTCGAACTGGTGATTTTGCTGGTGCAGTACCGACAGTTATTGAGAGCATAGCCTACATCGGCTTCATGCTGACGGTAGGACGTTGGATACTTCAAGGTCTTGCCAAACATTATCAGCGTGCGGGACGCCTCAGCCAATTGGTGCTAGCTGGGATTTATATGGGAGTGGTTGCATCTGCATTAATTACCGAACTGATTGGCATTCACTTAATTTTTGGGGCATTTTTACTGGGAGCAGCAATGCCCAAAAATGAAGATTTAGTGCGGGAATTGGCAGTAAAAACCGAAGATTTTGTCTTGATATTCTTGCTGCCGATATTTTTTGCCTACAGTGGTTTGCGGACGCAGATTGGCTTGCTCAATCGTCCAGAATTATGGCTGTTGTGTGCATTGGTTTTAGCAGTAGCGATCGCAGGTAAATATTTTGGCACTTATATAGCGGCTCGTGTTAGTGGTATCAATAAACGCGAAGCCTCGGCACTCGGTTGGTTAATGAATACGCGCGGCTTAACCGAGTTGATAGTACTAAATATCGGTCTCGAGTTAGGAGTAATTTCTCCCTTAGTATTTACCATGCTGGTGATTATGGCACTGGTAACTACATTTATGACTTCGCCACTGTTGGAATGGACATATCCGAAAAAGCTAATCAGGTTAGATGTTGTAGAACCTGAGTTAAAACCAGAAACCAATATCCGTTTAGATACACAAGATAGTACTGTTGAAGATGAAACTTATACTCGTTCCTACCGGATTTTGGTACCAGTAGCTAATCCGAATACCCAAAAAGGTTTGGTACAGTTGGCAGTAGCCTTGGCGCAGCCAGCCGTAGATATCGCTTTCAACCATCGCCAGTCGGCTGTTGTGCATCCCCTCAGCTTGATTGAATTTCAAGAAGACTATGCCTTTGAAAGCACTCCTGTGGAAGCAGACCGCTTAATTACCCAACGCCGCCAGCAGCTAGAAGAATTAATTAATACTCTCGAACCTCCAGAAATACGCTCTTGCGTCCATCCCATCGTTCGCACATCTAGTAATGTTGCACGAGAAACAGCTCAGATTGCTTTACTAGACCAAGTTGATTTAATTCTCGTAGGATGGCATCGCCCGGCCTTTAGTAGCAACCGCTTAGGAGGGCGAGTTGGTCAAATTCTTACTACTGCGCCTGTGGATGTAGCCGTGTTTGTAGACCGGGGAAGCGATCGATTAGAAAGCTTGTTAGTACCTTATTCTGCAAATATCCACGATGACTTAGCATTAATACTTGCTTTGAGATTGCTAATTAACCATGAAACTTGTATGTTGCAGGTTTTACACGTTTTACCAGAAAATCACCTCAAGGATGAATTGAGTTACGAACTGGGCATGATGATGGAGCAATTACCGAGTAGTGTACGCGATCGCATAGAAATCAAAGTTGTCCAAGCTCTAGATCCCATCCAAGCCGTAGTTGAAGCCTCAAAAAATGTAGACCTGACAATTGTCGGCACTAGCCGCACTTGGGGTATTGAGCGTCAAACATTAGGAAGATATACAGATCAATTAGCCATACAATGCAGTTCCTCTCTACTGATTACCCGCCGTTACAGCCAAGTTACTGCTCATCTGGCTTCCGTGCTGCCAAAGATTAGCAATCAACAGTCAACAACTCAAGAGTTGAGATTATGAGTCATTTCAACTTCAAATCCTTAGCTTTTTACGGAATAGCTATCGCTTCAGTGCTAGTACTGTTTAGAACGGTAACAGTGTATGGAGAAAACAATCTCAAAGCTCCTGCTGTAGTTAGCGATCGCTATCGCCTAACCCTAGATGAAAATTTGCCTAACTGCGAAAAACCAGACACCCTGGCATTAAACATTGAGCAATCAGGTATCTACTTAAATGCCTCTTTATCACCAGCAAACTCTAACGCTGATTTTAATGAAAAGCATTCTCTCATAGGCATTTTGAAAAATCAACAGTTAAATTTATCTGGCAACATTAACAGGTCGATACTTTGCAATATCCCTCAGTCTCAGGAGAACTCTCTTAACTCAGTCACAATTCAAATGCAATTGGCCGAGAGAGGTAGCGTACCAGGGCAATTAACTGTAAATGGCATTCCACAAACTCTAAAATTCACTGCTGTGCCAGAAAAAGTTTCGGAAAAATCTCAAAACAGCCATTAAGAAAATCGAAAGAGGACAAGGGGACAAGAAAGCAGGAGGTGTGGGAGGTGTGGGAGGATGGGGAAGAAATCTTTCCCCCCTCTCTCCCCATACTCCCCACACTTCCCTATCTCCTCTTCTCCTCTGCTCCCCATCTCCTCATCTCGCCACTTTTTAGTAACTTTTTGATACGTTTTAGTCTACGCAACTCGTTATGCCTACTTAAAACACAAGTAAGTGTATATATTTATAGTGACAACTGAGGAATTAAAACTTAAAAGTATAATTTAATTCTTAGCTTATACTAGAAATTCCTCAGAACTTAATATTGAAGGCATAATTCACAATGTCTCAGAGATTAAAGACCGGGCATTGCCACTGGAGCAAAAAGCTACTTAGCTTCAGTGTATTCAGTTTTTATGCAGCGATCGCGCTTGAAACTTCCACCACTGCTGCTACAGCACTCGCAAAGCTAGATAAATGGAGTTTTTCCCCCAAAACCCAACGACTTGAAATAACTCTCTCAACAGCTACAACCCCTCGTTATTTTTACCTTGCTCAACCACCTCGTTTAGTTGTAGATTTACCGAATACTAAGTTAGGCCATATTACAACTCAGCAAAATTACTCTGGCGCCATCAAAAGTATTCGTATTTCTCAACTCAATGAAAACGCCACACGCATTGTTCTAGATTTAGCACCAGGAACTGTTTTAAATCCCAAGCAGATACAGCTGCAACCTGTTTCCCGAAAAAACCCCACTCGCTGGGTGCTACGTCCGATTATTTCTGGGAAAAATACTGCCGTCAAGCCAGCAAATTCAACATCTTCACCCAAAAAACCATCTCAAAAACCGCTTACTAAGCCGCCCCAAAATACTAAATCTCAAGCGACTAGTAATTTACCCGTACTTACTCCTATTTCACAACCGTCTAATAATTTACCCGTACTTACTCCTAATTCACAAGCACCCTTACTCACAATTCCACCTATATCGAGTCAGCTACCTTCAACAACTATTACTAACTCAAGTCAACCTTTTGTAAGTGTACCTCCCCTAACTCCGAATACACCCTCTCAACAACAACCTAGCTTCATTCTTCCCCCTCCTTCTTTTCCAAATCAACCAAGCACGTCAAATAGCACTCCTACTTTTGGTATATCTGAATTTCCAGTCCCAACAGTTCCCAATGTTCCCGATGCCCAAATCATTGAGTTTGGTCAACCCCTTCCTAAAAGTAAGTAGGGAGATGGGGAGCAGAGGAGACAAGGAAGTGTGGGGAGTGTGGGGACTAGGGGGGAAAGATTTCTTCCTCATCCTCCCACACCTCCCGCTTTGCCCCATGTCCAATGCCCCATGCCCTATTCCCAAATCTAAAATCTATCAGTTTCTTGCGGTGTTCCAACTGCCCCTGGCGAAGCTGTAAACAAGTTTTGAGCAGCTTCATTCTGATATATACATCTGATATCAGGGTTATCACTGTCCAAATTACCCGTAAAGCCAAAGGTGTTTAAGCGGTTCTTGCAATCTCTTACCTGATCGGATGTCACCAGCTTACGCTGCTCTAAAATTGCCCAGTTATTTTGTCGGATAACGCATCCAGGACGCATACTTGGCTGAGAAACATAAACATTAAAGGGGTTGAGAGTGACGAACAGCCTAGCGTCCATCACCATAGCACTGGCTCCATACTGCACGCAGATTTCCGGGTTCGGCGCTTTGGTGTCAATAAATTCACGGGAAGCCACATTTGCTGGAGCCAATGTAGTTGTAGAACTAAAAGCAATGCCAATCCCAATACCCAAAATCAAGACTCCTCCCATAATTGCTATGGTGAAAAGGTTAAACATGGGGGATTGAAAACCAGAGGGTTTAGAAGTGGTAGCTGACCTACCAGTAGATTTACGTCTCATTGTTGCTTAATCACCTTCACGCAAATTGGGTTGGGAGTAGTCTAAAGTTTTCTCCCTCTTTTTAGTATGCCTAGTCTTGACTGTGATTGTCTGGAATTTTTTGTGCAAGATTCTTGTTAAATGACTAAAATAGCAAATTATTTACATGTTTGAATATAATTTTAACCCTAGTTACTGATAGTTTCCATCATCAAAAATATCCAACTAATATTTTCTCTTCTTTAATTAATAAATTTCTATTATTTATTAAGCTAATACCCTTAAATTGGTTAATTACAGATTAAAATCATTGAAATTGCGTTCAAAACCATTGATAATATATAGCTATTATTTACAGATAGTCTCTTTTAAATTGAGAAATAGAACAAAATTAGAAAAATCTTAGATTGTTTAGTAAAAAATCTCTAATACTAATTGATAGTTCGCAAATTATAATTTGTTAATACTGTTAAATTAATGCACCGTAATCCATGACTTAAAAAATTGCCGAGTTCTGAATTTTCAATTCTATTTATAAAGGTAGAAATTTTTGCTAACCCTAGTAATTAATGTATAAAACAATGTAAATTAAACTTGAATACAATTTCAAAACTAACTAGAAGCAAGTGAAATTTCAAACAGGGCTGCTATCAAGCAAGAGGTTCAAAACCTCCCAACTTCAAGTTTTCCTAGCTGATAGTTTAACTATTTTTTGGGGAGACTGGCTAAAATTACGTGCAAGGCTTGTGCAAGTTGCTGCATCAGGCTTAATATCTCCATTGATATATATTTTAGCTTTTGGCTTAGGTTTGGGTAGTTCTATCAAACCAGGCTCAGCAATTAGCGGTAACTACGACAACTATTTAGAATTTATATTACCAGGGATGGCGGCGCTGTCATCAATGACGATTAGCTTTGGTGGAACGACATTTTCCATTTGTGGAGACAGATTATTTAGTAAAACTTTCGAGGAATTGTTGTTAACTCCGATACATCCATTAGCATTGCATATCGGCAGAATGCTGGCGGGAATAGTGCGGGGTTTGATGACATCTGGTTCGGTGATTTTAGTAGCGATACTCTTGACTGGAAACTGGAATTTTCTCAACCCGCTATTTCTACTTTTACTTGTCCTGAATTGTGCTGTATTCGCTGGTTTAGGGGTAATTGTGGGATTGAGCGTGCGATCGCTCGAATCAGTCGGACTCTACAACAACTTTATAATTATCCCCATGTCTTTTTTAGGGGCGACCTTTTTTGACCCTGCTACATTACCAGCAGCCCTAAAAGTTGTAGTTTACCTGTTACCGCTAACTTATGCCAGTATGGGACTGCGTGCAGCTGCTAATTTACCCTTGTCAGAGTTTCCTTGGTACAGCATACCGATTTTGTTATTAGTGGCGATCGCTCTTTCTCTGTGGGGTGGTTATAAATTTGCTCGCCAACAGGATTAGAAACTTGATATATAACAATGCTGTTAGGAGTTACAAATAAATCTACTCCCCACTCCCCATTCCCTACTCCCTCCCTGCACGAGTAGTTTGGAAATCAAATAGGATTCCTATAGATTCACAAAATCGTAGATATGCCAGCAGGATTCCCAATCTCAAATCGAAAATACTATGATGCAGATTCGCCAAGCTACCACAACTGACGTGCCCGCAGTTTTACCAATGGTTGCTAAAATCTGTGCTTTGCACGAGTCTTGGGATTCTGCCAAATATGGTTTTCTAGCCAATCCAGAACAGCGCTATGAAAATTGGTTAACCCGGTTGGCAAATAGTGATGGCTTCGCCAACGCTTCCAGCGTACAAAGTGTATTTTTGGTAGCCGAAAACCAAGGCCAACTTGTTGGTTTTTTAGTGGCAACAATTGAAAAAGAAATCCCAATTTATCGTTTAAAAGAATTTGCTTTTATCCACGACCTTTGGGTTGAACCAGAGTATCGACGAAACGGAATTGCCCGACAAATGGTAATACAAGCTGTAGAACGCTTTGAACAAATGGGCATCAAGCAAATTCGGCTAGATACAGCAAATGCAAACGAACCTGCGCGGCGGTTGTTTGCATCTTGCGGTTTTCGGATTAGTACTATTGAAATGTTGAGAGAGTTATAAATTAGGAGTTAGGAATTAAGAGTTAGAAGTGAGGAATTAAAAACTTTTAACTCATAACTCATAACTCCTAACTTTTTTAACTCCTAACTAGCTAACAGAGTCTTTTCTAGAGAAGTCCAACGGAAACTGCGATCGCCACCCCTCTCGATGACTACCCTCACCCGTGGTTCTAGCTTAGGCAAGTTAGCTAAATATTCAATTTCCTGATCGGAAAGAATATTTCCTTCAATAATCCACAACACCAGCCCTTTTGACTTTGGTGGTAGCTGTTCTAAATGACTGCCCAGAAGTGGTGGCGCGTAGTATACATAACCTACCGCTGCACCGCTACCAGTACTTTTTTTGCCCAGATGAGGAGGTCTAACTCCGTGAACTCTTGTGAGATACGCAGCTACGTCCCCCAGTCCTTTAGCAGTAATGTGCAGCATAGTATAGCCAGCTGCACGAAGTCGCCGCTGATACCGACCTTCATAACCTCCTTCCAGAGGTACATATACTCCAAGAGCGCCAAATTTTTCCAGATCCCGGATTAAAGCGTTGCCAGTGGTAATTAGTGCCATAGATTTTCGTCTTATCCCACCTTAGTTATTTCTATTATTTACCGTGAACCGTATAGATAGAGCATTTTTTTCAGAATTCGGCATTGGGTATAGGAATGGGGAAAGGGAAAGATTAAATTTATTCCTTTTCCCTTTTCCCTTTAACCTTTTCCCCTGCTCCCTGCTCCTCCTGCCTCCCCTGCCCAATACCCCATCCCCACTTCAAAAAAAATTACTAGACAATCATAAATAAATGATTTATATTATTAGATTGTGACCAAACGCGCAAATTAGCTTGCCTTAGTAATGTCATTCTGAAAAGAGTGTTAGCATCAAAGGCTGATTAGTCAATTTAAAGATGATAATCTAACGAAAGATTGTTCATAGACTGGTAAACTAAGAAAGCTTTTAGGTTAACATTGGAGCTTGTGAAGGAAGAAGCAAAGCCAATCCTCAGCTTCAGACTAAATTGACTCCTGCGCCTCTCATAAAAAGGCAAAACCTTAAACAGTTAGTTTAAGTTGTTTAGGAAAGTAAAAACTGAGCGGCAATGCTGGTTTATTAGCATTACCTCAGTCTCAGTTAACGGATACTGGGTGGTAAAAGCCGCTTAAGTCCAACTGCAACAAGGCAGTCGCCAACCTCAGGGAAGCCGTCCTTTGGGCAGATACAAATCGAAAACCCAGCGGCAACGCTGCCTGCAAAAAGTGCCACAGCAATTGCTTGGACAAAAGCATTGCTGCACACAGCTTAAAGCTGTAGCGCCTTGCATTGATTCCAGAAGTTACTCCTTCCCAAGGGGAAGAGACTTGTGGCTGTTCTGGCGGTCTAGTCAGTGAAACTAAACAGATTCGCTAAGCAGTACGGACACGGTTTGTTGTGTCCCAAAGTATTTGGAAGGGTTGAAACCGTTCCAAATTTCCCAGGCTGTAGCCTAAACTGACGCGTACAAAGCGTGTCCTCTAGAGTCGGATTCCAAGGTCAGCAAGTAGAAAGGAGAACCAGTAACTGTGTCTGTAGGTATTCTCGGCACCAAGCTGGGCATGACCCAAATATTTGACGAGGCAGGAGTAGCCATTCCTGTCACCGTTATCCAAGCAGGGCCATGCACTGTTACACAAGTTAAAACAAAACAAACCGATGGTTACGCCGCCATTCAAGTTGGTTATGGCGAAGTTAAACCAAAGGCACTAAACAAACCATTGTTGGGCCACTTGGCTAAATCATCTGCTCCAGCAGTGCGTCATTTAAATGAGTATCACACTGATGGCTCTAACGATTATGCTTTAGGTCAACAGATTAAAGCAGATATTTTTAGTGCAGGTCAAATAGTAGATGTAATCGGTACAAGTATCGGTCGCGGCTTTGCAGGTAACCAAAAGCGTAACAACTTTGGTCGGGGGCCGATGTCACACGGTTCTAAAAACCATAGAGCGCCTGGTTCCATTGGTGCTGGTACTACGCCCGGTCGTGTCTATCCAGGTAAGCGAATGGCAGGACGCTTAGGCGGTAGCCGCGTCACAATTCGCAAGCTGACTGTAGTGCAAGTAGACGCAGAACGCAACTTATTGCTAATTAAAGGAGCCATTCCTGGTAAACCAGGCGCTTTAGTAAATGTTGTACCTGCCAAGCGAGTTGGTAAGTAGTCACTAGCCAATAGTCAAAGGTCAACACTTGGACTAATGACTAATGACTAACGACTAATGACTAATGACTAATGACTAAGGACTAAAAATGGTTGAAAGTGTAGTTAAAAATTGGCAAGGAGAACAAGTCGGCCAGACGAGCTTTGAGTTGCGAGTTGCCAAAGAGGAAACAGCGTCTCATATTGTACACCGTGCTTTAGTACGGCAAACGACCAACGCTCGTCAAGGAACTGCCAGTACCAAGACTCGTTCGGAAGTCCGAGGTGGCGGACGCAAACCTTGGCGGCAAAAAGGTACTGGTCGCGCTCGTGCTGGGTCGATTCGTTCCCCCCTATGGCGTGGTGGTGGTGTGATCTTTGGGCCTAAGCCCAGAGACTTCAACCTGAAAATGAACCGCAAAGAGCGCCGTTTAGCACTGCGGACGGCATTCATCGGTCGCATTGACGATTTAATCGTGGTTGAAGAATTTAGCGAACAGCTATCGCGTCCCAAAACCAAAGATTTGGTAGCAGCATTAGCTCGTTGGGGAGCAGCACCAGAAACTAAGACATTATTAATATTGTCTGAGTTTCCGGAAAACGTTTATTTGTCAGCCCGCAATATCGAGAATTTAAAGCTAATTGCAGCTGACCAGTTAAATGTTTACGATTTACTGCACGCTGACAAGATTGTGCTGACAACATCAGCCCTAGAAAAAATTCAGGAGGTCTACGGTGCCTAGCTTTGACCCCCGTTACCTTGCCGATTTAGTGCGTCGCCCAATTGTCACCGAGAAAGCGACTATTCTAATGGAGCAGAATAAATACACCTTTGAAGTAACTCCAAAAGCGTCTAAGCCAGAAATTAAGGCTGCGATCGAAGACTTATTTCAAGTAAAGGTTGTAAAAGTTAATACCGCAGTACCACCACGTAAAAAACGTCGTGTTGGTAAATTTGTTGGTTTTAAGCCCCTATATAAGCGAGCCATTGTTACCGTCGCACCCGGGGATGTAGAGAAGATTAGACAAGTTCTATTCCCAGATGTCTAAAAAAGTTACGAGTTAAGAGTTGCGAGTTACTAGACTCAAAACTCAGCACTCAAAACCAAAAAATCAGCACGCGGCTCAATGCCCTGCTTCTGCTAACAAGACTCAGCACTTAAAAATATGGGTACTCGTTCTTATCGCCCTTATACCCCCAGCACTCGCCAGGTTACGATTTCTGACTTTTCAGAAATCACCAAAACCGAGCCAGAAAAATCTTTAACCACATACGTACATCGCGCCAAAGGTCGCAATAATCAAGGGCGGATAACCAGTCGTCGCCGTGGTGGGGGACACAAACGGCTTTACCGGATTATTGATTTTAAAAGAGATAAACGGAATATTTCCGCGCAAGTCACAGCAATTGAATACGATCCTAACCGTAATGCCCGGATTGCACTGTTGCAATACGAAGACGGCGAAAAGCGCTATATTCTTCAGCCGAACGGCTTGAAAGTCGGGACAACAATTATTGCTGGCCCTGAGGCTCCTTTTGAAAATGGAAATGCCCTACCGCTATCCAATATTCCTTTAGGTACTAGCGTTCACAACGTAGAACTGACTCCCGGTAAAGGCGGTCAAATTGTACGTGCGGCTGGTGCTAGCGCCCAAGTAGTAGCAAAAGAAGGTAATTACGTAACTCTCAAGTTACCTTCAGGAGAAGTCCGGTTAATTCGGCGTGAATGCTACGCCACCATCGGACAAGTAGGCAACACCGACGCGAGAAACTTGAGTGCGGGTAAAGCAGGACGAAATCGCTGGAAAGGCCGTCGTCCTAAGGTCAGAGGTAGCGTCATGAACCCAGTGGATCACCCACATGGAGGTGGTGAAGGTAGAGCGCCTATCGGTAGATCCGGCCCTGTCACACCTTGGGGTAAACCGACTTTGGGTGCTAAGACACGCAATCCTAAGAAACTCAGCAGTAAATACATTGTGCGTCGTCGCCGTAAGTCTTCTAAACGCGGTCGCGGTGGTCGTGAATCTTAAAAAGTTAGGAGTTATGAGTTATGAGTAAAACCTCATTCCTAACTACTAACTCCTCACTCCTCACTCCTTACTACTAAATCCAAAATTGAACTATGGGTCGTTCTCTTAAAAAAGGTCCATTTGTTGCGGATCATCTCCTTAAGAAAGTTGAAAAGCTCAACGAGACTAACAGAAAAGAAGTTATTAAAACTTGGTCAAGAGCTTCGACAATTTTGCCTCTAATGGTTGGTCATACCATAGCTGTTCATAACGGACGCCAACACGTTCCAGTTTTTGTAAATGAACAAATGGTAGGACACAAGTTGGGTGAATTCGCCCCAACACGTACTTACAGGGGTCATGGCAAAAGTGATAAAAAATCGGGTAGGTAGTCATTAGTCATTAGTCATTGCTCATTGGTCATTAGTCCTCGAGATCGGGACAAAGGACAAATGGCAAATGACAAAAGGCAAATGACAAAAATGGAGAAAATTATGGCTACTGATACTACTGAAGTCAAAGCGATCGCCCGTTATATACGCATCTCTCCCTTGAAAGTGCGTCGCGTACTCGACCAAATCCGGGGGCGATCTTATCGAGAAGCGCTAATCATCCTCGAATTCATGCCCTATCGCGCTACCGAACCCATATTGAAGGTTCTCAGAAGCGCTGCTGCTAACGCCGAACACAACGCTGGATTAGATCGGGCTGAACTAGTGATTACTCAGGCTTATGCCGATCAAGGGCCAGTCCTAAAACGCTTCCAGCCAAGGGCACAAGGTAGAGCTTACCAAATTCGCAAGCCGACGTGTCATATTACTGTGGCCGTTGGAGCCGCCCCAGGAAAATAACGATTTAGTCAGAAATTTTTAGAGGAACCATTCGTGGGACAGAAAATTCATCCAGTTGGTTTTCGCCTGGGTATCACACAAGAACATCAATCCCGTTGGTTTGCCGTTCCAGAACGCTATCCAGAACTTTTACAAGAAGACCACAAACTCCGTACATACATAGAACAAAAGCTCGGTAGACTCGCTCAAAACAACGCCGGAATTTCCGAAGTCCGGATTGAGCGCAAAGCCGACCAAATCGATTTAGAAGTACGCACAGCTAGACCAGGGGTAGTAGTGGGTCGTGGCGGACAAGGTATAGAATCCTTGCGTACTGGACTCCAAACACTATTGGGTAGCAATCGTCAAATTCGCATTAACGTAGTTGAAGTCCAACGAGTTGATGCTGATGCCTACCTGATTGCCGAATACATAGCTCAACAATTGGAACGCCGGGTTTCGTTTCGTCGCGTAGTGCGACAAGCGATTCAACGCGCCCAACGCGCTGGCATCCAAGGTATTAAAATCCAGGTCAGCGGTCGGCTCAACGGTGCAGAAATTGCCCGGACAGAGTGGACTCGTGAAGGTAGAGTACCCCTACATACCTTACGGGCTGACATTGACTACTCTTATTGCACGGCAAAAACTGTTTATGGGATTTTGGGCATCAAAGTATGGGTGTTCAAAGGAGAAATTATTCCCGGACAGGAAGAAACTGCACCACCACCCGCAGCCCGCAACGAACGTGGGGATCGTGGGGATCGGGGCGATCGCGATCGCGAACCCCGTCGCCGTCAACAACAACGCCGTCGCCAACAATTTGAAGACCGTTCAAATGAAGGATAAATCGTCATTAGTCATTAGTCATTAGTCATTAGTAAATGACAGATGACAAATGACCAATGGCAAATGACAAATGACAAGTGACAAACCATGTTAAGTCCTAGAAGAACTAAATTCCGCAAACAACAACGCGGACGGATGGAGGGACTAGCCAGCCGTGGTAGTACCCTGAACTTCGGTGATTTTGCACTCCAAGCTCAAGAACCTGCTTGGATTACCTCCCGGCAAATAGAAGCTTCTCGTCGGGCAATGACTCGTTATATTCGCCGGGGCGGACAAATCTGGATTCGGATTTTCCCTGATAAACCCGTAACCATGCGTCCTGCGGAAACCCGTATGGGTTCCGGTAAAGGTTCGCCAGAGTTTTGGGTAGCTGTAGTGAAGCCAGGGCGGATTATGTTTGAAATTGCTGGCGTTTCTGAAGAAATCGCCCGCGAAGCCATGCGCTTGGCTGCATATAAACTGCCAATAAAAACCAAATTTATTGTGCGCTCTCAACCACAGGAGCAGGAGTAGGTCATGCCTCTTCCCAAAATTTCAGAAGCAAGAGAATTAAGCGACGATAAACTTTCTGAGGAAATTCTCGCTGTCAAAAGACAACTATTTCAGTTGCGCTTGCAAAAAGCTACAAGACAGCTAGACAAGCCCCACCAGTTCCGACATGCTAAGCACCGCCTAGCCCAATTGCTGACGGTCGAGGGAGAACGCAAACGGGCAGCAAATCAAACGCCGCAAGCACAAGAGTAGGAGATTATGGCAGTCAAAGAACGAGTTGGTTTGGTAGTGAGCGACAAAATGCAAAAAACGGTGGTAGTCGCCGTAGAGAACCGCGCTCCTCATCCCAAATACGGCAAGATTGTAGTCAACACCCAGCGCTATAAAGTTCACGACGAAGAAAATCAGTGTAAAGTGGGCGATCGCGTCCGCATTCAGGAAACTAGACCCCTGAGTAAAACCAAACGCTGGAAAATCACAGAAATCCTGAACGTCAAACCCACTTAAACCTCATAGTTGTTAGTTTTCTAACAACATTACAAGGGAGTAAAATCGTGATTCAACCCCAGACTTATTTAAATGTTGCAGATAATAGCGGTGCTAGAAAACTAATGTGCATCCGCGTATTGGGCGGAGGCAACCGCCGTTATGGTTTTATTGGCGATAAGATTATTGCTGTTGTTAAAGATGCTACACCCAATATGGCTGTCAAGAAGTCTGATGTGGTGGAAGCAGTAATTGTCCGGACTCGCAAAGCCGTAAAGCGTGATAGCGGTATGAGTATTCGCTTTGACGATAACGCGGCTGTAATTATTAACAAAGACGGTAATCCCAGAGGCACGCGGGTTTTCGGCCCAGTTGCTCGGGAACTCCGCGATAAAAACTTTACCAAAATTGTTTCTCTGGCTCCGGAGGTGCTGTAATGGTAGCCAAACAGACACCCAAAGTATTCCACAAAATGCACGTCAAAACTGGCGACACCGTACAAGTAATTGCTGGTAAAGACAAAGGAAAAGTTGGTGAAATTATCAAAGCACTTCCCCAACTGAGTAAAGTTGTAGTTAAAGGTGTCAATATTAAAACCAAGCACGTTAAACCGCAGCAAGAAGGAGAATCAGGGCGCATCGTCACCCAAGAATTCCCCATTCATAGCTCCAACGTTATGCTCTATTCCACTAAGCAAAACGTCGCCAGTCGTGTTTGTTACAGCTTTACGCCAGAAGGCAAAAAAGTCAGAAAGCTCAAGAAAACTGGCGAAATTCTCGATAAATAACCAGAATTAGCCAACTTGAAATTTTAGATTTTTAATTTAATCCCAAATCCAAAATCTAAAATCCAAAATTAAAGGTTCCCTGACCAAGCCCAGGGATATCAGGACAAAAAATTATGGCGACAACAAGACTCAAAACCTTATATCACGAGACAATTGTCCCTAAACTGACCCAGCAGTTTCAATTTACCAACGTTCATCAAGTACCGAAGTTGGTCAAAATTACTGTTAACCGAGGTTTGGGCGAAGCGGCTCAAAACGCCAAGGCGTTGGAAGCATCGATCAACGAAATTGCGACGATTACCGGTCAAAAACCAGTAGTGACGCGGGCGAAAAAAGCGATCGCTGGCTTTAAAATTCGTCAAGGTATGCCTGTGGGTATTATGGTCACCCTCAGAGGCGAGAGAATGTATGCCTTTCTCGACCGACTAGTTAGCCTATCGCTGCCCAGAATTAGAGATTTTCGCGGCGTCAGCCCCAAAAGCTTTGACGGACGCGGTAACTATACTCTGGGCGTTAGAGAACAGCTAATTTTTCCAGAGGTCGAGTACGATAGCATCGATCAAATCCGTGGTTTGGATATTTCCATCATCACCACAGCGAAAAACGACGAAGAGGGTCGCGCCTTACTCAAAGAATTAGGAATGCCCTTTCGCGATCAATAAGTTCATCTATAGAGGGAACGATGGCGGCTAACGACACAATTGCAGATATGCTGACGCGCATCCGCAATGCCAACCTGGCACGGCATCAAACTACACAAGTGCCAGCGACAAAAATGACCCGTAGTATTGCCAGAGTGCTGCGGGAGGAAGGTTTTATTGGTGAATACGAAGAAGCAGGTGATGAGGTAAAACGCAATCTGGTGATTTCCTTGAAATACAAGGGTAAGAATCGTCAGCCTTTAATCACCGCCCTCAAGCGAGTTAGTAAACCTGGTTTGCGTGTTTACTCCAATAAAAAAGAATTACCAAGAGTATTAGGCGGCATCGGCATCGCCATTATTTCCACATCCAGTGGCATTATGACTGACCGCGAAGCGCGGCGTCAAAACTTGGGTGGCGAAGTGCTTTGCTACGTTTGGTAGTCAATAAAAGTGAAGAGTTAGGAATGAAGAGTGAAAAGTTAGTCATAAAAACTCATAACTCATAACTCATAACTCATAACTCCATAAAGGACAAAAAGTTATGTCTCGTATTGGTAAACGTCCAATTACTATTCCCGCCAAAGTACAAGTGGCGATTGATGGCACTAAAGTTGTGGTGAAAGGCCCCAAAGGAGAACTTTCTCGCAATTTACCTGCTAACGTTATAGTCTCCCAAGATGGAGAAATATTACAAGTAACTCGTCGTGATGATACCCGTACTTCTAGGCAATTACACGGCTTGAGCCGTACTTTAGTTGCCAACATGGTTGAGGGAGTTTCCCAAGGTTTTCAACGCCGTTTGGAAATTCAAGGGGTTGGTTACCGGGCACAAGTTCAAGGACGTAACTTAGTTTTGAACATGGGTTACAGCCATCAGGTGCAAATTGAACCACCAGAAGGAATTCAGTTTGCAGTAGAAGGTACCACTAACGTTATTGTCAGCGGCTACGACAAAGAAATTGTCGGTAACACAGCAGCTAAAATCCGTGCTGTTCGCGCACCAGAACCTTACAAAGGCAAAGGTATTCGCTATGCCGGTGAAGTGGTACGACGTAAAGCTGGTAAGACTGGTAAGAGTGGTAAGAAGTAAAAATGAAACTTACTCGTAGAGAATCAAAACAGCGTCGCCATCGACGCGTTCGTGGCAGAGTTATTGGCTCCCCAGAACGCCCACGTTTAGCAGTATTTCGTTCTAATGAGCATATTTATGCTCAGGTGATTGATGATACACAGCATCACACCATAGTGGCAGCATCAACTGTAGAACCAGAGTTGAAATCAAGTTTAGCTTCAGGCGCCAACCGCGACGCATCGGTGCAAGTTGGTAAGTTGATAGCAGTGCGATCGCTAGAAAAAGGTATTACCAAAGTAGTCTTCGATCGCGGTGGTAACCTATATCATGGTCGTGTCAAAGCCCTAGCTGATGCAGCCCGCGAAGCCGGTTTGGATTTCTAAAGTCATTGGTCATTAGTCATTGGTCATTTAGTCATTGGACAAATGACAAAGGACAAATGACAAAGGACAAATGACAACTGACAAATGACATTAAGAGAACATTGATTATGGCAACAGAGCGTAAAAGTAGAACCAAGCGTGCCAAAAAAGAAGAAACTACTTGGCAAGAACGGGTAATTCAAATCCGGCGCGTGAGTAAGGTTGTTAAAGGCGGGAAAAAACTTAGCTTCCGGGCGATCGTAGTAGTTGGTAACGAACGCGGTCAAGTTGGTGTTGGAGTAGGCAAAGCCTCAGATGTAATTGGAGCAGTGAAAAAAGGTGTAGCCGATGGCAAAAAACACCTCATTGATATTCCAATCACTAAATCTAACTCCATTCCCCATCCGATTGATGGTATCGGTGGCGGTGCAAAAGTGATTATGCGTCCAGCTGCACCCGGTACTGGTGTAATTGCGGGTGGTGCTGTACGTACAGTATTGGAATTAGCAGGAGTTCGCAACGTCCTAGCTAAGCAACTTGGCTCCAACAATCCGCTTAACAATGCTAGAGCCGCAGTCAACGCTTTGTCTACACTGCGTACTCTTTCTGAAGTTGCCGAAGATCGCGGTATTCCTATTGAAAATCTCTACATCTAATTTAGTCATGAGTCATTAGTCATTGGTCATTGGTCATTTGCAAATGACAAATGGCAAAGGACAAATGGCAAAGGACAACTGACAAAGGACACTTTTAGCTTATGAGACTCAACGATGTTAAGCCCCAAAAAGGCTCAAAGAAACGCCGCCGCCGCGTAGGTAGGGGTATTTCTGCTGGTCAAGGTGCTAGTGCTGGTCTAGGTATGCGGGGTCAAAAATCTCGCTCTGGTAGTGGTACAAGACCAGGTTTTGAAGGTGGTCAACAGCCATTGTACCGCCGCTTACCAAAACTCAAGGGCTTTCCGATTGTGAATCGCAAGATTTACACTACGATTAATGTAGAGAAGCTAGCCTCCCTTCCCGCTAATACCGAAGTAACTTTGACCTCATTACAAGCAGCAGGTATTATCACTGGTGCTAAAGGCCCATTGAAAATTCTGGGTAACGGGGAATTGAGCGTTGCGCTCAAGGTACAAGCGGCAGCTTTCACAGGTACAGCTCGCAGCAAAATTGAGGGAGCTGGTGGGAGTTGTGAAGTCGTATGAGTGAACTGGAATAGGGCACTTAGATGCAAGCCAACTCGCAGCCAGCGCCTGGTTCACACTAAAGGTAGCACTCTATGATCAGTCGAGATAAAGCCCCAACGGCTCAAGAAACTTTTATGCAGATGGCACAAGCAGCCGGGCTGAGAGGTAGGCTGCTTGTCACCGTCGGTATTTTAATTTTGGTTCGCTTAGGCATCTTTTTGCCTGTGCCAGGGATTGATAGAGGTAGGTTTGCCGCAGCCATCTCAGGCAATAATGCCATATTTGGTTTGTTGGATATCTTTTCCGGGCGAGGACTTTCAACTCTGGGGGTCTTTGCTTTAGGAATTTTGCCCTTCATTAATGCGTCCATTATCATCCAATTGCTCACGGCTGCGATTCCATCTTTAGAAAATTTACAGAAAAATGAAGGTGAAGCAGGTCGGCGAAAAATATCCCAAATTACCCGTTATGTATCTTTGGGGTGGGCAATTATTCAAAGTACGGCTTTTTCGGCATTGTTTTTGCAGCAGTTTGCCTTAAATCCAGGGCCGCTGTTTGTAGCTGAAACTGCGATCGCTCTGACTGCTGGTTCCATGTTCGTCATGTGGGCATCAGAACTGATTACAGAACGGGGGATCGGAAATGGAGCATCATTGTTGATTTTTGTCAATATTGTCGCATCATTACCAAAAGCTTTAGGGGATACCATCGATTTGGTGCAAGTGGGCGGTAGAGAAACAGTAGGTCGCGTGATCGTACTAATCTTAGTTTTCCTGGCAACAATTGTTGGTATTGTGGTTGTGCAGGAAGGAATGCGTCGCATCCCAATTATTTCAGCTCGTCGCCAAGTAGGTCGTCGAGTTTTGGCAGAGCAACGTAGTTTCTTACCTTTGCGCCTGAATCAAGGCGGCGTAATGCCAATTATTTTTGCTGCTGCAATCCTCAGTTTGCCATTGTTAATCGCCAATTTCACTAAAAATGCTGAATTGGCAAATATAGTTAACACTTATCTGAGTCCCAGCGGTTCTGGTTCTTGGGTTTATGCCCTAGTTTACATGATTTCTATCATTTTCTTCAGCTACTTCTATTCTTCGTTGATTCTCAACCCAGTAGATGTGGCGCAAAACTTGAAGAAAATGGGTTCCAGTATTCCTGGTATTCGTCCTGGCAAGGCAACTAGCGAGTATATCGAACGTGTATCGAACCGACTCACTTTTTTAGGTGCTATCTTTTTGGGCTTAGTTGCTATTATCCCAACCGGCGTGGAAAGAGCTTTAGGAGTGCCGACATTTAAGGGATTGGGTGCTACCTCTTTGTTAATTTTAGTTGGTGTGGCGATCGATACGGCAAGACAAATCCAAACTTACGTTATCTCTCAGCGCTATGAAGGAATGGTGAAACAATAGTGACGCGACTAATCTTCTTGGGACCGCCTGGAGCTGGTAAAGGAACACAAGCTAAGACATTAGCTGACCATCGGCAAGTTCCCCATATTTCTACGGGTGACATATTGCGTGAAGCATTATCTAAGCAAACCCGTTTGGGCTTGAAAGCTCAAAGTTATATGGATAAAGGGGAACTAGTCCCAGACATTCTAGTACAGGAAATGGTACAAGAACGGCTGAGTCAGTCAGATGCCAAGCAAGGTTGGATTCTTGATGGTTTTCCCCGGACTGTCAAGCAAGCAGTCTTTCTTGAGGAATTACTCGAACAGCTAGACCAGTCTGGTGAAAAAGTAGTCAGCCTGGAAGTCCCAGATGAGGTAGTAGTAGGGCGTTTACTGGCACGAGGACGAAAAGATGATAGCGAAGACGTGATTCGTCGTCGTTTAGAAGTTTACCGTGCTGAAACTGCTCCTTTAATTGATTATTACCGCGATCGCCAAAAACTTTTAACAGTCAATGGCAATCAGTCCCAAGAAGAAGTCACTGACGAGTTGCAAAAGATAATCGCTTAAAAAGTAGAGGGAGTAGAGAGTACAGATTTTACCACTCCTGACTCCCCACTCCCGATCCATTCAGGAAGCTGAACAAATTTAGCTAAAATATATTAAGAAAATGTTGATATATTTCTCAAAGTGTGTTCTCTTGCAGATGAAGTGCTGCAAACGAACAGGAGATTGTTGAGTTGAGGAAAAAATAAGTTGTCTAAGCAAGATTTGATTGAAATGGAAGGCACAGTTACAGAGTCTTTGCCCAATGCGATGTTTCGCGTTGACTTGGACAACGGCTTTAACGTGCTGGCACACATTTCTGGCAAGATTCGCCGTAACTATATTAAGATTTTGCCTGGCGATCGCGTCAAGGTAGAGTTAACCCCCTACGACTTGACCAAAGGCAGAATTACCTACAGACTGAGAAAGAAGTAAGTATATGTAGACAATTTTACCATAAAACCATCTTTTTGGCTGTTTTCCAGACACTTAGCTGAAAAAATTCCCAAGAAATGTTATAATTTACTATTTGGAGTCAAAGTAGAAAAGGCATGAAAGTCAGAGCCTCAGTCAAGAAAATCTGTGAAAAGTGTAATGTGATCAAACGCCGTGGTCGCGTTATGGTGATTTGCGTCAACCCCAAACACAAGCAACGTCAAGGATAACGCTCTCAATCAAAAGAGTAGAGTTGCAGCACGCATATCATTATTAAAACCAAAAGATGCGAACGATCGCGTTTTTTACTACTAGTAACTGCAAAAACAATAGGGAGAGTTGATTGTGGCACGTATTGCCGGAGTAGACCTTCCACGCGATAAGCGCGTCGAGATTGGTCTGACTTACATTTACGGAATAGGGTTATCGCGATCGCAAGAAATTCTAGCGACTACAGGTGTAAACCCAGACACCCGCGTTAAAGAATTAAGTGACGCCGATGTAGCCAGTCTGCGGGCAGAAATAGAAACCAACTATGAAGTTGAAGGGGACTTACGGCGCTGGGAGTCGATGAACATCAAGCGCCTAGTTGATATTGGCACCTACAGAGGGCGTCGTCATCGTATGGGCTTGCCAGTTAGAGGACAGAGGACTCGCACCAATGCCAGAACCCGTCGAGGCAGAAGGCAGACAGTGGCCGGCAAGAAGAAGGCACCAGGTAAATAAATTAACAACGCTTGCTAAACTAAGCAAGTTTTACTTTAAATCAATTACACAAGTATGGCGAGACAACCAACTAAAAAAAGCGGGAGCAAAAAGCAGAAACGGAACGTCCCCAATGGGATGGCGTATATCCAGTCTACTTTCAACAATAGCATTGTCACCATTACCGATCAAAATGGAGATGTTATCTCCTGGGCTAGTGCTGGTTCTAGCGGTTTTAAGGGAGCCAAAAAGGGAACTCCCTTTGCAGCGCAAACCGCAGCTGAAAGTGCAGCTCGTCGAGCCATCGATCAAGGAATGCGCCAAATTGAGGTAATGGTTAGTGGCCCGGGAGCAGGTAGAGAAACAGCTATCCGCGCACTTCAAGGAGCAGGACTGGAAATTACACTGATTCGGGATATTACCCCGATTCCTCATAATGGTTGCCGTCCGCCCAAACGCCGTCGTGTTTAAGCGTTAAAACTTGACCAGTGAGGACGAAAAGTTGCAGTTAAAGTAAGATCGCCTCACTTGCAATAACCGCTTGGGCATCTGGTGTCGAAACTGGATTGAATCGGAGCTTGAACTTTGGATGGCTTGGGCGACCGGAAGTGCCTCAGATTTCCCCCAAGGAAAGCTGTTAAACTTCAGCCAAGCCAAAATAGTATCAATCAATTTTCGATTTTAGATTTGCGATTTGAGATTAATCCCGAACAAAGCTGGACACTTCAGGAATTTTAAATTGATGATAGCGCAGTCAAGCACATCAAAGCTCTTTGAGATTTGTTCTGCCGAGAAAAGGGAGGAAATGAACCGAAAAAGCACAATCCAAAATCAAAAATCCGTCTTCAAAAGCTTTGAACGCTCGAAGTCCGCGTTTAACGCCGGTATTCTGCGAGAAGCCGCCCTCCGGGAGTCTACGTGCAAGTCGGGCAACCCGCTTTGAAGAAAGGCTCAACTTTTCGCAGAATCGAAAATTGACACTCAATTCGGGAGGTAATTGATTTGTCTGCAAGCAGCACCTTAAAAAAGGGAGGCTAATCCGTGGCGCAGTTTCAAATTGAATGTGTAGAATCTAATACTGAAGAAAGCCGCAACCATTACAGTAAATTTGTTTTGGAACCTCTAGAGCGCGGTCAAGGAACAACGGTTGGCAACGCGCTACGGCGAGTTTTGCTGTCCAATTTAGAGGGTACGGCAGTTACAGCAGTCCGGATTGCAGGCGTTTCACATGAGTTTGCTACAGTTCCGGGCGTGCGGGAAGACGTGCTGGAAATCCTCATGAGAATGAAGGAAGTTATCCTGAAAAACTATTCCTCACAACCCCAGATTGGTAGATTACTCGTTAACGGCCCAACAACAATCACTGCCGCACATTTTGATTTACCTAGTGAAGTAGAAGTCATCGATCCCACCCAGTATGTAGCCACCATTGCCGAGGGTGGAAAACTGGAAATGGAATTTAGGATCGAGAGAGGTAAAGGTTATCGCACGGTAGAGCGAGGACGTGAGGAAGCTACATCGTTGGACTTTCTCCAAATCGACTCGATATTTATGCCGGTGCGAAAAGTAAATTATAGTGTCGAAGAAGCTCGTGGGGATGGCTCAATTACCAAAGACCGACTGTTGTTGGAAGTTTGGACAAATGGCAGTATCTCTCCCCAAGAAGCACTATCCTCTGCTGCTGGAATCTTGGTAGATTTATTCAATCCGTTGAAAGACATTTCCTTAGAACCAACAGATACAGGTTCGGAAATTTCAGAAGACCCAACTGCTCAGATTCCCATCGAAGAGTTGCAACTTTCTGTACGGGCATATAACTGTCTCAAACGGGCACAAGTTAATTCTGTGGCCGACTTGTTGGATTATACCCAAGAAGATCTCCTAGAAATTAAAAACTTTGGTCAAAAGTCAGCAGAAGAAGTTGTAGAAGCTTTGCAGCGTCGCTTGGGCATCACCTTGCCACAGGAAAGAGGCTCGAAACACCCTTAAGTGATATCAAGTCTAGTTGATTACTTGTCATTGAAACAGACACGGAGACGCGGAGACGCGGGGACGCGGAGAGTTTTTTGACAAGCGATCGTTAAGACATGATATGAAAACCGTTTGTAGTTCATAAGTGCTTAATTATGCGTCACCGCTGTCGCGTTAAAAAACTTAGTAAACCAGCAGATCAGCGTCGCGCTTTATTGCGATCGCTCACCACCGATCTGATTCGTCATGGTAAAATCACCACCACTTTAGTTCGCGCTAAAGTTCTCCGCAGTGAAGTAGATAAAATGATTACCCTAGCCAAAAACGGCTCCTTGGCAGCACGCCGTGAAGCCCTTGGCTATATCTTCGACAAAGCCCTAGTTCATGCTTTATTTGAGCAAGCCCCCACTCGTTATGGTAATCGCCAGGGCGGTTATACCCGCATCGTGCATACCGTACCGCGTCGGGGCGATAATGCTGAAATGGCAATCATTGAATTGGTTTAAGTCATTGGTCATTAGTCATTATTCATTAGTCATTTGCAAAAGACAAAGGACAAATGACAAAAGATAAATGACAAAGGGCAAAGTCTGTATGTTAGAAAGCCACCAGCCTAGACAACCTCATCGAGTAGCCTTGGTAATCCAATACCTGGGCACTCATTTTCATGGCTGGCAACGGCAAAAGAACCAGCGTACAGTCCAAGAAGAGATCGAAAAAGCGATCGCTACTATTCTTGGATATCACGTGACATTACACGGCGCAGGACGAACCGATGCCGGAGTTCACGCTGCTGCTCAAGTCGCCCATTTTGAAGCAACAGGTTTTATTCCACCTCACAAATGGGCAACAATCCTCAACAGCTATTTGCCATCAGATATATTAATCAGGGCTTCAGCTGGTGTAGACTCCCGTTGGCACGCTCGTTTTAGCGCAGCCTATCGGCGATACCGCTACACAATATACACTGAAGATCGGCTTAACTTGTTCGTGAAACCCTTCAGTTGGCATTATTATTATGCACCCCTGGATGAATCATTAATCCAAGCTGCTCTCAAACCTCTCTTGGGAAAGCATCACTTAGCTGCTTTTCACCGTGCAGGTTCAAAGCGATCGCATTCCTGGGTAGAGGTACAAGCAGCAGAGTGTCGTCGCAGTGGGTCATTTATCCATATTGAAATACAGGCAGATGGATTTTTGTATGGCATGGTACGGCTGTTGGTAGGAATGTTGGTACAAGTAGGTTCGGGAGAACGGACACTTGCCAACTTCACCGAACTCTGGAAAGAGGAACGTCGGCAAGAGGTTAAACACGCCGCACCAGCTCAAGGTTTGTGCTTGTTGCGAGTCGGTTATCCAGATTTTCCCTTTCCCAAAGAGATTTGGTACGATACCCTGCCAAAGTTGGTCATTGGTCAGTAGTAGAGACGCGATTATACTCTGACGAGAAGCCGCTCTTCGAGCGTCTACGCGTCTGTACAATAGTCATTGGTCATTAGTGAATAACAAATGACAAGGTACACAGGACAAGGACAAATAACAAATGACAATAGTTAAAACCTACCTTCCTCCTCAAGAATCCCTTGAGCGTGAGTGGTACGTAGTAGATGCCACCGATAAACGCCTTGGACGCCTAGCCAGTGAAATCGCTCAAGTTCTCAGAGGCAAAAACAAACCCGAATTTACACCCCACCTAGATACAGGTGACTTCGTGATCGTTGTTAATGCCGAGAAAGTAGCAGTCACAGGCAAAAAGCGCACTCAAAAAGTGTACCGACGCCATTCTGGGCGTCCCGGCGGGATGAAAACGGAAAGCTTTGCTAAGCTGCAACAGCGCTTACCAGAGCGAATTATAGAACACGCTGTCAAAGGTATGCTACCCAAAAATAGCCTGGGTAAGCAGTTATTCACCAAGCTGAAAGTTTACGCCGGCCCTACGCATCCTCACGACGCTCAAAAGCCCAAAGAACTAAAAATTAATACAATTCCTGGAGCAGAAGATTAATGGTAGCAGTAGACACCAATAGCGGTCGCGCCATGTACTGGGGTACTGGTCGTCGGAAATCCGCAGTAGCAAGAGTACGCTTGGTTCCGGGTACTGGTAAACTGACTGTAAATGGTAAAGATGGAGATTTGTATTTCCAATTCAATGCCAATTACCTGGGAGTCATAAAAGCACCCTTGGAAACTTTGGGACTAGAAAACGAATACGACATTTTGGTAAAAGCAGAAGGCGGCGGCTTGACCGGACAGGCTGATTCTGTTCGCTTGGGAGTTGCTCGGGCTTTGTGTCAACTAGACCCAGACAACCGCCCACCTTTGAAAACCGAAGGTTATCTCACTCGCGATCCTCGGGCAAAGGAACGGAAAAAATATGGTTTACACAAAGCCCGGAAAGCGCCTCAGTACTCTAAGCGTTAGGGCATTGGGCATTGGGCATTGGGTTAGGAAAACTCTTTCCCAGTCCCTAGTCCCTAGTCCTAATTTCAATCAAAAAGTTATAATTTTTATAGATTCACCACAGAAGGAACAATGGCTAAATCTGATATTCACCCCAAGTGGTATCCAGATGCTAAAGTCTACTGTAACGGTCAAGTTGTAATGACTGTTGGCTCTACTAAGCCAGAATTACACGTAGATGTTTGGTCTGGAAATCACCCATTTTACACTGGTACTCAGAAGATTATCGACACCGAAGGTCGAGTTGAACGTTTCCTCCGCAAATACGGGATGTCCAGCGAACAAAGCTCCGGCACCAAAAAGAAAAAGTAGCGGCTTGGCTCTGCTGTTAACGACGACCCTGCATTTTTCGGGGTCGATTGTCATTTATATGCTCGAGCCAATTTGTTATTTTTTTAAGGAGCGATCGCACTCGTCATGGCTGAATCATACTTACTGGACAAACTAAAATCCGTTGAACAAACCTTTAATGAATTAACCCGTCGTCTTGGCGACCCCGATACCGCTAGCAACCCTGATGAATATCAACAAATTGCTAAGTCTCGTTCTTCTTTGGAAGAGGTAGTTAATACCTATGAAATTTGGAAAACAGCCCAACAAGACTTGATCGGAGCGCGTCAGGTACTTAAAGAATCTGCAAGTGACCCAGAACTGCAAGAAATGGCAGCACTGGAAGTAGATGAACTTGAGGAAAAAATAGAATATTTAGAGACTCGTTTGAAAGTTTTATTGCTGCCTCGCGACCCCAATGATGAAAAGAATATCATGTTGGAAATTCGCGCTGGTACGGGTGGCGATGAGGCCAGTATTTGGGCTGGCGATTTGATGCGGATGTATACTCGCTACGCCCAAACTCAAGGTTGGAAAGTTTCCCTAGTGAGTGAATCTCTGGGAGAAATGGGCGGCTGGAAAGAAGTAATTCTAGAAATTAAAGGTGACGACGTTTACAGTCAGCTAAAGTTTGAAGCTGGAGTGCATCGCGTACAGCGGGTGCCGCTTACAGAAGCAGGCGGACGCGTTCACACTTCCACTGCTACGGTGGCAATTATGCCAGAGGTGGATGATGTAGAAATCCACATTGACCCGAAGGATATTGAAATGACCACGGCTCGTTCCGGTGGTGCTGGCGGACAAAACGTCAACAAGGTGGAAACAGCCGTTGACTTGATGCACAAACCAACGGGAATTCGTATTTTCTGTACCGAAGAACGCAGCCAGTTGCAAAACAAAGAACGGGCGATGCAAATTTTGCGGGCGAAGTTGTATGAAATGAAGTTACGCGAGCAACAAGAAGCTGTAACTTCCATGCGGCGATCGCAAGTTGGTACGGGATCGCGATCGGAAAAGATTCGCACCTACAATTATAAAGATAATCGCGTTACCGACCATCGTTTAGGTCAAAACTTTTCTCTTAACCCTGTCTTGGAAGGCGATTTAGAAACTATTATCCAATCTTGCATCTCCCAAGACCAACAGGAACGTCTAGCTGAATTGGCGACTGCTAGCGCCAATTAATTTTTACTAGTAAAATTTCTGAAAAACCGCTTGTTGTGTTGTTATTTTTAGCACAATCAGGTGGTTTTTTAATGCAGCTTGGAGTGCATCTTCCATTTTGCTGGGATAGTTATAATAAGCAAATTCGTACTTCATAACGTAATTTATCCTTGCCCATTCCTTCAAACTCTGGCAAGTATAAATTAATTTTTCTGCTTCTTGTTGCCAACGCCGAAAAATCCGATAGCTGAAAAAGCTACTACACACGTTACCTGCTGTATCCAAGTAAGAAATACACACCTGATGCTTCAGACAGTGGATTTTCTTGATTTGCTTAATTTCATAGCCTTTGGTTTGGAGAGCTTCTTTTACCTCACGGTTTGAAATTTGCCACTGTCCTGGTTTGAGCTTATTAGCGGCTATGAGATTTCGTCCTTTGCGACGATATTTTTTTATTTGGCGTGGCTTGCAAAACATGATGCACCTTTTGTATCATTGGCACTAGTGCCAAATAACCTAGCAACGTCCATAATCCATAATTAAAATGAATGTTGCTTGTTTAAAAGCAAGATTTTAATTTACCATTAACAACAAAACTTGTAAATATAAAATTAAAATTTTAAGCTTTCTCACTAAACTAATAAATGCAGTTGACTAGCTACACAAGCAGTGAACATCGAAAGCAGAGAAAAACTGATTGAAATCATCAAACTAGCTCGTGGTTCCATGAGCCAGCGAGCTTTTGGCAAGCTTTTGGGAGTTTCTGCTACTGCTGTCCAGTTGTGGGAAAAGGGTGTGAATGTGCCAGACACCGAATATCTGGCAAAAATCGCAGCGAGGGCGGGTTACACACTCCAAGAGTTACTTAGTTGCTTGGATGGCAAGCCAATACAAGAAACCTCAGATTTGAGTTTGATTCTCAGACAAATACAGCACATGCCTCTTAGTCAAGTGGCTCAAATTGTGCAAGCTGCGGCGGATAGGTTCGCTGCTGTGGCTGAAGCATCAGGCGATGAAGCAAAGGCCAGTTGAATATTTGTTCAAAATTGAATTTAAATACTTAAATAAGCTCGTGGTTTGTTGGTGTCAAAATTCTTTTATATAGATATGGACAAACCTTGTTTGTATAACGAAGACTTTTATGGCTGGACGCAGCAGCAGGCGAAAGCCTTAGAGCAGAGGCTAGTTACAGAACTCGACTGGCAACACCTGCAAGAGGAAATTCAAGCTTTGGGCAGACAGGAATATCGGGAACTTGTGAGCCGTTTGAGTGTATTACTCGGCCATCTCTTAAAGTGGGAATATCAACCCGAACAACGCTCCCGCAGTTGGTTTTTAACAATTCGAGAACAGCGTCGTGCCATCCACAGGCATTTGCGACAGAACCCTAGCTTAAAGTCTCGAATAGAAGAAGCTTTGTTAGATGGCTTTGAAGCAGGAGTAGATTTAGCGTTACGAGAAACGAACTTACCATTACGAACTTTTCCAGAGTCTTGCCCATATTTATTTGATGATGCGATCGCAGACAATTTTCTGTGCGATACTCATCAAGACTGGGAAGGATAATTCCTGCAATTTTTCTTACGATCGTTTGTTATTTGGAGACACGTTATATTTGTCAATAAGTAATAGAAATTAACCTGTCAAAATCTTGGTAATTAAAGCTTTGCTGCTTTTTAGCATATTTACCATATACGTCATAATACACATTGTTATCTTGAAATTTGAAGAAACACCCTGCTATAGGAAATTGCTCACCCTTAAGTCTAAAAATTATTATATTTAAAGCATATTTTCCATACTTTTTAGCAAGGTAATGAAAGTTATCAAAACTTCCATTTACAGCTTTTTCAAATTCTAGTAAATCGTTCTCTGTGCTATTAGCATTTTGTAAGATTAAAGGTGGTATATCTCCAAGGCTATTGAGATATTTACTAGTAAATACTACATCTTTTTTTATATACGTAATTATCTGATGATAATTATATAAAATACCAATTTCTGAGCAAGATTTTATTAAGTATCTTTCAATCTGCTTCTCGTGATTATGTAAGTTTTCTTCTTCTCGCTTTACTTCCACAATCATCAGGGGAGGGTAATATGGTTTAAAATCCTTATTTTTGATAGTTTTATATAATTCTATATCATGATTATTAGACTCAACTTTGATATCAATTACATTTGGAAATAAACCACTTTGATTTATCAAAAAGTAGAGAAATAATTGTCTAACTTTTTCTTCTGGTCTTCCATCAAGAATAATTTCTTTGCGCCTAAGTAAACATTTTGTATATTTTGTATAATTCCTTTTGTAGATATTTAGTTTTTTGGATATTTCTTCACTTAGGCTAGTCATATATCATAATATTTATTTAGTGGAAATATAATATTAGGGACACAATAAGATAGCATCCCTTTATAGTTACGATGCAATTTAAAATCGCTAGATGTCTATTATTGTCCAAAAAACTTTAGTATTTTAGTAACTAATTCTGCCCAATACTGTCCTGCTTTAATCTCTAAAAATGTATTTAAGCTAGGCTCAGTTTCTAGTTCACGCTTCCAAGTCTGACATACGTTATCTCCATATTTTTCGCCTTTACGCTTTTCTCTACCCTTTTCATTAATTAGAGCCGTCCAGAATTCAGAATCTTTGCTTTGAGGTGATAGTTTTCTTCTAGCTTCGTGTTCGATTTCTACCCCTACTTCAGTGATAAAATCGTCATACAATGAGTTAAATTTTATGACTAATTCAGGGATAAATGTCTTTAAAGATTCATTTGCAGATGTAAGCTCAGTGAGAATATTTTCTAATTCATTTTTTGCTTGTTTTGTAAATTTTTTCAACATTTCATCTTCATCTGTTCCTTCGGCAACAACCCTCATATCGTAATATACGTCTATATTCCTTGGCTCATAGTATCCGAAGTTTCTATGGATAGCGTGTTTAGTGTTCCATGCTCGATAAACGATACGATAGTATTCAACATATTTATCAATGAATTCTTGATAAACAAAACTAGGTACTCTTTTATTTAAATAGCGTAAATCCTTAATCTTATGAATGGCATTTTCAATTGCTTTAATTTCTGATGCTGTCAAAGCATCACCATTTTTTATCCTTGTAAAGCTTTCTTGGATATTCTTTATTTCGTCCAATAAAAGATTTCGTCTACGTTCTATTACACCCGCTATGGCTTTGATAAATTCATTTTTATCTGCTTGTACATCTTCTTGACTGTAAATATCAGTATTGAGCTTGACTATATCATCACGGTAGTATCTCAAAGCATCATAGAACAAAATATTTTCTAGAAAAAATTCTAACTTTAAATTCCTGAATGTAGCTTGAATTTCTTTTTTTCTGATTTGAATTCCTGTATCATAATCTCCGTCACATTCATTCACTTTTTCAGGTTCATTTTTTTTAGGTAATACTAAAGTTACAAATCTGTGGTGAAAATCTTTGGATTTAGATGCAAGATGATAAACTATTAATTTACTAATATTAGCTTCAGGAGCAGCATTAAAGGGAGTTACAAAGAGACAGATAGTATCCTGATTCTCAATATATTTCTGTAAGTCTTTACGAATTGGATTTTCATCAAGTCCTTTAGTATCCACAACAGAATCGAACTGAGACAAGTTTGAGCCAGATAAAACATCATAGCTCACATAAAGATATATTTTTCTGGGGATAGCGAACTCTTGAAACTCAACATTATTAACAGCGGCAAAAGTATTTTTTATCCATTCTTGTTCATTTCTTTTATTGTCAAATTCAATCTTATTCGTAGTTCTAGATTCTAGCCTTGCATTATTTAAAGCAAGCTTTTTAAATTCATCTAATCCTAATTTCTCAAATTCTTCCTGAGCTACATCTATTTCAGTTTTCTTTTTGTCACCCTCAGAAATTGTTTGATACCGTGATTTCATCTCTATAATATTTCTAATCGCTCTTTCAACTTCTTTAGAAATAATTATCTTCTGATCTGGGTTAGGATTATCCTTATTGGCAATAGATTCGCAAAAATCAAAAATAAGATTTTCCATCTCATCTACTGCATAAGGCTCTATCTCTATATAAGTTTTTTCTGCGGCTTTGATAATTACTTCACATATAGTAGTTTTGCCTCCTCCAGTTGATAGCAACTCTTTGGTTTCGATTACATTTCGAGACTTATTAGCAATAGTTTTAGAAACATTGAAATCGCTTATCAAGTTAAAAAGATGGCAAATAGCTGTCGTCTTTCCTTGACCAATAGTACCTATAAAAGCAATTTTATATTTTTCTATACTAAGAATTTTTTCTATTTCATCTAATCTCTCTAACTTTGATTTCAGGTTATTTATACAAATATGATTAGGTATATTAATATCAGAACTACGTGAAATTTTATTTATTTGATTCTTCAAATCTTGTTTCAAGGATGCAATTTCTTCTTGCCAAGTTATGGTTAACATACTGTCTACTCCTTTTTGATGCTACTCACTTGATATTTAGAGTATGCCCAGTATAGTTAAATATCTAACGTAAGCTTAACAACACTACGTAATATAAATACATGATTACAGGTATTTAGGGATTAACAAGGCGATCGCTAATTTTGCTTGAATTATGTTTATTAGTATAAATACTTAAAAAATCTCAAGTGCAACTACATAAACCTAGCGCCATTTAACCCGGACTTACTTAGATATAGCTCCTGTGGATAAAGCTTTGCTCATCAGTTAGTGAGTTCGAGTTTTTGGCGCATATAGTACCAGCGATTAGCAAAAGTGAGATGCTTTCAAATAATCTCTACTGATGATGGGAAATTACACTTACTTTAACAATTGATGTTTTTAAATATATGACAAAAATCTAAGCACTGGCAGGTAATAAAAAATGGTTTTAAAATGGTGAAATCTTAAATAATTTAAAGGGGTATCTATGTCGCTACGTAATGAGCCTTTAGATTGGCAATTTGAAGTCAACAATGCTTATATACCAATATACCATCAAGGCAATTTAGTTGGATTTTTTAAACAAGAGTATGCAAGTGAAATAATTACTTTTTTGAATGATGAAGAAGTTTTTAGAAAAGCACTTAAACTAGCTTGTACTGATTTAATAAAAAAAATGGGTGGTGACACGAATCAAGTAAATCATTTAATTCACAAATATGTAAAAAGTAGCGAACGTCCGAAATATGGAACTAGAGCGATCGCTCTTTTGCTGCGCGATCGGCAAAAGGAACTCGACCTGAGTAACCAAGAGTTTGCTAAATTCTGCGATACTTTTAAATTATCTCCCAGTGAACTGAATAATATTTATGCTGGTGAAGTATTTGATGATAGTTTATTAGCACCACTTTCAAGGATATTAGGAATAGCAAAAGAACGCTTACTACAAGTGCGAGATGGTTCAGAAAAATAAAGTAACGTATGAGTAGTAAACCCTAAGTTGATGAATGGTAAAAAATTATGAAGACAGACAGTATTTTTTACCGTCTCTTTCAAGAATTTCCTAGTATCTTTTTTGAACTGATTGGCAATCTGCCTGAAAAAGCTAGCCTTTATCAATTTTCATCAATTGAAATCAAACAAACGGCTTTCAAAATCGATGGTGTATTTTTTTCCACACAAGGGAATGAAAACCAGATTTATTTTGTTGAAGTAGAGTTTCAGCCTGATGCATAAATTTATTCACGGCTATTTGCGGAAATCTGTTTATACCTGCGTCAAAACTAACCTCAAAATAACTGGAGTGCTGTGATTTTACACCCCAATAGAAGTGTAGATATAGGAAATATTAAGCATTATCGTGAATTCTTTGACAGTCAGCGAGTTAGACGAATTTATTTAGATGAATTAGGTGAAACTGCATCGCTTCCTATTGGCATTGCAACTGTTAAATTAGTAGTTGTAGCGGAAGATATAGCAATCCGAGAAGCAAGGGAATTGATAGACAGAACCAAGTCCGAAATCAACTCGCCACTGAAACAGCAGCAATTATTACAATTTATAGAAACTATTGTGGCTTACAAGTTTCCAACAATGAGTAGGGAGGATATGGAAAAAATCTTTGGTTTAAGCGAGTTAAAACAAACCAAATTTTATCAGGAAGCCTTTCAAGAAGGTATTCAACAAGGTAAACTGCAAGCAGTACGACCCATGTTGGCAGCAGGTCTGACTGTAGAGTACATAGGACAAGCGTTAGATTTAAGTGTAGAAGAAGTTAGACAAGTAACACAAAGTCAGTCTTAACAAGGATCCGGCAATTTTAATACCTCACTCCAGCCAAATTTGATTTCGAGTTGGAGAACTTTCTAGCGACAAATTTATAGTTAATTTTTGTTAATATTGGAAGCGGTGTTATTACTTCGTCTTCAATCACCCACTCCCTACCTGAGAGAAACTTAATGCTGCGACTCGAACATATTAGTAAAATTTATCCTACAGGCGAAGTTCTCAAAGATATCAACTGGGAAGTTAAACCAGGCGATCGCATTGGCTTAGTCGGTGTCAACGGTGCTGGAAAATCCACCCAACTCAAAATCATTACTGGGGAAACTGAACCTAGCTCAGGGGAAATCATTCGTCCTGCCAGCTTACACATAGCTTACCTCAACCAAGAGTTTGAAGTAGACCCTACACGCACCGTTAGAGAAGAATTTTGGACTGTTTTCAAAGAAGCTAACCAAGTACAATTATCTCTAGCGGAAGTACAACGCGACATGGAAACGGCTACTCCAGAGGAACTGGATAAGCTAATCAACAAATTGGATCGTTTACAGCGTCAATTTGAAGCTTTGGATGGTTATGGCTTAGACGCACGCATTGGGAAAATCTTACCAGAAATGGGATTTGGAGTAGAAGATAGCGATCGCCTTGTCAGCGCCTTTAGTGGCGGCTGGCAAATGCGGATGAGTTTGGGTAAAATTCTGTTGCAAAAACCAGACTTATTACTGCTAGACGAACCAACTAACCATCTGGATTTAGAAACCATTGAGTGGCTGGAAAATTACCTCAAGGGATTAATTACTCCGATGGTTATAGTCTCCCATGACCGGGAATTTCTTGACCGTCTTTGCACTCAAATTGTAGAAACTGAACGCGGTGTTTCTAATACTTACCTGGGCAATTATTCCGCATATTTGCAACAGAAAGCTGAAAATGAATCTGCACAACTTAGTGCTTACGAACGCCAGCAAAAAGAATTAGAAAAACAACAAGTTTTTGTCGATAGATTCCGTGCCAGTGCTACTCGTAGTACCCAGGCAAAAAGTCGAGAAAAGCAACTGGAAAAAATCGAGCGCATTGAAGCACCTGTAGCTGGAGTAAGAACTTTACACTTCCGCTTTCCTCCTGCACCCCGCAGCGGACGCGAAGTCGTTAATATCAAAGATTTTGCTCATATCTATGATGATAAGATTTTGTTTTTGGGAGCGAATCTCTTAATTGAAAGAGGCGATCGCATTGCTTTTCTTGGCCCCAACGGCGCTGGAAAATCTACACTTCTGCGCTTAATTATGGGTATGGAATCACCCACAGAAGGTACTATTCAATTAGGGGATCATAATGTTATTCCCGGTTACTTTGAGCAAAATCAAGCCGAAGCTTTGGATTTAAATAAAACAGTCATGGAGACAATCCATGATGAAGTTCCCGATTGGAAAAATGAAGAAGTCCGCACGCTTTTAGGACGATTTTTATTTAGTGGTGACACAGTATTTAAGGCAGTTGGGGCATTAAGTGGAGGAGAAAAAGCTCGTTTAGCATTAGCAAAAATGCTTTTACGCCCTGCCAACTTATTAATCTTGGATGAGCCTACAAATCACCTAGATATTCCAGCTAAAGAAATGCTGGAAGAAGCACTGCAAAATTATGATGGTACGGCAATTGTTGTATCCCATGACCGCTACTTTATCTCTCAAGTAGCCAACAAAATTGTCGAAATTCGTGATGGAGAATTCCGGGTTTATTTAGGAGATTATCATTACTATCTCAATAAAATTGCTGAAGAAAAAGAGCAAGCAAGGTTAGCTGCTATAGAAGCTGAAAAAGCTGCTAAGAAAGCTGCTAAAGCTGCTAAATCTGCGGCAAAACGAAAATAAAAAACTCGAAAATTCCGTACAGTGAAGTTCAACAGTTATTATTTGTCGATTATCTGACTTGGCTAACAGCCTCTTTGTTCTACAGTTACCAATCACCAGCTTTACTGATAACTGTTGACTCTTCACTAATTTAAGTTTTTAATATACAGCTAATAGCTGTATATTAGATTAATGATGCTAAAGTTAATGCGCCTATGTCATTGGTCATTAGTAATTTTCAAATCACAAAAGACAAACTCACGAATTAGCAACTTAAATGGATGACACCTTACTAAGTAATCATTGATTATTCAAGATCGAAAACATCATCGAAAAATTACCAATATTTAAAAAATGTCTCAAAAAGCTGCAAGTAGTTCATAAAACAATTTAATAAGCAGAAATTCACTTGCGGCGGCGATTAGCAATGGTATCATTCGGGTATTACAAAAAGTAAAGGGCAATTTTACTATGACCAAAGCACCTGTTGCTCCTGTGGTGCTAGTCATTTTAGACGGATGGGGCTACTGCGAGCAAATGCGAGGAAACGCTATTCTTGCTGCTAAAACTCCGATTGTGGATAGTTTATGGGCAGCTTACCCGCATACCCTCATCCACACATCAGGAAAAGCCGTAGGGTTGCCAGATGGTCAGATGGGCAACTCAGAAGTTGGCCATTTGAACATTGGTGCTGGGCGAGTGGTACCGCAAGAACTAGTACGCATTTCCGATGCCGTCGAAGATGGTTCTATTAAATCAAACCCAGCACTTGTCAAAATTTGCCAGGAAGTTCGCTCTCAAAATGGCAAGCTACATCTAATAGGGCTTTGTTCTGAGGGAGGGGTACATTCCCATATTACCCATCTATTTGGACTACTTGACTTAGCTAAAGACCAGCGGATTTCAGAAGTTTGTATCCACGCGATTACTGATGGTCGTGACACCGCCCCAACGGACGGCGTAAAAGCGATCGCCGAGCTGGAAGATTATGTAGACCGCATCGGAATTGGGCGCATAGTCACCCTCAGCGGTCGCTACTACGCGATGGATCGCGATCGCCGCTGGGATCGCGTAAAACTTGCTTACGATATCATGACACAAGATGGTGCGGGTGATGGTCGCAAAGCTGTGGAAGTTGTGCAAGCATCTTACGCCGAAGGAGTAAAAGACGAGTTTATTAACCCGACTAGAATTGCTCCCGGTGCGATAGAACCAGGCGATGGAGTCATATTTTTCAACTTCCGTCCTGACCGCGCTAGACAACTAACTCAAGCCTTTGTCAGTCCTGAATTTACAGGTTTTGAAAGGCAGCAAATTACACCATTGTCATTTGTAACGTTTACCCAGTACGACCCAGATTTACCAGTTGCTGTAGCTTTTGAGCCGCAAAATCTCAATAATATTCTGGGACAAGTGATAGCCGATCGCAATCTCAAGCAATTCCGTACTGCCGAAACAGAAAAATACGCCCACGTCACGTACTTCTTTAATGGAGGTTTTGAGGAACCTTTTCCTGGAGAAGACCGAGAATTAGTCAGCAGCCCAATGGTAGCGACTTACGACCACGCCCCAGCCATGTCAGCAACAGCAGTTACAGACGTAGCGATCGCTGCCATTGAAAAGGGTATATATTCTTTAGTTGTGATTAATTATGCCAACCCAGACATGGTAGGGCATACCGGTCAGATCGAAGCCACCATTACAGCCATTGAAACAGTAGATCGCTGTTTGGGACGGTTATTAGAGAGCGTTATTAAAGCCGGCGGCACAACAATTATTACTGCCGATCATGGCAACGCTGAGTATATGCTAGATGAAGAGGGTAATCCCTGGACAGCTCACACAACTAATCCAGTCCCCTTTATCCTCGTGGAAGGAGAAAAAGTCAAAATCCCTGGATATGGTACAAATGTCGAACTGCGAAGCGATGGCAAGCTAGCCGACATCGCCCCCACCATTCTAGAGATTTTACAGCTGCCTCAACCACCAGAAATGACAGGGCGATCGCTGCTAAAAACAGCAGAATATGACCTGCAACGCCCTCGCACCCCCGTACAAGTAGGCTTGTAAAAAAGTTAGGAGTGAAAAGTTAAGAGTGAGGAGTTAATAATTAAGATTGAGCAATTAAAATTTTCCTAACTCCTAACTCCTAACTCCTAACTCCTAACTCCTAACTCCTAACTCCTCTTTTTTAAAACTTGTTATAAACGAGATTGCTACCATGACAGTTACTAATATCGTGCAAGGCATTTGGGCCTTTTCTGCCGTTGGTCTAATTATCTTAGTTTTGCTGCATAGCCCCAAAGGTGATGGTATTGGAGCCATTGGTGGACAAGCTCAGCTATTTAGCAGTACCAAAAGTGCAGAAAACACCTTAAATCGAGTTACTTGGGCTTTAACAGCCATTTTTCTTGGTCTAACAATAGTTTTAAGTGCCGGTTGGTTGCCTAAATAAAGATGGGGCGAAGGGTAGATGAGGAATAAAACGCAATACCCAATACCTAAAACCCCGAAAAATTTAATTAGACGGCGATTATTAGCAGCTCTTGCCTTAATTATTGGCACAGGGCTGCTACTTATTTTTACTAATGGGGTATGGGGCATTGGGGAAGCAGGGAGTGTGGGAGGTGTGGGAGGTGTGGGAGGATGGGGGGAAAGAAGAATTACTTTGTCCTCGACTCCTTTATTTTCCTCATCTATAGCAAAACCTCATCCCTTGCCGCCCACACTCGCACAGTGGCAAGATAAAACCAACAGTGGCGACTACTTTTCCCAAGTTACAACAACTCAAGTTGGTTATTTAGTGTGGTCACAATTTCCGATTAAAATTTACGTAGAAAAGCCAAAAGCTGTTAGCGAACAACAAGCTCAAACATGGGTTAACAGTGTTTTACAGGCTGTGCAGGAATGGAATACTTATTTGCCTTTGACAGTAGTCCAACAGCCAGAAGTTGCTGATATTAAAATTATGCGGAAAGCCCCACCTCTACAAATTTCTCCAGGTAGTAGTATACCCCGTGCGCGATCGGCACAAACGACTTACGAGTTATACGCTAACAATAAAGTTTTATCTCACCGCTTTACCATCTTACTAAGTCCCAGCCAAACGGGTGAGTATATCCAAGCAGCAGCCCGCCATGAATTGGGGCACGCTTTAGGAATTTGGGGTCACAGTCCGCTACAAACTGATGCTTTATACTTTTCCCAAGTTCGTAAACCTTCGCCTATTTCTGTTAGGGATGTCAATACTTTGAAGCGGGTTTATGAACAGCCAACTGCTTTGGGTTGGCCTTGAGTCGATAATTGAAAGATAAATTTTTTCCTGCAAATAATCATATATGTAGGTTTAAGGTAACCAATTTTTATCCAAAATTTGCTCCAAGGTATATGGACATAATTCAGGTAAATTGGTTACTTTGTTTTAGCCTTAACATAATCTAAGGCATGACTGTAAATTTTGTTGAAATTATCCTCTAAATGGTTGCGTAAATTGGCAGTTAAATATTCTTTGATTTGATTACAAAAACTAATAATTTCAGATGTCCAATGGTTAGCATTTATTGGCTTTTCTAAATCCCAATATTAATTAAGTATAAATGTCTGATAATCTATTCCAACAGACTTCTAACTCGCCTTTTCTCGTTTTTCGCCAAATCTTCCAGTTCTTCTATTAAGTTTTCATAGTCAATCTCTTCTAATTGCCTAGCTTTAAGACATTTAATAGTCTGCTCTAACTATTGTAGGTAATTAGATTCATATAATTCTGGAGTCAGTCAAACAGTCACAACTTCACTTTGAGACATCAAGAACTTTTCTTCAATCGTTGATTCTAGCTTTGTGTATATGATGTACACAAGGGAATAGTGATGAAAAAAAGGTGTATCCATAGAGAGTAAAAAGTTAAAAATGCGTAGGCGCAGCCCGCCGTAAGGATCGCATTTTTTCCTTTTTATTACGCTCTACGACTAAGCGGTAAAGGTTGCTGTGTTAAAACTTCTTTATAAAGTTCTTCCAACAGAGTCACATTCTTACTGAGGGTATAGCGGTCTAATACACGCTGTCTAGCTTTTTGCCCCAATAATGTAGTTAATTCTGGATGGTCTTGTAAAACTGGTAAGAGAGTCCGCAATTGCGATCGCACTGTTTTGGTATTAATAACTATACCTGCTCCCTTTTCTAACACTTCTCCATCTGCACCAACATCTGTAGCCAAACAAGCTATCCCAGATGCCATTCCTTCTAACAAAGACAAAGATAGCCCTTCTACTAATGAAGGCAAAATAAATACATCTGCGCCCCGCAAAATTTCAATACGCCGATCTTCATCAGCAACAAATCCTAACCAAATAATGCCGTATTCCCAACCATAAAAAGGCTCTAATGAAGACTTTAAAGGACCATCGCCAACAATCAAAAGCTTGCTACTAGCATTCATTGGTGATTGTTTCCAAGCTCTGAGCAAAGCTTCGACATTTTTCTCTGGTGCGATGCGACCTTGATAAACGAACAAGCGTTCGGCTTGAAATTCTGTTTTGACTTGAGAATAGCCTGGAGAATACTTGATGGTATCGACACCATTGGGAATGATTGCAATATTTTCTTCCCTTACACCCATACGTGCCAATAATTCCCGTTGAATTTGGGAAAATACAATCACGCGATCGTAGTTAACCAAAAAAGGCGCGTAGAGTTGATAAGCCAAAAGCTGTGTCCCTGAGATTAATTTTGCTCCTTTACCAGCAAAAGGCGTATGAAAAGTAGCAATTAAAGGTAACCCCAGTTCCTCACAAATTTCTGGTAGAACAAAGTCCAGCGGAGATAAAGTTAAGGAAGCATGAACAACATCTGGCTTAATTTCTCGCAGCGACTCAGTTAAAACTTTGGTCGCTTTCAAAGTAGGAATTGTGTATACCTGAGATTTGTAAATAAAAGGTAGGGGAACCTCTTGGAGATTTGGCCAATTATTTGGTTCTGATTCTTCTTGAGCAAAGTGAAGAAAGCTAACTTTATGTCCCCTATCTAGCAAGGCATTTGTAATTTCTCGACTGTAGGTGACATTACCGCAAAAGGGCGATTTTTTTCCAATCCAGGCTATACGCATTCTTTATTTAGCTGTAAGAAAAGCGGGTTTAATGTATTAATTTAGCGTCCTTTGTTACTTTTATCGTTGTATACTTGCTGAATTTTTATTTATTAAAAATATGTGCCAAAAATTAGTTTAAAAAGCTAATTTTTAGCTAATTAAACTGGTAAATTGATGGCTTTACTGATTATACTTATAAGTTGCCAATCTCTTAATATTTAAACAACTTATTCCGAACAATGTCAGATTGATATCCAGCAAGTATGCGATAAATTTTGACTGGCCTTAGTTTACCACGAATATGAATGTTTTCAGTAAATTAGTAATTACTTCAAGGTAATGAATAATAACTCCTTGTTGATAATTACTGATGCGAACTATACCAGGTTAATATTCCTCCCGAAAAGGCGATCGCTGCTAATCCCAAAAAAACTGTCTGTAGCCCTACAAAAGTTTCTGCTATACCAGCTAATGCCAAAGGTAAAGACAAAGCAATATTAATTACATTGTTCTGTAGACCAAAAACTTTACCACGCATTTCTGGAGGTGTTTCTGTTTGAATCGCAGTTTGCATCGGAATGCCTACTAGTGAGCCAAAGATACCTAATAAGGTAATCAGTAATAAAACCAACCACAAATGTGTTGTAAATAGCGAAATACCAATTAACGATGCTGCCATACCTAAACAACCGCACAGACTAAGCTGGGTATAAGAGAAGCGTTGACCAAATTGACCGAGAATTGTTGCTCCGGCTGCAATGCCAACACCACCTGCTGCGAGTAAAAAGCCAAATTGAGAGGCTTTCATATTAGGAATTATTTCAGCCATCCGAACAGCTAAAACAGTTAACGCTGCAAAGACAGAAAACAAGATAATTAGCTGGAGTAAAGCATTACGGACTCGATGATTGTCTTTGAGGTAGGAGAAACCATCCCGCAAATCAGAAAATACGTGAGGGAATTCTGTTTCGGGTGCGTGGGGTTTTTCGTTAGTTCTTAAGAGGAACAAAATGATTCCAGCGATCGCATAACTCCCACCAACTAAAAGTTCTTTGCCCAAACCATTACTACCACTAAATTGCAACCAAAGTCCATCAGCGATCGCTAATAACGGTTCCCCAACGGCAAACCCAATAATTACTGATGCCATCATCGTCGTTGTATAAAGGGAATTCGCTGAGAGCAAATGCTGTTCTTCTACTATTAAAGGAATTGCTGCCTGTTCTGCTGGGGCAAAAAACTGCGTCAGTGTGGAAACTAAAAAAGTCACGCCTAGAATAATTAAAAATCCTACTGGCAAAACTCCTATGGGTTGCCAATCATGAGTTAACCACAAAAGAAAAGGAATTGACAAAACCAAGATACCGCGCCAAACATTCGTCGCCACCAGTACAGCCTTTTTCGACCAGCGGTCTACAAATACGCCAGCAACGGAACCAAATAATACTGCTGGGATTGTAAAAGACATCATCAAGGCTGATACCCATCCACTAATACTTTGATTTCCACCTTGAAACTGAGTATTAATCAAAGCAATCATCAGTACCAAATAAACTTTATCTGCTAGTTGGCAGAAAACTTGACCGCCCCAAAGAGCCAGGAAATTAAAGTTTCTTAATACTGGTAAAAAACCCCGCTGTTTTACATCTTCTGAACCAGCTTCATCCAAATTTGCTGCTTCTGTTTCTGGAATAGTTGTTACTGGCAAATTCTTCCCATTGCGGAGTTCTAACCCGTCACAGGCATCGTTATTTTTATCTGCCTCGCCGGTTAATGGTTCTTTTGGCGTTTCTGATTGATTTGGAACATTAGTTTTTGGTACTTCTTGTGTCCAATTGCGATCGCTTTTTGAAACGTCTTTTGGAGACATTTCTTGGCCATCAATTTGATGAGGTGTAGGCTTAGGGACAGCACTTAGGTGATTAGTTACTGTACGCTCTGATGCCCTATTATTTTTGTTGACGAGGCTTGGTGATAAAGGCAGGATTTTTTTATTATCCAAATCAGACGATTGCATCATGGTTGGCAGCAAAATAAGAGTCAATCAAAGTAGCAGAGCGAATAGGGCGGCCTAATTGATACTGAGCATACTGGCGTAAAATCTGCTCAACAGATAACCAGTTCAGATCTCTAGCACCATCAATTTGTACGATTTCTGGTTGCGATAGATGTTGCAGCACAGCTAGTTCCATTGCACCAGGACGACTATAAATCACAGGTATTTCTTGCCGATGGACAACAACTGTTGGGGCATCGGGCATTGGGGATTGGACATTGGGAGTGTTGATTAGAGTAGAGACGCGATTCATCGCGTCTGTAGAAGAGTGAGGAGTTACTATTTTCCCCTCTGCCCCTCTGCCCCTTTGCCCCTCTGCCCCTCTGCTCGTTATCTCCCCTTCTCTTCGCAAACTTTCCCAAGCTTCTAAACAAACCGTTCCACCCGCAGGGATACTAAATCCTACCTGCCAGTTGGGGTCTGTAAAGTCTGGCGTCAGGGGTCGTCCAGACAAGCAACAAATTTGCACTTGCGGCGTCAGTCCTGCTAAAGCTAAAAGGTGAAATACTCCGTGAGCCAAATGAGCCAAAACACCAGATGTATTTCCGCTGGGTAATACCTCCAATCTATGGAGATGTTCGTTGAATAATTCATAAAGTTCTTCTTGGGGTTGTTCGCTCAAAGCCTGACACAGTACTATTTCTGCTAAATACTGACCAGCAGCCAACTTCCCCAAATCTTTAGCTAGACCTGGATAAGCTTTTAACGTTTGTGCTTGAGTAATTTTATCGAGCGATCGCCCTTTAGCAATCAATAACTCATTAACAACGAACATAGCGCTTCTGCCGCCCAAACTAGAGTTGTGCTTGCGCGCCCCTGGAGCCACTGCTCGAATTAAACCGAATTCTGGTGTCAAAATTGTCACAATTTTATCTGACTCTCCAAGGGCCTGGGTTTTAAGATTAATTCCGGTTGCTTTATAGGTTCTACTCATTAGTCATTAGTCATTAGTCATTGGTTATTGGTCATTTTCATTGGTCATTAGTAAACAACAAAGGACAAATGACGAAAGACAAATGACTACTCACCCTTTTCCAGGTTATCGCGCTGGCGGATCAAATCGATACCGCGAGATGTGCCTAATCTAGTAGCACCCGCTAAGATTAAATCTAGAGCTTGATTGATAGTACGGATACCACCTGAGGCTTTAATTCCGACTCTTTCTTTTGCTAATTCCTTCAAAAGTTGTACATCTGCTACTGTCGCACCACCATTCCAACCAGTACTGGTTTTTAAGAAACTTGCTCCCGCATCCATAGAGATTTCAGCAGCTATTTTTTTCTCTGCATCTGTCAGTAGATTGGTTTCCAGAATTACCTTCACTGTTTGTCCAGTCTCCTCGCAAATTTCAGCAATCTCGCGATGAACTTGTTCTGTTTTGCCAGCTTTTAACCAGCCCAAGTTGATTACCACATCCAACTCAGTAGCTCCATTTTCTACTGCTTCTTGAGCCTCATACAACTTGGCTGCTGAAGTCGTCGCACCAGCAGGAAAGCCAATCACCGTACAGACTTTCGGATTCTTACCGTGAAGGAGTTCAACTGCTTGCTTGACATAAGCAGGGTACAGGCAAACCGCAGCAAAATTGAATCTGTATGCTTCTTCACACCATTGTTCAACTTGCTCTGGAGTAGCTGTTGGCGTTAACAGGGCGTGATCGATAAATGGCGCAATATCAATATCTGGATAGTCTGCTGCCATCGTGTCTTCTGCCAGTGATTGATTATTAAAGTTTATAAAAAATTAAAACATTTCTTATATATATATTAAACCACATTTATTACGAGTTTATTCTGAAAATAAGCTACTGAACAATACGCGGTGTCAGCTTTGCAGATCTCCTAAAATTAATGTGAGTATTTAACTTGACATTAAGTGCTAGTAATGTGAGAAATATCAACAGTGTTTGTTACGCCAGTCGCTAAGAAGTGAATAATAGTTTGAGCTAAAGCTTTCGATGCCAAATATGGTACACCGTTACCAATAGTTTTAAACATATTTGTCAACGACATATTTTCTGGAAGTGAAAAATTTGCAGGCAAAGATTGGATAGCTAAAGCTTCTGCAACAGAAATTCGCCGGACTTTGTAAGGATGTAAATGTACTTCATTATTGCCATAGCAAGCTGTTGGAGAATAACGCCATCTGTGCAGACGTTTAAAAGATTTCTTAGAATCATCGCCTTCATCAACAGCAGCAAATTTTGCGATACCTGCTTTTGGTTGAAAGTAATGTTCGGCATTTGGATGCTTGAGAACATTATTTTTTTGAAACCAATATTCAACTGTTAATTCTTGAGGAATATTGTTAGGACAAGCCAGAATAGAATTTGCTTGAAATGGCTCGCACTTAGGCCAAGGATAGGCAAAAATATTTTCTTGCTGATATAAAATGTTTTTTTCCCAAAGCAAAGCCTCTGAACCTTGTAATTTTTCTTGCTGAAATTCTATTTCCATATCCTGAATAAAATTACTTCGGAACCCAATCAGAATAATTCTTTCCCTATTTTGAGGCACACCATATTCAATAGTATTAATCAGCCTTTCTGTAAATATATAACCTGTTTGCTGTAATTGTTGCTTGAGCGATTGAAAGAATAAACGATGTTTTTTCGTCTTCCACAAACCTTTAACATTCTCAAATAAAAAGAAATCTGGAAGATGATGGCAAATTAATTCAATATAAGCGGCGGAAAGCTTGCCGTTATCTCCTAAATGTCCTTTATTTTTTCCGCCAATCGAAAAATCAGGACAGGGAGGGCCGCCAATAAAGCCAATAAGATTATGAGATTTGCGACAGTCTTTGATTAATTCTTGAAAGCGTTGTCCTGCGCTTTCTGTAAATAGTTTGGTTACGTCTCCTGCTTCACCCTCATAATATCCGTATTCTGGCAACCCTAAATTGAGAAGCTGCCGTGAATAACGGTATGCTGCCATAAATGGAGGAAATATTTCATTAACATAAACAATGTTAAAACCACTGGTTTCAAAGCCTAAATCTAAGAAACCTGAGCCAGCAAAAAAAGAGAAAATACAAGGGCGATCGCTCATTTAATGACTAGTATTATGAAATTCTTGTCTTTAGATCGTGAAATTTAGGGTTTTTACTTACGTACCAATCATAAATAAACAGTTCCAATACAGCCTAGTATAGTAAAAAATATTCATCAATTATGTAAGTAAATAATATCAAATTTTACTCAAACTTTAAGAAAAATCCCTGACATAAAAACACTCTGAAGCCACAATTAAATATAAGAGTTTCCAAGCTCCCAGAAATATTTGAGACAAATATTGTCATTAAATAAAAAACCGGGGTACTTCAGAGTATTTTCTATGCGGATTTTAATTTACTCGTACAACTATCATCCAGAACCAATTGGTATTGCCCCACTAATGACTGAATTAGCAGAGGGACTAGTAAAGCGGGGACACCAAGTGCGCGTAGTCACTGCTATGCCTAACTATCCTGAACGTCAAATTTACGAAGAATATCGCGGCAAGTTGTATCTTACTGAATACAAAAATGGCGTTGAAATTCAACGTAGTTACGTTTGGATTCGTCCACAACCCAATTTACTAGATCGAGTCTTACTAGATGCTAGTTTCGTTGTTACTAGTTTTGTACCAGCACTCATCGGTTGGCGTCCAGATGTTATTCTCTCAACCTCACCATCGCTACCAAGCTGTGTACCAGTTGCTCTTTTAGGATGGTTACGTGCGTGCCCTGTAATTTTAAATCTACAAGACATACTACCAGAAGCAGCCGTTCACGTCGGTTTACTTAAAAATAAATTGCTTATCCAGTTATTTACATTATTGGAAAAATTCGCTTATCGCAGTGCCAATAAAATTAGCGTTATAGCCGATGGATTTGTAGAAAATTTACGAGCTAAAGGCGTAGAGCCTAACAAAATTGTGCAAATTCCCAACTGGGTTGATGTCAATTTTATCCGCCCGTTACCTCAAGAAAATAACCCTTTCCGCACAACACATAATTTAAATGACAAATTTGTAGTACTTTATTCTGGTAACATTGCCTTGACCCAAGGCTTAGAAAGTGTTGTCAAAGCTGCTTCTGTGTTGCGTCACATTAAAGATATTGTTTTTGTCATCGTTGGAGAGGCAAAAGGTTTACAACGATTGCAACAAGAATGTTTAGACTGCGGCGCCGATAATGTTTTACTATTGCCATTTCAACCCCGCAAAGATTTACCACAAATGTTGGCAGCTGCGGATGTTGGTTTAGTGGTGCAAAAGAAAAATGTTATATCCTTCAATATGCCGTCAAAAATTCAGGTGCTACTTGCTAGTGGACGCGCTTTAGTTGCCTCTGTCCCCGATAATGGTACAGCAGCAAGAGCTATCAGACAAAGTGGCGGCGGAGTTATTGTTCCTCCAGAAGATCCTCAAGCTTTGGCTGCGGCAATTTTAGACTTATATCAAAACCCCGAAAAAGTTAAAACTCTGGGTTATAACAGTCGCCAATATGCCGTTGAGCAGTATTCTTTTGAGCAAGCTTTAACTCAGTATGAGTCTTTGTGTTACTCATTGATTGCAAATCGTGAAGAAATTCACTCAACAATAGTCACCAAACAAGAAGTTTAATCTATAGCATTAGTGTTACATTTAAGACTTCTACTTTCCTTTGAAAAGTCAAAAGCAGTATTTTAATGTAACAATTAATGCTGCAACACAGATAAAACAGTACATTTCCGAATACTCGCTCTAAAAATCCCACGGCTTGAATAATCAAGTAAAGCCGTGGGATACCAATTTTTTAGCCTATACAATTAACAAGAAAGAATAAGTTCTTTTAGCGGGAGAACCCGACTAGCAGACTCACTCAACTTTATAAAAGAGTGGCAAGTCTAAATCCTCCAATGATTATATCTTGTAAAAAACAGCCTCAAGTCTAGTGCTGCAAAGCAAAATTCGTAATTCGTAATACTCACCAAACTCTTAAACCAAGCTAAGTATTTTTAATTAGTCTTGTCAACCTAGCCCGCATAGACGCCTGTTTTTTTGTTAGTATTCAAAAAAACCTATTGACACATTTTCCGATCAATTGTTGATTGTTTGTAAGGAAATGTAAACAATTGTTTCAAAAGGAAGAAAGCACCTGAGGTTTAATGACTGATTATTTCCAAGGAAATTTCCCATTACAATCTGTGCCACTGACAAAGAATGTGGTGAAAAACCCTGCACTAAAAGATGAAGCAAGCGGAAAATTAGCCGCAACGATCGCTGAGGCGGCATCAGATCGCAAAGCTGGTGATATTTTATTGCTCAGAGTAGCAGACGTATCTTATCTAGCAGATTACTTTGTGGTGATGACTGGCTATTCTAAGGTACAGGTAAGGGCGATCGCTCAAGCAATTGAAGCAAAAGTCGAAACTGAATTACAACGACTTCCCTTGAGGACAGAAGGAAAAGCCGAGGGTAATTGGATACTACAAGACTACGGTGAAGTTATCGTTCACATCATGATGCCGAAGGAACGGGAGTTTTATAATTTAGAAGCGTTCTGGATTCATGCAGAACGTATTTCCCTTCCAGAATCCGATGAGGGTGGGGGTAAGCCAACATGATGAGGTCGTCGGTTTCAAATTGCCCAGTTCCCGCAGACCAACAACCACTGAACGAGTACGAACAGTTAAAAACTTCCTGGCTGTTTCGTGATAGCACTTTAAATTGGCGCGATTATATCACGAAAATGGTTTGGATTTGGGGTTTATCTTGGTTAGTAGCTGGCCCTGTGGCAGCAGCAAGTTTTCCGCCACAAAAATATATTGCCCATTTTATTCTCTGTGGTGCAGCAGGGGCAAGTTTAGGCGTACTGCTGGCGGTGGTAAGGTTATATCTAGGCTGGTTTTACGTGGGCGATCGCCTTGGCAGTCCCACAGTATTCTATGAAGAGTCAGGCTGGTACGACGGTCAAACCTGGACAAAGCCACAAGAAGTCCTAGATCGCGATCGCTTAATTGTGGCTTATGAAATCAAACCTATTCTACGACGGTTGCAATTTACCTTTGCTGGCTTGGCGGGAATGTTCGTTACTGGTACTATAGTTTGGCATTTGTTGTAAACCGTCATTGGCTAAATAGGGCATTGGGCATTGGGCATTGGGCATTAGTTTTTGGCTAATGACTAATGACTAAGCGCAAAGTCTGAGCGGAGGTTTCCTCCGATCAGAACTTTGTAAGAGATGACTAATGACTAATGACTAATGACTAATAATAAAAAAGTGATAAAAATAAACCCATGACAATGGGAAAACGAACTCAAGCCACAGCACTGGAAGTCAGGTTGCTGCGTGAAGGTATAGTTGAATCCAAGCATATAGTCCAGGCTGTTGTATGCGACGAACGCGGACGGGTTTTAACCGTCGCTGGGAACTCTGAAACTGCTACATTTGTTCGTTCGGCACTCAAACCATTCCAGGCGCTCGCAGTTACCACTACAGGTACGCTGGAACGCTACGATCTTAGCGATCGCGATTTAGCAATCATCACCAGTTCCCATAAAGGAAAAATAGAGCAAGTTCGACAGGTTTTTAACATCCTTTGGCGGGCCGATCTTGACCCCACTGTACTCCAGTGTCCGATTCCTGAAGGCAAACGCAGTCCTCTGGAATACAATTGCTCTGGTAAACACGCGGGAATGTTAGCTGTTTGTCAGCAACGCCATTGGCCTTTAAATAACTATTTGGAACGCAAACACCCAATACAGCAGTTGATTTTGGGTAAAGTAGCAGAATTGCTACGAATGCCGGCAGAGGAATTTATTAGCGCCCATGATGACTGTGGGGCGCCAACTTATTTGATGCAACTCGGTCAAATGGCTTCTTTATACGCCTTGCTAGCATCTAGTAGCAACTTGGATATGGAGCGTATTGTCCGTGCCATGACTCATCACCCAGCTATGGTAGCAGGAGATGGAGAATTTGATACGGAATTAATGCGTTTAACTCCAGGGGAACTGGTGAGCAAATCTGGCGCTGAAGGAGTGCAATGCATTGGTAGACTCGGTGAAGGTATGGGATTAGCAATTAAAGTTATGGATGGGGCAAAACGCGCAAAATATGCCGTTGCGATTCACTTACTCCAACAAATGGGTTGGATTAGTCCCAGCGCCGCCGAAAGCCTCAGTGAAAAGTTTGTCACCTTAGGAAAATACAAGCGTTTAGAAGTGATTGGAGAATTATCGTTTTTGTAGTTGCCAAACTCTTGGCTTTAAGTTAGACTAGAAAAGTCAAGAAACGACGCGGGATAGAGCAGCCTGGTAGCTCGTCGGGCTCATAACCCGAAGGTCAGTGGTTCAAATCCACTTCCCGCCACCAAATTAAAGATACAGCAAAACTCCTACAATCAGTAAAGATTGAGGAGTTTTGTTTTATTTCGATCTATTCTGGAAGAAATAGCCATCCAAAAAGCGTGGTGAGTCATGGTTGTGAAGTTGCAGCGACCAATTTTAGTAGGAGGATTGGGACTGTCCTTTTCTCTGTGGATGTTACAAAGTTGGCAGGATTCTATAGTGCAGGTGGGTGAGTTCGGTTTATTGAGTGCCTTGGCTGTTGGTGGTGGTTTGTGGTTATTCCAAAAAAATCGCCCAAAAGACCGCTTGGAACAGCTAGATATTATGCTTGTAGATCGGACGACTGTGGAAAGTGCGATCGCTAAAGCTGAAGGCGTAATTAACCAACTGGCACAAGAAGCAGAAAACCATCAAGCATTAGGGACACTCAGAGAACAAGTTGCCCAATTGTGGTTTGAATTAGATAGGCAAGAAATTAAAGTCGCTGTGACTGGTGGAAAATCCGTCGGTAAAAGCAGTTTAATTGAAGTCTTAGAGCAAAATTTAGAGGCAAAAAATTTCGTGTCTCTACAAGAGACAGCACCTTTGTTTAGAGAAGCGGGTGAAAATTCAGATGCGGCTGTTTTAGCTGAAGTGGCAAAATCTGATTTTGTACTGTTCTTGACAAATGGTGATTTGACAGACACAGAATTTCAAACTTTACAGCAGTTAAAAGCAGCGAATCAGCCGACAATGCTGGTTTTTAACAAACAAGACCAGTATTTAGCCGATGAACGTGCTAGCGTTATGCTGTCATTAAAACAGCGGATGCCAGGGAATGTAGTTGCAACTGCGGCCTCTCCCATCCCTGTAAAAGTCCGAAAGCATGAGGCTGACGGTTCTGTGCAAGAGTGGATGGAACAGCTAGCACCAGATATTCAGCAGTTAAGCCAGCAGTTTGGTGAAATTTTGGCACAGCAAAAACAACGGCTAGTTTGGCTAACTACCGTCAGAAAAGCCGGGGTGTTGAAAGCTGAAGCGAAAAACTGGCTCAATGGTATCAGATGCGGTCGCGCTACTCCAATTATCGAACAATATCAGTGGATAGCTGCTGCTGCCGCCTTTGCTAACCCAGTACCAGCCTTTGATATTCTGGCAACTGCGGCCATTAACGCTCAGATGGTAATGGATTTGGGTAATATTTATCAGCAGAAATTTTCCCTAGAACAAGCACAAACTGTCGCTGGAACAATGGGAAGTTTGATGTTAAAACTTGGTTTAGTCGAACTTTCTACCAAGGCTGTTAGTACTGTTCTTAAAAGTAATGCCGTTACCTTTGTTGCTGGTGGCTTGGTGCAGGGAGTAAGCGCAGCTTATTTGACTAGAGTTGCAGGATTGAGTTTAGTTGAATATTTCCAACAGCAAGAAGTAGCAGTAGATTCTGGAAATAATTTGAATTTGGAGAAGTTGCGGCAAACTTTGCAAAAGGTGTTTGGACAAAATCAACAAATTGCCTTTTTGCAAGGGTTTGTAAAGCAAGGTATGAAGCGTTTATTGCCAGAAGCGCAGCAGATTGAACTAGGTGGCGTTCAGAAGGCAGTGGGATAGTCTCACCCATAGAATGGCTGATAAACCTAAAAATATACCCAAGCCCATTTTGAGCTTGGGTATATTTAATCGTTATCGTTAGAGTTGCGAGTTAACAAAAAATTGTGAATAAGATTAGTTAGCTAAACAGCACCACTGTTTTTATGAAACAGGATGGTTATAGTTTTAAAAATTAGCTTTAAATCGTACACCAAACTCCAATTTTTTTGATACTGCAAATCTAGGCTAATTACGTCTTCAAAACTACGGACTGTAGACCGACCGTTTACTTGCCATTCGCCAGTCATGCCGGGTTTGACATCTAAACGTTGCCACTCTGGTACTTCATAGCGTTCCACTTCATCAGGTGTGGGTGGTCTGGTGCCGACTAAACTCATTTCTCCTTTCAGAACGTTCCAAAATTGGGGTAGTTCGTCGAGACTAGTTCGCCGTAAAAAACGGCCTACCTTGGTAATTCTGGGGTCATTTTCATTTTTGAAAAAAGCGCCTTGAACTTGGTTTTTGACTTCGGATTTCTTGGCTTCGGCATCCACGCACATAGAACGGAATTTCCAAATTTTAAACCGTTTTCCCATCCAACCACAGCGGGTTTGACTAAAGAAAATCGGCCCGGGATCGTTAATTTCAATAGCGATCGCAATGGGAATAAACAAAATTCCTGTAATTAATAACCCTACCATTGACCCGATAATATCTAATAACCTTTTCATCCAAGATGCTACAGAAGGATGAGTCGTAGGTAACTGCTCTACTTTACGAGAAGTTGTCTTGCGATTATCTATTACCTCTTGTTGTTCTATTTGCGGGCTGTTATCTAAAGACTCTAGGGGGAAAACTTGATCCAATCCCGTGAGTTTTAGAACTGCCATTACCTGAGGTGTTACATTCCGCAGTATTAATGTAATCCCTTGAGCCTGGGCATATTTATAATTACTGACCAAAGCACCTAAACCACTACTATCCATAAAAGTAGTTTGGTGAAAGTCAATGATAATTTGCTTAGGATAAAAATTCGGTTGGATTAAGCCTTGGCAAGCTTGCTTAAAGCCTAAAGCCTCCAGCACGCTCAACCGTGTAGGCACTTGTAATATAACCGTGTCGTTTAGGGAATGAACTGGAAAATCGACCTCTGTCGGTTGGCTAGTCATGAAGCTCTGCACTTTCGTTGCCATGTATAATGTAATCTGCCAAACGTTATTTTGTCCTAGAAAATTACTTAACTGTAATCAGGACTAATTGGTATTTGCTGTTTCTGAGACTGGAAATCGCCAGCGACGATTCACAATAGAACAAGAAAGCAAAAAATATTCTTGTTGTTGTGGCGACGCAGCGCGATCGCGTTGCTGGGATCAAATGATTGCTAAAACTACGGTTACGTCTAGCGCACGCCTGATTGAGGTCTTCTCTGCCATTCAAGGGGAAGGACTGAATGTAGGGACGCGTCAAATTTTTATTCGCTTTGCTTTGTGTGATTTGCGCTGCCACTTTTGTGATAGCGCCCACACTTGGAATGCACCTGTTAGTTGCCGGATAGAGCGATCGCCTGGATTGCGCGACTTTGAAATTCACTCTAATCCTGTTCCATTACCCATATTAATCGAATGGGTTCAAAGGCAAAATTTACCTTCTCTACACGATAGCATTAGCTTAACTGGGGGCGAACCACTTCTTCATGCCCAATTTTTAACGGAGTTTCTACCCCAAGTCCGAGCCATAACTGGTTTACCTATATACTTAGAAACTGGTGGACACCGGCCAGAACAACTGGCGATGATTCTCCCCTACTTAGATTCCGTAGGCATGGATTTCAAGCTGCCCAGTGTTAGCGGCGAAAGTCGTTGGGAAGAACATGCTAAATTTCTCCAATTATGTCAGGATTCATATTTAAATGTTTTTGTCAAGATAATTGTGTCTCAAAACACAGATCCTGCCGAGTTGGAACGTTCAGCTTCGCTGGTGGCACATGTAAGTCCTGGCATACCAGTATTTTTACAACCTGTTACGCCTTTAATTGAGTCCGAAAAATTGTCTGCAATACCTATACTTGCCCCAACACCCGATCGAGTTTTGCTGTGGCAAGCTTTGATGAAACAGTCTCTCAAGGATGTGCGGGTAATCCCCCAGACACATAAAATGCTCAACCAACTGTAAAATTTGCTGCCAAACTTAAGTACTACTAAAGATATGGTGAAGGAAAAAATAAGTTTAGATAAAATTTGGTTCGCAAAACAAATATATTAATTTTTATTAAGTTGTTGAACCTAGCGTTTTCTAGGGAGTTTTATCGTTTGACTGAATGTCGAGGAGTCAAAATTTTTAGGGAACTGCAAAAAATAAATTATCCCAATTTTTGGGTTTAAGACTGCTCTCCTCCCCTCTGCTCCCCGATCCCCTACTTTTAGCACAATGGGATTTTTTGAGTTAGAAGTTCTTTAGGGGTGGGTAACGCCCACCCAGCCTACTTTCTGATTGCTACAGTGCGCCTTCATCCATAGTTTTGGATTTAGCTTTTGCTTTATTGGCACTGCGTTTGAGAGCAGACAGTCTTGCTTCGTATTTCGAGCGTTGACGCTTGCTAGGAGTGTTATCAATCAGGGTTTTTAAGGCGCTACCAAGGCTTTTGTAGGCATTGGGGAGGGTATAGCCAAAACGAGTTGCTAAGGCGATCGCTTTTTCATCAGCATTGAGCAGTTCTTTGAGTTGCTTTTCCCCATTATTTTTTTGATACAATCGCCAGCCTGACACGCCGCACAGCGCTAAAGCTAACACCAAAAGCAATCCATCTTGTACCCACAATTCACCGACAGCACCACCTAAACCGATGGCTAGTGCTGCCATTTCCCAGCCATCTTTGGGAATCGTGTCGTTTTGAATGCGAGCAACTTCATGCCAGAACAGCAGATTACGCTGATCCATTGCTAGGGTATCCCATTTCACCAAGTCAATTTGAATTTCTACTTGGTCTTTACCAATTTCTTCGCAGCGGATCAGGGGTGGATTAACCTCAGTGGTGCCTTCTACCGTGACCCAACTCTGCAATTCTGGCGGTAGTAAGCCTTTCAACCGCCGGAGTTCGCTCATTTCCGCTTTAGCAGAGGAGGTTGCATAGGATGTCATAATATCCAGCCCCAGAAAATTTCAGTATATAGTGAGGGTATCACTTTGGAGTATAGCTATTTCAGTGCCAATCCGTCTCACTCGTTAGGAAAACTTCCTCGTTTTTTTCGTGCTTCCATTGCTTTTTCGAGTAAATCGAGCAATCCTGGAGCTTCTTCTTGGATACTGAGTAGTAGTCTTTCTCCCAGTTCTATATTTCCCGGATCGATACCTGTTGCCATAACTTCTTTCAGGCGAGGGATCGCTATGCCATCGACAATCTGAATTAATCCACTCAAACAACGGTGAAATTGCTTTTCTGTAAGAATTGAGTCTTCCAGAGGGAATTCAATAATGGCACGGATTTCGCCATCGGATGGGTCATATTCCCATTGCAACATTTTGGTTTCCCAGGAAATAGCAAGCATTGTCTGTAGGATAGCTCCCTTGTGAGGATGGTCTTGAATTCCTGTGAGAACTTGAGGGGCAAATACCCGAAAAAATTTTCCGTCTTCATCCAACTGAACAACTATTAGAAAATCTTCTAAGTTATCAGCTTCTACGCCTGTTATAATGCGGTCTTCTTCATCATCAAAACGGTAGTCCCAACCAAGATTATCTAAGTAATTGGCAATTTGTTTGAGGTTAGCTCCCATAAAAGCCTCATCAGGAATGGTGGAGCAGCTGTTACCAGACCTAGTTTAACCTGCGAGTGGTAGTTGTTTGAGTTAGTGTGGCTACTTCTGGATGAATTGGGTATGGGGGATAGGGCATGGGGCATTGGAGATAGTAAAAATAGGTTTTCATGCTGAGATATGTCTATTATTTTCTGAGGTCTTTTGTTGATTATTAAAGGATGTATTAATTTATTAATTACAAATTTTACACAATAAAAATATAGAATTAGTATCGCTAAAAATTTAATTTTATCTTACAGGTTTGATAACAGATTACTATTAAGTATGCTGACAAATCGCACTCGTTTGGATACTATTAAAAGTCGCAGTCAGTTAATTTGCGGAGTTAGTGGTGAAATTCCAGGGTTCAGCTTTGTGGGAACTGATGGAAATACAGCAGTATTGATGTAGATATTTGTAGGGCGATCGCAGGAATTTTTCTTACCACAATTGTCGGTGTTACTGTTGGAATTGCCCGACTTTTAGACAACTGGCTGGTACAAAATATCGCTATGGTTTATGTAGAGATTTTTCGGAATACTCCGTTGCTGCTGCAATTGTTATTTTGGTACTCTGCTGTTTTTCTCAGCTTGCCAAAAACAGAAAATAAAATATCCCTTTGGGGTTTTATTAGCTTGAGTCAAAGTGGTTTAGAACTGCCTTGGTTTGCTCTATCATCAGAGTTTTCAGCTTTATCATTGGGATTAACTTTTTACACGGGTGCGTTTATTGCCGAAATTGTCCGAGGTGCGATTGAGTCAGTACCTCGGGGACAATGGGAAGCGAGGCGATCGCTAGGCTTAAAATCAGGGTTGGTGATGCGCTTGGTGATTTTGCCTCAAGCTTTGCGTGCCCTTTGCGTTTCACTTCTAACTCTTTTGTCCGACAACTTCACACCAAGCTTGAGCAAAAAATGCATCTGGATGCTGACTCCATTCTCGCAAAGCATGGCTCATTGCTGTTAGCGACAGATCATCAGTCCAACCTTTCTCTACAGCTTTATCCACCTTTGCAGAAGCCTCAATTCGCAGCGCCAAATATTCTGTAATTTCACTCAACGGCTCATAACATTGATAAGAAGCCGAAGCGTTGATATTAGTAAACCCACTTTGGCGCAACAGGGCACGTAACTCTCTACCCACTTCAGGATTACCAGAATTTTGCTGCTGGAGCCACTTGTAATAAGAAAATACTTTTTCCAATTGTGGTGTAGACGGCGCAATCAAAAACCCGCCCCAGTCAGGACTACGAAGCCCAACAATTCCCCCTGGTTTCAAAACTCGCCACAGTTCCCGTAACGCCTGTATCGGTTCTTGAAGATGTTCAAACAGCGCATGGGAGAAAATCCCATCAAATGAGTTGCTTGAGAAGGGTAAAGCATAAATATTCCCCTCCAAAAACTTAGCATTACTGACACCTTGAGCGAAAGCACTCTCAGCAGCTATCTGAATTTGAGAAACTTCGCGATCGATACCGGTAAGCATACCAGGGAAAATTGCTCTTGCTAAACCTAAAGCGATCGCCCCAGGACCGCAACCGCAATCTAGTAAATTCATCCCTGGACGTAAATAAGGCTTAAAAAATGCGCCATGAGTATCCAAACTGCGTTTTGCCATGAAATTCGTCGCATTACTCGAATAGCCTGGAGTATACTTTTCCTGCATTGCTCTGACTCCCTGCACTGTTTGTATGAGTATCATACGCAGGTGATTTTCAGATGTCCAATATATATTTAGATAAAATTGAGACTTATAAAATATCAAAAAAAATGGAATTGCGACATCTGCGCTACTTTATCGCTGTGGCTGAAGAATTGCACTTCAGTAAAGCCGCCGAACGACTGCATATCGCTCAACCGCCATTAAGCCAGCAAATTCAGCAACTAGAGGCGCAATTGGGAGTAGAACTGTTTCACCGCAAAACCAAGCGACAGGTGCAACTAAGCGAAGCTGGACAAGTATTTTTGCAAGAAGCTTATCAGCTTTTAGCGCAACTCCAAAAAGCAATCGAGCTAACTCAAAAAATAGGCAGAGGCGAAAAGGGACAATTACGAATTGGGTTTACTGGTTTGGTAACCTATAATTTGCTTCCTGTAATTTTGCGACAATTTCGAGAACAGTTTCCAGAAGTGGAGTTGATGTTGCAGGAATTAACTACAACCGAGCAAGAAAGAGCGTTACAAGATAGCCGCATTCATGTAGGCTTTGCTCATCCACCTTTGGAAGATAATACACTCAATCAAAAGTGCATTCAGCAAGAAGCTTTAATAGTGGCTTTAGCCGAAACTCATCCTTTAGCTGAACGAGAAAAAATTTCAGTGCGATCGCTAATTAACGAAAATTTTATTGTGTTTCCTCGGCATTTAGGCTCTGGACTTTACGACCAAATTGTGAGTCTTTGTCAGCAAGGAAATTTTAGCCCGAAAGTGACTCAAGAAGCGATTCAAATGCAGACAATTATCGGGTTAGTTTCAGCAGAAATGGGAATTGCGATCGTGCCGTCTTCATTGCAAAATTTTCAGAGAGCTGGTGTAGTTTATCGTAATTTTGAGGAGAAAACACCATTAGTAGAAACGGCTATAGTTTGGCGGGAAGAAGATATGACGCCTGTACTAAAGGAATTTCTGCAAGTTGTCATGAGTCTTTGTGACAAATGACGGCCATCACGAGTTAGGCTTATTCATGCCAAGCTATTTATTTCGTTAAAAAAAGTTTCACTAGGTTGTCAATATATTATTGAAATGGAAATATTTAAATCAAGCACCGCCATAAATTGGAATTAAACCTGTGTCTGCTAAAGATGCTTTTCATGCACTTGTCAAAACAGCACTTGAGAAAGATGGCTGGTTAATCACTCACGATCCTTATGCGTTACAGGCGGGAACCCTTGAACTATATATTGATTTAGGAGCAGAAAAAGTTATTGCAGCCGAAAGACAAGGACAAAAAATAGCTGTTGAAATTAAAAGTTTTTTGAGTCCTTCAAAAATCACAGAGCTTTATGCTGCATTAGGACAATTTATTATTTACCGAATTGCTTTACTAGAGCAAGAAGCCAGTCGCACTTTATATTTAGCAGTTCCTAGTACTGTTTATAATGAGTTTTTTATTCTTCCATTTATCCAATCTGTTATTAAAAGTAATCAACTCTGTTTACTAATTTATAATATTGAACAGGAGGCAATAGAAGAATGGCAAAGCTAGACAAATATCGACAATATATTAAAAATTTACTTCAACAACACGCGAATATTGTTTGGGATAATCGCATTCAAGCCCAGACAATTTTTGATACAGAACACGACCATTATCAACTAGTTTATGTAGGTTGGCGTAATCAAAACCGTATCTACGGGCCTGTTCTACATCTAGATATTATTGACGAAAAAATCTGGATTCAGCAGGATGGTACAGAGGTAGGAATTGCTAATGAATTGGTTGAACTAGGTGTCCCCAAAGAGGATATCGTTTTAGGTTTTCAGTTACCATCTGTACGTAAGTATACAGATTTTGCTGTTAGTTAATAGAGTTTATTGAAAATAGCGATCGCTGTCTCATTTAAGGTTTATTACAAAGCGGACAAGCTAGCCATAAATTTGATTCATCATTACTACCGCCTTTAGATATAGGAATGATGTGTTCAATTTCCAAACGCGCCATTACCAAACCTTGAGGACTCAAGCAATAGCCACAGCAGTTTCGAGCAGCAGTGCGGACACGACGTTCTGTTTCCACAGGAATGTAAAAGCGAGCCATTGCTTTAATTAAGAGGAGATATTAAGCCACGTTATTTCCAACTTAAAAATCTGTTAAGCATCATAGGTAATTCTTATCTAAATCAAAGGCTTTTTAACTTCGCACTGCGTTAACTCCTTGGCTCTTTTGGCAAACTTTTCATCAAATGTATAAAACTCAGAACACTGCTGACTTAAAGCTAGATGAAAAGCATCAGCAAAATCTAAGCCATTTTCATACCACTGGATGACTTGAAAAATTAAACTAGGATTAGTCAGGTAAATATTAGGTAAACCAAAAAGGTTTCTCAAAGCTGTACATACGTCATCTAATTTAAATTTGTATGCAAACCTTAACACCCATTCAGTTTCAAGTATTACCGTATCTGCAATAAAAATATCTTGAGACTGGAAAATTTCTCTACTCTTTTGAAACTGTAATTCATCATCTTGAGTCAAAAATCTAACAATTATATTTGTATCAACTCCAATCATTCCATGATTCCTCTACACCTTGGCGAATTGCATTATCCATATCCTCAATAGTTTTAGCTTTTCCCTGATATTTTAAACACCCTGCCACATCATCTAATTTAGTTTCTGGAAAAGGTTTCTTAGGCTTTAAAAGAATTCCATCACCCATATCAATAATAATAAATTCTTGACCTACTTTCCATTGATGAGCTTCCCGCAAAGACTGGGGAATAATCACTTGTCCTTGAGGAGACAATTTTGTAATTTCCATAATATTAAAAAGCTAAGACTAATAAATTTTAGCACTTTCAATTATTCTCAATTCTTCCTCTACGCCTCTGCGTGAAATAAAAAAAGGCGAACTTTTACTTTCGCCTCTACTCACATAGTCTTATAGTGTTGCCCAATAAAAACCCAAATCTTAAATCTTCGCTTCTTCCTTCACCAACTTTTCCCAACCCAAATCTTTCAAATTATTATTCCGACGCAACGGACGAGTCACCAACTCCAACATATCCCGCGCATTTGTAAAGCCGTGAATTTGGGCAAAAGTGAACTCCACAGACCATTTTGTATTAATACCGCGTGCTTCCAACGGGTTAGCATGAGCCATACCAGTAATTACCAAATCTGGTTTCAACTCATAAATTCGCTGGAGTTGATTGTAATTATCTGGCTTCTCCACAATCTTTGGCAGAGGCGAACCCATTTCCTGGCAAGTTTTCTCCAGTAGCGCCAACTCAGCAGCTTGATAGCGTTTATCCATATAAGGAATGCCAATTTCGTGAACTGTCATCCCACAACGGATTAAGAATCGTGCTTGGGAGATTTCCAGCAAGTTATCACCCATGAAGAAGACAGACTTACCGCGAATCAGTTTTACGTAATCTTCCAAGCTTTCCCAAATTTGGGCTTCCCGTTCATCCAAACCCTTGGGAGTAATACCAAACACCGAGCAGATTTTCTCAATCCAAGCGCGGGTACCATCGGGGCCAATGGGGAACGGTGCGCCGATGAGTTTGCACTTCCGGCGGCGCATTAAGGTTGTAGCTGTGCGGCTGAGGAAGGGGTTGACACCAGCGACATAATACCCTTCTTCCAGTACTGGTAGTTCAGTGAAGCGTTTAGCGGGTAGCCAACCGGAAACTTTGATGCCTTGTTTCTTCAGTTCCAAGGTTAACTGCGTAACTACAGGGTCGGGAAGGGAACCAAAGAGAACTAAAGGTGGGTGGTCTACGTACTCAGATTCTTCTTGGACGACATCTTCTTTCTTCTTGCCGAAGTTTAGCAATTTAGCGATCGCATTGCGTTCAGTTTTCTCTGTTTCCGCCACCGGCGCCTTATCGGGACAACGATTAGCCATTGCTGCTAACACCGTGTCTTCTCCTTGGGTGAAGGCGTAATCTAGACCGTTTGCACGCGCAACAACGATGGGAATACCAATTTCAGCTTCTAGTTTCGGTGCTAAGCCTTCCAAATCTGTTTTGATAATTTCTGTGGTGCAGGTGCCAATCCAGACAATTACACTAGGATTGCGATCGCGTTTAATCTGCAAGCACAACCGCTTCAACTCTTCATAATCATTCAGCTGTGCCGAAATATCCCCCTCTTCCAACTCAGCCATTGCATAGCGGGGTTCAGCAAAAATCATTACCCCCATAGCATTTTGCAGGAAGTAGCCACAAGTTTTTGTCCCAATCACCAAAAAGAAACTATCTTCAATTTTTTGATATAACCACGCCACGCAGCTAATTGGGCAAAAGGTATGGTAATTCCCAGTTTCACACTCAAAGTTTAAAGCTTCTGGTTGTTGAGCGACAGTCATTTTGGTTTTTTCTCCCCTTGATTTTTCAAGTTAGGAGTAATTGAGTGATAAGTAATGAGTAATGAATTAGGAGTTACGAGTTTTGAATTATGAGCCTTGTAGACGCGATGAATCGCGTCTCTACTATTAACTCTTGTACAGACGCGATTCATCGCGTCTCTCCTAACTTTTTACTCATAACTTTTTTTTACTCCTAACTGAGTAATTAAGCGTTGGGGAAGAGACGGGCAATTTCGGATTCATCAAAAACGCCAGCAGGCAGTTCTTCCCCTAACAAATCGTTATTTTCTTCAGCTTTTTGCAGTGATGTTTCATCACCCCAGACATCTGATAGCACGTCACTAAACGCACTCTCGTCTATTGGACTATCTTCAAGTGCCTGGTCGTCCAGCTTTACTTCCATTGCAGCTGTTGTTGCATCGAAAGTAATTTCCCCAAACTCATCTGCTTCTGCGCTAGAGGTTTGGAGGGACTCATCTTTTGAATCTTCGTCCTTGGATAAGGAACCAAAGCCATTTTCGCTTTCCTGAGACTCGTTTAACGCCAGATTTTCATCATCAGCATCTACCATTGTGAACTGTTGAGATGCCGCGATCGCTTCAAAGGCATTATGAGAATGTGTCAATGTTTCATCTTCAAGTCTTTCATCAACGGCAGCTACGGCATTATGCACATAATTCTCTTGTTCTGGTGTGACTTGGAAGCGATTACCAAGAGCAAAATCTGGATCGAAATGCAAATCCAACACTTCAATCAAGGTATCAGCATCAGGATTCAGCTTGGCAAAGGGCAACATCAGTTGCGCTAACTTTGGTTCTAGGGCGTTAACTACTCCCAGGATGAGGTAAGAAGGTGGCCGCTTGCCACCATCAGGCGTGTAGACCGATTCAACTTCCATGTGCAGCGTAATCCAGTCGCGATTTATCTGGAAAAATTGCAACCACTTCTGCTTTAATGAATCTGTAAAGCTGTGAAAGAATGCCATGTTATTGTCCCCCATCCTGAGAACTTGGTGATTTATACAATCATCAAGTCTAGTTCCTCTTCCGAATTAGGAACCTGGGGTTTACCCGGATTTAGATAAAAATCGGACAACAAAGAGAACAACTCCCGATCTGGTGAGTCGTTAGGTACGACTCCTTCGGGACGCGCCAGGATTTGGTCGGCAATATTGAGATAGTAATCGCAAACGTAATCCAGAGAAGGATCTTGTTCTGCCATTTCAAACAAAGTTTTGCCTTTTACGCGAGAAACGCGGATATCTTCAATCAAAGGTAAAACCTCTAGAACTGGCATTGGCACAGCTTCTACATATTTTTCAATTAAGTCGCGCTTCGAGGTGCGGTTGCCAATTAACCCAGCTAAACGCAATGGGTGAGTTCGTGCTTTTTCCCGGACTGAAGCAGCAATGCGATTAGCAGCAAATAAGGCATCAAAGCCGTTGTCTGTAACAATCAGGCAGTAATCTGCATAGTTGAGTGGTGCTGCAAATCCACCACAAACTACGTCGCCGAGAACGTCAAACAAAATTACATCGTACTCATCAAAAGCGTTGAGTTCTTTCAGTAATTTTACGGTTTCGCCAACGACATAACCGCCACATCCAGCTCCCGCAGGTGGCCCGCCAGCCTCTACGCAATCAACACCGCCATAGCCTTTGTAAATCACATCTTCCGGCCAGACATCTTCGTAGTGATAATCCTTTTCTTGGAGGGTGTCGATAATTGTGGGAATCAAAAACCCTGTCAGGGTGAAGGTGCTGTCATGTTTTGGGTCGCAGCCAATTTGCAGCACTTTCTTGCCACGTTTAGCTAGGGCGACGGATATATTACAGCTAGTTGTGGATTTGCCAATACCACCTTTTCCGTAGACTGCTAGTTTCACTTTTGTTTGCCTCTTATAGCTTCTTGTCAAACTTGTGGCTCAAACATTTGCCTTCACCTAGCCTGAGACGGCGATGCGTGAGGTCTTGTGGTTGTCATTATTGTGCAAATCACATGGAAAAGAAAGTGGGTCTTAATCTGTAAAACGTTGATATTTATAGATATATGTTTTAAATATCATTTTTTAGGCTTTTATGAATTTAAAAGGTTTATATAGACAAAAAAAAATATAAATAAAACTTTTTATTTACTAATTTTATAAAAATAGTTACAAAATACAAAAAGCTGAAATTCCCTTTTTTAAATGGTTTTCATAGAATTAACTGATTCTCATACGACGCGTTTTCAGGGGATTAGGGCTTATGCTCAGTGGTAAACAGAGGTATGTGCAGTTGTATGTTGCAAATACGACAGAAATTAGCACTCTGCTGGAAATTGCCAAATTTCACAGGGTAGCCAACACTATTAAATTGCTGCTTTAGAGAAAGTTAGTGGGATTTTGTAAAATATTATTAATTTATTAAGTATTCTCTAAAATTCTTAAAAACTTTAGGTTGCATAAAAATAAAAAAATATCCATTAAGAAATATTAAGATATCCAGACTAAAAGCCATAGTGTTAACTTGAGAAAGTACAGAGTTGTTTAGTGAAAAAAATGTTAATTTGCTTTGCTGGATAGGGAATTATATCTATAAAGTAACTCCTAGCTTGACGTTCAAATTCGTCAAAAATTGTTACTAAATAAATTTATTTACAACAAGCCTCACTAAAAATATGCAAGTTAAATTAGGATTCGGAGCTATTCCAAAACCTCAATATGTCTTTGTTAGCAAAGAATTCGATCATTGCTGGTATATGCTATCTGACGATAAAAAACAAATTCCGATTCATGACAGAGCTTTGACTGGAGTGATAACAGGCATAGAAGTTAACAAAAAGGTGGAAACTTCACACGGAGAAGCAGAAAAAACTGATTTGCATATTTTGGCAGATAAGCCTTATGTCATACGCTCAGGAAGTGAATTTTACTTCTCTAAAAGTTTATTGCTTTCACTTGAAGCCTTGACTTCTGAACAATTGGTTCATCCTCTAACTATAGCAGTCAGCCCTGGAGAGAAAACAATTGTATTTTGTGCAATTTATAATCCAGTCACTTATCGTTCTGTCGGTGTTAGTTGGGATGGACACAGAGAAAATAACTGGCAAGCTTTAGGACAAAAGGTAAGTTTAAAAATTAACTCTCTGCAAAATTTCAACCAAGAATCAATACAAACTTCTGCTAATACAACACCATCAGAAGTTCATGCAGTTTTGATAGCTCAAACTGACAGATATTTAGCACAATTAAAGTGGACTCCAGAACAAGGTAGAGAATATTTGCAGCAAAAATATGGCAAGCGATCGCGTTTACAACTCTCTGATACAGAAATTCTCGAATTTATTGATTATCTGGAAGGAAAACTAACTCAAAACTGCCAAATTTAGCTACTGTTGTGTAAGGTTTGAATAATGGCGATCGCACACGTACTGTAGTTGCAAAAAATACAAAATGTGCTATGACGCAGATTATATATCTGATGATGCTTCAGAATCATCTAACTCAGCTAGAGCTATTTTGACACACGCACAAACACCCTTCCAATCAAATTCTGACAAGTGACCAATCAAAACCAAATTGGCAGAGGGTGGTAGAGTGACAATGAAACTTCTGAAAATAGACGCAACTCGTAATCCTGCTGCTGCCCAATCCTGAAGTACATAGTCAGTAATTCCAAGGCTAGTTGTCTGAGTAGTCAGAAGTCCAACAATTACATCTGTACGAGTCGCATGATAAGTGGTGGATGACAGAACTACAGCTGGACGACGCTTAATACCAGTAACGCCAGGAAAATCAACTGTAACTACATCACCAGGATTAAATGTCACTCAACTGTCTCCTCACTTTCAGGAAAAATTGAAGCTGCGTAATGTAAAGAGAAGGATGCTAAATCAACCCGATCTTGCTCAGTCCAAGTATCACTTTGGTCGATGATAGACAAGTTTTGCTGAACTAGCTCATTTAGAATCAGGGTTGCCAAGCGTAAACGCTCAGTTGGTGACAAGTTACAAACAACTTGGCTGTATATCTCTTGGGCAGTATTGGACATCATAAACCCTCCTGTCCCTAATCCTAACAGGTGCGATCGCTTGTCTACTGTATTGAAATGTTAGGCTGCGGTAATTGCGTTTGTAGAAATATTGAGTTTACTGAAGATACAAAAAATTTAGGATTTTTTACATTAATCCAATCATTGATGACAATAGCAAATTATAATTATCGAATTACTTTAAGCGATCAACAATACCAAAAATATCATTAATAAGACCTAAAATAAGACCTAATCCAGTTATCAGTGTAAGTGTAACCGCTGCGTACTGAGCTAAGACACTTTGCTGTTGCTGAATTAAAACAAAAACCATAAACCCAAGAAATATAGAAACCACAAGTAGAAGTTTTATAACCTGTCCTTGCGAGCGCATACGATTAAAACTTTCTATCGTTGTGCCAGATTCAGAGAAGTCAATATACTCATAGCAAATTATATCTTGACGTATATCATGGTACATTCTACTTAAGCCCTTTGTACGCCACTCCTTTGAGTAAACTCTATCATCAAGTTCAAAACAACAAACATGTTTTATCGCACTTGATATATAAGATGATATAATATCACTAGAAACTTTCTTATTACATCCTGAAATATCGATAATTAAGTTATTTAAATCAGGAAAATTTCTCTTTATATTTTTGATTGAAACTTCTGGATTTACAAATAAAATTTTTATAATCCTCTCTTCTATTGGATTTAAAGATAGTAAAGATTGATATGCGATTTGATACTCATTATGAGTAATTAAAAGTTCTTCAAACTTATCTTTTATTTTCTTAATTTGATCTTTAACTTCTGAAAGCTTACCTACAGCTCCTTCGTTGACTCCAAAGTAAACATCTCGAACACCTTTGACTTGAATACAATGTGTTAGGATATTGACGTAAAGTCCCGGATTATCGCTTTGAATGACAAGAAGTAACTGTTTCGCCATTTGAATATTCCTGAAATATTTCAATTCGATCTTTTCCAGTAGCTTTAGCTAATTTCAATGCAAAATAAGCTTGACGTGAATTATCACCAATGCCAAAGGATAATGTCGCCTTTGAGAAGGTGGCAAACTTTATTCTTAAACTTTCTAATTGGCTTAATGATATGTCATCAGATTGCAATCTTGCAAGTAAGCTATCTCCAGCATTAAATATTATTTTTGCATTAAATTCACCTGATAGAGTTTCTGCCAACCATAACATAGCTGATTGAAAACTATGAGAAAAATTTGATAAAGACTCAATTTGATCTGTGGCAATCAAAAACTCAATTTTTCTACCAACATCGTCACCGTCTACTGCAAGATATAGATATCCCATAGACAATAAATATCCAACAATAATGTGGCTGTCAACAACTTCAGTAGTAACTTAATAATGTTTGAATTGATTAGAACGTTAAAAATTTTAATAATACTAGATGGCGAATTTGCTTTATCAAATATCGCTTGCTTCCGGTAGCCAGTCTTCATCTAACACTAATTCCAAAGAATATGGGCATTCTTCTGGAAACGTAGAAATTAGCATCTCTGTTTGCTTGGCTGCTTGCCTACGTGCCCTTTGATAACTTTCTTGAAGTTGCTCTTTAGGATAGTTCTTAAGACTAGGACTATCGATTATCGCTAACTCAATTTGGGTGCGAGAATCAGTGATGGAATCCAGCCAACTATCTGAACGACGCTGGGGTTGATATTGCCACTTGAGCAGATGCAATAATAAGCGAGTTAGTTGACTGGCGATAGCACGCCGTTCGCTTTTGCCCAAGCCTTCAACCTCTTCAATCAGATGTTCTAAATCGATTTCATCCCAGCGATGCGATCGCAATAGTTGAGCTGTCTGCTCAATCCACAAATTAAAATCTGTTGTATGAGTTTCGCTCATAGCCCGTTACTTCATTTTCCAATTCGCTCAAGTTCCTCTCGTAATACTCGCCGTAATGTCTCTTCTAAAGGTTCACGGCGCTGCTGAATATACTCACGCAAAGCATCGTTAATCAAAGTTTGGTAATTTCCTCCACCTGCTGCGTGAACTTGGTCGCGAAACCATGCTAGTACTTCATCATCTAGGCGAATTGTAATTCTAGTTTTGCCTGTTGGCGTTGGTTCAATCGCTCCCCGCTTCCCCTGACTAAAATCATACTCAGCTTCCATGACTTATCCTTCCCCATACTGCCTTTGTTCATAGCGTGTAGCTTGGCTAGCAGAAATTAATCGAATCTCATCATTGCGCAATGTATACACAACTACTAGGATTCGACCGAAAGCATCCATACTAATAGTAATAAACCTCTCTTCATTAAAACGTTCATCTGTGATGGTAATTGCTAAATCATCAGAAAATATAGTTACTGCATCAGCAAAGTCAACGTTATGCTTGCGAAGATTGGCTGCTGCTTTATCTCTATCCCACTGATACGCCATCTAAATCTATTGTATGCACATTTGTGCATACTAGCAGATGATGAGTACTTAACTAGTGTATTTGTGTATGTTTTTTCTAGCTTCAAAAATCTTCATCATCAACAAAAAATTCGGCATCGTCTTCTAACCGAGAATTACCCTGTCTATAACCACCAAGATTCCAGAGTGGTTGCAGCAGTGCTGTGCCAATTAACCCTATAACCGCACTAAAAGCTAAAACTAAACCTGCTGGTATTTGTATTGATTGAAATGTTAAGAATTTTAACGATACTGGTGTGGCATTTTGAACTGAAATAATTGCGATCGCCATTACCCAAACAGCTACAACTACGATTGTCAATAAAGGAGCTAAAGTTTTCATATCTTAATAAAAGTTAGGAGTTAGGAGTGAGGAGTTAGGAGTTCAGATTTTCATCAAAGTTATAAATTAAGAGTTAAGAGTTGTAAATTAACAATTCTTAACTCTTAACTCCTAACTATTAACTCCCGATTTTGAATAAATTAAACTGCTACAGTTTCTAGCTTAGCAATGGCACTTTTCATCTGTTGAGAGATTTGGGTGAGTTTTTCGGGAGAGTTGGTTTCTAGGTAAACGCGCACCAAAGGTTCTGTACCAGAAGCGCGCAGTAACACCCAGCTACCTTCTTCTAAATAGAGTTTAATGCCGTCTTTACGCCCGACTTCTTTGACTTTAATTCTTGCTACCTCTGTGGGTGGATTTTTGGTAAAGGAGTCCATGACAGCGGTTTTGTGAGACTCAGTGAGGTGTAAGTCTAGACGGGTATTGTAAAGCGGGCCGTCGGCTTCCGCGATCGCTTCGTTAACTAACTGACTTAGGGGTTTACCTTCGTAGGCAATAGCTTCCGCCACCAGCATATCCGCTAAAACACCGTCTTTTTCCGGAATATGCCCAATTACACTTAATCCGCCTGATTCTTCACCACCAATCAGTACGGCAGTTTCCCGCATTTTTTCACCAATGTATTTAAAGCCTACTGGTGTTTCATAAATTTGCAGCCCATATTTAGCCGCGAAATTATCCAGTAGGTGCGTTGTAGCCACAGTGCGGACTATAGCGCCGCTTTTACCTTTATTTTTGATTAAATGTCGTGCTAAAACTAACAGCACAGTATTGGGAGTGAGGACGTTTCCTTGTTCGTCAACAATACCAAAGCGATCGCTATCTCCATCTGTCGCCAAACCCAAATCTGCGCGATCCTTGACTACTGCTTCTACTAACTCAACTAATTGTTCTCCCTTGGGTTCGGGCATCCCGCCGCCAAATAATACATCTCTCCAAGTGTGGAAAGTTTCTAATTGAGCGCCGCTTTGTTGCAAAACTTCATCTAAATAACCGCGAGAAGTAGAATAGAGAGCATCGTATTTTACTTTTAAATTAGCGTTCTTAATTTTTTGTATGTCAAGCAGTGTATAGATAAATTGCAGGTAATCCGGCTTGGGATCGAAAGTAGAAATTGAACCAGATGGATTGTTGCTAGGCAGTTCATCTGATGCACTTTTTATATTTGCCACAATAGTATCAGTAATCTCTGGAGTGGCAGGTCCAGCATAATCAGGGATATATTTAATTCCACAGTATGGTGCTGGATTATGGCTAGCAGTAAACATTAACGCCCCAGCGGAATTTAGGTGACGGGCGTTGTAGGCAATTACTGGTGTGGGACAATCCCGATCGGTAATTTTGACAGTCCAACCCAAATCTGCCAGAACTTGGGCTGCTGTACGGGCAAACTGGTCGGCTAAAAATCGAGTATCGTAAGCTATAAGTACTGGTCTATCTTTTGTATAGGCTGTTTCGAGGTAACTGGCGATCGCTCTTGTTACTTTTCGCACATTGGGGAAAGTAAAGTCATCGGCAATAATCCCTCGCCATCCATCAGTACCAAATTTTATCTTACTGGAATTGCCACTAGCGCTCATTTTTGCCACTTGCTCCCGTACATCATCAGTACTATTACAAGCTTCCCGCAAAGCGCGTGTAGCAGCAAGTATCCTCCGAGGTTTATGTTCGGCGGAAACTAGCGAACATATTTCTTCCCAGCGTACTTTCTCTCACTGTTTCCGAGCAATGTCAACCCCCGATCGACCTTTTGCCAGTTATCACCTTTGGTCTTTAGTTGCCCCAGCGTCAGGGCAAGAACGCTGGCATTGCCAGATGAGACGGGGGTTTATCAAAGCGCGGCAAAACGAACCACAAGTCAAAGCACTGTTAACGCAAGCTACCGCACCCCAGCGGATTGGGATACTTGCCCAAAAAGGCGTTTATGAGTTTCATAATCACAGACATCTTTTACAGCAACCGGATGGCGTAGAAAAAGTTGCACAGCTACTACAATTAGGCAACTCCAGCGATCGAGTCCGGGAACGGGTGCTGCAAATTTTGAAAAAATATCATGATGCACCGTTGCTGTTGAATAAAAATATTATTCAATTAACTCCAGGCGATGAAGGTTTTCCTAAACCGATTGTTGTCGAACAGCAAGATTCTTGCTTTCGATTATACGCGGCTATGGACTGTGTTTTTATTGAAAGCGATCGCACTTTACATATTTTAGATTTCAAGACTGGAAAATCAGCTTTTGACAGACGACAAGCTTTAGTTTATTTATTAGCTGCTCGTTATCTCTACCCTGGTAGACAAGCTGTCGCCTCATTTTATAATCTAGAAATATCTAAAAAATCAGAGCTAATTACGATTAGCAATAGCGAATTAGAATCTTTAAAATTTGAGTTAGCTAATATAGCTCACAAACACCAGCACGATTTACAAAAATATCAAGAAGAAACGACTAATTTTAGTAAAATTTTCCCGCCAAATCCAGGCTCTCACTGCCGCTTTTGTCCATTTAATTCTATCTGCGAGTTTGCTGATTTTAAGCAACATCAATCGTATCCATTACCCAGTTTAAGAGTTAATACTTAATATTTTGGGCATTGGGTATGGGGAGATGGGGAAGTGTGGGAAGTGTGGGAGGAGAGGGAGGTGTGGGAGGTGTGGAAAGCATAAATTCTCTTTCTTCCCTCACTTCGCCCGCTTCCCCCACTCCTTACACTCCCTGCTTGCCCCATTCCTAAATTTAAAAAGGTGGCAGTTCTTTAAGAATCGTGAACCTAATATGATTGATTGCCAAATCTCCAATGGGGACATCTTCTTTGGTTAACCTGGCACCTTGACTGGTTACAGTTTCAAAGGTGATACCTTTACCAATTTCAATGTGATACCAGCACAAGCCCATAAAAAAGCGGGTGGGATAAGGGCCGCCATGACCGACATCATCAGGATTCGATTCCATTGGCAACCAGCCAAAATTCGGTACGTAGAATTCCAGCCAAACGTGATTAAAATCAGGTTGTAGCGGTACGCCTTGATGTTCGCCATTCGGTGGACATTTATACCTGCCAACGGTGCGGCAGGGGATGCCATTTAAACGGCATAGGGCAAGTAAAACGCCTACATATTCGCCACATGAGCCAACACCGCGTTCTAAAACTACATCTGGCGTATCAATGTAAGGCTTGATACCATAAGATAATTCGTCATAAACATAATTACGGATACTATACATTTTCCGCAACAGATTGGTTTCCGAACCAACAGCATCTCTGGCGGCGCGGCGGACAATGGTAGTATCCATTGCTAAGTCGTCGTCGTCCACTAAGTAGCGGGTTTGCAATTCTGGTGACAGTTCGGGTACATTTTCTACGTCTCTTGGTGTGATGCGATACTTAATTCCCCGAACTTCCAAAAGTGCTTTCCAGCCAAATATGTGTCGTTCGCCTGGGGTGAGGGCATCAAATTTAAATACTGCTACGCGTTGCCCATCTATAATTTCTTCAGTGAAGGGTAAACCAATGGGTTCAACCTGCTTCACCTTTTGACGGGGAGTTTCTGAAGGTAGAGCAATGCGCCATTCTACCTCAGGTAAATAAACTTCATCTAACGGTGCAATTTCTTCCGCATAAGACATTTCTATGAGATAGCCGTTAGAGAGGGCATAACATTTATCTGGCTCGTAATGATAATGAAGCGGGTGAATAAAAGTAAGATCGCGGTAGGTTAACTCGTGATTGGGGTCAGCATTTGGGTTATCCCGAATATAAGGCTCCTCAGAGGCATAGGCGACATACAAACTTTCTTTACCCGTCTCGCTATCTTGATGTATTGCTATGCCTGTAGGCGATTCAAAGGGCGTCAAAACGCTAAATTGAAGTTCTCCAGTTGCTCTGTCCATCGCGTAAACTGTTTGTTCTGTGCGATCGCAAATCCACAACATGTCCTGGCTAACTGCCAAATTTTCTACCCCAACTCCAGGAGCATAAAATCTTGTAATTTCTTTTCGCGTTTCCCGGTCAAAAATTAGAATGTAGCCTAACCTTTCACAAGTAATGTATACTGTTGTATCCCAAACAGCAACGCCGTTGGCAGGATAAGGCAAAGTGACGAAATGTTCCAGACCCAAAGCATTCAGGTTGCACAAATAAACGCTATGGTCGCGGGTTACCCATAGCGTATCTTCCCATATCGCTATACCAGTCACATCGGTAAATTCCTTAACTTGATGCGGATTAAGGATTTTACTGTTGTCAGAGGTGGGATCGATTTCTAGTAAATGCCCTTTGAGAGTGTCAATCGCAATCAGTTTATCTTTAATGAAAGCAATACCGCATAGAGTAGCAGCAGTAAGCGGTCGAATTGTTTTTTGCCCAAACATCATCTGGCTAGCAGTCAAAGTCGGAAGTGCAAAACTCATATTTAAGTATATTTTTTAAATGGTTTAGCACGTTTAAGCTATTCCAAATTTGGAATTCCTTTGCAAAAGTCTGCGACAAAGGTAAACCCCCCTGGCAACTTGACACAAAATTCCCAATTAAGAAATGCGATCGTGCCATGCATCCTAGTGAATTACTGGATGCAAATTGAAGCAATGGCAGCCTAAAATTAATTGTGGCATATCCTCATGTCAGCGAACTTAAGACTTCTATTAATCTCAATTATCAGTACAATGTGTTATCAAAAACTCTTTCGTAAGAAATAACACATATATGTCAACAGAAGAGAAATTTGCCAATCAAAAGAATCGCTTCTACACTCATAAGATTTAGTATTGCCTTAATGTAACTTTAGGAGATGGTTTTCCAGCCATCACTAAATTATGATCGAATTTTGTAACCATTTCCTGTGACTTAACACGATGTCTGCTAATTCTCTGCCTGAAGCTGCTGCCGTTTGGCATAGTTTAGAAGCTGATAAAGCGCTAGACCTGCTTGATAGTAACGCAGACAGTGGCTTAAAACCCGAAGATATTCAACAAAGGTTGCAAAAATACGGCCCCAATGAATTAGAAGAAACGGCTGGCCGTAGTGCTTGGGAAATTTTGCTAGATCAGTTCAAGAACATTATGTTGTTGATGCTGATTGGCGTAGCTCTGATTTCTGGATTTTTAGACTTATGGGCTTGGCGAACGGGCGGCTTGAAGCCTGGTGAAGTGCCATTTAAAGATACCATCGCTATCCTGGCAATTGTCATCCTCAATGGCATACTCGGTTATGTCCAAGAAAGCCGTGCAGAAAAAGCCCTGGCAGCACTGAAGAAACTCACATCACCCTTAGTAAGAGTCATCCGCGACGCGAGATTGGTGGAGGTAGCAGCTAAGGAACTAGTCCCAGGAGATGTGATGCTGCTAGAAGCTGGAATGCAGGTAGCCGCAGATGGGCGCTTAATCGAACAGTCTAATTTACAGGTGCGAGAATCAGCATTGACTGGCGAAGCCGAAGCTGTCAACAAAAACGCAACAATAAATTTACCCGAAGAAACAGATTTAGGCGATCGCATCAATCTGGTTTTCCAAGGAACCGAAATCGTCCAAGGACGAGGTAAAGTTCTGGTAACCAACACCGGTATGACAACAGAACTAGGCAAAATTGCTGCCATGTTGCAGTCGGTGGATAGCGAACCCACACCTTTACAACAGCGGATGACTCAACTGGGGAATGTCCTGGTTACGGGTTCTTTAGTTCTCGTGGCGATTGTTGTTGTCGGCGGTGTCATTCAGGCTCGAGGTTTTAGCAATATCCAAGAACTTTTGGAAGTTTCCTTGAGTATGGCGGTTGCTGTCGTCCCAGAAGGTTTACCTGCTGTAATTACCGTTACCTTGGCACTGGGAACTCAGCGCATGGTGCGCCAGAATGCCTTGATTCGCAAACTGCCAGCAGTGGAAACACTCGGTTCTGTAACTACCATCTGTTCTGATAAAACTGGCACCCTGACTCAAAATAAAATGGTGGTGCAGTCGCTTTTCACCAATGACAAAACTTTTCGCGTCACTGGAGAAGGTTATGCGCCTACAGGAGATTTTCTCGTAGATAGTCAAAAAGTTTTTGTAGAAGATTCGCCAGAAATCTCAGCTTTGTCTGTAGCTTGCGCCGTTTGTAATGATTCAGTCCTGCAAAAAGAAAAAGGCGAATGGGCGATTTTGGGAGATCCTACAGAAGGAGCATTAGTAACCCTGGCGGGGAAAGCGGGAATCGAAAAAGAACAATGGAATAGTAAGTTACCCCGCGTTGGAGAATTTCCCTTCTCCTCCGAACGCAAGCGGATGAGTGTAATTGCTCAAGTACAAGAAGTCGCCACAGGTGAAGGGTCTTTAAATGCCGTCGATCCTGCGATCGCTAACTTCTTACAATCCGAACCTTACTTAATGTTTACCAAAGGTTCGCCAGAGTTAATCTTGGCACGTTGTACTCAGCTTTATTTGGGCGATCGCTCAACGCCTTTAACCGAAGAACAACGCCAGAGAATTCTGGCACAAAATGACAACATGGCGGGTAAAGGTTTGCGGGTACTAGGTTTTGCCTACAAACCCTTATCTGAGATTCCACCAGAAGGTTCAGACGAGGCATCAGAGCAAGACTTAGTTTGGCTGGGATTAGTGGGAATGCTGGATGCGCCACGCCCAGAAGTGAGAGCATCCGTGCAAGAGTGTCGCGATGCCGGAATTCGCCCGGTGATGATTACTGGCGACCATCAGTTAACAGCACGAGCGATCGCCACCGATTTGGGAATTGCTAAAGAAGATGACCGATTGCTCACAGGTCAAGAGTTGCAACGAATGAGCGACCAAGAACTAGAGCAAAACGTTGATTTGGTCAGCATCTATGCCAGGGTTGCCCCAGAACACAAACTGCGAATTGTCCAAGCCCTACAACGCCGGGGTAGATTCGTAGCCATGACAGGTGATGGCGTCAACGATGCCCCAGCCCTTAAACAAGCTGATATCGGCATTGCAATGGGCATTACTGGCACGGATGTGAGTAAAGAAGCCAGCGATATGGTGTTACTCGACGATAACTTCGCTACCATTGTCACCGCTACTAAAGAAGGTAGAGTAGTTTACACCAATATCCGCCGTTTTATTAAATACATCCTGGGCAGTAACATTGGCGAAGTTTTGACAATAGCTGCCGCACCCTTAATTGGATTGGGAGGCGTTCCCTTGACGCCATTGCAAATTCTGTGGATGAACTTGGTAACGGATGGTTTGCCAGCCCTAGCCTTAGCAGTGGAACCCCCCGAACCAGACGTGATGAAACGTCCGCCTTTTAGTCCCCGCGAAAGTATTTTTGCCAGGGGATTAGGTTCTTACATGATTCGCATTGGTATAATCTTTGCCATTATCACCATTGCCTTGATGTGGTGGGCTTATCAACATACCCATGCCCAAGGCTATCAGGGAAATCCTGATTCTTGGAAAACGATGGTATTTACTACCTTGTGTATCGCTCAAATGGGCCACGCGATCGCCATTCGCTCCAACAACCGACTGACCATCGAAATGAATCCTTTCTCTAATATATTTGTACTAGCGGCTGTTATTGTGACCACGATTTTACAGTTGATGCTAGTTTACGTTCCACCCCTGCGAGACTTCTTTGGCACTCACTTCCTAACTTTGCAAGAATTGGGAGTTTGTATTGGCTTCAGTGCCTTAATGTTTGTGTGGATTGAATTAGAGAAGATATTCTTACGCATTGTGGGCAAGAAGGCTGTTTGATGGCGATGGGGCATGGGGCATAGGGTATGGGAGCAGGGAGCAGGGAGCAGAGGGGAAAGAAGTAATTTTTCATTTTCCCCCTTGCCCCCTCCCCCTGCTTCCCTACCTTTTCCCAATCCCTAGTACCTAATCCCCAGTCGCCAGTCCCCAATCCCCACTATGTACCTGAAAACTTTACACCTGAGACAATTTCGTAATTATCAAGACCAGAAGGTTGAGTTTACTGCTGCCAAAACAATTTTGGTGGGTAATAACGCTCAGGGAAAGTCGAATTTGTTAGAGGCAGTGGAGTTGTTGGCAACATTGCGATCGCACCGCATAGCACGCGATCGCGATCTAGTCAAAGATGGGGAAGCTATAGCCCAAATTAATGCTGTTCTTGAGCGACAAACAGGTGTCAGCGATTTAACTTTAACCCTGCGCCGCAATGGTCGGCGTAGCGTTGCTCTCAATGGCGAGTCTGTACGCCGTCAAATGGATTTTCTTGGCGTTCTCAATGCAGTCGAATTTTCCAGCCTAGATTTAGAACTAGTACGCGGCGGCCCCGAAGGTCGCCGCAACTGGTTAGATACCCTTTTAATTCAACTCGAACCGGTTTACGCTCACATTTTGCAGCAGTATAACCATGTGTTACGCCAGCGCAATGCCTTTTTAAAAAACCATCAAGATTCAGCACTCAGTACTGGACAATCAGAACTTGCTTTGTGGGATGCACAATTAGCTACTACAGGCACGCGGGTAATTAGACGCCGCGATCGCGCCATACAGCGGCTAGCTCCCATTGCTACTGCTTGGCACGCCAGTATCAGTGGTAGTACGGAAAATCTCCAAATTAAATACGCCCCTAATATTCCTCTAGAAGACAACCAGCCAGAACAAGTCCAACAAGCTTTTTTAACTAAAATTCAACAGCGAACCGTAGCCGAACTTCATCAATGCACTACTTTAGTCGGACCCCATCGTGACGAAGTTGAATTAACCATTAACCAGACACCCGCACGTCAATACGGTTCTCAAGGTCAACAACGAACCCTGGTTCTGGCTTTAAAATTAGCAGAATTACAATTAATTGAAGAAGTCGTCAAAGAGCCACCATTGCTATTGCTTGATGATGTGCTGGCCGAACTAGATTTATCGCGCCAAAATCAACTACTTGATGCTATTCAAGACCGCTTTCAAACCTTAATTACTACTACTCATTTGGGTTCATTCGATTCCCAATGGTTAAAATCCTCACAAATTCTTTTTGTCAAGGCAGGAGAAATAATGCAACATTAATCGTTGACTGTTGACTGGGCATGGGGTCAGGGGAGCAGGGGAAAAGGTTAAAGGGAAAAGGGAAAAGGAATAAATATAATCTTTCCCTTTTCCCCCTTACCCCTTTCCCCATACCCAATGCCCAATGCCTAAAAATCAAAACAACTATCATTAATAGATTTTTTCTTCGTTGACACTGCTGGTAATGTCGTTTTTTCTACCGCTTCAACTAAAGAACGTGCAACGCGGTCTACATAAGGACGAGATAAAGACCAGATTAGGGGCGACAACCAACCGCGCAGTGTTACGGAATAAGATAAACATGTACCACAAAGCGTTGATTCTACTTTGTAAGTTACCCGTTCTTCTATTCCAGGAATTGCCAGAACTCGGATACTCAGCATCTCTCTAGGATTGACGCGTTCCACAAAAATCCGGATCGGAATTGGCGAAAAGCGCGTTACTGCCTGAAAGATTAATCCTGGTTTGGGTACTAAACCGTAAGGTACATTAGTACTTTTAAGTAGTGGATGCCAGGAAACATCTGTTAAGTCAACCACTTTTTGCCACAGTTCATCTACAGAAGCAGAACTAATCTCTCGATACGTCCGCACCAGAGAAGCGCAAAACCGACGACGTTTGCGGTGGATGAATTTGGATAACCAACCTTGCATTTTCCTAATCCTCCTCCTCGCTAGACACTTTCTGGTAATTCTGGTACTTTAGGCAACTACGTTTAGTCCCGAGAGCGAAACTTTCTGAAAATTGCTTTTAGCATAGTAAGGGTATATTGGGTAGCCATACCAACCGCCAAGATCGTAAATAAATATGAATATGGCGCAAAGTTTGGAGCTTAGCAGTAAAACCCTTGATAGTTAAAGGTTAAGACTAAATTTTAGTGTTTCTACGAGAATATTCCAATTAAAAATTTCAAAAAAAACTTAGTCAATATACAAGCCTATACGCATTTGAGGGAAAATAACTCTAATGATGCCCATCAATCCTATAAATGCTTGACCAGTCAGAAAAAAAAGTAGGTTGGGCAAATAGAGCTTGATTGCTGGTGCGTATTTCCCTCAAATTTTTAAGATGAGAAATTTGTGGCTTTCTGGAAATTGTAATTTAGGTTCGGGAATCTATGTCGATTAACTCGCAAACACCCACTCTAGCAGCAGAATCACCCAAGTCTTTGCCAGCAACTGACGCCCAGACTAGAGTCAGCCAGTTTATGAAACAGCTGCAAGATGAAATTACGCAAGCTTTAACAGAACTGGATGGTGTAGGTCAGTTTAATGAAGATAGTTGGGAACGCCCAGAAGGGGGTGGAGGGCGATCGCGCGTACTGCGTGATGGTGCAATATTTGAACAAGGTGGTGTAAATTTCTCTGAAGTTTGGGGTTCCCACTTGCCACCCTCGATTTTAGCTCAACGTCCGGAAGCCGCAGGTCATGGGTTTTATGCCACGGGTACTTCAATGGTCTTACACCCACGTAACCCTTACGTACCAACAGTGCATTTAAATTATCGCTACTTTGAAGCTGGCCCAGTGTGGTGGTTTGGCGGTGGTCTAGACTTAACTCCTTATTACCCTTTTGCCGAAGATGCAACACATTTACATAAAACTTTAAAACAAGCTTGCGACCAACACCACCCAGAGTATTACCCAGTATTTAAGCGCTGGTGTGATGAATATTTCTACCTCAAGCATCGTGGTGAAACAAGAGGCGTCGGCGGTCTGTTTTTTGATTACCAAGATGGCCGGGCTGCTGGTTTATATCGCGGCCCAGATGCCAATGGGCCAACGGCTATTTATAGCAACAAAGTGGGAGAAATAGCGCCACGTAGTTGGGAAGATTTATTTGCCTTTGTGCAAGATTGTGGCAGAGCATTTTTACCAGCCTACGTGCCAATTGTAGAACGGCGACATGGCATTGAGTATAGCGATCGCGAACGCAATTTTCAACTCTATCGCCGGGGACGATATGTAGAATTTAACTTAGTTTACGACCGAGGCACTATTTTTGGTCTGCAAACCAACGGCCGCACCGAATCAATTCTCATGTCCCTACCACCCTTAGTACGCTGGGAATACGGCTATCAGCCAGAACCCAATACCCCCGAAGCCGAGTTATATGAAACCTTCTTGAAGCCTCAAGATTGGATTAATTGGAAGTAGTGAAGAGATTGGGAGTAGGGAGTGGGGAGATGGGGAGATAGGGAAGTGTGGGGAGTGTGGGGACTAGGGAAAGAAATCTTTCCCCTAGTCCCACACCTCCCACACTCCTCACTTGCCCCATTCCCCATTCCCCATTCCCCATTCCCCATTTAACAATTGCTACTCAGCACAATTTTGGTGAGTTAAACTACTAAAGATAAGCACTTAGGATAAAAAAAGTGACAATTTTAGCTGTAGCTTGTTAATCTCAAGTGGCAGCACTATAAGGGTTCTGTAGCTAGTTAATTTAAAAGGAATGCCACGGGGAGGGCTTGAGTGATTCATATAGAACAAAAAACTTATACAACCCAAGACGGAAATACCGTTATTGTCTTGACACCAGCAGGTCGCCTAGACATCACCACTGCTTGGCAATTTCGCCTAAAGTTACAAGAGTGTATTTCTAAACTCAGTCGCCATGTAGTTGTAAATTTGGGTCAGGTTAATTTTATTGATAGTTCTGGTCTGACATCTTTAGTAGCTGGAATGCGTGATGCAGATAAAGTTAAGGGTAGTTTCCGGATTTGTAACGTACACCCAGAAGCCAAACTCGTGTTTGAAGTGACAATGATGGATACTGTCTTTGAAATCTTTGAAACTGAAGAGGAAGCTTTAGAAGGGGTACCTCGTAGCATTGCTAGCTAAAAGGAATTGGGGACTGGGGACTAGGGACTGGGAGATAGGGGATAAGGGAGATGGGGAGATAGGGGGAGCGGAGCAGAGGGGAGAATAATAACTCCTAAATCCCCAGTCACCAGTCCCCAGTCCCCAGTCACCACTCAATACTGGTTTCGCTTGGTGTAGCGATAAGGCCCCATAATTGCTCCCCAAGTTGCTTTGCCAGTTGCAGGGTCAATTCCTTTGTCGTAGCTGTGAAATTCTGTTGCTGTGGCTGCAAAACCCAAGGAGACTTGGATGGTATTGCCAAGATAAGTAAAAGTGCAACGAGTTTCTGGTAATGGAGTAGCGGTAAACTTATAGCGATCGCCAGCTAGTGTTTCGGAATTAACTGCGAGGATACAACCTGGCAGTAAATCTAATTCATTGGCGCTTAGTGTATTTAGTAGGGCAGAATTATTGCCTGCGCCTGCGAATGCTTCTGGATTTTTAAACATATAATATTGCACTTCCAGAGGCGCACCAGAATCGCTTCCCTGACGCAAGCGCATAATTCGCTGGCGGTAAGGTCGATCTAGGTTAAGGATATTGGCCTGTTCGGCAAACAGGGTGATGCTATCTTCAGCGAACAGACTCACTGGCCTTTGCCACATACGCAGATGGACATACCAAACTGGTTCTTCTATGGCTTGTTCCCGATTATCAAATTCACCAGCTAGGTACTCACCCAAAGCAATTAACTGTGGCGAGAAGTTCATAAATGCAATCGATGAATGATTAAAAATGATAGTTTTTGAGGAAAAAAAGTTCTTAGCCCGTGTAACTACCAACTTACAAAGTGTTTTTGATTTACCTTTATTGTAAATTAAACCGTCACCAGCCAAAACCTCAACTTGGCAAAGTCGCCTTTAAGCGGGAAAATAAAAATACGTCGCCCTTAATATTTTCTTTGTGAATAACGTCCGTACTGTCTCTGATACAAAGCGAACTTTCTACAATCTCCATACCCGTCCGATCAATACTATTTATCGTCGGGTAGTAGAAGAATTGATGGTGGAAATGCATCTGCTGTCTGTAAATATTGATTTTAGCTACAATCCAATTTATGCCTTGGGCGTCGTCACTACTTTTGACCGCTTCATGGAAGGCTATCAACCAGAACGGGATAAAGAATCAATTTTTAATGCCTTATGTCAGGCTATAGAACAAGACGCGCAACGCTATAGGCAAGATGCCGAAAGATTGCGATCTGTAGCTAAAAGTTTGCCTGTTAAAGATTTAATAGCGTGGTTAAGCCAAACGACTAATTTAGATCGAGATGGCGATTTGCAAGCACAATTGCAAGCGATCGCCAACAATTCTAACTTTAAATACAACCGTTTGTTTGCAATCGGTATATATACATTATTGGAATTGTCAGATTCTGAATTAGTTAAAGATGAAAAGCAACTCACTGAAGCATTAAAAGCGATCGCTGCTGGCTTACACTTGTCTGATGACAAATTTAATAAAGATTTGGAACTATACCGTTCTAACTTAGACAAGATGGCACAAGCGCTAGTAGTGATGGCAGATATGCTCTCAGCCGATCGCAAAAAACGCGAACAACGCAAACAACAATCAACTACTCAAGTTGCTCCTCCAACTACTAATGAATAGTTAGAAGTTAAGAGTTAGGAATTAAAAGTTGTCAATAACTCCTAACTCCTAAGTCTTAACTCTTAACTCTTAACTCTATAACTTTATACACCCAATAATTTGTAGATTAAGCTGTTAATTAAAGTCAGGGCAAACGCTCCCAAAACAGCACTCCACACACCGTAACGCAAACGAAACCCTTCAACTAACCAAGCAGCAATACTAAAACAAACTACAGCAATCATAAATGTGAAAATGCTGGACAATAAGTCGAAAGTAAGTAAATTTGGTACTGCGAAGACGAGGCTTAAAATCGGTCTGACTATTGCTGTCACGATACCAAGCACTGCTGCTGAAAAGATGGCTTTACCCGGAGTGTCAATTTCAACTCCCAAAGGTAATTTGCTAATTATAAACAAGCTGATAGCTGTTACTATCCAAACAATTAAAAGCGTCACAATATTCATGCCACAACCCCTGAAACGTGATTGGCAATTGGCGATCGACTACTGAGCCTAGCTATAGAAAATCTTTCAAACTCAACCAATTATTTGTAAATTAACAGAAAAATTTTCTCTAATCGAAATTTATTCTGGATATCTTTAGGTTTGTGAAAAACGTTCAGGGGAGTGGGGAAATGAGAAGTGTGGGGAGTGTGGGGAGTGTGGGGACTAGGGGGGAAAGATTTCTTCCCCATCTTCCCACACCTCCAACACTCCCCGCTTGCCCAATGCCCAATGCCTTATTTCACCTTTTTGAAGGTGCTACAGGTGCTGTGGATGCTGGTGGCTTGGAAATACCAGGTTCGATGGGACTGATGTTTTGGCCGGGTGCGGAGGGAAATCTGGGCGCAAGATTGCCTTCGGGGTTGATACCTGGGGCTGGCACTTCGCCGGGATTGATTGGGAAAGAAGGCGCCAGAGGCTGGTTGAGTGAGTTTGTTGGTGCTTGAGAAGGCCCTGGAATAATTCCTAAAGAAACGCGTTCTCCACCTACTTGCCGCAGCAAATCTAATGTCTCAATCACATCATTGTAAGTTGCTGTACGTGAAGCATTCAGTATCACAACACCATTGGGATTTGCTTGCAGATACAGTTTTAACCTTTGTGCTAAATCCTCACGTTTTACGGGCTGTTTTTCTATGTAAGTATTGCCTACGGCATCGATAGTTACAATCTGACTATTACCTTGTGACGTTATCCCAGATACAGTTTGAGCGCTGGCTTTAGGCAAATCAACATTAATTGCCTGTTGACGCGTAAATTGCAGTGCTGCTAACAAAAAAAACGTCAGAATACAAAAAACAACATCAATTAAAGGAATGATTTGAACTTGGATTTCTTCAATTGGAGTATGTAGATTAACTTTCATATCTCACTCTCAAACCTAGTTTGGGGCTGAAATTTTTATCGGTCAGGTATTCGGGGGTTGGGGAGGTTCAGAAAACCTATTTTTCCCTTGCTTGCGAGGTGGAGTAAAACTTTCTGGCGCAATTGGTGATGCCGTATTACTAAAATCAGGGGGGAACTGGCGGTAAAGTAATTCCAACTCATTCCCTGCTTTGCGAAAAACTTTGACTTGGTTGACTATAAAACCTTGAAATAAGCGGTAAAACGCCAAACTAATAATGGCAACTATTAGCCCCGTTGCGGTACTAATTAAAGATTCGCCAATACCAGTAGTTACCCCGGCGGTAGATTCGGTTCCTAAATCGCCAATGCGAATTGAGCGCAGAGAATGAATTAAACCCAAAACCGTACCTAATAATCCCAGCAGCGGTGCTAGGGCTATTACAGCTTCTAAAAGTTTCTCGCCACGTCGCATTCCAGCCAATTCATCTTCCGCTGTGGACTCCAGTGCTAGGCGAAAGGTTTCCGTATCACTTTTACCTAAGTGTAAGGGCGAATACAGAAAACGTCCCACAGGCTGATGGTTTGCTTGTCTTGCAATATCCGCAGCGGCTTGCCAATCCTCATGGGCAGCATCTAGGACGCGATCGACTATTTGCTTTTCTTGAGTTAAAATTCGCAACCAGAACCACAAACGCTCGAAAATTACACTCAAAGACAAAATTGACAGAACCAGCAGAGGCCACATTGCCGGCCCGCCTTTGTAAAACAAATCTAGAATATCCACTGTTTAAGTTTCCTCCCTCCGTAACTAAAGCAACTATCCCCAAGCATTATTAATTTTAGAGATTAATGGGCATAGGGCATAGGGCATCGGAAGATGAGGAGATGGGGAAGTGTGGGAGGTGTGGAAAGGATAAATTCTCTTTCTTCCCTCACTCACTGCTTGCCCCATGCCCAATGCGCAATGCCCCATACCCCTGTCTGTGTTCCTCTGTTTCTTGTCACCAGTCCCCTTTACATTGGTAGCGTCTCCCAGACTAACTAGGACGGTTATTCCCACCGGGAGTTTAAAAAATAATTTGCCAGAATTAAAAATAACTGGAGGTTCCAAATATGAAATTTTCAATTCAATCAGTTTATACGTGGTATCGCGATTTGCTTCGTAACCCTAAATACCGCTGGTGGGTGATTTTAGGAACATTGGTATATTTAGCCAGCCCAATAGATTTTCTCCCGGATGTTTTCCCCATTGTGGGGCAAATTGATGATGTTTTCCTTTTAACACTGCTAGTGAGCGAGGTGTCTGGGTTAGTGATTGAAGGCTGGAAAGCTCGTAAAGGTGATGTAAACACCGAAGCATCAAATACCACTGAGGGTACTACCTCCACTGCAAGTACTATTGATGTTGATGCTGTTTCTGTCAAGTAGTTTTAACAATAAAATAAAATTCTACAAACCCCTACTTTTGCCGTCTGAAAGTAGGGGATATTTTTTAAACGCATAGGCGTTTCGCCTTGCCGTAGGGTAGGAACGCAGAGGAAAACGCAGAGGTTCGCAAAGTTAAGAGTTAGAGATTGTTGGCTATGTCACTCTCATTCCCCTCAACTTATTCTGTGCGATCCTTTGCGCTTAACTCTGCGCGACGGCAGTCGCTACAACGGGGAGCCACTGCGTTGGACGGGTTTCCCGGCTTGTTCGCCCTTGGCGTTCCCGAAGGGTAGCAAGTGGCGTGGGAACCCCCGCAACGCGCTACTTCCCCTTTGCGTTTAAAAATCTTTCACAAATTCCGTTAAGAATCTGAATGCTTTCAAAATATAACTGGCACAATCTTTAGGTGAGGTGTTGTAAAACGATCGCCACGCACTAGCTTTATCTTCATCATAGCGATCGCCTTTTTCTGGATGGTGTTCTAACCATGCCAATCGCACTGCATGACCGATTAATACATCTAATACTATATATTCTTCGATTTGCAGTTGGGGATTATTAGCAGCGATCGCTCCTAATTCGGTTAATGCTTCAATATTAACTTGGCGGTATTCTGGAGCTTCGATTTTATTTAATAAATGCTCGATTAACAAAGCAAAATTTCTTTCTCCCGCTGTCATTTCTGACAACATTAATTCACTATCTAAGCGATTGCGACGTTCTAATTTATCGCCAATTACTAAGCCTTTACAATGTTGCATTAATAGCCAAACTCGCTGAAAAAAGTCTTTTGGTATCCGCCCGGTTGCACCTTCAGCTTGGCGAAACCGCCGCCAGTCACCCGGAGGAACTTGGATTTCTTCGGAAATTGCTGGCGACACCACCCAATCAATATCACTTTCTTTTTGCTTGACGTGTAATGATTCTTGCTGGCGTAACAGGTTACTCATACCAGCATAGCCAGTTAATACTTGACGCAAGCGCATTTTCACTTCAAAGGGTGGAAGTTGCATTAAGTAATCGTAAGCTTCATCTTGAGTCACATGTAATTCTTGCGTTAGTTCGCTGGTAATCAATAAGATGAGATACCCTACTCTCAGCGTTAGTAGTCCCTTAAATAGTTCTGGTTCGGATTTGATTAAGATTCCTAAATAAATTAAAATTTCTTGGGTAAGGACGCGATCGCTTATATCCTCACGACAAAAATGATTAATTTTATCGGCAATTTCATCGTGGGACATCGGTACGGTAATTAAGGACGCCTCACTGTAAGCTTTACCCACAGCAATTTGCTTACCTTGCACCAAAATACTCGTCACTGCATCTGATAAGCTGATATCAACCATCTGGCGCAAACCCGCAGCCCGACGTACTACCGCCCAGATGCCTAAGTCTCCAGCTTTGGTGTAAACTTCATCTAGTAAATCGGCTACTCTAACGGGATATCCCGGCCCGCCATACCCCGTATCAAATTCCATTCCTTTTAAGCGAGTCAAAGTTTGTAATAACTCAATTTGCTCGTAAAGATTTTCTGATGAGCGCAAATAAGAAAGCAATAATCCTAAGTTGGTTTCACACTCCATTTGAAATTCTTGGGTATGCCCTAAGCGCCAGTTTTTCTCAGGATGATAAGCAAGATAATAGCAATGTGGTTTGGTATTTTTGACTGGTGAAAGAGAAAATTCTACATCTTCGAGAAAATCAATTCTTTGGATTCCAGCCGTTAACATTAACTGATTTAGCCGCCCTAATTTCACCCGCACGCCGTTACAAATACCATCTTTAAGTTCTTGCATTAGTTCTAGTAATACTTCAGAACCAATTTCTAACATGGTATGAGTTAACATTAAAGTCAAAGTAGGACGCCCTAAATCGCTCCAATATTTTTGAATGTAAGCTAATTCGCTTCTGATTTGATCGAGTAGAAAATGGTAATCTAGGGTTAAGTAAAATTGCTGCGAATCTAGAAATGAAGGTAAAAATACAACTGTTTGATTGCGAATGCGAAAAACCCTAGATGTTGTCAAACTTCGCAACCGCCGCACTGGACGACCAGTTAAGCCCAGTTTTTTATTATGTCCGATGCGAGTATAAATATCTGAAAGTTCGCCAGCTTTTCTGACTTGAATTGGTTCTAATTGTGTAGGTGTTTGGGCTTGAATTCCATGAACTTCTAGTTTTGCTTGTAAATCTTCATCTTCCGCAAGCAAAGCAATTTGTACCAATGATTCGCGCTGTTTACCAACACACAAATGTCTGCCTAAAGGGTCGAGATCGCCGACTGCTATTAAGCCTTCGCTCAACATTTGACCAAGGTAATATAAACTCTGTGCCCACACCAAAGGAATATTTTCATTGGGTAAACGCGGTTGAGTTTGGGGTGCTAATTTTTCTGCTTCTACGTTTTCGGCTGGAACATAATAAAGTTCTGGCAACAAATTTAAACCATTTTGTTCTATAACTAATTTTTCTAAAAGCTGTTGGTATTTTTGAACTTGTTCTTGGTTGCCATGAAATAACCCATCTAACACTAAATAAGTGAAAAATAACGGCCATTCGCATTCAATATGCTCAAATTGCTTGAGTTCCCAAGGTTCGTAGTGCAAGCGTTGATTGTCTTCTAAAACGGTTTGATGTCCGTCGCGTAGGAAGCGTTTGCAACCGTATTTACCTGCGAGTTTGTTGATAATATCGTTGAAAGTGCGATCGCGCAGTTGTAAATCTTCCACTGCAAAGGCAGGATAACTAATAATACTCAACAGCGCTGCATCGATTTCTTTAGAACCAGATTCTCTCGGTAATAGCGATTCTAGAGTAATTCGAGCGCGGGCAATTTCATCTGGTAGCACATGAATTACTGATGCTTGACTGCCACCCACGCCAAATAAATCCAGTCCGTTCATCGCTTCTAAAGCTGCTTTTGCCATACCTACAGAACTGGCATTTAACTCAGCATTACCGCGATTAATTTTATTACCGCGTTCCCAAATACCATAATCTGGCGTGCGGTAAGCTCGTCCAATGTAGTAAACCAAATTTTGCACGAAATTAACTTCATCAATGGTATAAATTATTTGCAATCCTGTAGCAGTCATTTGTGCCAATATCAATAAAAATAAAGATGTGGCATCGAGTTGCAAATGTCCCCATTCGTCATCACCAACAACGATGTCACCAGTGGAAGTATTGTATTTGGCGTGCAGCCCATCTAATAGCGATTGAGTATGTTTAAATGTCTCTACTTTATGAGCCTGTCGCATCATCGCAAACAGTAACCCCCGCATGAGCTTGATGACACTATGTTCTAATTCATAAGTGTGTCCTTTGTGGTCATCAATCTTGCGATATGCCAGCCCCAAACCCCAAACTGCTAAAATGCTGTAAACATTGTCTCGCACCCAAGCATCAGTATAATCACCGTGGGCTGTAATTGCCGTACTCGCAGGTAACAAACCTGTAATTGGATTTTGACGAGTGAGGATGACTGTTTTGATTTGCTGGTAGTAATGCTCTAAGCGAGCTAGCAATTCGGTAGATGTTTTCATGATTTGGTTGAGAGCAGCTTGTAAAGTTCGACCCTGTGACTGTGAGGCGAAAGATCTAAACCTAACCAGAATAAGTTCTGTAATGGCTGATGGGACTACAGCTCAGGGTGGTGTGAGTTTCTTATTATCTCGTGTTAATAGACCTTTAATTACTGAATTTTAATGAAGTCGAACTCAAAGACAAAATTTGTTCAAATCTTCATCAATACATAGATATATTTATACTTATTCTTTAAAGTATTTTTGATAACTTCTAAGGAAGGAGTAACAATCCTTCAAAAGAAGCAATACTACCTCACAACACATTCGGTAAATTATAGGTATAAAAACCTTTTAACACAAAAAAAGCCTGTATAAAGGAGATAAATTATGTCTCTGCGTTATAACCAAAATCATGCTCAGTTAGTTAAAGTGGTTTATTCTCAAGTAAAAGTTAATGGCAAGATTGAGTTAGTACCACTAGAGCTATACGCTGATGGTTCGCTGAAGCGGTCTATTGGCTAAGTGAAAGTTAGAAATTAAGCACTAGCAACTGTCTGTTATCAACTAAAGCAAAATCTACTTTTTTACTTTGTAGGAAATATTTGTACAAGCCTCTCCTAGAAAATGGAGAGGCTTTGAATTTTCTGGTACAGAACTTTTTGCAATACACCATCGCTCGTCTAAACGTACAGTTGTTATACGCCTCTATTTATTTATCTAAAATTTATGTGAATTCAACAATTCAAAATATTTTAAATAATGAAGTTTCTCAGTAAATACGCAGTAAATAGATTGATTAACTTGACACAAATAGTAAGAGTAGTAAAATCTACTTTAAGTTACGCGAAAATTACCTGAGAATCAAGGCTTTTAAGTCAATCGGTAGTGAAGAATGTCACAAATTCTCGATACTATTACGCAGTATCTACCCTAATATGGCAATTCCGGGTTAGGATGATCGCTAGCGATGCCCTGATTGGATATCGATATTGAATTTTTGAGATTTTATGGACAAAAGTCCACAAGATGGCAGTATTAACCTCCTCTAAGCTGGTGAGGCAGTCTCCCAGCGCGGGGGAGATATTAGGAGGTATAGTATCATGCTCACACAGGATATTCGGAATGCACTGATTGATACTACTGATTTAAATCAGCTGAAATGGGATTTAAATCAGTTACAACCCGTAGATGTAGGAGAATTTATTACACAATTGCCTGAAAAACAACGAGCGATCGCATTTCGTTTACTCAACAAAAATCAGGCAATTGATGTATTTGAATATCTGCCAACAGAAGTACAAGAAGAACTCATTAATTCTCTACACGATCTACAAGTAGTGCAACTTGTAGAAGCCATGAGTCCTGATGAACGAGCAGAATTGTTTGATGAATTACCTGCTGGAGTTATCAAACGGTTGTTAAAGGAATTGAGTTCAGAACAAAGGCAAGCCACAGCAACAATTCTCGGTTATCCAGAAGGCACCGCTGGGCGAGTCATGACTACCGAATATGTCCGATTGCGAGAAGGATTGACTGTCGGTGAAGCCCTCAGTAAAATCCGGCGTCAAGACGAAGACAAGGAGACAATTTACTACGCCTACGTTACAGACGACAACCGGACACTGGTAAGAGTGGTTTCACTGCGGCAGTTGTTGTTTACCTTTCCTGATGTTTATATCAGAGATATTGCCAGCGATCGCGTTATTAAGGTGCGAACCGAAACTTCTCAAGAAGAAGTCGCCCAAATCATGAAGCGCTATGACTTAATCGCCATTCCTGTAGTCGATCGGGAAGACCGATTGGTTGGGATTGTCACCATCGATGACGTAATCGATATTTTGGAAGAGGAAGCCACAGAAGATATTCAAAAACTCGCTGGTGTGGGTGGAGATGAAGCTGCTTTGTCGTCTCCCCTTCTCACCATCCGCAACCGCTTGCCGTGGCTATTGGGCATCATGGCCTTGTATATTGGTGCAGCTAGTGCGATCGCTCCTTTTCAATCTGTAATTTCCGCAGTGCCAGTTCTAGCAGTCATTATGCCGATTTTTTCTAATACCGGCGGGACTGTGGGAATTCAAGCTTTAACGGTGACAATCCGCGGCTTAGGAGTCGGGGAGGTAACACCCAAAGACACTATAAAAATTCTTCGCAAGGAAATCTTTGCTGGTTTAGGTACAGCTCTTGCTTTATCCACAACCATGATCCTGCTTTCGTTAATTTGGGCGCGTCCCCAAGAACGATGGGTGGCTTTAATTGCTGGCACAGTCATGGCAACTAATACAATAGTGGCGGTGACTCTTGGTACTTTACTGCCAATGGCTTTGAAACGGTTGAAGCTCGACCCTGCCTTGGTTAGCGGCCCGTTAGTGACTACAATGCTAGATACAATTGGGTTTTTAACATTCCTCAGCCTAATTTCTCTAGCTTTAAACATTTTTCACTTACCAACTTGAAGGGATTGGGGACTGGGGACTAGCGATTGGGAAGGAGAATTTAAGATAAACAGAGAATTCACTAGCTAAGGCTTACTGAGATTAAATACTTTCGAGAAAATACTTATTCCAAGTTGTCTTCCTTCCTAGCCTCTTGTCTCTATCATCTTTCCCAGTCACCAGTCCCCAGTTCCCAGTCCCTAACCCCCAAATATGCCTACAACAACTTGGAATCGCCATCACGTCCTCTCCCTATCTGACTTCAGGCCGGCTGAATACGATACAGTTTTGCAAACTGCTGCTTCTTTTCAAGAGGTGCTATCGCGGCGGACGAAGAAAGTACCAACGTTGCAGGGACAGGTGGTGGCGAATTTATTTTTTGAACCTTCTACCCGCACCCGTAGCAGTTTTGAACTTGCTGCTAAACGCTTGAGTGCGGATACATTGAACTTCGCCGCAGCTACCTCTTCGATGACTAAAGGAGAAACAATTCTCGACACGGCGAAAACTTATTTGGCTATGGGTACTGATATCATGGTAGTCCGGCATAAGGAGGCGGGAGTACCAAATGCGATCGCCGAAGAAATGGATCGTTTAGGTGTAAAAGTTAGCGTCCTCAATGCTGGCGACGGCCAGCACGAACATCCTTCCCAAGCATTGCTAGACTTATTTACCATTTGTAGTTTAATCGACCCCAATCATCCGCGACTGGAATTGTTAAAGGGTAAAAAGATTGCCATTGTTGGGGATATTTTGCATTCTCGTGTGGCGCGATCGAATATTTGGAGTTTCATCGCCAGTGGCGCCCAACTACACCTCGCCGCACCACCCACACTTTTACCCAAGTTATTCGCCGAGTACATCTTCGAGGAATCAGGAGACACCAATCAGCAGTTTATTACCTCCTCATCCCCCACTCCCCACTCCCTACTCCCCACTCCCCAGCTATTCCTCCATTGGCAGCTAGAACCAGCTTTGGAGGATGCCGATTTTGTGATGACTTTGCGCTTGCAAAAGGAACGGATGACGGCTCATTTACTGCCAAGTTTGCGGGAATATCATCAGTTATTTGGTATTACAAGCGCAAAGTTGCAACTTTGTAAACCTAACGTCAAAGTTTTACATCCAGGTCCGGTAAACCGTGGTGTTGAAATTAGTTCTGAGTTGATGGATGACCCAGAATTTAGTTTGATTCAATCGCAAGTTACTAGCGGTGTCGCCGTGCGGATGGCGTTGCTGTATCTATTAGGTAGTGGCAAGTCTTAATAAGAGGGTAAACTCAAGCTAAATCCTGGCAATACATTTTCACCAGATAAATTTATCGGCATTCGCACTTCTACATTCTGTTCTTGGCGGTAAATTTCTACTTGCTGCTGTTGCGGACTAATTAACCATGCCAATTTCACACTTGCATCCAGATATTCTTGCATTTTCTGGCGCAGTATTGCTAAATCATCTGTTACTGACCTTAATTCAATGACAAAATCCGGTGCAATGGGCGGAAATTTACGTCTTTGTTCCGGGGTGAGTGCTTCCCAACGTTCTCGTTGAACCCAAGCAGCATCAGGGGAACGGTCTGCTCCATTTGGTAATTTAAATACAGTAGAGGAACTAAAAGTATAGCCGAGGCCGGTTTGCCGATTCCAAATGCCTAAATCAATAATTAAGTCGGCTTCACGGTTACCACTTTCGCCTCCAACTGGTGGCATAATTATCAATTCTCCCTTAGGAGTTCGTTCAAATTGAAACTCGCGGTTATTTTGACATAACTGGTAGAACTGTTCGTCTGTGAGGTGAACTGTGTCTAGCTTTAATGTCAAAGGACTTATAACCATAAAGTTAATTTCTTCAAAAGCCGATGATAATACTATATTGTCAAAATCCCCACTGTTGAGTTCGCTAATTTTTTACAGATAATTGGATTGCTAGATATGCCTAAAGTAGTTAGTAGCAATCTTTGAATTTTAATCCCATAGGACTATTTTAAGGAAAAATACATACTCTCAGAGAAATTATCTATTCTTTCGTTCGCATGAAGACCCAACTCTAGAATTTTGGGAAACTTAAACTCATAGAAGTCAAGAAAATCATGACTTTTAGAAGTGTCGGAGGGAAATCAATAATGAAACCAATATTTTTGACGGCAGCAGCTTTACTCACTACGCTATCTTTTGCTGCTCCTATTCCCGTCAAAGCTGAAAACTCCGCCCCTGTCCGGCGTTTGCTGGAAACTAGAGAATGTTTTGGATGCGATTTAACAGGAGCAAATCTCAAAGGCGCTCATTTAATTGGTGTTGATTTGAGAAATGCTAATTTAAAAGGTGCGAATTTAGAAGGTGCGAACTTAGAAGGTGCCGATTTAACTGGTGCTAATTTAAAGTCTGCTAATTTAAAAGAAGCATTCGTCAGCGATACTATATTAAGTAATGCTAATCTCACCAACGTGAATTTTAGTAATGCTCGTTTGTATAACAGTGATGTCAATGGTGCAGTTTTAGCGAATATCGATTTAAGCGGTGCTGATGTATTTAATACTGCTATTAGTATTGGTGGTGAATATTAATCAATTTTGGATTTTAGATTTTAGATTTTGGATTGAATTCGTCGATAAATTCAGGGGCTTCTAAAACAATTTGGAATTTTAGATTATAAGAAAGAGACATTTTTAAATTTTGGATTTTGAATCTTTAATCCAAAATCCAAAATTTAAAATCTAAAATTTATTCACCAGTAATCGACAATTCATTAACCCAGATTCTCGGACAAATTCCTCCTGGGGTTAACTCCACTTCTTTTTCTACATAAATAATTGACTGCAAGAGTTCCAAGAAATCGCCGGCTACGGTTGCTGATTCAATACTCGTCTTCACACCTTTGTTAACCAGCCAACCATCAAACGGTAAAGAAAAGGAACCTTGCAAGGATTTAACTCCTGCATGGAGGGCGCGTACATCATCAATAAGAATCACATTTTCCGCAGTTTCTAAGTTAAATTCTTGCTCAGTAGTTGCTGTTGTAAAAACGTGATAAAAATTGGGACTGACGCTAACTTTTGCTCCAATACTGGCATTACCTGTAGGTTGAGCATTTAACCTTTTGGCAGTACCAGCACTATGGAGAAAGCTTTTTAAAACACCATTTTCAATTAAGGAAACCTGACGAGTCGGAGTTCCTTCACCATCAAAAGTTTCTGCGCCTACATTAGCTGGATGTAGTGCATCATCGTAAACTGAAAGCAGAGGAGAGGCAATTTGTTTACCTAAATCATCAGCTTTAGATAAACTTTGATTATCCAAAATACTTTGGGCATTGAATAAGTTAGAAAAAGCGCCCAATAAACTTAAGAAAGCTTCCGGCGAGAAAACAACTCGATATTTACCAGTTTGAATTTTTTCATAATTCAAGTGGCTAATAGTTTTTTCGGCGGTTTCTTTGATGCAACCGTTAATGTCTAGATCGTCTAAACTGTAGTTGATTCTAAAAGCGCCTGCACTGCGAGGTTTTTTTCCTTCTTCTTCAGTTTTGCTGTAAAGATAAACTGATGCTAAGGAATGAGATTCAGTTCTCAGGGCGCCATCGCTATTGAGATAAAACCGATCGATATCTCTTTGGGCAAGGCTGTTATAGGGTACACCTTTAATTGCTGGATGTGCTGCCAATAATTCTTTTTCAGCTACTAATAGTTTTTCTATTAGTTCGCTAACAGGTGCTTGGGGTGTTTTTTGTTCGGGTTTACTGGGAACAGGAATAGTAGCTTCGGGACTAAAATCAGGGACGTTTTCTTTAACGCCAAAAAAACTAGCTTCGTAGGCAGTTTTTAAAGCTAATTCTAATCCTTTGGGATCTACATCTGTGGTGCTGGTAACACCAATTGTATTATCTTCATTCCAGACGCGAACGGTAACGCCAGAGCGATTGGAGGCTTTGACTTGTTTTGGCTCTCCTCGGTCTACTTGGACGCTAGTATCATCTATTGTTGAGCCATAGATGTCAAATTTTTTGATGCCAAGCTTGTGAGCATTATCCTTGGCATGATTTGCAATTTCATTGATATTCGCCATAGTCAATCGGAGATTTTGAATTAGCAGCTATTTTATTTTGGAGATTAGGTTGAGGATTTTGGATGTTAAGTTATTCCACATAAAACTTTCATATCTTGGGCGGGCAAGACGCCTACCCCACAATAAATGTATAGTTTAATATGCAGATTAAATGTGGTTTAGGCTGGTTGAAAATCCAAAATCCAAAGTTTTTATCTTCCGCCTACGGTAATAGAATCAACTTTGATGTGTGGTTGTCCAACTGTGGTGTAAATACTACCGCTGACAGAACCACAAAAACCCGGGGCAATTTCTAAATCTTTAGAACACATGGAAATTTTATTCATAATTTCCGTAGCTTCACCAATCAGAATTGCTCCCTTTAATGGCTTAGTAATTTTGCCATTTTCAATCAAATAAGCTTCATCAACACCAAAGTTAAATTGACCTGTAGCGCCAACGCTACCGCCACCCATTTTTTTACAGTAAATGCCTTTATCAATAGAGGCAAATAAATCGTCAATGTTGTATTCGCCAGAATCAATATAAGTATTACGCATCCGGCTAGCGGCGGCAAAGGTGTAGTTTTGGCGGCGTCCGCTTCCAGTTCTGGGATGTCCGGTGAGTATGGAACCTGTTCTATCTGCTAGGAAGTTTTTGAGTACGCCTTTTTCAATTAATAGGGTTCTTTGAGCTGGCATACCTTCGTCGTCCATGTCAATTGTTCCGAAGGCATTGTCAGAACGTCCTTCATCCCAAGCTGTTAAACTTTCATGGGCAATTTTTTGGCCTTTTTTGTCAGCAAAGGGGGAAGTATTGCGTTCAATTTGGGTGGTTTCTAGGAGGTGTCCGCAGGCTTCGTGGAAGATTACGCCGCCAAAGTGATTGGCCATAATGATGGGGTAAGTACCTGATTCTACGTAATCTGCATAGAGCATTTTGCCAGCGGATTCTGCTATTTTTTCAGCAGCTTGTTGATAATCCCAGGTTCTTAAGAAGTCGGCATCGCTAGTGTTACCAGCGCGATCGCCTATTGAGGTACGATTAGCACCATCGGCACACAACAGGTTAAATCCTACTGATTGGGTGAGGCGAATGTCACGGGCAAAAGTACCGTCACTGGCGGCGACTAAGACTTCTTGCCAATCTCGAAAATAACTAGCGCGCCGCGATTGCACGTGGCTGGCTTTTTGTTTCAGGTAACCTGTACCATCTAAAAGGACTTCTCCCATTTCGCGGATGGAACTACAAGCTGGTAGCCATACATCTTTACCTCTTTTGGTGGCGTAATCTCTCAGTAGTTCGAGGTAGATTTCGGGGATGAAAGAACTAGGTGCGGGTAAGTGCAATCCCATAATTGACAGACCTTTTTCTAAGGCTGCTTTCAAACCCGCAAACGAAAGGTCATTGGTGCTGACATAGCAATCAGCTTTCCCGCGAAAGACTCTGACTCCGGCACCTGTAGACAAACTTGGTGAAATACTTGTAATGGCGTCGTCTTCTGCAAGACAACTAATATAGTTGCGACGTTCTAAGAAGAATTCGATGAAGTCAGCGCCAGCGGCGCGTCCTAGTCCCAAGAGGGTAGCTAGAGGGGCTTCCCAGGTTTCATCGAAACGCTCTGGGGTGGAGGAATATTGTAAGCTGGGAAGTTGATTCGAGAGAAGTAGCGTACTTGTAAGCATGGGTAGCCTCGTCTGCTGGCGTTATTCAGAGATTTGACTGAGAAATCCTGGTGAGTTCAGTCTAACAAATGAGTGAAAGCCACAGCTGGCAGCAAAGTAGTGTGGATTTCCCTCCTATTACAAAAATAGACTTCTTGTAGGAGTGGGGAAGGGAGAAAGGGGAAAGGGGTATACCAATTCACGAAATTACTGCTACAAATCACTTTCTCTGCTCCCTCTGCTCTCTTTGCGTATCATTTTTAAAGTGAAATGGTATCAGTTCCCAGTTCGCAATCACCAGTATCTATTTTCAAAGCAGGTCTAATTTTGAGCTAATTAAATCATAAAGGGGCGCACGGTGTACGCCCCTACAGGAGATTATGGTTCAAATAAAAGAGATGCACTTATATGTATTTAGGCTGCACTTTTATGAATGAAAAGTGCGACAAAATGCTAACAGGTATGGGTTGATAATTGCGAGTTAGGAATTAATATAACTCCTACAAAATATGTAATTTTGTTTGCTGATGAGGTTAATTTGACCAGACTCTCCTGTTTAGGTTTATTTGCGATTTGCTATTTTCAAGGGAATTCTTACTGTTTGTTGGCCGTCGAAAGCTTCATCTAAATTGGGATTTGGTCTTGTGGATAATAGATTTTTTAACAAAACCTTTAGTGTCCGAACAATAGTTTTGAGAACTTTCATTTTGCTAGCAGTCGGCTTTTGGTCGTATCTCAAAACCATTGGAACTTCTACGATCCTGGGTTTGAAGACTTTAGCTTTCAGCAGTAAATCGATCATGCAAGCAAATCCACTTTCTGTAAAGAGATTGTCGCCATAATACGCATCAAGTTTGCTAAGCAAAGTACGGTTATACAATCTATAACCGCAAGTGTAATCTCTTACACCTGGTACGCGGGCTGCAATTCTAAATAGCCAGCTTGCTCCGTAGCTCATAAACTCTCTAAATTTGGATAAGCCGACGACTTTGGAGCCTTTGCGATATCTAGATGCGATCGCAATATCATAACCACCACCGATCATCGTCTCATACATTTTGATTAAAAGTTCTGGCGGTTGGGTATCATCGCAATCCATCGCGCCTAAAAAATCACCTTCTTGAGAAATTTCTAAGAAAGTTGTAAAGCCTGTTTTAATTGCTTGGCCTAAACCAGCATTTTTGGCATGTCGAACTAATTTCAGTGCTATACCCAGTGCTTGAGATTGTTCGAGGGCAGTCTCAGATGTGCGATCGGCACTGCCATCATCAACTAAAATTAATTGCATATCCATTTTAGAGATTTGCTGCAATTGTTGAAATCTCTGAAACAATGGGGGAATTGATTCTTGTTCGTTATATGCAGGTAAAAGGACGTAAAGAGTCATAATTGCCTCGTAAAATATTGAAATTATTCAATAATAAAATTTCAAGAATTTAGTAATGTTGATTTTTTCAGAAATTCATCAACATGTCTGACAACGGCATTGTTATTGACGCTATCATTCACGAACTGTGAAGTATTGACAACATAAAAATCAGCATTTTCAGTACTCACTTTGGGAACAAGACTTGAATAGTTCAAAACTTGTAGTGGTTGTACTTTCATGGCTCGATTAATATGTGCGGCCACAATGTCATCTTGTTTGAGTTCTGGGAACATCAAACGTATACCCTGGAAAAATAGTTGCCGCAATTCTTCATCTGGTAGTTTTAATAATGGGTCGGTAGAAAGTATATATTTTGGTAGAAATGTCATGTGATATCCCGCCGTTTCTTGCAAAGAAACGAGGTTGCTCATACCGATAACTCCGGTAAATGGAATATTTCTATCGGCAATATTTACTACGTAATAAGGAATTAAAGCCTTACGAGTAATAAGTGTCATACAAACTACACCCAGGTACTCTACTGTTTCCCGAGTCTGGGAAACTTTCACCAGTTCATTAGCAGCAACCTGTTGCAGGACATTAACCGGACCGGTAAATATGACTTTATCAAAATGTTCTTTTTTACCTTGAGATTCGACCCAAATTCCACCCTCTTGAGCAGGCCCGATATACTCTACAGCAGTACTTGTACGAACCTGACCTCCAGCCGCATTAATTAATTCTTCTAAACGGTCTATTACAGTTTTGTAACCGCCAGAAACGTAACCAAGTTGTTCTTTACTTAATGAAGAATCCCGCGCTGAAAATAGTCTTCTGATATAAGCCCAGATAAAAACAGCTGAGATTCGCTTATAGTTCTCTCCTAATTTAGAAAGAAGTAAGGGTTTCCAAAGCTTTTCGTATGTGCTTCTTCCACCTAATTTTAATAGCCAATCTTCAACTAAAATCTTTTCTAAGCGTTGCCAATTATTTATCCGCGAACCATATAAAAGAGTAAAAGCTAATCTAATTTTTCCGAGCAATCCAAATAAAGGAAAGCGCAGAAACTCTATAGCGTTACTAATGGAATAAAACTTTTTCTTGTCATAAAAACCTGTTAAACTACGATTCCAGCGTAGTTTATCTCCAAGACCGATATCTCTAATGAAATTTATTAAATGAGTATCAGAAGGTAGAATAACGTGATAAAAACGATCCCAGGTAAATAACCCGTAATCATGATAGGTGGTAAGTCCACCAAGTTGGCTGTTGTTATCAAAAACAGTTACTGTATGTCCTTGATGTGAAAGACGTTGAGCTAATACCAGCCCAGTTATTCCTCCGCCAATGATGCCAATTTTCATAAACCTTAGATTTTTCTAGATATTTGGTTCAAATTTATATTTTTAGTAAAAATTTATAGCCTATGGAGCTATTAATGTACGACAAGGATTACTCCAGTAATAATAATTCCTATTCCTAACCACTGGCTCAATACAACTTTCTCTTTTAGCAGATAGTGAGAAGCGATCGGTATAAGCGCATACATTAAACCTAAAACAGGAAATGCTTGGCTCAAAGGAACTGTCCGTAACACATACAGCCACAACAAAGTCATGAATACATAACAAATAAACCAGATTGCAAAATAACGAGAGAATACTAAATTGCGGATAGATGCGCCTGCTTCTTTGTCGTCAGTAGAAATGTAAAGTCCATACTTTAGCGATAAGTTAGCTACTGTTCCAAACAAAACTACAAGCATTAAATTTAAACCGTTAATAATGTTCATTTTATTTATTTGGTGTTAAGTAACTATAAATTTTTTATTTAGACTCTTTTCCAGTAATGACTACTAAAAGAACGCCTACAAAAATAGTAATTACTCCTAATATTCTATTGAAAGTAATTACTTCATTAAAAAAATAAGATGACCCAAAAAGTATACCAACGTAGTTTAAACTAGTTACTGGATAAGCAATACTCAATTTGACGCTTCGCAAAGCTAATATCCAAGTGACGATCGCCAAACAATAAACGCTTACAGCTAATACCAATTGTTGAAGAAATTCCCAACTAAAGAATCCTTGCTGGCTATTGCTCATGGTATGTTTCATCAGCAATTGCCCTGAAATACTAAATAAAATACTGACAAATAAGATGATATATGAAGTTATGGGTAAGCGTAATATTTGTAGTACGGATTTAATCATAGATTTGCCCCAATGGAAATAGTAGGTATAAACCAGACAGTAACAGCCTGTCAGTTTGAACGCTTTGGATTTCGGTCACACCTTCTCAAAAATTTGACCTCCCACTTCAGTAAAAAAAACAACAAATATTAAGAAGGTTAGTTTGAAGGGACTGAGATCAAAATCACCATCGAAGCTTGTGCCCTAGAGTTAACAACTAAAGACTATGCAGTTTGTAGGTAGGTAGTTGCTGTATAGCAGTAGCGTCCCGTATTTTCGCAGCCTCCCAGTTAGAATTTAGGACTAATATCTGGGCAAAAGTGGCTTAGTATATGGATAGAGCAAAGTTTGAGAGCTTTAACTATAAGTCGATCTTAGATACTGTTTGTCAGTAGGCGATCGCTAAATTTTTAGAGAATACTCGTTCTTAACATTTAAGCGAGTCAAAATGGATTGAGGAACTTTTGTATGAATCCATTCATCAGGTTTCATCAGTTGCTTGCATTTATCCTGCTCTAGAAATCTTGGTGAACGCACACTGAACTTGTTAAGTGATTAACTTGTTTATTGACTACATGTAGTTTTCACTAGAGTTATTTCTCAAAATTTCTTTCTACATGTAATTACTTACTAGAATACCACGAGAAAAGCGTGTTGCAAATTTATCGCCGCACTTCATCAAAAATTTACTTACCGAAAATCTACTTAAACCAAAACTTCATACAATAGACATTCTGTTGTATCTCAATTTTTATTTGTAGAAATTTTGAAATTTTTTAAGTGCTTGATAGGGAAATTGTAAAAACGGCAATTCAACATTAAAAATTTATTTGAATAAAATCTATCTAAACCAAAACTTCATACAATTGAACTGCTTTAAAAATTCTTAATAGTATTTTATCAGTCAATAAGAAAACTTTTTTCATACTTAATTGTGGTTTTTTATCGAAATTAGTTTTTTCAAAACCACATTTATTATGAAGCATTGCAAACTAGGGAATTATTAATTTTTGTTTATAATAACAATTGAATTTGTCTTATAGATCTGAATATTTTCAGATTTTAATATTATAGATATAACTTATTTCCACAGTTATTTGTAGATAAAAAACCTACAAAAACTCTCAACATTGGCTTAATTTCTCAATATGAATGAATACAAGAGTTAGCTATAAATTAAATCGAAAAAATTGTAGTGATTTATCGATGTAAAAGCTGCACAATATTTGCCATCAAGTTAATTTCCTAAAGAATAAAGTCAAACAATCTTCTTGAAAGGGATTTAACTATTAAAAAAGTCAGATCGAAGCAATCAAAAGCATACTTACAAGCACAAAAGCTCCTGGGGACAGCACTTTTGGGTTAGCTGTCTCATTGTTTCCAGGAGTTTAAAGCTGAGAAAATTTTATTGTTAGTGGTTGAGTTCATTTAGCTGCTTTGGGTGGTTTTCCTGTGACTTGAGTTTGTTTAGAGTCATTGTCTTGCAAGAGTTTGTTAGTAATAATCAAGACAATAATTAACAATGCGCACTGAATTTGCCAAGGTGCTAATACTAAACTCAAAATCAAGCTAATAGCTGCAAAAACACCTGCAAGATATGCAATCTCATCAGTACTCTTTTTAAACAAGTAGCCAGTAGCTAAAGCAGTACAAAGTGGTATTAAGAAAAACAGAGCCATGTCAATTACCTACGGATGGAAATTATGGTATTTATAAAAAATTGAAGTGGTTTTTGGAATTGTGGTTCATTCTACATCTAAGGACGTTTGAGCCACAACAGTCCATCGATATAAATCTTATAAAAATTCAAGATTACGCAATCTCGTATTTTCGAGCTTCGTTAGGAAGGCAAAAATACGGACGTCAGTTCTATGCTACTTGGGGGGATGAGGGGGATTGTAAATTTTTAGAATTGGCACTTCCAAAGTCTCGGATACCAGTGAGATTCTACTGAAGCCAGCAATTAACTAGCTACATTAGGATAAATTCTTTTCCTGTGCTGTCAGCATAGGTAGCTGCCTTTTACTTATCTGCTAAATTAGCTTAAAACTTTGGGCTGTCCAAAAAACGATTTAGCATATTACCTTTAAGAGTAGGATTTTCATCTCAAAGACTCGATGCTGAACATTCCTCAATTACTGGCAACTGAATTAGACCTTAAACCCCATCAGGTGCAAAACGCGCTAGAACTTTTGGCGGAGGGTGCAACGATTCCGTTTATTGCACGCTACCGTAAAGAGCGCACTAACGAGATGAATGAAGTGCAACTTCGCGATCTGGCTGATAGATATACTTATTTAACAGAACTGGAAGAGCGTAAGTCTGTGATTTTAAATGCGATCGCCGAACAAGGTAAACTTACAGACGAACTCAAAGCAAAAATCGCATCTTGCTTACAAAAGACAGAACTTGAAGACCTATACTTACCGTATCGACCAAAGCGACGTACCCGCGCCACCATCGCCAGGGAAAAAGGACTCGAACCCCTAGCGGAGTTCATTAAGTCACTAAATGTCAAAAATGCAACAACACCTTCCTTGGACTCAGAAGCAGTTAAGTATATTTCTGAAGCTAAGGGAGTAAAAACAGCAGACGAAGCCCTTAAAGGTGCTGCCGATATTTTAGCGGAAGAGGTAGCTGAAAAAGCCGATCTCCGGGCATATATCCGCGATTATTTCCTAGAAGAAGGCGTATTTGTCTCCCGCATCAAAGACGATTATCCTGAAGGTACAACCAAATTTGAGATGTACCGTAACTATCAAATCAAGGTAAAAAATATTGCACCGCACAATATGCTGGCATTGTGTCGGGGTGAAGCTGAGAAAGTATTAACCTTTGAAATTGCTTTCGATGAAGATACGGTACTTTATTATCTGGAGTCCCAAGAAATTAAAACCAAAGTCAGGACAATTCGGGATTTTTATCAAGCAATGTTGAAAGATGCATTCAATCGTTTAATGAAAGCATCTTTAATGGGTGAAGTGATTGCTGAGAAAAAAGCTTACGCAGACATGGAATCAATCAAGACATTTGAGGCAAATCTTCGAGAGTTGCTGTTGTCTGCACCAGCCGGAATGAAACCAACCTTAGCCATAGATCCTGGATTTAGAACTGGGTGTAAAGTTGTAGTACTCGACCAAACAGGGAAATTTTTGGAATACCAAGCAATATTTCCCCATCAAGCGGCGGAACAAAGACTCAAAGCCGCACAAACCATCAAAAATCTGATTGAAAAGTACAAAATTGAGTTAATCGCCATTGGTAACGGTACAGCGTCCCGGGAGACAGACGAATTTGTTTTGGAAGTCTTACAAACTATAGAACGCAAACCAATTAAAGTCATAGTCAATGAGTCTGGTGCATCTATATATTCTGCGAGTAAAGTGGCGCTGGAAGAATTTCCCGATTTAGATGTTACGGTGCGCGGTGCAATTAGTATCGGCCGGCGTTTGCAAGATCCCTTGGCGGAACTGGTGAAAATCGATCCCCAATCCATCGGCGTGGGACAATACCAGCACGATGTCGATCGAAAGTTATTGAAAAAGAAATTGGATGAAACCGTAGAAAGCTGCGTTAACTATGTAGGTGTAGACTTAAACACCGCTTCCAAAGAACTGCTAACTTCTGTCTCCGGAATTACGCCAACAGTGGCCAATAATATTGTCGCCCATCGCAACCAGCACGGAGCCTTTAAAAATCGCCGCCAACTTTTGAAAGTTCCCAAATTAGGGCCAAAAGCCTTTGAACAAGCAGCGGGTTTTCTGCGAATTCGCGGTGGTGAAAATCCATTAGATAATACAGCAGTGCATCCAGAGAGTTATTCTGTAGTAGAGGCGATCGCGTCCGATCTAAATGTGCCATTAAATCAGGTGACGCAAATTGCCGAAAAACTCAAAAAAACCAACCTGAAAAAATACGTCACCGATACTATCGGCGAACCCACACTGCGCGACATCCTCAGCGAACTAGAAAAACCTGGTAGAGATCCCCGCGCTGAGTTTAAGTATGCCACCTTCAAAGAAGGAATTAAAGAAATTACCGACTTAAAAGAAGGAATGGAACTAGAGGGAATCATTACCAATGTCGCTAACTTCGGTGCATTCATTGATATCGGCGTACATCAAGATGGTTTGGTGCATATTTCCCAACTTGCCGATCGATTCGTAGACGATCCGAAAAAGATTGTGAAGGTGGGACAAGTTGTGAAAGTTCGGGTACTAGAAGTCAACGAGAAATTAAAGCGAATTAGTTTGTCGATGAAAGCAGTTAAGCAGTAATTACAAATAGCAGATGGCAATTTATCAAGTCCGACTTATCAATGCTAGTCTGGGATTAGATAGCAATATTGAAGTACCAGACGATGAATATATTCTGGATATGGCAGAAGACGCTCATATCCGCCTACCATCTGGGTGCAGACAAGGTGAATGTTCTGCCTGTATCGCTAAACTCGTCAGCGGTGAAATCGATCAAAGCGAGCAAAAATTTCTGCGCCCTAGTGAAATAGAGGCTGGTTATGTTGTTACTTGTGTAACTTATCCTTTATCTGATTGCACTTTAGAAACCCATCAAGAACAAGTTTTATATAAATCAGCTCTTTACTATAAACCTGAGTCGTCAAAATCTGAGCGATCGCTACCTGAAAACATTAAATAAATCTTAAGTTATTCGGGAGCATTAGATATAATGTAATGCTCCTTGAAATCTTAATAACAAAAGACTTTCAACCCTATTGCCTGTTCCCTACTATATATAGTAATAATGTTCGACCTAAGGATAGAAGGGAATTCTATCTTTCAAGAGAGGTTAAGAACTAGCGCCTAGTTAAAGATGAAAGTAAGAAGTCCAAAGAAAAAATCTTTATTAGGTAAAAACAATGTTGACACCATTTTTAACTGCCTTAGCTACAGCTTTAAGCTTGTTAATAGTTGATTTAATTGTTCCAGACGTTGATATTGCTAATTTTCCCGCAGCTTTAATTGCCGCTTTTGTTATTGGTTTAATTAACGGTTCGCTCAAGCCGCTTCTTTCTACTCTTTCTTTACCACTCAACTTTTTAACATTTGGAGGATTTTCCCTCATCGTCAACGGTTTTTGCTTCTGGTTAGCAGCAGCTTTAGTTCCTGGATTCTCAGTTCACGGACTTCTCGGTTTTATTCTTGGGCCTGTGATTCTATCTTTTGCTAACACCTTGGTTAACAACTACTTTGTTGAAAGAAACCTTTTAACTGGCAGTGGCAATATTAAAAATCAAGGTGAACTACCTTCTAGATAGGTTTCAGTGGGGATAGAAATAGTAATGTATTCGCGCTTCTATTCCCAATTAAATCTCCGAATTAAGATAAATCATTAGATGGATTTTCTAATTCGGTATTTTCCAGAGAATGTAATTAAACAAATTCACGCAGTTGTAAAAACATCATGAAAATAGTTCGTTATCTTCTAGGTTTGTTAGTGCCTCCCTTAGGCGTTTTCTTGACAGTTGGAGTTGGGCCAACATTGATTATTAACATTCTGCTCACACTTCTCGGTTGGCTTCCTGGTAGTATTCATGCAGTTTGGGCGATTGCTAAACATGACGAACAACTGAGTCGAGAAGGGCGCGTTTACTAATACGTAAGATGAATTAAGAAATGGGTGATTGTTGCAGACAATCGCCCATTTTGATTTGAGAATATAAATCTCACGCAGAGGCGCAGAGAGGAAAAAGAGAAGTAATTTGGATAAAATTAAAAAATTGAGTAATTTATATTAAGCTACGCCTGTAAAAGCATCTGCATCTCACCGATATGATATCTCTGCAACTCTGCGTCTGGAGCGTGAGAAAACCTAATTATTTTTATAAAAAAAAAGTGGTAATTAACCACCTTTTTTTAGCTAATTTTCTGCAAAAGTACCTTTACTTATGGATAGTTTCGCGTTCTTTATCGGCAGGTTCTTTATCTTTAAACAAATCAGCCGCAGTTAACAGTAATTCTCTCAAGGTTTGCTTGATTTTATATTCTTTTCTAGCTAAAGATGTTCCTGCTTCGCCTAGTTTGCTTTCTAGTTGCGATCGCTTTTGTTCTACCTGTGTAGCAAGAGTTTCCGCTTGGGGACGAGCTTGATTATACCAGTGTTTGGCCTCGTTTAGATAATCTTGAACCTCCATAGAACGTCCGCCATAGCGTGCAGCCATATTAGCTCGAACAATGGCTAGCTGCGCTTGCAGTTGCGCGTAACGTTTCTTTAATAATGCCATTTCATCGCTATCTTTAATGGCATTAATAGCAGAATCAATGGCAGTTTTTGTAGTAGCGGGTTGTTCCTTGCTTGTCTCTTGAATTTCTGCCAAAATTACATCAACTTCTTGCTGGAGTTGTTCTTCTTCACCATCTAATTGAGCTTGTAAGCGCTTGATATCAGCCTGGGTTTGAACAATATTTTCGTGTCTTTTACTATTAATTCCTTCTAAAGCTCCTTCAATAGAAGCTGTAACTTCATCTTTAAGTTCGCTACCTTTTTCTTGAAAGTTTTCAACTACAGCAGAAACCGCATCTCTAACCAGACTACGAATTTCACTAGAACCTTGTTTGAACTCAGAAGCTACTTGAGAAACTGCGGATTTAACAATTTCTCGAATCCTTTCAGTTCTTAATTGTCCGGTTTCTTTAGCTTGTTGCAAGTCTGTTTGAATTTGTTGTTTGATATTGTTAGGCATTTTCAACTCTGTAGATTTAACTAATTGGGATAAAAATTTATAGACATCGTTCTATATACTGATTATGGCGCGGGCATATTTGGCCAGGCACTTCCTTTAGATAGATAACCCCAAACCCTAAAGAAGTGTTACCTATTTGTGAGATGATGAATATTCGCTGGTATTAATTGAGGATTGAAATATGTGGCGAGTAAATATTAGTTGTTCTGGAGACGCTTGGAAGATATATAGTACTGAATTTAAGGCGATCGCTGAAAAATACCAAGGTGAATTAATCGGTTCCAAAAAAATGCCAGATGGCACGCGCATCATGTCATATAAGATTGAGGATGTGAGCGATGCTGAAGCTTTTCAAGAAGAGTGTACGCAATTTGTTGGATTTATATCTGACTTTGAATCTCTGTAATATTTGTTTTGTAAATTATTTTTATAACAGTATTTCCCAATTTGGAGAAGCTAAGTGAAAAAAATCGTAACTTTGGTATTAGTAACTTTTTTATTATTAATAAGTAACTTTACGTTACCAGCTATTGCAGCAGACACAATTAATGGCGAACAAATATTCAGCGTTCATTGTGCTGGTTGTCATATTAATGGTAGTAACATAATCAGGCGAGGTAAAAATCTCAAAAAACAAGCGCTGAAGAAATATGGTATGGATTCAATAGAGGCAGTAATATCTATAGTTACCAATGGTAAAAGTAATATGTCAGCCTACAAAGACCGCCTGAGCGAACAGCAAATTCAAGATGTTGCTGCTTATGTTCTTGAGCAAGCTGAAAAAGGCTGGCGTTAAAAAAAGTTAGGAGTTAAGAATTAGGAGTTAGGACTTAAGACTTTACCGCTTATTAACTCTAAGAATCCAAAATCATTCATAATTAAAGTATAAAACTTAAAAAACTGTAAAAGCCCTTGTCTACTCACTAATTATTAACTATTCTAACTCCTAACTTCTCACTTCTAACTTGAAAATGAACTTACCCGCAGCTAGTCGTCTCCAATTTACTCCTGATTTAAACATTTGCCGCATATTAAATGGTATGTGGCAAGTCTCTGGCGCGCACGGACGTATTAATCCCCAAGCTGCCATTGATAGTATGTTTAAATATTTAGATGCAGGCTTTACCACTTGGGATTTAGCAGACCATTACGGTCCCGCAGAAGATTTTATTGGTGAGTTTCGCTGTCAATTAGTTGATACCCGTGGCAAAGATGCTTTATCGCAAATCCAAGCTTTTACAAAATGGGTACCTCGTCCGGGGAAAATGACCAAGAAATTCGTCGAGGAAAATATTGATATTTCCTTGAGAAGAATGAATGTGCAATCATTAGATTTGATGCAATTCCATTGGTGGGAATATCGAGATAAAAATTATCTAGATGCCCTCAAATATATGGCAGAACTGCAAATTGAGGGCAAAATTAAGCATTTAGCGTTGACAAATTTTGACACCGAACACTTAAAAATCATCACAGAAGCAGGGATTAAAATTGTTTCTAACCAAGTACAATTTTCATTGGTCGATCGCCGTCCGGAAGTGAAGATGATTGAATTTTGTCAACAGCATGATATCAAACTTTTTACTTACGGTACAGTTTGCGGTGGTTTGTTGTCAGAAAACTACTTGGGGAAATCAGAACCGCGAGGGTTTGATTTAGCTACCGCGAGCCTGAAAAAATACAAAAATACGATCGATGCTTGGGGTGGCTGGCAATTATTTCAAGAGTTGCTTGCTATTCTCAAAGAAATCGCAAATAAGTATGGTGTAAGCATTGCTAATGTGGCAGTGCGTTACATTTTAGATCGACCAACTGTGGGAGGTGTGATAGTTGGTGCCAGACTTGGGGTATCCGAACATATAGAAGATAACGCCAAAGTCTTTAGTTTTAGTTTAGATGCTGAGGATTGCGATCGTATTAATGCTGTCTCTCGCCAATCACGCGATTTGTATCAGCTAATCGGCGATTGTGGAGATGAATATCGGCGATAATACAGCAATTATATTTTAGATTTTGGATTTTGGATTGAAGATTCAAAATCCAAAATTCAAACAGCTTTGAAGCCTCTGAATTCATTCTATGACAGCTATTTTCCCGCATGTAGAAAAATTCAAATATATGCGTTTTTTATTGGGAATCGCGCTACATCTATTGCTACATTAATTTAGTCTATCTAGCGGTTGTTGAATCAATGCTTGAAAGCGTTTATCTTCCCGAATATTATCAAAATCCGAGTTGCTTTTTACCCATTCACGGCATTCCTCAGGATTTATGTTGATAGCTTGCTGTAGATTTTCAACTGCTAATTCGACATTGTTCTGTAAAGCATAACAGTAAGCCTTGTTGTACCAAGCTTCGTGGTAATCAGGTTTAAATTGCAGTGCTTGGTCGTAGGATGCCATCGCTTCTTGATAGCGTCCTAATTCATCTAGCACATTGCCCCGATTGTACCAAGCTTGGTGGTCATCAGGTTTAAATTTCAGTGCTTGGTCGTAGGATACGATCGCTTCTTGGTAGCGTGCTAATTTACCTAGCGCATTGCCCCGATTGTACCAAGCTTCGTGGTAATCAGGTTTAAAATTTAGTGCTTGGTCGTAGGATGCGATCGCTTCTTGGTAGCGTCCTAATTCATCTAGCGCATTACCTTTACCATTCCAAGCATAGTGATAATCTGATTGAATTTTTAGTGCTTGTTTATAGGATGCGACTGCTTCTTCATACCGTCCTAAATTCATTAGCGCGTTACCTTTACCATTCCAAGCATAGTGATAATCTGGTTGAATTTTTAGTGCTTGGTTGTAGTATGTAATAGATCCTTCAAATTCGTTAGCAGCAATTAATAAATTCCCCATTTTAAATAATAAATTTGATTTCCGAATTAATTTTTGATGTGTTTCAGCAAGAAGTTCTTGAATTTCCAAAATTTTCTCTATTTTTTGTTGATGACTGAGTTGCAAATATTGCTCATAATCTCGTTCTAACAACAGGCGATTTGATTCTTGTTCTAATAATTTTGGCGTTGTAACTAATTCAAATACACCTGAGCGCCAATCAAAAAAATCTGGAGCGCGATGAATAAAATAGTTTATAGAAAATGAACGCAACAGAAAAACAAAGCTAATTGGAAAATCATCTCTAAAGCGTTCTCGCTGTTGATTTAAATTATTTAAAATATGCGGAACACTCGTTAAATTGCTAAATTGTCCTTCACTAATTTCTCCAAAAGTTCTTTGCTCATACTTATACAAAGAATATTCCAGACCTTTTATCAATAAAATATCAATTTGCTTATCTTTAATAAACTCTGCCACTCGCTCATATAAATTATCAATTGCCTCAACCAAGCGTAAAACTGCAATCTTCTTATGCGGAATTTCCTGGGGAAGTTTGGCAATAAATTTGTCTGCTTCCACAGGTGTACATTGGACAAAAAACAAACCAAATCCTGATTTTCGCTTCAGTGCGCGAAGCAAATCTTGATAAGCTTCTTCTGGTTCTGGGGGTAAATCATCATCCCAATCACTTAAATCTGGGTTCATGAAAGTTTCGCTACGGCTTCTTTAAATTCTGGAATTCCTTGAATCAATGGATGAATATCATACCAACGCTGCATCTCTCCATCATCATCCAAATAACGGTATTCTAAAAGACATCGGTTATACATCAAACTCTTATACAAATCATCATTAATAATCCGTTTAGAACAAGACACTTCAGCTAACAAAGTCCATTGATGGTTTTCGACAGCGCGGCGAAAAGTATCTCTAGCCTGAGTAATCGCTCGTCGCACCGCCTTTTCTGAAACAGGTAATTCTTCAGTGCGTCCAATGGCATCTTGAGTTAACAATAGCAAATTTCTCACATGACCTCCACTCATTAAACAAAGTCTGTCTAAAGTTTGGGGACTGTCAAAAATTTCCATTTCTAGTGATAGTTCCGGTGCAATTTGCCGGACTCTCCTATTAATTACTTCCTTAACTTTCTTGAGTCCTGGCTGATAAACTTCTCCTTTGAAAGTCTTTACCATAATCATCGGCAAAATTTGGGGGTCACCGTAAATATCCCTGAGGTCTGTTGCCCTTGTAGAATAGACCATTGAAATGGGAACAGTGTAAATCAAATGGCAATCTAAAGCTTGGAGTTGTTCGCTGCGGTCTAAAAAAACTTCTTCATGGTTAGTGCGTTCTTTGTCTTTAACTAATACCATCCGGTCTAAGTTATCGACAATTACTGCCAGTTTATTGTAGCCATTAGGTAAGTGCTGTTTTGCATCCGCTAAGAACTCATTTAAAACTTGAATTAAAGTTACAGTATAAGGATCGATTTTTTGGCGAATCTTCTGGCGTAATTCCGGAACGGCTCTTAAATTTGCAGTTAACTTAGCAAACTGAGCAATTTGAGCTTCTACTCCTAGACTGTCAAATTCTATCGGAGTCTGTGCTAAATCTTTTAAATCTTCCCAACGACTTTTTAACCAGTCGAGTATAGGACGAGGACTAGCAATTTCTTTTAAATCTTTAAGCAAACGGCGGGTACAGGCGAGGAGAATATCTGTATATTGGGCATCTTCAGAATCGATATCTTCTTCATCAGCCGCAAAATATACAACATAAAATTTGCGATTTTCTAAATATTTCTTTAACCTAAGTAATTCTGTAGACTTACCTGCACCCCGATGACCAGAATACAATTGACAAGTATTTGTATTTGACAATTGCATCCGATTTCCCAACTCTTGCAAAATATCTGCATCTCCCCGCACATCCTGACAATCTACATATTTTGGATCGCCTGCGGGTAAAGGTTCAAAGGGGTTAAAAGCGTTGTAGAGTTTTGCGAGTAAGTCATGATTATTAATCATAGGTAAAAAATATTTCAACCTGGCTCATAATAATCGAGATTATATAGCAATCGTACTTAAGCTGTGAAAGAAAATACTTATTACAAATGATGCGTTAGGCTTTTTCCAATTTACCGACACTTCTAACTAATTCTTGCGCTTTTACTTGTTCTGTTTGTGCCACAAAACTGTTGCGTTTCTTGTTGGCAGTGGCGATCGCGACATCTTCTTGAGCTAGCCCGCGGAAAAATACTTTCATAAAACCAAAGCGAAGGATTGTGGAAATCCTTCGCTTTGTAGGGAATACTTTTACAGAAAATTTGATTAACTTACCAAAGCAAACTTTCGTTTAAGCAGATTGCTTTGCAGTTTGCAATTTTTGGTTTTTACGTTTGCGTAGGAAGAATCCACCTACAGCTAGCATACCTAAAGTAACACTGGGTTCAGGCACAGTTTCAACACGAAATGTATGGTTGTCACTTTCAAAACCGCCACCTTCTGTCTGAGAAATTACAATTTTATTAAAGGTATCATTTCCACCTTCTGAGAAAAACTCAAAGAAGCCATTCTTTTGACCGCCATGTTGCGAGGCTCCAACAGTAGCTGTATTATTTAATATGTCATAAGTTAATTCTTTGATTAAAGTAGTTCCGTTGAAGAACTTCAAAGTGTTACCTACACTCAGAGCACCTGCATCAAAACCGAAATAACTAAAAGTATTATTACCTTGAGCTTCAATGATGGTATCGCTATCAGAGAAAACTGCTAAATAATTGGTTTGATTGACTTCTGCATGAGCGCCAGAAGGTGCCCAAACATCCGAGTAAATACCAGTTTGACCAGAATAAGCTGTTGTTGAATAACTACCTTTAGAAAAAGAATATTTCACTAAGTCATTGCCTGGTACTTTATTATCATTAAAATCAAAAGTTGTATAACCTGGGCTATTAACATTCGCAGAAAAAACACCTTCATTTACTTTTGTAGCATCTCGGTAAGATCCAGATTGATATGTAAATCCTAAAGCATGTGCTGAACCCGCATAACTAATAGAAGCAATTATAGAGAGAACAGCAATGCTAGCAATTTTCTTAAAAGACATGATTTTTTCCTGTTTTTCCTTTGTTCTAAATGAATTATGTAATTTGGTAACTACGAAATAACAGGGCAAAATCACTAGATTTATTTTTTCTACTTCAGTTAATATCTGAGTAGCATTTTCAGGAATTTCAAACTTGAAAATGTTATTTATACTGGCAAAAAAATGAAGTTAGTATATTTATTTCAAAAGGATTATCAAATATCCGTAAGAGAACATCTAATATATAAAGAAACTGTATTTTTTTATTTGCTATTTTGAAGATAAGATGAAGACTAGAGATAAATCGTATCTGTAGCAAAATGCAAATATGAATCGTTCACAACAGTAATATCTTCAGCTTGTGCGTTCTAATTTTGCAGCTTCTTAAGCAATTTCTCGTTAGTGACGGCGTTAGAAAGCATCAATTTGTATACCTTGCGATCGCTAAGACTCTCTTTTTAGGTTTGTAGTTCCCCAGCAATCATCGTTTGGCGTTTGTTGCATTCACTTTTCCAACTTCATCGGCTGTTTTAACAGATTCTTCAGGTTTCGCGTTTTTGATGCGAATTATATTTCACCAGGCTTGGGTTAAAGATTATTTCTGGAGATACACAAGATTGCAACTGGGTGAGGGTGGGTACAGCTAGCTGTACCCACCTACCGTATAATTCATTTACTTTAGAAATGCAATTTGATTTATCGCCTCTCTACATGAGGAATTAGGTTTATCTGAACTGTATTGAATTCTATTCATTGCTTACTCTTTGTAAATCACCCTTATAAAACTGAGTGACAAATTATTTTCATTCAATTTCTGTCTTGTTTTCGATGACCGTTGGTGTTGGAAGTGTTTCTAAAACCTGGCTTGGTGTACTAGTTATTACGGGATTATTCCCACGCACTAGCTGATTGATTTGAGCGATTAATTCTCCTAGTTTACCTTCATCAAGTAAGGTGTTTATTAGGGAAAGTCCACTAGTAGATAGTAGTAATTTGTTAATATCTTGGCTGCCGCTACTGCCATTTGCACCAGGGAATGAGTAAATGCGAGTATCTCCTAGAACTCCCGGTTGCGGTGCTAAAGCAGTAACAATTTCTGGTAGCTTGTCGGCTAATTCTGGCCAAATAGTTGTAATAATTTTGGCGGTGAGATTGGCATTACTAATGGAATTTTCAGCGGCGATTTTAGCGCGAATCCCTTCGGCTTCTGCTAAAATTTGGTCGCGGTTAGCTGCTGCTAAGGTGCGAATTGCTTCTGCTTCTAACTCTGCTGCTTCTTGGGCAATTTCTGCTTGACGGCGGCGGCGGAAAGCATCAATTTCTACAACGTTACGATCGCCAATACTCTTTTCTTGCGCTTCTCGTTCCGCAGCAATAGTTGACAGGCGTTTGTTGCGTTCGGCTTTTTCCACTTCACTAGCTGTCTTCACTGATTCCTCGGCTTTGGCTTGTTCTGCTTGTGCGACAAAGCTTTCGCGTTTTTTATTGGCAATGGCGATCGCTACATCTTCTTGAGCTAGTTTTGCTAGTCGTTCTGACTCAACTATCTGGACTTGTGCTTGTAGTTTTCCTGATTCTACAGTTTGTTGGCGTGTAATCTCTGCTAGTTCTGATTCTTGTTTTTGCAGTGCTTGTACTACCTTTAGCTGTTTATTGCGTTCTTCAAGTGCGATATCAGCTTCAATTTGACTTTGTTGCACCGATAAATTTTTGCGGATTTCTTCTTCTTCAACTGATTTTTCCTGCAAGATTTTAGTTCGGCGGACTGCTGCTGCTTCCCTATCTTTGGATTCTTGGATTTCCCGTTCTCGCTGTGCTTTTAGGGCTTCTACTTGTAATTTTTGCTCTAGTTTCGCACTTTCTTGTTCTTGGGCAATTTGTAGCGATCGCTTTTGAGCATCCAGTTCTTTTTGCTCAATTGTCACCTGTGCTGCTAACTCAACTTCTCGTTTTTGTTGAATCGAACGCTGAATAATTTCGGTTCGCAAGCGCACGCCTTGGGCATCAAAAAAGTTATCTGGATCGTAGGTAACACTTTCTAATATTTCGGAAATGGCAATATTATTTAAAGTTAAGCCGACTTTTTTCAAATCTGTCCCAACTAAGTTTAGTACTTCTTGAGCAAACCCCAATTTATCAGAATCAATTTCTGCTAAATCCTTAGTTTTAGCTGCCGCCCTAATCGCGTCATCTGCTCTTTTCTCTAAAGCATTTTTGATATCTTCCGGAGTAATTTTAGTACCATTTTGGGATAATCTAGCCGCTGCTGTCAAAACATCTTCTTCCGAGGCATTAATACAAACATAAAAAGTCACGCGAATATCTGCTCGTAAGTAATCTTTAGTCCGGACTGCAAGTTTACCAGTTCGTTCCACATCAATAGAAATTTCTCGCAGAGGTACGCGTGTCAGCTGATGGAATCCAGGTAAAACAATACAACCACCATAAAGAATTACTGCTTTCTTTTTAATAAAAAGACCCCCAGTTCTCACGAAAGCTTCGTTGTTAGGTGTCACTACATAAACCCGTGTATAAGCAAACAAGCTGAGTAATAGTAATAAAACTAACCCAGCAATGATTGCTGGAAATACTAATCCACCATTGAGTTGAGCAAAATTAGGCATAATTTTTACTGGAAGTGTTTGGTCAATTAATGTTATTTGTTTTTGTTGTTGTAACTTAATCTGTGGAACTTCAGCTATTTTGACACTCGGTAAAGACTGGATAAAAGTCAACCAAAAAAGCATGTTATTTTCCTCTTAAGAATTTGAATCTCTTCGAGATGAATTATTTAACCAGCGTTCTTCGTCAGGGCTGTCTTTAGCAATAACTACATAAATTTGTGCTTTGTGTTCGATAATTAAAACTCTTTCTGTGCGCTGCGGTGCAATAGTTGCCCAGTCTGCTAAAACAGCACTAACTGTCAAAAGATTCCGTTTTCCATCCAGCACATCTACTTGTCCAATCTTGCTTTGGTTTTCGATGGGAATATAAGCAGATGTCACAATTCCAACGCAACCGATTAAGCGATCGCTACTTACATCCTCGCCAAACTCGGCAAATATTTTGCCAATTGGTCGCGCTATCAATCCTCCTAATATTAAGCTAATAATTAGCGAACCAAATAATATAATGCTTGCAATCAAACCATCAATATTATTATTGCCACCACCAAACCAAACATTTAACATCCAGCCGATAATGCCCCACAAACTCAAATCTGTAGCGAGTAACAATATCAATGGAGCTTTGCCAATCCCAGCCCATCCCAGGAATTGCCCAAAACTCAATTCGTGATTGCTATCTGCGTCTACATCTGCATCTACGTCCACATCCACGTCTGCATCAATATCGACATCTTCCCCTCCTCCACCAGAAACGATCGTAAAAAAGAACAGCAAGACTCCCATCCCTAGAAAAATCCAATAGGGCAAGTTGTTGAAGCTAAACAGCATAATATTTCGTAAAAGATATGTGCTGGTAGTTTGGAAAATTTAATACTCTTAAAACTCGCTAGTAAAAGTCTCTACGTGAGAGCAAAACTGATAAAAGCCTATGAATAGGTGGCTTTAATACCCCTACTTTATAAATTGCTGAATTCTAGATTTTGGCTCACGATTTCATTATACTACATAAATAATACATAACAATCTATATCCATTTTGTGAGTAGTTACTTATAAATAAAGAAATAGAATTATTTATCTGATAAAATAATCAAAAACTTAAATTAATTCAAGAATTAGCAACTTAAATTTAGTAAATATAAAGATACTTTACATCAGATTCTAAAGCTAGCCCGAGAGCCTATGCTAATTCAGAATTCTGACTAATGAATTCTGCTATAATCCGCCAAAAACATCTATTTCGCAATAGATCTGCTATGTCTGCTCAAGTTAAATATTCTAAATACCACGCTCTCGGAAACGATTATCTAGTTATTTCTCCTCAAGAATTAGCATTTGAATTAACCCCAGAAAAAATTGAGCGAATTTGTCATCGCAACTTTGGAATTGGCTCAGACGGCATTTTGTTTGGGCCGTTACCATCCAACGATGCCAAATTTGGATTGCGGATTTTTAACCCAGATGGCAGCGAGGCAGAAAAGAGTGGCAACGGGTTGAGAATCTTTTCTCGCTATTTGTGGGATAACCAGCTTGTTGGAGAAGAAGAGTTTGATATTAAGACCCTTGGCGGACGAGTCAAAGCGCGGGTTACTCAGTCGGGTAAAAGTGTTCGAGTAGACATGGGTCGTGTCAGTTTCCAAAGTGAAAAGATTCCGGTTACAGGACACTCCAGAGAAGTTCTCGCAGAAAGTATTACGATTGCCGACCGAACCTTTAGCTTTTGTGCAGCCACAATTGGCAATCCACACTGCGTTATTCAGTTACCGGAAGTTACGCCCGAAATCGCCAAGCAGTATGGTTCTTTGTTAGAAGTTCATCCTTACTTTCCCAACCGTACCAACGTTCAGTTTATGAAAGTTCTCGATCGCCAAAATATTCAAATTGAGATTTGGGAAAGAGGAGCAGGTTACACTTTAGCATCTGGCAGTAGCAGCAGTGCAGCCGCAGCTGTTGCCCACAAATTGAACCTGTGCGATTCAGAGATTGCAGTTCATGCACCAGGAGGACAAATTGCGATCGCCATTAGTGACGATTTTATGGTTGCCATGACAGGTACCGTCACCAAAGTAGCTGACGGCTTAATGTCAATGGAAGTATTTGAGTATTGAATATTGGGCATGGGGCATTGGAAAGCAGGAGGTGTGGGAGGAGAGAGAGGTGTGGGAGGTGTGGGAGGATGGGGAAGAAATCTTTCCCCCCACACTCCCCACACTCCCCACACTCCCCAGACTCCCCACACTCCCCACACTCCCCTGCTCCCTGCCCATCTCACTGCGTCGGCAGTTTTGGATGTGCGGTCGAGTACTTGCCCACGATGCTAGAAATCTCAGGGTTATAAAGTCTGAGATAATTCCAGTAATTGCCAAATACTTGACGCACATAATTTTTGGTTTCGTCAAAGGGGATGTCTTCGACAAACTCATCTGGATCTTGTGTAGTCAGAGTTTGCAGCCATTTGGAGACATTGCCAGGCCCAGCATTGTAACTAGCGATCGCCAGTAAGGAATTATTGTTATATTGCTGATGCGTATGATCCAGGTACCATGTACCCAGCATGATGTTGTCATTGGGATTTTCTAGATTTATTGTTTTGCTATCCACCTTGATTTGTGGGGCAATCCATTGAGCCGTACTCGGCAATAATTGCATTAAGCCAGTAGCATTGGCCACAGATTTAATTTTTGGTTGAAATCTGGATTCTTGACGAATTAAAGCAGTGACTAACAGAGGATTTAGCTGACGTTCGGCAGACCATTTTTCAATTTCTCGCAGATAAGGAAATGGATAACGAGCTTGCCAATAAGTGATTTGTTTGCTTAGAGTTTGATATTCCGCTTGTTCTGCTGGTATTTCCCGGTCTTCCAATTTAGAAATTTTGTCAATGCCGATGAGATTTTCTCCCCTTGCCAGTTGCATCAATCCTTCAGTAAATTGTTCTGCTACCGTTGGCTGAAGTTTGTTCTGAAATTCTGTTTGCCACTGTAACCAAGCATCGCGGTCTTGACCCAACAGATACAATTCTTTGAAAGTCTCAGAACCCGCAGGAGGTAACGAACGCTGGGATGCGACTACTTCGGGTTTCATCGAACGCACGGTGTCAAAGTTGCCGACATTCAACCCTAACATCGTAGCCGATCGCCATGCATAGTAAGAGTAGGGAAACTGGCTGACTACATATTCATAAGCAGTTTGAGATTCCTGCTGTTTTCCTAGTAAACCTGCCCATTTACCTACCCAAAAACCTGCTCTCGGAGCCAAAATACTGTTGGGGTTGTTGGTAACAATTGGTTCTGCCCATTGCCACGCATCGAGGTAATCTTTGGCGTTAGCTTTATCTTGGGCAATTTTCCAGCGATATTCTGCCGCTTCGTCAGAATTCCCGTACTTGCCTAAAAGTAACTGCCACGCCGAACTCGCTGACTTTTGATCCTTGAGTGCTTGCAGAGTTTTGGCTTTTTGTACCAGTGCAGTACTAGCCCGGTCGGGAAACTTACTAATTACCTGGTCAAGATAAGGTAAGCCTTCTTTGGGAGTTTTTGCCATTTCTGCCAATCGCAGCAGTGCAGTTCCAGTTTCTTTGGCATTTGGAAATTGTTGCACCAATTGTTTATAGGTGGCGATGGCTTTTTCTTTATCTTTACCTCCTACCTGTAACCCCCGTGCAGTGCGGTAAAGGTTCTGGGCTGTTTTCGGTGCTTTGGCATAAGCATTGCCGGCTTTGAGAAATTGACTATTTTCCCAATAGGCTGTACCTATGAGTTCCCAGTCTTCAAGTTTGAGAGTAGTCTGTTTGACTAACGCATCCAAAACGCCTACTATACCTGGTTGGTCGTAAGCGTATTTCGCCAAAATCAACTGTAATTTTGGCTGATTGGGATTCTGTTGCAAACGTTGGCGGATAATTTCCCAAGTCAAAGGATTAGAAGGAAATTCAGCGATCGCGATTTCCTGTTGCTTTGGTTGGGCAATTAGATATAAGGCTTTGGCTGCGGCTGCTTCTTTGGGATAGACTTTTAGGACTTTCTGCCTGAGATCCGAGGCTTTGCCATCCTCGCCCAACATATCCTGTGCTTGGGCTTGTTTTAGCAAAATGTAAGGCGCGAGAATGGGATAGTCATTCTCTAGTCCTTCCAATAAAGCTAGGGCTTTTTTCCCTTGGGTTCTTTCAATATAATCGCTAGCCAAAAGATAACGAGCGCGATTTCTATCTGGCGATCGCGACCCTTGAGCAATGGCTGCTAGTTTTGCCGCCCGTTCTGGCAGAGATTGTGATATCAGTGGAAATACAGCTGATTGGCCAACGCGATCCGATGTTTGTTCTACACGAGCGTTACCCAATTTCAGCCATTGTCCCAAAGATTTGCCAATTTCAGGCGCTGATACCATTGCCCCAGCCGAAAAGGCAAACAGTGCCGCAGCCGCGATGATTGAAATTTGCTTTTTCTGTAGTTTCTTCAGCATGAATACTCGCTGAAAATTTCCGATGAATTTCTTGAAACTTTAACACTCTTAACCATCAGTGTTACCAAATTTTTAATTTTCGATTTTTAATTTTATGTACAAAAATAGTAATTTTCAATCTTACGGTTGACAGTATCGATTACTTAGCATAACATTAAACACTATTACATCTGTCCCTGAGTTCAAAGTAACATTTTTTACATAATTAAATATTAATTGAATAAAGTTGATGAAATAGATTGCGTATTTGCTGCTTGGACAACTAATTTCATCTTATTTGCTGAATAAGGGGACTTGATAAGGGTTTTATTAGGGTTTGATTGCGAATCTTTTTAATAGTTTTCTTCATGTCGCCTATTAGAATTTGTTGATAAATAACTCAATTTTTACTTTATAAATAGCATTTAAAGATGGCTATAAAGTAATAAAAAGGCTCAATTAGAAATTTAAAAAAAGTAATAGCATTTTTGATTTGAGATTTAGAGCGGTCGCAATTCACGAGAGACGTAATAAGTGCGATCGCCTTTTGATTAAAAGTAGTGAGTTGTTCTGAGACTAAAAAAGCTGTCGGCATTCCTTTACATTAGAGATAATATTTCTATTATCAGTAATTCTGCACATCTATGACTCAAGCCATACCCAAGCAAGTAACCTTTGAGGAATTTGTCGATTGGCTGCCCGAAAATTCAGGGGTACGCTACGAACTACATAATGGAGACATTGTTGAGATGGCGCAACCAGTAGGGGAACACGAAGGAGTAAAGGGTTTTTTAGCAAGAAAAGTAACAGTTGAATTTGACCGATTAGACCTCCCCTATTTCATGCCCAACCAAGTTATCGTTAGACCGCCTGAAAAAGATTCTGGTTACTTACCAGATGTATTGGTCTTAAACCGTGCAAATCTGGCAAACGAAAAATTATGGGAAAAACAATCTATCGTTAGCCTTGGTGCATCGATACCTTTGGTAATTGAGATTGTATCAACCAACTGGCGGGACGATTACTATTTAAAATATGCCGATTATGAAGAGATGGGTATCCCCGAATACTGGATTGTTGATTATGCTGCCTTGGGTGGACGTAATTTTATCGGTAATCCCAAGCAACCAACAATCTCCATCTGTAACTTAGTTGATGGAGAATATCAAATAAGTAAGTTTCGAGAAAGCGATCGCATTGTTTCCCAAACTTTCCCCGAATTGAACCTTACCCCAAACCAGATTTTTCAAGCTGGTCTGGTTTAGGGTTTAGCGTTTTGCCAATTCTGGAGTCCGTCCCTTCAAACCGATCATCAGCTTGAGCATAAATACCTTTAACATCGGTACTCGTTGCAATAACCATAAACCCAAGCGACGAAGGAAAACTACAGGTAAGAAATTATTAGAAAACATCCGATCTAACAAATCGGTGAAACCTAAAATCGTTAGGTTTTCCAACTTGCGCCAACGTTCGTAACGTTTAAGAATCTGAATCTCTCCAATATCTTTACCTGCTTTGTGGGCTGCTTGGATTACTTGCGCCAAAGCCGCTGCATCGCGAATACCCAAGTTTAAACCTTGTCCGCCGACGGGATGACAGTTGTGTGCAGCATCGCCAATTAATGCTAGTCGAGGAAGAACATAGCGATCGCTTTGCATGAGTTGTACCTGAAAAATAAAGCGATCGCCTAGTAGTTCCAATTTACCCATCCCATCGCCATAGCGACGGGTTAATTCTCCTAAAAATTGCTCATCATCTAAAGCACACAAAGCTTTTGCTTCTTCGTGGGGGGCTGTCCAGACAATCCGGCAACGATTTCCTGGCAAAGGTAAAATCGCAAACGGGCCGCTAGACCAAAATCTTTCGTAAGCAGTGTTATTGTGGGGTTTCTCTGGTTTGACAAATGCAACGATGCAAGACTGCCAATATTTCCAGCCAGAGGTTTTAATACCAGCAGCTTGACGAATCGGCGATCGCGATCCATCTGCGGCTACGAGTAATTTACTCTTAACTGTTCGTACTTCGCCAGCAACTTTAATATCTATCGCTACAAAATCACGTTGGTATTGCGTGTTTACCACCTCAGCCGGACACAGATAAGTCACATTTGGGCATTCTCGAACAAACTCCTGCAACGGTTCCAACAGTGCTTGGTGTTCCGCCACATAACCCAACTCTGGCGTACCTATATCATCTGTGACAAATTCCACCACATCAGGATGATCGGCATCAGAAAGGCGAACCCGGCAATATTTGGCAATTTGAGGCAACATTTTGTCCCAAACTCCAATTCCTTGGTAAATTAGCGACGAAAGCATGTGAACTGCATAAGCTTGACCCTTGGCTACAGCTGCCGATGCGACTTTTGCCTCAATTAGCAGCACACTCAAGCCAGAATCTTTTAAGGCGGAGGCTAAAGTTAACCCAACAATTCCACCGCCTACAATTACCAAATCGTATTCGTATCCCCGTTTGTCTGATGGTGTTTGGGGAGAGTAAAGAGTTTGATTAAGCTCTGCTAACGCCATTGTGAAGATAAATTACAGCATCTTAACTCTTATTTTGACGCGATCGCGCCTTTTTGAGCAAGTCGGCCAAAATTCGGGTGTAGGGGGTAAACTATCCCAGATGCATAACCAAACCATTTGTAGAGACGCGATTCATCGCGTCTTCATCCAAAGATGTGTTTTTAGCAAACCTCTGCGTGACGGCAGTCGCTACAACGGGGGGAACCCCCGCAAAGCGCTGCCTCACCTTTGCGTTAAAAAAGTTAGGATTTGGTGCAGCTTCACATAGAAGTGGTGTGACTGCTTTGTAATCTGCTCTATTTTGAAAATGTCACCAGAGACTTAGAGTAATTCTTCAGTTAGATATACACCAATTGATGGCTTCATTAGTTAGCTTGAAATAAGCAAGTTTCAAAGGTCAAATAAAGATGAATAGGACACTACTATCGATTTTAATGTTTGCATTCTTACTTTTATTTATCATCTCTCCCTTTGCTGCCCTTGCTAGCTTAATGCTAGTGTTGTTAGTTGGAGCATTTTTATTTCTAGCAGGAAATATATTTCAAGTAATTATTGGTGGCAATCCCGATACTAAGAAATTATAAAATTAAAGCACAATTCAAAATTTATAATTAATAAACATTGAAAAGACCCGCTGATTGCTAGAGATGACAGCGGGCTTAGATAAATAATTCAATCCTGATTGGAGCAAAACGAAGACAAAATTAATTACAGACCTACTACAGATTTTTGCAGTTAATACTAACTATTTATGAGCTTTGTTGGCTAGATGATGCTTGTGGTGTTTGTAATGTTTGTGATGAAGTTTAGTAGTTTTTGTCTTCGGATGACTAATAGTTTCAGCTTGAACAGCAGGTACAGAAATGGCTACAGGTGCAGCAAATATTAAAGCCAAAATGAAAGCTTTAGTCAAGTTATTCACTTGAAATTCCTCATCAATTATTGAACAGTACAACTATCTAATAGGTGTATGTCAGTCGGTTGTAATTGATGTGAATCTTTCATGTCTGTTTTGAAGAGTTTTTGTTATGTCAATTGGTTGTAATTGATGTGAACTTTTTATGTCTATTTTGAGGGATTCTTGTTAAGAAATGCTGAGAGTCATCAACTCTTCTGCAACTTCAAAGTTAGATGTAACATTTTGCACATCATCTAAGCCTTCTAAAGTATCAATTAATTTGAAAAGCGATCGCGCCTGTTCGGAATCGGTAACTTCTACACTATTACTAGGAACCCAGCGCAATTCAACATCAGTGACTTTAAAGCCTTTATCCTTAAGTGTTTGACTGAGGGTTTCTAAATTTTCGATCGCGCTAAATACCTCAGCCATCTCGTCTTCAGTCATTTCATAAGACTCGGCACCACCTTCTAGAGATGCTTCTAAAAGCTGTTCCTCATCAACTACACCCTGAACAACACAAACGCCTTTTTGATCAAACATCCAACTAACGCAACCTGTTTCCCCTAAATTCCCGCCGTTTTTACTAAAAGCTGCACGCAAATCAGCAGCTGTGCGATTGCGATTATCTGTGAGGGCTTCAATCAAGATTGCCACACCACCGGGGCCGTAACCTTCATAGCGAATAGCTTCAAAATTGGCACTATCTGCACCAAAAGTACCTGCACCTTTAGCGATCGCCCGTTCGATATTATCATTAGGGATACTTGCTGCTTTTGCCTTGTCGATCGCTGTACGAAGTTGAAAATTCAGCGCCGGATCTGGTACGCCACTTCTGGCCGCAACAATAATTGCTCTCGATAACTGAGTGAAGGTTTTTCCCTTTTTTGCATCTACTACCGCCTTCTGACGCTTAATATTTGCCCATTTACTATGTCCTGCCATAACCTGAAATTATCAAAACTCTACTCAAAGATTAGGATATACCCAGCTTTCACTCACATGCAAAGGTGCATTTGCTAAAAGTGATTAGTAAAGATGCACCAACAAGGGAAAATAAAGGAATAAGAGAGAATAATCAATAACTAATGACCAATGACTAATGACTAATAACTAATGACCAATAATAAACGCCGTACCAAGCGAAAAAGAAAGAAACTGTCACAGCAGTTGAGGAACTTGCTGCTGATATTATTGGCGGGGATAGCAGTCTTAGCTGGATGTCAAGGTATTTTACCTCGTATTAGAGGAGATAATGTAATTCATTTAACTTTGTGGCACGGGGTAAATCCGCCACCAAATCGCGATGTGCTGCAAAAGCTGGTAGACAAATTCAATCAATCTCACCCGCATATTCAGGTAGAGTCGCTTTATGTCGGACAACAGGATCAGCAAACGCCTAAGATTTTAGCAGCGGTTGTCGGAAATGCACCTCCGGATTTGTTATGGTACAATCCGACGATCGCAGGTCAATTGGTAGAACTGGGGGCGCTTTTACCTTTGGATGAAATGCTGGAAAAATCTCCAATTAAAGCTGAAATTGACCCCACTTTGTATGACTCAATGAAATACAACGGTAAGATTTGGTCTGTGCCGTTTGCTACGAATAATGTGGGTATTTTTTATCGCCCAAGTTTGTTTAAAGCAGCGGGAATTACAGAATTACCCCGCACTTGGCAGGAGTTTGCACAAGTTGCCAAGAAATTGACTCGCGATACCAATGGCGATGGGCGAACGGATCGATATGGTATGTCTCTGCCTTTGGGGAAAGGAGAATTTACCGTGTTTACTTGGCTACCGTTTATGTGGAGTAGCGGCGGCGAATTGGTGAATGGTAATTCACAAAATGCGGCAGCCGTCGATTTGCAAGATAATCGAGGAGCGATCGCAGCTTTGCAATTCTGGCGTAATTTAATTACTGAAGGTTCTGCTATTTTATCTGGCCCCGAACGCGGTTATGAGACAGATGACTTACTTAACGGTAAAGTTGCAATGCAATTAAACGGGCCGTGGAATCTCGGGCAATTTCAAACCACTGGCATCGATTTTGATGTTTTTCCGATTCCCGTTGCACAGAAGCCTGCTACTGTTATTGGTGGTGAAAATTTGTTCTTTTTCAAAACAAAACCAGAGCGAGAAAAAGCAGCTTTTAAGTTTGTCGAGTATGCTCTAAGTGAAGAATTTCAGACAGAATTAGCACTGGGAACTGGCTATTTACCAGTGAATTTAAAGTCTCGTCAAAATCCGAAATATCAAGAATTTATCAAGAAAACTCCCCAAGTTCAAGTATTTTTAGACCAAGCAAAATACGGGCGATCGCGTCCAATATTTCCTGGTTACAATCGAATTTCTGACAGCTTAGGACGGGCAATTGAATCTGTGCTACTGGGTAAAGATTCGCCAACCAAAGCGCTCGAAGAAACACAGCAGCGTTTAGATTTAATTTTTGAATAACCAAGACGCTGGAAAAAACACAGTTGCTAATATAGAATTCATATTTGATTTATAAAAAAATTTTTTAACTGGTCGCTGTTCGTTGTTAAGAGTTATACAAATTTGCAAAAATAATGCGACAGATACATACTTCCAAACCCTTGTTATGTCTGGTTTTATTAATCCGTGAATGCATGAATTTTGAGTTTGTATAGCTTTAATCAAATACAACAGGTTGCGACTAAATGAGGTACACAACTGGAGAATTAAATATAGAAATTCTTCTACCTCCTGCCTCCTGCCCTCTGCCGACGCTCGCGGACTTGCTCTAAGCGTTCGCGTAGCGTCTCGTAGAGAAGCCATGCCGTTGGCAAAGCCTCTCGTAGAGAAGGCTTTACGCTGCGCTATCCTGCCTCCTGCCTCCTCCTATATTACATTTTCTCGTTATCGATTCCTGGGGAATTGTAATTTCTGAATTGGTATTTTTCGAGTAATTCCTTAACTTGAGTAGCTACCAGGGGATGCGGATCGTTTTGTAGTTGGGGTAGGATTTGGAAGAGGACGCGTTGTGAAACGATATTCAAATATGCGATCGCTGCTTCTCGAACAAAACCAGTTGGATGGCGCAAACTAGCTAAAATCTCAGCACTTGTCAGTCGAATCCGAGCAATTTGAGCAAAATGAAAACAGCAAGCCAGACACCAGTCAGAAAGTAAATTACCCAACATCAGCAATCTGTGGAGGCGATCGCTAACTAACATATTTTCATATTCCACGAGCTTTGCTTCTACTAAATGTTGTAATTTTTCTTGCTCGGTTCGTTTATCTAAAATATTCAGCAATAGAGATTTAGAAGACAAAGTTATGGTATGTTCTAAGATTTCTAAGCCCCGCGCTAAATTTACCAATGAGAGCGATCGCAAATTAAAAGCTGCTGCTTGCATCTTTTCTGGGGAGTAAAGCAGCCTCAGTAGAAGTAACAATCGTTCCTTGATATCTAATTCTAATTCTTCGAGCGAGCGTAGCAATAGTTGCGAGACAATCAAAATCCTCTCATTTGCTTGATAATCTTCTTGTTTGTCTAAATTTTGAAAGTCTATATAAGCAGCGTAAATTTCACCTAAAAAATGTAATTCCTGATAAATTAAATTTTCTACCCGACTTTCATAAAATCTATCTCCGAAACATGTAATTCCTGGTTTTTTGTGTATTTTAAGCAAACTGTGAAGAATATGATCCCTTGTAGTACCCCAAGAGATTTCTAAATTTTCCCATAAAGCTTCTATTGCTTCATGAGTGCTAATTTGAGCAATAGTACGCCAAGCATACATCCGCACAACTTCTGGTTTGTAAATATTTTTAGCCAACTGCAAAAGCATCTCTAGGGCTTCGTTTTCCAACCGCACAAGGGCTAACATTGCTGTGCTACGGGTTGATTTGTAGTAAAGTGCGGCAATCAGGGCTGAATAGTAATCTTCTAAATGGGTTGCTGCAATCATTTCCAATACGGCACAGCGTACCCGTAACGATTCATCTTGCAACAAATTGGGAATGTGAATTCGCAAAGCCTGTAAATAAACCGCTTCTCGAAGGGCTTTGACTCCATTTATTCGTTCTCGTTCTTGCTTATGAGTCAACATCCGGCGCATGGTTTTGGTGGCTGCTACCTTTTGTATGGGGGTTCCTTGGCGTAAAACTAAAGCAGCGGCGGTGGCGCGGATGAGTGAATTGTGCCGGGAGTGTAAGTATTCTTCGAGGAGGCTTAGATTGGGATTTGGTTCAGCAAGCCAAATGTAGCGCAGGGCTAGAGCAAAAACTTCAGGGTTAGTTTCTTGGGGATTTTCTAACAAAGGACGGATAGCGGATACATAAGCGGGATTTGCACCTCCCATCAGCATCACTTCCAAACTTTGACACTGCAAATCTGGGGTTAACTTGACTAATAAAGGTGCTAATACTTCCGATGCTCCTTGGGAATCAATTTGCGCTAAAAGTTCGATACACGAGCGTTTATCTGCGTTGTTGCCTTTTTCAGCCAAAGCTTTGACTACACCCTGCTTGAAGAATTTTAGACCTACGTTCGCCGCACTCAGTTGACCCCGTGCCACACTTAAAACTAACAAATCAACATAACGCGATCGCAATTCCCAAACTACTTTTAAACAAGTACCAGCTATCAGCATTGTTTCTGCTACTAACACCCATTTTTGCAGAGGCCCAGGTACATATCGTCCGCAGAATAATAAACTGACAAAAATTACTATTCCTGTCAACCCTGTGGCGATCGCTTCGGCAGTTCCGCCAGATAAAGTTTGCATCCGGCTGCGAATTCCCTCGGGAATCGGTTGATATAATATCGGCCCGCTACTCATTACAAAGGTGTAGCGCAGCAGTTCATCAAAAAATTTGACAATTACTAGACCCCAGAAAAAGCTTTGCGATTGGATGCCGGGAAATAAGTGCAAAAATAGCAGTACGCCTGGTAGCATAAAGCCGACGACGATTGGTAAAAGTGTGGCAGTGAAAAATACTCCCATCCGTTCAATCAGTCGGCTAGAAATAAACCACTGAATTAATAACTCACACAATCCCAACATGCCACCAAATAAACCCAAGAAACTAGCGAGTTCTCGGTCGTCTAAAGTCGATTGTAGTTCCCGCAGATATTGAAAATCTACTAACAATCCAATAACCTGCAACAAGCCCACAAAAGCAAATAACTGCCAAACATATCGCTTCAAAGGACTGATGAGAAAACGCTGTCGGGAAGTTTGTTCTTCAGGAATTATGATTTGTGGAGTTTCAGGAAAAGCTGCTCGATACTGATGAGTTAAATAAAATAAAATTACCGATCCCAATAAAATCACCGCACAAGCGATGAGGATCACCTTATTTAATCTCGCGTACTGCACTAACCAAGGCAAACTAAAACCACTGATGACATCTGCCACCAACAGACCGCTACTGACTAATGGATAAGTGCGCTTAATTTCTCGAATGTTAAATATTTGGTTGGCAACAATGGAACTAGTGAGGTCATTAACGACATAAAGTGCATCTACCCACAGCCGTAGCAGAAATACCAGAATAACTCCCACGTAGGAAATATTGATTCCCCAACGTAATAAAACTAACAAAATTAATGGCGTCACCATACAAGGTGCGATCGCCACAATCACCTGGCGTAAAGGAAAAATCTTTTGTAGCCAAGAATATAAAAAAACCAGCCCTGTACTCGTTACAGCACTGGCAATATACATCCAAGGTAGTAGATTAGTCTCATATTCGCCCAAAAACAGCGCCACTGTACTGTCTTCGGCCCACCGCAATCCTACAGATACAATGGTGTAAAATACGAACATCATTTGAGTGCGTTCGCTTTCCTCCGGTCGGAGATTCACCCACTGTAGCAATCGTGGAAAAGCAACTCTATTTACAGCCAACCAGTGATTTTTCAGTTCCATGCAATTTTAGTTTCTGGTAGTATCACCGCGTAATGGGCATTGGGCATGGGAGGTATAGGAGGATGTGGAAGAAATCTTTCCCTTTTCTCTTCCCACACTCCCCATCTCCCCATCCCCTAGACATCACAAAAGTCCTGAGCGACTGAGTATTATCTTTCCCACTCAGCCTTCAGGACTATCGATTTGAGATAAATTTATACAACCTGATACTATCGGTCAAAATATTTGCAAGATATAAATCAATACACTTGGGTTAAGAAAGTCTCTGGTGAAGAAAAGGGAGCAAAGGAAGCAGGGGAGAAAGGAGGAAAGATTTCTTCCCCATCCTCCCATGCCCATGCCCATACCCAATGCCCCATGCCCCATGCCCCACAATAAAAAAATCCCCTGGCTTCTAACCAAGGGATTTTTTTGTCTATTGAAAAGTTAGAGGATTATTTTTTGGGTGAGATGAGCATCATCATATTTCGCCCTTCTTTTTTAGGCGCTTGCTGAACCTCACCAAATGGCTCTAAATCCGTAGCCATTCGTTTGAGCAAATCTTCAGCGAGGTCACTGTGTTGAATTTCTCGACCCCGAAACATCACAGTAGCTTTGACTTTATCACCATCTTTCAAAAAGCGCTCTGCTTGCTTGACACGCACGTTGTAGTCGTGTTCTTCTATCTTGTAGCGCATCTTTACTTCTTTGACATCAGCCGTGTGCTGCTTTTTCCGGGCTTCCCGCGCCTTTTTTTCCTGTTCAAACTTGTATTTCCCGTAGTCCATAATTCGACAAACTGGCGGGTCAGCTTTGTCACTGAGTAGCACTAAATCTAGTTCTTTCTCCTCTGCTAGTTGTAGTGCTTCTTGGGGGGGCATGATTCCCAATTGGCCGCCGTCAGTGTCAATGACCCGAATTTTCGGGAAGCGAATTCGTTCGTTAATTTGGGGCAGATCGCGAGTTCTTTTTTTCTCAATCACAGGCATTATGATTAGTGGGAGCTCTTAATGAAGGATTTGGTGTGGTTTTGACTAGTATGCCTCTGAGGCAAAATACTGAAATAAGTCAGGACTGAAAACATAAAGTCTACAGTTCTAGGGTAACTAATTCATGAAATAGTTGCGTCGTTGTATTTGCCATTCTACTCATTGTGAGAGAATTTCTGTGCATTAGTGAATCTAAATTACACATCTTTGTCAAATATGAAGTATTGTGAAAAATATTTCTCAATACTCTTAAAATGTCAGATTTAGCAGATAATCTCCACAATAGCAAGATTATAGATGCAAACCATCCAACAAATGATAATGTAACACATCATCTTACATAAAGTAATGTAAGTAATATTTGTTATCAATAAATATTGTAAATTTACTTAGATAAATGGAATAGCTATATTTGAGAAGGTACAACAATTCTAGATGCAGCAGTAGGTGCATAGTATTGCTCGCTAGTGCCTATTTCCGCGTTAGCGATATTTTTAGTGGGTGGGTAAGATTGCCCATGCTCTAACTGGCAGGATAATTTTGCTTTTACAAGAACGTTATCGTTTAATTAAGCGAATTGGTCAAGGGGGATTCTGCAAAACCTTCCTCGCTATAGATGAAGGTCAGTTTCCTGAAATTCCTTGTGTGGTTCAAGAATTATCGTCAGAAGTTGAAACATTTAAAAGTTTTGAGCAAAAGGCACAAAGACTACAGAAATTAGGAAAGCATCCTCAAATTCCGGCATTATTGAGGTATTTTCAGCAGGGACAGTACTTTTATTTAGTTCAGGAATTTATTGCAGGTAGAAATTTAGCTCAGGTGGTTGAAGAGGAAGGGGCTTTTAATGAAACTCAGGTTTGGCAACTTTTAGAGGATTTGTTACCAGTTTTGCAGTTTATTAGCGATCGCCACATCATCCACCGCGATATTAAGCCCGAAAATATTATCTGTAGAACTCCCCTTAACCCCAAAGGTGAAGCAAATTTATTCATAGTTGATTTTAGTGCGGTCAAAATTGTTACAGAAACCGATCGCCTCACAGATGAAAACAACATCGGTAGTCCAGAATATACTGCACCAGAGCAAATTAGAGGCAAAGCAGTTTTTGCTAGCGACCTTTATAGTCTCGGCGTCACTTGCATTTATCTACTTACTCAAATTTCACCCTTTGATTTATTTGATGTTGCGAGTAATTCCTGGGTTTGGCGAGACTATCTAACTGCTAAAGGCCATATCTGTCAACAAAACACAAAACATTTTAATTTGCCTAAAATACTCAATAAATTACTAGAAAATGATGTAAATCAGCGCTTCCAATCAGCTGATGAAGTCATGCAAGCAATGGGTATAGAATCTAAGATTCAGCATCTTAAATTAGCAAATTATCCGTGGCAATGTTTGCATACTTTAAGCGAATATTCTGCTGTATTAACTAACGTAAATGCCCTTGCATTTTCCCCTGAAGTTAAGATTTTAGCTAGTACTTATGATGACAAAAATATTAAATTGTGGGATTTAAATTTTAAAAAAGTTTTCGCTATCTTATCCGGACATTCACAAGCCATCAAATCAGTTGCTTTTAGCCCTGATGGTAAAATTTTGGCAAGTGCTAGCGACGATAAAACTATTAAATTGTGGCAAATTGAGACATTAACAGAAATTTGTACTTTGATGGGACACTCCCACGCTGTGAAATCAGTTGCTTTCAGCTCTGATGGCGAGATTCTTGCTAGTGGTAGCTGGGATAAGACAATCAAACTCTGGAATGTAAATACTGGCGTCGAAATTTGCACTCTCACTGGACATCAACTACAGGTAAATTCAGTCGCTTTTAGTCCCCAAGGACAAATTCTAGCCAGCGCTAGTTATGACAGAACAATTCGCTTGTGGCAGATAAATTCCCAAACAGAATTTAAAAACTGCCCATGCTATACCTTGGTAGGTATCCTTTCGGGTCATGCATGGGCAGTTTTGACAGTCGCTTTTAGCCCTGATGGAAAAATTCTGGCGACGGGTAGCGATGATAACACTATTAAATTATGGGACGCGAACACTGGTCAGCTAATTAGCACACTTGCAGGCCATTCCTGGTCTGTTGTAGGTGTGGCTTTCACTGCCGATGGCGAAACCCTAATTAGTGCAAGTTGGGACAAGACAGTTAAACTCTGGAGAGTCAGTACAGCTCAAGAGATTTTGACTCTTTGCGGCCATACAGACTCAGTATCTGCCATTGCCGTAAGCCAAGTTACACAACTGATTGCAAGTGGCAGCAAGGACAAGACTATTAAACTCTGGCAGCTTGTAGAATAGCACGAGAGTTAATTTTGTAATATCAAGCGCTACCCGTAAAGGCAACTTCCGGAAATTTTAACTGAGCTTCTGCCATTGGGCGGTTTCTGCCTTCTTCCTGCCAGTAGTTAATCACTTCAGTTGCTTTATTAAGCAACTCGACGCGATCGAGGTCAGTAATCCAGTGTTTGGATTCGAGTTCCTTCTTTAACTCTTCCCAGGCGTCATTTCTCGGCCAGAAAAAGTACTTGGTCAAAGGACTTGTGCCTTTGCCGACGACTTGATCGACTGCTAGAGCAACGTTTTCGTCTAACCACAGAATTTTCAAAATAAACTTGGTCAATCACACCTCCGGGAATTTCCGGGCATTACTTAACTAGGATAGCGATCGCTTATTTTAACGCAATACTCTATCAATGAACAAATGATAAATGGGCATACGCTAAACAGGGCATTGGAAAATGAGAGTGATAAAAAATGTCGATGACCAGAATTTATTACCCAATTTAATGATTGAAAATGGGTTAACATCAGGTGCAGTCAGCGCTAACTACAGATGCTTATGAGTGCTCAACTACCTCAATCTTCAATAACATCTGGTTCAGATTTGTATGAGCAAGACTTTTACTTGTGGATTCAAACGACAGCAGAACTACTCAAGCAAAAGAATTTTACACAACTGGACTTAGAGAATTTAATTGAAGAAATTGAAACAATGGGTAGGAGTGAAAAGAAAGCACTCAGAAGCAATTTGGAAGTGGTACTAATGCATCTATTAAAGTATCAGTATCAACCAGAAAAGCGGCCTGGGAGTTGGCAAGCAACGATTCGAGAGCATCGCAAACGCCTCAGAGAAGCTCTAGAAGAAAGTCCTAGCCTGAAACCTTATTTTGATGAGGTTCTTGGGCAGTGTTATGACCATGCTAGACTATTGGCTGCCGATGAAACTGAATTAGTTGTAGCTACGTTCCCTGAACAATCTCCCTTCACCTCAGAGCAAGTCCTTGAACCCAATTTTTTACCTGAGTCGTAATCACAAGCTCTATGATGATGTAAAACTGTTTTGCTTCCTACTCCATGACTCAAGAAACTTCTATAAAAGCAGCCGTTGTTTTTGATATTGATGGTGTTGTGCGTGATGTCAGTGGTTCCTATCGCCGAGCGATCGCCGATACTGTAGAATACTTCACAAATTCTGCATATCGTCCCACACCCATAGATATCGACCAACTCAAATCTGAAGGTGTATGGAATAACGATTGGGAAGCATCCCAGGAATTAATTTATCGCTACTTTACGGCTGGTGGACAGACCCGCGACCAATTGCAACTAGATTACAATGCGATCGTTGCTTTTTTCCAATCGCGTTACCGAGGTCCAGACCCCAATAATTTGACGGGGTATATCTGTGATGAACCTTTATTATTACAACCTACTTATTTAGAGCAACTTACCCAAGCTGGGATTGCTTGGGGATTTTTCAGCGGTGCAACGCGTGTTTCGGCTAACTATATTTTAGAAAAACGCCTGGGTTTGCAATCTCCGGTATTAATTGCGATGGAAGATGCACCGGGTAAACCCGACCCTACTGGACTTTTTGCTACAGTTGCTCAACTAGAAAATGGAACTGAGCAAAAATCAGCGATCGTGTATGTGGGGGATACGGTAGCAGATATGTATACTATTGAGAAAGCAAGGAATTTAGATTCTACTCGCACTTGGATTGGTGTCGGGGTTCTACCGCCCCACGTGCAAGAAACAGCAGCGCGGGGTGATGCATATAGTGAAACACTGCTAAGAGCTGGAGCTGCTATAGTTTTGCCTAATGTGGAAGAATTGACCCCAAATCAGATTCACAAATTAACGAGCAGAATCTGTGGTTAAAAATAAGTTAATTTAGATATAGATATTATTTCTCAATTAACCTCAAAAAGCATTGACACTTAAGCTGCAAAGCGGCAGTAATTATTAATCCCCCATGAACATTTTCAGTAACTTACTTCCTCAACCAACTCAGCCTGCACCTGCAAAAAAACAACGTCGAGGAATTGAAATTAAATCCCCGCGTGAAATTGAAATCATGCGGCAATCAGCGACAATTGTAGCAACTGTGCTAAAAGAAATTTCTGAATTAGTAAAGCCAGGAATGACGACAGCTGATTTGGATGCTTATGCGGAAAAACGCATCCGTGAAATGGGTGCCACACCAAGTTTTAAAGGATATCATGGGTTTCCAGGTTCTATTTGCTCCAGTATTAATAATGAAGTAGTACATGGTATTCCTAGCCCCAAGAAAGTAATCCGTCCTGGGGATGTATTAAAAGTCGATACAGGCGCTTATTACCAAGGGTTTCATGGTGATTCTTGCATTACAATTGCCGTTGGAGAAGTGACCCCACTAGCTGCTAAACTAATTCGCGTTGCAGAAGAAGCTTTATATAAAGGTATCGAACAAGTTAAAGCTGGTGCTTACTTGCTCGATTTAGCCGGGCCGATTGAAGACCATGTGAAAGCTAACGGCTTTAGTATTGTTGAAGAGTTTACCGGACATGGTGTCGGTCGCAACTTGCATGAAGAACCTTCAGTATTCAACTTCCGTACCCGCGAACTGCCAAATGTTAAACTTCGTGCGGGGATGACGTTGGCAATTGAACCAATTGTAAATGCGGGTTCTAGACATACGCGGACATTATCTGACCGTTGGACAGCTGTGACTGTGGATAATGCTTTGTCGGCGCAGTTTGAACATACGGTATTAGTGACGGAAACTGGTTATGAGATTTTAACTGACCGTTCTAAGGTTTAATTGCTAGTTAAACTTAGATGGTGTTGAGAGAGGCGAAGCATTAAAATAAGGCGATTTGCCTCTTCATTTTTTTATCCTTGAGTATATTGATTTTTGAAATCAATTTTAGATTTTTAACAAAAATCGACCTACAACAAAGAGAATCAAGAATCAATAGCAGATTGGCTTAAAGAAAATTGTATTAAGATAAGCCATTAATTTGTCACAAAATTTATTTGATGTGCTGTTTGTAGCGATCGCTAATTTTTGACTTTCATTTTATTGCTTCAGTATCTTGACATGGATAAAGTCAAGCTCAGATTTTCTGCAAAATCTAAACTCTCAAATGCGGTTATGAGCCAAATTTCCCTTTAATTAAACGGTGAAACAAGCGGCAAGGCCAGAAGAAAGCTCCACAAATACTCACTGAAGCTATAACAGCGACAATTCGCCAATTCAAATTAGGCGAATTGTCAGGCTGTAAGGACTGAGCTTGTGTGCTTTTAATCAGTTCTGGCGCAGAATCAGAGAGCTGGCTGGCTGTACTCACCCCTTCAATCGCTGCTCCAATTAGATAAGCTACCAGGGCAATTATTAGCCAGTAGTTCATTCTGTTACACTATTTGAACTGTAAACGTATGCTTGGCAGCGAACAATCATTTGGTTTGTTGTCCTAATGATTGCCACCTTGTCCTAACGATAATCGACCCTCAGCCGTATCGCGAATTAGAGGCAGTTTAGATTTTATATAACTATTGAGGCTACTATCTACCTGAGCATCAATTCCCTGCTTCGCTTTTAATTGCTGAAGGAGCAATTGTACTAAAGCGGCATCGTCAAAGTTGAGTAGGGTGTTGACCTGGGTAGATTCGATTACAGCCCAGAGCTGTTGCATCATTTTGGGAGCGATCATGAGCGTGTAACTTTTTTAATATTTTCTTTATATTTGCACGAATTCCTCATTTGCGACTGCTTTTTATTTGAATATTTGTAAAGATACAGCTTAAAAGTGCCTCATTCAGTGAATACGCTTGGATTAAGGCTGAAATCCTTGGGTAGTCTGGAGTAGGAAGCACAGAGATAACAACAGAGGAAACAAATCGCAACGAGTCTTTGCTGGCAAGTTTTGATGCCTAGCTTAAAAAATAGCTTTGGACGGAGGGGCGGAACTGCGCAGGGGAGCAGAGGAGAGCACTTCCTCTGTGTTCCCTCTGCTCCCTCTACTTCCATCCTTTTTTCTAAGGTCAATAGCCAAATTTTATTGCGATTTCCTCACACAAGAGGGTTGCTCGCCAGAAGGAGGATCAGGGTAAATTGCTAGAGTGTGATAGTCTGGAGCCTCGTTACCATATATCACTCGAAAAGTATAGAGTTTGTTCGTACCTTGAGCTTCGGTAACAACTGTTAAAAGTGTATTCTCAGTTTTAGGAAGGCCGGGAATCTTCAGTTTGGGGATTCGCCTGAGTTGAATTACATTTGCTGCTGAGTTTTTACAATCTCCAGTACTAGTGTTCGGTTCGCTACCAAACTGCATACATACCGGGCCATCAAAATCTATAGTGACTTGCGATGGATCGTTTAACCAAACTTTTTTAATTACTTCTCCCGCAGGAATAAAACTTAAGTTTGTTCCTTGCTGATAGGAAATATCGATGGTGGGTATTACTCCACTTAAACCCTGTGCTTGACAAGAAAATAAGGAACGCAGAACAGCATTATTAGCTACAGCACGACCTACCAATAACAACATAGTAACCGAAAAAATTAAGGAAGCTATAGGTAGGAAATAAGAGTTATTTAGAGCATTTCCTGGTAACTTAATACTATTTTTCATGGTTAAGAATGGGGATATTGGTAGATAGAACAGAGGGAGAAAAGGCTTAGAGACTCAAGGTAATAAAATATCCCAATATCTATTGTCGGATAGGTGTCTCAACCCTCCTCTTAACTGGGCGGACTAAAAGCCATTGGTGTCAACTTAAGTTCAAACACTCAATTTACCGTGGTTTTAGATCCCTCAACCCCCTTAAAAAAGGGCAAAAGATTCTAGTTCCCCCTTTTTCAAGGGGGTTAGGGGGGATCGAAAATCTAGGTAGTACATCAAAAAATTTTGAAATGCTTATCAGACTTCGCTTTCATGTGAAGTTGACACTAATGACTAATAGCCCACCCCACAAGTAATAGTAATTTATTTGTTGGGGTTCCGTTATTCCAAAGATATTGAAAATATACGGTAAAAAAACTATTTACAAAAAACTAATACTTAATCAAAGCCTGCAAATTCCTGTACGTAAAAAGTCAGGATTGAGCCTCAGCTGAAAGTTGCAAATTGAGATAAACTCTATCTTCTAAAATTGCATTACTTGGTTGACATATATTTCAATATTTGTGCCTGCTGGGACGAACCAAATATTAGTTTGTTGTGACATTTGGGCGATCGCCTGTTGGTTGCGTTGGGCAATTTGCGGTACTACAGAGTTCATACCACCTTCAACAATGCCTGCTGCAATATTTTCCCCACTGTTAGTGTTACTAACAACTGTGCTGCCACCATTGATTGTGACAACTTGACCGTCAGTGCGATTCATTAACTCTGCTGCTTTCCCAATACCTCCCAATACAAATAGTCCTAGATCCATTGATGCTATGGATGAGCTTTGATTGGGGAATTTATTGGCTATTAATGGTCTACCTTTAGCACCGCGAATAATAATTGCATTATCGGGTAAGTTTTGTTCTATCAGGTTGCCATCAACTTTAGAGATAAATTTGACTACCTTCATCTGCAAAAGACCTTGTTCTGAAAGAGAACTAATTTCAGTGAGAAATTCGGTATTTGCAGGTAGAGCTACCTCACCATTGGTAGATTTTAGTGGTTCTTTCAATCGCACCACAAATGTATTTTTATTTGCTGTTCCTTCCTCATTGCCTCCTCTAGTAGTTTCGCCAAATATTGCTGTTGCGAATACGGCTTTGGCACTAGTGCCGATCGCCACAGATTTTTCTCCCTGTGGTTGCCCTTGGGCGACTACAGCATTTCCTTGTTCTGGGGTTACCTGGGAATTGGGGTTTTCATTGGGATTGGGGTTTGGCGTCTGTTGAGGCGACTGCACTTCGTTTTGAGGTTGGGAAGCTGCTGCAACATTATTAGGTTGCTCGATCGCATTTACTTGGCCGTAGCTACCTAACTTTGCCAGTTTTGTCCACTCATCAAATGGGTTTGGTGGGGGTGGCGGAGTGATGCTGACTACGGGTTGAGTGGTTGATTGGAGAACAGGTAGTTGGGGTCTTGGTGAAGCTTGAGGAGCAGGTACTCTGACAATGCGCTCAACTGTAACTGGTCGAGGGACGTAAACTGTTGGTGCTGGTGTTGGTATCACTTGCTGTCTCCTTATTCCAGAAGATGATGGTTCTAGCTGTGAGACTGCTGTAGGCGTCGATCTTGCCATTCTCAGCTGTTCTTGGGCGGCCTTTACTGTCTGCGTTTGTTGCGTCAGGGCTAATTTCGTTTTCAGAATTTCGATTTCGCCTTTTAGCTGCTCGGGAGTCGATTGATTTGTTGGCTGCGGCTGCACTTGTTGGGTAACAATATTTCTGGGCTTTTGATTGCTGCTACTCATCAATTGCGACAAAAATACACCAGCTACCAAAACTACTGCCAAAGTAGCAGCACCTACTAGACTTAATTTGGCAAAGGGGTTCGATGAGAGGGGTTGCTCTGTCTTAACTTCCTCTGGTTCCAGAGATGGTTGTGAGATTTCAGAGTCTTCTGATATTTGCCGCAGGCTTTGCCCGCCGTGGGCATCGCTAGAAAATTCTTCTTCAAAGCCAACCAACCGTGCTATCCGCGATTCCCAATCTAGAGATTCTACTGGGCGATGGTCGGTGTCTAGATTTAATAAATTTGGTGGATGGGTTTCTGTCGAAACTGAATATTTAGTCATGGTAAAGCTTTATTTAGATTTCCAGAACAATTGTTATCTTGGATTTCACAGACATTATAAATTTCTAGTCTGGCTTCACCAAGACGGTAAACAGCAAATTGCGAGGGAAGCGGTGCATTTGGGAGTGAAGTTGCTGGTTCATTTATTGCTCTAACTAAAATTTGTTTATTAAATGCAATGGATTTTCCCAATTTATCATAACTACTAAAAGTTAATTGATTGGCAAGCATCTCTACTTTCCATCTGCCTTCGCCTATTTTTGTTGGTTGAGAAATTTTTTGAATTACTAATACATTTTCGGCTCCTCTATTCACATTTTCAAATTGGCGATCGGGATTTAAGTCAGTCAGTTGTGACTTGAGTTTTTCTTGAAATTCATCAGCTACTAATTGAGAGCTAATTTCCCAAACTGTTTTTGGCGGCTGTTGTGGTGACCAGTTCAGCATTAAACTCATAGTTTCACCAACAAAGCGCCGAATAGTTTCTGGTTGTCGCTCTAAATTTGGTTGGGGGTCTACTGTAATCGCACGACCATCAATAAGTTGTACTAAACTTTGAGGCGTGAGTTGACGACCTAACTGTTGTAACATAGACCAGTGAAATATTAGTAACAGTAAGGTTAATACATTTAAACCAAACGTTGCTACTGCCAACAATGGTAAAGCGTTACTTTTTTTATTTTCTGATTTAAATATTTGCATGAAGAATTTATTTTATATTTAATTGCACTATCTTGTCAGGAGTCAGAAGCCAGGATAAGATTTGAGAAATGAATGTACATTATAGGTTTAAGAAACTTAATGTACGTCATTGAGGTCTAATAGCTAGGCAGGGTCTCTATTCTGATTCTTACTTTCAAGTACTAAATTCTTAATTCTTCTGTATTCATCATAACTAAAATTTTTATCAATTCTCACTTCTTAAGTTTTTACCTAATAAAGTTATCAGTTCTTTGCTGAGTTTTGCATTCTCTTAATTGAGTTTCATTGAGATTATTGTAGTTATCTAACAAACATAATTCTCGGATTTCATAAATCTCGAGTCTATCAGACCGGACAATATAAATAGCTTTTTGTAGGTCAGTGCCAGTCTCGATTTGGGAATTAGCGAAATAATCTGTTGCCCGTACAAGAAAGTCTTTGTTAAAAGGAGTTACGACTTGTCTGTTATCACCTCGATTCTTTTGAATTAAGTCGGCTACCATACCCACTCGCCACTGACCCGCTGCAATTTCTTTTGGGGGATAAATTCGTTTAATTACTAAGCGTGATGTCATCCCTTGGTTGGGATTTTCACTAAAAACTTCTGGTGGCGTGAGTTCAGCAATTGTGCTTAAGAAACCTTTGCGAAAGTCTTCTGATAAAGCAAAACTAGCTATCCAGCTAGTGGTACTAATTTTCTGGCTACCGCCTTGGGGTGTTTTAATGGGTATTCCCAAATCTGGTTTGGGGTTTGCGGCTTCTTCAATCCTTTGTGGGGGTAGGGTTCCCGACCAGTTAAACATTGCGGTCATCGTTTTGCTGATGAATTGGCGAATTGCTTCTGGTTCTCTTTTTAAATCATCAATTTCCCCTACTGGTTTCCCATCTATTAATTGCACAAAGTTAGGAGGTTTTCTCAGACTCAATTGGCGAATGGTTAAGCCTTGAAATAAAAATAAAAGTAACACTAATATGTGCAAACCAAAAGTAGCGATCGCAAAAAGTGTTAAAACACTTGCCGTTCTTTGTTTTTTCTCTAACAAACGTACCATTTAATCACCTCCTGCACTCAAAAACTTCCTTTGTTATCGTAGGCAATAAATTTTGATTTTTATCTCATGATTCTTTCATAATTCTGAATTCTGGGTTCTTAATTCTGGATTCTGAGTTCTGAATTATTTTTACTTATATTCTCTCCCTCACTAAAGAAGCCGCATTATTGATAGCACTGAAGACTGCAAAACCACCAGCAGCAGCCACAAATAAAGATAAAATCGGTGCTAAAACTCCTAGAAAAATCATGAACCACATTAAGTCTGGATCGACATTAGCATCTTGACCGGGGCCATTGACAATTACTGCCGCAGTCAAGACAGCGATAATATTAAATGAAATCTTGGCAATACCAATAGATAAAAATCCGGTTAGCCATGCAAAAATTGGTTTACCAGCTACAGGTAGTAAAGAGGCACCAAGAGCAATTGGCCCTAAAGCTGCTATCAGTAACATCGTAGCTTCTATTAAATTTTGGAACGCATATTGTAAGGAAACTAAAAAGTTTTTGATGCTTGTTTGTACTGTAGAACCTAATAACGAATTAAATGAGGCTTCCGATACAACACCTGTACCATATCTAACGTTGTCTACCTTAGTTTGAAGCCTAGCTATCCAGCTTCTATTTCCGTATGTATCTCGATATTTCTGCCAGAGAATATTTACTTTTTCGGTGGCTTTAGCAAAGCATTGAGTTTGTTGTTCGCCAGTGAGTGACTGACAAGGACGCAAGAAAGAACCTGCTACTTCTTCCGCAACACTCATATTGAGTGCTTGCTGGTAAACTTTCTCTGCATCTGCTGTCACCAATACTTGCTGATTTGCACCGTCTATAAAATTCCGCACTCCCAGTGTCAGATTAGAAAGGATACTGCCATTGCCGGAATTATTTAAGAGTATCACTACTACAAAAGGCCAAATTAATCCTGATATGGGACGGGTGTATTCGTAAGATAATAAGTCTCGCAGGAATTGTACCATAAAAAACAACAACGTTCCTACAGCAAAAAAGATACCTACATTTGTCAGCGCTCCATACAAGTTATCGTTAGCATTAGGTTGTAGTAAATTGAGCCATTGTTTGTCCCAACCTTCAGCAATACTTTGGGAAGTTGCGACACCATTATCGAGAATTTCATCAATTCCAGCTTGGGCAAAAAATAGTTGAATAGCCAGTTGCATTATTTTGGTTTGATGGACTCTATTTTGAGGATTGCTATATAAAACAGCACGCTAAATTTTTAATTTGATGGTGCTTCGTGGCAGATGAAAACTAGGTATTAATACCTCGCTCGTGCATTGTTTGTAGAAATATTAATTCTGTATTCTTGTTGAATCATCAAATCCTATTTAACAATTGTTCTGCCAAACAAATCCATTTGAGAAGTTGCTCGTAAAAGTCGTGCTGCTTCGGTGGATGTTTCAACTCTGCGAGCGCGATTTGCTTCTTCCGTCTGTTGAGCTATATTTGCTAGATTTAAATTTGAGTATTGCAAATACTGATTAGTTTGTATTGTCTGAGCAAATGTTTCACCAACAATTCTTGATTGTTCTTGTTGAATTTTGATGCTTTGTGATTGATTGGCATTGAGCAATTGTGCTAGGATTGCTGTAGCTGGATCGAGTTTAGTAACATCGAAAGAAGGAATCGGAATTTTACTTAATAAATCTTGGCTTTGTTTTTCGGCTGCTTCAGCAAATCCAGCAATATCTTTCAGACTTCTTTCTGTATTTATTAACTTCGCCCTTGACCGAGCTTGTCCATTTTCACCGAGAACACCTTCAGCTGCTCCACGAGTAATTAAACGATTGAGTTCATTACTCACTAAATTTCCCCGCACAGCGGCATTATTTTCAAAGCGATCCGATCTAGAGTAGAGAATTAAGTCATCGCGAACTTTTTTACCTGCACCAACAGGGTTGGGTAAATTCAATTCTCCTTTTGCACCACTCAGAGCATTTCGGCTTTGGTAGTCTACAGTCTTTAAGTTGTCGTTGAGATTATATTGGAAGTAGTCTTGCAAATCTTTAGAATATAATTGAAAATCAGTCCAAACCTGACCCAATCCTGATTTGTTAGTGCTCAGTTGGGCTGCTACAGGGAGAATTCCCAGAGATACTAAAGTCAAAGTGAAAATGGTAGTTTTTCGCATACATCTGTACCTCAAAAAGGTAGACGGAGTTATCTAGTAAGTAATTTTCCAGAAATAATTTATTAGTGTTTGTGGGGTAAAATTGTTTGCTTTTGGTTTTGGGTGGGCGAGACGCCCACCCCACAATCATTTTTTAAAGATTTTTGGATTTGTTAGTTCCTGATTTTGAATTCCTGTTAACTACTCACAGATATCCTCCCTGATTAATTACTGCGTAGCGTAGCCACTAACTGACGTGCAAATGCGGAAATCGCTTCATACTTATCGCTGTGAATTTGCATCATTTGGCTGCGTGCAGTTTGTTCGTAAGGGTTGTTAGCCACTGCTGCTAATTGTTCGTAACCTGGATAGTAACGACAGAATGTGTAAACGCCGTTATCATCTAGCAGCCATTGACTATAAATGCCTTCTTTGCGTGGGAAAAAGCTTTCGGAGGCATTACGAGCAATAATTTTACGGGGATATTTTAAGATATCTGCAAAACTATCTACTGCAACTGGTTGAATGCGTCCAATTAATCGGGTTGTTAAGTTTTGCAGAATTTTGGATGCGGCTTTGGATTTGGCTATGGTATCAGGATCCTGTGCTGATAAGATCACTCTGATACCAGCTTTGGCGCCGTTGGCACAAATTCGACCAACTAAGTCAGAAATTTGCTCGAATTCAAATAAAATCGGGGCTTCATCGATGAAGAATATGGAAGCTGGACTGCTTAAGGCACGCCTGAGTGCGGCGGAATAAGCACTTAAGGATAGTACGGCTGCATCTTCACTATCTGAAAGGTTTCTCAGAGCAAAAACCAAAAGTTGGGCGTCGGTAGGAAAGCTGGATGGTGCAGAAATGGCTTGTCCAACGCGGCTAGAAAGCCAAAATCGCAAGCGCAGCTGAATTTGACTGAGGGCATCTTCTACTCTGCCACTGAGGGAGCTAAGCTGTAAATGTTCTGGAGAACAGAAAAATAGAAAATCTTTTAAGGTAGGGGTTTTTTGCCAAGCTGGAGAACCAAAGCCTCCGGCCATTGCTTTGCGATATCTTTCTTGGATACCTTCATCAGCAAAGAAGACTTCTAGGGCTAGGTTGAGAATCGATCGCACTGTTTGCGATAAAATTTGACTTTCCGTTGACGAGCCTAAAACCATTGTCATTAAAGCTGATTCTAGGAAGGCGCTATAATCTACAAAGCGATCGCGTTGTTGTTCTGGATCTAGCGCTCTTAAATCTGGCTGTTCAAATAAGTTATTCGATTGTTTGGAGATATCAAAATAAGCTCCATTCCCCTCCATAAATTGGGTGTAGTCGGTAAATGTAGACGTCCCATCAGGTTTGGGGAAATCTAGAGCCACTACGGGAATGCCATAAGCTAAAGCCTGAGTTAAAATTCCCGACACCAATACTGATTTACCAGCACGAGTTGTCGCAAATAAAGCTAAATTTTTGTGTTGGTTAAACAAATCTAAATGTACTGGCGTTCCACCTTCTTCAGCAATTAATTCAAAGCCTTGCCTGTCGCCTCTTTTGGTTAAAACTAAAGGCATTAATCCCGGAACTTCACTTGTTAAATACAGCTGACGACGATTAAAAGGTGTGGCTAATAAACCTTCCCAAACTATCGGCAGAGTTTGCAACCAAATTTTCCAGGCATACTCGGTTTCTCGAATTACCCTTGCTGGACGTTGAAAACAGTTTTCAATATATCTTGTGGCCTCATCTAATTTCTCGACAGTTGGCCGATGTACTAAAATGGCAACACTTGTATAAATCGGCACTGCACCTTCATACAATTGTTCTTGCGCTGCTACCGATTTTTTAATCTTTAGTTGGGCGTTGACATCAATAGTTTTACTTTTTTCTTGAGCCAAAATTGTCGTCATGTTTGACTGCTTCAGCACTCGTTGTAGAGTAGTTTTCACTAATGCTGGATTTGCCGCAGTCAATTCACAAAAAATTTCTGTATCTACTACCGTTTCTCTAGCTAATAATTCCCATAAATACCGCAGCTGAGACGATTTATTCGGCCAACCACCGGGTTTTTCTAGAAATGACAGCGTGCCAGTATAACGATTGTTAACATGTACCCAACGGCGATCGGCACGAGGTACGCTGGACTCCATCAGCAAAGTTGTACCGTGGATATTTTCTATCAACAATTTACTACTAGCTAAATCGGAATTAACTTCTTCGTGGAGTCCTTGTTCATCTAAAGTGATTAATTGCGGAATGTCTATTGCTTGGGTATCATTAAATCTTCTCCAGATGTCTTCCCAGAGTTCTCTCGCGCTCAAAGCTTTGACATCCAATCCCATTTTATTAGATAAAATTTGCTCCCAGCGCGAAAAACCCTGTTTGTAAGCATTCGTAATTACAGTTTCCAAGCGCTGGTTTTCGGCTTCTGAAAGTTCACCTTTAAATTTCAACCACCATGCTTCAACTTTGACTAACATTTTCTCTATCCAATCATCAGCATTGGTAGAGGTTGTTTCGACTGTGTAGGTGACATAAATCCGTAAAAATTTCGGCTTACGCACGCCAGCTTTAGTTAGTTCTTTGATTCTGGCTCTTTCTGCCATCAACAAATATTTAATATCTCGGGATGGCGCATTTCTAATTAATGATGCTAACTCTTTTTGTCGTTCTGTGTCTGAACTAAAAGATCCCAAATGCAGCGTCATTCTTTCACCGCTAGGAATATCTTTTAAGCCAGCTTCAATATTATTAAAAATGGTATCGATTTGTTCTGCTCTTAAAGTGGTATGAATTCCCTTACAATCAAAACCAAAAACAAAGCAGAACCGGTCTTTTTGACCACCTTTTGTCAATAGATAAGCTCCAATATCGCGTCCATTCATAGAGACGCGCAACATTGTCGCCAGATGTAAGGCATCTTCAAATGGCGTTAATCTAGTTTCATTTCCGGCGCCGCCGACGCTTTGTTTTCCGATTTTTTGCTTCATGGTTAACTTCCAGTAAGCTTTGATAACGAGCAAAGCCTCTTGTCCAAGCGGGAACGCCAATAAATTTACTTAAAAAACTCCAACTTCTCCCACCGGTTAATATCCACCAGGTTGCAATTCCCCAACCGGTCATTAGTACCGTCCACAGCCATTTTTGAAATTCTTCTTGGAAAAGCCCACCAAAAATTCCATTAATAATTATGTAGGATGATAAGGCTATTACTGTCCAAGGAAGAATTTGATCTGCTGGAATTGGCCCTAATGAAGGTTGGCTTCCTAAAACTTGGTTGACTGGACGAAATTCTTGTTCCCGCTCTTCAGACATTGGTCAAATCTTAAAATTATTTACTTGCTCTCGCCAATTACAAAGCGTGTGAGTACATCAGCAATGGTAACAGCTACAACAACTAATAGTGGGGTTCTGGCGATACTTTGCCAATCTTCATCTTTGCGGACTGCGTTGATTACACCAACTAAAGAAATTGCAATATAAAGTAAGAAAAGCGCCCGCAATATATTAAATATTAGGCTGACTGCCGTTTCGCTACCAGCACTATCACTTCCTTGTCCGCCAGCTTTCAAAGTTTGTTTGAAAAACTCTTCTGCTTTGCCAAAAAACTGCGCGTGTGCGGGAGCAGCGAACTGATCTATCCAAAAGAAACTCAAAACGATCGCTGCTATTAAAATTTGTATTATTATCAGCCATCGCCTCGGCAAATTCATTTGCTGGCCGATTTTATGCGTAATTACTGCAATTAAACTACCTACTAATAAACAAAATAGCAGGATAGGACTTTTGAGACTGATAACGCTTACAAATACAGCGCAAGCAATCAAAAAAGGTACAGATTCAACCAAAATAACTAGACTGGATTTTAATGCCAGTCCTAACTTATGAGACCCCGTGGATGCACTACCAGTTAAAGCTTTGAAAAAGTTTCTCTGGTGAGAACTTTGTCTAAACATTTGCTAATTTTCCTATGGTTTACTATGGACACTGGTGGTTTTAAATTTTACAGACTAAGATAATCTTACATGATTGAAGATTTATTTTTCCTCAAATTATAAAGTTCAGCAAAGTTATACATCATAATACAAGTTTTTATTAATTTAAGTTAACAAAAGATTATTGTTCATTTAATTGAGTGTGTGTAGATAGCAGGTAACAGGCTTGAAAGTCTGTTGCTGTCGTTGTTTTACCAACAGTTTATGTCCTAAATTATGCTGCAACTGCTATATCTTGATAAATGAGGCTGTTAGCTCTTAACCATAACTGCTACAGTTTTCCTAAAGTTTTCTATACCAGCGATTTTGGTTTAATTATCAGTTTGAGCAATCCAGTAGTAATACTAGACAATCCTTGGTAGCATAGCGCTCTTTAATCGCGATCGCCACTAAATTCGCATCCCTTGCCCAGAAGTAGTTTTGCTCGTTAGCTTTCAGTACTTAAGTACTACATCACCTCACCTGGTACAACTTGGGGAAACACGCCGAGTAAATAGCTGCTGTATCCCATTTGCCAAGACTTTTGGGAACACTTTTAGAGATTATACTAGCACTACAATTGACAACCATGTTAATCAGTCTACCGTTAATAACAGTAAATAGGCCAACTTGTCAATATGTAATTTATATTTCCTGAGATAAAAAAACTCTCTTCAATTCCAGCAGCCTAATTCCCTATTTCTGTACAGACAAGGGGTCATTACGTCTCTATCGACTCCCTTACTACGTAGATAATTTGAAAAATTAAAGCCGATTACTATATTCAGAATATTTAAAAATTGGTTAATTTTTGATAAAACATACTCAAACTTATCCAATTAACAAAAAATACTAAATTTAGCTTTTATAAAATACTCAAAAAGCTTATTCTGCTAATGCGTATAATTATTAATTTGTCAAGAGTAAAGTAAGGTTATCAATTTATTGCAACTTTAAAATTCCAGGTTAAAGATTAACATCATCTAGTTAACTGTTTTAATCTTTTCATAATGCAACCATGATGAGAATTTTACCTTAACACTCTACTGTTAAGTTCGTTGGAACATTATGAACTGCTATTAATTATAGCAGCCGTAGAAAAATCGTAAAATCATTATTTTCTCTTTTTTGTGCGTCTGCTATAGCCGATGGTAGGTGCTATGAGCATAAATCAAAGAAAGTAATGTTCATATTATTTGCTCGAATTGTTTGCGGTTTTGTGCAAATTCGTAATCGAACGATAATTTTTTTAGGCCAATTTTTTCGCTAAAAAAGTTGATTATTAATTGCGAGTTTGGCAATTGTTCGTGCTTTTTTTTGGGTATTGAAACCTAAATTAACTTCAAGGAGCTTGACATGGCTTTTAATTGCGATCGCCAATCGAATCGTTTGGCAAGTTCAATCTCTGTACTTGCTATAACAATTGGTCTAGTAGCAGCTCAATCTGCTAGCGAGAAATCTCTAGCTCAAACCTCCACCTCCATCAATGGAGCAGGTGCAAGCACTGTCAATACTTTGTTTGTAGGTACGGGAACTACAGCTCCTTTTAGCCCACAAGGTTCATGGCTGAACGTTTACGGTGTTGGAAATCCTCCATCTCTCAACAATCCTGCTGGTGCCGTAAATGGCCCGGTTAATTCTGGTGTCACATTCAAATATGCTCCTGTTGGTAGTGGCGCAGGCATCACAGCTTTTTTCACTCAAACCCCACCAGCAGGATCGCCTACCATCCCCAGCCCAGTCTCTTTTGCAGCTACTGACGATCCTTTAACAGGAGCAAATGTAGAACGAGTAGCTACTGGCAGTCCCAATGGTGGAAAGGCCGTTCAAGTGCCTGTAGTAGGTGTTGGAATCGCCTTAGCTTTCAACGCTGGTATTAACGAACCAGCAAGCGGACTTAAGCTTTCGCGAATTACTTACTGTGGTATTCTTAACGGCAACATCACAAATTGGAGCGATGCCAGAATTAAAGCAGATAACGGAGGAAAAGTAGTTTCAACTTTACCCATCAAAGTTGTAGTTCGTCAGGACTCGAGTGGTAGCACTTTTGTTTTAAGCAATCATCTCGATGCTATTTGTAAGCCTTCTGCAACTCCAGGTATTCCACCCGCTTATATATGGAATAGAGGAGTGGGTACAACTGTTAAGTGGCCAACCACTTTCATCAAGGAAACCGGTGGAGGAGCTGTAGCTACTAGGATCGCAAGTACTGCCGGTACAATTGGTTATGTAGATAGTGCTACGCGCTTAGCTAAAAACCTACCTGCCGCACTCTTACAGAACAAATCAGGTTCATACGTTGGTCCCACAACAGCCGGAATTCAAAACGCTTTGAGTAGCGGAAAGATTGTTAAATATGGGGCTGCTCCTGCTGGCAGGCTGATTAGAATTGATAATTTGGCCGATCCAACTCGTGCAAGTGCCTATCCTATTTCCACAGTAACTTACGTGTTGTTCTATGATAAATACGCAAGCAGCACCATAGCAGCTGGTGTTAGGGGCTTCGTCAACTGGGCTTTAGGAGGTACGCCAACCTCAAATCCCACCGCAGACAATATAGCTACAGCTCGTGGTTACGCTCCTCTTCCCAGTGCTATCAAAGATGCATCAAGAACAGTTGTGAATACTTTCATTCCTTAGGTTCCTAAATTGACCTAGTAGTTTGCCAACTTAAAATTTTTGGGTAAAAGATGGGAAAAAGATAAACAAAAAGGGATTAAAAACCTTTCCTCTTTTTCCCTTACCCTTTACTCTGCCAAGTTATGTTGGCGAACCACTAGTAAAATATCCAGGACTGGAGGAAATAAAAAGCAGTGCCACCTTAGTTGATAAGATGATGCGATCGCCAAAAGTATTTAACCTTTAATTAAGAATTTATCTGGTAAAAAATATAACTTATTTGCTATTATATCGAATTACCCAAAACTTGCTATTAAATACAAATCTACTATTCTTAGTAACCAAATATATATCGGTCATCATAGTTAAGAAAAGTTCAAACGTTAGCTATGTTATGATTAGGTAAGTTGAGAAATATTTTCGGTCATGTTAGTGACTATATAGACGCCTCTCCGAATCTAAATCTCTACATGCTTGGGTTCTAGAGGTATTGTGTGTCAGTAACGGGCCTGAAAAATTTACTTTCGAGCTTTCGGAAAATTAAAAATTTTTAGCTAAAAAAACTGTACTCGAATACCTCTAAGAGCTGACATATATTACTGTCACAAATTACCATAACGGACAGTAAAGTGTGTCAAAAAATCTAGATAGCATACGGATGCTACTTTAACTTAATATCGGCAGTGAGTTTTTTATGGCTACAAGTCCTTTACGTGAAGAACCTCGCAATCAGCGAGCGCCTGTGATTCGTACAAGTAATGAATTTATTCTTTTGGAATGGTTAAAGTCAAGCGGTCGTCTTATAGAGCGCGAACATCTAGAATCTGACTATTTAGGTGAAATAGAAGAAATTGCAGAAATGATAGATCTTGACGATATTCCTTACGATCATGATGATGACGATGTAGATCTAGATTTAGAAGCTTAGTAATGATTGGGAAGTTTGTAATTTGTATAGCAGTGCTATTTCTAGCATTCACGCTTGTCATTATGTCCTAACATATTTGACTACGGCTATACTTACTATACCCAAAGGTTTGATTGATTTAAAATCAATCGTTTATTTTACCTAAATTAGAGATAATTCGTAGGGTAGCAAAACTTTGCTACCCTACTTTGTGAATAAGGGTTTTTTCTTATCCCTTTCCCCTTTCCCCTTTCCCCCTTACCCTTTTCCCGACTTCTGCAAAAGGTCTATTTTAGAACTACTATCAGAAATAGCTTAAATTGTTGCTTTTCTTACAGTATCGGAACTTTTGTTTGCAGATAGTTCCTTCGTACCCAACAAATGATGTATCTCGTCTAAAGAATTTGGTGCAGTAGATTCTTCTGGACACTCACTCACAAATTCAATCAACTCTTCTACTTGACAATTCAAAGCTTTGCAAAACCGAATAATTATCTCAATACGATCTGTTCCAGTTCTACCACTTTCCCAGTTTTGAATAGTGCTTTCAGTCACACCAACAAGACGCGATAACTCAAGCTGTGTTAGCCCTGCCTTTTCTCGAAGCAAAGCAATCCTTGGTTTTGGCTTTTGTTTCACAGGTACAGCACTTTTATTACGATCTATAGTGGTAAATCCTAGCATTAAAAATCTATCATTTATAAAATTACTAAAAAATTTTAGTCTTAAGTATAGAATTCAGGATTCAGGATTCAGAATTGAGGAGTAAAATAAGGTTTACACTAGCTAGGATTTGATACGGAAATTGCGTACTTTGTTTTCTTGAAAATTCTGTGTATTTGGTAAAAATAATTAATGTATAAATTTTATTACTATTAGTAATAGTAACTAAATAAAAAATAAAGTCAAAACATGATTCTTCAATTCTGAATTCTGAATTCTGACTCCTGAATTCTATTTAAGTAATAGATAAAATAGTTGCCCATTACTAACTGTGACACCAGCACGATCGCCTGCTATTTTACCAGTACCTAAAAAATAATCGACTCTACCTGCACCTTTAATTGCGCCTCCGGTATCTTGGTCGAGAACATAACGGCTAATAATCCGTTCTTCCATATTTCCCGTAGAATTAACGAAGGGAATAGAAGCCCGAATTAATGCTAAAGCACCAGGAGGCATGAGAGATTTATCTGTAGCAATAGAACGCTCTGCTGTTAGTGGTACATTAATAGAACCTTGGGCTGGTTCGCCGTGGTTTTCTTGAAAAAAAACAAAGCTGCGATCGCGAGGAATATAAATATTCAATTCTTGGGGATATCTTTGGAAATAATCGAAAATAACAGGCATAGTCATACCTTCTAAAGGTAGCTTGCCATCATCCGCTAATTCTCGCCCAATACTTTTGTAATTATAAGCAGTATTACCCGCATAACCTATGCTGGTTTGAGTGCCGTCAGTGAGTTGCAGTTTCGCCGAACCTTGAATTTGAACTAAATATGGTTCGAGGCGATCGCGGAACCAAAATAATTCTAAACCTCGCAATTTACCTTTTGCGCCTTGTAAACCGTCTGCTCCTTCTAATTCTAAGCGTGTAGGATGAGGTTTAGGCCAAGAATTGAAATCAGGAGGTAATCGATAAACAGGATAGCGATATTCTTTTGTAGGGACGCGACTAGCGGTGTAAAGCGGTTCGTAATAGGCAGTGAATAAGACAGCACCTTTGTTATCTTTACCGATTGATTGGTAATAAACAAATTCTTTTTCTATAGCTTGATGTAACTCTGTTGGGGAATTAGTTGTTAATATGATTTCCCGGAATCTGTTCAAGCTTTTGAATACGCGATCGCGGTTAATTCCAGCCACCTGATAATTTTGGTAAGCAGCCGCAGCTGCTTGAGTTTGCAGGTATTGTAAACTGCGATCGATAGCTGTCAATAATGCCTTTTTATCTGTTATTTCTCCATCAATAACATCATCAAAACAAGAAGCATCGCCCTGACAACAAGTAACAGGTTTCCTTTTGATTAATACTGCTTTTTGCTTTTTATCCGCTAATGACGCTGGTATATCCCACTTTTTTACCCTACATTCTGCCGGACTCAGTTCCCGACTTGCCAAGGATTGTATTCTCAACAAAGAAATTGACAACACTACAAGTACGCTGATAGCGATAAAGTTATGAAACTTTCCTAACTCAGCAAGTATCTTTTTCATTAAATTTAGAGTACAAAAATTTCCCCGCTTCTCACTCCCTACCTCACCCAAAAGTTTGGGTTACTCACTAGTCTTTTTATTCATTCATATTTCGGTAAGTAGCTACTGCTGAAGGCGATATTCGGTTCAAATATCGGAATATCCAATATTTGAAAATGGTATCTAAAATTACTGGGAATGTGGCAATGAATAAGAAAATAAAATCTCGATTTGCTGGTAATCCCCAGTGGCGAGATACACCTTCTAAAAGTACTTCCCAACCATGAGGAGAGTGGAATCCGACGAATATATCGGTAAACAAGATAATAATGAATGCTTTGGCACTGTCGCTAAGTCCATAAACTACATGATCGAAGAAATCTTTTACTACAGCAATAGAAGACTTGCTAGTAAGTAAAAGCCAGATAAAAGCGACCACAGAAAACATATCTGCGAAGACATTTTTAATCGAATTAGAGCTTTCTTTGCGAAATTCTTCAGCAATCTCTGCCGCCTTCTCTTTTAGCTCCGTTTCCAGATATTCAGGAGACAATGGAGGAGCATTAGTAATCATATTTTCAAACTTGATTCTTTCTTCAAACCTTTGTAATTCTTCTAATGCTTCCTCTTCCATCTCCGAATTCAAGAATACCTGCATTTGCTCGCTAGTTCTGAATCGCTCAACAGCCGGGCCAACTATAAAAGCTTTTGCTATTTGATGCGTCAAAAGTGGTACGATAATTAGGAGTAAAATAAATCTGATAGATATTATTGTCCTTCTTTGAGCTTGACGAAAGCTCTGAATTACCTCTTCTTCCGAATTAGGATCTAATTCAACTTGCAAACGACTAATAGTACTTAAAATAGAACGGGGTAAAACTCCCATTGTATCGGTTTTACCCTTCGGTTTTTTATCTAATTTTTTATCCACATCTTGAGTTGCTATTTTCGGCGGTACTGCTGGAATAATTGGTGAGTCAAGTGGTGGAGTCGGAGATTTTACGGCTACGACTTGAGAAGTAGTTTGTTCGGGAACTGTTGTGTATTTGGATATAATCCCATCGATAAAATTCAGCCTTTCTAAAACGAAAGTAGGACTGAGGTATTCTATGCCTGCTTTATTAGCAGCTTTTTGATTTTCTTCATCTAGAAACCAACGGCTGGCTCTAAATTCTGTCAGCCGCATCCTGGCAATTTTTAATAGCTTGTTTAAGTCTGCCTCAAAATAATCCATGACTGTGTTACTGTACATGGCTGAATTGATGTCTATTTTATTACCATTAAAATGCTTATCTTCTATTTCCTTAATCTTTAATGCTGCATCGTAAGCTTCATTTAAAGAACGTTCGGGAGTCTGTAAGTACCGTCGATAAGCAGCAAGTAAGAAAGAATAGATTTTTTGGCTAAAAACAGAGTTTTTCATTGCAAACAATCATCCAGCATTATTTGGTGATTCTTAACCCTAAGTTAACGCACGAGGTATACTAGCAAATCTACAAGGAGAAAGTTTGTGGTTTCTCATTCGGTTTGGATTGTTGGCACTAGCCGCAGTGGCAAGACAGCTCGTTTGGTAGAGCAATTTTGTAGTTGGGTAGAACCTAAAAATAAGTACATTGAATTATTTTATACTAAAAACAACGGACGTGAAAAAGGTGGCAATGCCTCCAAATTTTTATATCTTAAGCCAACAGAACCAGGAGTTTTAGTCTTAGCTGCGAATGATGATAATCGTCGAGAACTAGGAGATAGAATTGTTACATTTACTTTAGGGAAATATCCGGTTCGTGCTAAGACACCGTTAGGTTTTTTTCAGGATGAGGTTATTTTATTTTGGCCTTTGCTAATTAATTCGTTGAACCTCAAAGCCCATTTCCCGGTAAGATTGCGGCCAGAAACCGAACAAGAGCTAGCAACCAAGCTGTGGCGTTCTCAATTAGACGAAGAAATTTTACGTCTTGCGGGTGTGAATGAGTCTCGTTTAGTACGTCGCATCTTAGACTTATTCCAATTAGCAGCCTATAGTGGCGTACCTTGTGAAGATATTGCGCGGATTTTAGCTAGGGGTTTAGGGGAGAATAACACAAATTTAGACCCGGAATTTTTAGCGTCTTTGCTGTTAGATTGGCGTAACTGGTGTTTAGAAAGGGGATTGTTAACTTATGGGATTATTACTGAACTTTATAGCCAGCATTTATTAAGCGATCGCAATTACCAAAAGCACTTAACAAAACGCTATCAAGCAGTACTTGCGGATGATGTCGATGATTATCCAGGGGTAGCGCGTCTGTTGTTTGAGTTGCTGTTAGACCAAGGCGCAGTTGGGGCGTTTAGTTATAATCCCGATGGTGCAGTGCGATTGGGATTGGGAGCAGACCCGAACTATCTAGAAGGCTTAGCAGACCGTTGTCGAGTAGAAACGTTGACTGAGCCGCCTCCAGAGTCTTTAGGACAACAACTAGCTACGCAAATGGTGGAATTAGTTACAGAGTCCGTAATGCCGTTGAGTTTACCAGAAATCGTCCACTCAATTCAAACCACTTCCCGCGCCCAACTATTGCGCCAAACAGCACAAACGATCGCCAATGCGATCCAATCAAAGCAAGTGGAACCGGAAGAAGTAGCAATTATAGCACCAGGTTTAGATGCGATCGCTCGTTATACCCTAGTAGAAATCCTCGTCAAGCAAAACATCCAGGTAGAATCGCTCAACGACCAACGCCCTCTAATTAGTTCGCCAGTCATTCGCGCATTGCTCACCATACTGGCACTAGTTTATCCCGGCTTAGGACGCCTTGTAGATCGGGATGCCGTGGCAGAAATGCTGGTTGTCTTGAGCAGAAAACAACAACCATTAGAAAGCACAGAGGCGATAAATCGTGCAGACGCGATGAATCGCGTTTCTACGACAGACATTGACCCGGTACGCGCTGGTTTAATAGCAGATTACTGCTTTGTACCCCACCCCGACCGACCCAACTTGCTATCAGTCTCAGCCTTCGAGCGTTGGGATCGAATTGGGTATGCAGCTACTACAGCTTATAACGAGATATTACAGTGGTTAGAACAGCAGCGATCGCAACAAGAACAGCGTTTAATTCCCAGCCCCATTTCCCTATTAGATAGGGCAATTGTGCGTTTTTTGTGGAATGGTAGCAATCTCCCTTACGAACAACTAGCAGCATTGCGGGAATTATTAGAAACCGCCCAACACTATTGGGAAATTGATACAAGACTACGACAAAGCAATTCAAAATTATCCCCCGATCTCCCCATCTCTCCATCTCCCAATCTCCCCATCTCCCCATCTCCTTCAACCGCTACTATTATCGAATTCATTCAGCTATTGCGACGCGGTACTATCACCGCCAACCCTTATCCGGTGCGTCCCATTGGTGGAGCGAGAAAAGCTGTAACTTTAGCAACTATATTTCAATATCGATCTAGTAGGCGATCGCATCGTTGGCATTTTTGGCTAGATGCTGGTTCGCCTCTATGGGCCAAAGGTGGTGCGGCCACATTGTTCGGTGCGCCATTTTTCCTGCAAAACAGATTAGGCGAATCTTGGACAGCAGAAGATGAAAAATTAGCAGAACAACAACGACTGCGTAGGATTTTGGCAGATTTGCTGTCTCGTGTATCCCAGAGAGTTTATTTGTGTCACAGCGATTTAGCCGTGAATGGACAAGAGCAACTAGGGCCGCTGTTACCCTTAGTGAATGCCTGTGTCACAGTTATTTCTGAAACTAGTGTTAATTAAAGCTATACCAATTTGAAATAAAGAATGCCAAAAATTGTTGTAGAGACGCGATGAATCGCGTCTTTACTATTAACGTATTTTTACTATTAATACGATTCGGTGTAGCTAACAGACGAAATAAATCGCCGTCTCTACAAAATGTTATTTTATAATAGATTTAAACAATAAAAATATATTCTTATACTGATTAGTAATTACCAAATTTTTAAGATTTATTTTTGGATTCAATATTTGCCGACTTAGTGGCTGTTGGTGAGGTGGAATAGGAGAACTAGCAGGCACTTTATTACGCCATAGAATCAAAGGAATACAGAAAATTCCTAAAATAATTATTACTACAGTCATAATCCAAACAATTAATCTATTTGGTTTATAATCTCCGCGTTCAATTTGCCAAAAAACTTGATTGTATCGCCACGCAGCGAACGCAATTGTGAAAATTCCAGCAATTACTAAAGCCAGTCCCAAATTTTCTGAATTAGTTAATGGATTTACCTGAGTTTCTTGTTGAGTAATAGCAAGATTAAGCTGCCGCAAAAATATACCAAATCGGGCAATAGCAATTCCAAAACTAATTAATGCAATAGAAGTGCGTAGCCAAGCTAAAAAAGTACGTTCGTTCGCTTGATGCTCCCTTTGACGGTCAATTTTCGGTATTTTATCCATAAGTATCTAAACAAAGTGACACTTATAGCATTACTAAATAAGTTGTGAAATTAGTTATAGAGATAGGCAATAGATTTTTTCACTAATGATTTAGGATTGCTATATTTTCTACAACCGCTTTACTTCGCCTTGTTTTTGCAAAAACTCTTTGAGTTTATTTTTATGAAACTGCTGATATTCATTTAATCTATATTGATGGATAGGAATTCCAAAAATTGCCTGTTCTCCTTCCAGAACTCGTGCTATTTGATTGTTCACATCTGGATGATAGTGACTACCATCATAAGTATTATCTGTTCTGATAGTGATCTCTGAAGGATATGAGAAATCATAGGTTAGATCGTAGGTCTTTGAAGCTTCATAAATTGCCTGTAATTGGCAGTCTAGTAAACCGCGAGCATAGCTCTCATTGAAAAGCTTCCAAACTGAGATTGGTGGCACATACCCAATAATTTTAGCATTTGGGAATATATTTCGTATTTGTCGATAATAAGCTATGCGCTGGAAGTTACATTTCTCCTGAGTCTTTTGATTTGAAAGTTTAGGTTTGTATTTAGGAGCATTCTCAAAAATTTTACCTTGGAAGTCTCCATCGTAAAATCTAATTTCTGTATTTAGCCTAAAAACTGTTTTTAAAGACATCTGTAAAGTGTCTATCGAAAATATATATGGCTGATAGATGGGTTTTGGTTCTGCTACCTCCACTTTATTTTTAAAAGATGTCTTTTTGTCGAAAGTAAAATTGTAAGCGTCTATCCCCACATATACTTTTTTGGGATTAATTCCTTTATCTTTAACGTATTGGGCATATTTAGCAATTTCTTCAGATGTGGCAGCACTGAAGGAATAATTGAAACAAAAATTATTTTTGAGAGCTTTACTACCTAAAAGGGTGACACGAGAACTACCAAAAATCACGCAATCATACTTTTGGCGAGCGCTATGCAAAAATAGATTAGTTTTGGTCAACCTCTCGTTATATGGAACATTGACTTGATTTAGCTTGTTGCCTTTATTGTACCAAAGTGGGTCAACACCTAAATTAACTGCTCCAATCAATAATAAAAGCGTACTTACCATCGTGAGGTACGTTTTCAAATAAGCAAGCATCATATTTGATTATCCTTAGAACTGAAAATACACAAACTCACTAACTTTGGTAAGATGCAACAATGCGATCGCAGTTAAAACTGAAACAATTGCGGCATAGCTTTGATTAGGTTGCCAATAGAATTTAGACCAGAAAAGGCTATTAGATGAAAGTTTTTTGATTTTTTCATAATTTAAGACTGGCTCATACTTGCTCATCCATTCCTGAACATTAGGTGTAAACCAGACAATTGCCAGTAAAATACAAATATCAATAATTGCTTTTTTTAATCCAGATGCAATAATTTGAGTACTAAACAATAGGCCATTTAATCCCACCATGCCTTTGACAATTACAAATGCTGTACTCATGTTTTCTGCTCTGAAGAATACCCACCCGAAGACAACTGCTATAAATGTTATGAGCCAAGCTAGTTTTAGGCTTATCCAGTTATCTGTTTTCAGATTGTATTGTTTTTGTAAAACATTCCATTGGTGGTTAATGCTTAGATAAGCTCCATGTAACCCACCCCAGAAGAGAAATTGCCAGCCTTCACCATGCCAAATTCCTCCCAGCAGCATGGTAATCATCAAATTCAAACTACGTCTGATCTCACCTTTGCGATTACCACCTAAAGGAATGTATAGGTAATCTCGAAGAAAGTTAGAAAGAGTGATATGCCATCTACGCCAGAAGTCACTAATACTAATAGCTTTGTAAGGGGAGAAGAAGTTTGTTGGTAACTTAATCCCGAACATCCTAGCTATTCCAATAGCCATATCGGAATAACCAGAAAAATCAAAGTACAACTGCAAAGCATAGGCTAAAGCACCAATCCAAGATTCTAAAAATGTCGGGAATACACCAGCAGCAGCAGTATTAAATACTGGGCTTGCATAAACAGCAATGTTATCTGCAAATACAACTTTCTTAAATAATCCCAGACTAAAAATGGTAATACCGACTGCCATGTTCTCTAAGTTAAACCGATAGATAGTTTTGTCGGCAAATTGTTGCATTAGCTCTGAATTATGAACAATAGGCCCAGAAATAAGTTTAGGGAAAAAAGCAATAAACAGGCAGTAGTCTAGAAATTTGGTATCTTTGGTTTCTCCACGATAAGAATCAACCAAGTATGTAATTTGCTGAAAAGTAAAGAACGATATTCCTAATGGCAGGATTATCTTTTGGAAATTAAAGTTTATCCCTAATATATCGGCTGCACTTGAAACAAAAAAATTAGCATACTTGAACCAAGCAAGGATGATGATATTAGATGCTATTCCTAAGCTTAGTAGTGTCTTTTTTTTGCTAGGTGAGTTGTCCTCTTGGTTTAGTATAGAACCTATAGTAAAATTTAAGCCAATTGAAGTTCCAAGCAATATTAAATATCTTGGATTCCACCAACCATAAAAAAATAAAGAAGCAATCAATAACCAAGTAATTGCTAATCGGTAATAGCCATATTTACCAATCCAGAAAAATATCAAAAGAGTAATTGGCAAAAACAAAAATATAAATTGTAGCGAGCTAAATAACATATATTATACTTTTATTATTCCTACAGAAATAAAATTTTGTAGTTCTATTTTCACAAGCAGATAAATAATATCATGAGTAGATAAATTGTTTCAATTATGTAGATTTATAAAACTTTACGAAAAAGTTACCCATTAATAGTTTGCTGAAAAGCAATGGCTCTAGTGAGAATTCTGGAAAGACCCCAAGCGATCGCCAAAATCTTTACAATGTTAAATAAGGTAAAGATCTATATTCAGAATCAAAATCAATGGCACTATTTGGATTTGGCAAAAAGCAAAATATGCCCACACCTGAGGAAGCTTTGCCAGGAAGGGCACAGCCGATGTCGGTACCTGCTCATCATTATGTCAACAATAATCCCCTGAAACCTCCTTTCCCCGATGGATTCGAGAAAGCTTTGTTTGGTTTAGGCTGTTTTTGGGGTGCAGAACGTAAATTCTGGCAACTTCAAGGAGTTTACACCACCGCAGTGGGTTACGCTGCCGGTTTTACGCCCAATCCTACCTATCAAGAGGTATGTACTGGCAGAACCGGACACAATGAAGTGGTGTTAGTTGTGTTCGATCCGAAAGTAATTAGTTACTCAGAACTGCTGAAAGTCTTTTGGGAAAGTCATAACCCCACCCAAGGTATGCGCCAAGGTAACGATGTTGGCACTCAATACCGTTCGGGAATTTATGTATACTCTGAAAACCAAAAGCAGCTAGCACAAACATCGCTAGAAGTTTATCAGGAAGCCCTAAACAACGCAGGCTATGACAAGAAGATTACCACAGAAATCTTAGATGCCCCTGAGTTCTACTACGCAGAAGACTACCATCAACAATACCTAGCGAAAAATCCCGGCGGCTATTGTGGTTTGGGAGGAACAAACGTTTCTTGTCCCATCGGTTTAGTTGAATCGCAAGTGACTGGTTAAGTGGGGAATTAGGGAGTAGCGAGTAGGGAATGGGAAAAAGCAGGATCTTCGCTTCCCTCACTCCCCACTCCCTATTCCCTACTCCCCACTAAAATGCAGATTTAAGCAAAGCGATCGCCCATACCCATAACATAATACTTATAGGCGCACCAATTAAAATACCAGCGATCGCCCAACCTCTTTGATGGGCTTTGAATTGTTCGATATTGCGCCACTGTCTACTTTTCCAAGCCCATTCATTGCCTTTGGCACCAAGAGCGATCGCCATTACCCATCCAATATGTGGTATAAAACAGAACAAAGCAAACCATACTTGGTTAGTCCACATCCAGAACCAAGGCAAGAGAAATGCACCCCAATTCCAACCGAGAATTTCTTCTGGGACTGTCTCTTGGTAATTATTAATACCGCATCCAGAATTGTTAATAATTTCTTTGGGCGGCAAAAGCTCATATCTGTTTGCAGATTTGACGACTAGACCAGATTTGAGAGCTTTTAGCGCTTGGCGGGCACTAGTAAATCGTTGTTCTGGTGCTGGTTCTGTCAATTTTTCTAGCCAACTGATAAAACTGCGACTCAGGTTCACTTGGTCTGCAAATTGCAATCGTAAATCCTGCTGGGGTAAATCAGCTGGGGGAATACCAGTTAGCAAATGAATTAAAGTCGCCCCCAAAGCATAGAGATCTGATGCAGCTACAGCGCGTCCACCAAATTGTTCCATTGGGGCATAACCATAAGTGCCGACAACAGTAAAAGTAACACCTTCTTTTGCTGCTTTATCCTGAACTGCGCCAAAATCAACTAAATAAATTCGATTATCTTCACCCCAGATTAAATTGCTTGGTTTAATATCTCTATGCAATACTCCAGGATTCAATTCATGTAAATATATAAGAATATTTAAGACTTCAACGGCAATTTTTTTAGCTCGTTTTTCACTAAACCTTTTGCCACTGGCAAGTTTATCCTTGAGTGACTCACCAGGGATATATTCTTGGATTAAGCCAAACCAGAGGGTGCGATCGTCAATACAAAAATAATCGATATATTGGGGAATTCGGGGATGATTTAGCTGTTTGAGAATTTGTGCTTCTCTCTCAAAAAGTTTTAAATCATCCCACTGCACAGTACCGCCAAAAGCCAAAAGTTTGACGACAACGCTGGAATTTTCGCCATTCTCAGCTTTTAAATCCAATGCTTGCCAAGTTTGACGGATTCCGTTGTTACCGAGTTGGCGTTGAATCTGATAACGGTCTTGTAATATCTGTTCTGCTTGCAGCATCTGAACACCTGCTGGCAATTTACGCTAATCTGATTCCCTTACTATTTAAGGATAGTAATTATCTAGAGGAACTGTCATACCAATTAAAAATGAGGCTTGTAGACTCGCTCTAAGCGTACCCCTACGGGGAAGCAAGCTACGCGTAGCGTCTCGTAGAGAAGCCATGCCGTTGGCAAAGCCTCTCGTAGAGAAGGCTTTACGCTGCGCTAACAAAATTCAAAATTAAGAAAAGTAAATATCACAAGGGTTTGAGCTTATTAATTAAACACTTGTTATTTCTAAGTTTATCGTTGGAGTTCTAAAGTCGAAAGTTGGTGTCACGAACCAAAACGATAGCGTTGTGAACTTGAAAATTCTTCTACGATAAGAACTAACCACAAATAACGCTAAAACTAAAAATTTCCCCGCATCCCCGCGTCTTCTTCACCTCACTTCAGCCCTAATTCTTCCTTCAACTCCTCTGGCACATTAACTGCTGTCTCTAATCCCCGCACACCTTCCCACTGCTGCTTTTGACCCCAAGTAATTTTTTCCATATTGGCGTCGCTGAGGTCGGCACCGCCGAGAATGGCGCTGCTGAGATTGCTATGACTGAGATTCGCGCCGTTAAGAATAGCACCACTAAGGTTACTGCCGCTGAGGTTAGCGCTATTCAAGTTGGCATAGCTGAGGTCTGTACCGAAGAGTATGGCGTCGCTGAGGTCTGCACCGCTGAGGTCGGCGTCGTTGAGAATCACGCCACTGAGGTCAGCTTCGTTGAGAACTACCCGACTTAAGTCTACACCGCTGAGGTCAGCACCTAAGAACATAGCACCGTTGAGTCTAGCGTTGTTCAGCTTGGCACCATTGAGTTTGGCATAACTGAGGTCGGCGGCAACGAGGATGGCACTGTTGAGATTGGTACTGAAAAGAATTGTATCGCTAAGGTTCGTACCGTTGAGGATGGCGTGACTCAAGTCAGCACCGCTAAGGTCGCCACGGCAAAGGTCGGCATGATTAAGGTTAGTGTTGCTGAGGTTGGCGTCACTTAAGTTAGCACCGAAAAGGATGGCGTTGCTGAGGTCGGCACGATTGAGGTTGGTGCTGCTGAGGTCGGCGCGGTTGAGGTCGGCGCGGCTGAGGTTGGCACAGTTGAGATTTGCATTGCTAAGGTCGGCGCGGCTGAGGTTGGCGCGGCTGAGGTTGGCACCGCTGAGGTTTGCACCAGTGAGGTTGGCACTGCTGAGGTCGGCACCAGTGAGGTTGGCACTGCTGAGGTTGGCACCGCTGAGGTTGGCATCACCAAGGTTAGCAGCACTAAGGTTGGCACAACTAAAGTTGACTCCTGTTAAGTTAGCGTCCCCAAGGTAAGCACGGGTGAGGTTGGCATTGCTAAAGTCTACCCCAGTCAAGTTTGCGTCGCCGAGGTAAGCACTAGTAAAGTTGCCACCTTTAAGAAATTGCCCGATGATACTGCTAAAGTTACCAACTTCCAGGGCATCGCTATAGTTAACGACCCGCAGTAGTTGGGAGGTGAAAAAACTATCTGTGTCTGGTTTGGCAGATGGATAGAAGCTGATTTTTTGGCTGAGTTGGTCTTGCTGTTGGGCATAGCGGTGTAACTCTAATAGTAAAATCAGCACGTTTAGCCCTGTATACATATCTACCTGCCTCAGCCCGCGCGCCATATTTTTTGCTGCCAGCTGTAACATTTTTTTCTGAGGTAGGTTATCCTCTGGTGTGGCATCGATAAATTCTCCCTGACACCAACGATGATAAAAGTCTTCTAGCCGCCAGAACAGTAATTCTAGGCGAATCTTTTTACCTGTTACCAGGAATTCCATGAGTTCGTTAACTATTTCGGGTTTCAGCGCACCGTTACCCAGTAAATCGTAAATCTCTTCATGCATTTGGCGATCGCCTACTGCAAAGTAAAAGGGAGCATGTTGCCTACTTAAGGTTTTTTCGTCTATCTTAGAATTCCAACCACTGGTAGGTATTGTCCATTTTTCTAAGCTTTTTTGTAGCTTTTCACGCAATAAATATTCCACCAAACGTTCTTGAGCAAAATTAATGCTTTTGTCTGGTTCTTTAATACTTTTTTCTAGAGGTAAAATTGCTTCTGTTTCAAAAGATGTATTTTTTAACATCTCTTGTAACCTTCTACCTCTCACATAATTTTTCAGTAGTTTCCAAACTTGAGATAAATATGTTGACATTTCCGTATCCGTTGATACATTTAAAGTAATTGTTTTGATAATTGGGAACTGAAATTTTTTTCTGCTAGTTTGCTGTTTATAAATATATTTTTAGTATAAAATAATACTATTTTTAATGTTTTATTACTAATGTCCTTTGCCAAAAGCTTTGCTAAAAAGTGGTTTCGGTCTCAAACTTATTCTGGTGATGTAAATAAAGTGCTAACTGAAAAATTATTTCCAAAATGGCATCATTTTAGGACTTTGGCAAATTCGTTATATTTTTTCCCGCGAAATTTAGTAGTGTGATGTAAAAATAATACTTACTCTTTGTAATAGATGCAATTGTTAGGAAAAATCCTACTGTAAAACAGTGTAAAAAAACAGAAAAATGGCAATTAAAATTGTAGTTAAACTTGGCTGCTTGATATAAGGCAAGTAATGAATTGCTAGACGACGGGCTGCATAGCTTTGCAAAAGTTAAGAATTACTAAGGATAGTTATTAGGGATGAACGTGATGAACAGATTGAGCTTTTATATAATTTTGTTACATGGTTTATTTTTAGGAATGGCAACGGCTAGCGCCAAGTCAGTGTCCGTTAATGGTGTTAATAAACAGTTGTCTAGCAACCATCAGACAGCCTTAGTCACAGCCACAAGTAAAGACAAGTCTAATAATCCCTTAATTAGAGAAACTTCTGCCAGTAAAACCTCAGGCTTATCGCTAAAAGATATTCAAACTAGCCCTCAGCAGGGACTAGCACCCGGTCAAGTTTGGGTAGTTAATCGCAGTAAAGACGTACATCCTCAAGATTTTCTTTGGGTAGTAAAAGATTTAAAAAAAGCAGTACACCAGCCATTTTTACAAGTCGCTAAACCGCCGGAAAAACCAAACTCCAAACCGAATGATACTACTAAACCAGAAAAAAAAGATGATTTAGAGGCATTTGATGAAGTAGTGAAAGATACTGTTAAGCAGGGGGGATTGTTCACTCTTTATCGGCAAAAAGAAAAGAATAAAATTTATTTAGAAATTAAACCAGAACAACTCAATAAAAATTACTTAGCTGCGTCAACATTAGAATCAGGCATTGGCGAAAGAGGTATTTACAGCGGTATGCCTCTGCAAGATTTTTTGTTTTATTTCCGCCGGGTGGATAATAATTTACAGTTTGTGATTCGCAATGTCAATTTCCGGACTCGTGAGGGAGATCCACAAGCGCGATCGCTGGCTCGTTCTTTTAGCGACTCTGTTCTCTATAATATTTCCATTAAAAGCATTCATCCCCAACGCAAAACGATTCTCATCGACTTGGGCGACTTATTACTCACAGACTTAGCAGGATTATCTGTAAATTTAGGAGTCCCAGGAAGCACAGACCAGTCATATTTCGGTACTGCTAAAGCTTTTCCTCAGAATGTAGAAATTCAGTCAATTTTAAATTTCACAGGTAGCAGCGGTAAAGAAAATGAAGTGCCAAGCTTTGCTTCCCTAGCAGATAACCGTGGTTTTACCTTACGCGTCCACTACAGTCTTTCCGAACTACCCGATAACAATTATCGCCCCCGTATTGCCGACGATCGCATCGGCTATTTCATCACCGCCTACCAAGATTTATCCAAAGACGATCGCGGCGATTCTTTTGTCCGTTACATTAACCGTTGGGATCTAGAAAAACAAGACCCAAAAGCAGCAATTTCTCGTCCCGTAAAACCGATTGTGTTTTGGATTGATAATGCTGTGCCCTTAGAATACCGCGATGCGATTAAAGATGGCATCCTTATGTGGAACAAAGCTTTTCTCAAAGCTGGATTCAAGGATGCCATTGAAGTCCGCCAAATGCCAGATGATGCTACTTGGGATCCAGCAGATATTCGCTACAACACAATTCGCTGGATTAACACAGTAGATGGCTACTTTGCAATGGGGCCATCCCGCGTCAACCCGTTAAATGGAGAAATTTTGGATGCAGATATTCTCGTAGATGCTAGCTTTATCCGGGCACTCAAGAACGAATATCGGACAATCGTCCAACCCAACCAAGTACAAAATACCACCACATTATCGGCATTGATGCAAAATCGTTTACTTTGCGCCAATGGTGAAAATGCTAAAGACAAAAATACACCCCAGCAAACCCAAGGGTTGTTGAATCGTTTATCTAAAATGGCAGGGCAGTACGATTTGTGCTATGGCATAGAAGCAGCTAATCAGTTTGCCTTGGGTTCTGTGGCAATGTCATTGTTACCAGATAATATGCCCAGTCAAGAACAGGTAAAAGATTATATCAATCAATATTTACGTTTAATCATCGCCCACGAAGTTGGTCATACACTTGGTTTGCGGCATAACTTCCGCGGTAGTACGCTGCTACCACCAGAAGAGATGAATAATACAGAAATTACCAAAACTAAAGGTTTGACAAGTTCTGTAATGGACTACATCCCCCCAAACATTGCCCCTCAAGGTACAAAACAGGGAGATTATTTTCCCAGCATGGTGGGACTTTATGATGAATGGGCGATTCAGTACGGCTACGTGTCAATTCAGACATCAACTCCTCTAGCAGAAAAGCCGATTTTAGACGAAATTGCCTCACAATCTTACAAACCAGAGTATAGTTATTCCACTGACGAAGATGTGTATGACCTCGATCCCACAGCAGACGCTTGGGATAACAGCGGTAATGTCCTGCTTTATTCTCAGTGGCAGTTGAATAATTCTCGTCTGATGTGGGAACGGCTTGATAAGCGTTATCCGATGGCTGGAGAGAGTTACAGCGATGTTAGCGAACGTTTTAGCACGGTATTAGGTAATTATTTCCAACAAATATATTACGCAACAAAATACATTGGCGGACAGTCATTCTATCGCATTCATGCTAGCGAAACCCCCTCTCAAAATGCCTCAGAAACCCGCCAACGGCGATTACCATTTGAACCGATACCAGCCGAACAACAACGTCAGGCTTTAGAAACGCTACATAAATATCTATTTGCAGAAGATGCCCTCACCTTTTCACCAGAACTGCTGAATAAATTAGCACCTTCTCGTTGGCGGCATTGGGGTAGCTATCCGCAAGTTGGTCGTTTGGATTATCCAATTCATGACTTGGTGCTACTGTTGCAGAGTGCTGTGTTGCGGGATTTACTCTCAGGCGATCGCCTTTCGCGTCTCAAGGATATCGAACTCAAAACCAAACCAGAAAATGCGCTGACTCTGCCAGAGTTATTTGATACATTACAATCAGGTATCTGGACGGAAGTCATTAAACCAAAAGGTAAACCAATGAAAATTGCCAGTTTGCGGCGCGGCTTACAACGCGAATATTTGGATATCTTGTCTGGTATGGTGTTGCGAAAACAATATGTCCCAGAAGATGCTCGCACTTTGGCATGGTATAAACTCAGACAATTGGATGATAAACTCAAAGATGTTAGTTCCGATGATGAATATACCAAAGCCCACTTGCTGGAAACACGCGATCGCATTGAGAAAATCTTGAATGCGCCGTTGCAAGCAAATTAAAAAAGTACAGACGCGATGAATCGCGTCTGTACAAGAGTTAGGAATTAGTAAAATTCCTAACTCTTATTGTTTGCCCATAATTTTGGCAAAATATTATATAGAATGCCTATACACGCTGAAAAAAAGTTTATGTCAGCTTGAGATAAATTTCACGATATTGTGAAATTTGCATTACAAAAGGACGGGTGGCGAATTACTCGTGGGACAGTTTATTAATTATCGATATGCATTAGAAGAAATTAGTTATGAGCTAATTTTGTATTTAGCAGTGCCATTAAACACTTATAACGATTTTTTAAGTAAACCGTTTATTCAAAAAATAATCCAGCGAAGTCAAATTAATCTGATAGTTGATGATGTGGAAAGGAAGGAAATTATTCGATGGCAGATTTAGATAAATATCGGGAGTGTATTCGGAAATTAATTACAGAATATGCTCAGCTTGCCTTATGTAATAATGAAATCGAAGCTCAAACAATTTTTGACATAGAAAAAGACCATTACCAACTGATATATATTGGTTGGCAAAATAAACGTCGGGTTTTTGGTCCTGTGATGCATTTTGATATTAAAAACGGCAAGATTTGGATTCAGTGGAATGGCACGGAAGAGGATGTAGGCGAACAACTGGTGGCAATGGGAGTGCCAAAACAAGATATTGTGGTTGGATTTCATCCGCCATATATGCGACAGTACACAGATTATGCTGTGAGTTAATGTCATTTTGCTAAAGTATCTAGAAAAATATCATTCGCTCTACGTGTGTTGCATCATTGAGGAAGTCTACGCGATAGACATCTGGATTGCTCAATTTTTGCCACTCGGCATAACCAATGCGATCGTCAAAATGCTTTAGGATCAGTGCCATTAAATTACCATGCGTGGCGATCGCAATTGTGTCTGCTTTTTGCTGTAATGCTTCATCAATTACGGCTATTCCACGCGCCATAGCAGTACGACTGGACTCACCGCCATCCAGGCATAGATCGAGATTGGTAAATGATTCAGCCAATCGTTCTTGCCAATCAGCTAGGGGTGTTCCACACAGAACGCGTTCGGCGAGTCGGTTATCTATTTCGATGGCAAGACACAGATGTTCAGCCAAAGGAGCAATAGATCGATATGCTCTAGTAAATGGGCTAGAGATGACTCGCTCGATGCCAAAACCTGATAAAAGATGAGTAAGAGCGATCGCTTGCATTTTGCCTTCTGATGTCAGAGGCGCGTTAGGTTCCTGTCCAACTGCTTTGCAATGTCGCACAATGTACAGGGTTTTCAAGATTAAGTTTTTGTTGGAGAAAGAAATACGAGCCAACAATCAACTCGTAATTATATGCAAATTTTCTGTATTTTAGTTTAAATACGTAAAACTTACTAAAAGGTAGCAGGGGGTTAAGTTTACTCCTGCTACCTTTGCTTTCTGTTAACTACTCAACGCCTTTAAAAACCGTTGCAAACTCTTAAACACATTCGGCTTTCTCCCAGGTACAGCGTTGGTTGTTGTTTGCGGTTGTCCCTTCATAAGGATGAGATCCAACTCATCACCCGATGGTTTTGTGGGTAAATCGGCAATTTTTTGATAATCACCACCATTTTCCACCCAAATTTCCCACTGTCCTGGATAACAGCGATATAAGGCAGTTCGATCGTCTATTGGGCGGAGATAATAGGCGGATTCAATGTTACTGATAAAGCGATCGCGGACTTTTCTGGCTGCATAACCAATGCCCACAGTTCCAGCATCTTCAAGGCGGGGATTTAAAAATACTAAAGGGCGATCGCCGATTACTTCACATAACTTTTCTAACTGCGGTACTTCTACGGAAGTGGGGGAGATGAATAAGAAAATTTCATCCTCTGGCTGGATTTTTGTTTGTAACGAAGCAGCCCTTCCCGTCCCGATATCCAAAATTTGAAATGGTGCATCAGCCCAATCGCGGCGGGCTAAAGCCGCAGCCCCAGCATCTGCAAAGAAAACTTTCAAGCGAGAATCATATTCCCTAAACAACGGCACAAATTGTTCTGCCACTGGCATCAGTTTCAGTTCTGGGAATAAGAACTCAACTTGTAGGCGATTGCAGCCATCTGCAAGGGCAGCTTGGACGGCGGTTTGAGATTGGGCGATCGCATCTTCAAGACTATTGGGAAGTTCACTCATGGTTTATTATGTTGGTTTAGCATTACTTCTATTGTTCCAGCATTGGCTGTGATTTTCGGCAGCAACGACACATAGTGCTGCGATCGGCTTTACTGAGGAACTTGAACAAGATTAGAAAATATCCTTTTTTGGGATTATCCGAAAATAGGTTTATTGTGTTCAATGTTATGGTGCTAATGTCAAGGCACAATGAAATCTGTTTTTAGCCATGAGTATGAAGTGTTCCGTCACTGTATGATTGCGGCTCGTAAAGAGGCAAAACTAACTCAACAGACACTTGCTAAATCCCTTCAAAAGCCGCAATCTTTCGTAGCTAAATATGAAAACGGTGAACGGCGGTTAGATGTAATTGAGTTCCTGCTAATTTCTCGTGTAATCGGTGTAGATCCTTGCGATATTCTCAGAAAAGTTGAGCAAGAAATATCTGGAGCATCTTCTGAGGACGAACTATGAATCCACAAGATGTCATCAGACTTGCATCTCAATATTTAGATAAGTTATCAAGCCATACTTTTGATGTTTTAGATATATCTAAGCCTGTAACTGTAGACGCAGCAGTAAACTTAACTAAAGTTATTTCAAAGCTTTCACCCTTACTCGGAAATTTAATCGAATTTAACACCGTTGAATTTTTGAATAAGCAAAATGAATTTTCTGAATTTGGAAAGTGGCAAAGGCAAGATCCTGGCTTTCCAGATACTATTTTTGTGGGAAGAGTTCAACCAACACCAGGATTAGAAATTAAAGCATGGTTTCCATTAGCAACGGAAATAACAGCACGTTTTAAAGATAGCCAAAATCACTTTCAGCACGATCAAACCTATGTTGCTATGTTGGCATGGTTACCCGAAAAAATTATCTATGGTAAGCCTCGTATTCTTGATGTATGCCTTGTCTCTGGTTTGTCGGTAGCTTTAGCTAGAGATACTCATTATCATAATCCGCCAGATTACCTTGTTTTAGAACCAGAGGATACAACTCAGAGAACAGCAAATTTACAGCAGACAAACACTAGTGGTTATAAATTTCAAGGATCTGTCGAAGAGTTATTAGAAGCTCAAAAAATAGTTGACTCATGGGGTGTTGAGGGAAAAGCCTATAAACCAACTAGAGAATATCAGCGTCTGCTACGCGAACTGTTAATAAGATACAAATACAGGCTTGATACTAATTTTGCAAAGATGGATAGAATCGTACATCCAGGTATTAAAAAATTTAAGCAGCGTGTGTACAATACTCAAGTTTCTGGTATGACAGTGGGGCAGTGGAATAGGCTTCTGTCAAGCCGTAAAGAAGACAATATCAGAAAATATTTACAAGATTATCTAGATATTAGAGAAGAGAGTATTGACGAACTTCTTGATTAAATCTTTGTACTCCATAGTAGAAATAATCTGCATCTATTTCGCAGGAGTAGGCTTTTCTTCTAAGTTTCTGGGCTGCCAAAGATGCAGTGAACATACCTCCAAAAGGTTCCCATACAACATCATTTTCATCGCTTGACGCTTCGATAATAATACTCATCAAATCAAGGGGTTTTTGATTAAAGTGTACTGCTTTTCCAGAAGAAGTTTTAACTCTTTCATCACCTCGTAAAGCTTGACGATCCCAAACATTTGTAAAACCATGAGGGCATCTGAATTTTGAACGCATCTTATTCCATTGTTGCCCTGTTAAAGATTGCTTACCATCCAAAGAAAAATAAGGTTTTCCTTGTGGCTTCCCATATTCATTTGCATAGTTAACTAGTCTCTCAAACATCTCTGGAGGAGGAAAATACCATAAGTGTCCTTGATCGAAATACTTCCTAGTTGCAGCATCAGCCACGCCACAAGCCTCATTTGCCTGCCGTAGCCTTAACCCAGAACGTTTCCATTCTTGTAGCAACCATGTTTTTAAGGTGAGTTCATTAACTTTAACTTCTCTTACATATTGAACACAGACTTCTGTAACTACAGGGAATCTACGAATTTTTTTTGTATTAATATTTCCTGCTATATGGCCTTTTCCTTTGTTCCAAATATTGCAATTTACATAACGCCAACCGTACTTTTCTAAAACTGGATGCACAACAGCCCAGCCAATTTCTGAATTCCAAAACCATAGTGTTGTAGATGGTATGGCTGCTTTTGACCATGCTTCAATATGAGGTTCATACCAATTAGGTAAATCAATATGATCTGAAGTGTCTCCTTCAAAACCAAGAACACCGTAAGCTCCATCTGAAACGATAACTATAGGCTGCTCCCAATTGTTGTAATGTTCAAGGCTATCGCCTAAATATAGAGCAACACTTTCATCGTTCCACGCAGAAAAATTGAAGTTGGTGTTGAGGTTGAGTACTTTTCCACGACCAACTGTGCTGGTAGCCTTGCGTTTTAAAGTCTTAGAGGAACTCGGTTCTGCGTTAGATAGACTCATTGATTGGTTTACGTAGGTCTGAAACTTAGATACCTGTTACTTTATCCTGTTTTGGGATATCTTAATAGTCATAGACGCTAAAGTTAATGAAAAATACGCTCAATAGGCAATATTTTTTATATAAGTACACGCTCGAAAAAATTTAACGTTTAACTAAAGATAAATCTGGCGTCAGCCTTTCTAAAACTTGCTTCAATACCATCGCTGTCCAATCTATATCGGCTTCGGTAGTATCGCGCCCCAACGTGATGCGAATTCCGCCCAAGGCAGCTTTTTCGGAATAACCCATTGCTAATAATATCGGACTTGGGCTGAGTTTTCCGCTATGACAAGCAGCACCAGCACTAATACCAATGCCGGCAAGATTTAGCTGTCTTACTAAGGTTTTACCGCTAAGTTTTTCGCCATCAGCGTATTCTAAACACATACTCACATGATGAGGCAAGCGATCGCAGCTATCCCCTGTAGGAATTAAACCAGGAATTTCAGCTAATTGGGCAAAGGCGCGATCGCGTAACTGAATCAAGCGTGGTGCTTCTGTTGGCAATTCCTGTGCTGCTAATTCAGCGGCGACACCAAACCCAGCAATTATCGGTACTGCTTGCGTACCAGAACGCAATCCCATTTCTTGACCGCCGCCACCTAATAAAGGCATCAATTCCACACCAGGACGGACATACAGCGCCCCTACTCCTTGGGGGCCATAGATTTTATGACTGGCAAGGCTAAGTAAGTCTACGGAAAGTTCTTGTACGTCTATTGCTACGCGTCCCGCAGCTTGCACTGCATCTGTATGGAACAAAGCACCATGCGATCGCGCAATTTTTGCTAATTCTGCAATTGGTTGTACAGTCCCAACTTCACTTTGACCGTAAATTATAGAAACTAAAACTGTATTATGCCGCAACGCCGCCTTTAAATCCAACGGGTTAACTCTGCCTTTATTATCTACATCTAAGCGCGTAACTTCCCAACCCCATATTTCTAACAACCGCGCTGTCTCAGAAATTGCAGAATGTTCGACGCTGGAGATAATTATATGTCGAGGGACAGTATACAACCGAGCCACGCCCATAATTGCCAGATTATTTGCTTCAGTACCGCCGGAGGTAAAAACAATCGATTCTGGAGTCGCAGCGTTAATTAATTCAGCAACTTGGACTCTGGCTTGTTCTACAACCGTTGCAGCCCGATTTCCCCATTCATGTAAGCTGGAAGGATTGCCCCATTGTTGAGTGAGGACTGTTTGCATAACTGCGATCGCTTCTTTGCGAGTGGGACTAGTCGCGCTGTAATCTAGATAAATTTGCATATAACAGATAATGGTGAGAACAAAGGCGGTTAATAGGCTGCTGATTTTTTAGTACATACACTTTAAGCGGACAAATCTAACAAAATTGCTGTAATTATGCGTGTATGAGTAGGTTTTTCTTGCCTGGGAAAGCTATTTTTCTAGTTAATCTGAGAAACCAAAATTTTGGGAATGATAAATATGTCCACTCTCAATCCACTTTTAACAGATTACAGTGCAAATTTTATCTAGACAAAGGTTTTTTTTATATATCTTTTTACTGATTTTTCCCCTCGCTGGTTGTCAACGAGTCCAGTCATCCAATAAGCTTCTATCAGCTTTACCACAAGATCCTTTAGTTCAAGTTTACTTTAACCATTCTCAAGCTTCGGAATACAAAGAACCATACCGTCAGCAAACTCGCTTGGGGGATGACTTTGAAAAATTGATTGTTGATACTATTTCTCAAGCTAAATCCACTATAGATGTAGCGGTGCAAGAATTACGTTTACCGAAAGTAGCCCAAGCACTGGTTGATAGACAAAAAGCTGGGGTAAAAGTCAGGTTAATTTTAGAAAATACTTATAGCCGACCTTGGAGTAGTTTGACACCTCAAGAAGTAAGTAAGTTAGATAAAAGAGAAAAACAACGCTATCAAGAATCTCGTGAGTTTATCGATATTAACCACGATAATCAACTTACTCCCACAGAAATAAATCAAAGAGATGCTTTAATCATTTTACAAAATGCAAACATTCCCTGGCTAGACGATAAAGCAGATGGTTCAGCAGGTAGTAGTTTGATGCACCATAAGTTTCTAATTGTAGATAATCGCATTGTAATTATTACTTCGGCCAATTTTACCTTGAGCGATACCTTTGGTGATTATACAAATCCTAGCAGTTTAGGTAATGCCAATAACTTATTGCAAATTGATAGTCCAGAATTAGCATCTTTATTTACAGAAGAGTTTAATATTATGTGGGGTGACGGGCCGGGAGGTAAACCCGATAGCCGATTTGGTCTACAAAAGCCACTGCGTTTGCCTAAACAAATTACATTAAATAAAACTAAAATTACTATACATTTTTCACCTACATCTCCAACTCAACCTTGGACTAATACCAGTAATGGTTTAATTGGCAAAACTTTAGATTCAGCAACACAATCTATTGATTTAGCTTTATTTGTATTTTCTGAACAGCGTCTCGCTAATATTTTAGAAAATAGACATCAAGAAAATGTCCAAATTCGGGCTTTAATTGAACCACAATTCGCCTATCGTCCTTATAGTGAAGCATTAGATATGATGGGAGTTGCTCTCAGCAATAAATGTAAATATGAAGTTGATAACCATCCTTGGCAAAATCCAATTACGACTGTAGGCGTACCTATATTACCCCAAGGCGATTTATTACACCATAAGTTTTCCGTTATTGATAACAAAACAGTAATTACAGGTTCTCATAATTGGTCAGATGCAGCTAATAATGGTAATGACGAAACACTTTTAGTAATTGAAAGTCCAATAGTTGCTGCTCATTATGTACGAGAATTTTCTCGACTTTATGCCAAAGTTAAACCTGGCTTACCACCCGCAATTCAACAAAAAATTAAAGCCCAGCAAACGCAATGTACTAAGGCAAAAACTTCATCATAGAGTGGCTTTATAACCCCGATTTCTCAAGTCGGGGTTCTGGTTTTTGATGAAGCTAAGTTTATATTCAATACTTTCAGGTAATTCTCAGTTTAAATTAATTTAATTGGCTGCGATCGCATATAAATTATTATTAGAGAGCTTGGGTAATTGAAAAGACAATAAAATAAAACTTACTAGCTTTTAGGGAATAGCTAAGCTTTTAGTTACGTCTACAATACAGCTATTTTAAAATCAGTATTGACGATAAAATTTTACAGCTAAGAATTAAAAATTAATAAACCAAATTCCTTAGCCCCAACTTTATTTTTAAAATATTAAAGCAGTGAAGCAAATCAACAAAATTTGGCAAAAAATAGACCCATTTTCATTACAGCTACGCCTAACAATTGGAATTGCTGGCTTTTCGGCTTTGGTGTTAGGTAGTCTGGCTACATGGATGAGCTGGAAAACACAGCAAATTTTAATTAATAGTCATAAAGATAACATCGAGCAAATAGCAAAACGTTTGCCACGAGATGTACAAATTTATAGTGAAATGATGCAACCTGAAACTGGGTTAGACAAAGCTATTAATAATTTGACCGATACCAATATATTGTTATGGGTTAAAAGTCCCGATCGTAAAATATTGGTACAATCCCGTAGTTTAAGTTTGCTATCTAATTCTATGGCATCTGAGTTAATGTCCTTAACTAAAATGCCTATTAAATCGCAAGTTTATAAAATCCATCAAAACTATTTTGTTTTATCTGGTCATTCTATAGAAGTGCAGGGTAAGTCGCTGGGTGAATTATTTGTAGTTAAAGATATCACCCGCGATCGCACAATGTTTGTGCTAATGGTGCAGAATTTAGCTGCTGTTAGTATCTTAGCAATTATTATTTTAACAGTTGCGATCGCTATTTATATCAAACATTCCCTACAACCTCTTTGCCAGCTAAATCAAATGGCTGCTGTAATTTCCGCAGAAGATTTAGGAAAAGCAGAGTTATATCTCGATAATGCACCCACTGAAGTTAAAGAATTAGCTCAAACTTTAACCATGTTACTATCGCGTCTTTCCCAATCGTGGGAGCAAGAGCGAGAATTTGTCAGTAATGTTTCTCACGAATTACGCACACCTTTGACCATTGTACATGGTTACTTACAAAGCGTTTTACGAAGGCAAAATAATTTAACCCAAACCCAACAAGAAGCTTTAGAAACTGCTGCATCAGAAGCCGAACGTACTATTCGCTTGCTACAAGATTTACTCGATTTAGCACGAGCAGATAGCGGTTATTTGCATTTTCAGGTGAAATCTTATGTATTAAATGACTTAATTGAAGAGATTGTGATGATGGCAGAAAAATATAGCGATCGCCAAATTACTATCGAATCAACAATTTACCCAATTGAAGTTAAAGTAGACTACAGCCGTCTCAAACAAGTATTACTCAATTTAATTGACAATGCTGTTAAATATTCTGAACCTAATACACCTATAAATTTTAAATTAGAGCAACTTCCAGACAAAGCAATTATTCAAGTTTGTGACAATGGTTATGGTATTCCTTTACAACATCAAGCGCGGATTTTTGAAAGATTTTACCGTGTAGATGAATCTCGCTCTCATGCAACTGGAGGTTCTGGTTTAGGTTTATCAATTGTCAAGACACTTGTAGAAGGTATGGGCGGTAATGTCAGCGTACAATCGAAATTAGGAGAAGGAAGTATTTTTACAATCACTTTACCAATATAATTCATCAAATTTATTATTCTAGAGAAGGCTATTTATCGCGTTTGTGCAATTTATAATTACAGCAGTTTGCAAATAAATGAGGTACACAACTGGAAAATTGAATATAGAAATTCTTCTTTTCCCTCCTGCCTCCTACCTCAAAACGATTAACTCTGTACCTCATGAAAATCAAAAATGCTGTATGTTTAAGTGCCGACTTGGTTAACCAAGTCGGCATTTTGAAATATCAACATTTTGAAACTTAATTGGCAATATTGTTTAAAATCAAGAGCCAGATATAATACACCAAACTTGAATTATGACTCTTGAATTCTAAATTCTAACTGTTATCAGTAATATCAACTCTCGCCGTTCCAATAGGAATGTCTCCTTTTAACCCAACTCTTTTAGCAGTTACTCCATAGAGTAGGACTTTTTCAAATGGGATTCTTCTTTGCACCCCTAAAAATTCTACTTCCACAGAATCACCAGGATTTACAGGTTGGTCAAAGCTGATAGACACGCGTTCTCGATTAATTTCTGTTTTAGCTGCAATTTCTTTACCAGATTGGTCTGTAATCCGAACTTTATCAAACCTTTCCATCTGATTTGGTAATGAAATCATCAAGTCTGCTAAAGACATACCTACGACTGACACTTTGATAAAGTGAGTATCATTTCTAGCACCAGAGTTAGTGATATGCGGAACATTTACATTTAATGCTATTTGAGAGACTGTATGTGTATCAGAACTTGAATGTTCATACTTTACAGGTGCCGCTATACTCGCAGTAGATATCGTGAGTATTAGAGCTGATAAACTACCAAAAATTAAACCTTTCATATAAATCCTCGTTTTTGCCTGAACTAAACTTGTAATTAATAGATTGCTACATGACTATGAGTTATAACTAATGTATAAATTAAAATATTCTGAGATTTAAATATTAATTTCCTCAGAAAAATATTCTCTCTGATATCCCACAAAAAACTTTGAAAAATAAAACTTTACAGCTTTTTAAGCAAAAGCTCTAACTCTATTCAGCAAAAACTCATTTTTCTGAGACGCATATATATTAAAGTGAGATGGCATATAGTAATCTGATTTGATTTTGAGAATCAGTTGTAGAGAGAGGGAACAGGGTAAAAAGTTTAAATAGCTTTGTAAAAATCAAGTATGAGTTTTATATAAATAATTGGTTATCTTATATATTTCTGGAATTGCAACGAAAAGCTATTTAGAAATTGCCTATTTTAGGAGTAAAAAATGACAGCACATATCCTTTTGGTTGAAGATGAAGTCAAGCTAGCCCGATTTGTGGAATTAGAACTTAGTAGTGAAGGATACAAAGTTAGCATCGCCCATGATGGCATTAGCGGATTGACGATGGCACGCGAGTCATCGCCAGATTTAGCGGTTCTTGATTGGATGTTACCGGGGCTGTCGGGTTTAGAGATTTGTCGGCGTTTGCGAGCCACAGGTAGCTCAGTACCAGTAATTTTGTTGACAGCAAAAGATGAAGTTAGCGATCGCGTGGCAGGATTAGATGCGGGAGCCGATGATTATGTAGTCAAACCCTTCAGTATAGAAGAACTCTTAGCGAGAATTCGCGCTCACTTGCGCCGCACCCAAGAAACAGACGAAGACTTATTGCAGTTTGAAGATTTAAGCTTAAACCGCCGCACTCGTGAAGTGTTTCGCGCTAAACGAAGCATCGAGTTAACAGCAAAAGAATTTGATTTATTAGAATATTTGCTCTCCCATCCCCGCCAAGTATTTACCAGAGACCAAATTCTCGAAAAAGTCTGGGGTTATGACTTCATGGGCGATTCCAACATTATCGAAGTCTACATTCGTTATCTGCGCCTGAAACTAGAAGAGAATAAGGAAAAACGCCTAATTCACACAGTGCGCGGTGTCGGTTACGCACTGCGCGAGTAATACCATTTTGAATTTTAGATTTTGGATTGGGAATAGCCTTGATGGATCTGGGTTTACTGAATTCATCTATTGCAGCCATTGTTCAAGCAGCAAACTTGTTTAAAAATTACTGGTAGAATTCACTATCAACATGAGATAACTGCCAAAATAAACTTTCGCCAGTTAGTGTTTCTACCGCACTGTATAACCCAGATACCTTAAATTGCCACTGCTATTCACCAATCGGTTTAATTCCTGCAAGCGTAATCTTATTTCTCTCAATGGTTTTGAGTCCAAGCCGGCTTTCATCTTGTACGAACTAACGGATATTTTCGTACTGCGGTAACGCGATCGCACATACCTTCATATCTCCGGTTTTAATTAAATACAGTACTTGTAGCTGTTCTTTGAGTCGCCAATTTTTTTCCTCACGAATTAATCCCCCGAGTTCTTCTACACTTTCCGATGGAGTTCAAAAAAGTGGAGAAAAAGGAAGCTAAAGTACCTAAGGTGTAATATTTAACTCTAAATTTTATTCTTAACTATTTATTACATGCTTGTAAGTTTTTGTACTGCTTTACTTACAATATAGTAATATATCATTCAATTTTACTAAACTTTGAAGATAATTTCAACCATTATTAATTTAGCTAAAATCAAGACGTAATCATTTTGTAGTCTTTGTGTAATCCTTAATAAGGTGAATTATGTTCGACAAAATATCTAGATATAACTTTTATGGAATCTTCAAACTTATGAGTGAAATTCCGTTTCAGTACAAAACACAACATGATGCGTTAAAGCGAATTACTGAACTTGGCAAACAATTTATCGATTCTCATACTTTTGCTATAGCTCTCATTAATACTGAAACAAAAGTTGTTAATGAATTGGTTTGTACGAGCAACAATCTAGAATTAGAAGAATTGATTAATAATGAAAAACTTTTATGGAATGAAATAGTACTTTATAAGCAAGGAAAGCTTCATCCTGACATTAGAAAAAAGTATTATTTAAAGTCAATACATAGTTATCCTTTATGGTCACAAGAAAGTAAGGTGGTTGGTTATATCTATCACTTTTCTTCTATATTTAAAACTTTGAATAAACAAGAACAAGGATTGTTAAAATCATTTGCCAGTAGAGCAATAGTAACTATTGAAAATCTCAATTATAATTATAACACTTATAAACCGTTGCAAGTTTTGTGTAAGTTATCAGAACAGTTAATGACGGTTGCTCCTGATGAATTCATTCAGTTATTGCCTCAAAAAGCCTGTGAGCTTTTTGAGGCATCAGCTTGTATTCTTTGGAAAAAAGATATCAAGCATCAAAAGTTTAAAATATTGGCTACTGCTGGCAAAGTAGATGATGAATATAAAAATCTAGAACTGAACGATAATTTTCATTTGATACAAAATTTTTACCACCGAAAAGAGGTTTTTTATTTACGGGACATTACTAGAGCTTCTGCAAACTTTCTACATTACGAAGAAGTTAAAAAAAGAGGCTGGATTTCTATGCTCAGTTCGCCGTTAATGAGTAATGGAGAAATAATTGGAATATTGGACATTTTTACTACAAAAAATCGCCATTTTAAAAAATTAGAAAAAGAAGGATTTCAATGTTTTTCAAACTATGCAGCTTTATCTTTTGAGAAAGCAGTAACAAATCAAAAAACAAAAGAGCTAACTGAAATTATGCTAAAAATGATTAATTGCGATACGGCTAAAGAAGTTTTTCAACGTCTTATAGACGGTGCTATAAATTTACTTGATTCAGGACATGGAGATATTAGTCGCTTAAATTACTTTACGGGGGAATTAGAAGTTATTGAAAGTATAAAACCTCTTAAAAAAAATTTTACTAAATGGAAAATAGGTGAAGGTATTACTGGTAAAGCCCTTGAGTTAAAAGAAACTATCAATGTTGGTAATGTTTTAACCGATTCCAGATGGAAAGATATTTATGTAGAATATTGGCCGGATACTCGTTCGGAAATTGCTATTCCTATATTAATAGAAAACATCCTAGTTAGAAAAGGAACTGAGGTCGAATTAGGTTCAAAAAGACTAGGGGTTTTAAATATTGAAAGTCCAGAAATAAATGCTTTTTCAAAAGCTGATGAGGAGTATCTTAAATTATTAGCACGTTATGCTGCGATATTGATTGATAGACGAGAATCCGACAAAAAGCTCAGTGAGCTACGTCAAAAAGAACAGCAGATTACTGAAGCTCAAAATCACAATCAAATAATGGAAAATGTCTTGAAGAGTATTACTGATATATTACAATTTGAAGTTGTTAATATTTCATTAGTTAACCGCGAAACAAATACTATCAAAACAGAATTTATTACTGGAATTTCAGATAATCAAATAGAAGAGTTTAAAAAAGAAGCTGTTCATTCGTTAGATAGTAATGATATTCAAGCTAGTATTGTGAAAAGTATAAAAATTCAAGTACCAGATATTGAAGATCAACGCTTTGATAAACAAATATATCATAAATATGGTCATCAAGACTTAATTAGAGTTTTTATCCCTCTGATTGAACCTTTCAAAAGCCAAGTAATTGGAACTCTTGAAGCAGGCTATAAAAGACATTATAGAGAGTATATTTATGAACAAGATGTGCAAGTGTTAAAAAGTTTTGTTGACTCTGTTGTTCATGCGGTTGAACGTACAAAATCACAAATAATTGATAAAATTACTCATGAATTTAGGTCTCCTATTGTTGGAATTAGAAGTAATGCAAGTTTTATTCAAAGACGTAGAGAAGAAATAACTTTAGAGCATTGTGACAGAAAAATAGAAGATATTCTGACAGATTGTGAAATACTTTTATACCAGGTTGCAGAATTAGAATATATTATGGGCGGACGAGTTTCTGGAAAATCTAAAAAAGAAAAAGTTTTCATTTTTAGAGATGTTATTATTAAAACAATTAATCAACTTCGTCCGATTGTAATTGACCACGGACTATCGATAGAAAATATTGACTATAGCAAAAGATTTTTAAGATTAGAAATTAATACAGATAAAATAAAAATCAACCAAGTTGTTTATAATTTATTGATGAATTCGATAAAGTATGCAAAAGATGATAAAAATCAATTTAAAATTGATATCGATATTGATGATAAAAACAAAGACAATTTAATTATTAAATTAAAAGATTGGGGAATTGGTATTGAAAAAAAATTTGTAAACGACATATTTAAAGAAGGGTTTCGCTGTCCTGAAGCAATCAAAAAAAATGTAGCAGGTTCGGGATTAGGACTTGCTATTTCTAAAAATATAATGAGAGAATTAGAAGGAGATTTAATTTTATCTAATAATACTGAGCCAACAGAATTTCACTTAGTTATTCCTAGATACTAAATGTAAGTGAAGGAGACTATTAATGATTCTTTTTATTGATGACGAAGAGAGAGGAATAGCTAGCTTTGTTGAAGAATTAAAACTTTCTAAATTTGAGACTACTTTGAAAAAAGATGTTAATTCTGCTTTAAAATATCTCGAAGATAATCATGACAAAATTCAATTAGTCATTTTAGATGTGATGATGCCAGCAGAAGAAATATTTAAAGATTGCGACACTAATGATGGATTAAGAACGGGAGTTCATTTTCATAGAAAAATTAGAAAAAGTTTTCCTAATTTACCGATTATTATTTTTACCAATTTTTCTGATGATGAGCTTGAGCAAGAAAGCAATAAAGATCGTAAAAGCCGATTTCTTCATAAATATGATTATCTGCCTTTTGAATTTGTTGAAGAAGTTCGCAAAGCTCTAAATGAGCAATAATATTTGTTTTTTTCTTCCTATCAAAATAAAATTTATTTGTACTATTTGCTCGGAGATCAAGATGTCAGCAGTTATCGATCAAGTTGAATCGCGTATTGAAAATGCAGATAGAGAACTGAGTAATATTGTCCAAAACAAAGAAATGAATATTCATTTAAAAAAAGACAGATTGCAATCTTTAAATTCAGAGATCGAATCAATCCAGTTATTAATTAATGAAGTTAGTACAGGAGAAAAAGGACAAGAATTAAAAGCAAGCAAAGCTGCTGAAATCCAAAAAGTTCGTGAATTACGCAACTATCTGGAAAGAATCTGGAAAAAAACACAATTATTAAATCCTCGCGAGCCTAAAGAATTTTGGCAGGCACTATCATGGTTTTTTAGTCTAGGAGGTAGAAATGAGTTATCTTTAATACAGAAAGCGAGGAATAATTTACCATATAATGAGCCTAAATTTCAAGATTTTATTGAAAAAGTTCAAAAAAATATTGAAACAAAACTTTTTACTTCAGAAGTTTATCAGGTCTTTTGTTCTGAAGATCGGATTAAGCAACTTTTTCCAGAAATAGCAGTAATTGAAGCTTATAGCGCTTTTGTAATTATTTCCGTAGATCCTAACGATGAAAAAATAATTGCACAGTTAAAAAATGTCTACCCAGTGGAAAATTTTTCAAAAGACCTTGTGGAAGACTTAAGAGAATATATGCCTTACAAAAGAGAGCAAGTTGTTAAATTTAGATTTCCTATTCGCTATGAATGGAAGCAGCGAATAGAAAATATAGGCGCAATCATTTTAGAATCGATAGGAAATTCAGAACTTATTGTTTCTGTACCAAATGAACAAATTTTGACTAAAATTCAAAATTTTAGAGAAGTTGCTAGCGTAACCCTTTATGAGCCAACTATTAGAGTGCAAGAGGAATATTTAAAAGATTTAGGGGTAGAAGTCACTGAAGAAATGTTGGCAGAGGCAAGACTAAAAATAGCTGAAAATGTTCAAAATACTAAAATTAACAACAATTTTATTCCAGGTATTTTAATTGCTCGTTTCTTTACTGAAGAAGACCGCGATCGCGCTCTAAAAACTTTAGAGGTTGAGAAAATTGATGTCGTTGACAAACCTGATATTAATGAATTAGTTATAGATTTAATCAGTCATAGTAATCCTATTAATGCTTATGAAATTCTCAAAAGTTTACCAGGTTTAATTTCGCTAGAAGAAGAAACCATCGAAACGATTGATAATCATGTTGCTGTTCTCCTACTTGCCAATGGTGTTTCTCCCATCGACTATATTCCTGAGTTGACCGGCAAGGGAGAAATTATTGCTATTGCAGATACAGGTTTAGATACAGGACTAAAAGAAACACTACACCTTGATTTTCAAGGAAGGGTAAGAATAATTCAAAGTTATCCTATCAGAGCTGCATATTCTAACAGAGTTAATAATCCTAATGGTGATGATGGAGCATCGGATAAATATTCAGGACATGGAACTCATGTAGCAGGAAGTGCATTAGGAAGCGGAAGAATGGCACAAAACTACGGACTTCCTCCTATTCAGGGAATGGCGCCTGAAGCAGAATTGATCTTTCAAGCAGTTGAGCAAACTCCCAAACGGAAGATAGAAGAAATACACTCATACTTGAAACGTGAACTGATACCTCCCGCCTCTGATTTGCTAGGAATTCCTAGTAATATCAAAACATTATTTGAATTTGCTTTCACGAACGGCGCACGTATTCATTCTAATTCTTGGGGAGGATCTGAATCTGGCTATTATAATAGCCGATGTCTTCAATTAGATGAATTTGTTTGGCAACACAAAGACTTTTTGATTGTGTTCGCTGCTGGGAATACAGGTAATCAACAGGGAAGAATTACACCACCAGGAACGGCGAAAAACTGTTTAACAGTAGGAGTATTTGATGATTTTAGCAGTCGAGGCCCTTGTCAAGATGGTCGTTTGAAGCCTGATGTTCTCGCGCCAGGCGCTTTTATTTTATCCACTCGTTCCTGTCAGATTACGCATTACTCAGAAGCTCCTTATCCACCAGCTAAAAGCGATTATATGTATATGAGTGGGACTTCTATGGCAACTCCTTTAATTGCTGGCAGCGCGGCATTAGTTCGTCAATATCTTCGTACAAAGAAGAACATTAGTAATCCGAGTGCAGCTTTACTCAAAGCAGCATTAATTCATTCAGCGGAGTATTTTCAACACTCTTATGCTCATAACTCTTCTAAAAAATGGGCACATAACGAGCAAGGATGGGGCAGAATAAACCTTAGTCGGATTATTAATCCACCTTATCACGTCGAATTTTTCGATCGCACCCAAGGTTTCTTGGAGTCTGGCGAGAAGGAGCATCAATACGAATTCGAGATTGTCGACAACTCGATTCCTTTGCGAGTAACTTTAGTTTACACCGACTATCCAGGTAAACAACCACTAGGCCAACTTGTTAATAATCTCAACCTAGTAGTTTATAATCCTCAAGGCAAATATTATCTTGGCAATGATTTCGACGAGCTAGGCATGGTAGATAATATTAATAATGTCGAAGGTTGCATTATCGATCCGCCCATAACAGGAAGATGGAAAATCAAAATTGTTGGAAAAACGATAATGCAACCCCCACAAGACTATGCCTTGGTGATTTCTGGTGCGATCGCACATTGATTGGAAGCAAGTGCCATGAGAAAAGCCACTGTCTTAAAAGTCATCTCACCACACCAAAAATCTTTTTTGGCAAAGTCCCGGCAATCTAAAGCTTTTGGAAGTCCCTTAGTGTAAGTTAATATTTAATCGCTATAAAAACCCTTATCCTAAGATATATAGATTTAGGTGATTGAAAATATTTTTAGGAGGAAACCGCACCATGAACCTCTACCATAAACTTGCTCTTTTAACAGATGATGAGGCAAGAATTTGCCTTAATGGTGTTTTGAAAGGCTTGCTTGCGCTTCAACCTCAATATGAAGCTTTGTTTGCATCTGAAAATCAAATGCAAGCAGCGATCGAGCAGGTTATTTCAGAACTTGGTCAGGCTCCAAGTTCTGCTATTGATACTATTAAAAAGCAAAATACATCAAAAGCTATTCGGCTGATTCTAATTGAAATTGCTGAAAATCCAGAGATAAGCCCCAGGTTAGAGGCGTGGTTTTCAAGTGCAAGACCAAAGTTGCTAGAACCTGTAACCACTGCTTTAGTTCTCGCTGGCATTATTTTAATTCTTTCAACGGATATCACTATTGAGTACAAAAATCAGGATGGGAAAAAGAACTTCAGAGTAAAGGTAGAGAAGAAAGCAACACCTAGCAAATTTTTGGAGAAATTTTTTAGTCTTTTTTCGTGAGCCTACTTTTAATAGATACTAAACAATAGCTTCAATATATATTAAATATCGGTAATCTTAGGAAATAAAAATTGCCATACGAATAGCAATTACCTAATTCAATACCTTAAGTATAAATAGGGTTTATATGATATATGAACGACCCAGTTTTCAACTTTTTATTTTGGGACAACTGTTAAACCATACGCAACCCGAAACCTTAACAGTGCTTGCCGAATTCAAAAACAGTAGAGCAGTAGAGCGAGTGCAACTGATTCAAAGAGAAGTTGAGGAACTAACTCAAAATATTGCCAATATTAGGGGTTTTATTGAAGCTGGATTTCCTGTTATTGATGAATTTGCTCTTGAACAATTTGGTGGTAGACTGTTCGATCTGATTATAAAAAACAATGTAAGAAGGTTATTTGATAGAGCAACAGGTTCAACTCAAGAATTGCTGCCTTTGCAGATTTTTGTAGAGGATTACACGATTGCAGGATGGCCTTGGGAATACTTATATGACTCCAACTCCAGTGTATTTATGTGCCAAGAGTTTCATCCTATTTCGCGTGGCATTTTTACTCTTTTTCCAGCAGGAAACCAGATTATCCAAAACAATATAGTTCGGATTTTATTACTTATCGGAGTTTTAGATGACGATCCAAATACAACTCCAACAGATGAAATTAAATGGATTCAAGAGGTATTTAAAACACAGCTTCAAACAAGAAAAATTGAATTGAAAATAATGCAGGCAGTTAATCCAAAAGCTTTAGAGGAGGAGCTTCAGAAACATCACTATGATATTTTGCATTTTTTCGGTCATGCAGGGTTAGATGCTGGACGAAAAGAAGGATATCTCAGATTTGACCAGCCTCAGGGTCAACCGTTCCATTTTCCTGCAAACACTTTTGCTCAGTTGCTAGCACAGCAGAAGATTCGATTGGTATTTCTTAATGCTTGCGAAACTGCCAAAGCATCTCAGAATGAAAATCCTGCCAGAAGTTCTGTTGCTGCTGCTTTACTGGGACGAGGTATTCCTGCTGTTATTTCAACTCAGTTTTCTATACCTGATACCAGCGCTCATTTCCTTTCATCTGTCATTTATAGTGCATTAGTAAATGGAAAAACTCTTGGAGAAGCTTTACGTGATGGTCGCCGAGCAATGTCCTATGACGCAAACTCTAAGTTCTTTGACTGGGGTATTCCAGTACTTTATTGCTCCGACCCAAATCTGAAAATTTTCCCCAATTTTCAAACTCAACCTGAACCCGACAGAGCAGTTACTTTATTTGATAATGCTAATGCTTCAAAAAACTTTATTGACGATCGAGAAGAGTTCCCGGAATCAATAATGAGCATTGAACGTTTTAAAGATTTAAATGCACTCTTGCCAGAGAAAAGAATTAGCTTAAACCAAAAGGTTCCAAGAATAAGGATTGCAATTGTGGACATTGATGCTAAAGTCGGCTTCTTGCCAGAGTTGCTTGAATTTGCTAATCAAGCACAAAAATACTATTGGTTTAAGGTCGCTTATTTACCGATTCCATCAAATGCAGTCAGAAATAACATCAAGGGTGAATCAGTTACTCCCCAGTTATATTTACCTCTATTAGAGAAATCGCTGAATAATGCACCTCAGGGGCTAAACGCAGACCTGGTTTGCTGTTTAACTAAAAATTTAGTTGCTGGAGAAGTCAATGGAAAGCCTTATTATAACTACTTTGCCTCTGCTTTAAATAGCAACCCAAAAATTTCAGTAGTTTCAACTTTTGGAGTGCGAGGATATGCACGACAGGCAAATGTTGATTTTGCGAAAGCAGTGCTTGATATTTGCCTCTCAATTCTGCTTGTCACTGAAAGACGTTGGTCATTAGAATATCATGAGGAAACCTGTGGATGTTTGTTTGACCTGTGCCGTAATCGAGATGACATTGTTGTGGCATTGAAGCATAAAAAGTTCGATCATAAAACCTGTCGAAACAGGATTAGAGATCCAGAGCAACTTGATGCGATAGATGCTCTGATTGATTTGGAAGTAGATCTAGAGAGGGAATCAACTTCTGCCTTAGAAATGGAGTAAAAACTAGCAAGATAAGCAAAAAAGGTTTGAAGTTTTTTAGCAATTGATATACCATGCCGTAACATTAAAAAGTAATTTTTGACAGTTGATAAATTATAAATTTTCAAACTGATAACATCTAAATTTTTAAGTCTATCCTAAATACTGGAGTTTAGACTAACCCATGAGAAAATGACTCAGCAGTACTGAGTTAACAAGCTAGACCACTAAAAATATAAAAACTAAAAGTTCAAGAAAGTTCCAAGGAATAAGTTACTCAACAAAAATCAAAAGCCTACATTTTAACAAAAATGATAATCTTTATTAGAGGGATAAGAGGTGGTTGCCGACGGCAACCACCTCTTATCCCAATTTAAGATGAAGCTGCATACAAAAAAGCTTTTGATACTGAATTTAGCTAACCCTGCGTCCCCCTGTCTCCCTATCACTGATGAATCGCACCATCAGGCATGATTGCCCCAGCTAGATTAGCACCGATTAGTTTAACTAGAAGCCTCTCGCCAGAGCGAATCCGCGCGCCGGTTAAGTCAGCACCGCGCAAATCGGCTCCGCTGAGATCCGCGCCAATTAGATTAGCAGCACGTAAATTTGCTTCCCTGAGATCGGCTAAAAGCAGATTTGCGCGAAATAAATTAGCTTCAGATAAATTGGCTCCTCTGAGGTTAACTTTGTGCATAAAAGTATCGCTGAGATTAGCACCACTCAAGTTGGCATAACTGAGATTTCTGCCAGATAAATCTTTATTGCTTAAATTTGCCCGACTATAGTCTTTACCACTCAAGTCTGGATTGTGTTTTGAGGGTGGGTGACTTATGTGAGATGGTGGTTCGTGGTGAGAGGGCTGTGACTTGTGCGTAGTGTGATGTTTGGTTTTTATAGAGCGCAATTTTTCACGAGCTTCATTAATCGCTTTGAGCTTGTCCTGTGCCTTCTGCTGTAAGCGAAGATTTTCCTTCGGAATGCGATCGGGATGCCAAACAAAAACCAGATCTTTATAAGCCTGGTTCACTTCCTCAAGCGTTGCACCAGGCTCTATTTCCAAAATCCTATAGTACCGCTCCAGATCGCTCATACGTCATTTTGGTGGACAATCAACTTAATTATGAGTGATACAGCGGTCTATCGGCTGTATCTTCTATATATTTAGGGAGTGGGGAGTAGGGAGTGGGGAATGGGGAGTTAGGAGTGAGGAGTTAGGAGTTAAGAGTTATTATTCTCCCGCTGCTCCCCCTGCTCTCCTGCCCCTCATCTTCCCATCTCCCCATTTCTCCATCGAGCGATCGCTCTTAAATATGCTGCAACTGGAATTTGATAAACTTCAATAAAAATCCAAACAATAATTGAAAAATGCGACAAAAAAGTTAATACTGTCCAAATATATGGCATCCACGTAAATGGTTCGTTGATGTTAGGAGGAAAATAATAAGCTACTATGCCAATGAGAGTAGTAGGAAGAATTACAAAAGCAGCAGCGGCTAGTGCATAACCCCAACCTAATTCCACCCCTTCTAACTGCGCTTCTGTCCAACTAAACCCATTCCAACGCCAAATTAAGGGCGGTTGTCTAGAAGGCATTTTGATTTGCTGTAGTTCCAAGTTGACTGTAAAAATCTCTTGGCAAAAATCACAAGCCATAGCTTCCATTAATGGCATGTGAGAAATCTTACCTATCCGACAGACTGGGCAGGGGTAAACTCCATGATAGTCAAAAGATTTGGCTAAGATTTTGGGACTGGGCATAATGAAACTAGTGATTCTAAAAAGTTGATCTGGTGAATGAAAAGTGGGTAAGAATGATACATCGCAATCCTAAATAAAATACAAACAAATCTGTTTCCTGTTTTTTGTTCCCTCCCACCACAAGTAGTTTGCAAATCAAATAGGATTGGTATACGGCATTTCTCAATTCTTTGGAATCAGCTTTCGTAAGGTAAAACACGACTCAGGAGAATTAGATGTTTAGATTTTGGAATCCTGGCTCTTTGAATTTTTGAAACACTAAGCTGCCACTGTAAGTTTTCTCTAATTTCTGGGTATTTTCTGTATTTATTCATCTGAATTTTTAAATTTTCAACATTAATTTTTGATTATTTACATTGATAAGGTTATACAAATATAATAATTTTTTATTAAAAGAGCCTTTCTGCTTCTAGACAAATAAATAACAAGCACTTCACTACACAAAATTCTGACAAATTGAGGAAAACAAAGCTTATAATCTAAGCATTTTAAATTTGGAGAGAAGTTTGAAACTCGTTTCAGGTAAAGCGCACCGATTTCTACTCCAGACGCACAAACGACGACTTGCCGTAGGCATTAAAACAGAGCGTAATGAGTGAATTTTGCGTAATCCTTTACACAAAGCAAGCTACGCATAGCATTTCCTAGAGAAATGCTATAGTTTTGATTCCCCCAATTGTACTGAGTTTATCGCTTTTTTAGTTTTCTTGGGGGTCTTGACAGCACTAGCTCTTCTTGTTAATGTTACTATATGTATGTTTATCTAGTTTAAGTTAAATTTTTCAGCAACAGAGCTTCGCAAATGTTAAACACAAACTCCTACTTTTATTTTTGGTACAGGGCGGTTCACCGGGAGTGAATAAAGTTTCCATACGGAAACTGCCCGGTGAACCGCAGAGCGAACTCTGCGGTTTTGTTTTTTTAAGGAGAATTTCATTGTGACGACTTATTTCGCTAGTTGGTTTTACGGCTTTTACTTTTGGCCCAGAGTCAGTTCCGGGTAAATTGCGTTATGCCGATAAACCACAACGCGCCCGGAACTTCTCAAAGGTTCCGGGTTTTTTTATTAGTCATTGGTCATTGGTCATTAGTCATTAGTGTTCCCCTGCCTCCTCTGCTCAATGCCCAATCCCCAATCCCCAATACTTAATTTTTAAGGAGAATTAAACCATGATTAACGCTAAACTTGCTGCACAATCCCATCCCAACCATCAGACAATCGTTAAAGTTTCAGAAAAAGTTGCTTTCGGCGGTGAAGAACTGGTAATTATCGGCGGCCCCTGTACTGTTGAAAGCTGGGAACAAATGGAGACAGTGGCGCAGAAACTATCTACGACATCGGTACAAGCTTTGCGTGGCGGTGTGTACAAACCTCGCACATCTCCCTACGCGTTCCAGGGTATGGGTGAGTCAGGATTGGAAATTTTGGCGAAAGTGCGATCGCTTTACAATATGCCAGTCGTCACCGAGGTGATGTCAATTTCACAAATTGAAGCAGTAGCCACCCATGCTGATATGCTTCAAGTTGGTAGCCGCAATATGCAAAACTTCGATTTGCTCAAAGCTTTAGGACAAGCCGGTAAACCGATACTGCTAAAACGCGGTTTAGCAGCGACTATTGAAGAATTCGTGATGGCAGCAGAATATATTCTCAGTCACGGCAATCCTGATGTGGTGTTGTGCGAAAGGGGTATTCGTAGCTTCGATGATTACACGCGCAACGTCCTAGATTTAGGCGCAGTAGCAGCACTCAAACAAATAACTCACCTGCCTGTGATTGTAGATCCCTCCCATGCCGTAGGTAAACGGGAATTAGTAGCACCTGTAGCTAGAGCTGCGATCGCTTGCGGTGCAGATGGGTTAATAATTGAGTGTCACCCACAACCAGAAAAATCTGTTTCTGATGCCCGTCAAGCACTTTCTTTAGAAGATATGGTGGATTTAGTTGATAGTCTAAAGCTGATTGCAACAGCCGTCGGGCGCAGTATATTACAAACAAAAGGGGCAGGTTATAAACCTACCCCTTTTGTTTATGCTGCTTGAACAAAATATTGAACTTAAACCCTACTCATAATTTTTCATTTGGGTAGGGTTAGCAAAATTAATTCTATAAAAGAAAGTAAGATTAATTATTATTTGTATAGCTTGTGACAGAATAAAATACTGCTCCACTCGACTATTTTTTGTCTATAAAAAGTAGTCAGTTCTCAGGAGTGGTGAATTAGTGAACACACCACCCATGAAGGCATAGTGTTTTAAAAAAAGTTTCAACCCCTGTCTCGTCCACAAAGGACGATTTTTTGAGCAGTATTTATTCTTCTGATTTCTGAATTCTGACTCCTGAGTTCTTCTTTATAAAACTATACTTTTACAGGTTTTCACACAAATTTCTCTCTAGAGAGCTAAGCAAAACTCAAACTTATTTAGTATGCTAATGTTTAGCTTGACTAACATTACGTTGAGCTACTAAAAATAGATTACAACAATTTGGCACAAAATGTGACGTTTGGCAACCAACTTGACTTTTGGGCGATGGCTTATGTCTTTGTGACAAATTGCTCAAGCTAGGCGATCGCTAATGCAGTCGCTTGGTTGTCACCCAAACCGAAACCACTGCTCGATTGCTAGGTGTTTGTGCTTCTCCTATGATTTTTAATATGCGTTGTTTAACCTCAGTTCAGACGACAAAGCCTTTATCTATATCTCAAAAGATTCCTCGTCTTTATAGCTTAAGTTCCAGAGGAAGGTTGTGGCTGCTGGTGTTGGGTTTGTCCTACTTATGTGCTGCTTGTAATGCTTCCGAAGCTCAATCAAGCGGCCAACAAGCAGGTAAAAAGCGAGCTGTGCCAGTGGTGATTGCCACTGCAACTCAAAAAACCATTCCAATACAGCTATCGGCTACGGGAACAGTAGAAGCATATTCCACTGTATCTGTCAAGTCTCAAGTTGGCGGGCAACTGATTGGAGTTTATTTTCAGCAAGGACAGAACGTCAAGAAAGGAGACTTGTTATTTAAAATTGATTCCCGTTCCTTAGAAGCAGCGCTGATGCAAGCTAATGCTGCCAAAGCCAAAGATTTAGCGCAGGTGAAACAGGCACAGGCAAATGTAGTAAAAGCGATCGCTCAAGTTAACCAAGCAAAAGCGAATGTCACCAAGGATATCGCCCAAGCTACAAATGCAGACGTGCAGGCGAAAAGATACAACAGCTTACTCAAGGAAGGGGCAATCAGCAAAGAACAAGCAGATCAATTCCAGACGACAGCAGCAGCTCAACGAGCAACAGTTAACGCAGACCAAAATGGAGTAGCAGACGCTCAAGCAGCCGTGGCAGCAGCCGAAGCAGACGTGCAAAACGCCAAAGCAGCAGTAGTAGCAGATGAAGCTGCGATCGCCAATGCAAAAATCCAGCTTTCCTACAGTTCCATCTACTCGCCGATTACCGGGCGTACAGGTAGCCTGAAGTTCACTCAAGGCAACTTAATAGAAGCCAACGCCACCGATCCGTTAATTACCATCAGTCAAATCCGCCCGATTTACGTTAACTTTTCCATTCCACAACGACTCTTGCCAGATTTGAAGAAGTACAGCACTAACGGCAAGTTAGAAGTCACTGCTATACCTCCCAAAGATAAAGGGCGTCCGATAACGGGAGAACTCACCTTCGTTGATAGCGGACTCAATACCCAAACAGGCACAATTCAACTTAAAGCCACCTTTGCCAACACAGAGGATCGCCTAGTTCCAGGGCAGTTTGTCAATGTAGTCCTCAAGCTTACCGAAGAACCAAATGTGATAACCGTGCCTTCCCAAGCCGTCCAAAGCGGACAACAAGGGCAATTTGTATTTGTAGTCAAACCTGACAAAACAGCCCAAATGCGCCCGGTTACCGTAGGCGACACCATTGGCAACGAAACAGCCATTACACAAGGGTTGCAAGCAGGCGAACAAATCGTTATCGACGGGCAATTTAACTTAGTACCTGGTGCCGCAGTGCAGGTGAAACAGGGAGTGGGGAGTAGGGAGTAGGGAGTGCTGAGTTAAGAGTTATTTTCATTGTCTACCACACTCCCTTATCTCCCCACACTCCCTCATCTCCCCACACTCCCTCATCTCCCCACCTCCCCACTCCCTACTCCCCACTCCCCACTAAGATGAACATTTCCCAGCTATTCATCCGCCGTCCAATCATGACAACCTTAGTGATGGTTGGCGTCTTAATATTTGGGCTGATGAGTTACCAACAATTACCCGTTAGTGACTTGCCCAATGTGGATTATCCGACACTCCAGGTAACGGCTAGTCTGCCTGGAGCCAATCCAGAAACGATGGCGTCTTCGGTTGCCACTCCTTTAGAGCAGCAGTTTTCTAGCATTGCGGGATTGAGTTCCATGAACTCTACCAGCTCTTTGGGTAGCACGCAAATTACGCTGCAATTTGACCTCAATCGGGATATTGACGGGGCTGCACAGGATGTACAGTCTGCTATTTCTAAAGCAGCTAGGCAGTTGCCGACTAATATGCCTAATCCTCCTTCTTTCCGCAAGGTGAATCCGGCAGATCAACCAGTTCTCTACATCTCTTTAAATTCCTCGATTTTGCCGCTTTCAACTGTAGATAAGTACGCGGAAACGCTTTTGGCACAACGTCTGTCGATGGTGGATGGGGTGGCGCAAGTGCAGGTTTACGGTTCGCAAAAGTACGCGGTACGGATTCAGCTCGACCCGGAATCATTGAGCGCTAAGGGTATAGGAATCGATGAAGTGGCAACTGCGATCGCTAACGGGAATGTTAACCTCCCAACCGGGACGCTTTACGGACAGCAACAGAATTATACAATTCAAGCAAACGGTCAACTCAACGATGCCGCCAGTTATCGCTCTCTAGCTGTAACTTATCAAAACGGTGCGCCCGTGCAGCTAGGGGAACTCGGCCAAGTGCTGGACAGCGTGGAAAATGATAAGATTGCTAGCTGGTATTTTCCGACAAAGCAGGGAGTAGGCGAGATGGGGAGTAGGGGAGATGGGGAGGTGGGGAATAACTCCTCACTCAATACTCCCAATACCAAAATCCAAAATTCTGGCGTGCGGGCGATCGTTTTAGCAATTCAACGCCAACCGGGAACTAATACCGTGGAAGTGGTGGATGCAATTAAGAAATTGCTACCCACCTTCCAAAAACAGATTCCCGCGGCTGTGAACATGAATATTCTCTACGATCGCTCCCAATCAATTCGCGAATCAGTAGATGATGTACAATTCACGCTCTTACTCACCATTGCTCTGGTAGTACTGGTAATCTTTCTCTTCCTTCGCAATATCTCGGCTACAGTCATTCCCAGTTTGGCAGTACCTTTATCAATCGTCGCCACCTTTGCAGTAATGCTGCTGCTGGGCTATTCCCTCGATAACCTATCGCTGATGGCATTAACTTTATCAGTGGGTTTCGTGGTGGATGATGCCGTAGTCATGCTAGAAAACATTGTCCGCCACATGGAAATGGGTGAGAGCCGTTTGGAAGCAGCGCTGAATGGTTCTAGGGAAATTGGTTTCACAATTTTATCTATGACTATTTCCTTGGTAGCAGTATTTATCCCCGTGCTGTTCATGGAAGGTATTCTGGGGCGACTGTTCCGTGAATTTGCCGTTACCATTAGCGTTGCCATCTTGGTTTCTGGCGCCATTTCTCTGAGTTTAACGCCAATGCTTTGTTCCAGATTCTTGCGTCCGCCTCATCATCAGGAAGCAGGGGGAGCAGAGGAGCAGAGGAGCAGAGGAGCAGAGGAAGCAGAGGGAGCAGGGGAGGCAGGGGATGCAGAGGAGGAAGGGGGAGAGATGCCCTATGCCCAAATCAAAAATCGAAAATCCAAAATCCAAAATTTCCAGACTCGTCTGTACGATATTTCGGAAAGCTTCTTTAATTTGTTGTTGCGGGGATACGATTGGAGTTTGAAAATATCGCTGAAGTATCACCGGACGACGATGGTGATTTCGGGAGCAATTCTTTTAGCGACGGTTTATCTATTTATAGTTGTGCCTAAGGGATTTGTGCCCAATGCTGATGTTGGACAAATTACTGCAACAACTCAGGCATCAGAGGATATCTCCTTTGATGAAATGGTAAAACATCAACAGGCTGTAGCTGCGATCGCTTATCGGGATCCTAATGTTGATTCGATTAACTCCAGTGTCGGAGCTGGCGGGCCAAATGCTTCTGCTAACAGCGGACGGCTGTTAATCGAACTCAAGCCCCGCCACGAGCGCCATCTTAGTGCGGATGAAATCGTGGAGAAGCTTCGACCGAAGTTGTCGAGTGTGCCTGGAATCAAAGTCTTCTTACAGAATCCCCCTGCGATAAATATTGGCGGACAACAGACAAAAGCACAGTATCAATTTAGTCTCCAAAGTCCCGATATTCAAGAGCTTTATCAGTACGCACCGCTTCTAGAAAACCAACTCCGCAATCTCTCAGAATTGCAGGATGTCAACAGCGACCTACAAATCAAAAATCCCCAAGTCAAAGTAGACATTAACCGCGACCAAGCTTCAGCTCTCGGTTTGACTGCCAATCAAATCGAAACTGCCCTCAGTAATGCTTATGGTACTCGTCAAGTCTCTACCATCTACGCCTCTGATAGCCAGTATCAAGTAATTATGGGCGTGGAACCAAAATATCAACAAAATTCCAATGCCCTAGATTTGCTCTCAATTCGCGCTCCCAACGGGCAACTCGTACCTCTGAATGCTGTAGCAACTTTGACTAAGGATGTAGGGCCGCTAACCATTAACCACAAAGGACAGCTAGCTTCTGTTACCTTTTCTTTTAACCTCAAGCCAGGAATATCTCTCAGTAGCGTCACTGGCAAAATTGAGCAACTTGCGCGTCAAACATTACCAGCTACTATTAGTACAGGCTTTCAGGGTTCAGCCCAGGCGTTTCAGTCTTCAATTCAGGGTTTAGGACTGCTGCTGCTGGTTGCCATCTTAGTGATTTATATCGTGTTGGGGATTCTCTACGAGAACTTCATTCACCCCTTGACCATCCTTTCTAGCTTACCCTCAGCTGGATTTGGGGCGCTGCTGACTTTGCTGCTGTTTCAAGTTGACTTGAATATTTACGCCTTCGTGGGCATTATCTTACTGGTTGGCATTGTCAAGAAAAATGGGATTATGATGGTTGACTTTGCGATCGCAGCTCGTCAAGAAGGTAAAACTCCTTATGATGCCATTTATCAAGCCTGCTTGGTGAGATTTCGACCAATCATGATGACCACAATGGCAGCATTGATGGGCACATTACCCATCGCCCTTGGCTTTGGAGCCGGAGCAGATACACGCCGTCCCCTTGGTTTAGCAGTAGTTGGCGGGTTATTGTTCTCGCAATTCCTAACGCTTTATTTAACACCAGTTTTTTACACTTATATGGAGTCTTGGCAAACAAAGTTGCAAAAACACAACTGGCAAAAACATTCAGATTCAACCTTGGAAACTTAGAGGATAAGGTTTTGAAACCCACGCAGGTGGGTTTCATCTGTGTAGCCGCGATTTCCAATCGCCCTTTTCAAACAACCTCTAAGCAACAGCAGTAGCACTATAAAATTTTTCTAAGTTTTGCTTTTGAAAAAAATTGAGATATTGAGACACAATTTCTGGACTGAGTAATTCAAGTAATAGACGGTTTTCAATCCAAAATTCGATTACTTCAAATCTACCCCGGTTACAACGCAGTACCCGCCATCCTTCACTAGCAGCAATTTCTTCAATCTCTTTTTGGCTAACAGACACACTTACGGCTGCATGAACGGCATTGAATTGGTTAATGTTATCATTTTCACGAAATTTAACTTGTTGTTCGCCATCACCAGGAATCAACTCAATACCTAGTGGATAAACTTCAATCATAGTGCCGTGTTCATCAAGAGCTACTGCTACATAGCTTCCAGGATTTGAAGGAAACGGAGCAGCCTTGCCACCTAAAATTTTAGCTAAAACCTCAGCAACATGAGGGGGGTTATTCGCTGGAATAGAAATATGGTGAATCATCTGTCTTGCCTCAATAGTTTAGACAATTTATAATTAGCTATACTTTTAACCGATAGTTAATATCGGCTTTATATAGCAATCCACTTTGATTTTTGAATTTCTTTGTGTAGGTAATTAGCCTTTTCGATATCTAGCCTATGTTTTTAACCCAATCAAATAGGATTACTATACATATTAACTATTCAAAAATAAAATATTTTATTAATACTTATTTGTTCATAAAAGTTAGTATTAATTATAAATTGTCTAATTTCTTTGATTAAAAAAATTATCTTATGCCTTGATTGCATCTATCTTTAGTAGCGTGCTATTTATGTCTGTAGCAAGTTTAATTTATGATTCTCAATCTAAAAATTGAGATTATGTCTTCTGAATTCGCACTTTCTCCGAAAACTAAACTGATGATTTTGGAAAATTATCAATTTAACTATTCTTTAATTGGCAAACCAGACAAACCGCTGATTCTTTTTCTACACGGCTTCATGGGTAATATTGATGAATTTGATGAAGCGATAAAATTATTATCTGATGAATTTTCTTATTTAACGCTTGACCTGCCAGGACACGGCAAAACTCAAGTTTTAGGTGGCGATGAATACTATACAATGCCTAAAACTGCGGATGCAATAATTAGTTTATTAGACAAATTAAAAATAGACAAATCTTTTTTAGTTGGTTATTCAATGGGCGGAAGATTAGCTCTATATCTTGCCCTACATTTTCCAGAACGCTTCTTGAAAGTAATATTAGAATCAGCTTCGCCAGGTTTGGCAACAGAAACAGAACGATTAGAAAGAATTAAACGGGATACGCAAATAGGCAGAAAATTGACAAGAATTACTACTAAGACTGATTTTGCCGATTTTCTCTCTAATTGGTACAAGCAAGCAATTTTTGGCGATATCAAAAATCATCCAGAATATGACAAAATGCTAGAAAATCGCTTGCAAAACAATCCGCAAGAATTAGATAAATCGCTACGCTTTATGGGTACTGGATGCCAGCCTAATTTATGGTCTAAATTAGCAGACAATAAAATTCCTATACTGTTATTAGCTGGTGAATATGATGAAAAGTTTGTATATGTTAATACAGAGATGGCTCAGATATGTAAATTTGCCCAGCTAAAAATAATTGCTAATGCTGGACATAATATTCACTTTGAAAACACTTTAGTATTTATGCAAGTTCTCAAAGATTTTTTGGAATTATCCTAATTGTCTTTAAATTTAAATAATTTTCTGTTTCCTATCGCTTGGGCGATCGCTGTCTCTAGCAGCTATATTAAACGAAGCACAATTAGATATTATTAGTCAATCATTCTTTAGTATAGTTAAAATCCAACTTTTGGAAGAAGTTGAAATTCAATATTTTTTCTAATCTTTGAAAATAATTGAAACTTAATATGCACATCTTGGTAATGTCAAAACAATTGGCACTATCTCAATTTTGCATCGCTAAATTATTTTTTTAGTTATCAATTCTCAATTAATTTGATTGTCATTTTTGCGTCACATTTATATTGAACTATATTCTATATCGAGATATGAATATAACTTGATATTTCTATCTCTACTAAATAATTATTTGAGGTAATTCTTTGATGGAAGAAACCAAAAAATTCCTGCTCAACACTAAATGAGGAATTAATGTGAGTAGACCTAAAGACTACAATTTGCTTGAGCAGACAGAGATTATTGAAGTAGCATCACCCAAGCCATCACTGACATTACCTGATGCAGTAGCTCTGATTGTTGGTATTGTCATCGGGGCAGGGATTTTTCAAACCCCCGCTCTAGTAGCTAATCAAGCGGGTAGTAATATTGCGGTACTGCTTTTTTGGTTCGTCGGTGGTCTAATATCTCTCGTAGGAGCGCTGTGCTATGCAGAGTTAGCAACAGTTTATCCTGATGTGGGAGGCGCTTACTACTATTTAAAACGTGCTTTTGGGCGAGGAGTCGCCTTTTTATTTGCTTGGGCACGGATGACAGTAATTCAAACTGGTTCCATTGCTCTTTTAGCATTTGTTTTTGGCGATTATGTTTCCCAAATATGGTGGCTAGGCACGTTTTCATCTTCAATTTATGCAGCAGTAGCGATCGCCTTTTTAACTGCTTTGAACATCGTCGGTTTGGAACAAGGCAAGCGGACACAAAACTTACTGAGTATTGCCAAAGTTTTAGGTTTATTGTTGGTAGTAATTATCGGACTTAGCGCCACTCCTAATTCCACTGCGCCTGTAGAATCTGCATCCTCAGGAACCTGGGGACTGGCGATGGTGTTTGTGCTGCTTTCCTACGGCGGTTGGAATGAAGCCGCTTACATCTCCGCCGAAATTCAGAATGGCCGGCGCAACATAGTGCGATCGCTCATTTGGAGTATTGGTATTATCACCGCCATTTACGTGTTGATTAACCTAGCTTATCTGCGGGGGCTAGGGTTAACCAACATGGCACAGTCAGAAGCAGTAGCCGCAGATTTAATGCGATCGCTTTGGGGCGCACCAGGAGCTTTATTCATCAGCGTGTTGATTGCGATCGCCACTTTAGGGGCAACCAACGCCACAATTTTTACCGGAGCGCGTACCAATTACGCACTGGGACAAGATTTTTCCGTATTTGGTTTTATGGGGCGCTGGCAGCAACGTCCTAGCAGTCCTACCCAAGCCTTATTGTTGCAAGGAGCGATCGCTTTAGCACTGATTGTTTTAGGCACGCTCACCCGCAAAGGCTTTGAAACAATGGTGGATTACACCGCACCTGTGTTTTGGTTCTTCTTCTTGCTTTCAGGCATATCGCTGCTCGTCTTACGGGTGCGAGAACCCAACATAGCACGCCCATTTCGCGTACCGTTTTATCCTTTCACACCATTACTCTTTTGCGCCGTCTGCGGTTACTTACTTTATTCCAGCTTAGTTTACACAGGCGTCGGAGCAATTTTAGGTGTTTTAGTTGTCGCAGCAGGTATCCCGCTGTTGCTCTGGAATAACCAACGGGGGCAGAGAGATGTGGGGAGATGAGGAGTAGGGGAGATGGGGAGATGGGAAGTGTGGGGAGTGTGGGAAGAAAAAGAATTTATGCCCCTTCTCTTCCCACACCTCCCACGCCTCCTGCTTCCCCAATGCCCAATGTTCCAATAACTAATGACTAGTGACTAATAACTAATGACTAAGGAGAAAATTCATGAACTTCAAAAAAATTCTGTTTTTAGTGGTTACAGGGGTTAGTATTACCAGCTTGGGAATTAGTGGGTGTACGACGGAACAGCGTAATGCTGAAACTGGGACAGAACCTCCTTCTACTTTAACGGCTGAAACTGAAACACTAACTCCCTCGGGTGCGCCAACAACTCAACCCCAAGAACGTCCCGGTGATGTTCCTTATGTGCCAACTCCGCAACCAGTGGTAGATGCAATGTTGAAAGTGGCAAAAGTAGGCCCGAATGATGTGCTTTACGACCTTGGCAGTGGTGATGGGCGAATTGTGATTACTGCGGCACAAAATATCGGTACGCGTGGTGTAGGCATAGATATTGACCCCCAACGCATCCAAGAAGCTAATGAAAATGCCAAGAAAGCAGGAGTGACAGACCGCGTGAAGTTTGTCCAGCAGGACTTGTTTAAAACTGATTTGAGCGATGCAACAGTAGTTACGCTTTACCTGTTACCAGAAATCAATGAGAGACTGCGCCCCACACTCTTGAAACTCAAACCTGGTACCCGCATTGTTTCCCACGCTTTTGATATGGGCGACTGGAAACCACAGCAAACACTCAATGTAGAGGGTAAAACTGTTTACTATTGGGTAGTTCCTAAAGAGATACCAGCGAATTTACGATAAAAAGCGTGTGAATTTAGCATTTGGGATTGAAAAAATAATCTTAGATCCAAATTCCAGATAAGTAGCTCAACCTAAAAAACGTAAGATGTAGATGTAAATAAATGTAGTGGACTGACACAGCTAAAATAGTGCATTAGTAAACTCTTGTGGGATGGGCGTCTCGCCCGTCCGGGGCGGGCAGGATGCCATTGGTGTCAACTTAAGCTCAAACTCTTGCCCCACAATCGTTTTACCCCACCCCCAACCCCTCCCCTTGCCAAGGGGAGGGGAGGTTTTGGCTTTAGACAAAACCGGGGTGGGGTAACGCGGATCTTAATGGGAAGTCAGTAGACCTCGCTCATCACGTTTTCATCAGGGTTTCACGTTAAGTTGACCTACTTACTAATAAGTAGCTGAAGAGAATTAACTACACAAAGTCATTGCGATCGCTCGCAATGACTGTAATTATTTTTGCTTATCTACTTGTTGGTTGGAATTCTATCTCTCGATTTAGTAATTAATACTTTTAATCTCAAATTCCAAATCTGTCTTGAAAAGTTTTGATGCCTGCGGCGGGCTACGCCAACGGAGGAAACCTCCGCTCAAACTTTTCGCAAAATCCAAATTCATTTGAGTGAGAAAATATGATAGGGTTAAAGGGAAAGAATGCCTTAATTACAGGTGCAACATCAGGTATAGGTCAAGCGATCGCCATTAAACTTGCTCAAGAAGGCTGCAATATCGCTATCAATTACCGCAAAGACCCTGAAGCAGCCGAACAAACTCAAGAGATGGCATTAGAAAAAGCCTGTCAAGATATTAATAATTGTGGTGTGAACTCGTTGTTAGTGCAGGGAGATGTATCTCAAGAATCAGACATTGTGGAGATGGTCAATACTGTTGTTAAAGAATTTGGCAGTTTAGATATTCTCGTCAACAATGCTGGTATTCAACTAGAAAATCCATCTCATGAAGTCCCCACAGCAGATTTTGACCGAGTGATTGCAGTAAATCTCCGGGGTGCTTTTCTCTGCGCCCGTGAAACTATTAAACACCTGCTGTCTGCTAATCGTCAGGGAGTAATTATTAATATTTCCAGCGTTCACGAAATTATTCCTCGACCGATGTATATCAGTTATTCTATTAGCAAAGGCGGCATGGAAAACCTGACCAAAAGTTTAGCATTGGAATACGCTAGTCAAGGTATTCGTGTTAACGCCGTTGCCCCCGGAGCGACAATCACGCCAATCAATAAAGCCTGGACAAATGACCCTGAAAAAAAGGCGATCGTGGAAAGTCACATCCCAATGGGGCGGGCTGGCACCAGTGAAGAGATGGCAGCCGCAGTGGCTTTTTTAGCTTCTGATGAAGCCGCATATATCACCGGACAAACATTATTTGTAGACGGTGGATTAACTCTATATGCTGATTTCCGGGAATCCTGGTCGGCTTAAGGAACTATTGAGAGCAGGGGGGAAGAAATAGTCGTATTGGGTCTGGAGATTGGGATAAGTTGTTTTTTGGAGTTCCTTAAGAGTTTAGCTGGCGTACTTTCCACGATTAAGCCAATACATCAATACAGTTTAGATCGGCGTGTTTTTTCTGGTTTCCTTATGTTCGCAGAGAAACTTTCTTAACTGAACTGTATTGACCTATACATAATATTAGTGGAATTAAACGCCTATGACTGGCACGAGCAATAAGAACAGTTTGCTAGAAGCGGAAGCTTGGAAATTTCTGGAAAAGTCGATAATTTATTATCAAGGAAAACCCATCGGTACTGTAGCTGCTTGCGATCCCAAGTTAGATGCACTCAATTATGACCAGTGTTTTCTTCGGGATTTTGTGCCTTCGGCTTTGGTGTTTCTGATGTATGGCAAAGCAGATATTGTCCGCAACTTCTTAATAGAAACGCTGAAATTACAAAGCCATGAAAAACAAATGGACTGCTTTGAACCGGGTGCGGGGTTAATGCCTGCTAGTTTCAAAGTACAATATATTGGCAGTGAGGAATTTTTGATTGCTGATTTTGGCGAACAAGCGATCGCTCGCGTTCCTCCAGTTGATTCTTGTATGTGGTGGATTCTCTTGCTACGCGCTTATGAAAAAGCTACAGGCGATTTAACTCTAGCGCGTCAGCCAGATTTTCAAGCCGGAATTAAGTTAATTTTAGACCTTTGTTTGGTACATCGCTTTTCCATGTACCCAACAATGTTAGTTCCCGATGGCGCATTTATGATTGACCGTCGGCTGGGAGTTTACGAACATCCTTTAGAAATTCAAGTCTTATTTTATGCGTCCTTGAGAGCAGCTTGTGAATTACTTTTACCAGATGGCAATGGTGATTATCTGGGTAAAGTTAATCGCAGATTGGGAGCTTTAAAATATCATATCCGCAATTATTACTGGCTAGACGTACAACGATTGCGAGAAATTTATCGTTACAAAGGTAACGAATTTGGTAAAGAAATTGCAAATAAATTCAACATCCAATCAGAATCTATCCCTAGTTGGTTGACTGAATGGTTACCCGAAACTGGAGGATATTTAGCTGGGAATTTGGGGCCGGGACGGATGGATTTTCGCTTTTTTACTTTGGGAAATCTGATGGCAATCTTAGCTTCCTTAGCAAGCGAAAAAGAATCTCAAAGTATCATGAATTTGTTTGCCCAACGCTGGCAAGACTTGATTGGCTATATGCCTGTTAAAATCTGCTTTCCAGCTTTGCAAGGTTTAGAGTGGAGAATTGTTACAGGATGCGACTCTAAAAACATTGCTTGGTCTTATCACAACGGTGGAAACTGGCCTGTTTTATTGTGGATATTTACTGCTGCGGCACAGAAAATAGGTAGGATAGAACTTGCCCAAGAAGCGATCGCCATTGCTGAAAATCGTTTATTTGAAGATGAATTTCCCGAATACTACGATGGCAACAACGGTCGTTTAATTGGCAAAGAAGCCAGAATTTATCAAACTTGGAGCATTGCCGGCTTACTAGCAGCAAAAAAGTTCCTAGCAAATCCAGATTATTTGGAATTAATCAGTTTTCCAGAGGGTCTTGAAGGGCCTGGCTGTAGTATTTAACGAAGGCAGGAGGCAGAAGGCAGAAGGCCGTTTTTGTAACGAGGATTTATACGCCATTCCAAAAACTTTTCGCCTTAAAAGACTGTCTTTGTAGCGGTACGAAGTCCGGTCGATTGTTTCGATAACCATAGCCCTCATGTAGAGACGCGATTTATCGCGTCTAAAAGACAGGTTTCATATATTTAAACCACAATACCTGGTAGGGGCTTTATAGCTGTTCATTAGTGTCAACTTAAGCTCAAACTCCTGCCCCACAATCGTTTTACCCCACCCCCAACCCCTCCCCTTGGCAAGGCTACGGTGTACACACAAGTTATCGAATCACCACCAGTCCTCGAATTACCCCACCCTAACCCTCCCCTTAGAAAGGGGAGGGGGAGGGAACTGGATCTCTTTTTCCCCCCTTAACAAGGGGGGATTAAGGGGGGTAAAGTCCGGAATTCACAAGCAACTCCGACTTGTGTGTACACCGTAGCCTTGGCAAGGATAGGGGCGGTTTTGGCTTTAGACAAAACCGGGGTGGGGTAACGCGGATCGTGATGGTAAGTCAACTTAACGCAAAAGGGGCGGTTAGAAACCGCGTCTACACAAACAAAACCCACCTGCGTGGGTTTCAAAACCTTAATTTTCCCTTAGTCCGCGCACCATCCGGACTTTGCCTGTGTAGCGCGCGAATTCTATTCGCCGCGGCTTAAGTTGAGTGTAAACAGACAAGGGGGAAATCGCGTCTTCACCAAAGAATATGTAGCGATCGCTAATTGAATTAATACAAGTATTCCTAATTTTAACAAGCTTCGTAATCATATACTGACTACACGCGATTACTGATGGTGAAAACTCGGTTTATCAAGAAATGTTGATACAATTAAGCCGCTTTTGGTTAACAATTTATTCTTAAAAGAAGAAACTAACTTTTCGCATCCATAACTCGACTCTCATAGCGAAGTTCAGGAAATTTGGATAAATGAACAATGATTTCTCCAACTCCCGCTACAGTAAGAATCCTATTGTTCGGGTAATCCATACAGCTGTCAAAGGAAGAGCTAGGTATAAGGTTGAGAAACTCCATCATTCGCAGCCACTCAAACAATACATTGAGTTAAGACTCAACAATGAAGCAGGTATTCGGGATGTCTTTGCTAATCCGCTGACAGGAAGCGTACTGGTAACTTTTCAACAAAACTTTAACCCAAAAGCGATCGCCTCGCTCATTCAAAAAATTGTCTTAGATTTCCAAGGCAAGGCTACAACATCTTTAGCTCGGGCATCTGTTAACGGTCGAGTTAAGCATAAAACTCAACATTTATCCTCTGTTTCAAAAACAAAGGACTTGCCAAACAAAATCGGTAAGCTGCCTACATCAGGCCAAAAGCAACAAATTTTACCCTGGCATATCTTAAAAGTAGATACAGCGATCGCTGATTTACACACATCAGCAACATCAGGATTATCTACTAATACTGCTACATCGCAGTTGCAAAAATATGGAGCAAATGTCCTAGCGGAATCTGAAACTCGCTCGAAACTGAGTATTTTTCTTGACCAATTTAAATCTTTACCAGTAGCATTACTGGGACTAGCGGCAGGGCTTTCGGTAGCCACTGGTGGGGTAGCTGATGCTTTTGTAATTATGGGCGTTGTAGTCATTAATGCTGTTATTGGCTACGCTACAGAAAACCAGTCAGAAAAGATTATTAACTCCCTCAAGCATCTGGTCAAACCATCTGCTGTGGTAATTAGAGATGGAATTTCTCAAGAAATTAGCGCTACCGAGATTGTCTTGGGAGATATTCTAGTCCTTAGACCTGGTAGTTATGTCGCGGCTGATGCGAGATTGATTGAAGCCAATCGTTTGAGCGTTGATGAATCTGCATTGACGGGTGAGAGTCTGCCTGTTGCTAAAAATATCGAACCGCTTACCAAACAGGATATACCCCTTGGCGATCGCGCGAACATGGTTTACATGGGGACTTTAGTTACTGGCGGTCAAGGTTTGGCTGTAGTTGTGGCTACAGGTCAATTTACCGAAATGGGCAGAATTCACACTTTGGTTGCTGAGAGCGAAACGCCAGAAACGCCCATGCAGAAACAACTCGACCAAGCAGGTAGTCAACTTGTCTTAATATCGGGGGCTGTGTGCGCGCTGGTCTTTGGTATCGGTTTATGGCGGGGATACGGTCTGATTCAAATGTTGAAATCATCTATATCCTTGGCGGTGGCTGCGGTTCCAGAAGGTTTACCAACTATTGCAACTACAACTCTGGCATTGGGAATTGCCAATATGCGACGGCATAACGTCCTCATCCGCCGTTTGGATGCTGTGGAAACCTTGGGTTCGGTACAGACAATTTGCTTGGATAAAACAGGGACGCTCACAGAAAATAAAATGTCTGTGGTTGAAGTATATACAGATAACAAATCCATCCAAGTGTCATCTGACGGCAAATTTGTTGCCCAATCGCAAGATATCAACCCTTACAATTGCGATCGCCTCTTAAAGCTGATTCATGTCTCAGTACTGTGCAATGAAAGTGAAATCCACAAAAATGTTAATGGCGAGTATGCAGTCAAAGGTTCTGCCACAGAAAATGCTCTGGTTTATTTAGCAATTAGTGCTGGGGTAGATGTCATTCAACTCAAAGAAAATTATCCTTGTTGCCGAACTAACCACCGTTCAGAACATCAAAATTTCATGAGTACGGTGCATACCATCAAGCACGAGGATACTCCATCCCCAGATGCCACAGAAACTTTAGCTTTGGTGGCTGTTACAACTGAAATCGACTCCTTAAAACCATCGCCAGTCAAGAAAAAACGTCGGCGTCGTCCCTCGTCATCGCGTCATCCTCAGCAAATGCTTGTGGCAATAAAGGGGAGTCCTTCGGAAGTGCTGGAAATGTCTACCCAGCAAATTAAAAATGGTGAGTTAGTACCGCTGACAGAAGCAGATAGACAAGCCATCGAAAACGAAAACGAAATCATGGCTGGAAAGGGACTGCGGATATTAGGAACAGCTTACACCCACATCAATGAAAAGCAAACAAACGGCAACATTCACCAGAATTTGATTTGGTTGGGTTTGGTTGGTATGGCAGACCCAATTAGAAATGGCGTTAAAGATTTGATGGGTGTTTTCCATCAAGCGGGTATTAATACAGTCATGATTACCGGAGATCAAAGTCCCACAGCCTACGCCATTGGCAAAGAGTTGAATTTAAGTCGAGGCGAACAACTAGAAATCCTTGACTCCACCGACCTCAACAACCTTGACCCGGAGTTGATGAAAGCACTTTGCGATCGCGTTAATGTTTTTGCTAGAGTTAGTCCTGCCAATAAATTACAAATCGTCCAAGCCCTCCAAAGTGTAGGTAAAGTTGTTTCCATGACTGGAGATGGCATTAATGATGCTCCCGCTTTGAAAGTTGCTGATGTTGGCATTGCAATGGGACATACAGGCACAGATGCAGCACGGGAAGTTGCAGATATTGTCTTAGAAAATGACAATTTGGAAACCATGATTATTGCTGTCAGTCATGGACGGACAATTTATAACAACATCAGAAAATCCGTGCATTTCCTTTTGTCCACCAACATGAGCGAAATCATGGTGATGCTAATAGCAACAACTGCCGGTATTGGTGAACCTTTAACTGCTATGCAACTGTTGTGGCTAAATCTAGTAACAGATATCTTCCCCGGTTTAGCTTTAGCATTGGAACCCCCAGAACCAGATGTCCTCAGTCAACCACCCCGCAATCCTGAAGAACGAATTATTAAAACATCGGATTTTGAAAGAATCATTTTTGAATCAGCGACAATTTCCGTTAGTTCCTTAGCAGCATATAGCTACGCCATTAGCCGCTATGGCATTGGCCCGCAAGCCAGCACTCTCGGTTTTATGAGTCTAACAATGGCACAACTGCTACATACCCTTAGCTGTCGTTCCCCACACCACAGTATTTTTAGCTCCGAAAAACTGCCAGCCAACCGCTACTTAACCGTAGCGCTAGGAACTTCCTTTAGTCTGCAAATCATAGCAGCAGCAGTACCAGGGCTCAGACAACTGCTCAACCTCACCCCAATTAATCTTATCGATGGTGCAGTAATTGGCACAAGCGCCCTACTACCATTCGTAGTCAACGAAGCTACCAAACCAATTCAAAATAATTCCACCCTTTGATGTCGCCTTACGGCTATTCCTCACTAGACTTCTTGCAGAAGTCGGGAAAAGGGTAAGGGGGAAAGGGGAAAGGGATAAGAAAAAACCTTTTCCCTTTGCCCCAAGAGTGCAAAACTCTTTTTGCAAGAGGTCTACTTTCTCAAACACCTTACAATTTCCCTCTTCTTCTCTGCGCCTCTGCGCCTCTGCGTGAGAAAATATGAAAAAAGATTTTTTATTTACCTCAGAATCCGTCACCGAAGGACATCCTGATAAACTTTGCGATCAAATCAGCGATGCCATTGTCGATCAATTTCTCCGGCGAGATCCCTTTGCCAGAGTCATTACCGAATGTGCCGTATCCACTGCCATTGTCTTCATTTCTGCCAGATTTGAGTCCGATGCGATCGTCGATTTTACCAAAATAGCCAGACAGGTAATTAAGCAAGTTGGTTACGACCAACCCGACTTTAACGCCAAAACCTGTAGCATCATGACTAGCCTCAAAGAATTACCGCGTAGCGACAATCGCTTTTGGGATGAAAAAAAACTCTCCGAACAAGAGATAGAAAACATTCCCGTAAAAGACCAAGTGACAGTCTTCGGTTTTGCTTGCAATCAAACTAAAGTTTTAATGCCGCTTCCTATCTGGCTAGCACACCAATTAGCCAGAAGGCTGACCGCTGTTAGAGAGCAAAAAATCTTACCCTATCTCGCACCTGATGGTAAAACTCAGGTCGCAATTGAATACAAAGACCGCAAACCGCATAGAATTTACAGCATTACCCTAATTGCCAGCCAAAATAAACTACTAGGATTAAATGGCGCAAATCTCAAGCGCCTCCAGGAAGATTTGCGAGAAAGTGTAATGAATGTTGTGTTTGCAGATGAAGAACTCAAACCCGATGCTAGCACCAGAATATTTATTGATTCTGACAATCCCTTTGCCATTGGCGGCCCTTCCGTTCATTCTGGGTTAACAGGTAGGAAAAATGCCATAGATACTTATGGCGAATATTCCCGCCACAGCGGTGCAGCCCTAAGTGGCAAAGACCCCACACGCATAGATAGAATTGGAGCTTATGCAGCTCGTTACGCTGCTAAGAATATCGTTGCAGCAGGTTTAGCTGAGGAATGTGAAGTACAACTCACCTATTCTCTAGGACTTTCTCGACCAGTGAGCATTCAAGTAGAAACCTTTGGCACAGGTAAGATTTCTGATGAAGAAATTGCTGGAATTTTAGAAAAGAATTTTGATTTTCGACTTGCAGGGATTATTCGCGAGTTTAATCTCAGATATTTGCCTGCGATTGTCAAAGGTGGATTCTATAAAAAGCTTGCTGCCTACGGCCATGTCGGTAGGCTAGATATTGGCGTCTTGCCTTGGGAAGAAACAGATAAGGTGCCAGTTTTGCAATAGATGTGTTTTGAAAATAGGAAGTTAACTTAACGCGAAAGGGGCGGTTAGAAACCGCACGCCAGTTGCTTCAAGTCGGCAGAGCCGCCCAACGCACTGGCTCGTCTACATAAACAAAACCCACCTCCGTGGGTTTCAGATTTTCCGTTAGTCCGCGCACCATCCGGACTTTGCCTGTGTAGCTGCGAATTCTATTCGCCACGCCTTAAGTTGACACAAATGAAAGCTTCGCGCCCTTACAGATTTTAGATGTGTTGCAAAGATTTTTTTAAATGGTATTCAGATTAATAAAATTTCTATTCAGACTTTAGTTAATTTAAGTTTGACATCTGATTAAAATTATAGCTAAATTAAAGGCTGAACTTGCCGAAATATTAACTCAAAGAATGAGTTAGAAAGTAGTCATGGCATGAAAAAAATTAGTTAAGTTTGATAGCAGTTTTAGTTAAAATTAATTTTGAAGGATGGGTAAGATACCCATCCTTACTTTTTAGATATTTTTGGAGAAAAATTGATGAATCAATTTACCACCGATAAATTATCCACACCCATACAACTACAAGTTGTTAGTAATACTCCAGGTCGTTTACGTTTGAGGATTCCTAGCGAATATCAAAACAATCAGGAACTTATAGCAATGGCTACCTCCCTGGATTCTTTTTTTCCTCAAATTGAAAAAGTGAAAACCAATTTAGAGACAGGTAGCGTTACAATTTACTATTCTGGTGGCGGCGAAAGTTTTGCAGATGCTTTAAGCAAATTACAGGCTTTCGGTATAACTCTTGTAAATGCAGAAAAAAAAAATTAAAAGCGACAAGCCTAAATCTGACTTTATCTAACTTAAATCAACAAATTAAACAAGCAACAAAAGATACGATAGATTTACGATCGCTAATACCATTTACCATAATTGTGCTTGTAATTAAACGTTTACTTCCTCAGTTAGCGCGCTGGCAGTCAACAGTATTGTATCTCTTGCTTTGGTACGCCATAGAAAGTTTAGTGCAGATAAGCGATCGCCAAGAACCGCCAACTATACCAGAAGGCAGGAGGCAGGAGGCAGAAGGCAGAAGGTAAAAACTACTGCTATTCCTAGCATTCACGCTGACTACAGCTATAAATAAACAGCAAACCTAAATTATATTTTTACTTTACAAAAACTCATTCTTTGATAAGCTCACAACAAGCTGGAGTTAATACAACTTAAGCTTAACTTATACATAGATACGTTTACCTGCTAATCTTAGTTTTTGTATAATTTAAACTAATGTTTTACTTAATAAATAAATTTATTATTTATACAAAGTACTTAAATAATAAGTAAAACTTTATTTTACTAGATAAAATTTATTTTTAACTTATCGATTAATACATTTTAGTTAGTCCGGCACGTTCCGGAGTAACTAATCAACATGTTTTAGTTAGTCCGCCACTTTCTGAAGTAACAAATGCTTCTTCTGTAGTAGGGTGCGTTGTCGTTAAGCACAACGCACCATGAAAATACCTATCGTATTAAAATCTGACGGATTAAAATACTCATTACCTCGTCTCGGTTAGCAGTTGGTAGTAGTGGACTCCAGTCACCAGTGCTTGCATAGCCAATTACTTGCAGAGAGTGAATTGTACTAGTAACGGCTTTTGGAGAACCAATCAGCAAATGTTTAATCGGTTCTCTTTTGGGTGATGGATTTTTTAAAAGTTGATTCCAGGCGGGTGTATCTAACTTTTCGCCACGTAAGTATTGTTCTAACTTTGATTGAGCGAAGTTTCGATTTTTTACAAACTTTTTTACTTGTGCCATGATTGTATTTATCTCCCAGAATGGGGGTTTACGGAAAGGCGATCGCCCTCTGCCAAGAAACCGCGATCGCCTTTCTTATTCTCATATTAGAGTATAATTTTATACTTGTAAATACCCTGAATGAAAAAAATATTGCAGTTGGCGATCGAATTATTTAATTTTTGAAACAACGATGTACCACTTGAAACAACTGATTTCCCTGTTCCCCGTTTCCTTTTTACAGAGAGAAATACAAAAATCAAAACATATTAAAATATTTGTGGATTTTGCTGAACCAAAATTTAGTTTGAGTGGGGCATAGTAATTTTATAAGCCTTAGAAGGTAGTAAATTTATGCCTCAGAAAAAACGCACATCTCGCGTTCTAGAAAATGCCGAGTTAAGATTTGCTGGACTCAAAGCAATAAATAGCAATCTGGATCTTGGAGATAATTACAACATCGCCACCCTGACACAATTAATTGAAGAGTTACGCACTAGATTAGAAAACCATAATACTATTATCAGCATGGTTGGTTCTTCTAAAATAGAAGTTGAACAATTAGAACAAAATTTAGTTAGTTACTGTGAAAAAATGTTAATGGGAATTGGCTTTAAATACGGCAAAGACAGCCCTGAATACCAAATGGCTGGTGGGATTCGTAGAAGTGAAAGTCTGCGTAAAAGTAGAGCAACTCGGATAAAAACTATTGCTAAGAAAGCATCTAGCCAAACCTCTGAAAGTGTATAGCACGCTAGCAATAATACAGCAATAAATTTGTAGGTTGGGTTGAGGAACGAAACCCAACACCGATATCCGCGTTGGGTTTCACTCCGTTCAACCCAACCTACACTAATGCTCTATTTTAGCCTTACCACGCCACTAAGCTCATGTGCATTCAAGTTGCAAAATTTGAATTGTTGGTAATAACTTCAAACCCTTTTCCCTGCTCCCTACCTCATACAAATAAAAACTGCTGTATTATCAAGGAAGCATTTTAGGACGACTCAGAATTAGTACCTGCACTTGACCATCACTAGTGTTAATTGCTAATACTGGAGGACGTTGATCCCGTTTTGCATCAGCAGGCATTGCAGGAAACAGATAAACCCAATTGTTGTTCTCAATTAGCAACCGCCACACAATAGGTTGCTTTGGATTAGTTGTTAAATCGTTTGTTTCTCGTCCATAAATTCGTCGGAATTGCTCAACATCTCCGATGATGCGAGAATTCTTCAAATTAGGATTTGTCAAATCCTCCAGATTGAGTCCTAAAGGACTTTTGTCTTGTGGGCTAACTAGAGTCACAATCGGTCTAGTTGAGGTTGTATTAACTGCATCCCGGAAAGCATCAGCAGCACCTTGCCAACGACCTAACCAAAATAAAGCAGCCAAAATCCAGGCAACAACAATAATTTCATGGCGTAAAGGCAGAGGTAAAAATTGGGCAAAAGAACGCAAACGTTGAAGCAGCCAAAAGCTGTGTACTTTTTGCGTATAACGAGTAACAAGTGAGTTTAAGGTACTAGGTGGGCTGACCGGCTTTGGCGAACGAATAATCCAAAGACTGAATTTAATTAATATAACAGTAATAATTAGAGCTGCCAACGCTCGTAAAAATATCCAAATATTACCTAGAATAACTTGGATTGGTACTAATAAAAAAGACTCAAATGGAAAATTTAAAGCAGTAATTTCTATTTCAAAAAAACTAAAGTAAGCCCAGCGATATATCCAGCCAAGAAAGTAAAGGAAGATAGCTAAGACGCCAAGCAAACTAGCGAAGCTTCCTAAAAAATTGCTGTTGGAAGAATGGTCAGGAGTAGGGGACATAATTACGATCGAAATTACTAAGAATTTAGTTATAGCTACCTACTAGCAGACCAGATAAAACAACACTACTATACAAGAAAGTACATTGCTTGATTGTTACATACACTCTCAGTACTGCCTTTAAATCAAAATTATCCATAATCTGTTAATCAAGCAAAAATCCTTAAAAAAGCTTTTCCGAAATCAAGAGTAATTTCTTTGATTGTATAATTGATGATACTAAGCTTTTAAGACTAAATCCACCTTTTTGCTTTAGTTCCTACATTATTAGCTATAAATATATGAAAGTAGTTTTTAGCACACTGAGTATTGTGTCAATAATAGCTACAACTTTAACAATAGAAAATATATTGGTAGCAATTGCAACACCTCAAATAGCCCAAACACAACGCTCAACAATTAAAAGTCTAATACCTTTGGCATTACCTACTAGTGCAGATATATGGTTCAAAGATGGAAAATCCATCACTGGGCAACTAACAGATTTTAATTCTAAAAACCAAAAAATTCAGATTTTCCGTGCTGGCACACCTCGCTCGGTTCAGCTTAGCCAAGTACAGCGAATAAGTTTTAGACGAGATGCATTGGTTTATATCGCTGGTGAAGGGCGAGTAATCCGAGGAGAAGATAAGGCAAAAGCAACACAAAGTACATGGGGAAATATACCAGTAGATGCATTTCGATTAATCGACTCAAAGCAAGGGCAAGCTAGCGTAGACCTATCAAAAGTAATGAATCAAAAACAACTACGTGGGATTTTGGGAGTAGCACAGGACAGTTTATATGTAGTGGATGAGATGGAATTTCAATCAGGTAAAAAGCTAACGATTAAGGTGACACCAACGGATCGCTTACAACCCCGTTAACTCAGATGTAATGACTCAATCCATCAAACTGCTTTGTGACTGCAACGGCATTGCTGATTAAAAATGAAACAGCTAGATAGAGTTTTGCTGGTAATAGGAATTGGCTTGGCTTGTGTGGTAATGGAGCCAAGTCAATTAGCAGTTTGGGGGCAAACTGAGAATTCTCAAACTCAACAAGCACAAAAACTGCTGGATATTGCAATAGAGCAAACGAACAAAGGACAACTACAAAAAGCTATTGCTACTCTTGAACAAGCATTATTGTTGGCACAGCAACAAAAAGATAGAAAACTGGAAGCAACTATTCTAACTAGGATTGGCTTGAACTACGCCAATATTGGGGAGCCAAAGCTGGCATTGGATTATTACAACCAATCTCTGCTCATTACAAAACAAGTGGGTGATCGCTCTGGTGAAGCTAGTACTCTGTCCAATATCGGTTTAGTCTACGCTGATATTGGGCAGCCACAGTTGGCATTGGCTTATTACAACCAATCTCTACCCATAATAAAAGAAGTGGGCGATCGCGCTCGTGAAGCTAGTACTCTCAACAATATCGGTAATATTTACGCTCTTGTTGGGCAGCAGCAAACGTCATTGGCATATTACAACCAATCTCTGATCATTAGAAAACAAGTGGGCGACCGCGCTGGTGAAGCTACTACTCTAAGTAATATCGGTAATATTTATGCCCTTCTTGGGCAGCCAAAGTTGGCATTGGATTATTACAACCAATCTCTATCCATTTCAGAAGAAGTGGTCGACCGCGCTGGTGAAGCTACTACTCTAAATAATATCGGTAATGTCTACGATCGCATTGGGCAGCCAAAGTTGGCATTGGATTATTACAACCAATCTCTCGTCATTATAAGACAAGTGGGCAACCGTGCTGGTGAAGCTACTACTCTAAGTAATATTGGTAATGTCTACGATCGCATTGGGCAGCTAAAGTTGGCATTGGATTATTACAACCAATCTCTGCCCATTTTCCAACAAGTGGGCAACCGTGCTGGTGAAGCTACTACTCTAAGTAATATTGGTAATGTCTACGATCGCATTGGGGAGCTAAAGTTGGCATTGGATTATTACAACCAATCTCTGCCCATTTTCCAACAAGTGGGCAACCACGCTGGTGAAGCTACCACTCTAAGTAATATCGGTGGTGTCTATGCCCGTATTGGGGAGCTGAACAAAGCAACTACATATTTCAAGGTATCACTGACTCGGATATTAAAAATAGGCGTCAATATTACCAAAGATGAAGGCCTTAACCTTTTACAATTACAAGAAAACACTAAGGCTGTCATTAGTATTCTTATTAAATCAAATAAATTTCAAAATGCTTATGAACTTGCGTATGAACAGGCTAACTTTATTAACACTGTTAGTCTGATTGATTATATTCGTTTTATTAATCCCAAATTAAAAGACCCTGCATCTCAAAAAGCCATTAACGAGTGGAACCAACTCAACCAACAACTGCAATTAGTCCGGCAAAAACTACAGGAAAAATTTTCTGAACCCCTGTCACGACAAATGCGCGAACTTGAAGCGCAAGTCTTTAAAAAAGGTGAAGAAATTTCCCAAAGCTTTCCAGAAGTTGCAGAAATATTTGAAACCACTCCCATTGATATTAGTCGTTTACAAGCAAATATTCCCACTGGTACAACACTTATCCATCCTGTCGTTTTAACTGATACAAATAATGCACCCAATAAAATTGCCTTATTCATGTTAACTAAAAACAGCTTGACAGTAAAGCAAATCTCTATTTCCAAGCAGTTTTATAAGTTAGTGGAACAAACTTACGAGCAATTAACTAATCGTCTAGATGATAAATATCTGGATAACTTGGAAAGTCTTTATAATCTACTAATTGCTCCAGTAGAAGCTGAAATTCAAGCAACTAAGCCTCAACAACTTGGCATCATTGCCAACGGAGCTTTACGCTATATCCCCTTTGATGCTCTTTATGATAGTAAGAACAATCAATTTTTACTAGAGAAATATCCTGTTAGCTATTTAACCCGTTTATCTACCCGTTCTTCTCAATCTCTCAAAACAAATTCTTCACCTGCCCAAAAACGAGTTCTGGCTTTTGGGAATCCATCTCCTAATGGCTTGCTCGCACTTACAAATGCAGAAATCGAAGTCAAAAAAATCGCTGATACACTCCCAGGAAGTAAATTCTTTACTGGTGACAAAGCAACTCTTGATTCATTTAAAATTTTAGCTCCTCAATTTCCTTTGCTGCATTTGGCAACACATGGCTGTTTTCAACGTGGTGGTTGTCCTAAATTAAAGCTAAAAGAAAATATTCTGGTGTTTGCCAACAACGAAGAACTTAACATTGCTGATGCTGCTCGACTGGGATTAGAAAATGTTGATTTAATTACCCTTAGTGCTTGTCAAACTGCTCTGCAAACTGATAGTTCTGGCAAACCTATTATTGATAATAACGACGCTTCGATTACTGGACTTGCTTATTTATTTGAGAGAGCAGGTGCTAAGGCTGTGATTGCGAATCTTTGGAGTATTGATGACCAAGCTACACAAGATATTATGGTCAAATTTTACGAAAACCTCAAGGAGGGGAAGAGTAAAACACAGGCACTACGCGAAGCTAAACTCACTCAGATTAAAAGACACCCTTTTTTCTGGTCTTCTTTTGTTCTGATTGGTGACCCTAATTAAGAATAGGCTTGAACCTTAATTAAAAGCCTACCCTATACACACAAGTCGGATTTCTTTTCAAATTCTGAGCATTACCCCCCTTAATCCCCCCTTGTCAAGGGGGGAAATAAGAAATCTAGTTCCCTCCCCTTAGAAAGCTACGGTGTACACACAAGTCCAAGTAAAGTAATAAGAGCAAGAGTTGTGGGGAGTAAAAGGTGGTGAAAAATCCAA